>NZ_JANZXB010000009.1 GCF_025371035.1 Sphingomonas sp. LC-1 | reverse complement strand
GATCCGGTACCGAAAGGATCCGTCAGGGACGCAATCAGCGCACCCTGAGAAATAGTGGTGTAATAGGTGGTCTTGTTGGCCGAAAGACCCGGCCCGCCGCCCGCGCTGCCGCCTAGGCCGATGCCCAGGCCAATGCCAAGCCCCGGCATCAGTAGAGCGCCAGCATGTCGGCGGCGGTGGTGCCCGTCGCGAGAACGCGGCGGGCGCGGAAGGGGATGATTGCCCCGTTCGGCACATTTTTCCACGTCCTGCCGGTGGTCGCGCCAGCCGGTGCGCCAATGCCGATCATCACGAGCGTCCCGCCGGTGCCGACATAGATGCCCTTGGGGATGTCGGGCAGGTCGGCCGTGTCGCTCGGGGTGAGCACTTCGGCGCGCGTTGCGGGGTTCGACACGGTGTCCGCAGTCGAAGAGAAAAGGTCAGCCATGGTCAGTCCTTTCGAGGGGTCGGGGAAGTGGTTGGCCAGGCGCGCCACAAAAGGAGGCGCTTTGCCTCGCAGGCGGCCAGTGCGATGTCGCCATTACGGATGGCCCGCTCGGCGTCCGCGCTCGACATGCTGCCGTCAGCCTGGGTCGTCAGCGGGAATGGGCGGCACGCGTCCGCCGCCGCCTTCGGTCGGTCGGGAAGGGTCGGCAAAGAGGGCGTTGCGATCCTCGGCCGCTCCCCGCACGCGGTAAGCAGCAAGGCACAAAGCCCGGCCAGCATCGGTCTGTTCATAGCGCGTCACCGTGTCTCTGGATCGGAGGATGATGGGTTGCCGGTTGGCGAGGTCGGCGGCGTATCCCTGCGCGGCGCTCGCCAGCCGGTCGGCGTAACCGGCCTGCGCATTCATGCGGGCCCGGTCGGCGGCGGCGATGCTCTCGGTCCACGCGGCCCGCTCATTGGTCAGGGTCAGCCGGTAATCGGCGCGCAGATGGTCGACGCGGGCGACCCATAAGCCCATCGCCGCGACGGCGGCGAAGGGCCACAGGCGGACCAGCTTCAGCGCGATCACGCTTCGTTGACCGATAGCGGTTGCCCGGCGACAGACAGGCGAACCGGCTTGCCGATCACGGGCAGGCCAGCGGGCCAGCGCCGCGCGATACACCGCTCTTTCGAGATGCGCGTGATCGTCACCGCGTCCGACTGGTTTCCTCCGAGCACGCGATAGGCGGTGTCGTCCTCGCCGACATAGAAGCCGACGTGACCGCCCCCAGCGCGCTCGAAGACCAGCACCGCGCCCGGCGCCAGCGCCGACGCCGCCAGGGGCTTGCCCCAGCTCGCCCAGGCTTTCGCCCGGATCGCGATCGGTGGCGGCGTCAGGCCCGCCTCGGCGATGCACTTGGCCGCGAATAGCCCGCACCACGGCACGCTGTCCGCATTGAAGACGATCCCCAGCACCTTGGCACCGAGCGTCTTAGCCCAGCCCATGATGGTCGGATTGTTCGCGGGGCCGGGCGTCTCGCGTACGCCAAGCTTCGCCCGCGCGGCAGTCAGCCACGTTGGTTCGGTCATCATCGATTTCCTAGTGATGGGGGAGGCGTCAGGCCTCCGGTTTGTCTTTCTGCGAGGCTATGCCCGCGATCGTGCCCAGGATGGTCTTCGCCGCGCCGAGCACGAACTTCATCGCGCCGAAACCCAGCCACCCGCTGGAGATCGCGACGGTCAGATAGGCCCAGAGGGGCCAGCCGAAATGCTGGGCCGCCGCGCCGCCGAGCGCGCCGAAGGCGGGGAGAAGCGAGATCAGGACGGCGATGTCACGCCATGTCACCGGCTGTTTCGCCTCGATCTTTTGCCCGATGCGCAGCCACTGCCCCGCCGCAACGGCGAACACGCCGATGCCATAGTGCTGCCAGTCCTTCACAGCGTCACCACTCCAATTCCCAGCCCCGTGATGACAAGCCCGATCGACACCATGAGGCTGACGGTGCGATGCGTGGCGGTGACGGCCTGGACAAAGGCCATGCCCGTCACCGCCATGGCGGCCGCGATGCAGTCGGTCACCACGTCGAAGGTCTGCCAGGTCTGCGGCGAGCGCGAGATCAGCTTGGCCATGTCGCCCGCACACCCGAACGTGAACCCGAAGCCGATCAGCGCGGACCCGACGAACAGCAGCGAGGCCGACCATGGCGCGGTCATTGCGCGGCGCAGGTTGACATGAAGCCGCTCGATCGTCGCGCGAAACGCGGTGCGACATTGCTCCCGGCCGGGTTCGCGGCACCGGAGCAAGCGCCAGAGCGCCCGGCGGGCGGGCCCCAGCCATTGGACCGACGCGACACCGAAACGCGCGCCGGTCAGCATCAGGCACCATATGGCCGCCGTGCTGATGACATGGCCGAGCGTCGTCATTTCGCGACCTCGACGGCCGCAAAGCGGAAAGCTTCCATCTATGGGGTTCCTCACGCTGCCTGGTTGTGGGAAATGCGCAATTCGGCGTCCCCAGGCGGCAGGGCCTGGGTGCGGCGATCAATCTGAAGCGGCACGTTCTTGAAGCGGTTGAACTGGACGCGCCCGCCGGTCGGCCGATCGATGAAGACGCCGACCGGGCAATCCTGAACGTCGTTGTCATTGACGGCGACGCGGCTGCGATACTGGAACCGGACAACCCGCCCTTCGAGCGTGAAGGTGCTGTTCCCATTCCCCGAGAAGGTCACGGCGCGATTGCAGCCGACGATGACGTTCTCGTAGATTGCGAGGTCGTAGCAGTCGAAGTCCGATCCGACGCCGATCCCCCATGAGTAATTATAGAGGTTGGCTTCATAGCAATAATTCCACCGGACGACGGCGAAGGTCAGGGGGTTGAGCGAGATGCAGAAGTTATGCCCTCGGATGTGGTTGCCTTCGATCAGGCACGACTCTGAAAGGACGACGATTGCACCCTTGCCGCCGCCCGTGAACGCCGCGACGCGGTTATTGCGCACAATCGCGTGAGCCGGGTTCGCAACGTAGAAGCGATTGTTTCGGCCGATCTGAATGCAGTCAGCGGCCACGCCCCGAGGCGGTGGGATGAGATTGCCGATGACGAGGCACAAGCCGCCGACGCCTTCGATGTACAGCGCGTCGCCTGCGGCTTTCCCAATATTGTCATGGATATGGCAGCGCTCGATAAGCACGTCTTCGGCCAGCGCATTACCGGGAAGGGCGATTTCGCTGAACGGCTTCGCCCTGACCTTTACCTCATCGCCGACCGCGCCCGTACCGGATAGGTTGAGGACGATACCTCCGCCGGAGAAGCGGGTGCCGCCCGTCAGGACGCGGATCACTGTCCCATCGGCTTGCGTGATGGTGATGAGCGACCCGTCGGGGCGGAACACCTGCCACTGCATTTGCGAGCCCGTGCCAGCCTTGATGCACCGCGCGACGAATGTGCCGGTCAGGGCTGCCTCACTGGTCGAATATTCGGTCACGTTGACCGCCGCAGGCTTGGCCAGCAATTCCGACTCGGCGCGGCGCGTGTTGCCCCGGATCGCAATGCCAATGGCATTGTCGTCGGTCAGCGAGCCGTTGCCGGATACCTCGCAATCCACAATCATGACGCCGCTTGCACCGTAGCAATTGACGCCCCGCGATTTTGCCCCGGTTATATGGATTTGCTGAAGGCGGAAGTCGTTGGCCGCGTTCTCGTCCAGCGCATAGGTCTGGCCCACCCCGATCTTGGGAAGCGCCCCGCTACCATAGGGCCGATAGGTGGCGCGGTTGGCAGTCAGAAGCGTTTCATTCCAAGTGCCGCCGCGTTCCAAAAAGATATGGGTGCCGGGCCAGAATTGCGTGATGTCCCCCGCTTTCGCGAGCGTCTTCCATGCGGTGGCCGGGGTTCGCCCGTCGGCGCTGTCGTCCCCGTTCGGGCTGACATAGCGGCGCGCCTCGGGCAGGAAGGCGTCGTTATCGTTCGCGACCAGCGCCTCCAGATCGTCGTCGCCGACCTCTCCAATGATCTCTATCGAGCGTATCCACCCCGACATCGGCAACGTGCCGTCCAGCCGCGCGCCGACCGATAGCCGGTCGAGCCGCTCGGGCGGGGGCAGGAACGGTGCATGGGCGCAAAGCCCGGCTGCCGCGATCGTCTGGCCCCGCGCGCCGATCCGATGCGCCATGCGGACCTTGCCCGGCCCATAGAGGCGAGGCACGCAAGGCCGCTTGTAGCTGTTCCAGAGCGTTCCGGTCAGCGCGTGGTCGGTGGTGCGCGCGACCGTCATGACCTCGCCGCTCGCATTGCCGAGCTGGATCATCGTGCGCTCGATATTGTTCTGCTGCGCGATTTCCGCCTCAAGGAGGATCGTATGGGGCTGATCGAAAAGATTGCGGCCCCGCACCTCGAACAGGTCGCCGCCGCGCGCGACAGGCTGACCATAGGTGATGATCGGGCTCGTAATGCGCGCCGCTTCCGCCTGGGCGAGAATGACCAGCACCTCGGACTGCGGGCGAACGACGAGGCGGCCTTGCTGCCCGGCGGTGTGAAGGCGGCCGACGCGCTGCCACACCGCCCCGGTGAAGATTGGCGTCTGCCCGCCGCCACCCGTGACCGTGATATACCCCCCGCCGGTCGGGCACCGGACATAGGCGCTGATCGCGAACGCGCCGCCATTCGCACCGAAAAACGGCACGGCAAATTCGGTGTCCGCGCTCGGGTTGTAGAGCCGCACGACCTTGCCGTTCATCAGGCCCGCCGTCAGCAGGCTGTCGAAGATGCCCGCCGCGCGCAGCGCCTGCATGTCATCGACCAGCGTGATGGTCGCCCCGGCCGGACGGCCGGTAAGCAGCGCCCAACCTTCCGTTGAGGTCGGCGCGGCGTTGCGCATGAACAGTAGGTTCTTCGACGCGGGTTCGCGCAGGAACCCGACGCCTGGCACGATACGCGGCTGCCCGGCGGGGCTGACATACAGCTTGCCGTCCGGCCCCGCAGACACGCCGCCGGGGCCTGCGATCTCGATTTCCTTCATCGACATGACGGAGGTGAACGCGCCGTTGTTCGCCTGATAGTCGCCGCGCAGGAAGTCGACGCGCAGCGGCACGCGCGGCTTTCGGTTCTGGAGGATCATTCGTAATTCCCCTTCAGATAGACCACCAGGCCGCGCGCGCCGGAGCCCTCGGCCTCGACATCGATGCTGACCAGCGCGTCGTCGGGGACGCGCGGCGTCGAAATCGTGGGTTGCGGCGTGCCGTCCGCCTTGCTCGAAAGCTGACCGGGCAGGATGCGGAGCGGCGCGGACAGGATCGAGGTGCCCGCCACCCGGACGTTGATCCTGATGCCGTAGGTCTGCGCCGGCGACATATCGGCCACGATCACCGAAGCCCGGATTTCCGACAGGATCAGCACGCGCGGCGCGCGCAGCGGCGACAGGCCGGTGGCGACCCGGACCATCTCGCGCGGGCTGTAGCAATCGAAGGCCCAGTCAAAGGGCTGGCCGGTCGGGACAAGCGTCGCCAGCTTGGCCGGGCACATGACTAGCACCGTCTGGTTGCTCCGGTTGGTCAGCGGGTAGCGACCGTCCCCGTTCGGCCCGCCGGTCGCGGTGCCCATCATCCATGCGTTGAACTGGTCAACGCTTGCGCCCCACGCCTGCCAGACGGCGACGAAGTCCGCGACGTTCTGCGGAGTAAGCGTCTGGTCAGCCATCAGAGAAGCGGCCTTTTCTGTTCGAGGACTTCCATGGCCGACCCGGCTTTGACGATCAGGGCGATGTTATCGACCTCTTGATTGGTCACATTGAACTTGAAGGTGTGATCCCCCGCCGGAAGGTCAGAGATGTAGACGAACGGCGTGATGGTCGATTGCGCCTTGCTCTGCGTGCTATCGAACACGTTGTTGATCGTGCCTGCCGGGTACACAGTGGCCCCATCCACATCGACGCTACACGTCATCTGAATGTCGTCGTCCGACTGGAACATGCCGAAGAACGTCACCTTCATGACGCTATCCGGCTCCTGTTTCGTCATCGGCACGGTGGCGACCGTCACAGTGGCGTTCCGGGCAATCGAAACGCTGGTTCCGACAGGGGCGACCCGCGTCTGACTGATGGAGGAAGAGACGAGGTGGCGGGTAACGATCGTGTCGGCCTTGATCCGGGTGGCCTCGATCGAGCCCAGCCGCCACACCTTGTCCGTGGTGTCGTAAGACAGGGCGACGATGGCATTGCCCCCGCCATTATCCACGAACAGGAAGCGTTCAGCGACGAAGCTAAGCTGGTTGATCCCGCCCCCGGCAAGCGCCTCCATGCCGACGATATTGCCGTCCGCATTGGCGACGTTCACGAACTTCGCCGTGCCGGTGCTGGAATCCACTTCCTGTAGCTGGGTGATGAATAGGGTGTGGTTTTCGTCCGTCACCCCCAACTGCTCGACCACCTGGCGGACAGGCTTTCCATCCACGAAAATGATGTCGTCGGTATTGGCGCGCCAGGTGCCGTTCACGACCATTTCGTTGGCGACGTTGATGATGTTCTGATTGAGGTCCGAAACCACGTCCTCGGCCTTGCGGCCGCCGACCTGTGTGCCAGTCGGTGCGCCGACCGTAGCGCCGTCCTGCGGACGCTTGCCGTTATCGTCGGCCACCTGGCTCCAAACGGCCGACTGACCCGCCTGGGCGATGCCCTGTTGCACCGGGAACAACGACGGGTCATAGGTGGTCGGTGCGGCGGCCTTGATCGCGGCGGCTTCATTCGAATAGGCCGCGTAGATGTCGGGATGCTCTTCCCGCAGCATCATCGGCACCGTGCCATCAACCTGAGTCGCCACGTCGGCGATGCGGAACAGCTTCTTATCCCAACCGAGCGGAAGGAAGGTGAAGCGGATGACATCGCCCTTCTGGAATTTCCACGCCGTCGCTTGAAAGATGGCCGTGAAGGTGCCGCCATACAGCGCCCGCCCGAGGCGCAGCTTGAACAGCCGCTGGCCTTGGCCCGGCGATTGGACGAGCGGCAGGTTCACCGTCTGCGCGCGCTCGATGCCGTCCGGGCTCGGGATTGATACCTCGGGCAGGTCGACAAGCTGATAGAGCGAGTTCGCCGAAGGATCGGTGTAACCGCCGCGAATGACGTTGATGGAATCGGTCAGGGGCGGCGTCTGGAGCCAAGTGAACTCGCCCAGGACGTCGGCCGTGGTGAGGTCGCCGATCGGCGTGGCAAGGTCATTGTGCAGGACCGTGATGCGGATTTTGCCGTCGGCATCGTCCAGCACGGCGTTCATCGACGCCTTGAGGTTGTCGAGCACCAAGCCGGGGCTGTCGCCTTCGCTCCATATGCCGTCCACCCGGTAGCGGGGCTCGGTCGTGCCATCGGCGCGTGTCACGGGCTCGTCGCACAGATTGGCGGCGGTGATGAAGCTTTGCAGGTCGATGCGTGCCGCCGGGATGCCCTTGCCGATCGCGAGTTTCCATGCGCCGGTCGTGGGGTTCTGGATGCGCCAGCCGAGCAGGAAGAACAGGAGCGCCAGTGCCGGATTTCGGCACGCGCTGGCATTCCATGCCCAAGTCCTCTGATCGTCCGCCCGCATCGAGCCCGACCCGCCGGGAACGGTCGAATCGAGGCGGGGGTCATAGAATAGTGCGCCATCGCCCACGATCGTCACGCGCGACGGGATGGCGGATGCGAAGGGGCTTTCCGCCTTCTTGTCGTTGCCGGTCAGCTTGTACCGGAGATAGACATACGCCAGCCCGGTATAGCGCCGCGAGGAACCCATGCGCGAACCGATGTTGATCGCGTTGGCGGCGGACCCTTCAAGGATCGGCGTGACGGACAGATAGCCGATATAGGGCGCCTGGACGCCACCCGTGACGGTCCACGCCAGCTTGTCGTCAAACCAGATTTCCCGAATGGCCTGGCAGCGATGACTGGCCGACACGATGAAGCGGTGCAGCAGGCTTTGGTCGGCGGACCATTCCTGATCGCGCAAGTCCGTCGCCATGGCGGTGGACCCGACCACCGTCTTGCGGAACGCCCGCAACTCCATCGATACGCTCAGCCGATTGGCGTTCGCTTCGCTGGCGGCTGGAGCCTTGGGCTTCGGCGATAGCAACGAACCGGCGGTATTCAGCACCGCACTGACCGCGATCAGGCTGCCGACCGTCAGGCTGCCAACGCCGAACCCGGCCGACATGATGAAGCTTAGCGACGCACCAGCCGCAAGGCCGCCCGTGATGATCGCGAGCCCGGCGACCGCGACGACGGCACCGGCTATCTTGAGCGCCTTCGCCATCAGCCAACACCCCAGCAACGCGCCCACTCGGCGCGCGGGTAGCGGACCAGCCCGGCGACGCCATTCTCTTCCCCGACAAAGACGGCATCCGTCCCGATGCAGATGCCCACCATGTCATCGACCATGACGAGGTCGCCGCGTCGCGCGTGACCAGTCGCCCGGTCGGGGAAGGCGGCGGAAATGGTGTCCGAAAGCGTCCCCGCGCCATAGCGGCGCAGCGCCTTCACCGATCCGGCCGCGCTGGAATAATGCCCCCTGTAGGAAGCCGCCGGATCAGTGCCCGTCATCGCCTCGACCGCACCGGCCGCGAACAGCGCGCAATCCGTCACGCCCCAGGCGAAAACCGCACCCTCATGCGCCGCCAGATAGTCGTGCAGGCGCGCTTCCCAATCGGGCAACCGGATCATAGCGCCTCCATTCGGTTTCCCATTCCGCCGCCGCCACCGGCGTAGGGGTTTTGCGTGGGGGTGTTGCTGACAAGCGGGCTGCCGCTCATCCCGTTGGCGACCGCGATCGAGGCGCGCGCCGACTGGTCGCCGGGATCGAAGGTTTCCTGATCCTGATAGGTCCGGCCCGATTCCTTGCTGAAGGCGGCCAGATAGCTTTCGATCGTCAGGTTGATGGTCTGGTTTTCGGGCGAGCCGCCGATGGTCAGCGACGTCATCCAGCCGGTGTAATAGTGCTGGACCGCGCCTTGCTGGTTGCCGCCCTCGTCGCGGATCATGCGCCATAGGCGCGCGGTCCGGCCTTGCCAGTTGGCCTTATTGCCGATGATGTTCATCAGGTCCGCGTCGAGCGCGACGAGACCGGAAAGCTTCGCGGTGACCGCGTCGGAGCCGCCGTCCTTGTTTCGGACAGGCCCGATGTCCACCACCGTCGGGTCGATCCCGTCGAAGGTGAACCCGTCAAGGTCGGTATCGCCCGTCCCGCTGAAACCATAGCTCCGGCCAGCCGTGCAGGCGCGCAGTGGATCTCCGACGATGTCGAGATAGCAGAAGAATACCGGGCGGATGACCTGGGCGTCTAGCGCCGCCGATGCGGCTGCGTCGGGGCGGCTCATTTGCGTTCCTCCGCCGACACCGCGAATTGATAGAGCTGGCCGGGTTCGACATCCCAACCGGGCGGCTCGCTGGTCAGCGCGACCACGGCATAGGGACGCTGGATTTCGACCGTCGCGCCAGTCGCCGGCACCTCGCCGAGTTCGGGGCCGAAGACGGCGGTAGCGAGCCCCTGGCCGTTGGTGACCAAGTCTTGCGTCAGGCAGACCAGACGACGGTGCCCGCTCGGCAGAAACACCGTCATCAGGTCGCCGGTGACCAATACCGTCTGACCGCCCGGCAAGCCCTGCAACGGCAGGGTGTTCCCACTTCCCGCGCCGCCCCGCACGGTCGGGTTCGCCGCGCTGGTCTGTCGGGCGTTCTCGATCGCGACGACGGGGAAGCGGTGGACGGGCCCGTTCAAGCTGACGAAGAACCCCCGCCACCGCTTTGCCCGATCCTCGCCGATCAGCAGCCGGAAATTGCCACTGACGGTCCAGAACGCCGCGCCTGGCAATCCCACGGTCTTCGTGGTGCCGGTCCACCCCGATCGGTTGACCTGGGCGGCGAACGGCAGACGCCATTTGACGTTCTTCAGCGGAAGGTCCGCTGGCGGCATGATGAGGGCCATGGCAGTCCTACAGGCTGGAGCGGTTGAGGGTCGCGACGGTCGCGACGGTCGCAGCCTCGACAATCTGCGGCGCGTTGTTGCGCACGACCTGCACCGCCACCCCGGCCGCCCGATTATCAATGCGAGCATCAAGGTCATCGCTCAGGGCGATGGACACGGTGACATTGCCGTTCGCTCCCGCCGTCCCGTCGCTCGCCAGCGACGCCAGCGACGGCGCGCGGGCCACGGAAAGGTTGCCCGGCATCGAGGGCGCGGAGAGCGATCCGCCATCGGCGAAGCGCGGCAGGCGGCGGCCATTGATCGCGGCCATGGTGTCGGCACCGTAATACTGCACTGCTCGCTCGTTCATGATGAACTCACGATTGGACAGCCGCACAGCGCCACCGCCGGGCCCGCCCAGCAGCGCAAGGATGCTGTCGGACCGCCCATTGCCTGGGCCGCTGATAAGACCGCCCAGCGAACCGCCGTCAGCCCGACCGGGCACGCTCGACAGTGATCCACCATCACGGAAACCAAACGGGCTTCCGCCGATCGCCGAGAGAATGGCCTTTTGAATGCCGATCCGCACCAAGTCGGCGATGATGCTTTGCGCCATCTTCTTGAAGGCGGAGCCGACATCCTCCGTCCCGCTGATGATGCTGGCGAGCCCGCTTTCCAGCGATTCGAGGCCGTTGACCTCGACGCTTTCTAGCGCCTCCTTCATGTCGCCGGTGGCGGCCTGAATGCGCTGGCGATACTGATCGAGCGGCCCGGCGTTCTGCCGGTCGACGTTCTTTTCGTCGGCTGCCTGGAGGTCGCCCAACATGGCCTTGCGACGGCGAGCGATTTCCTTTTCCGCGTCAGTGGTTTCGCGAGAGGCTATCACCCCGTCCAGCTTCGCCCGCTCTTCGTCATACTGGATGGCGAGGATGCGGCGTTCGAGGTCGCGACGCTCCGAAGCCGAGGTGACGAGGTTCGATTGTGCGCGCAGCAGGTCGGTCTGGTTGGTCCGATCGGCATTGGCGAGCGCTAACGCCTCGTCGGCGATCCGCTGCCGTTCGCGCGCGTCGACCACTTGCGTTTCGAGCGCGGCCCGCTGATCGTTCAGCCCCTGCAACGTCTTCAAGCGCTGCTGGCCTGTATCCCCGTCACCGAACCGGCCCTGCTTGGCCTGCTCTGCCAGTTCTTCGTTCCGGCTTTGGCGCTCGGACTCGATCCGGGCTTTCTCAATCGCCGCGCGCTCGACCGCGGAGTTCGTCAACTCCGCGCGCGCCGCCGCGATGTCATTGTTCGCTTGGCGCTCGCCCGCAGCAAATGCGCGGGTATCAGCCGCCGCGTCGCGAACCTCGGCGGCTTGGCGCTTTGACGCCGCCAGCGCCTCGCGGTCCGCCTTGTTGCGCGCGGTGCGGTTCGTCCGTGCGTCGCGGTCACCCTGCGCCCCGGAAGACGCATTACGGAAGGAGGCGGCATCCCCGCTCGCCGCATCTGATGCGGCCTGTGGCGACAGGCCGTCCTTCCGGTACTTCTTGTACTGCGTCAGTTCGAATTTCTGCGCCTCCAAGGCGTCGATCTGCGAGCGAATGCCACGCTCGCGCGCCACGACAAGGTCGCGCGTGACTCGGGCCAAATCGCCGTCCACATCGCGCCCGCCTACCCGGTCGCTTTCCCTGATGCGGCCCGCCAGTGGAAGATTTGCCGCTCGCTGCGCCAGCCGATAATTCGCCTGTTGAAGCGCGCGGTTCTCGGAAACGATACGGGCGTCATTCGCATTTGCCTGGCGATCCGCCGCAGAAAGTTCGCCGGGCCCACCAACGGACATGGCCGAACCACCGCTGACAGCCGTGATTGATGGACGCCGAGCGTTGATGCGCGCCTGCGCCTCATTTGCGCGGCGCTCCGCTGCAACCGACTTAGTAGCGAGGTCCAGAACTTGTTCGTTACGACGTGCTATCGCCAACTGGCGCAGCTTCTCAGCTGCCTCGCCAACGGCCCCCGCGAACGTAAGCATTTGACCGGTCGAGGAAGCCGCATTTGCACCGACTTGCGTCAGCCCGGAGGCGGCGGACGCACCTGCCTGTGCCATCAGCCTCAAATCTTGATTGAGGGTGACGCTCGCCTCGGAGGTCTCCTTCATTGCCGCAGCGGTGGCGCGGTTCCTGTCTTCGGCCGCCTGCATAGCGTTCCGGTACATCAGCACTGCACCGACGAGCGCGCCGATCGCCAGCACGGCAGCGCCCCCCGCGACCGAGCCGCCGATCAACGTCAGCGCACCGGCGAACAGTCGCGATGCCGCCGCGCCCGCCCGCGCCGCGATCGTCGCGCGCGCAGTTGCCGCCTCCGCTATCGCCGCCGATGCGGCGGCTTTCTCATGCGCCCCAGCCACACTGCTTTCAGCAACCGCCAATTCAGCGTCCACCACCGCAAGGCGCTGGCGTGCCGTCGTCAGTCGCTGTGTCGCGAACGATGCGTCATTCTCGGCCTTGCGCTGCGCGGCAAGCAACGCGGTACGATTGCCGCCGCCGACATTCTGCGCCGCCAGATTGACCGCCTGCGCCCGCCGTTCGGCGGCCAAGGCACGCTCCGCCGCGATCTGCTCGCGCGGGGTGGCCTGTTCCGCCTGCCGGGCCGCGATCGTCGCCTCAATGCTGGCGACCGCTTCAGCATCCGTTGCCGCGACGAGACGGGCGGAATTGGCTGCCAGTTCCGACCGGCTGACGAACGAGGCATTCCCAAGCAGCACCTGTTCCGCCAACGCGCGGTCCGCTTGGGCGACCGTGGCAATGACGGAAGCGACGCCGCCGAATGCCAGCCCGGCCGCCTTCGTTGCGCCATAGGCGATAGCGATGGTCGTTAGGGCCGGGACGATGGTGTCGAGATTGTTCGCGATGCTGACGATCGCGCCGCCGACCCGCTCCGACGCACTGAACGCCTGGTCGCTCTCGCCGATATATTTGCCGAGCGCATTGTTCAGGATTTGAAACGACGCGCTGATGGTGAAATTGGCCTTCGACGCCTGCGCTTCGAGCTGGGCCGATCCCTTGAGGAACGCCTCGAAGAACTCGCGGCTGGTTACCTTGCCTTCGATAACCTCGCCGCGCAGTTTCGCGACCGAGCCGCCAAAACGGTCAATGCCATTCGCCACGGCTTGAAGGATCGGCCGCGCGCCCTCGTTGATCGAATTGAATTCCTCTGCCCGGACAATCTGGCCGCCCAGCGCCTGGGTAAGCTGCAGGATCGCGCCCGAGGTCGACGCTGCGTCGCCACCCTGCACCTTAAGGGCAGCGCCTACGCCGCCGACGAAGCGGAGCAAATCGGATTGCGACGCGCCCAATTCCTTCGCGCCCTGCGTCAGGCGACCATAAAGGCCGCCCACCGATTCAAGCTGGACGCCGTAGCGCTGCGCGATGCCGTATAGGTCATTCTGCGTCTTGCCGAGCGCAGCGCCTTCCAAACCCGCAACCTTCAACTGGTTCGTGAAGCGGGTATAGCCGTCGGCATATTCCTTGACCTGGTTGACGCTGAACGCCGCCCCAAGGCCCGCCGTCGACGCCAGCAGAGCGGTCCGCATACTGGTGGTCGATTGGCGAACCTGTCGCTCGACACGGTCCGCAGTGGTCCCGATCGTCGCAATTTCGGCGCGCGTGCGAGCAATCGGCGCACTGAGATTGAAGCTACGGCCGACTTGGCCCAAGCGCTGGTCGACCTGCCCGGCGGTCCGGTTGGCCGACTGTTCGAATGCGCCGATGTCGCGCAGCCCCTGCTGGAGGTTCCTCCGCAGCAGTTCAACCGACGCGTCCACTTGGAGCATCAGGGACTTGACGTCGGTGGTGCCTGCCATGGAGGCTCCTTCCTATGGAAAATCAGCGCTCAAGATTCGCCCGGCCGGTCACCGCCATGCAGTTGGCGATGATTATTTGGCTGCCGATCATCCTGGCCGGATTGGGTTGGATGCTCGTGACGAGCTACCAGTCATCGCAGCGGCAGGCAGACGACCGAAACAAGGCCACAGCGAAGGCGATGGTCGATACCGCGCGAGCATGTCGCCAATTGAGGAAAGACCTCGCCGCGATGCCCGTCGCGCCGGGCGAAAAGCCGATTGAATTGCCGAAGTGCGATTAATCGTCAGGCTTGGTGTTCATCGCCTTCCAAGCTTCGAACGCGGCCCAAAATTCATGAGGGGTCGATGCCCAAAACTCCGCCGCCGTCCACCCGAACGCCGCAGCGGCAATGCCCATCAATCGCCGACGGGGATCTCGGGCGTCGTCGTCGCCGTCGGCTTCATTTCCCCCGACGGCAGGCATCCCCCCGTCAGTGCCAGCCCCAGCACGATTTGAAGGCGCGGCTGCACCTCCATCACGCCGACCGGGTAGAGCAGTTCGCCGATCGTGTCAGCGTTCGCTGACCGGGCGGCGGTAATCATCATCTTCTGTTCGGCGGTGGCATATTCGTCTTCGGCCAATTCGCGCCCCCAGGCGCGGACCAACTCCGTCACGACGATCGCCTGATGCTCCTGCGTCATCGCGCCCTGTTCGGCCAACTGCGCCAGTTCGATCAGTGCCCGGCCGGTTTTCTTCTCCATGGCTTTGATCGCCGTATAGGACGGGCGCAGCACGAAGCGTTGCCCGTCCAGTACAAGGTCGACCTCGCCGCGAATGTCGTTCGCGGCGTCGCTCATTCCGTCTTGCTCGGCTTCGACGCGGTGGCCGGGGCGGCGGTCGCCGTTTCCTCATCGGCCGCATACAGCTTCTTCACCGCGACGAGGATTTTAGGGCCATCCTCGGACGCGGCGATGGCCTGCGCCAGTTCCGGGGCCGAAGGGGCATCGTCGGGCAGGAACGGATGCAGCGCCGAGGCGATGCGGCCAGCGCTGGGCCATCCGCCCAGGTGGGACGCGATCTCGGCGGCGCTGCACCCGGTGGTGCCAAGCAGCGCCTTGTCGAGGTCGGAGGGTTTGCGGGTGCGGTAAGCCTTGCCGCCAATCGTGATTTCCATGGTGGGCTCCTATCAACCGAGGATGTCGGTGGTCGGCGCGGCGGCGGCCGAAAATGCGCCCTTCGCCTTGACGGCGTCGTTCTGGCCGAACTCGGTGCTGTCGAGGTTGCCGTAAACCTGACCGGCAAAGACCACGTCGGCATTGCCGCCCGACGCGCCGCCCTTGCGAATCTGGATGTTGAACGGCACGGCGGGCGCGACGTTGCAGAGCGATTCCAGCCGCGTGTAGCCGTTGGCGTCGGGCAGGTTCGGGATCATGTCGAGCGAGATTTTCAGCGACTTCAAGCCAGGGGCCGACGTGCCGTAACCGGCGTCGTCCTTGGTCGACGTGTCGATGGAACCCGCGTCGCGCGAGATGGAAAGGGTCTGCTGCCCCTTCACGAGGTTATACGTGCCGGAGGTCGAGCTTTCGACCCACAGCAGGTAATCGTTGCCAAGCTTCTTCGCCATCGTGCTTCTCCTTGAAAAAGTCCCGCTGGCGAGGCGGGGCGGAGGTGGTGGAAAGGGTCAGTCGTCGCGGAAGGCGAGGACGTTGATGATCGAGGTGCCGAGGTATCCGGTGCCGTCTTCGGTCAGCGCGGCGTCGCTGCTGCCCAGCGAGACGTGCAGCACCCAACCCTCGATCTCAAAAGACTTGTCGGCCAGCAGCCCTTCGGCCTTGGCCTGCAACGCGATACAGGGTGCGCTTTCATCGCCCTCGGTCAGGGTAATGAGGGTCAGGGTTACCCGCCGGTCCGGGTCGTCATGGCGTCCGAACGGCACGCTTTCGATGTCGCCCAAGATGATGAGCGGGAAATCCTCATCCTCCGGTACATCCTCGAAGACGCCTGCCTCATTCGCAGTGAATGCTGGGGACAATTCGGCATAGACGGTCTGTTTGACCGCCGATTTCGCATCAATCACGCAGACCCCCTGCCACTCGGCGCAATGCGCGATCGAAGAGCGTGCGGACTTCATCGCCGATCACGCGGCGAAGGTCGGGATAGCGCCCTGTCACGAAACGGTCGGCGGCCAGCGCCTTCACGCGCAGGCGATAGGTCGAAACGATGTCCTGAGCCCGCTTGCGCCCGCGCGACAACACTTTGCCCGAGCCGACGCGCCGCCGCTGCACGGTAACCACCTGCGCCTTGCGGCCCTTATCCAGCACGAAGCCGTAAAACAGCTTCGCCCGGCCCCGCTTGGTGCCAAGAAGGCCGACCTGCATCCGCAGCGTCTTGGGGTAGATGCGGTACTTGACCCCCGCCGCCAGTGTCCCGGTCTTTCGCTTGGCGCGGGCTTGGATCGCTGCCCGCAAGCGTGGTCCACCCCGCTCGAACGCGCCGATAATCTCGGTTTGCGATTCGTCAGGGAGGCGACGCAACAGCGAGCGGGTGGCACGGGCCCCCTTAAGCTTGCTCATCGCCTGTTTCTCCCGACAATGCCGCTTTCGCCGGTCATCACCAACGCGCCGGGGGTTTCCGGGTCGGGGGCGGCGGACGTGATGTCCATGACCGTCCCGGTTTTCGTCCAGACGAGGCGATAGAACATCCGAATGTCTGGGCGGTCGCGAATGGTGACCTTCCACATCTGAACGGCGCGCTCGACGCTGTTCCGCATGGCCTCATTGCCGCGAAGGGCGATGATTTCGGCCGCCACGGTGTCGAGCACCTTCCATCCTTCGGTCCCGGCGGCGGGCCTGCGTCCACCTTGGCCGTTGGGCTCCTGATCGGGCATCATGATCCGCACCGTTTCGCGGAGGCGGCTGGAAAGCCCCTTGCCTACGCTCATAGCGATCGGGCCCGCTTGTTCGAACAGAGGCTGCGCGCGCGCTTCTCCGCCTCAGCCATGATCTCCCCGCCTTCGCGGTCCGCGTCATATGCGCCGATGAGCAGCAGCGCGGCGCGACGGAAATTGCGCGGCACGTCGTCGGCGCTGGCATATCCGGCCGCCACGGTGACGGTGACGGTCGTTCCCGCTGCCACCGAAGGCCATCGTGTGCCGATTTTCGGCACAGCACGTACCGGGCGTCGTGACACATCGATGCGCGCCGCCGGAACCGCGACAGCCTGTCCCGCCTGGTCGGCATAGGTGACGACCGGCACGGCCGACGCGGCAACGGGCCAAGCCCGCAAAGCCATGGTGTCGAAGCCGGTGAAGGTCTGCGTCACATTGCGGAGCGACAGGGTGTGGCCGGTGTAATCCTCGATAAACCCGGTCGCGTCCGCGATCCACCCGCGCAATTCGTCATCGCGCGAGGTGTCGGAGCCCAGCCGCAACTGCCGCCGGGCATCCTCCAGCGAGACGATGTCCATAATTCACCTCGCTCGCTGGAGGGGCTGGGAGGGCGTCAGCCCTTCTTCGCGGCGCGCTTCGCCTCTTTGGCAGCCTCTTCCTCGGTCTTCATGCCCAGGTTGATGGCGACCTGATCCGAACCCGAAATCGTCGGGTCGTTGAAGTCGATGCGGTTCTGTTCGGTCGTGGTCCCCGCGCGCGGGTCATTGTCGACGGCGGGGTGCTCCATATCGACATCGGGAACGATCTGCTGGGGCGCGCCCGAGGTGTCGATTTCGGTCGCGGGTGCGACGTTGTTCTGGTTGGTCGTGTCCATGGGGCTCTCCTTGGTTCATCGAAACCGTGGCGCACCACGACTTCGAAGAACCGGGCCGGTTCATGACCGGCCCGGCAGAGGTTACGAGTTTGCGGCGACCTTGAGCGCCCGCATCGGCTGCGGATCGTGCACGCCGCCACCGACGCGCTTCGTGGTGTAGAAGTGCACGAACGGCTTGTTCGTGAAGGGATCGCGAAGGACACGGATGCCGACACGATCAACGACGAGATAGGTCGCCTCCATGTCGCCGTAGAGCGCCGCGATGTTGCCCGCCGCGATCAGCGGGAAGTCGGGATGCTCCACGATCGGCGCGCCCGCCAGGGTCTGCGGCTGGCCCGAGGCGTAGGACGGCTGCCACAGATAGTTGCCCTGCCCATCCTTCAGCTTGCGAGCCGCGCCCATCGACAGGCGGTTCATGTGGAACTTGGCGTTCGCAGCGTACTGCGACGGCAGGTCATACATGAGGTCGAGAATGCCGTCCCCGGTCAGCGCCGCCGCCGCGCCGCTGTTCTTCACCTTGATCGCGCCATAGGGATGGCGCGCGGCGTTGGCAGCACCCTCGACATAGGTGAGAACGCCGTAAGGCTTGTTCACACCGTCGCCCGAGGTGAAGCCGATGCCTTCCTGACGGGCAAATTCGGTGTCGACTTCGCTGCCCAGCCACTTTTCGAGGTCCACGGCGGCATCGTCCAGCAACTGCTGCGTGATGGCCGGGTTCGCATAGAGCTCGCCGGGGGTGAAATCGAGGACGCCGATCTGCGGCGTCGTGGTCGCCGGGCGGCTGGCCGTCTCACCGACCCAGCCCGAGCCGACGTTGCGGTCACCGAAATACTTCTTGAAGCCCGCGACGCTGATCGTGATGATACGGCTCTCGGCGCGCATCGGGCTGATGAGCTTCAGCTTCTCGCCGATGGTGCGATCCCACTCGATCGGCGCGAGATAGCCCCCATCGGCATCGGTGCCCCGGCTCATCGCCGCTTCGATGTCGGCAGGAGCCTTTTCGCCCTTGCGCATATGCGCCTTGAACGCGGCGGTATATTCGGGGTCGGCCTGGATGTCGCCGATCACGCCACCGTTGCCCAGTTTGGCAGCGGCCTGAATCTTGGCCTGATCGTCCACCGCCGTTTGAAGTTCGGTCAGGGCGGCGTTGATCTTCTCCAGTTGCTCGGCGGTGACGACATCGGCCACGCCCTTCTTGATCTCCTCAAGCTGGCGGGTGTGCGTCTCCTTGAACGCCTCGAAGCCGCGCGCGAGCGCATCGATGGTAGGCGGAGCCTCGGCGCGCACGGCGATGAGACCCCGAGCGCGCGGACCAGCCGTCCGCACGGTGTTCTGCATGAACATGGGTGCTTTTCCTATGTGGGGGTTAGACCGTCATGGCCTGGAGGAGGCGAGACATCGCCTCCGGTTCATCGCCAGCGCGAGGCGTGGCAGGGTCAGGATCAGCAGCGCGAGGCGTGCTCATCCCCATCGCGCGGTAAAGGTCGCGCCGCTCGGAACGCGACACTCCCTTCGTCGCGAGAAACTTATCAAGGCTCGCCTTGTCCTTCGGCGAGTCGGCGCTCGCATAGACCGGCATCTGGGCTTCCCGCTCCATGACGCTGTCGGCAAAGCCTGCCTTCACGGCTTCCGCTCCGCCGATGTACGTTTCCGCCCGCATCATTTCGAGCAGTTCGTCAGCACCCTTGCCGGTTCGCGCGGCATAGACATCCACCATGGCGCTATCGAGCTTGCGCAGGATCGGGATGGCTCCCTCCATGTCGTCGGCATTGCCGAAAAACACGCCCTGCGCCTGATGGATCATGATCTCGGCATTATGAGCGATGGCGATGGTGTCGCCCGCCATGGCGATGATCGAGGCGGCCGACGCGGCGATGCCCAAAATCTGAACGTCGATCGCCTGCGGGTGACGGCGAAGGAGGTTGTAGATGGCGACGCCTTCGAAATAGTTGCCGCCGGGCGAATTGATTTCGACCGTCGCCGCCTTGTTGCCGATCGAGCGGAGCGCCGCCGCGACCCGCGAAGCGGTGACGCCGTTGCCGTCATAATCGGCCCCGATCCGGTCGAAAATCGAAATGGTCGGCTTGTCGGACGCCAGCGCCTTCACCTCGAAGGCCGCAAAGCCGGGGTCGAGCGCCTGGGTTTCGAACTGCCATTCGTTCCCGCTGCCCAGGTCCGGCATGGCCGGGGGGCGCGCGGCGCTCACTGCGAACAGACCGTTACGCATCCGCATTTTCATCCTCCTGGATCGTCGCGGCGGTCGTGCCAGCACGCGGAAGGTCATCGCCGCCGGGAAGCGGGTTCTTTTCCATGTATTCGCGGGCCTCGTTCGGCGTGAAAAAGCCGGTGTTCGGCCCCAAAGCCGCCTTGAGAAACTCGGCCTGTTCCTTAAGCGACCCGCGCAGCAGCGCGCCGTCGTTGAACTTGGCGTACATGGTTTCCTGCTCGGTCGGGTTCAGCAGCCCGAACCAGATGGCCTCTTCCCAAATTACGAACCATTGCAGCAGGCAATAGGTGACGAAGAACAGGCCAAGCTGCTGGATGCCGCTGCCCCAACTGGTCTCATCGAACATGAGCAGCGGGCGCGGCGCGCCGGTGAACCGGCTGACCTCTTCGGCCTCCAGGCGTCGCAATTCCACGAGCTGGTTATCCTTGGTGGTGCCGGTCAGCACCTTCGCCTTCAACCCTTCTTCAAGGATCAGGAAATCTTCGTCGGCATCCGGCCCCGTGTAATGGTCGCGGAGGCTGTCGCGCAGCCGCTGGAACGCCTCGTCGCCCAGTTGCTGGTCGGTTTCGAGCGCGCCACGAACCATCGTGCCCTTCGACATGACGCGGCCCGCCGCCTGTAGCGCGCGGTGCGACATGCCCAGCGTGTCGGCCGCGATGTCGAGCAGCGATACGCCGGTCAGCCCATCAAGCGACACGGGCGCGCGGAAGTGAAAGACATCGTCTTTCGACAGGGTGACCGGGCCGCCCTTCTCGCGATCATACCGAAACGACAGGTCGAAGGTGTCGGAAAGCTGCGGCTTCACGCGGCGACGGGGCAGCGGGATCAACTGCCGAACAGCGCCGCGCGACTTCACCTTGAGGGCATAGGCGTTGCCGTCCAGCAACGCGCAGGTCTGCATGTAGCTCTTGAACTGGCTCGCCGTCTGGTAGTCGTTGGCCTTGCGGTGGAGCACGTTGTAGAGCGGGTGATCCTTCGCCTTCTGGCGGGTGCCGTCGGGCATCAGGCGCATCAGGTGCGTGGGCAACATGCCCATGCTGCCCGCGATCAGGGACACGGCGCGAAAGAACGTGCTGTTGCGGAGCGCCATCTTGTCGGTGACGCCGATGCCCGCGACGCCGACCCGGCCGCCGCTGCCGCGCATCATCTCGACCAACGCCGGGTCGTTCAGGCCATAGGTCTCATAGGCGACGATAGGGCCGGACAGGTTCGGCCCGGCATGAAACCGGGGTGCATAGGATCGGCGACCACCAGCGCGGGCGCGGTAATCGTCAGGCGACATGGGACATATGCCCTCCTTAAACCCGGCGCACGCCGCGCGATGCGTAGACCGATTTCTTCTTGGGCTTCGCCGCCGCCGTGGCTGCGCCGACGGCCATCGCAATGGTGACCATGCCGTCGATCCGGCCGCGCGACTTCTTCTTGTTGAACATGCGGTTGCCGATGCCGTCGGCCTCGATCGTGGCATTGGCTGCGCACGAATAGGTGACCGGAGAATCGTCCACGAGCAGATTGCCGTCGAGGATGTGGTCTTCGGTGCGCGTGATCGAATGCGGCATACAAAGCTGCTCGCCTTCGAACATGATCTTCTGACCCTGCGCGTGCTTCACGATTTTCAGGCCGCGCCCGGTGGGCTTGTCGGGGCCCTTCCAAAGCCACCAGTCCAACCCGATCTGGTCGCACGCATCGGTGAACGAGGTGAGGAACGCGGGGTCGACCACCAATGCCTCGACATCGTGGTCCGCAATCTGTTCCTGCACCTTTGCAGCGACGAAGGTGTAATCGATCGTCGCGCCTGGGGTGGCGGTCAGGTGTCCGCCCTCGACCCAATCCAGATAGGGGGCCTTGTCGGCGTCGGCCCGCTCTTCCAGCCCTTCTTTCGTGGTCCAATACCACGTCTTCACGGCAACCGAATCGTCGGGCAGTTCCCATGCCTGCGAAAGCGCGGTCAAATCGTTCTTCTGCGCGAGGTCGAGCGACAGCCACGACTTCCGGCCGCGCATGGCGCGGGCATCGACCAGACCCTGCACCGCCAGCCACTTCTCTTCGCTGATCCAGAAATCGGCGGCGGCGCTGTCGATGCCGAAATACAGGCGCTTCGTGCTCGACTTGGTCGAAGGCCGAAGCTTGGCCGAATTGACCGTCTCGCGAATGTTCTCGATCGGGAACGTCTCGCCAAGCGCGGGCAGCGACTTCTGCCAGGCGCGCTCGTTCTCGAAAATCGTTTCCCGGTCACCCTTGTCGATGCGGGCAATGAAGGCGAACGCGGTGTCGTCCTTCGCCTCACCCTTCACAATCGACTGGTACATGTCGGACCAAGCGGTTCCGACATGCTGGGTCGCGCGGGACGGCGTATTGGTCCCGAGCAGCATCAAGGCGTTGCCCGCCATCTTGTCGATCGCCGCCTTCCACGTCAGCAGCGCCGATTCCGATTTCAGTTCGTGGATCTCGTCGCCCGCGACATAGGATGGGCGCGGACCCGATTGGGATTCGCCGCTGGCGATGGGCATGAAAAACGAGCCGCTGTCGGGATGCTCGATCTTCCACGCGTTCTCCAACTCGCCGCGAATGATGACCTCGCCCAGGCGCTCAAGGCTTTCACCCTCTTCCTCGGCATCGGGAATGTCGGCGCGGCACATCGCGACGGCATCGCGGAACAGGACGTTCGCGGTCGCCTTGTCCTCGCCGATCGCATAGCATTGGGCGCGCATGATGTCGCACCAGCCCATGATATAGACGCCGATCGCGCCCATGAGCGGTGACTTCGCCTGGCCCTTGCCGGTTTCCAGCCAGCCGGTACGAAACCGCCAGCGATCGGTGGCGGTGCGCCAGCCGAACAACGATCCCCCGACGAACGTATGGTATTCGAGGGGGTGGAAGGGCTGTCCCTGCGCGGGCCCGTCCGTGACCTGAAAAACCGACGGCAGGAAGTTGAGGAAATGCGCGGCGGCATCAGGCCGCCAGTATATCCCGCGCTTCTCGCCGTCGCGAATGTCCCGCAGATGGCGCTCGGCGGCATAGCGGACGAGGTCGCCACAGGTGAACAGCTTGCCGTCGACCGCCGCTTTCGCCCAAACCGTTGTCGGATCGGGGTCCGACAGGAAGCGGTTAGCCACGGTTCTTCAGGTATCCGCCGCCGGTCTGGCGCTTGGTCGCCCGCTGAACCTTCGCGCCCGCGCCCCGCTCGCGCGGCGTGATGCAGAGCGCTTTTTCCAGCGCCGCCGCCTGGCTGTCGGCGTTCGACATCGTCGTCCACCATGGGTTGTAGGTCGGGACGCCGGTCTTCTTCGCCTTGATGACCGGGCCCATTTTCAGCACTTCGCGCGCGCTGATGTCATAGGTGACATAGGCGACGACGAGACGCTTGATGGAATGCGCGTTGGCGACAGCCAGCTTTTCGGCGGTGCGCAACTCGCTGATGATGCTGCGCCAATAGGAGGCGGCGGCCTCGCGATCAGGCGCGCGACCGAAGATGGTGCGCCAATTGGGCTCGGGCGGAACGCCATCGCCGCCTGGCAGTCCGACGATTTCAGCCATGCTCGGCCTCCACGGGGCCGGGCACCGAAACCCTCCCCCCTAAAAAATTGCTCTCGGCGCGCACGGAGGGTCGGTGCGGTGTCCAGCCCCGTCGGCTCCAGACTTTTGACCGGGGGGTGGGGTGTGGCGCTTTGGCAACACACCCCCGCCCGGCCTGAATGGCAAGAACCGTGCCAAATCAGAGGGTTAATCAATCCCGTCGCGGTGCGTCGGGTGGAAGATGAACCGCGAACGGTTCCGGGCGCTGCGCCGGTATTCGATGGGCTCGGGCGGCGGCGATGGCGGTCCATCCGACAGCAGAAGCGGGCCGGGCGGCATCCGCATCATGCGGATGGTGTCGCCATGCCGGATGGCTATGCGCTGGCCGTCCATAGGGCCGCCGAGCAGTTCAACTGTCTCGCTCATCGCGCCCTGTTCCAAGGATGATCCGGGCTGGTCGGCCGACCATCGGCACCCACGCCCTTCCCCTCGATCGGCTGGGCCTTGCCGAACTGCGCCGCCGTCGCCTCGTCGTCGTGCCGCTTGCAGAGGTTCTCGGTGTTCTCGTCGGTGTCTGGCCCGCCATGGGCAAGCGGTATCTTGTGGTTCACGACGGTCGCTATGACGCTGCGCTCTTTCTCCAGGCAGCGTTCGCACAGGCCATAGGTCCGGGCCAAGCGGCGGGCGCGGGCTACCTGCCCGGCCCTGCCACGAACGCGTTTATCCTCGCCGGTGCGGTGCCACGCTTTGCGGTTCGTCATGATCGGGGTTCTTCCATACCGCTGGACAACGCTTGGAGCGCGTGCGCCCTTGCGGTGGGGACGAGGGCAGTAAGGCAATAGCGCCAGCCGGTCACGCTCGTCGCAGGCTGCTCAAGCAGCGGTATTTGCGACAGATACGCTCGCTTCCCGAAGTTGTAAAGTCGGCACCTTCACTTCGGTCGGTCGCCCGAATATCCCAACCTTGAGCGTCGTCACCAGCCCGTCGCTGCTTTCAATGAACGCCTCGAACCCCGCGAACGCCCCCATCGTCAGCTTCACCGCATCGCCAACCTCGTATCGCTCGCCGCGCTTCTTCATCGGCCGACGGCCCGAGGCAGGCAGGGAACGCCGGTAGCTGTCCTGCTCGATCAGCCGCATTGGATGCAGGTTCGAATGTCTGACGAACACCGTCTTTCCGCAATGCCGGAAAATGGAGAAGGCCGGATGCGGCGTGACCTCGGCGCGCTCGATCCTCTGCATTTCGTCAAGCCGATCCCCACGAACGAACACATAGGTCGGCGCTAACGGCACGATCCGAAACTCGGTGTTTTTGCTGCGCGGCACCCGGCGGCGGATATGCTCGGTCGGCGTCCAGGCCTCGATAGCGGCGTCTTGCAACGACGCGGCCAGGCGCATGGTCGACGGGCCCGACGTTCGGAGAATGAACCACCTCGTCGCCTTGCCGTCCGTCAGTTTGATATTGCTCATGTCCCGCCCCAATCCCTCGCTCTTCATTCGCGCCTGCGCCATGTCGTCACGCCCCATGAGACACCCCCGGCGCGGGCAGGTTGAGCACCCACCGCAGCACGGGGATGACCTCGCCCACCGATCTGTCGCGCTGCCAGCGGGCCCAATCCCGGTTGCTGCAGAAAAGCAGGTTGAGGTGCCAGTACGGCGCGTCGACCTCGTCGCACCACGGCAGCGGGTATCCTTCCGGTTTCATATGGGTTCCAGCACGCCCGGCGGCGGGCCGGGCATGTCCATGCGCCGGTAGCGATCGGCAGTCGCGCGGCTGATTGCCGCCGCCTCGTCCTCAACCGACACCTTGGCGTTTTTCCGCCCCTCGATCCACGCGACAGGGTCCGCCTTGCCGGCAGCGCTCAGGATGGCCGCATTGGTCCAGTCCTCCCCATGGTCTCGTATCCACCGGGATATGAGACCCCCAGCCTGCTTGCGGGAATTCCCGGCCTCCATCAGCAGGGCCAGCCCTGCGTCGAAAAGGGCCTTTTTCGGATCGGGTTTCGGCGCGCCAGCGCCGCTTACGTCAGTAAGCGTATTACCTCCTCCCTCCTTCCTCTGGCGAGACTTTTCCCCATCGGTGGGTAACCGCTTCCCCACCGCTTCCCCTTTGCCCTTGGTTGAACCTGTACCAGCTTCCCCACTAGCACCCTTTTTAGCGCCGCCGGTTCCCCCACCGTCGCGAGTTGAACGGGCCTCGGTGTTCACCCACTTCCCCACCGCTTCCGGCTGGGGATAGACTGACGTGGCCTTTTTGGGGCGCTGATACTGGCAGAAATTCCGTACCGCGCCGTACCGCTTTTCGCCGACCTCATAGGCCATGACCTGGCCGTGCGTCTGCAATTCGGCCAGCAGTTCGGCGGCGTCCGCAGTGTCGGCGGGCAGAAGGCGCATCTTGAGCTTAATGGGCGACCATTCGAAGGATCCCATATCGTCGCATTCGTTCAACAGGCCCAAGTACAACAGGCGCGCTTGGAGGGTCAGGGAGACGAATGCTTCGTCGGTCCACAGACCCGGATGAATCGACCGTATCCGTGCCATTATCCATTCTCCCGACCGCCCGGTGGGCAGTATGATTGACTGTAGAAATCGCTGCCCCGGACGGCCGAATTGGCCCCGAAGAACCAGCCCATTGCCTTCCCCGTGGGGCCGCTGCGGCGCTTGGGGACGAGGAACTCAATCTTGTTGCGCACGGCATTCATGTTCGTGCGCCATTCCTCGTATTTGTTGCCGAACTGGTCGGCGGGTTCCTCACGGCGCAGATATTCTTCCTCGCGATAGACGAAGAGGATTACGTCGGCGTCCTGCTCGATCTGGCCGCTATCGCGCAGGTCGGACGGGATAGGCCGCTTGTCGGGCCGCCGTTCAAGGTCGCGGCTCAACTGCGCCACGGCCATGACGACGAGCCCCTCTTCCTTGGCGAAGGATTTCAATCCCGAACTGATCTCGGTGGCATGTTCATACAGCGACATGCCCTTGCGGCTGTGGGCCATGAGTTGAAGGTAATCGACCACGACCAGTTCAAGTTTACCGCCCTGAGCGGCGAGGCGGCGCTTATGGCTCCGTGTCTGCCGGATCAGGCGAGCGAGCGTCAGGCCCGAGGTCTCGTTGATCTCGATTGGCAGCTCGTCAAAGCGATGCTTCGCCTTGAGAACCGCCGCCATATCGTGCTGACGCACGGTCCCGTCGCGGATATGCTCATATGGCACGCCCCCGCTCGGGCTGAACGTCATGTCGGCCAGCATCCGCCGGGTCAGTTCGTCGGCGCTCATTTCCAACGAGAATATGAGAACGCCGTGACCCTGTAGCGCGGCACCGATTGAATAGGACGTGACGAGGCTGGTTTTACCCATGCCCGGACGCCCGCCGACCACGACGAAGTTTGCAGGCCGCAAGGTGCCCACCGCCTCATCAAGCGATCCTATGATACCGCAGCGGACGCCGACGATCGGCTTGCCGAAGCTGTCGATAACGCCCTGCGCGTAGGTGCCAACCGGCGCCTGGGCATTGGCGACCTGTTCCGCCATTTCGGCCACCGCCTCGTCAGCGTTGGCGACCAGTTCCTCTTTCGGCACGGACAGGTCGCGGGCCGACACAATGACATCCTGCAACCCGGCCACCATGCGCCGCCGATTCGACAAGAGCAAAATCTGATCGAAATAGGCTTTGGACCGAGCGCGCGGCCCAGCGTTGAGCGCCGCTGCCGACAGCACGGAATAGGCGCGCGGCCAGGTCGGATCGTTGGTGAAGAACGGGGCAAGGGTGACGGCGTTGACCGATGCGCCACCCGCCGCCTGTTCCACGATCCGTTCGAAAATCTGGCCGTAGAGCGGCACCGAAAAGTCGCGCCCCCGCAGACGATCGGCCACTTGGTCGACCAGACGATTGTCGTTGATGAGGTCGCCCAGCAGCCCAATTTCGGCATCGAGGTTGACGAGGGCTATTCCCTCCGCCGCCGATAGCTCTTCTTCGAACATGCCGCTCATGACCGCACCGCCGCCGGGGCGTCCGCGCGTTTACCGAGCAGATGGTCGTTGAAATCCTTGAAGCCATCGGCCGGGAACATGAGGCGGACAGCAAGGCCGCGTTCCAAGAGCGCGGCTCTCGCCTTTTCGACGGCGGCGCGGCCAGGAGCGTCATTCTGACCAGCGATGGTCACCAGCCGGATGGTCGGAGGATAGTCGATAACCGGCATCATGGCGGTGCCCAAGGCAACCGCGACCGTCCGACCGGGCATTTCCTGCGCGAGGGAAAGCCCATCCTCCGGCCCCTCGGTCACCACCCATTCGCCAGGCGCGCCGCCGGAGAGGATGACCACAGAACCACGGGGTCGGCCAAGGCTCAACTTCGACGCCTTGCCCCAGCGCTTGGCCGATCCGTCATCGGTCACGAACACCCGCTGAACACCGACGATCTCGCTCGCACGGTTGCGCACGGCGAAGACGACGGCGGGATAAGGACGCTTCCAGCGTCCATCATCGTCCCGGCCCGTCGGCACGACGCCGAAACGCACGGATGGCGGCAACGGCATGGTGATGCCACGCACGTCCCGCAGATACCGTTCGGCAGGGGTTCCGGTCGGATCGATAGACCGATCCCAAATGAGTTGCGCGTCGGCAATGGCCGCGAGCCGCAATGCCTCATCCTCTTCGGCGGCCTTGGCGCGCTGGGCCGGATCAACCGCAGGGAGTTCCGCCGCGCCGAGCCATCGCAAGGCTTCCACGAAGCTGCACCGCTCGACCTGCATGACATATTGGATCAGGTCGCCGGTCGCGCCGCAGCCGTGACAATAGAACACGCCCTTCGCGTCGCTGATCTGCATCGATGGACTGCGCTCGTTATGAAATGCGCAAAGGGCCATCCGCTCGCCTTTCGACCCGCGCACCAGCTTGCGGGTCCGGGCTACGATGTCAGTCAGATTGTAGCGCTGCTTGGTGTCCTCAACGATCCGCCGAAACTCGGCCTCGCGTTCGGGGGAGCGCTGGGCTCCGCGCCGCCCGCCGCGCATTAACCTTCTGCCTTGGCATGACCGAAGACTTCAGCCAGCGAAACGCGGCCTTCGGTTTCTCGCACGATCGCTTCGCGCACCTGCGGCTGTCGGGGAACGCGGCCATTTGCATACCGCGCAACGACACTGGCATTCGCAACGCCGATCCGGCCAGCGAATGCGGCTAAGGGGGTGTTGGTCTCAGCCAACCATTCTCGAAGCTGCATGTCCCAAAATTATCCTGTGCGGACAATTTGGTCCAGAGGGGGACAGGAAAAATAATTGCGTCACTGTATCCGCTACGGATACAGCGACGGCGAAAGGACTTCCCCATGGGCACATTGCCGACAATCGCCGCCTCCCGACTGCGCTCGGCGCGTAAAGCCAAAGGCCTCACACTGCGCGAGGTTGCCGAACGCGCGGGGACGACGACCAGCAACATCCAGAAGCTGGAAACCTCGCAGCGCCCGCTGACCCTGGAATGGATCGAGCGCTTGGCCGCCGCCTTGGAGGTCGACCGTAGCGAACTCGTCGCCGAGCGGATGCCCCATGCGGACGTATCGCGCATCCCAGTTATTGGGGCGATCGCCGCTGGTAATTGGCAACAGGCGATTGAAGATGCAGATGGCGACATGATCGACGTCGTTAATGCACCAAAGGACGCCTTTGCCCTTCGCGCCGCTGGCGACAGCATGAATAAAATTGTGCCGGATGACGGCTTCGTCGTCATCAATCCGCATGATCGCGATTTGCGCGAGGGCGGCGTCTATGCCGTCATGAACGGCGAAGGCGAGACCACGCTAAAGCGTTACCGCTCCGACCCGGCCCGGCTGGAACCATGCTCAACCAACCCGACCCATCAGGCGATTCGCTTGGGAACCCACCCTTTCACGGTCGTCGGCCGGGCGACGGGCGCGGTTATGCGCCTCTAAATTTCCTGTCTGTACATTTTGAGGCTTGCGCCAATTATCCGCTCGGGATAATTCTTGCCCATCAGACGAGCGCCTTAGGGCCGCAACCCTGATACGGGCAGGATAGGAAAGACGCGCTGAGCCGCCAGATTGGGGCCAGCCTCCGCCGATCCACCTGCATCACACATGTAGGGAGGTTGGCTCATGGCCGCCGAAGCATCACGCGCACCATCCGGGCGCGAACAGACGAACTTTGCCCAGGCAAAGCCACCTCGTTTCCCTAATCGTCCGGGCAGCATGGCTGCCGCCGCCGCAATTGCAGCGGGCCGCGACGACAGCATGGCAGAGGCGTGGGTCACTTTGTGGCAGGCCTGCCGTGGCAACGCGGCTGTGGCGGAAGACGGCAAGCTGGTGACCTACGGTCCGTTTGTGGACCGGCTGACCGCTGTTCCGATCCACGATGCCGGATTTTCCCTGTCCAATGCCGATGAGCAGAGCGGCGCAATCAAGGCGCTTGCAGCCCTGCTGCATCTGGCCGGGCCGCTGGCGGTGGCCGAAGTAACAGCGCTCGTCGCCGACCAGAACCGGGGGGCGTGATGGCGACGCCTTCGAAAATCTGGATTTGCGTCGCAGGCGCGGAAGCCCCTGACTGGGTCGTTGAGCGGATGACGACGGCCGACCTGGCCGCAGATGGCAGCTTCGACATTGCCGCCTCTGACGGCACCGTTCGGGTCGAACCGGGGTTTGCCGTCTTCGAATGTGGCGAGCGGGTGTTCGCCTGTCCGCCGAAGATGGTTCAGGATAAACTTGCCGCCGTCGCCGGTGATGACAATCAGGTCGTTGCCACGCTGGCGCAAAGCACGGAAGCGGCCCGCGAACGCAAGCGCGTCGAAAACGCCACGTTGCGGCACGCGCCAATCGCGAAGGTCGCGGGCGACAAGCCGCTGCGCCTGAAAGCCATGATCGGCTCACCACCCGCCCCGCAGTTCGCCTTGGTCAATCACCTGCAGGTCGATGACAGTTATCAACGATCGATCGAAGGTGGCGCGTCGCAGAAGCTGATCGTCAAGATTGCCGAGAATTGGGATTGGCGGCTTTGCCTGCCGCTGATCGTGTCGCGGCGCGACGGCAGCCTCTACGTGATCGATGGTCAGCACCGTCTCGAAGCGGCGAAGCTGCGCGGCGACATTCGCGACCTGCCGGTGGTCGTGTTTGATTTCGATGATCCACGCGCGGAGGCGGAGTTGTTCGTTCAGGCGAACCGGAGCCGCCGGGCGATGAGCAAGCTGGACGATTTCCACGCGGCGGTGATCGCTGGCGACGCGAAGGCGGTCGCGGTCAACACGGTGGTCGAAGCGGCGGGGCTGACCGTCGGGCGCATCCAGGCATGGCAATATTGGAAGCCCGGCGAGGTCGTTTTCGTGACCGCGATTCAGCGCGCTTTGCACAATCAGGGCGCGGCGACGGTCGAAATGGCCCTGGGCATGATCGGACGAGCCTTCGAAGGGCTCGTGCTGACGGGCGTCGGCGCGGTTTTCGAGGGCCTGTGCGCCATCCTCCAGCAGCGCGCGAAGGAAGGCACGCCGATCGACGTGACGCTGATGGAAACGGTTCTCGCCGAAGTCGGCATCCCCGGTTGGAAGGAAGCCGTCGAGGGGGCCGAAAGCGGACAGGAGCGGGCGGAATCGATGCTTAAGGCACTCGCTGCCGCCTATGCCGAAGCGGAGGCAGAATAATGCTGCACCAACATACATCGTTTTTCGGGCCGATGCAGAAGATGCTGGCCCAGGCGCTTCACGCGGCCGGGCAGACCGACCGCGAGATTGCTGACGCAAACCACACCTCGGTCAACAACATCATTGCGTGGCGGAAGGACGAGGGCTTGCCCGAAAACCTCTCCGCCGAAGCGAAGGCACGCGCCGCCGAGGAAAGCTATTCGCCGCCGGTGCGGCGCCCGGCTCCCTCGGCAGCGGTGCCGGGGCTGATTACGCCCGAACAGGCCCAGGTCGACTATGTCGCCCCGGTTCAGCCGACCGGAGACAATGCCCTCGAAATCGGCCTGCATCTCGACAAGCCGGTGTTCGTGGATCTCGAAGAACTGCTGACCACACGGCTCCTGATCCAAGGCAACAGCGGCAGCGGCAAGAGCCACCTGTTGCGCCGCCTGCTCGAAGAATGCGCCGGGATTGTTCAACAGGTCATCATCGACCCGGAGGGCGACTTCGTCAGCTTCGGCGAGGCGTTCGGCCATACCGTGGTGCAGGCCAAGGATTACACGGCAAGCCGCATCCTGAGCATCGCCACGAAGGCCCGCCATCTGCGCGGATCGGTCGTGCTGAGCCTCGAAGGGATGGAAATCGAGCAGCAGATGGATGCCGTGTCGGCGCTCCTGAACGGCTTGTTCGATGCGCCGCCTGAGCACTGGCACCCGATCCTCGTCGCGATCGATGAGGCGCACCTCTTCGCGCCGACCGGCGACAATGGCGAGGACAAGGAGACGCGGAAGACCAGCCAGCAGGCGGTCGCGAACCTCATGTGTCGCGGGCGCAAGCGCGGGTTGGCGGGCATCATCGCGACGCAGCGCCTGTCGAAGCTGCACAAGAACGTGGCGGCGGAGGCGTCGAACTTCCTGCTCGGACGGACCTTCCTCGACATCGACATTGCGCGCGCCGCCGATCTGCTCGGGCTTCCCCGTGCCCAGGCTGAGGACATTCGCAACCTGAACCGCGGCGAGTTTCTCGGGCTCGGACCAGCCATCGCCCGGCGGCCGCAAAAGGTGAAGGTCGGCAGCGTCATGACCCAGGGCAAGGCCGGGCCGGAAAAGGGGCTGACCCCGCTTCCGAACCTGACCGCCGAAGCCATGCAGTCCCTGATGCTCGCCGACGAGGACGAAGACGACGGGGCGAAGGCCCCTCCTGCCTTGAGGATCGTGGGATGAGCCACCCAGACACCACCACCACCGAAACCCGCGTCATGACGCCCGAAAAGCTTGCCCTGATGGTCGAATTGTTGCCGACGGCCGACAGCCTTCGTGACATCGCCTCCATCTTGAGCGTCCACCTCGACGTCGTGCGCCGCGCATCGGCACCATTTCTCGCACTGATGAAGCTGAACGGGACGCACCCGCAATGCGGATGCGGCAAGGATCGGTTTCATCCCTATGGATGCGCCGACAGCCGCGCCAAAAGCTGGCCCGCCGACTGCCTGCCTGGGCAGACCCGCGCCGGAACTGTCGTGATGCTGGAGCGCCGCCGGGTCGCAGTCGAGATGCTGACGCAAGGCCAACGGTTCTGCGACGTGGACCGAGCCCTCGGGATGCACAAGGGCGGTGCGAAGAACTATCTTCGCTATCTCACCCCGGACCAGCTCGCCGAGCGCGAGCGCAACCAGCAGGCACGCGCCGCCAAACCGGTGAGGTGCGCGGCATGACCCAGGCGCTCAACTATACCGTGAAGGCGATAGAGGCTCTCGCCAACTATCCGTGCCCCGGTGCGCCGGGCAGCGCTCAAGGGATGCGCTATGTCGCCGACAAGCTGCGGCAGGCGCAGGTGTTCGTCTTGGGCAACTCCGGTCAGCTACTGGAGCGCGACAAGCCGCGCCCGGAGGTGCCCGCGCTCGTCTTCAAGCCACCCTTCCCCGTCGTCGCGCTCGAATTCGAAGCGAACCCGGTCGATTGGGATGAGGGTTACTATACCGCCGCCAAATGCTCTCGGCGCATTGCGCTTGCGTGGGAATGGTCGGACGATCTGCCTCCGATCCTGCAAAGCTGGAATGCTGGCCGTGACCTGGGCCCCGGCGTCGTCGTGCTGTCGATCGCCTTTTATGACAAGGATCAGGCATGGTTGCCGATCTCGGCGGCAATGCACCTTTCCTACGATGCCGAATGGCGGCGTGATTTGCCCTCATCGCCGTTCCGCGATGCCATGCGAGCGTCTGGCAGGATCAAGCGGCCGGTTCTCGATGGGGCCGCAATGCAGATGTCAATCGTACCGATCCTGCCCGAGGTGATCGGAGCCACGATCGCGACTGCGGGACCGGCTGCCACGACCGACCTGTTCGCGGCCGACAACATGGACGAGGTGAACGCCTATACGGACCTCTGCTACGCCCTGTCCTGCGCGAACGTCGGCTTCAAACGGCACGACGCGCCGCCCGCGCTTAACCGCCAGCGCCTGAAAGCGGGCAAATTGCCCCTCAAGGATTTCCATGTTCTCGAACTTGGCGGTGGCGAAGCCTTTGGCGGCATCGGCGGCGGCGATGGCAGCACAGCGGGCGAGCGGCGGGCGCATCTGCGGCGCGGCCATATCAGGCGGCTGCCCGGCAATCGAACGACGTGGGTGAACTCCACCATCGTCAGCGGCCACGGCTTCGTGCGGAAGGCGTATTCAATATGACCGAGCGCAGCGAGCAATGCCGCAACTGCATGTGGTGGCACCCGAACGGCAACATCAACGCCACCGGGTCGGAGAACACCCCGGTCGATAGCAATATTGGCACCTGCCACGCCCGCCCACCATGGCCCTTTCTGACCCCCACAGGGGCCCCAGGCAGCCTTTTCCCAAGAACCTATGCCGAACGATTCTGCCGCGACTGGCAGTCCCGCAACGAGGTGCCGCTATGATGAAACCCAAGAACCCGAATTTTGACATTTCGTCCGGTCTCGCAACGCGGACGACGGACGATCAGCGGAATGATCTTGCTGGATCGCTCGCCGCCGAAGCTATGGCTCAAGTCGGCCCCGGCTACATCCTCGCTGCTCAGGTCTTGGTGCAGGCTGCGGCCAGCGTCCTCGTCACGAGAATGCCGCCCGACCTTGCTGCAACGCTGATTGCCGACCTAGGCACGATGAACGCGGACAATATCCGCACGAACTTCTGCGCACCCGGAGGTGCTCGGCAATGACCCATCCTATCGACGTGTTGCCCATCGCGGGGCGCTACACGGTCCGAGCGGTCAACCAGCGTCGAACGATCCGTCACGATCGGTTCGGCCAGGCCGAAACCGAAGCCCTCCGCCTCGCCAAGGCAAACCCCGGCTCCACCTTCGTCATCTGCCAAGAGGTGGCGACCGTCGGACCCGCAACACACAGGAGCCGCCGTTCATGACCGACCGCAGTCGTGATAACCTGCTGCGCATTCGCGACGTGAAAGCGCGCACGAAGCTATCCAGCACGACCATCTATCGCCGGATCGCGGCGGGCACCTTCCCGCCATCGACGCCCATCAGCGCCGGACTGGTCGCGTGGTACGAAACCGATATAAATGAATGGATCGCCAACCCCATGGGTTGGCGGGCAGTAGCCTAAGGGGCGCGGAAATGGGTGAGGCAAAGCAGCGGCGCGCAGCGCAGGCGAACATGGTGTGGCACCATACCAGCATCCTTCGGACGAACCTGATATGGATGTCGGGTGTGATCGACCTTGAGGGGCGGTCCAAGGGGGTTCTGCACCCCGCCTTCGGAGAGATATTCACCGATGCCGGGTTCCGCAGGCCAATGCAGGATTTCCCCGCGCTGGCGTGGTTCACTTCCGACATCAACGTGCCGAAGTGCCTCCAGCATTTCGACTTGTACACCACCGATCGCGAGACCGGCGAAGCGAAGAAGATGGATCTTGGACCGGATGCAGCCGCCGCGCTGGTCATGAACAGGATGGCCCTAGGGTTCCGCACGTCAGACATCCCCGTCGTGCCATGGCCCAGCCATCCCGGTTACCACACGGGCGAGGGGCGAGAACTGAACGAAAGCGCGCGGGATGTTGGCGACAATCCAGACATGTGGTGGGTTTCAGAAACGCCAGTTGACGTGTTGCAGGCGTCCGACATCCGAGGGTCGAAATCGGTCATGGGCCTCAAGATGGAGCGACTGGAGGGCTATCTTGCGGACGTTCATCGGATGGTGCGGATGTGCCGTGCGATACCCGGCACGGTGATCCCGCCGACATGGGCGGGATCAGCCGCGCACAAGGCATTGATTGCATCTGGCGGGATGCACGCCAGCCTGCGTTAAGTCCGATCGTACATGGGGCCAAAAACGCCCGCATCGTTCATAGCCGCGTAAACCTTCTTCATAGCTAGAGCGGTATCCTGGGTGACGAAGAGCGACGATCGCTTTCCATGAGGCGAGCCGAGGAAGTAGGGGTGCATCGTCTCCCAGGTCTCTCCAACCTCGGCAAACCGCCAACTGGGCAACTCACGCTCCATCATCAGCGCCACCGCGACCCGCTTCGGGATCGTGTGATTTTCTTCGAGCTCATAATTCCACTCGCAGCGTACGAGGATCGCCGTCGTACTCTCGTTATAAAACTTGCAGTCGAGTGCCTCCGCCGTGACGTAAGCTGGAACTTTGAAGTCATGGACCAGCTTACGGCTTAACTGTTCGACGGAATCGATGACATCCTGCCCATCCCCATATGGACAGGTGACAAATCCATGCGTGAAATATCGGGTATGATCTAAGCCGACATAGCCCTGAAATTTCCCAGGGGTAGTGCATGGATGCCTCTGTTCGTGCCCGCTCACTAGTGGGTGCCAGCTTGGATAGTCGTCAACTGCTGGTCCGCACTGCTCAACAATATCGGCAAACACCTCTTCGGAGCGGGCGCGGACATCCACCGGCAAAGTGCGGGGGATCAGATAATTTTTCGTTTTCGCTAACCGATCGGCTGCGGCTTCATCTGCGCGGAATGCCATGATACGTTCTCCTTGCGCACAATATCTATGATCTACGCATGAAATTGCAATATCGTGCGCAAGATTATATGCTAATGTGAATGACGGCCATACGGGCATCGCGGTCGCGATACCCTGTCCCCGTCACCCGCCGCGTCGCGGCCCCTCCAGCAAGTCGTTCGCGCGTACCATCCCATCCATCAGCAGGTCGGACCATTCCTGCGACAGTTCGCGCCGCCGCTCCATGTGCCCAGCGCGATCGTATGCGGCCTTGACCTTGTTCTCGGGAACGTGCGCCAGCATCAACTCGATAACCGCCTCGTCGCCGACGCGCTTATGCCGGACGGCCAAGCTATTCATCGTGGTCGAGAATGACGACCGCCAGCCGTGCGGGACGTGCCGCCCGTGGAAGCCAACGCGGTTGTAGAGGTATCCGAGCGCGTTTTCGCTGAGCGGTCGGTGACTATGCCGCTGGCCGGGGAATACCAGCCGTCCGCGCCCGGTCAGACGATGCGCCGCGCGCAGCACGTCCACCGCCTGCCAGGAAAGCGGGATGAGGTGCTCGAACTCTTCCTCGCCCTTGAGGTCCATCACCAGTTTCATGCGCGCCGCCGGTACACGCCACAGGGCCAGGTCGGGGCCGTAGCGCTGCCCAGCCCAATCGATCCCCTCGAACTCCGACCATTCGGCCCCACGGATCATACCCGGCCGGGATTGGGTCAATGCCAACAGCCGGGATGCCAGCTTCGTCACCGGCGACGCCCCGGACGATTCGGCAGCAATCAGCACCTGCCGCGCCTCTGACACGTCGGTCAGAGCGGGCTGCCGCCCCTTTTTCGGCAGCGGCTTGAGCGCCTTGGACACCGCCGCCGCCGGATCGAGCGTCACGACGCCTTCGGAGATATAGAGCGCGTACACGCCAGAAATGCGCTGGCGCAGCCGCCGCGCCGTTTCGATTGCGCCGCGATCCTCGACCGCGCGAAGCACCTTCAACACGGTCGGCGCGTCAATCGCCGATAGGGCTTTGCCTCCGATGGAGGGGAACACGTCGCGCTCAAGGCTGGTAATCACGTCCTCGGCATGGACCGGGGCCCACCGCCCCTTCTGCATTTCGTGCCATGCCCGCGCCGCCTGTTCGAACGTGATCTGGCGGGCTTCCTCCATCCGCTCTTGCTCGCGCGCTTCCTGGGCGCGCTTCCGTGCGCCCGACGGGTCAATATGGTCGCGGATTTGTCGCCGGGCAGCGTCGCGCCGCTCGCGCGCCTCCGACAACTTCATGTCGGGGTATGGCCCGAACGTCAGTAGCTTTTCCTTGCCGTCGAAGCGGAATTTCATTCGCCACGACTTGAGCCCGGACGGTGCGACATACAGGAACAGGCCGCCTGCATCCGCCATCTTATAGGGCTTGTCGCGCGCCACCGCCTTCTTGACCGCCGTATCTGTCAGCATCGTACCCCGACCCTTTCAGTCGATACCCCACATTATGCCCCCGATACCCCCGCGCTTGGCGGGAACAAAACGGGTTCGATTGGGAGAACCCATAGCCGAAAACGCACGGAAAATCAGCCCTTGCGGGCCTAATCGCGTTTGAATGATTTGGGAAATTGGCGGAGCGGGAGGGATTCGAACCCTCGATACGGTTTTGCCGTATACTCACTTTCCAGGCGAGCGCCTTCGACCACTCGGCCACCGCTCCGCTGAAATCATGCCTGGAGCACGGGCCCCTAATGCGCTTCTGCCCGGCGCGCAAGCGATTGCGTGGGGGAAGCGGGTGAGGCAGTCTGTTCCGCCATGACGATCGCGCTTCTGCTCGCCGCGCTGTTTGCGCAGGCCTCGCCCGCTCCCGCCCCGGCCGCCGCGCCACCGGGCGATCCCCTGCCCGGCGACTGGATCGCGGTTCCCGATGACGAGGTGCTGATCTTCACCCTGTCGAACGGCAAGATGGTGACGGTACGGCTCGCTGTCGCCCAGGCGCCGGTGCATGTCGCCAATATCCGCGCATTGGCGCGGGCGCATTGGTGGGATGCGGAGACCAGCGTCTATCGCGTGCAGGAAAACTATGTGGCCCAATGGGGCGATGCGACCGAGAAGAAGCCGCTGCCGCCCGGTATCGTCGCCAATCCGCCGGCGGAATATGTCCGCGCCGGCAACAGCGCGGTGGCGCGGTTGAGCAAGCCCGATCCCTATGCCGCCTGGGCGGGCTATAGCCGGGATGGCTGGCCGTTGGCAGGGGATGCTTCGTCCGAATGGATACCGCATTGCTATGGCATGGTCGGCGTCGCGCGCGATCTGGCGCCCAGCACCGGGACGGGGGCGGAGCTTTACACGATCATCGGCCATTCGCCGCGCGGGCTGGACCGTAATATCGCGGTCGCGGGGCGCGTGATCGATGGGATGGAGGCGCTGTCCACCCTGCCGCGCGGCACGGGGGATCTGGGTTTCTACAAGGAAGAGGGGCAGCGTCTGCCGATCGTGTCGGCGCGGCTGGCGAGCGAATTGCCCGCCGCCGAGCGGCCGCATTATCAGTATCGCGAGACGGCGTCCCCTCGCTTCGCCGCCTGGATCAAGGGACGGGAGAATCGGAAGAACGACTTCTTCACCGTGCCGGCCGGGGGTGTGGATATTTGTGCGGCATTGCCGCCGGTTCGAAAGGCGCCTTGATCGGTTTGGTTTGAGCGTTGGGTGTGGCCAGAAGGCCCATGGGCGAAATGGGGCCGCTTACCGCGAAGCGGCCCCATCCGGCATCACGCCGCCTTCTTCCCCGGCTCGATCCGGTTGGCGACCAGATGGTCCACCACCGCGGGGTCGGCCAGCGTCGACGTGTCGCCCAGCGCATCGACCTGATTCTCGGCGATCTTGCGCAGGATGCGACGCATGATCTTGCCCGAGCGGGTTTTCGGGAGAGCGGGCGCGAATTGCAGCGCGTCGGGGGTGGCGATCGGTCCGATCTCGCGACGGACCCACTGGACCAACTCGGCACGTAGCGCCTCGTCTTCCTCGACACCGGCATTCAGCGTGACGAAGGCATAGATGCCCTGCCCCTTCACATCATGGGGCATGCCGACCACCGCCGCCTCCGCGACCTTCACATGGGCGACCAGCGCGGACTCGACCTCGGCGGTGCCCATGCGGTGGCCCGAGACATTGATGACGTCATCGACGCGGCCGGTGATCCAGTAATAGCCGTCCTCGTCGCGCCGGCACCCGTCGCCGGTGAAATATTTGCCCGGATAGGTGGTGAAATAGGTCTGGAAGAAGCGGTCGTGATCGCCCCAGACGGTGCGCATCTGTCCCGGCCAGCTATCGGCGATGACCAGATTGCCCTCCACCGCGCCGTCCAGCACCTTGCCCTCGGCATCGACGATCTGCGGCAATATGCCGGGCAGCGGCTTGGTTGCCGAACCGGCCTTCAGCGGGATCGCACCGGGGATCGGGGCGATCATGTGACCACCGGTCTCGGTCTGCCACCAGGTGTCGACGATCGGACAGCGCCCGTCGCCGACCACATGATAATACCATTCCCAGGCTTCGGGATTGATCGGCTCGCCCACCGACCCCAGCACGCGCAAGGACGACCGATCGGTCTTCTTCACCCATTCGTCGCCCTCGCGCATCAAGGCACGAAGCGCGGTCGGCGCGGCATAGAAGGTCGCGACCCGATATTTGTCGACGATCTGCCAGAAGCGGCTGAAATCGGGGTAATTGGGCACGCCCTCATACATCAGCGTCGTCGCACCATTGGCGAGCGCGCCATAGACGACATAGCTGTGCCCGGTGACCCAGCCGACATCGGCGGCACACCAGAAGACCTCACCCTCGCGATAGTCGAAGACATGTTGGTGGGTGTAGGACGCCCAAAGCAGATAGCCGCCGCTGGTGTGCAACACGCCCTTGGGCTTGCCGGTCGAGCCGCTGGTATAGAGGATGAACAGCGGGTCCTCCGCCCCCATCGGCTCCGGCGGACAGTCCGTGGCGGCGGCTTCGACCAGATCGCCATACCAGGCGTCGCGGCCCGGCTTCATCGTCACATCGACGCCGCTGTGGCGGACCACTACGACATGATCGACCACCACCCCGTCATGCTCCAGCGCGGCATCGACATTGGCCTTGAGCGGCACCGCCTTGCCCCCGCGACAGCCGCCATCCGCGGTGATGACGATGCGCGAGTCGCAATCGACGATGCGATTGGCGAGGCTTTCGGGGGAGAAGCCTCCGAACACGATCGAATGGATCGCACCGATCCGGGCGCAGGCCAGCATCGCGAAGGCGGCTTCGGGGATCATCGGCAGATAGATGGTGACCCGGTCGCCCCTGGCGACGCCCAGCCCCTTCAGCGCATTGGCGAGGCGCGAGACCTGTTCGTGAAGCTCGCAATAGGTGATCCGCCGCTCGGTGCCGGGGGCATCGCCTTCCCACAGGATCGCGACCTGATCGGCGCGTGTCTCCAGATGGCGGTCGATGCAATTGGCCGCGACGTTCAACTGCCCGTCGGCGAACCACTTGATGCGGAAATCCGCCTCGGCGAAGCTGGTGTCCTTCACGGTGGTGAAGGGCGTGATCCAGTCCAGCCGCCCTGCCTGTTCGCGCCAATAGCCGTCCGAATCGGTCCGCGCCGCGTCATAGGCGCGGGCATAGCCATCGGCGTCCATCGACGCGCTGGCAGCCCAATCGGGTACAGGGTGAAGTTGTGCGCTCATGCCTGTCTCTCTCCTATTTGCAGCAATCTTTAGCAGTCCAACATGGCAAATGCCTATCGGGTCCGTGACAAAGTGTGCGCCGCAGCGGCTCGCCGGATCGGGTACGCAATACGTCAAAGGTTAAAAACGTAACGACGCCGCCGACAAAGAGCAGGCGAGGTTTTACAAAAAATTACTCCATTCCGAGCAAGATGCGGGCAGCTTTCCCTGTTCCTCAGGTCAAAGCAACGCTACAGCGTCACTTGGGCCAGGTTTCGAGGGGGGACGGACCGAGCATGATCGCGACTGCCCATGATCCAGCCGACATTCCCGCCGGGTTTGCCGCCATCTTGGCGCGCAGCGGCGAAATGGGACGGCTGATCGCGGGCTTCGACTGGAACGAGACGCCGCTGGGCCCCATCGCCGGCTGGCCGCAAAGCCGCCTGACCGCGATCGGCATCGCGCTGGCATCCTCGATTCCGACCGCGGCGATCTGGGGGCCCCAGGGCATTCTGATCTACAATGCCGCCTATGCCGCCTTTTCCGGGGACCGGCACCCCGCGATCCTGGGGCAGAAACTGGTCGACAGCTGGCCGGAAGCCGCGGTCTTCAATGCGCAGGTGATCGCGACCGTGCTGGGCGGGGAACCGCTGGCCTATCGCGACCAGGCGATGTTGCTGGCACACCGGGGCGTGCCCGAGCAGCATTGGCTCGACCTGGACTATACGCCGGTCGCGGACGAGAGCGGGCGGCCCGCGGGTATCATGGCGACGGTGATCGACAGCAGCGCCCGGATGCGCGACCGGCAGGAGCGTGAGGCCGCCATCGCCGCCGCACGCGAAAGCGAGGCCCGGTTCCGCAACGTCGCCGACCATGCGCCGATCATCATGTGGGTCACGCGGGCGGACGGCCACTGCGTCTATGTCAACCGCGCCTGGACCGTACAGACCGGCCTGCCGATCGAGCAGGGGCTCGACTTCCAATGGCTGAAGGCGATCTTCCCCGACCACCGCGCCACGCTCGAGGCCGCATTCCGCGACGCGAGCGAAAGGCGCGAAGCGTTCAACCTCGAATTCCGCATGCTGCACCATGACGGCGGCTATCGCTGGTCGATGGTGACCGCGATCCCGCGCATCGACGAGGACGGCACCTATCTGGGCATGGTCGGTTCGGTGTTCGACATCGACGAGCGCCGCCGCGCCGAAGAGACGTTGCGCGACGTCAATGCGGAGCTGGAGCGGCGTGTGGCCGAGGCGCTGTCCGAGCGCAAGCTGTTCGCCGACATCATCGATTCGACCGGCACGATGGTTCAGGTCCTGGGCTTCGACCATCATTATCTGGCGATCAATCGCGCCGCCGCCGACGATTTCGAGCGTATCTTCGGCATCCGCCCCCAGATCGGCCAGAACAAGAGCGACGCGATGGCGCGTCGGCCCGACATATTGGCGATCATGCGCGGCTATTGGACGCGCGTGCTGGCGGGCGAGGATTTCTCGGTCATCCAGGCGCTGGACGATATGGACGGCACGCGGCGGCATTACGAACTGCGCTTCAGCCCGCTGGTCTCCACGGACGGCACCCCGCTGGGCGCCTATCAGTTCGCGACCGACGTTTCGGAACGACTGGCGCAGCAGGAAAGGCTGGCCGACATGGAGGCGCAGCTCCGCCAGAGCCAGAAGATGGAAGCGGTCGGCCAGTTGACGGGTGGCATCGCGCACGACTTCAACAATCTGCTTCAGGTCGTGGTCGGCAATCTGGAGATGCTCGACCGTTTCCTGCCGATCGACGAGCATCCCCGCGCCAAGCGGGCCGCGATCAATGCGATGACAGGGGCCAAGCGTGCCGCGACGCTGACCCAGCGGCTGCTCGCCTTTTCGCGGCGGCAACCGCTCGCCCCGCAATCGGTCGATACGGTGCGGCTGGTCGATGGGCTGTCCGATCTGCTGACCCGGACGCTGGGCGAGCAAGTGTCTCTGGCGGTCGAGGCCACCCCGGACCTGTGGACGGTCGAGGCCGATCCCAACCAGCTCGAAAGCGCGATCCTGAACCTGGCGGTCAATGCGCGCGACGCCATGCCGCATGGCGGCACCCTGTCGATCAGGATGCGCAATGCGACGCTGGACGGGCTGGCGACGATGGCGGCGGGGCCCGTCCCCTATCCGACCGATCCCGGCGACTATGTCGCGATCGACGTCAGCGACACCGGCATCGGCATGGACCGCGCGACGCTGGGCCGGGTGTTCGAGCCCTTCTTCACCACCAAGGAGGTCGGCAAGGGTACCGGCCTGGGCCTGTCGATGGTCTATGGTTTCGCCAAGCAATCGGGCGGGCAGGTTCATATCGATTCGCATCCCGGTCGGGGCACCTGCGTCACGCTTTTCCTGCCCCGCCACCATGGCGAGGCGGCCCCGATCGTCGAGGCCCCTGCCGCCACCCGCCCGACGCGGGGCTCGGAGACGATCCTGGTGGTCGAGGACGATGCCGATGTCCGCGCCTATTCGACCGAGGCCTTGCGCGAACTCGGCTATGACGTGCTGGAGGCCGATGACGGCGCATCCGCGCTCGCGCTGCTCGACGCGCCGGAGGCGTGCCGGATCGCGTTGCTGTTCTCGGACGTGGTGCTGCCGGGGGGCATGACCGGAGCGGACCTGGCCTCCGCCGCGCGGTCGCTTCACCCGCAGTTGAAGGTGCTGTTCACCACCGGCTATGCCCGTGACGTGATCGTCCATGGCGGACGACTGGACGCCGGCGTGGCGCTGATCACCAAGCCGTTCGACTTCGCCGATCTGGCGGCGCGCATCCGGGCGATGCTGGACGAGTGACGAGACGGACCGGAGGCGGGCGGCCGTTCCTACGCCGCGCCATCCGTGCCCATGGCCATGCTGTTCGAAACCGGCATGGCGATGGTGCAGTGAACGCCTTCCGGCCCCAGCACATAGGTGGTGCGGGCACCCAGTTGATAGGGCAGCGCCTGCTCGATCAGCTCGCGCCCCTGCCCGCCGCGATGCCGCGCCGGGTCGGTCGCGCGCATATCGACGCCGCTTTCCTGCCAGTCGATATGCAGCCACGGCTTTCCCCCTTCGCCGTCCGCCTCCAGCGTCCACCGGATCGACAGGCGGCCACCCGACTGCCCCAGCGCGCCATATTTGACCGCATTGGTCGCCAGTTCATGCAGCGCGATGGCGAGCGTGTGGATGGTCGAGGAGCGGAGGCGGACCCCGGCGGGCCCGTCCAGCGTGACGCGGTCGGCACGTCCCCCCATCGCATCCACCTCGCCGCGGATCAGGTCGTCGAACGACACCCGGTCATGCTCACTCAGCCGCGACAACAGGCCCTGCACCCGCGACAGCGCCTCCAGCCGGTCGTTGAACTGGGTGTGGAAACCCACGAGATCGTCGTTCGCCCGCACGCTGTCATTCGCGATCGATCGGATCACGCCCATCAGATTGCTGGTGCGATGCTGCAACTCGGCGATCAGTACGCGCTGCAACGCATCGGCCTTGCGCCGTTCGGTCAGGTCGGAGGTGACGACCAGAAAGCGGTTGGCCCGATCCTGGCCGTAAGGCAGCAACGAAATGGTGCTGCTGGCCCAGACCAGCGTCCCGTCGGGGCGGCGATAGCGTTTGTCGAGCGCGCCGGGCATTCCCGTCGCGGCGGCCCGCTCCATCGCGTCCAGGCTGGGGCCGACGTCATCGGGATGGGTCAGGTCGGCAACGCCCAATGCCAGCACCGCCTCGCGCGGCCGCCCGACGATCCGGCAAAGCTCGTCATTGACCCGCAGGAACCGGCCATCGGGCGCGATGACGGACAGACCCACCGGTGCGGTGGCGAAGATCGCCGCCAACTGGCTCTCGCTATCGGCCAGCTTGATCCGCACCATCTCCTCGCGAAGCCGCATGAGTTCGGCCTGCGACGTCTTCCACTCGGTAATGTCGCGCGTGGTCGTCGCCACGCCGTCACCCAGCTTGACCACCGTCTGATAGAACCAGCCGTCGAACTGCTCATGGACATAATGCCGTTCGTTCTGCTCGGCGATCCCGGTCTCCGTCACCCGCCGGAAGGTGTCGAAAATCCCCTCCACCACCACGCCGGGATTGCGCTCAAGCAGGCTCTGGCCGCGGACATCGCCGTACAGGCTTTCGGAGGTATGGTTGTTCAGCACCCAACGGAAATCGACGATCTGCCCCGCATCGTCCCGGATCGCCTCGAACACCTGGATCATGTCGGTCGACGCATCCATCGTCGCCTGAAGCAGGTCATGGCTCACCGGCAATCCGGGCTTACGCTTATCCATGGCTTCCTCATCCACGTTGGTGCGCGCCGCGAATGCCCGCCGCACCGGGACAGAGAATAGCAGGGGCGGTCGGCGCCGTAACGAACATATGTCGGATCGGCCCCGGCCTTCGCAGGGCCGCGACGATCTCCGATGGCGCGCTTTTGCGCCAGTCCGCGTGCCCCACGCACCCGAGTCGCCCGCTTGCGCGTTTGGCGCGACGGGATGAAAGGATGGGGATGGCATCGCGGTTTTGGCAATTCTGGAGCGAGGAGGACTGGTCCTTCGCCCCGCATGAGCGGCCGACCATTCCCGGATCGCCCGGCAATTTCGACCATCCCCACCGCCGGCGCATCGCCTATGGCGTCATCGCCGTCCTGATCGGGCTGACCGGCGGGCTGGGCAATGCGCTGGTCCAGGTCAATACGGTGCAGTTGCAGGGCGCACTGGGGCTGGACCCGACCGAGATCGCGTGGCTGCCCATCGTCTATGTCATGACGAACGCCTCGATCAATCTGTTGCTGATCAAGTTCCGCCAGCAATTCGGGCTGCGCCCCTTCGCGCTGCTGTTCGCCGGGCTCTACACGATCCTGACCTTCGCGCATCTGTTCGTGCGCGACTTCTCCACCGCGATCGCGGTGCGCGCGGCGAGCGGCATGGCGGCGGCGGCGCTGTCGTCGCTGGGGCTATACTATATGATGCAGGCCCTGCCGGCGAAGTGGCGGTTGAAGGCGATCGTGCTGGGCATCGGCGTGCCGCAATGCGCGACGCCGCTGGCGCGGCTCTTCTCGCCCGAGTTGCTCGCCATGTCGCAGTGGCGGACGCTTTACATGTTCGAGTTCGGCCTGGCGGCGGTCAGCCTTGCCGCGATCATCGCGTTGCGCCTGCCGCCGACGCAGCGGGTCAAGGCGTTCGAGCCGCTCGATTTCCTGACCTTCGCGCTCTACGCCCCCGCCATCGGACTGTTCTGTGCGGTGCTGGGCCAGGGTCGGCTGGTGTGGTGGACCCAGGCGGCCTGGATAGGCTGGGCGCTCGCCATCGCCATTCCGCTGCTCGCCGTCGCGCTCTGGATCGAGCACCACCGCGCCAACCCGTTGCTCAACACCCGCTGGCTGGGGTCGATGGACATCATCCGCTTCGCCATCGTCACGATCATGGCGCGCATCGTCCTGTCCGAACAGAATTTCGGCGCGGTCGGGCTGCTGACCGCGCTGGGCCAGAATAACGACCAGTTCGGGACGCTGTTCACCATCGCCTTCCTCGCCTCGATCGCGGGGGTGATCATGAGCGCGGTGACGCTGGACGTGAACCGGCTGACCCATCCGGTGATGTTCGCGATCGGGCTGGTCGCCATCGCCGCCTATGCCGACAGCTTTTCGACCAACCTCACCCGCGCGCCAGAGCTGTACGCGACCCAGGCGCTGATCGCTTTCTCGACCACTTTCTTCCTGGGCCCGTCGCTGCTGTTCGGGATGACCCGCGCCCTGCAACAGGGCGCGGGTCATGTGATCAGCTTCATCGCGCTGTTCGGGGTGCTCAATTCGGTCGGCGGCCTGGGCGGCACCGCCTTGCTGGGTACCTATCAGGTGATCCGCGAAAAGGCGCATAGCGCCGCCATCGTCCAGAATATCGACCCCACCGACCCGCAAGTGACGCAGCGTATCCAGGCGGGCGGCGCGCGAGTCTCAGGCGTGGTCGGCGATCCGACGCTCGCCCGCGCCGAAGGAGCCGCTTTGCTGTCGCAGGCCGCCACGCGCGAGGCCAATATCCGCGCCTATAACGATGTCTTCCGGCTGGTCGCGGCGCTGGCCGCCGCCGTCACCCTGTTCCTCGCGCTGCTGACCTGGCGACGTGCCCGGCGCACGCGCGCCGCTGCCAAGGCATAAGCCATGACCGACACACGATCGCCCGTCTCCCCCACCCCCATGTCCGAGGAGGCCGCCGCCGAAGCGGGCGTGCCGCCGCCCGTCCCCGCACCAGTTCCCCCGCCCGCCCCGGCCTCGAGTTGGCGGCCGCCATCGGGCGGATGGCGGTCGCGCACGCTGATCGCGCTGCTCGTCATCGGCGGGGTGGCGGCGGTGCTGGCGGCGTGGCGGCTGCCGCCCTTCGCGACCGATCGCCAGTCAACCGACAATGCCTATGTCCGCGGGCGGACCACGGTGATCGCGCCACAGGTCAGCGGCTATGTCACCGCCGTGCTGGTCAAGGATTTCGAGACGGTCCGCGCCGGCCAGCCGCTGGTCCGCATCGACGACCGAATCTATCGCCAGCGCGTCGATCAGGCGACCGCACAAGTCGAGGCGCAGGCGGCGACCCTGGCGAACAGCCGACAGGCGGCCGCCTCGCGCACCGCAAGCCTAGCCGCGCAGGACGCCGCTGTCGCCAATGCCGAAGCGCAGCTGATGCGCGCCCGGGCCGATATGGCGCGGGTCAACGACCTCGTCACCGACGGATCGGTGTCCTTGCGCGAACGCGACCAGACGCTGGCGACCCTGCGGCAAGCGCAGGCAGCACTGCGGCAGGCCCAGGCGGCGCGCGAGATCGCGCGACAGGACATTCGGACGGTGCAGGTCGGGCGCGGCGGGCAGCAAGCGGGCGTATCGGGGGCGGAGGCCGCACGGCGGCTGGCGCAGATCGACCTGGCCAACACCGTCATCCGCGCGCCCGAGGACGGTCGCCTGTCCGAAGTCGGCGTGCGGCTGGGCCAATATGTCACGGCGGGGTCGCAATTGATGTTCCTGGTGCCGCCCGAGACCTGGGTCATCGCCAATTTCAAGGAAGCCCAGACCGCGCGCATGGCGGTCGGACAGTCCGCCAGCTTCACCGTCGACGGCCTGAACAATGCCCGGCTGAAGGGACATGTCGAGCGCATCTCCCCCGCCGCCGGTTCGGAGTTCGCGGTGCTCAAGTCCGACAATGCGACCGGCAACTTCACAAAGGTGCCGCAGCGTATCGCGGTGCGCATCCGCATCGATCCGGGCCAGCCGCTGGCGGCGCGGCTGCGTCCCGGCATGTCGGTGCAGGCCAGCGTCGATACGGCTGGCGGGCCGAGCGTGCGATGAGGACCCGCATCGCCCTTCCCCTCGCCGCCGCGCTGGCGCTGGCGGGCTGTATCGGCCCGCGCCCGGAGCGCCCCGCCGATACCGCCGTGGTGCCTCCGCCCGCCTGGCGCACCGCGCTGGGGCCCGGCAGCCCGATCGCCGCCGACTGGTGGCAGGCCTTCGGCGATCCGCAAATGACCGCGCTGATCGCACAGGCACTGGCCAACAGCCCCGATCTGGGCAGCGCCGCGGCCCGCGTGGAAGAGGCGCGCGCGCAGGAACGGCTGGCCCGAGCGCAGCTTTCGCCCAATGTGACGGCGGGCCTGCCGCTGACCGAGGGGCGCAGCGTCACCGCCTTCGGCACCGGGCTCGACCAGTTCGGGTCGCAGCCGGTGGTGCAGGCCAGTTACGATTTCGACCTGTTCGGCCGGTTGCGCAACGCGCGCGCGGCGGCACGCGCGCAACTGCTGGCGACCGAGGCCGCTCGCGATACCGTCCGCCTAGCGCTCGCCGCCTCGGTCGCCAGCGGTTACGTCTCGCTTCGTGCTCTGGACCACCGTCTGCATATCGCCGAAGAAACGCTGGCGGCACGCGCCGATGCGCTGCGTATCGCGCGGCGGCGGGCGGAGACGGGCTATACCTCCAACCTCGAACTGCGGCAGGCGCAGGGCGAGTATCGTGCGACCGAGCAATTGGTCGCCGCCGCCCGACTGGCGGTCACGCGGCAGGAAAATGCGCTGAGCGTCCTGATCGGCGGCACCCCCGGTCCGATTCCGCGCGGGCTGCCCATCGACAGGCTCGTCCGCCCCGCCATCCCCGACGGGTTGCCCGCCGATCTGCTGCGCCGCCGTCCCGACCTGTTCCAGGCCGAACAGGCGCTGGTCGCCGCCGACCGCTCACTCGACAGCGCGCGCGCGGCGATGCTGCCCAGCCTGGGGCTGACCGGGTCGGCGGGGGTGGTTCTGTCCAACGCGCTCGCCAATCCGATCACCATCTTCTCTATCGGCGGCAGCGTGCTCGCGCCGATTTTCGACGCCGGGCGCCTGCGCGCGCAGGCGGATGCCAGCGCGGCGCGGCGCGATCAGGCGGCCTATGCCTATCGCCGCACCGCGCTGACCGCCTTTCGCGAGGTGGATGACAGCCTCGCCTCGGTCCGCCGATCGGGGGAGCAGGCGGTGGCCTTGGCGGGGCAGCGCGATGCGCAGGCCGATGCGTTGCGCATTGCCTCCAACCGCTATCGCGCGGGCTATTCCTCCTATCTGGAACAGCTCGATGCGCAACGCGGCCTCCTCAACGCCGAACTCGCACTGGCCGAGGCGCAGGCCAGCCAGTTGACCGCCTATATCACCCTGTATCAGGCGATGGGTGGCGGCTGGTCCCCCGATGCGATCCGCGCGACGGGACGGTAATCGGTCCGTCATGGAACGCACGCGACCTTGACGCGCTGACGCCATCGAACCGATTCTGAACCAAATCGCCAATGGGAGATTCGATATGGCTGTGAATGTGATCTACAAGACCAAGGCGACCGCCACCGGCGGGCGCGACGGCGCGGCGCGGTCGGAAGACGGCTCGGTCGACGTCAAGCTGGTCGTCCCCAAGGAAATGGGCGGACCGGGCGGCGAAGGCGCCAATCCGGAAAAGCTGTTCGCCGCGGGTTATTCGGCCTGCTTCCTGGGCGCGATGAAGGCGGTGTCGGGCAAGGAAGGCGTGAAGGTGCCGCCGGACGCCACCGTCACCGCCGAGGTCGGCTTCGGCCCGCGCGAGGAAGGCGGCTATGGCATCACCGTCGATCTGGCGGTGAGCCTGCCGGGTGTCGATCGCGCGGACGGCGAGCGCCTGATGCACGCCGCGCATCAGGTCTGCCCCTATTCCAACGCCACCCGCAACAATGTGAATGTCGGCCTGACGCTCGCCTGAGCCCCGCCATTCACCGACTCGAAGCCCTTCGCCTCTACCCAGGCGGGGGGCTTTGCCGTTCAAAGGACCCGATCATGACCCGCCCCACCGGCACCGAATCCTTCGCGCTCAACCAGACGATGCTGCGTATCCGCGATCCCGAGCCCTCGCTGGCCTTTTACCAGCAGGTGCTGGGCATGACGCTGCTGCAGCGGCTCGATTTCGAGGAGATGCGATTCTCGCTCTACTTCCTCGCCTATCTGGCGGAGGGGGAGACGATTCCCGAGGATCCCGCCGAACGCGCCCGTTTCATCTTCAACCGCGAAACCACGCTGGAGCTGACCCATAATTGGGGTACCGAGTCCGATCCCGCGTTCCAGGGCTATCATGACGGCAATAGCGAACCGCGCGGCTTCGGCCATATCGGGATCAGCGTCGCCAACGTGGCGGAGGCCTGTGCCCGGTTCGAGACGCTGGGCGTGCCCTTCAAGAAGCGTCCCCAGGACGGTAAGATGAAGGATATCGCCTTCATCACCGATCCCGACGGCTATTGGATAGAAATCCTGTCGGCGAGCGGGATGACCGAGAGTGTCGGGACCAATCCTTAATTAAATATTACCTTCAAAACCTGCGATTATCGAAACCGGATATTTACGGCTTGTGACCATTATGGGCATTCAAGCCGGAGGAAATTGGTACGCGCCGACCCTCCGTCTTCCCGAAGACGAGCTTCTTCCTGCTCGTCCGGCCGGTCGTTGGAGGGTTTGCCGTAATGTTGTCCTGGTTTGCCAAGACGGCGCCGATTCGCTTGAAGTTCGACGTCCTGACGATCGTCTATGGCGCGATCGCGGCCACCGGCCTGGCGGCGACGATCGTCGCCAGCGGCGGCATCGCCCCCACCCCACCGATCATCGCGGCGGGCGTGGCGTTGCTGGCCTCGCTGATCGTGTCGCGCGTCAGCCGCAAGCTGATCTGCGATCCCTATGTCGGCAGCGTCGTGACGATGGAAAATTTGGCGGCGGGCCGGATCGAGGGCGACGTCCCCTATACCGAATATCGCGACTGTATCGGCCGCATCGCCAAGGCGGTTCAGGTGTTCCGCCAGAATGCCGCCCATGTGCAGCAGGCCGCACAGGCGCAGCAGGTCGTCGTCAGCGCCTTGGGCAAGGGGTTGAGCGAGCTGGCCGATGGCAATCTGACCGAGACGATCCACACACCCTTCCCCGCAGATTACGAGAAGCTGCGCACCGACTTCAACCGCGCGATGGAAACGCTCGCCCGCGCCATGGGCACGGTGACGGTCGCGACGCACGGCATCAATGCGGGTGCCAACGACATTCGCCAGGCATCGGACGACCTGTCGCAGCGTACCGAGCAGCAGGCCGCGAGCCTGGAGGAAACCGCCGCCGCGATGGACGAGATCACCTCGACCGTTCGCCAGACCGCCGAGGGCGCCAACCGTGCCAACCGCGCGGTCTCCGACGCCCGGATCGAGGCCGAACAGTCGGGCGAGGTCGTGCGCCGGGCCGTGGACGCCATGGCCGGGATCGAACGCGCATCGAGCGAGATCTCCGAGATCATCAGCGTCATCGACGGCATCGCCTTCCAGACCAACCTGCTCGCGCTGAATGCGGGCGTCGAGGCGGCCCGCGCCGGTGATGCGGGCAAGGGCTTCGCGGTCGTCGCCTCCGAAGTGCGCGCCTTGGCGCAGCGCTCGGCCGACGCGGCCAAGGATGTGAAGTCGCGCATCCTCGCCAGCTCCGAACAGGTCGAATCGGGCGTCAGCCTGGTCAGCGACACCGGCAAGGCGCTGGAGCGGATCATCGTCCAGATCGCCGAGATCAGCACGCTGGTCGAGGACATCGCCAGCTCGGCCGAGAAGCAGGCGATCGGGCTTCAGGAAGTCAACACCGCCGTATCCGCGATGGACGGCGTGACTCAGCAGAACGCCGCGATGGTCGAGGAAGCGACCGCCGCCGCGCGGTCGCTGGCGGTCGAGGCCGACGGGCTGGCACGCGAGATCGCCCGGTTCCGCATCAACAACCCGCCGGGCGACAGCTTCGTCTCACCCCAGCCGGTCCACCAGATGCAGCAGCGCGCCGCCGCCGCGGGCCGCCGCATCGTCCAGGCCTCGCGCGCCGTGCCGCAGTCGGCGGGCAGCGCCGCCCTGGCCGTCAACGAGGACGACTGGACCGAATTCTGATCGGTCGCGCTCCCGCCCCGTAATGGGGCGGGGGCTTCGGCTCGATCAGGGACCTGCATCGCCCTTTCCGACCCGCCGACCATGACGTGGCCCACCAACCTCCCCGGAGTTCAGCCTTGACCGCCTTTCCCCTCGCCCCCGTGCTCGACACCGCCGCCGCGGCTCCGCTGCGCCAGACGCTGCTCGACCTGATCGCATCGGGCGATGCCGTCATCCTGGACGGGTCGCAGGTGGTCCAGACCGGCCAGGCCTGTCTTCAGGTGCTGGCCGGAGCCCAGGCGATGGCCGCGACGCTGAACATCGATTTCGAATTGAACGCACCATCCGAGCCGCTGGCTTCGATGATCGCACTGGCGGGGCTCGACGCCCTCGTCGCTGTCGCCTGAAAGGCCCGATCCGATGAATCTCGACGAGATCCAGCAAATCTTCTTCCAGGAATGCGAGGAAGGGCTCGGCACGCTGGAAACCGCCTTTGCCGATCTGAAGCGCGGGCGCCATGACGACGAGACGATCAATACCGTGTTCCGCGCGGTCCATTCGATCAAGGGCGGCGCGGGGGCGTTCGGTCATGAGCGGCTCCAGCATTTCTCGCATCATTACGAGACGCTGCTCGACCTGATCCGCAACGGCAGCCTGGCACTCAGCGAACCACTGATCGACCTGATCGTCGCGGCATTCGATACGTTGAGTGACCATGTCGCCGCCGCGCGGGGCGAAGCATCCGTCCCCGCCGACCAAGCCATGCTCGATCGGCTGGCCGCCGCCGCCGAGGGCGAGATACCCGGCGGCGCGACCCAAGCCGAGGTCGCTGCCGATCCCGCTCCCACCTCGCCCGCCGCCGCCGCCGCGCTCGACGATTTCGACGCGCTGTTCGCGATGCTCGAAGACCCCGCGCCGTTGCAGGCCGCGGCAGCGGAGGAGGTGGAGGAGGAAGCCGGTCCCGCCGAGTGGATCGTCACCATCCATCCCGGTCCGCGCGCCTTCGATCATGGTGCCGAACCGATGCTCACGCTGCGCGAACTGGTGCGGATGGGCGGGCGGACGCTGGGGGTCGATCTGTCCCCCCTTCCGCCGCTCGACACGCTGGATGCCGAACGCGCCTATATCGGCTTCACCATGGCGGTGCCCGGCACGGTCGAGGAAGACGACATCCGCGCGGTCTTTGACTTTGCCGATCCGCAATGCCGCCTGACCATCGTGCGCGACAGCGCGATCGCGGTCGAGACGCCGTCCCCCGCCGAGCCGATCCCCGTCGAGCCAGTCCCGACGCCGATCGCCATCGTCGAGACAGCCGCGCCCGCCCCGGTCGCCCCTGCCCCCGCCCCTTCGCCGGCACCCGCGCCGGTCGCCGCCGCCCCCGTGACCGAAGCGGCGAGCGGCCCGCGCGTCGCGGCGGCCGCAGCGCAGACGATCCGCGTCGATCTCGACAAGCTGGACCGGCTGGTCAACCTAGTCGGCGAACTGGTCATCACCCAGGCGATGCTGGCGCAGCGCCTGTCCGAAAACGACATGGGCTCGATCTCCGAACTGTCCGACCTCGACCACCTGACGCGTGAGCTTCAGGATTCGACCATGGCGATCCGCGCGCAGCCGATGAAGACGGTGTTCAGCCGCGTGCCGCGCATCATCCGCGAACTGGAGGTCGAGACCGGCAAGCGCGTCCGCCTGGAAGTCGAGGGCGAGATGACCGAGGTCGACAAGACCGTGGTCGAGCGTATCGGCGAGCCGCTGACCCATCTGATCCGCAACGCCGTCGACCATGGCTTGGAAACCCCCGCCGATCGCAAGGCGGTGGGCAAGGATGGCGAGGGCGTGGTGACGCTGTCCGCCGCGCACCAGTCGGGCCGGATCGTCATCACCGTCGCCGATGACGGGCGCGGCATCGACCGGGCGCGCGTCAAGGCCAAGGCGATCGAGCGCGGCATCATCGCCCCCGATGCGCAATTGTCGGAGGAGGAAATCGACAATCTGATCTTCGCCCCCGGCTTTTCGACCGCCGCCGTCGTCTCCAACATCTCCGGTCGCGGGGTCGGGATGGACGTGGTGCGCAAGAATATCCAGGCGCTGGGCGGGCGCATCGGCATCCAGTCCGAACTCGGCAAGGGGTCCAGCTTCTCGCTCAGCCTGCCGCTGACCCTCGCGGTGCTCGACGGCATGATCGTGACCGTGGGCGACCAGACCTTCGTCATTCCGCTGACCCATATCGTCGAAAGCCTGCGTCCCGGCATCGACGAGGTGCATGTGGTGGGCGGCCAGTCGCCCTTGCTCGACGTGCGCGGCACCTATGTTCCCGTTCACCGCGTCGGCGAGCAGCTCGGCGTGAACGGCGCGAAGGCGCGGCCCGAGGATGCGGTGCTGATCGTGGTGGAAAGCGACCAGGGGCAGGCGGTCCTGATGGTCGATTCGATCCAGGACCAGCGTCAGGTCGTGGTGAAGAGCCTGGAGGCCAATTACCGCGCCATTCACGGGCTGGCCGGCGCGACTATCCTGGGCGATGGCCGGGTCGCCCTGATCCTCGACGTCGATGCGCTGATCGGACGCTGGCGGCGCGACGGGCGCGGCCCGAGCGCATTCATCGAAGATCTCGCCGCGTGAGCGCACTGTCCGCCATTGTCCCCCAGGGCAACGACCGCGAGATGGAGTTCGCCTTCTCGGCGTCCGACCACCGCGCGATCGCGGACATGATCTATGCCGAATCGGGCATATTGCTGCCCGATAGCAAGGCGAAGCTGATCTATGGGCGGCTGGCCCGGCGCCTGCGCGCCTGCGGGCTGTCGGACTTTCCGACCTATCTGGCGATGATCGAGCATGATCCGGAGGAAAAGGCGCGGGCGGTCGATGCGCTGACCACCAACCACACCGCCTTCTTCCGCGAAAATCATCATTTCGAGCATTTCCGCGACGAGCTTTGGCCCGCTTTCCTCCAGCGTCTGGCGGGTGGCGGGCGGGTGCGCGTCTGGTCGGCGGCCTGTTCGAGCGGCGAGGAACCCTATTCGCTGATGATGACCATCGCGGGGCAGGATGTCCGCGCCGCCGAGAAGCTGGCCAACCAGGATTTCCGCCTGCTCGCGACAGACCTGTCGCCCAGCGTGATCGCGACGGCACGCGCGGGGCGCTATCCGCTCGACACGACGCGCGCCATGCCCGCCTCGATGCGCCAGGCCTGGTGCCGCCGGGTCGGGGAGCAGGACGAACTCCACCCCGCACTGCGCGCGCCGATCGCGTTTCGCGAACTCAACCTGTTGCGCGGCTGGCCGATGAAGCGGCCGTTCGACGTCATCTTCTGTCGCAACGTCATGATCTATTTCGACGAAGCGACCAAGGCCCGGCTGTTGTCGCGCTTCGCCGACCAGATGGTCGATGGCGGCATCATTTACATTGGCCATGCCGAACGCGTTCCGCCGGAAGTATCGGCGCGCTTTCGCTGCATCGGTCGCACCGCTTTTCAGAAGGTCTCCTAATGGCCATACGCACGCTGATCGTCGATGATTCCCCCACCATGCGCGCGCTGATCGCGGGGATGTTGAGCCGCGACCCCGAGATCGAGGTGGTCGGTGCCGCCGAAGGGCCGCATCAGGCGCGCGACATGATCAAGACGCTGGACCCCGATGTCCTGACGCTGGATGTCGAAATGCCCGACATGAACGGGCTCGATTTCCTCGAACGCATCATGCGGTTGCGCCCGATGCCGGTGGTGATGCTGTCGACGCTGACCCAGGCGGGCGCGGAAGTGACGATCCGCGCACTGGAGCTGGGCGCGGTGGACTGCTGCGCCAAGCCCGCTGCCGGCTGCGTCGACCGCAGCCTGATCAACAGCGTCAAGGCCGCGGCGGGCAGCCGCCGCCCTCGTCCCATAGGCTTGCCGCCGGCACCGGTGTCGATGGCGAATTTCCAGCCGCGCCCCCAGTCCATGATCGCCATCGGGGCATCGACCGGCGGGGTCGAGGCGCTGATCCAGGTCCTGAGCGGCTTTCCCGCCAATTGCCCGCCGACGGTCATCGTCCAGCATATGCCCGCGACCTTCACCACCAGCTTCGCCGCGCGGCTCGACCGGCTGTCCAAGCCGACCGTGGCCGAGGCACGGCACGGCCAGCCGCTGCTTCCCGGCCATGTCTATCTGGCACCGGGCGGCACCCATCATCTGGAGATCGGCGGCACGGCGGGCCAGTATCGCGCCCGGCTGATCCCCGACGATCCGACCAGCGGCCACCGCCCCTCCGTCGATCGCCTGTTCCAGAGCGTCGCCAAGGTCGCGGGCGCGCATGCGGTGGGCGCGATTCTGACCGGCATGGGCCGCGACGGGGCCGAAGGGCTGCTGGCCATGCGCGGACAGGGCTGCCTGACCGTGGGGCAGGACCGCGACAGCTGCGTCGTCTATGGCATGCCCGGCGTCGCGCACGAGATCGGCGCGGTCAGCCGGCAGCTGACGCTCGCCCGGATCGCGCCCGCCCTGATCGACGGGTGTCGCGCATGATGGTCGCCACCAGCCCCCCAATGCCGCCCATCCCCCGCATGGCGCAGCGCGACGGCCTTCGCCGGATCAATGTGATCCAGGGCGAAACCCGCGTCAGCCAGGAAAAGGATGTCGTGCTGACCACCGTGCTGGGCAGTTGCATCTCGGCCTGCCTCTACGATCCGATCGCGGGCGTGGGCGGGCTCAATCATTTTCTGCTGGCCGAACCGGGCGTCGCGGATACCGATCCTAAATCTATGCAGCGTTATGGTGTCTACGCGATGGAAGTATTGATCAACGCGATGATGGCCGTGGGAGCGCAACGGCATAGCCTGAAGGCGCGGCTGTTCGGCGGCGCGATGATGCGCGACGGCTTTCGCGACATCGGACAGGCCAATGCGCAATTCGCGCGTCGCTTCCTGGCGGACGAGCGGATCGCGCTGGTCGGCGAGGATGTCGGCGGGATCAGCGCGCGCCGCGTCGAATTCCGTCCCGCGCTCGGCCTCGCCCGGTGCCGCCATGTCACCGACGCGCCCTTGCCGCCACCGCGCATCGCCCGCCCCACCCCTCCGCCCGCTGCGACCGGCGACGTGGAGTTCTTTTGATGACCATCATCCCATTCCCGAATTCGAAGACGAAAGGCCAGTTCGTGTCCCAGACCATCATGACCGTGGATGATTCGCCCAGCATGCGGATGCTTCTGCGTGCCGCGCTGACCGACATGGGCTATCGGGTTCTGGAAGCCGAGGACGGCGTCCATGCGCTCGACACGCTGGACGGCGTGACGCCCGACACCGCGCCCGACCTGGTCATCACCGACATCAACATGCCGCGCATGGACGGTTTCGGCCTGATCGAGGCGCTGCGCCGCCAGCCGGGGCATCGCAACCTGCCGATCCTCGTCCTGACCACCGAAAGCTCGGACGAGAAAAAGGCGCGCGCGCGTGAGGCCGGGGCGACCGGATGGATCGTCAAGCCCTTCAACCCCGAAAAGCTCGCCGCGGCCATTCGTCGCGTGCTGCATTGATCCCGGAGGACAGGACCATGTCGCGTCAGCTCATCACCTTCCAGCTCGGCGACCAGATACTGGGCGTCGACATCATGGCGATCCGCGAAATCCGCGCCTGGTCGCCCGCCACCCCGCTGCCCAACGTGCCCGCCCATGTGCGCGGCGTCGTCAACCTGCGCGGCATCGTCCTGCCGGTCCTGGACCTGCGGCACCGGCTGGGCTGGGGCATCACCGATCCCAGCGCGCGTCACGTCATCATCGTGGTCCGGATCGGCGACCAGCTTCAGGGCCTGATCGTCGATGCGGTCAACGACATCGTCTCGGTTCCCCCCGAATCGATGCAGCCGCTGCCCGACATGGGCGAGGCGACGGCGGCGCATTTCCTGGAAGGGCTGGCGACCATCGAACAGCGGCTGATCCTGATCCTGGCGCTCGACCGGCTGTCGGACAGCACCCACCTCACCGCCGAGGCGGCGTAACAACTCAAGTGACGTGACGGCGTATCCGTTTTGGAAGGTATTGCGTAATGGCCGACGTAAAGGTTCTGGTGGTCGACGACTCGCTGACGATGCGGGTCCTCATCTCGGGGGCGCTCGAACGCATCAAGGGGGTGGCCGTGGTCGGCGCCGCCGACGGCGCGGCGGAAGCGCGCGCGATGGTCGATCAGTATCGGCCCGAGGTGATGACGCTGGACGTCGAGATGCCGGGCATGAGCGGGCTGGATTATCTGGCGGAGATCATGGAGAATCGGCCGATGCCGGTCATCATGTTCTCGACCCGCACCGCCGCCGGTGCCGCCGAGTCGATCGAGGCGCTGCGGCTGGGCGCGATCGACTGTTTCCCCAAACCCAAGGTGGCGGTTCAGGCCGAACTCGACGCGATCATCGGCAAGCTGGGCAAGCGGATCAAGTCGGCGCGCAATGCCGATCTGAAGCGGACCAAGGCGGGCGCACTGGGCCACGCCCGAAAGGCGCCCCCCGCCGCCATGAACTGGAACGGCCGTATCCTAGCGATCGGGGCGGACGCCGCCAACACCCAGGCGCTGTTCAACCTGTTCCAGGCCTTCCCCGCCAATTGCCCGCCCACCCTGGTCGTGCAGCAGATGACCGATGGCCTGCTGACCCCGATGGTCGAGCAGTTGCGCGATCAGATCGCGCCGAAGGTGGTCGAGGCGACCGACGGCATGAAGGTGGAACAGGGCACCATCTATTTCGCGCCGCAGGGCGAGACGCATATGGTGGTCGACAGCTGGCCCGCCGGTACGATCCGCCTGCTCGCCCGCGAACCCGTGGCGGGCGAGCGTCCGTCCATCTCGCTGCTTTTCGCGTCGGTCGCCAAGGCGGCGGGCAGCAACGGCCTGGGCGTGCTGGTCGCGCTGGACGATGAGGACGGCTCGGCGGGCCTGCGGGCCATGCTGGCGGGCGGGGCCTATGCCATCGGGCGGAACGGCACCGACTTCACCCTGTCCAAGGGTGCGGTGTCGCAACCGGTGGCGGGCGATGCGATCGCCGCCAATATCCTGAAGCTGTGCAGCAAATGATCCAGGACATGTCCGGCATGGTGTCGGCGGGCGGTGTCGACCGCCCGCTGGCCCATGCCCTGGCCGAGGAGCTGGTCGAACTGACCCGCTCGCTCGCCGACCTCGCCTATGAGCTGGCGAGCGATGCGGACACGCTGCGCCGCCATATGGTGGGCATCCAGTCGGTCGACCGGATCACCCAGGTGCAACTGGCGATCGCCGACATATTGCGATCTGATGCGCCGCTGTCCGATCGGATCGACGGCGTCACGCTGGAGACCCTGGCCGACAGCCTGCGCACCCGGATCGCCGACGCGCGCTGACCCGGATCAGATCGTACCGGGCAGAGGCTCGCGCAGCGTCATCCGCTCGATCAGCGGGCGCAGCGACGCCAGCCATTGGCGCACGCCCTCCCGCGTCGACTCGCTCAGGCTGAGCAGCGCCAGACGGCGATCGGTCGGGTGCGGCGCACTTTCGAACATCCCCAGCGAGATCAGCATATTGATCCAGCGGACCGCCGTGGTGCGGGGTACGCCGGACGCGCGGTAGCAGGCGCTGGTTTCCACCGGCCGTCCCGCCTCTTCCTCCAGAAAGACGAACAACAGCATGTCGAACGCCGGATCGGCGAACAGGCTGGCGTCGAAGAACTGACCGACCCCCTCGCGCGCGGAACGGATGACCCGGCCAATATCGGACGGTACGATCCGCGTCTCATTCTCCTGACGCACCATCGACTCGACCAAGGCCAGTTCATCGCGAATGCGACGAAGGCGATCGTCGATGCCCGGCAGTCCGGCTTCTACCCCTGCATCGTAGCGGTCATCCATGACCTCCACTCTCCGACCCATATTAAACCCCACCGTCAGAAAGCTTGCGTCCGCACGGCAACTCGATCGGTATTCCGATTCCGCTGCGCCGTCGCAATTCTTCACTGGCCATGATGACGCCGAAATTAGGGTAGGTTAACCAAAAACTTAAGTTTGTGATCCGGAATTCGTCCCGATCCGGAGTAATTTCATGTTCTGCTATTATGCGGCGTCAGAAAAAGAGTTTTCGGATCGATAGCCGGATCGTGCGCCCCAGCGGATCGAGATAACCGGGCTGGTAACCGATCGGCACCGTGCCCGTACCATCGGTGACCCTCTGGCGCTGGTTGAACAGATTGTCGACCGACAGGCTGATCCGCGTCCCACGGACCCAGGGGTGTGCACGGACCAGGTCCAGCCGCTGACCCAGATCGGCGAACAGGCGCAGATCGATCGTCGCCAGACTGCCGAAGTTCAGCGCCTGCGGATTGGCGGGGGTGCCGCCATTGACCCGCGTCGCGCTACGCCAATCCCCCGACAGCCGGACACCGACGCCGTTGTTGGAATAGCCCGCCTGCACTTCCAGCTGATGGCGCGAGGTGCCGCCACTCGACCCGATCGCATCGCCGCGCAGCAGGTCGAGCACGGGCCCGCCATCCGCCACGGTCACCCGGTCGGCTAAGGTCCAGGTGTGGTAGAGCGCGAACTGCATCCGCCCGCCGCCGCCGCCACGACCGCCGCCAAAGCCGCCGCCCCCCCGGAAACCTCCGCCACCCGGACCACCCGGACCACCCGGACCACCCGGACCACCGGGGCCACCGGGGCCGCCGGGGCCGCCCGCTGCCGCACCGGGCGCGCCCTGTCCACCGCCCTGCCCCTCGCCGCGCTGGCCGCCGCCCCGGCCGGGGAAATTCATGCCCGCAAAGGGATTGGGCCCGGTGCCCGCACGAAACGCCTCCAGTTCCTTCTGGATCTTCGACTTGATCGGCCGTGAGAAGTTGATCCCCCAGCGAAGCTGCGACCGCTCGGTCTGGGCGAAGTTGATCGGGCGCGAATCGACACGGAGCAGGTTGTCCGCCGCGTCGCGCGAGAAGCGATCCGGGAACGCCGCCTCGATCGCCGCGGTCGGCGTGGGGAAGGAGGCGATCGGATCGTCGGTGTTGATCCGATAATAGTTGGCGGTCAGGTTGATGTCCCGCTCACGCCATGGCTTCAGCGTCAGGCCCAGCTTCATGACATGGCGATTGTCCGCGACCAGCGCCGGGTTGCCCCCGGTCACGGCGGTGATCGTCGCGGTCGTCCCGCGCACATAGTCGAACAGGCGGACATTGGGCGTGGTGATCGTCGGATTGCCCAGTTGCTGCGCGGTGGGGGCGTCCTCCTGATCGGTCCAGGAGGCGATGACGCGCACGCCGTCCAGCGGCGACCAGTTGGCACCATATCCCACCGTGGTCAGCGTGCCGAAGTCCGACAGGTGATCGGCCCCGACATTGACGTTCAGCGACAGGTCGCCGATCGCACCCAGGATCTGGCGATCGCGATTGGCGATGGGCAGGTCCAGATTGACCTGGCCATTGACGATGTCGCGCGACACGTCGCCGGTCTGGACCAGCCCGAACCGCGTCGAACTGCTGGAGAAATCGCTGGTCTGCCCGCCCAGCTTGACGCTGGCCTGCACATCGCCCGCCGGAAGCGCGAAGACCCGGCCATTGAGCAGGGCATCGACTTCGCCCGAGGAGGAGGTCGAGCGGGCGAAATTGCGCGCCGCCATCCCCAGCCCATCGAGCGGACCATAGGGATTGGCGGTCGGATCGCCCGCGTCCAACCGCGCCTGCAACCCGGTGACGTCCAGCCCGGTATCAGTCGCGACCCGGCTCTCCGCCCGGTCATAGGCCCCGGTCAGCGACCAGCGCCACTTGCCGATGTCACCGTTGAACACCGTGCCCAGATGCGCGGTCAGTCCGGTATTGTTCTGGACCAGCGGACCATAGGCATCGCTGAGGCGGCTGACCGTGGCGGTCGTGGCGAAGGGCGAATAGGGATTGCCCGCAGGCACCACCAGATTGGCCGATGGCAGGCCGTTCCAGCTGTTGCTCTGCGTCGTTTGCACCTCGGCGTTGAACGAGGCGGACACCTTGCCGAAGATGTTGCGCGCATAAACGATATTGGCGTCCCATTGCCGCTGCGCCGATTGCAGCGTGCGATAGGGGGTCACGTCGGTGCTGGTCGCGGGGCTGCCCGCCAGTTGCGCGAGGCTGGGTGCCGCGCTCAACCCGCTCGGCAGCCCGACCACGCTGGAGCTGGTGCCGGTCAGCGCGGCGAGGCCGGGGTCGGCGGTGACGATATTGCCGCCCAGCGATGCGTTGGACGAGGGCGCGATGATCCCGCGTTCCGCCTCGGTCAGTCGCGAAGTTTCCGAATAATCGGTGTGGATGCTCAGCCGCCGGTCGCGCCGGATCTGCAACTGGTCGAGCCGCAACTGCCCCATGGCGGAACCGCCCTGCGTCGGCACCTTGCCGATCGCCTCGACCGCCAGCGAGCGGAAGCGGGGGCGCAGGACGAAGTTGACCACCTTCTGATCGGCGCGATAGCCATATTTCAGCGCGACTTCCTCGGGCAGGATGTCGACGCGCAGGATCGCCTCGGTCGGCAGGTCGCGAATTTCCTGGAAGCCCGCGATGCGGCGACCGTTGAGCAGGATCACCGGCGATCCGCCGCGCCCGCTGGTCGTCTGCGGCGCGAGTTCGGTCAGCAGGTCGGCAACGCTCGACACGCCATAGCTGCGAATGTCGGCGGGGCTCAATTGCTGGTCGGGGGGAATGTCGCCGGGCACCCGACCCGGCTCACGCCGGGCGGTGACGACGACATCGCCCTCCTCGCCCTCTTCCTCATCGGCCTCCGGCTCGGGCTGGGTGCGCGAAGTGGCGGACGGGGTCCCCTGGAGCGCGGCTGCCGCGGTGGCGGACGGGGAGGATGAGGCCGCCGCCTCCGGCGTGGCCGGCGTCTGCGGCGTGGGGGCGGAAGTAGCGGGGGTGGCGGGGGTGGCCGCCATCTGCGCCTGCGCGATCGCCGGCATCGCACTCGCCAGCATCAAACCCGCCCAAAGCCGCATGTCCGTCCCTTTTCCCTATGTTCGGGTTTCGGGCGTTAGGACGCAAATGTCGCACAAATGTGCCGCGCGACGTGCCAAATGTCGCGGATTGGGGATTATGCCTCCGCCGCCATCCCAGTGAAAGCCGGGATGACGGCGAGGTAGGGGGTCCGCCCGATCAAGGCCCCAGCCTTCGCTGGGGCGACGGATAAGGGATCAGCCGGCGAAGGCCTTTTCGATCACATAGGCCCCGGGTTGCGCGTTCGAGCCTTCGGGGAAGCCCATGTCCTCGAACTTGGCACCCAGCGACTTGATCATCTCCATGCTGCCGCACATCATGATCCGGTCGGTTTCCGGGTTGAAGCCGTGCGCGCTGGGCAGCCCCGCGAACAACCGGCCATCGTCGATCAGCGCGTCGATGCGCCCCGACGTGTGGAACGGCTCGCGCGTGACAGTCGGGACGTAATGGAACTTCTCCGCCGCGACCTCGCCGACCAGCGGATCGTCGGACAGCTTGCCCGCCAGTTCGTCGTGGAAGGCCAGGTCGCTGACCCGGCGGACCGAGTGGACGATCACGACCTCGTCGAACATGTCATAAATGTCCGGGTCACGCGCGACCGACAGGAAGGGCGCCAGGCCCGTGCCGGTCGACAGCATGAACAGCCGCTTGCCGGGCAGCAGCGCGTCGGCGACCAGCGTGCCGGTCGGCTTGCGGCCCAGATAGATCTGGTCGCCGGGCTGTACCTTTTGCAGCTTGCTGGTCAGCGGGCCGTCCTGGACCTTGATCGACAGGAAATCGAGCTTTTCGTCATAGGACGGGCTGGCCACCGAATAGGCGCGCAGCAGCGGCTTGCCGTTGTCGCCCTGCAGCCCGATCATCACGAACTCGCCCGAACGGAAACGGAAGCTGTCGGGGCGGGAGACCGAGAAGGAGAAGAGATGCTCGTTCCAGTGATGGACGCTCTGAACCGTCTCGACGCTCAGCGCCGCGGTCGGGGTCAGTTCGGGCAGGGCAGTATCGGTCGACAACCTCAAAACTCCTTTGCGCCCCGCGCCCGCCAATCGGTCGGCGGGGCGGGCGGATACGTCATGTGCGAATGAATCGGATGCGCCCTTACCAAGAATAGCGCAGGCTGCCTACAAAGGTCCGCGATGCCCCATAATAGCAGCCGTTGTTGAAGAAACAGCTGGTGATGTGGCGTCTGTCGAACAGATTGGCGACATTGGCGGTGAAGCTCAACCCCTCCATCGCCGGGCTGACCCGGCCGAGGTCATAGCCCAGCATCAGGTCGGCCAGCCAGTAATCGGGCGACTGGAAACGCCGGACCACGGTACGGCCCGCCGCCACGGTGGTCGCCGTCCCTTCCGATTCGCCGACATAGCGCACGCCAGCGCCCAGGCTCAGCCCGCCAAGAGCATTGGCGACACCGGCCTTGCCCAGATCATAGGACAGGAAGCTGGAGGCACTCCATTGCGGCACACCCAGCGGTCGGGTGCCGGTAACCCCGCTCAGCTGGTCGCCGGTGCCGACCACGGGTGTCCCCTGCCGGACATAGGGATCGCTATAGGTGGCGGCGACGACCACATCGAATCCGGGGGCCACGGTGCCGCGCCCGTCCAGCTCGATCCCGCGCACCGAGACTTCGCCGATCTGAACCTGCGAATTGCTGGGGATGTTGCCCGTGCCCGCGCGCGGATCAGCGACCGGCACGTTGCGGCGGCGCAGGTCGAAGGCGGACAGGGTGAACAAAGCGGTCGTGCCGCGCGGCTGGTATTTCAGCCCCGCCTCATATTGGCGGCCCGTAACGGGGATAAAGTTGTTGCCGTCCCAGGTGCTGCCCGCCTGCGGCTCGAAGCTTTCCGAATAGCTGACAAAGGGCGAAAGGCCGATCTTCGTCTCGTACAACGCGCCCAGCCGCGTGGTGAACGCCGTCTGGTTCAGACGGCTGACGGCATTGGTGTTCAGATTCTGCGTCGTCTGATTGTACGTGTCCCAACGCCCGCTGGCGATCAGTTGCAGCCCGCCGATCGCAATCTGGTCCTGCAGATAGACACCAACCTGATCGCGCTTGGTGTAATTGTGCGTCTGGGTGATCGGGAAGCTGGGCAACGGCACGCCATAGACCGGCGCGAACAGGCTGAGATTGGGGATGTTGAACACCGGGTTCGCGTTCGTGCCGGTGAAGAAGGCCTGATAGTTCTCGCCGCGATTATGCTGCCAGTCGATGCCGCCCAGGATGGTGTGGCGGATCGGACCGGTGTCCAGCTTGCCGACCAGGTGATTGTCGACGGTGAAGGTCTGGAACGCCTCGTCCGATCCGCCGCCGCCGCGCTGCAGGGTGGAGAGGTCGCTGTTTGCATTGGCGCCGGTGCCACGCGTGACGAACCCCGACCCGTAAATCTGCCGATAATGCAGCCCGATCGCCAGATAGCGCGCGCTGGTCGTCCAGCTCAGCCGGTCGGTCAGGTCGTGGTGGAACAACAGGGTCGCCGACTTTTGCGTCCGGTCGAATGCTTCGTAGGACGGCTCGGACGTGTTGAAATCGACCGGCAGCACCCCGGATGGATTGGGCAGCGCCGATCCATAGGCGGGCACCCCGCTATAGGATCCCGATTCAGGGTCGCGCTGATAATTGAGGATCAAAGTGATGCTGGTGGCCTTGTCGGGCGCGAAGGTCAGCATCGGTCGCGCATAATAGCGCCGGTTGGCGGTCGACCGGATGAAGCCATCCGATTCCTCCGCGCCGGCGATCATCCGGAACAGCCAGCGATTGTCGGCATCCAGCGGCCGGTTCACATCGATGCTGGAGCGCAGCAGCGCGTAATTGCCGGCGGCCAGCTCGATCCGCCCGCCCGACCCGGCATAGGGCAGCTTGCTGGTCAGGTTGATCAACCCGCCCGGCGTGCCCGAGCCATAGGTGACGCCCGCCGGCCCCTTCACGACATCGACCGTCTCGACCAGATGGAAATCGACCTGCGGGATGGCATAGACCCCGCCCAGCAACCGCATCCCGTCCATGAACACGCCGGGGGAAAAACCGCGCAGGTACAACTGGTCGTACCGGGTCGCGACATTGCCGCGCTGGTTGGGGGCGACACCCGCGACATAGCCCAGCGCCTGATTGATCGACAGCGCGTTACGCCGGGTCAGTTCCGCCTGGTCGATGACCGTGATGCTCTGCGGCGTGGCGATCAGGGGAATGTCGGTCTTGGTGCCGGAGGCCGCGCCCTTCTTTTCGCGTTCGCCTTCGACCACGATCTCCTCATTGCGCAACCGCTGCTGATCGTCATTCTCGATCGCGTCGCGGGGCGACGCGAAGGCCGGAACGGCAGCCCCCAACATCCCCCCGGTGGCGCAAGCCGCCAACAGCGCTCCGCTCAGCCTGCGCATAAATTTCGTTCCCTGCTATTGATAGTGACTCTCAAACTCTGCTAGGACCGTGTCCAAGGATTGACAAGGGGAAAGCGCGGGTGGCGTCACGCCAAGCCATGGACGACAAGGCCGGAGGGTCCTCGCATGCCGCCGCCACGGGGTGGCGCGGCGGATTCGCAATGGCGTGGCGCTGGTTCACCGCGATCGTCGGCGGCTATGGCTTCGCGGTCGCCGCCGCGATGCTGACCGCGCGGCTCCTGCCCGCCCCCGATGTCCTGACGCGGGTCGAGGTGACGGGCTGGCCGATGCTGCTGTCCTTCCTGGTCTATGTCGGGATCGGGCTTTGGGCGCTGCATGAGATTCGGTTGCGGCGCGTCAGCGCGGTGATCTGGGGCGGCGCACTGGCGATGGCGGCGCTGATCTGGTGGCTGGGCGTGCGGGCATGAGCGAAGCGACGACGAACGGCCAGCGCGGCTGGCGGCAGACCATGGCCTGGGCGCATGGCTGGCTAGGCCTGATCGCCGGGTGGATATTGTTCACCATGTTCCTGACCGGCACCTCGGCCTATTTCCGGCCCGAGATCACCCAGTGGATGCAGCCCGAAATCTGCGCCTCGGCCGCTTCTCCCGAACAGGCGACCCAATCGGCGGTGCGGTATCTGCAGCGGATCGGATCGAACGATCTGCAATGGTATATCTATCTGCCCGATGGCCGGACCACCGCCACTCGCGTCTTCCGCATCCCCGCCAAGCCCGAGGGCAAGCGGCGCGGTGGTGAACTCGACCTCGATCCCGTCAGCGGCGCCCCCCTGACCGCGCGCGAAACGCGTGGGGGCGAGCATTTCTATCGCTTCCATTTCCAGCTTCAACTGCCGTATCCCTGGGGCCGCTGGCTGGCCGGACTGTGCGCGATGGCAATGCTGGGGGCGATCATCTCGGGCGTCATCACGCACAAGCGCATCTTCGCCGACTTCTTCACGCTGCGCTGGAACAAGGGGCAGCGCAGCTGGCTGGATGCGCACAACGTCACCGCGGTGCTCGGCCTGCCCTATCATGCGATGATCACCTATACGGGGCTCATCACTCTGGTCACCATGTACATGCCGTGGCCGGTGCTGATGAACTATGCCAAGCCCGCGCAGTTCATGCAGGTGGCCTATGGCACCCCGGAGGATGTCGTCGCCACCGGCGTTCGGGCCCCGATGGTGGAGATCGCGCCGCTGATGCGCGATGCCGAGCGGCGGCTGGGCGGCCCGGCAACGCGCGTCATCGTGGAAAATCCCGGCGACAGCGCCGCGCGCGTGACCATCGCCCAGGCAGGACGCGGCGCGATCAGCGCGCGGACGCCGACCGTCACCTATGAAGGGGCGACCGGTCGTTTCGTCGCCCAGACCGGCCAGCTCAGCTCGGCGATCGGGACCGCGGGTGTGCTGCTGGGCCTGCATCTGGCGACCTTTGCGGGCCCCGCCCTGCGCTGGGCCTATTTCGTCATGGGGCTGACCGGGGCGGCGATGGTCGGCACCGGCCTGCTGCTCTGGACCGCCAAGCGGCGCAAGCCCGGTGCCGCGCCGTTTTTCGGGCTCACCCTGGCCGAACGGATCAACATCGCGACCATCGCGGCCTTTCCCAGCGGCATGGCGGCCTATCTGCTCGCCAACCGGCTGATCCCCGCCGGGATGGAGGGCCGCGCCGATATGGAAGTGTCGGCGATGTTCTGGACCTGGGGCCTGTTGGCGGTGGCACAGTGCGGCCTGCCCGCGCGCCGGGCCTGGACGGTTCTATTCGTGGTCGCCGCCGCGCTGTGGACCGCCATCCCGCTCGTCAACGCGCTGACCACCGCGCGCTGGCTGCTCCCCTCTCTGCTCGATGGCGACCGGGTCTTCCTCGCCTTCGATCTGGCGACGCTGCTCATCGGGGTCGGCTTCGCCGTCGCCGCCCGGGTCAGTGCCCGCCCCGCCCCCCGAGCCCCCACGCGGTCCCGCCGCTTTTCGGAGCCTGCCCATGCTTGATACCATCGCTGTGTGCTTTGTCGGCTTCTGGCTGCTCGCCGCCGGTTCCTATCGCCATGCCCGCGACGCCGGGACGATGCACGATGCCCGGCTGCGTGGCGGGCTGAAGCTGCTGGGCGTGGCGGTGCTGTTGCTGGCGCTGTCGGGATGCGGGACGGGCATCACCGGCGAGCGGATCGTGCGGTTGCTGGGCGCGGCGTCGATCGCGGGGATCGCGCTGAACCTGCTGCTGTCGGTGCGTGCGGGGGCCGCCTTCGCGCCGCTTCGCGCCGTCAACCGGCTTGTGGGTCGAACACAGACCAGCCGGTCCGCTGCACCAGCCGTTCGAGCGCCAGCGTACCAAGCTGCGAATTCCCGCGCGCGTTAAGGCCGGGGGACCAGACGGCGATCGAGGCCCGGCCGGGCACGATCGCCAGGATGCCGCCGCCCACCCCCGATTTCCCCGGCAGGCCGACGCGGAAAGCGAACTCGCCCGACCCGTCATAATGGCCGCAACTCATCATCAGCGCGTTGATGCGCCGCGCGCGCTGCGGTGACACCACCGAGCGCCCCGTCCCCGGATTGACCCCGCGCGCCATCAGGTAACGGCCCGCCAGCGCCAGTTGCCGACAGCTCATCGCCAGCGCGCAGAAGTGGAAATAGACGCCCAGCACCCGGTCGACGGGGTGATGGAGATTGCCGAAGGCGTGCATGTAATGCGCCAGCGCCTGGTTGCGGTGTCCCGTCTCCATCTCGGCCTGCGCCACGGCGGCATCGATGACGATGTCGTCCTCTCCCGCCAGGGCGCGGACGAAGCGCAACATTTCCCCGATCGCCTCGCGCGGTTCATAGCCGCCGAGCAGCACGTCGGCGACCACGATCGCCCCCGCATTGATGAAGGGATTGCGCGGGATGCCGCCTTCCGTCTCCAGTTGCACGATCGAGTTGAATGCCGTGCCCGATGGCTCGCGCCCGACCCGCCGCCACAACTGGTCGCCGACGGCGCCCAGCGCCAGGGTTAGCGCGAAGACCTTGGAAATGCTCTGGATCGAGAAACTTTCCTCGGCATCGCCCGCCAGATGGCACTGGCCGTCCGCCTCGACGATCGCGATGCCGAATCGGTGCGGATCGATCCCCGCCAGCGCCGGGATATAGTCGGCGGGTTTGCCCCGATCGGGAGCCTCGGCCATTTCGGCGGCGATGTCGGCAACGATGGCGGACAGATCCATGGGACAGGTCGTGCCCTGCCGCCCCGCCTTTGTCGAGCCGCCGCGAACCCGTCACAAACCGCCGCTAGGGAGCCAGCGCTTCCTCCCAAGCCCGACCACGGACCGCAATTCACCATAATGCGCGAGACGGACACGCCCCCGCCCGCCCCCGGATTCTGGACGCTCGCCAGCGTCGAGGGATGGGAGCGATTCGCCATCCAGGGCGCGAAGTCGCTGCTCACCCTGTTCCTGCTGACCGATCTGCTGGTCCGCCCCGCCGGTTCGGTCGCCGGCATGGCCGCGCTGCGCCGCACGGTCGAAGCGGTGACCGGCGCGCATGGCGACATCGCCTTCGCCTCGCAGCTTTACGGTCTTTACGGCGCGATGACCTATCTGGTCCTGCCGCTGGGGGGCTGGATCGCGGATTGCAGCGGGCGGCGGCGACCGGCGATGTATATCGGCGCGGTGCTGATGGCATCGGGCCTGCTGATGCTGGCCGGTCGGCAGGGGGCGCTCGGCGGACTGGTGCTGATGATCGGCGGCATCGGCCTGTTGAAAGGCAATCTGGCGGCGGAGGTCGGTGCGCTGCGTGGCCGGGCCGGGGGCGAGCGGCTATTCGCGGCCTATCTGGCCTTTCTCAACGGCGGGACGCTGCTCGGGCCGCTGATCGGCGGCTGGCTGGCCCTGCATGCCGGATTCGGCGCGAGCTTCGTGGCGATGGCGGGCAGCATGGCGATCGCGATCCTGCTGCTTCGTACCGCGCCGCGCGTCGCCCACGTGGCGGCCGTGCCGATGGGCGGGGCGGCCACCAATTGGTCGCGCGCGGTGCCCGCGATCCTGGCCGTCACCCTGTGCTTTTGCGCCTATGAGCAATTGACCAACATTGTGCTGGTCTGGGCCCGCGCACGGGTGGCGTTGACCATCGGGGGGTGGGCGATCCCGCCAAGCTGGCTGGCGGCGGCCGACGGAGCCTTCACCATCGTCCTCGCGCTGATCGCCTATCGGCTATGGCCCTGGCTGGCCCGGCGCGGGCGGGATCCGAGCGCCGCCGCCAAGCTGGCGCTGGGCGGGGTGGCGATCGCTTCGGGCTATGCGCTGCTGGCGATGCTGTCGCGCGGGGTGGGACCGGTGGCGCTGGGCGGGCCGCTGGGGGCGATCCTGCTGCTCGACATCGGGGTGGTGCTGTCCTGGCCTTCGGCGCTGGCGATCGTCAACGCCGCCGCGCCGCCCGCGCGCCGGGGCCTGATGACGGGGCTATTCTATCTGCACGGCTTCGTCGCACATCTGGCGGTGGGACAGTTGGGCGCGCTGTATCCCGGCATGGCGCAACCGGGTTTCTGGGCGATCCATGTCGGCCTGGCGCTGGCGGGGGCGGGCGTCGCGCTCGCCATCCCGCGCGGTCAGGCGACCACCACCTCCACCGCCGCCAACGCCTCGGCATAGGCCGGGGGCGGCGCCACGTCGGTCACCAACATCGCCACCGCGTCGAGCGCGGCGACCTGAATGGTGCCGGGGCGATCGAACTTGCTCTGGTCGGCCGCGATCAGCGTGCGGCGCGCGCGGGCGATCATCATCCGGCACACCGCCGCCTCGCCGCTGTGATAATCGGCAAAGCCATGGTCGAGATTGACCGATTCCACCGACATGATCGCCAGCGCCGGGGTGAACATCGCCAGATAGTCGCGCGCGGTCGAATCGAAACAGGCGTGATATTCGTAATCCAGCTCGCCCCCGGCCAGCATGATCCGGTTGTCGTTGCGCCCGCCCAGTTCGGCGGCGACCCCGACCGCGTTGGTGACGACGGTCAGCCCCTGATGATCGCGAAGCGCCCGCGCGACATAATGGCCGGTGGTGCTGGCATCGATATAGATAGTCTGCCCATCGGCGACCAACTGGGCGACCGCCGCGGCGATCTTCTGCTTGGCTTCGGCATGGCGTTGCAGGCGGGTGGCGAAGGACCCCTCCGTCTCCACCTTGGCCAGCCGGACCGCGCCATGCGCGCGCACCACCGCGCCCGACGCCTCCAGCACGCGCAATTCGCGCCGGACCGTCTCCTCGGACACGGACAGCGCCTGGGCCAGTTCGCCGATGCCGCGAAAGCCGCCCTCTCCCAATAGCGCCACGATCTCGTCCTGGCGGCGCTGGCGTTTCATCATGGCGTTACAGCTCCCATTATCGGCGCGATGCTAACCGTCGTCGCGTTTCGGTCAATCGCCTCGGGCATTCGGCCAGAATCGCCACATGCCCCACACAAGGACGCCGATGGCCGTTGGGGGCCATCGGCGCGAAGGTGCGATCCGATGCCGCTGGGGGGCGGGCATCGGATCGGGGGAGGGGTAAAGGTTAGAAGGCGTAGGTCAGGTTCAGCATGTAGATGCGCCCCGTCTCGACATAGCCGCCCTTGCGGTCGTTCGAGAGATAGGCCTTACGCTCGCTGGTGGTCGCCCAATAGCTGTGCTCGTTGAACAGGTTCTGGATCGAGGCCCCCACCGTCAGTCCCGACGGCAACGTATAGTTGACGATCAGGTTGGAGATGGTCGTCGGCTGGATATAGGTGTCCGGCCGGCTGGAGCGCAGGTCGTACAGGCGATCACCGGTATAGTTATAGTTCCATTCCGCCGCGAACCCGCCATGGCTGTAGAACAGCGCGGCATTGTACATCACCTCCGGCGCCTGGGTCATGCGCTGCTCGCGATTCTGGCCGTTGACGAAGACATTCGCCTTGGCCTTTTGCAGCGTGACATTGGCCTGAATCCCCAGGCCGTCGAGCAGGCCGGGCAGGCCTTTGAGCGAATAGCGCGCGAAGAACTCGACGCCATAGATCTGGCCGGTGGCATTGGTGGTCAGGCTCGACACCTCGACCCCGCCCTGCTGTTCCGACTGGGGATTGCCCCAGATATTGTAATCGCCCCCCGCATTGGTGGTGCCGGTCGCGAACAGCACATGGTTCAGCGACTTGTAGAAGGGGCTGACAGAGAAGAAGTCGGTGCCCTGCCCCTTGATCTCCAGCGAGGTGTCGTAGTTCCACGACGTCTGCGCATCGAGGTTCGGGTTGGGGATGAATACCCCGGTCACTTCGCCCAGATCGTTGCGCGACACGCTCGTCGGGCCGAGCAGCAGGTCGAATGCAGGCCGCGAATAGCTTTTGCGGACCGAGGCGCGGATCACGACATCGTCATTGGGCCGGTAATTGGCGATGACGCTGGGCAGCCACTGGTCGTAATGGCGGGCGGATGTCACGAACTTGCCGGTGTCGTTGCCCTGGTCCTGCCAATAGGTCCCCTTGAACCGGTTATATTCGTAACGGACGCCCGGCACGATTTGCAGATCGCCGAACTGCAGGGTCGCCATGACATAGCCCGCCAACCGGTTCTCGCGCCCGTCCAAACGGTTTTCCTTCAGCTTCACCGGGTCCAGCCCGGCGATCTTCGGGGTGGAGAGCTGTGCGACCTGATTCTCGATATAGTCGGTGTCGATCATGTAGATCGGCACCTGCGCGGCGTTGTTCATGAACCCGCCCAGCAAGCGTCCCGGCAGCGAGGTCAGCGCGGGGCCGGTCGCGGCGTAACGCGGCGAGTTGCTGCCATCCGCATTGGGGAACGTATATTGCAGCGCGCCGTCATCGCCCAGCGCATTGGCGTAACGCTTGGCATCCTCGACCTTGGCGCCCGCCGCGATCGAGACCAGACCCTGGTCGGCATGGTGCCATACGGTGTCGAACTGGCCCTCCAGGCGGCGTTCCCAGGTGTTCTCGAACTGCTGGGTGACGTACCACTGCTTCAGCTTCGACAGGTCGGTCAGATAGGCGCGCGCCGCGTCGGTCAGCACCACCTGCGGGAAGGTGCGGTTCCCGATCGAGGTGACCATGCGGTAAGCCGCCGTACCCTTATTGTCGGCGGTGCCGATATAGGGACGGCCCGCGAACCCCGACTGGATACGCAACGGATAATCCTGCGACCCGCGCGAAAAAGCGCCGTGATAGTCGAAGGTGAAGTCGCCCGAACGCGTCTGCCCGCCGACCTTGGTCGTCACAAGCTCCTGCTTGCTATGCTCGGTCCGGAAATAATGCGTCGCGGTCAGGCCGTAATCGGCGCGATAGCCGGCGGAATCGTAGGAACCCTTATTGGGGTTCGGATTGATCTGGTCGGGCGCGAGGCTGGTCTGGCGGAGTGCGGTCTGATCCATCCAGCTCTTGAGGTTGTACCGGCCATAGGTGGAGTGCCAGTAAAGATCGGTCCCCTCACCCTTCCAGTCGAAGTTGAGCGTACCGCCCATCCGCTCGATGCGGTTGCGGAAGGACTGCCACTGCACGCCGCGCGGGAAGATATTGTCCAGATTGTCGCGGATCATGCCGGGGATGTTGGTGTTATATTTCTCCCAGTCGTGCTGCATCGCGGTCGATTCACCCAGCACATGCTTCAGCCCGTAATAGGCCGAGGCATAGACGCCGAGATCGCCCAGACGCTGCGCGGTCTCGACCTGTACGGTGCCGCCCCATGGGTCCTGGCGGCGGGCATCGGCGCGACCGGCCAATTGGCCCTGGAGACGGATCTGCGTGCGGTGGTTGGGCAGATCGAAGGCGGTGATCGGCACCATGTCGATGATGCCCGCGATCGCATCGCCGTCGAACCGCGCGGTCGGCGCCTTGTCCACCCGAACCGTCTGAAGCGAGAAGGGCGACAAAAGGTTCATCGAGATGGCACGGGTGCGCGCATCGGTCTGCGCCAGCCGGACGCCATCGAGCGAATAGGCATTGTACGAGGTGTCGAGACCGCGGATCGAGACATATTGCGCCTCGCCCGTCGCCGCCGCGTTGCGCGACTGATCGACCGAGGAACTGATGCCCGGCAGGCGGGTCAGCAGGTCGGCGAGATTCTGCTGCGGCTGAAGCCGCAATTCCTCGCCCGAGACGACGGTAACCAGCGACTGGCTGCGCAACTGTTCGTCCTGCGCGTCGACCACCGCCTGGCGATGACCGCTCACGACCACTTCCTCGCCGACCTGCGGATCGGGTTCGGCCGTGGTGACAGGCTCGACGGCAACAGGCGCGACCGGATCGGCGGCCAGCGCCGGTCCGGCGATCAGGAACGTGGCGGCGGTGCCGCACAACAGGCGCACGACATGCGCCCGCTTGAACGAAGCGGTCATGGAATTCCCCCTGGATCAAATCGTGATGGCGACGCCCCCAGGCGCCTTCGACGGCCCCGCTAGAGATGGGCTGTGACAATCCGATGACTTATTGACCGTTTTTTGATGACATTTGAAAATTCGGTCGCGCGTGGCACCGGCGGCAGAGAATGGCCGACCGAATGTCACAGTTCTGACCCTGAAACTTGGCAGAGCCGCGCCATGTCCATCATGCTTGCACCCGCCCGCCGCCTCGCCCTGATGCTGGCTCCAATCCTCATCGGCGCCGTCGCCGCGCCGGTGGCCGCGCAATCGGGGGAGGCTCCCAGGGGAATGACGCTGGACCGGGTGGTGATGCTGATGCGCCACGGCGTCCGCGCGCCGCTGGACGGTGAGGTGCCGAAGGGGACTCGCACCGCCCAGCCCTGGCCGACATGGTCCACCCCCGAAAGCGCGCTGACACCGAGCGGCGCCGACGCCCTGGCGGCCGAGGCTCGTGCCGACCGCGCCGACTGGGTCACGCAAGGATTGCTGCCCGCTAATGGCTGTCCCGCGCCCGGCACGATCCGCATCTGGACCAACAGTTCGTCGCGCACCATCGCCAGCGGCACGGCCTATGCCCGGGGGCTGACCCCCGAATGTCCGCTGGCCGTCGGACACAAACCCATGGGAGACGTCGATCCCCTGTTCGAGCCGCTTCGCGCCCGTGCCACGCATTTCGATGCGGCGGCGGCGGTGGCGGACATCGACCGGTTCACCGGCGGCATGGCCGCGCTGGTCGCGCGACACCGCGATGCGCTGCGGCTGCTCGACACGGTGCTGGGCTGTGGCGCCCCGGAGGGTTGCGATCCGGCGGGGCCGCCGCGCCTGACCCCGTCCGCCGATGGCCATGGAATCGACCTGAGCGGGCCGATCCGCACCGCATCGGGCACCGCACAAGTGCTGCTGCTGCAATATGCCGAAGGCCTGTCGCCCTCGGTCGGCGGCCTACCGGTCGATGCCGCGGTGCTGGCCCGGCTGGGCGCGGTGCATGCCGCACTGTTCGACGTCTATTCGCGCTCACCCTATATGGCCGCGCACCAGTTGGCGGCGTTCGGCCGCCACATGATCGCCGCGCTGACCGATCCGAAGGGCGCCCGGATCGACCTTCTCGTCGGTCACGACACCAATGTCACCGCGCTGGCGGCGCTGCTCGGCTTCGACCTGGTCGCGCCGGGCTATGCCGTCAACGACGCGGCACCAGGCGGCGCGATCCTGATCCGGCGCTGGCACGACCGGGCGGGCAAGACATTCGTGACGCTGGCCTATCGCACCCAGTCGCCCGACCAGATACGCACGAAGTCCGATGCCGTCACGCTGACCCCGGTACAGGTGCCAGGATGCCCCGCCGATGCGCCCTGCCCGCTCGACCGGTTCGTGACGCTGTTCGGAAATCGGCTGGCGCCGCTGGCCAACTGATCCGCCGCGGTGCGGGGATCGTCGGCGTGAACGCTTCGCTTACCCTTTCGGGGGTAGAGCGGGCGCCATGTCCACCCGCCAAACCGTGTCCACCGATGAAGCATCCGCCGCCGGCCTGATGCCGGTGGTGCGCGGATGCCGTCCGCATCTTTTGGCGGCGGCGGCCTTTTCGGGGCTGATCAACCTCCTCAACCTCGCGCCCTCGATCTTCATGCTCCAGGTCTATGACCGGGTGGTCCCGACGCGGGGGGTGCCGACGCTGGCGCTACTGACGCTGATCCTGGTCGCGGCGCTGGCGGTCTATGCGATTCTCGACGCGGTGCGCATGCGGCTGCTGTTGCGGGCGAGCATCCGGCTGGAGCGGCGGCTGGCCCCGACGATCCTGCTGCGCATCCTGGGGTCGCCCAGCGGCTCGCCCGCGGAGCGCGCGCAGGCGATGCGCGATTTCGACACGGTGCGCTCGACCCTGACCGGTGCGCCGGTCATCGCGCTGTTCGATGCGCCATGGGCCCCGATCTACATCCTGATCGCCTTTCTGCTGCATCCCTGGATCGGCGTGCTGACCCTGGTCAGCGCGCTGCTGCTCGGCGGTATCGCCATCGCCAGCGAGCGCGTGACAGAAGCTGCCGTCGCCAGCCTTCGTGGCCGCACCGCGCTGGCGCAGCGGGAGCAGGACGCCTCGATCCTAGCCTCCGACGTGGCGCAGGCGTTGGGGATGCGCGACGCGCTCGTCACGCGCCATCTGCTGGAACGCGCCGATCTGGCGCGGCGGCAGGCGGCGCTGTCGGGCAGGTCGGGCCAGTTCCTGGCGGTCACCAAATTCCTGCGCCAGTTGCTGCAATCGCTGGCGCTGGCGCTGGGGGCCTGGCTGGCGGTTCGGCAGGAGATTTCGGGCGGCGCGATCTTCGCCGCCTCGCTGCTGCTGGGTCGCGCGCTGCAGCCGGTTGAACAGATACTCGGCGCGATCAAACCGCTGACCGCGGCGCGTCAGGCCTGGCGCTCGCTCGACGCCTTTTGCCGCCGTCCCGGACCGGAACGGACGACCACCACCCTGCCCGCCCCCAAGGGTCGGATCGAGGTGCGCGCGCTGGAGGTAAAGGCCCCCGGCAGCGATCGCGCCATCCTGTCCGACATCAATTTCACCGTGAACCCCGGCGAGGTGATCGCGCTGGTCGGGCCCAGCGGCGCGGGCAAATCGACGCTGCTGCGCGTGCTGGCGGGGGCGATGCCCCCCGATTCGGGCGAGGTGCGGATCGACGGCGCGTCGCTGTCCGACTGGAATCGCGAGCAACTGGGCCGCCATCTGGGCTTCATGCCCCAGGCCCCGACGCTGTTCCCCGCCACGGTCCACACCAATATCGCGCGTTTCCGCAGCGTCCTGGACGGCGAAAGCGAGGCGCTGGATGCCCAGGTCGTCGCCGCCGCGCAGGAAGCGGGGGCGCATGACGTCATATTGGGCCTGCCGCAGGGCTATGCCACCATGCTGGATCGCGGCGAAGCAGACCTGTCGGCGGGACAGGGACAGGCGATCGCGCTGGCCCGCGCGTTGTTCGGACAGCCCAGCCTGCTGTTCCTCGACGAACCCAACGCCCATCTCGACAGCGATGGCGAGGCGCGGCTGGCGCAGACGCTCCAGTCGCTGCGCGCGCGCAACGCGACCGTGATCGTGTCCACCCACCGTACCGGCCTGCTCCAGACGGTCGACAAGGTGCTGTTGCTGCGCGGCGGCAAGGTGCATTTGTTCGACGACCGCGCCAAGGTGATCCGCCAGCAGACCCCCTCTCCGTCCCGGGACGACATCGTCACCGCCGGAGGAGTACGATGACCGCCGCGGCCCGCGCGCATCTGGCCGAGCGGCTGTACCTGGACGATTCGCCGCGCAGCGCGATCCGGGTCGGCGTGCTGGTCGCGATCCTGTTCTTCGTCGTCGGGCTGGGCTGGGCGGCGTTCGCGCGGCTCGACGCCGCCGCCGCTGGCGAGGGGCAGGTGACGGTATCGGGCAATCGCCGCACGGTGCAGCACCGCGACGGCGGCATCGTGAAGGCGATGATGGTCCGCGACGGCGACCATGTCCGCGCCGGGCAGATTCTGTTCCGCCTGGAAGGGGCCGAGGTCGCCGCCAGCGAGCGCGCGCTGGCCGCCAGCGTCATCGATCTTCAGGCCCAGCGGGCCCGGCTGGAGGCTGAGGTGGCGGGACATGCGATCGTCTGGCCCGCCGATTTCGCACGCGCCACGGGCGACGACCGCCGCCTGATCGCGCGGGCGCAGAGCCTGCAACTGGCGCAGATGCGCAGCCGCTCCGCCGCGCTCGCCGCCGGGGATCAGGTGCTTCGCCAGCAGGCGGCCGAAGCGAGTCGCCAGACCTCCGGCTTCGACGCCCAGGCACAGGCCAGCGCCCGCCAGCGCGCCAGCCTGGCCCAGCAACTGGAAAGCACCCGGCGGCTGGCGGACGAAGGCTATGTCTCGCGCAACACGGTCCGCGCGATCGAGCGGTCGATCCAGCAACTCGAAGGAGCGGACGCAGATTATAGTTCCCGCTCCGCCGCCGCACGCGAGCAGATCGGCCAGAGCCGTGCCCAGATCGTCCAGACCCGCCGCCATCAGGTGGAGGAAGCCGCCGGCTCGCTGCGCGACACCCAGTTCCAGTTGAACGAGATGCTGCCCAAATGGGCCGCCGCGCGCGAACAGCTGGCGCGGACCGAGATCCGCGCGCCGGTATCGGGCCGGGTGGTCGGCCTGCGGGTCTTCACCGTGGGCGGCGTCATCCAGGCCGGTCAGCCGATCCTCGACATCGTGCCCGATGCCGCGCCCCTGATCGTCCGCGCCAATTTCGCGCCGGGCGACATTGACGGCGTCGTCGCGGGACGGCCCGCCGAGGTGAAATTCCTGTCGCTGCACGACCGGGGGCTGCCGATCCTGACGGGCAGGGTCCATTCCGTCTCCGCCGATGCGTTGCGCGACGAAGCCTCGGGTCGCAGCTATTTCAGTGCGGAGATCGCGGTGCCGCACGACCAGATTGCACGGATCGCGGCGGTGCGCGGCGGCGATACCGGTATCCGGGCGGGCGTCCCGGTCGCGGTCATGGTGCCGCTGCGCAAGCGGACCGCGCTGCAATATCTGTTCGATCCGCTGACCGAAGCCTTTTCGCGGTCCTTCCATGAACGCTAGGTCCCGTCTCGCCCTGTTGCCGCTCGTCGCGCTGGCGGCCGCGCCCGTGGCGGCGCAGGAGCTGTACGATCCCGACACGCTCGACCGCGCGATCGCCGATGCCTATCGCACCAACCCGACGCTGGAGGCGGGACGGGCACAGCTTCGCGTGCTCGACGAACAGATCGTCCAGGCGGGCTCCCCCTATCGGCTGACCGTCGGGGTCAACGTCAATCTACAGTATCGCCAGCAGGACCAGCGCAACATCCTGGACCAGTTCGGCACCGTGCGCGCGCGGACGATGGGCGCGACCATTTCCGCCTCGCAGATCCTGCTGAACGGCGGGCGCACCGCCGCGCAGGTCTCCGCCGCCGAGGCGACGGTGCTCGCCGGGCGCGAGCGTTTGCGCGAGACGGAGAATGCGATCCTGCTGGCGGTGGTCGATGCCTTCTCGTCCGTCCTGCGCGACCAGGCGCTGGTCGCGATCCAGACGCGCTCGCTCGACAGCTATGGCCGGCAGGTCGATCAGGCCGTCGCGCGCGAGCGCGGCGGCGACCTGACCCGCACCGACATCGCCCAGGCGCAGGCACAGCGCGAGATCATCGCAGCGCAACTGGCCCAGGCCCAGGCCAATCTCCAGGCTAGCCGCGCGCGCTTCGCCGCGCTGGTCGGGCGCAATCCGGGTCGCCTTGCCCCGCCGCCGCGCCTGCCGGGGATGCCCGTTTCGCTGGAATCGGCCTTTCAGATCGCCGAGAAGGAAAGTCCCGCCATCTGGCAGGCGACGATGGCCGCACGCGCCGGGGACGCGCGCATCGCGGCGCAGCGGGCGGAACGCGCGCCCATCGTCGCGCTGACCGGCGGCTATGGCTATACCAGTCCCTATTCCTATCAGGTGCGCGACATGGGCGGCCAGGCGAGCGGAGGGCTGAGCGTCACCATGCCGCTGCTCGCCGGAGGGCTGATCGGATCGCGCATCCGGGCCGCCGTCGCCGAACGCCAGCAACTGGGCTTCGAGGCGGAGGGGACACGGCGACAGGCACTTGCCGATGTGCAGGAAAGCTGGAACCAGGCGGTCGCCGCCACCGAACAACAGGATTCGGGCCTGCGCGCCACCGAAGCGGCCGAAGCCGCGCTGACCGGCGTGCGGCGGGGGTTCCAGGAGGGGTTCCGGTCGAATTTCGAAGTGCTGGATTCCGAACAACGCCTGCTCAACGCCCAGATCGTGGCGACCAATGCGCGCTATTCAGGCTATGTCGCACAGGCCCGGCTGCTGGCGACGCTCGGGCGTTTGCAGGCCGGGATCATCGAGGCGGGCGTGCCCGTCTATGACGCGTCCGCCAATATCCGTCAGGTGCGCAAGCAGGTGTTCGGGCCATTCGACCCGCTGCTCGCACCGATCGACCGCGCGTCACGCCCCGATGCAACGGCGCGTCCCGCCCCCGTTCTGGCAACGGCGGCGGCCCCCGCACTCCGCGACACGGCCACGCCCGCCGTCACGGGGCCGCTCGGCACCGCCCTGCCCGTCGCACCGATCCCGAAACTGCCCATGCCGTCCTTCGCCGAATTGAGCGACACGGTGGTGACCGGCGGCTCACGCTAGGTCACGGAGCCGATCCCGCACCACTCAGGGTGAGAGGTTGGGCTATGTGCCCACCCCGCCCAGGCCGGACAGGATCACCCCCGCGCCGCCAATTCCCCATAGAGCCGCCGATACGCCCCGATGATCGTCGGGTGGTCGTAGTCGCGCTTCACCCGCTCGCGCATCGTTTCGCCCATCCGGTCGCGCAGGGCCGGGTCGTCCAGGATCTGCCGGATCGCCGCGGCGGTGGCGGCCGGGTTGACCAATGGCGTGACGATTCCACCATGGCCGCTGTCCGATCCGCCGCGCCCCTCGATCATCTCGCGGCAACTGCCGACATCGGGGGCGACGACGGGGATGCCGCATGCTCCCCCTTCCAGGATCACCAGCGGCTGCGCCTCGGACAGGCTGGTCAGGACGAGCAGGTCGATCCGCGCCATCCAGTCCTCGATCCGCACCCGCCCCTCGAACGACAGCGCATCCCCCAGCCCCAGCTCGGCGACCAGCGCCGCGCATTCGGCGGCATATTCCGGGTCTTCGTCCTCGGGCCCCAGCACCACGAAGCGGATGTCGGGCCGCGCGTCATGGACGATCGCGGCGGCGCGGATATAGGTCTTCACGTCCTTGATCGGCACCACCCGCCCGAGCAGCGCCACCACCGGCCGCGCCGGATCGCGCGCGTCGGCCAGATGCGCGAAGCGGTGCACGTCGACCCCATTGGGGATCGCCCGCACCCGGTCCGGCTTCGCGCCCAGCCGCCGCTGCACCGCGTTATTCTCGCCATATAGGGCGACGATCGGGTCGCAGGCGTCGTAACAGGCCTCGGCATAGCTGGTGAAAGCGCGCACCCATAGGTCGCGCAGATCGCGCACGCTTCGCTCCATCTGAAGCCCGGTATCGATCTGGTCGCCGATCCATTCGGCCATCATCACCTCGATCTGGCGTTCAAGCAGATAGATGCCATGTTCGGTGATGAAGGCGGGCCGCCCGGTCTGGTGCCGTGCCCGTGCCGCGAGCAGCCCGGCAAAGCCGGTCGAGATGGTGTGATACACCCGCGCGCGCGGCAAAGGCGCGGTCAGCACCGCCAGCAACCCGCCCAGCAGCGTGCGCATCGCCCAGAAATAATGGTGGAAGGACGCACGCGGCAGGATCGCGCGATAATGGCGCTGCAACCGCTGAAAGGTCGCCGGATGCGCCAATATGTCGCCCGGCGCGGGCATGGGATCGAGCCCGGCGAACAGGTCGAGCAGCGTGGCGATCGCCTCCTGCCGCCCGGTGGCGACGAAGACCATCAGTGCGTCGGCGATCCGCACGGCCACCGCCTCGGGGATGCGACGAGGCGCGCTGGCGGCGGGGGCGAGGCCGATCTCGGTGATCGCCACCACATTGGGCGGCGGGGCGATGCGAAAGGGCAGTTCGGCGGGGCTCGGCTTGATTGCGGCGATGGCGAAGCGGATGTCGGGCAGGTTGGCGATCAGATCCTGAAGCCAGCCCGACACGCCCCCGATGACATAGGGATAGGCGCCCTCGACGATCAGGCAGACATCGGCCTCGACCTCGCCATGCGGCGCCGCATTCATCGCACCGCCTCGGCCCGCCACCATGGTGCCATGTCGTCCTCATCCTCCGGGCCGGAAGATGCCGCATGGATCCGGTCGATCGCGGCATAGTCGCGCGCGCGCCAGGCCGCCTCGACCGCCAGTCGCGCCGCCTCCTGGCCCAGGCCCTGCCGCTCGAGCAGGCGCGCCGCATCGTCGCGCAGCTTCTGGCGCTGCGTATCGGACAGCAGGTGATTGGCGCGGCCATGCTCGGCCAGCAAATGCCCCAATATCTCGGCCGCGGCCTCATCCCCGGTGGCGATCCGCGCCTCCAGCGCGGCGCGTTGCTCCGCCAGATTCTGGGTGATCCGGGCGGAGGCGGCGGCGGCCAGCGCGCGGATCGTCTGGTCCGGATCGTCGAGCATCCGTGCGACCAACGGCGACAGGCCCGGCTCGAAGGCGCGCACCACGGTTTCCAGCGCGCGCCGGCGGGCCGCGACCGATCCGTGGCGGAGGACCGCGACCAGCGAGTCCAGCCCCTCCGGCGCGGGATAATGCACCCGCCCATCGAGCAGCCGCGCCATTTCCAGCGCGGCTCCCTTGCGCCGCGCCCCGTGGCGCTCCGTTCCCGCCACGGGGTCGAACGGCGTCCGCGCCGCCCGGCGATCGGCGATCCGCCCCAGCTTCTGTCCCAGCATGACGCCGACCGGCCCCGCCAGTCCCAGAACCGCCGCCGCGAAACCGCCATGGGGATCGGATCGCAGCCAGATGACGCAGGTCCACAGGGTCAGCGCCGCATGGCCCAGCAAGGCCGCCGCCACGCCAAGCCCGCCCTGAAGCGACACGGCGATCCAGCCCAGGTCGAGAATGGCGAGCGCCGTGTAGCGCGCGGTCATGCGACCCGCCCCGCCGGATGATCCTCGCCCCGCGTCGTGCGGACGGCTCGCAAGCCGCCCTGCCCCTGGTCGAACACCAAGGGACCCAGCCAGCCGGCGATTTCGGCGAGTTCCGCGATGCGGTGCGCGTTGAACGCCTCGATCGGAATGGAATGGAACAGCAAAAGGCCCCGCACCGCCCCGGCGGCATCGGCCAGCGGCACTGCCGCGACGCCCAGCCCCGCCAGCCATTCGCGGTCCGATCGCCGCGCGACATGGCGGATGCCCGGCCTGTCGGCCAGCCCCTCCGTCATCGCCGGCGGCAACGTGTCGGGACGGCCCAGGCTATGCCCCTGCACCCCCCGGCCACGCAGCCAGCCATGCGCCCCGTCGGGGCCCAGGCGATAACAGGTGAAGTCGTCGCTCGATGCCGCCAGTTCGATCAGCTCCGCGATCGCCGCGTGACGCCCGGCGGGATCGACGGCGCTCAGTCGGGTCGCGATCGCCACGACATGGCCCATGGTCCGGGGGTCGGTCGCCACGCGGCGTTGCAGGATGCGGTTGGTACGGGTCAGCCGGTCATGCGCATCGGCCATCCGCCCCATGTCGCGGACAGCCTGGGTCGCGCGCCGCACGGCCCGGGCCAGCCGCCGCTGACGCAGCAACGTCACCTCGCCGATCGTCACCGCCGCGACGCCCCAGAGCAGCGGCGGCAGGGACAGGTGAAGCAGCGTGTCGAGATAGTCCCTATCCTGCCCATCGCCATGCGCCGCGACCAGCCAAAAGGCGGATGCGATCGCCGCCGCGACCACCCCCGGCCCGGTGCCATAGACCAGCGCCATGACCAGAACCGGCATCCAATAGGGGCTGGGACGGACATCGGCGAAACCCGTGCCACCGGTCAGGCCGTGGTCGATCGCCGCCAACAGGCCGAACAGGATCGCGATCTCCAGGGCGATCCGCACGCCGCGTCGCCAGTTACGCGGCGGCTTGACCTGGGATGGTGGCGCCTCCTGCATCACAGCCCGCCCAGACTGCGCGTCAGGACGGCGCGGCCGAACAGCTGCTGACCCGAAAAGCCCGGACGGCTGATCGAGGTCAGGCCGCCCGATGCCTCGACGCGCCACATCAGTCCGATGGGTGCCGCCACCGCCAGGCTGGCATTGGGGCCATCGCCGCCGAACCGGTCGACCGTCCATCCGGCCAGCCCGGTCAATTGAACCGAGCCCACCGCCTCGCCCAGCATCGCCTGGACGGTGTGATTCTCGCGATCCGCCAGCGCGATCAGCGGATTGCCGTCCCGGTCGAGCGCGGTACGGCGGACATATTCGGCCTCCATCCGGTAGCTCAACCCGAGCAGCGGATAGCGCCGCCGGATCAGATATTCGATTCCGGCGGCCAGCGTGATCGTGTCGGTTGCCCCGCGCTCCCCCGCCAGGCCATAGCGATTGACGCCCAGATCCGCCTGCCCGACCAGCCCGGAGTTGATCCGATACACCCCGCCCAGTGCGGCGCGGGAAAGATAGCCGCCCGCCAGCACCTGCGCCGGGGCGGCATAATCGGGCATGTGACGGGTCAGGCCGACCTGCAACTGCGCCTCGGCGGGGCCATAGGTGATCCGCGCGCCGCCGCCGGTCACGCCATCGTCCAGCGCGGCGGAGGCGATCAGTGACAGTCGCACCGAATCGCTCAGCGCCACGCCCAGCCCGGCCTCAACGACCGACGCCGCCGCCTCACGCCGCCCGGCGGAGCCATCGACCCGGCTGACGAGGTGACGGGCCGCCGCCTGGACGGCCACCCTATCCGCCACCGGTGCCTCGACCCGGACGCTGGCCTCCAACTGGCCCAGATCGCCGCCTTCACGCGCGACGATCCCGGCACTGGCGGTGCCGCCCGATGCCGCGATCACGCGACGCGCCGCCGGATCGTTCGCCCCGACATCCCGATAGGCGCGCGCCGCGCCCGCCACGTCGCCGTCCAACGCCCGTGCATCGCCGAGCAATCGCCGCGCGCGCCGGTCCGCCGGATCGCTGGCGAGTAGCGCCTGCGCCTCGCGACGGCCGCGCCCCGGATAACCCGCGGCGAGATCCGCCTCGATCATGGTGCGTGCCAGTTCTCGCCTCGGCTCCGTCCCGTTGCCTTCCGAACCGGTGGCGGCAATGGTGGCCGGGCGGAAATCGACCGTCAGCATCGTGCCGACGGTCCGCGCATCCATGCTCCATCCGATCGCAGGGCGCAGCACGAGGCTGACATCATTCCAGCGAAGCTCGCCGATCGCCGCCCCTGCCAGATCGCGGAACAGGGCGATCGCGTCCTCGGTCGGCGGGCGATCGAAGGTGACGATCAACTCCCCTTCGTGCCGATCGAGCGACAACAGGGTGCCGCCCGGCCAGATCAGACGCGGTTCGCCCGATGCGACGATCCGGCGGTCGATGAAGACCGTGTCGGGCACCACCAGTTGCGCCGCGCCCGCCACGGAAGGATCGACCGCGATCATGGCGTCAGCACCGCGCGGGCGCGCCCCGGCTGGCCTGAGGCGATCAGCAACCGCGCCTGCAACGCCGCCAGTTCGGGATCGCGCGGCGATTCCCGGCGTAGCGTGCTCACCAGTTCCAGCGCCTCGGCCTGCCGCCCCAGCCGGTCGAGCAACTCGGCACGGGTCCGTCCACCCGGCGGCGCCTGAAGAAGCGCCCGCTCGAGCCAGGGCCGCGCCGCCGCCGCGCCGCCCAATCGCGCCTGCGCATCCGCCATCAGGCGCAGCGCGGGCAGGTCGGCGGGGGCCGCGACCAGATATTCGCGCAGCCAGTCCCGCGTCCGGGCCGCATTGCCCGCATTCCATGCCGCCCAGGCCAGATCGAGCCGATCGCGTGGCCCCGCCACCCCGGCGGCGACCCGGCGCTCGGCCAGGGCCCGGCTCTGCGCGGGATCGAGACCGTCGGCCAGGGCGGTCATCCGACGCAACAGCCCCGACTCCAGCGACCGCCCGTCGAGCAGGGCCGCCATCGCCTGCCGCGCACCGCCCCGATCACCCGCCGCCTGCGCCAGTTGCAGGCGCAGCAGCAACGTCTCGGTCCTGTCCGCCAGCGGATGCCGCTGGACGAAGGCGAGGGCCGCACCCGGCGCCTCGCGCTCGGCATAGGCGGACAACCAGCGGGCCTGTTCGGACGGCGCGCCGGACAGGGCCTGCTGCCGCAACCATTCGCGGTCCGCCGCCGCCGGGCGCGGACCCATCAGATAGAGCAGCCGCTGGCTGACCGACGCGGTCGCGGGCTGCCCGCTCGCCGCGCGACGCAGCAGCGCGATGGCATCGTCGCGCGCGCCGAGCACCAGCAGCTGTTCGGCCAATGGGGGCAGCACCGCGCCCGGCCGCTCGGCCCGGGCGAGCAGCCATCGCCGCATCCCCTCCCGATCGCCGGTGCGGGTCATCAACTGGGCTTGCGCCGCGTCCCTCTCGTCGTCGGGCAGGCCAGTGATCGCCCGCAGGGCGGCGGCGCTGTCCCCCTGGCGCAGCGCGATGCGCAGGGCCAGCCAAGGGTCGACCGCGCGCCAGTCGGCGGCAGGCGTATGATCGAGTCGCGCGATCCAGTCGAACCGCTGCTTCGCCTCCGCCCGCTGGGCCAGGTCGCGAGCCAGTTTGACATCGGGAGGGGGAATCGCGCCGGACGCCGCCGCCGCAATGACGAGGTCGGGGCGATCGAGCGCATAGCCCGCCGCGACGATGGCGGACGGGGCCACGCCGCCCGGCCGCCGGACGGCTTGCTCCAGCAGCGCCTCGGCCTGGGCGCGACGGCCCAGCTTGCGCAGGGTTTCGACCCGGAGCGGCCATGTCGCGGGCGTAGCGCCGTCGGGCATCGCCGCCAGATAGTCGAGCGCCACCGCCGGCCGGTTCGCCGCGACCAAGTCATAGGCGACCTGCAGGCTGGCGACCGTTACGCCCTGCCCGGCAAGCGTGCGGGTCAGCGCGGCCAGCGTACCGGCGTCTGCGGTGTTCAGCACGGCGGTGAGATCGGGATGCGTGGGCGCGCGCGACGGACTCGCGACCGGCACCGCAGGAGACGATGGCACCGCCAAGGTCGCCGCGACCGGCGCGGTCGCGCGTCGTCCGGCCTGCTCCACCTCACGCGTGCTGGGCATCAGGAACAGGCCGAGCGCCAGCACCGCGCCCCCCGCTCCCACAGGCAGCGCGATCGCCATCCAGCGCTTCGAGCCGGTGCGCGTCATCCCGCGGGCTCCGCCACCAGATGGTCGAGCGCTAACGTCGCGACATAGGGGTGGAAACCCGCCGCCCGCTCCCGCGCATAGAGTGCCGCGACCGATCGCCGATCGCCGGGATCCCAATAATCCAGCGTGGTCAGCGACAGGCGGGGGTTGCGGACCCGGGCTGCGCGCAGCCGCTCGGCCTGCCACTGCCAGTCGCTGTCGGACAGCATCTCATACCGCTTCTGCGTGAAGCTCCAACGCGAGGCCATCGATTCACCCAGCAGATAATCGATATGCGGCGCGGCCTCGGGCAAGGCGGCATAGCCCCGGTTGAGCATCAGCGAGATGGCGGGAAACCGCGCGCGCAGGGCCGCGACCAGCGCGGCACCGGCGGCCACCATGCCCTTGTTCTGCTTCGGGTTCTGTCGCTCCATCGCCTCGGCGTTATCGAGCGTATCCATGAAGATTCCGTCATAGCCGAGCGCCAGGATCGCGGGCACCGCCTGTTCGATCAGGATCCGGGTCCATTCGGGATGGCGCAGGTCGACATGGCGCGCATCGGGCCAGTTGGGATTGGGTGCACGCAACGCCCCCGCCCGGTCGAGCGCGGCGAAATAGCGTCGGCTGTGCTCGACTTCACCCAGGCTGACATAGCCGAGCAGGCGGCTCCCGGGCCCCCGCAGCGGTGCGATCGGCCGGGCGTGATGCGGCTCCAACACCAGCAGCTCGAATCGCCGCGCCAGTGCCGGGTCGGTCGCCGCGCCATAATCGACGCCCCAGTTCCAGGCGCCGCTTTCCTCCGCCATCCCGTGCCGCGACGCCACCGCGAGCCCCAGCGCGCCCGCCCCCAGCCCCAGGATAGTGCGGCGTCCCATCATCTCACCCGTCATGCCCAACGCCCTTCCCGCCCGACCACGGCGGGGTTGTTTCCGACGAACAGCAGATAGACCAGGCGGATCGTCGCATCGGCGACCAGGGCGATCCCGACCGAGGCCGCGACCACCGCCCCCGCCATATAGCCCCAGCCGAACGCCGCCGATCCGGCATCCCATTGCAGCCAGACCGCCAGGGCGCTCGCCACCGCAAAGCTCGCCCAGATCAGCACGATCCGCGCGAACAGGTCGTAATAGGACAGGACGATGGTCGCCCCGATCGCCACCAGATGGAACACCGCCCCCGCCGCGCTGTGGCGAAAGGCGAAGATGCCACGCGGATCGGCGCCGATCAGCTCGAACAACGGCACCGCCAAGACCCAGGCCAGCGCCGCGACCAGCGCCTGCATCAGCACCAGCAGCCGCAGACCGTCGAACAATGTCTCGATCAGTTCGCCGCGCGCCTCCTCGATCCGGGCGAGCGTCGAGGTGCCGGTGCAGCGCGCCATCACATTGTCGAAACCCCGGTCGAACCGCGTCTCGCTGACGATCAGGAGCAGGGTCAGACCGGGCACCATGGTCAGCAGGCCCAGGAAGCTGCCCGCATCGTTGATCGGGTTGAGCCGCAACCGCCCCAGCGCCGCGATGCTGCCCGGCCCGCTCCAGAGCAACCATTTGTCGATCCAGATCGCCACCGCCCCCGCCAGCCCGGCGGCCGCGACGATCAGCGCCAGCCGCCAGCCGATCAGGTCGCGCGACGGCAGGACCGGCGATGCGGTGAAATAGCGGTGGAGGATCACCAGGATCGCACCCAAGGTCACGCCCACGCCCCCGGTCACCGCCGCCAGCACCAGCGTCCCGCCCGGATGCCGCAACAGCATCAGCGCCACCGCCGCCACCGCGATCCCGATCAGATAGGCGACCGGCACCGCACGGTATCGCCGCAACGCGGTCAGCATCGGCGAGGCGATCCAAATCTGAGTCAGCCAGCCGAGCAACAGGCTGGCAAGCCCTGCGCGGACGAAGGGCAGTCCGGCCAGCCCGCCGAACACCACCGCCCCCATGACCAGCGCAAGCCCCCCACCCGCCACCATTGCGACCAGCAGGATACCCGGCACGCCGCCCGCATCGCGCGCGAACAGCCGGTCCGCCGCCAGCCGGGTCGCCAGGATCGCGATCGGTCCCGCGATCAGCGCCGACAGGCTGAAACCATAGATCAGGACGGTGCGCACCATGGCCGCCTCGCCCGCGCCGATCGCGCCGGGGGCCCAATGGTGAAGCAGGATCATCGCGATCGCGGTGATCAGCCAGGGGCCGGAACTGATCAGCGCACCGTGAAGGGCGGCGCCGGCGATACCGCCGACACCGCCCTCGCGTGCCATCTTGGCCAGTTGGAACCCGATACCCGCCATGATGGCGGTCCTAACCGCCAATTATAAATAAAAATCGTTCGCGGTCAGATTGTGGTGGCCGAGCAGCGCCACGGAAAAATCGGCCAGCCCCAGCGCGTCGGTATTGCCCTCGACGACGGTATATTCCTTGCCGCCGATCATCTGATAGCTGAAGCGCAACTGCCCCGCGCCGGTGAACCGGGCGCCGGCCGTATTCAGGAAGGTGAAGGCCTGATCGCCGCGCGCGAAGAGCGAGGTGTTGGCGTCGATCGCCGACAGGTCGATTTTGTCCTCGCCCGACCGGAAGTCCGTGATGACATCGCGCAGCGACGAGGCCGGGCTGTCCAGCGTCGATTCGAAGCGGAACACATCCTTGCCCGCGCCGCCGGTCAGGATGTCACGGCCCCAGCCACCGATCAACACATCATTGCCGTCGCCGCCGTTCAGCGTGTCGTCGCCCCACCCACCGATCAGCCGGTCGTTGCCGCCCAGGCCGTTCAGCACGTCATTGCCCCAGCCGCCGTCGAGCACGTCCTGCTCGCCGGTGCCGTTGATCGTATCGCCGAAGATGGTGCCGGTCTTGGTGATGCCAATCACATCGGTCACGCCGATCGACAGCGTCTGGGTGTCGATCGCGCCCTTGGCGTCGGTGGCGATCACGGTGACGTCATAAAGATTGTCGCGATTGGCGTCGGTCGGATTCTCATAATCCGGCGCGGCAATGAACTTGAGCACGCCGCTGGTCGCATCGATCGTGAAGGCCGCGCCGTCACCGCCCTGCGCGATCGAATAGTGGATCGAGTCGCCCAGCGCGATATCGGGGTCGGTCGCGGCGATCGTGGTCACCGCCATACCATTCTCCGCGATCGTCATGCGGCCGCTATCCGCACCGCCAAAGGAGGTGATGGTCGGGCCGCTATTGGCGACATGGCCGATCGACACGTCATGCTGGCCGATCGCGCCGATGTCGAGGGTCAGGATTTCACCCACCAGGCTGGTGACCGCGGCACCCTTCACGGTGGTCCAGTCGGTGCCCGGCGCCTTCAGGTCGACCACGACCTTGCCCTCGCCCTCGACCGAGAAGCTCAGGTCGCGCCCGTCGCCGCTCAGCGAGATCAGCGAGGCGCGCATCGGCAGGTCGGTGATGTGGGTCACATCGTCCGCCGCCTGGCCCATGGTGATGGTATAGGTGCCGCCCGCCTTGGGCAGGAAGACCTTGTTCGCGTCATAGGCGTACCAGCCCGCGACGCTCTTGATGACCTGTCCCGCCTTCTGCCCGTCGACATCGAGCGCGAAGGTCCCGAGCGCCTCCGCCGACGACACATTGGCGGTGATCGTATCGCCCGACACGGTCGTCGTGATCGACGCCTTGTGAAAGGCCGAGATGCGGCTGGCGAGGTCCGCCAGCGTCACGAATTCGACGCCCGCCGCCGCCGCCTTGGCGATGAAGTTGGTGAACATCGCAGTGACATAGGGACTCTGGGTCGCGTCGCCCGTCCACATGGCGGGGCCGTAATCATGCCATGGCCAGACGATGACGGGCGCATCGGCATGCGCGGTCAGCGTCGCCAGTTCCCTGGCCCATTCCGCCTCCGCCTCGGCAACCGTCTTCTTCTGGAACTCGATCAGCGAGAAGTCGAACATGGTGTTGGGCGCCAGATAGACCTTGCCGTCCGCCGCATTGTCCGGGGTCATATAACCAAAGGCGTTGGGATAGCCCGCCCCGACACCGGTATAGCCGCCCGACAGATAGGAGACGTACTTCAGGATTTCCTGGCTGGTCGCGATGGTCTCCGGCGCTCCGGGCACCGCCGCGCCGCCCAACGATACCTGACGGCCCAGATAGGCGCTCATCTGCTTTTCCAGCTCGGCACGCTCCGCCCCGAATTCATAGGCGATCTGATCGGGCGTCAGGACATTGGTGTCCTCGGGATGGGTATAGCTGTGCAGGCCGATCTCGTTGCCCGCCGCCATCATCTTCGCATAGATCGGCGCCGAGACCGACCAGTCGGTCGAACGCTGCTGCGACGGGTCGTTGCCGATATTGACGTAATAGCTGCCGACGAAATTGTAGAGCGTCTTCCACTGGTCGAGGATGGGCAGCAGCTTGGTATAGATGCCGGCCGAGCCGTCCTCGGGCTTTACCTCGTCCGAATATTGGCTCTGGTCCATATCGACGCGGGACGCGAACAGGCCGGTGTCACGGGTCATCTGGAGCCCGACGCGAAGGCCCCCGGTGCTGGCCGAGCCATGGACCGAATAGTCGATCGCCTTTTGCAGCAGATTGTCGTCGGCCATCGCCGCTTCGGTCGAGAAGATGACGTTGCGGCCGCCGGTCTTCGTCGCGATGGCGGCGGCATATTCCTGGCCATTGACGGTCTGGGTCGCGATCGTCTCTCCGGTGCCGCTGACGCTGGTGAAGGCGTTCCAGCCAACGCCCTTATAGTCGCGGATCGTCTCGCCGGTGGTATAACCGTCGAGGACGCTGTGATTGGCGTCCGCCGCCTTGATCGTCACGTCGGCGGGCCAGCCGCCGGTCACGCGGGTCGCGTCGAACAACAGCTTCATCCGCGCATAGCTGTCACCCGCCAGCGCACTGCCGTCGGCGGCGTTGGTCATGAACTCGCCCGCGGCGATCAGGCCGATGCCGAACTGCTTGGTCGCCTGTTCCAGCGTATGGGCGATCTCGTCCGCCTTGTCCGCCTGGACGTTGCGGAACGACGGGAAGACGATCGAGTCGTACTTGGCCAGCGTCGACAGGTTGGTCAGGTCGTCTTCGGTGATGATGTCGAAGGGCGTGCCCGCCTGCATCGCCTGGCTCTGCGCCGCCATGAACAGCTGCGAATAGGCGGTCTTGCTGAAATAGGCATTGGCCGTCGTCTCGGACCAGACGATGGCGATGCGGTGGGCCGGGTCGGCGGTGATGCCGGTGTCATTGAAGACGGTGAACGGCTTGGCCGAATAATTGCCCGGCAAGAACACCTGGTCGTTGACGTCGTAGAGGGTGTCGATCGCCTGCGGATTGCCGATAGCCGCCTTGGGCACGCGGAACTCCACCGTCTGGCGATCCGCCGACCAGGCCGCCTGTAGATTGGCCTGCACCAGCGTCTCGCCCGCCCCGCCCGTGTAGAGCGAGACGGTGCCGTCGGCGTTGAAGTTGACGTTATATTCCGCGCCGCCCGCAAAGCCGAACACTTGGTATCCGGTCGAAGCGTTGCGATCGGTGTTGAACCAGGCGGTGGTGTTCGCCCCGATCGCCATCGGCGCGGTCATCGCGAAGACGAAATCGCTGCCGTCGCTTTTGGCATAGATGGAATAGCCCTCGCCCAGCCCCGTATCGATGCGGTCGACCGTGTTCCAGTCGGACAGATTGCCGTCGATCGTGATCGTGGTCGCCATGTTTCCCTCGTCGCCCCAGGGGCAGCATGACGAACCCGTGACGGGGCCTGCGCCTTTTCCCTGTTTTGCCGTGTGTTACGCATGACGTTTGGGTCATGCATCCACGGAGTCCGCGTTGCGCCGTCCCACTTGTTCCATCACGATACGACCGGGACGATCTTGCCACCCTGTTTCGGCTCGATAGGGCAATGCGGAGGCCTTTTGGAAAGCTGTCGATGAGTCTGCATCTGATTCTGGTCGAGGACGACGAAGACTATGCGCGGAGCCTGACGGCCGAACTGGCCGCGCTGGGCCACCGGGTGGAGCGGGTCGGCGACGGGCGGCTGGCGCTCGCCGCGCTCGACCGCGAGCAATATGATGCGGTGATCCTCGACCGGATGATGCCGCGGCTGGATGGACTGTCGGTGGTCGAAACGCTGCGCGCGCGCGGAATCACCGTGCCGGTCATCATGTTGACCGCGCTGTCTATGGCATCGGACAAGATCGACGGGCTGGAGGGGGGCGCCGACGACTATGTCGTCAAGCCCGTCGCCGCCGAGGAACTGAACGCCCGCATCCATGCGGTGATGCGCGGGCGGCGCTGGACGGTCAGCGAGACCGATACGATCCGCGCCGGCGACATCGTGGTCAGCCCGACCAGCTTTCGCGCTTGGCGCGGCGGGCATCCGATCACGCTGGCCAATCTGGAACTCAAGCTGCTGGCCGAACTGGCACGCCATGCCGGCGAAGTGCTGACCCGCGCAATGCTGATCGAGCGCGTCTGGGGCTATGATTTTGAGCCGGAGACCAACATCGTCGACGTCTATATCCGGCGGTTGCGCCTGAAATTGACCGAGGATGGCGGCGAGGATCCGATCGAGACGGTGCGCGGGATCGGTTATTCGCTGAAGCCATGATCGAACGGACGATCCGGCGGATGAGCTTGCCCAGGCTGACGGCCTGTGTCCTGATCCTGTTCCTGATCGCCACGATCGGCACCGGCATGTCGATCCTGGCCGCGAACCGCGTGACCGTGGCCCGGCTGGTCGACCAGCGGATCGAGGCGATCGGCGACTTGGTACTGGAGCGCGAGGCCGGGCAGGCGATGGTGCCGACGGCCGAACTGCTGGCCCGCATCACCCGTTTGTCGCAGCAGCGCGACACCGGCGATGTCGGATTGGCGCTGCTCGATTCCGCGGGGCAGCCGCTGGGCGGCAATATCACATTGCGCCGTCGCCTGCCCCTTGGCGGGTCCGATCTGCGCGAGGGAGACGGGATCGTCGGCCTGTCGCATGGCCGTGCGCTGGTCCGCGAGGCTGGCGCGGGGCGGCGGCTGGCGGTTATCGCGGAAACTGAGCCGTTCGACAGCTACCGCACGACACGCACGCATATCTATCTGATCGGTTTCGGGTCGATCATCCTGATCGTTCTGGGCGGCCTCATCGCCTTTTCGATGCTGGTCAGCCGCCGGATCGGCGACCAGCGGCGCACGGTCGAGGCGATCGTCGCGGGCCATATCCGCCACCGCGTCCCCGTCACCGGGTCGGGCGACGAATTCGACCGGCAGGCCGCCGCCTTCAACCAGATGCTCGACCGCATCGCCGGGTTGATGGAGGGCCTGCGCAGCGTGTCCAACGACATCGCGCACGACCTGCGCACCCCGCTTGCCCGGCTGCGCGGACAATTGGCTCGGATCGTCGAGGAGGCGGCCGATCCGGTTCAGGCCGGGCGCGCCACCGCCGCGCTGGCGCAGTGCGACACGCTGCTCGCCATGTTCGCCGCGCTGCTGCGCATCGCCGAGATCGAGGCCGGGCATAGACAGGCGGGCTTCGCCCCCGTCGATCTGGCGGAACTGGTCGAGGACACCGCGACGATGATGATCCCCGTCGCCGAAGACGCCGGGCAGCGCTTGAGCGTCTCGGTCATGCCGGGCCCGGCGACGTTCGTCGGGGACCGGCAGTTGCTGATCCAGGCGCTGGTCAACCTGATCGGCAATGCGATCAAATATGGCGCGCCACGGGGTGCGATCCGCGTCGCGCTCGAGCCGCTGGAGGGCATGTGGGAATTGCGCGTTACCGATGACGGACCCGGCATCCGGCCAGCGGATCGCGCCCACGCGCTGCGCCGGTTCGGGCGGCTCGACCAGGCGCGGGGGAAATCGGGGCATGGCCTGGGCCTGCCGCTGGTCGATGCGATCGCCCGGCTGCATCGCGGACGGCTGATACTGGGCGATGCGGGGCCTGGGCTTTGCGCCTCGCTGCGATTTCCCGCCCCCTGATCGCGCGCCCATAAAAAAGGGCCGCCCCGAAGGACGGCCCATAAGTTGGGGTATTCGATAAGGATTAGAAGCGAACCGTCCCTTCCAGACCGATGGTCCGGGGCGGGTTGAAGTTCGCATAGTCGCCCAGCGTCGCGGCGTTGGCAGCCGAACGGCGATAGATATAGGTGTTGTTGAGCAGGTTGCGGCTCCACAGCGACACGGTCATCTTGGTGCCGTTCCCCGTCAGCGGCAGGTCGGCCAGTGCAATGCGACCATTCATCACGAAGCTCTTGTCCGTGCGGGTCGTCTCGTTCTGGAAGCTGTAGACCGGATCGGCATAATTGCCGTCCAGATGGAAGCGGACCTTGGCCTCCGAACCCGCCAGCGGCACTTCGTAATCAACATAGGCCGAGGCGGCGTTGCGCGGGGTGAACACCACGAAGACCTGGGTCAGCGCGTTGTTCAGGAACGGGTTCGGCGTCGCCGGAACGTTGGTGTAGGTATAGGCATAGGACGCGCCGACCGTCATGCCATCAACCGGGTTGGTCGTGATGTCGGCCTCGATCCCGCGAATCTTGGACTTGCCCGGCGCGTTGCGGGTTTCCTCGGTATGCAGATTGTAGGTCGGGCTCGACGGATTGGTGTCGACATTGTCGAAGTCGATCTGGGTGCCGGTGCGGTCCATGATGTAGCCCGCCAGGTTCAGGCGAACGCGGCGATCGAACAGGTCCATCTTCGACCCGATCTCATAGGACTTGACCGCTTCGGGGCCGAAAGCCGCGAAGGTCTGCGACCGGTCATTGGCACCGCCCGCGCGGTAGCCGGTCGAGTATTTGGCATAGAGATGGATCGTGTTGGTCGCGTCGAACGCCGCCGTCACCATCGGATCGAACCGGTTGTTGTCGAAGGTGAAGGGGAAGTTGGTCGACTTGCCCTGCACCAGATACAGCGTGCCGTTGCGCTTGTCGTGGGTGTAGCGACCGCCCAGCGTCAGGTGGAAGGCATCGAAGCCCGCCGGGGTATAGGTTGCCTGTGCGAAGGCGGCATAGCTGTACGCACGGGCAAAGCTGCCGCGCTGATACAGGAACGAACCCGGCGCCCAGCCCTGATTGCCCGAGGAGATGGTGCCCAGCACGGTCTGCGACAGGATGGTGTAGCCGGTGCCGTCCGCATTCCACTGGTTGGTCGACGGGGTCGCCGCCGTTTCGCGGGCATTCTCGGTGAAGTAATAGAGGCCCGCCACGTAATCGAGCTGCGGCAGGCTGCCCACCGCCTGGAATTCCTGGCTGAACTGGTGCTGCTGCATGAAGGACAGGCTGTAGCGGCTGAACTTGCCGTTCGGCAGGAAGACGGTGCGATGCGCGCCACCCGAATTGTCCCATTGGTCGGTCGAAACGCCGCGCCACGCGGTGATCGAACGCAGTTCCAGGCCCGGCGCGACATCATAGCTCAGCTTGGCCGAGAAGCCGTGCGAGCGGTCCAGGCTGTATTGCTGCGGCACGCCGATATCGGCGGTCTTCATGCGGTTGTCGCCCGACACGACGACCAGCGGCGACAGCGGCGCGATGGTGCCCGAGGGCAACTTGCCGCCATTGGCATTGATCTGCGCCAGCGTCGCGACGGGCAGGCCACGCGGGTTGTAGTTGACGAGCTGGCTGTAGAAGGGGGTATTTTCGTCCTTCGCCTGGTCATAGGACAGCTCGGCCGAGAAGCCGTCGACCGGCTTCCACACGGCGGCGACATGGCCGCCGACGCGGTTGAACGCGCCCCAGCCCACGCTGCCGGGCAGCGGGTTCTTCACGAACGGGTTCTGGTGCTGGATCACGCCGTCCAGCTTGATCGCGATGTTGTTGAATTCGGGCAGGTTGATATGCGCGGCGGTGTTGTACGCGCCATAATTGCCGAAGCCGGCGGTCAGCGAGCCACCGAACTTGCCGGTCGGCTTGGCGGTGACGATCGACAGCGCGCCGCCTTCGGTGTTGCGGCCGAACAGCGTGCCCTGCGGTCCGCGCAGCACTTCGACGCGCTCGATGTCGAACAGTGCCGCGTTCAGGCCCTGCGAGCGGCCGATATAGACGCCGTCGAAATAGACGCCGACGCCGGTGTCGCGCGCGGTCTGGTTCTGGTCGAAGGGAACGATGCCACGGATGCCGACGGTCAGCGCCGACTGGCGCGCCTCGAAGGTGGCGACGCGGAGCGACGGCACCGTGCCGTCGGCCAGGTCAAGCAGGCTCTGGACGTGGCGGTCCTTGATCATCGCGGGGTCGATGACCGAGATCGCGATCGGCGTCTTCTGAAGGCTGGTCTCGCGCTTGGTGGCGGTGACCACGATTTCCTTCAGTTCGCCGCTGTCGGCGGTCGGCTCCGCCGTCGGTTCCGCGGCCGTGGCCGTCGCGGGAACCGGATCGGCCGGCTTGGTGTCCGCGGCAAAGGCCGGGGCCCCCGCCAGAACGAGAAGCGCGGTGCCGCCCAGCAGTGTCGCGCGAATGAAATTGGTGGTCATGATATTATGGTCCTATCCCCCGATCGACCCGTCAGGTCGTCGCTGGCCGCGCGGATAGGGGCCATCGAAGAAGCTGGTGTTACCTTTCCATGACCAGCCTGGACTTGTTCATTTCATTTTCGTTTCATCTTCGGCTGGCGACGGGGGAGTCGGTGCGGCGGATGTCCCGGACTGGCGCACCAATTCCATCTTCTGGGGCACGGTGCCGATCTCGATCCCCTTGTCCCTGAGCGTCGAGAGCAGCGCGAACAGCACGGCGCTACGCGTGCCATAGGCGGCGCGCGGGCTTTCGACATGGGCGAAGCAGTTGAAATGGATGCGGCCGTCGACGATCGAGTCGATAAAGGCCTTGGGCGCCGGGTCGTCCAGCACCGCCGACTCCGCCGCGAAGCAATCCAGCACCGCCTTGCGCACCACGTCCGCGTCTTCCTCGATCGGCACGGAGAATTGAATCTGCACCCGCCCCAGCGGGCCCGACAGAGTCTTGTTGAGCACCGATTTGGTGATGAGTTCGGAATTGGGGACGATCAGCGTCGAGTGGTCCGCCAGTTCGATCTCGGTCGAACGCACGCTGATCCGCTTCACATCGCCCTCATCGGTGCCGACGCGGATCAGGTCGCCGATCTTGATCGGCCGCTCGGCCAGCAGGATCAGGCCGGACACGAAATTCTGCGTGATCGCCTGAAGACCGAAACCGATACCGACCGACAGGGCGGAGAGCAGCAGCGCTATCCGCTCCACCCCGATCCCCAGCGAGGCGAGCGCCCAGATGACCGCCAGCGCGATGCCGATATAGCGTGCGACCAGGCTGATCGAGTTGCGGCCCGATCCATCCAGATCGGTCGCGGGCAGATAACGCTGCTCGAGCCAGCGCATGAACAGGCGCACCAGCCCCAGGCCGACGAACAGCACGACCAGCCCCTGAAGGATCGTCCCCGGCGAGATCCAGACATTGCCGACCTTGATCCCGTCGGCGACATTGGCCAGCTGGTCGAAGATCGCCCCGGGACTGCCGCTCGCCCCGAACGGACGCAGGAACATGCCCAGCGCGATCAGGATCAGCGCCAGCCGCACCACCCCCGACAGGACGAGCCCGAACTGGTCGACCATCGACCCGCGAATACCCAGCGCGCGGGTCAGGGTCATGCCGACCTTGCTGTCGCGCACGAAGATGGTGGTGGCGATATCGTCGGCGGCGACCAGCATCAGATACAGGGCCGAACCGAGCAGCACGGTCCAGCCGATCATGAGGGCGACGAACCAGCTGAACCAGATATAACCGATGATCAGAGCCAGTCCGGCGACCCCGACCGCGATCCAGGCGAGCAGCGTCACGATGCTCAACCCCGCGCTGACCCCGGCGTTCGTCATCTCCTGCGTGGCGGCGCGGCGCGCGCGAATCTGGCCCAACACTACCAGCGTCGCGACGATCAGCAACAGGTGGAGCAGCGCCTCGGTCGCCTGGGTGGCGATCACCGCGCTGCGGCTGCTGCCGATCGCGCCTTCGAACGAGGCGATCATCGCTGTGGCGAAGGTCAGGATGGTCAGCCCCCAGGACAGGGGTCGCAGGCGGCTGGCCGTCTCGTCGTCGATCGGCGCGATCCGCCAGCTCGGCTGGCTGCGCATCAGGACCGCGCCGGTCACCGCCGCCGTGAATCCCGCCACGCCCGAGGCGAAGACGAAACCGTCGAGGAAACCGGTCCAGCGTTGCGGCAACAGTCCCGACCAGCGCAGCCCCTGGACGAAGATGAAGGCCGCCGCCAGCGGGCACAATGTCCCCACCGCGACCCGCCAGAAGGTATTGGCCGACCGGCGCACCCGGCTGGGCGGGGCTTCGGCGATCAGGCGGCGCTGGGCCAGCCGATGCGCGCCTAGCCGCACCGGGCCGAGCAGGATGATCGCCAGCGCAAAGCCCAGCATCGCGTGCCACGGCACCCCGCCGCGCCACTGCTGCGCCACCTGCTCGCCGCCCTGTTGCAGGAACAGGCCGATGCGGCGCAGGTCGCGCGGTGCCTGGTCGAGCACCAGGATCCAGAAGGCCGGGCTGAGCGGCGACGGCACTTTCGACGAAAGTTTCTGGCTGAACTGTTCGGCCTGGCCCTGATCGATCTCATCGACAAGCTGCCCCGCCTCGACCCCGGCGAGCCGACCGCGCTTGATCGCGGCATCGATGGAGGAGCGAAGCGCGGTCAGGGTCTTGCGCTGGGCCCGCAATTCGGGGGCTTCCACCTCACCCGGCGTGACGGTGCCCAGACCCGTGATCCGCGCATTGACCAGTGCCAGTTGCTCGGTCAGGTCGGCGACCGCCTGGGTCGTGGCGTCCTGCGCGGCCTGCGCCCGTTTGCGCAGAGCGTCGCGGTCCGCGTCATCGACCTGGGCGTCCAAGGCACGGTCTACCCCGCGCACATCGACCTCGGCCTGGGCGATGCGGGTGGCCGATTCCGCCGCCGGATTGCCCTGCGCCGCTGCGGGCATCACCATGACGACCCACCCGATCAATGCCGCCGCGATCAGGGCGGCCCAGCTGCGAATGGCGGTTCGCAGGGCGGTGGAGGACGACGCGAAGGATCGGGGCATGAACCGGGCCATAATTGCTGAACCCCGGCTCATAGCTCCCGATCGCGCGTCCGACGAGGGGGGACAGGGCGCAAGGAATTTGCCGCTATCTGTCCGATCGGTTTGCCAGTCGATCCGAAATCCTGTGTATCGGGGAGCCCGTATCGACGGGGATCGTTGAAGGCGCTCGGGATTTTTTGCGCATGACTGATTTGGCCTCCATGAACGGGCAATTTCCCTCATCGGCTCCGCCAACGCCTGAGCCAACGCCCGCGCCGACGCCATCTGGCCCGGTGCACCGCGACGCGCATGTGCTGGCGGGGATCAACCGCATCCTTCAGGAGGCATTGCGCGCCTCGACCGAAGAGGAGCTTGGCCAGCTCTGCCTGGAGGTGGCCGAGGACCTCACAGGGGCGGAATTCAGCTTCTTCGGCGAACGCCGCGAGTCGCACGATCGGCTGGACCATATCGCCATCAGCGAGCGCGGCTGGGCCGCCTATGGCGGCGACGATCCCGACTTCAAACAGCGCCAGCTTCCCAACGGGATGAAGATCCATGGCATTTTCGGGCAGGTCATCCTTCAGGATCGCAGCCTGATCGTGAACGATCCCGCCAGCCATCCGGACCGGGTAGGCACGCCGGACGGGCATCCGGGCCTGCGCAACTTCCTGGGCGTGCCCCTGCGGCGTGACGGCGAGACCTTTGCGATGTTCGCGCTCGGCAATCACCCGACCGGCTTCACCGAGCGCGAGCGGGCCATCGCGGAGGAACTGGCCCCCGCCATCGTCCAGGCGCTGCTGCGCAAACGCGCCGAGATGGCCTCCCGCGCCAGCGAGCGCCGTCTGCGGTCGCTGATAGAGGGGATACCGCAACTGGTCTGGACCGCGACGCGCGAGGGCCAATGGACCTGGGCCAGCGCACAATGGGTGGCGATGACCGGCCTGTCGGTCGAGGAAAGCCTGTGCGATGGCTGGCTGGCCGCCGTCCACCCGGAGGACCGCGAGGCCGCGCGCCGTTTCTGGGAAAGCGCGAGCGAGAATGGCAATCTGGGGATGGAAGGACGGCTGCGTCATGCCCAGACCGGCCGCTACCGATGGTTCAAGACGCGGGCGACGCCGGTCCATGACGATCATGGTCGGATCGTCGAATGGTTCGGGACATCGACCGACATCGACACGCTGCGCCGCCTGCGCGAGCGGCAGGAGACCTTGGTCGCCGAGTTGCAGCACCGGGTGCGCAACATCCTGACCATCGTCCGCTCGATCTTCACCCGGACGGTGGAAAGCGGCGGGCCGATCGATGAAATTTCGGACCATTTCCGCGGGCGGCTCGATTCGCTGGCACGGACGCAGGTGGTCGCGACCCAGACGCGGTCGGGCAAGGTGGACCTGGAAAACCTGATCCGCGACGAATTGCTGGGTGTCGGTGCGATCGAGGATGACCGGTTGTCGATCGAGGGGCCCGACGTCGCGCTGCCCGCCGATACCGCCGAGTCGATCGGGCTGGCGATCCACGAACTGACCACCAATGCGCTCAAATATGGCGCACTGCGCCACCCCACCGGACGGCTGTCGATCGCATGGGGAATCGAACATAAATCAAATAATAAATGTGAACTGATTGTAAAATGGGACGAAACAGGTGTACCAGCGATGCCGGTTCCGCCTGTACGTCAGGGATTCGGAACCGAACTCATCCGCGAGGCTTTGCCCTATGGGTTGGGCGCGCGGACCAGATTGGACTTTCGCGGTGGCGGCGTCTTGTGCGTGGTATCGTTACCATGGCATGTGGACAATGCCGACCCTGTGAACCGGAGCGCCGAGGGATGAACCACCAATCGCCACTCGCCGACAAGCGGATTCTTGTGGTCGAAGATGAGTATTTCATCGCCCGTGATCTGGAACGGGCCCTGCGCGCGGCCGATGCGATCGTGATCGGCCCTGTCGCGACTCTGGAACAGGGGTTGGACCTGGCGGAAAGCCAGCCGCTCGATGCCGCCGTGCTCGACGTCAATCTGGCGGGCGAGCGCGCCTTCGAGATCGCCGACCGCCTGTCCGCGCGGGATGTGCCCTGGACCTTCCTGACCGGCTATGACCAATGGGCATTGCCGGCGCCCTATCGCTCCGCCTCGATCGTCGCCAAGCCGTTTCAGGCCGACCGCATCATCCGCGCGATCGGGGCGCTGATGCCCGACAAAGGATGCGCATGACCCTTGTTTCCGCCAAATCGGCCGTCTCGCGAGAGAGTGTTGCCGCCGCCGCGATCCGCCGGCTGTCCGCGCTGACCCCGCTGGATGCGAACGACCAGACGATGCTGCACCGGGCCGCCGAACAGGCGCGATCCTATGCCGTGCGTCACAGCTTCCTGACGATCGGTCGCCCCGTCACCGAACCGTTGCTGGTCCTGAACGGCTGGGCGGCACGGGTTCGCGTCCTGCCCGATGGGCGTCGCCAGTTCATGAGCTTCTATCTGCCCGGAGACGTGATCGGCGCGTCGCATCACGCCATGCCGATCGCCTCCGCCACGGTGGTCGCGCTGACCGAATGCATGGTTTGCGCCGCCCCGACCGCCACGCCGGGATCGTCGCTGGCACAGGCCTATGCGATCGGCGAGGCGCTCGACGAGGCCTATCTGCTCGGCCATGTCGTCCAGCTCGGGCGGCTGAACGCGCAGGAGCGGATCGGCGATTTCCTGCTCGAAATCCATGAGCGGCTGTCGCTCGCCGGGCTGACCGTCAGCGGCAGTTTCGAAATGCCGCTCACCCAGGAAATGCTGGCCGATGCGCTGGGGCTGACCCCGGTGCACGTCAACCGGATGATCCAGCAGGCGCGGCGCGACGGCGATCTGATGTGGAAATCGGGCCGCGTCCTGCTGCGCGATCCCGAGCGCCTGGCACGGACGATCGGACGGTCCAGCCCGCAGGTCTCCGGCGCGCAAACCGAGCCAGAGGCCGGTTCGGGGCAATAGCACCCCAATGGGGGCATGAACCGCCCCCTTTCACAATCTCCCCCGAATTCTGACCGCTTTCCGTTAGCCTCGGCCCGTTTCACCGTAATGTCATCAAATTTTCGCCAAGCTGACACCCACGCCCCCTAACGCCCCCGCCGAATTGGCAAGACAGCCAATGGGGGATTTATTACATGCTCACGTTCCGCAGCCTGTTGAAGGCATCGGCTTCGCTCATCCTGGCCACCGACCCGATGGTCGCTCATGCGCAGGAGAGCGCCGCCATCGCCGCGGCCGCTCCGCAGGCCGCCGAAGGCACCGAAGGTCAGAGCGACGAGATCATCGTCAACGGCACCTATGCCCGCAGCCTGGCCGCCGGGATCGAGACCAAGCGCCGCGCGGCCTATGGTGTCGATTCGATCAGCTCGACCGACATCGGCAAATTCCCGACCCAGAATGTCGCCGAAGCGCTTCAGCTCGTCCCCGGCGTCGCGATCACCCGCCCGCGCGGCGAAGGCCTGTATGTCAGCGTCCGTGGCCTGGGGCCGCAGTTCCAGAACACGCTGATGAACGGCCGCACCATCGCGCTCAATGACCTGATCGAGAATGGCGGCGCGGCCGGGCGTCAATTCCGCTTCGAGATGCTGCCCGCCGAATTCACCTCCAGCATCGACGTGGTGAAGACCCCGACCGCCGACATGAGCGAGGGCGCGCTGGGCGGCAATATCGACGTCAAGACCTTCCGCCCGCTGGAGGTCGGCAACAAGACGACCGTCAACATCCGCGGCACCTATACGACCCAGACCAAGAATGTGCGTCCCAACGTCACCGTGCTGACCAGCGCGAAAAACGACAGCGGCACCTTCGGCATCCTGGCGGGCGCGCAATATTGGGGCAAGGCGGTCCGCAACGACCGCTTCATGAATTTCGGCTGGCTGACCAACCGCTACACCGCCGCGAACAAGGGCGGCATTCCCGCCGGCCTCTATTCGCCCACCCGCACCCGCCCGACCGTCGAGACCGAGGACCGCAAGCGCATCTCGGGCATCGTCTCGGCCCAGTGGCAGCCCAGCGCCGAGCTGGAGACCACACTGGACGTGATCGCGACCCGGCTGGACGTCGCCTATGACGAGTTCGGCCTGGACATCTATCCCGATGACGGCGGTACCAATGGCGGGCCACCCGCGCAGATCCAGCCCGGCTATACCGTCGTCGGCGACACGATCACCAAGGCGACGATCAACAATGTCCGCTTCATGGGCACGCGCGAATACAGCCTCAACCGCCACGACCTGATCACCGTCGGGCTGAAGCAGGCGTGGAATCCGGATCGCTGGCACGTCACCGCCAATGTCAACTGGTCTGCGGCGCACAGCTATCACCCCGATTACCGCACCGGCACGGTACGCAGCCGCGCTTATTTCGTCGCGCCGCTGACCTATGACGCGTCGGCGGGCTATCAGACGATGCCGACCTTCACCACGCCGGTCGATGTGACCAACCCGGCCAATTACAAGCTGTTCCAGTTCAACATCGCACCCAAGAACAGCAAGGACTGGGATTTCTATTCGCGCCTCGACATCGCACATGACTTTGACGGCTTCCTGTCGAAGCTGGCGGCGGGCGGCGAATATCACTGGCGCAAGCGCGACTATTTCCGTCGCGATTACCTGATCGACACCGCGACCAATCAGCCGCTGACCAATCTGGGGGCGGGCGCCTATCAACAGCTGCCCTATGACGATTTCCTGTCGGGCGTCGGCGGCAATGCCTTCCGCAACTGGCTGGTGCCGGTGACGGCGGCCTATGTCGGCAACTTCTTCACTCCCGCGATCCAGGCCCAGCCGCTGACCAACAGCGACCTGCGCTCGTCCTTCGTGGTGTCGGAGAAGATCGCCGCCGCCTATGTCCGCGCCGATTATCAATTCGACGCCGGTCAGGTGCCGGTCAGCGGCAATGTCGGCGTCCGCTACGTCCACACCGACCAGGTGGCGAGCGGCACGCTGACCAGCGGCAGCGTCGCCACCCCGGTCAGCTATCCCAAGACGTTCAACAACGTCCTGCCCAGCTTCAACCTGCGCGCCGAACTGACGCCCAAGCTGGTCGGTCGCCTGGCCGCCAGCCGGGTGCTGACGCGTCCCAACGTCACCGACACCGCCCCGCGCATCACCGTGTCGACCGATGCGCCGACCGCCAGTGGCGGCAATCCGCAGCTCGTCCCCTTCCTCGCCACCCAGTTCGACGGCTCGCTGGAATGGTATTTCGCCCCCTCGGGCATGCTGTCGGGCGCGGTCTTCTACAAGGCGATGGACGATTACATCACCCAGTCGAATACCGAGATCAACATCCCGGGCCGCGGCATCGTCCGCCTCTCCAGCTCGGTGAACGGCGGCGATGCCAAGGTGTATGGCGCGGAGGCGGCGTACAGCCAGGTCTTCACCTTCCTGCCCGAACCGTTCGACGGCTTCGGCGTGCAAGGGTCCTACACCCATACCGAGGTACAGGCCGACTATATGGCGGGTTCGCGCTCCATCAAGGATCAGCTGATCGGCCTGTCGAAGAACAGCTTCAACCTGGTCGGCTTCTACGACAAGGGGCCGCTGTCGGCGCGACTCTCCTATGTCTGGCGCGACAAATATCTGTCGAGCACGGGCAGCACGGTACAGGCGCCAACCTATGTCGCGGCCTTCGGTTCGCTCGATGGCCAGCTTTCGGTGCGCACCGCCGACAATCTGACGCTCAGCCTGGAGGCGATCAATATCGCGGGCGCGCATCAGGATACGTATAACGACAACGACCTGCGCTTCGGCGAAATCAACTATTATGGCCGGACGATCCTGTTCGGCGTGCGGGCGGAGTTCTGATGACAGTCATCCTCACCCTGGCAGCGGTCCTTGCGACCGCCGCCGCTCCGGCGCCCCGCGCGCCGCTTCGGATGAACGACATTCAGGTCGTCGGCTCGCACAACAGCTACAAGAAGCGGATCGCGCCTGCCGTATTCGCAGAGTTGGAGCGGCGTGATCCCCGACTGGCCGCCGCGCTGGATTACGATCATCTGACGCTGGCGGAGCAGCTCGACCGGGGCGTGCGGCAGTTGGAGATCGACATCTTCGCCGATCCGCAAGGCGGCCGCTTCACCGATCCCAAGGGCGAGGCAATGGCCCACGCGGCAGGCGAGCGGACCGGCTTCGACCGCACCGCGATGATGAAGCCCGGCTTCAAGGTCTTCCACATTCCGGAAGTCGACTACCGGTCCTGCGGCACCTTCAAACAGTGCATCGGCCAGATCGACGCCTGGTCGCGGGCGCATCCGCGTCACCTGCCGATCATGGTGACGATCAATGCCGCCGACCGGCCGATCAACAAGCCCGGCGTGACCGATCCCCTTCCCCTGACCGCGCCGCTGCTCGACGCGCTGGATGCGGAAATCCGCGACGTGCTGAAGCCCGGCCGGATCATCACGCCCGACGACGTACGCGGGAATGCGGCGACCCTGCGCGAGGCGGTGACCACCAAGGGCTGGCCGACGCTGGCGCGCGCGCGGGGCAAGATATATTTCGTGCTCGATACGCCCGCGGATGTGTCCGATCTTTACCGCGCGGGGCACCCTTCGCTGAAGGGGCGGGCCATTTTCGGCTGGTACGACACCGACCAGCCCGAGGGTTCTGTCGAGATCGTCGGCGATCCGCGCACCGATGGCGCGAAAATCAGGGAATGGGTGAAGCAGGGCTTCATCGTCCGCACCCGCAGCGACGCCGACACGGTCGAAGCGCGGTCGAACGACCATGGCCGCCAGCAGGCGGCGATCGACAGCGGGGCGCAGGCGGTATCGACCGATTATTATCCCGGCGCGCCGATGCGGGGGTGGAACACGGGCTTTACCGTGACCCTGCCCGGCGGAGCGATGGAACGCTGCAACCCGGTGACGCAGCCGACGGGCTGCAAGCTGCCCAAGTAAAACCATTCCTCCCCCTTCCAGGGGAGGAAAAGGTGGAGGGCCACTGACGCGCTTTTCATGTCCGGGCAAGGCGGGGTTCAGCCGCCGGGCGGCACTATAATCTCCGACGAAGCCTGCGCCCGATCCGTTGGCGGCCGGCGGGAACGGAGGGCGAGCTATGGCGCGGATCGCTTCCTGGACGATCGTGGCTCCGGCGCTGCTGACGGCGATGCCCGTTCATGCCGCCGATCCCGCGCGCGACGCCGCCTGGGCGGATCGGCTCGGCTGGGGGTCTTCTGCCGCGCCGTCGAGTGGCCCCGCCCCCGGTAGCGATGCGTGGCTGCGGCATCAGCTGGACGATCGGCCCGCCCCCCTGCCCCCGATGGTCCAGGCCCGGATCGACGCGATGCGCATCACCCGCGAGCCGGTCGCCGCTCTGGTCGTCGAGACCGATGCGATGCAGCGCGACTTCAAGGCGATCGCCGACCCCGAGCGAAAGAAGCTCGCCCGCCAGGCCTATCAACAGGCGATGAACGATTTGGCCGACGAGGCGCGGGAGCGCTTCATCCTGCGCGCGCTATATTCCCCAGACCAGTTGCGCGAACGGATGACCTGGTTCTGGTTCAACCATTTCAACGTGCAGGCGAGCAAGCGCGACATTCGCGCGATGGTCGGCGATTATGAGGAGACGGTCCGCACCCATGCGCTGGGGCGGTTCCGCGACCTGCTGGAGGCGACGCTGCGCCACCCGGCGATGCTCCGCTATCTCGACAATGATCAGAACGCCGCCAAGCGCATCAACGAGAATTACGCGCGCGAGATCATGGAATTGCATTCCATGGGGGTGGGCTCGGGCTATACGCAGGCCGATGTGCAGGAACTGGCGCGCATCCTGACCGGTGTCGGGGTCGACCAGAAACCCGATGCCCCCAAGCTGAAACCCGCGCTTCAACCGCTTTACGTCCGTGCCGGGCTGTTCGAATTCAATCCCGCGCGCCATGATTTCTGCACCAAGCATTTCCTGGGACACACCATCCAGGGATCGGGCTTTGCCGAGGTCGAACAGGCGCTCGACCTGATCGCCGACAGCCCGGCGACGGCGCATCATGTCTCGCTTCGGATCGCGACCTATTTCATGGGCGACACCCCACCGGCCGCGCTGGTCGACCGGATGGCGGCGACCTTCCGCCAGAGCCATGGCGACATCGCTCAGGTGATGAAGACCATGATCCGCTCGCGCGAATTTTCGGCATCGCTGGGCAGCAGCTTCAAGGAGCCGGTCGGCTATAGCCTGTCGGCGGTGCGGCTGGCCTATGGCGATCGGGACATCACGAACACCAGGCCGATCATCAACTGGATCCGGCAGATGGGCGAAGGGCTGTACGAGCATGAGACGCCCGATGGCTATGACCTGTCCAGCGCCGCATGGTCGGGGCCCGGACAGATGGCGACGCGCTTCGACATAGCGCGCCAGATCGGGGGCGGTGCGGCGCGGCTGTTCCAGTCGCCCGACACACCGCCCGGCACGGCACCGCCGCCCTCTCCGCCACCGGTGCTGAAGGACTCGCCCGTCATCGCGGCGCGGATGGCCATGCTGGGCAAGCCGACCCAGGCGGCATTGGCCCAGGCCCGCTCCCCGGCCGAGTGGAATGCGCTTTACTTCTCCTCGCCCGAATTCATGCACCGATAGGAGGATGGCATGACGATCCCCCATTTGCATCGCCGCGACCTGTTATGCGGGGCCGCCATCCTGGCCCCCATGGTCGTGGCGGGCCGCGCCTTCGCCGCGCCCCAGGCGGGCAGCCGCCTGCTGGTCGTCTTCCTGCGCGGCGCCTATGACGCGGTGAACATCGTGGTACCGAGCGGCAGCGACTTCTATCACGAGTCGCGCCCCAGCATCGCGCTGCCCCGGCCAAATCCGGCCGATCCCAATGCGCCCATTCCGCTCGACGCCGACTGGAGCCTGCACCCGGCGCTGAAGGATTCGATCCTGCCGCTCTGGCAGGCCAGACAGATCGCCTTTGTCCCCTTTGCGGGGACCGACGATATGAGCCGCAGCCATTTCGAGACGCAGGACACGATCGAGCTGGGCCAGCCGGTCGGCGGGCATCGCGATTACGGATCGGGCTTCATGGCGCGGCTGGCGGGCATATTGGGGGCGGGCGAGCGGCCGATAGCCTTTACCGACCAGTTGCCCTTATGCTTTCGCGGGGGCGAGGACCCCATCCCCAATCTCGCGCTCGCCAATGTCGGCAAGCCCATCGACCAGCGCCAGGCCTCGCTGATCCAGAGCATGTATACCGGCCACCCCGACCTCGCCCGGTCGGTCAGCGAAGGTTTCACGGTGCGCGACACGGTCTACAGGACCTTGGACCAAGAGATGAAGGCCGCCAGCCGGGGTGCGGTCTCCGCCAAGGGCTTTGCCTTGTCGGCGCAGCGGATCGGCACGCTGATGCGCGACCGGTTCAACCTGGCCTTTGTCGATGTCGGCGGCTGGGACACCCATGTCAATCAGGGCGGCGCGACCGGCTATCTGGCAGACAGGATCGGGGAGCTGGGACGCGGGCTGGCCGGTTTCGCCCAGGCGATCGGGCCGGAGGCCTGGCGCAGCACCACCGTCGTCGTGGTGTCGGAGTTCGGCCGCACCTTTCGCGAGAATGGCGACCGGGGCACCGATCATGGCCATGGCAGCATCTATTGGGTGATGGGCGGCGGCGTCTCGGGCGGACGCATGGCGGGCGAACAGGTCGCCCTATCCGCCGCGACGCTCAACCAGGATCGCGATCTGCCCGTGCTGACCGACTATCGCGCGCTGATCGGCGGGCTGGTCGGGCGGCAGTTCGGCCTGTCAGCCGACCGCCTAGCGCCCCTGTTCCCGAACAGCCGAACGACCGACCTGCGACTGATCTGACATCATCGCGGCGCGCGTCCGGATGTCGTCCAATACATCGTCCAGCGTCAGCCCGGCCAGCTTGTCCTCCAGCGCCTCGCGCACGGGGGTCAGCATCGTCTCCAGGCTGGAGGTGATGTGCCGGTCGATCATCCCGTCGCCGTCGGGCGGCTGGCGGTGGAAGGCGAAGAAGTTACGATCCTCGACCGCCTGATACACCTCCAGCAGCCGAATGTCGGACGACGGTTTCGCCAGCATCGCGCCGCCGCGATTGCCCAGCTGCGACCGGGTCAGCCCCGCCGCCGCCAGTCGCAACAGCAGCGCCCGGACCACCGCCGCATTGGAATTGACGCTGACCGCGATGTCCTCGGAGCGCAGCGGCGTGTCGCCATGGTCGGCCATCAGGGCCAGCATGTGAAGCGACACGACAAAACGGGTGCTGGTCGGCAACTATTTACGCTCCTCGCTGCGCGGACCCGAACCGATCACGACGGACGCGATCCCGGTGAATCCCAACGGCCCCCATGAATGGATCATGATGGCTTTGCAATTACTAATCCATGTTATTTCACAACATCTTATTTCGACAACGTTCCACCATCGGAACGTATCCCGCAAATTTCCCACCGACGACGAAATAAGCCCGTGGCATAGGCCTAGGCCCCTAGGGAGCCGCGCAATCGCCTCCGAAACGCCGGCCTATCCCAGGGCGAACGCGTCGAGACCTCAGTGCGGCTTCGTCGAGGGCAGGCGGATTTCGAACAATTGGGGCCAGTTCTTGCCTGTCACGAAGATGCGATGCTTCGCCCGGTCATAGGCGATGCCGTTGGGCACCGAATCCCGATCGCTCAGACCCACCCGGTTCACCAGATCGCTCAGATCGACCACCCCCGCCACCATGCCGGTCGCCGGATCGATCCGCACGATATAGGGCGTCATCCAGACATTGGCCCAGATTTGCCCGTCGATATATTCCAGTTCGTTGAGATATTTGAGCGGTCGGCCATTGACCGTCACGTCCAGCGTCCGCGCGACCTTCATCGTCGCGGGGTCGAGGAAGCGGAGCCGGGGCGTGCCGTCGGACAGGATGATGTGATGCCCGTCATCGGTCATCGCCCAGCCTTCACCGTCATAGCGCCACTCGCCGGTGCGCTTCAGCGCGGGTCGGCTCCAGCGAAAGCCGCGCCCACCATGCCAGGTCACGCTGCGCAATTCGGGGCCCCAGGCAACGATCCCCTCGCCGAACAGGCCGTTGGGCACGGTCGCCTGACGCAGTGTCTTGCCACTTGCGAGGTCGACCTGGCGGATGATGCTCTGCCCCTCGCGCCCGGTGCTCTCGTACATCGCGCCGTCGGCGATCAGCAGCCCTTCAGTAAAGGCGGTGGTATCGTGGGGATAGGCATGGACCAGCTCGGGCTTCTCGACCGGCGGCGGGGCAGGGACGGCAGCCGGGGCCGGAACCAGTTGCGCCGCGGCGGGCAGCGCCAGCACCAGGATCAGCGGCAGGACGAGCCGGATCACAGCGTGCGCACCAGTCGCGCGACCCGCGCGATCCAGGCGGGCGCGGGCACCGTCACCCCCGCCGTCCCCGGCTCCAGCGGCAACAGGTGCAGTGCGTCGGTCAGCACGGCGGATAACCGGGCAAAGACATAGCCACCAGCGGGGCGGGGCACGAGGATGTCGCGATTCATGGCGTCGGCGAACCTATCCGGGCCCAGCGGCTCGCACCAGAGTTCATCGCCCGCCCGATAATCGCCGATCGCCCCCGTGACCGTCACCGCCATCATCCCCGGCGTCGCACAGGGCGGAGAGATTACGCGCGCGCTGCGCGGCGCCACCGCCCCGCGCGGGCCGAGCAGCGCGGCGACCGGCAAGGTCTCGCGCACCGGCAGCGTGACCAGATCGGCGGTCGTACAGCCCAGCGCGGCGGCGATCCGGTTGAGCCAGGGCAGGGACACGGTGCGCGTCCCCATCTCCAGCCGCCCGATCGTCTGCGGCGTGGTGGGCGGGCAGCAGGCGCGCGCGACATCGTCCAGCGTCATGCCCTTGGCGCGGCGCACTTCGCGGATCGCGGTGATCATCGCCCTTGTCCCTTCCCATCCATGCGATCGCATCCGTCCTGCCCGGCTGGCGAAGCCGGTCCGGCTGGGCTAAGCGCCTGACCTATTAGCTGTCGGAGTTATCGCCATGCGGTTCGCGATCGTCAAATGCCATGGATCGGGCAATGATTTCCCGATGATCGACGCGCGCGACCTGTCCCTGAGCGAGACGGAGTGGGCAGGCGTGGCGCGGGCGCTGGCCGACCGGGCTGGGCCCGTGGGTGGCGACGGCATCCTCCTGCTGGTGCCGGGCGACAAGGGCGCGGCGTTCGGCATGGTGATGCGCAACAGCGACGGCAGCGAGGCGGAAACCTGTCTCAACGGCGTCCGCTGCGTCGCGCGGGCGGGGTTCGAGGCGCTGGCGATCGACGCGGCCACCGTCAAGCTCAAGACCTCTTATGCCGATGCCCGGCACGACGCCGATCTCGCGCCCGGCGTCTATACCGTTCGCGAAACGGCGGGGCCGGCGGGCCTGTCCACCACCGCCTGGCCGATCCACGGCGCGCCCGAGCGGCTGGTCGATGCGGTCCTGCCGATGCTGGATGCCGGGCGACGCTTCACCGCGGTCACCATGCCCAACCCGCATCTCGTCCATTTCGTCGAGACGGTGGACGAGGCGGCGCTGGTCCGGCTGGGCACGATCTGCGAGGCGGCCCCCGACTGGCTGCCCAACCGCGCCAACGTGTCCTTCGTCGAGGTGCGCGGCGATGCGCTGTTCGTCCGCACCTTCGAGCGCGGGGTGGGCCTGACCGACAGTTGCGGCAGCGCGATGGCGGCCTCCACCTATGCGGCCTGCCTGACCGGGCGGATCGGCTGGGACGTACCGACCGTGGTGTTCAATCGCGGCGGCCTGGTCCGCGCCTTTGCGGGGGCGGACGGGATGGTCACGCTGTCCGGCAACGCGACCTATGAGTGGGCGGGCTCGGTCGAGGTCGACCTGACGACGGAAACCGCCAGCGATCTGGTGGTTGATCGGCATTTTCTCGACGAGATCGCCGCATGGGAGGCCGCCAAGTGCGGATGACGGGTTCGATCCGCCTTTGCGCCCGTTCGTACTGAGCGACGTCGCGGCATAGGATCCGCCCTGCATGGCAGGGGGCGGGCCCTTCCCATTGGTTCGAGCCGAACGGGCGTGCCCTTGGACCGCTTCCCGCGCAACGCATTGGCGGAGCGGAGCGTTGACCGGTCATGCTTCCCGTCCGCCGCCAGATCGCCGACCAGATACGTGACGTGGTCGGTTCCCGTTCGCTGGACCTGACGCGGCCACCGGGTGATGACGGATTGTTCGGACCGGGTTCCGCGACATGGGCGGTGCATGGCGACTTCACCGCGATGATGGCGGGCGGGATTGCGTCACTGCTCGTCCAGATGCTGCACCCCGCCGCGCTGGCGGGGGTGTGGGACCATTCCAATTTCCGCCGCGACATGTCCGGGCGGCTTCGGCGCACGGCGGGGTTCATCTCGGTGACCACCTATGGCTCGACCGAGGCGGCGGAAGCGATGATCGCGCGGGTCCGGCAGGTCCATGACCGGGTCAGCGGCACGCTGCCCGATGGCACGCCCTATTCCGCCAACGACCCGCATCTGCTGAGCGTCGTCCACGCCGCCGAGGTCGATGCCTTTCTGCGCGCGCACCGCACCTATCGCGATCCCGATTTCTCCGACGCGCAGGCCGACCGCTATCTGGCCGAAATGGCGACCATCGCCTATCGGCTGGGCGCGCGTGACGTGCCCGAGGACCGGCATCAACTGGCGCGCTTCCTCGATTCGATCCGTCCCGAACTACGCGTCGATGCGCGCACCCGGCTGGTCGCGCGCACATTGCTGAACCAGCCCGCGCCCAGTCCGGCGCTGGCCCCGGTCGCGACCTGGCTGACCCAGGCGGGAATCGCCCTGCTGCCCGACTGGGCGGCGCGGCTGCATGGGCTGGACGGCCCCGCCGCGATCCGTCCCGCCATTCGGGCGGGGACGAGGCGGCTGGGCGGAGCGATCCGCTGGGCGCTCGCCGGTTGAGTTACAGCGTCCCCAGCCGACGCGCCGCATCTAGATAAGCGCGCATCCCGTCAAGTGCGCGGGGCGTCAGCACCATGAAGGCGCGGCGGCGGTCGCCCGGATCGGGCTGGCGCGCGAACAGCCCCGCCTCGGTCATCTTGCCGATCCAGCGCAGCGCGGTCGTCGGCGCGACGGCGGCGGCGATACACAGGCTGGACACCGACACCTGCGATCCCTCCAGACTGGCCGCGTAGAGATCGAGCAGCATGTCCCAGGCCGGTTCCTCGAACAGGCCCGCCCCGAAAAAGCCGTCGCGCAGACGCCGCGCGCGGATCATCCGGCGAACCAGTTCGGCATCGCCGGGATGCACCCGCGCCGGAGCGGCGTGGAAACTCTGATGGCGATCACCGACGCCACCGCGCCGGCTCTGCTCCTCCTCCACCGACAGCCGCGCCAGCGCCTCGGCGATGCGCGCCACTTCGGCGTTCAGCCGCCGGAGCCGTTCCGACTCTCCCTCGCGGAAATGCGAGTGGAGCAGCGAGGGGGCGCTGATGCTCGTTCCCGCAATGGCCAGCGCGGCGACCAGTTCGACCTGGCTGGCGTCGCACAGCATCGCGACGCGCGGGCCGAGCAGCATGGCGGCGACCAGATCGATCTCCGCCGAAGCGAGACTGACCACAATGGGCAGGTCCAGCGCGGTCGCCACCGCGTCGATCCGGGCCAGCGCGATTTCCATCGCGGCGGGCTCCGCGCCATGCGTGTCGACCAGAAGCAGCGGACGGCCTGCCTGGTGTCCGATCTGATCCGCGACCTCCGTCCATGCGATCGTACGCAGCACCCGCCCCCCGGCCTGCTGCACGGCGTCGCTTGCCGCTACGGAAAGCGCAGGTGCGCTGATCACCACGGCTCCAAAGCCGCCGCCGTAAAGCTCTTGTCCGTCCACTCTCTTCCCCCCGCCGCCTCTGGAAAAGGCTCGTCCATCGCCGGATCGCACGGACCGGGCGGGCGTGAAAATAGTTTACGCCGCCCCGTCGATCCAGCGATTGAAATGACGTCCGGGAGTCGACGTCAGTCCGAATCGGGCACTCAGCCGAGCGCCTTGACGATCTCCTCGACCATCTTCTTGGCGTCTGCCAGCAGCATCATCGTGTTGTCACGATAAAATAGCTCGTTGTCGACACCCGCATAGCCGACGCCGCCCATCGACCGCTTGATGAAGAGCACCGTCTTGGCTTTCTCCACGTCGAGCACGGGCATGCCGTAAATGGGGGAAGAGCGGTCGGTCTTGGCCGCCGGATTGGTCACGTCGTTGGCGCCGATGACGAAGGCGACATCCGTCTGCGCGAACTCGGCGTTGATGTCCTCCAGTTCGAACACCTCGTCATAGGGGACGTTCGCCTCGGCCAGGAGGACGTTCATATGGCCGGGCATCCTCCCTGCGACCGGGTGGATGGCGTATTTGACGCGCACCCCTTCTTTCTTGAGAAGGTCGCCCATCTCGCGCAGGACATGCTGCGCCTGGGCCACCGCCATGCCGTATCCAGGGACGATGACGACCTGTTCGGCCTGGCTCATCAGAAAGGCCGCGTCCTCCGCACTGCCGCGCTTCCAGGGCCGGTCCACGCCCGCGCCGCCCGTGCTCGCCCCGGCATCGCTCGCGCCGAAGCCGCCCGCGATGACGCTGATGAAGCTGCGGTTCATTGCGCGGCACATGATGTAGGACAGGATCGCACCCGAGCTGCCCACCAGCGCGCCGGTGATGATCATCGCCGTATTGTGCAGCGTGAAGCCCATCGCCGCGGCGGCCCAGCCCGAATAGCTGTTCAGCATCGACACCACGACCGGCATGTCCGCGCCGCCGATGGGGATGATCAACAGGAAGCCGATCGCGAAGGACAGGATCGTGATCGTCCAGAAGATCCACGGCGCCTGATCCCGGGTAAACATCGCGACCAGAATGACGATCGCGCCGAGCAGCCCTGCGTTCAGCGCATGGCGGCCGGGCAGCAGGATCGGCTTGCCCCCCATATTGCCGTTGAGCTTGAGGAAGGCGATGACCGAACCGGAAAAGGTGATTGCGCCGATCGCCACGCCCAGCGCCATCTCCACCCGGCTGACGACATGGATGCTGGCAAAGGGCTGTCCGATCATCGGCACCACCATGTCGGCGATGTCGAAGGCGACCGGATTGAGGAAGGCGGCACAGGCGACCGCGACCGCGGCAAGGCCGACGAGGGAGTGGAAGGCGGCGACCAGCTGCGGCATCGCGGTCATCGCGATGCGGCGGGCGGTGGTGATGCCGATCAGCGCGCCCAGGCCGATGGCGGCGAGAATTTCGAGAACGGCGACCCAATCAATCTGAGAACCAAAGGGGCAAACGGCCTCTCCGATTTCACATGCCGCCGTCCAACCGGAGCCTATCGATGGCATATGCGTCACCAACGTCGTGACGACGGCAATCGCCATACCGATCATGCCGAAGCGATTGCCGCGCTGGCTGGTCGTCGGGCTGGACAGCCCGCGCAGCGCCAGGATGAAGCACACCCCCGCCACCAGATAGGCGAGCGACACCCAGGGGTTCGCGGCAACGGCCTCGACCGCAGGGGCAAGGGGCGCAGGCGGCAGCGCGGGTGACACTGGGGCGATCACGAGCGCTTCTCCTTCTTGCGGTACATGGCGAGCATCCGCTGCGTCACCGCAAAGCCGCCGAAGATGTTGATGCTGGCCAGCACCACCGCGCCCAGACCCAGCCACTTGGCGACACCGGAGCCGGTCGCCCCCGAAGACGCCGCCGCCGCGATGAGCGCACCGACGATGATGACCGAGGAAATGGCGTTGGTCACCGCCATCAACGGCGTGTGCAATGCGGGCGTGACCGACCAGACGACATAATAGCCGACGAAACACGCCAGTACGAAGATCGACAGGATCGCTATGAAGTCCATGCTATTCCTCCCCGGTACGGGGAGGGGGACCGCTCGCCGAAGGCGAGTGGTGGAGGGGGGCCGCCGCCAGCGAGACGATCGAAGCGGCAACCGCCTCGACGTCGCGCATGATGTCGGCGGCCCCGACCCGCATGACCCTGTACCCGTTTTCGTTCATAAATCGGTCGCGCGCGAAATCGCGGATTGGGCGTGCCTCAAGACTGTGCACGGCGCCATCGACTTCGATGATCAACCGAGCGCTCGCGCAGAAGAAATCGGCGACATAGCACCCGATGGGATGCTGCCGGCGAAATCGGACGCCGCCGGGCGAGCCGCGAAGTTGCTGCCAAAGCATGACCTCCGGCAGGGTCATACGCCGTCGCAATTTGCGGGCCAGCGATACTTCAGGACGCAGCCTCTGCCGCGCGCCCCCTCCACCGGCTTCGCCGGTCCCCCTCCCCGTTCCGGGGAGGATCGTCACGACCGCAACCTCGGATTCACCACCTGCCCGCCTCGCGTCAGGCGGATCGCGTCGCCGATTTCGGCGTCGAGGACCGGCCTTCCGGCCTCCTTGTCCCAGAACGCCGCCAGGAAATTGTACATATTGCGCGCGAACAGTGCCGAGGCGTCCGCCGCCAGGCGGCTGGCCATGTTGCGGTGACCGATGATCGTGACGCCGTGCCGCTGGACGACCTCGCCCGGCATCGCGCCTTCGACATTGCCCCCGGCCTCGACCGCCAGATCGACGATGACGCTGCCCGGCCGCATCGTCGCGACCTGCGCATCGGTGACGAGGCGCGGCGCCGGGCGGCCGGGGATCAGCGCGGTGGTGATGACGACATCCTGCCTGGCGATATGCCCGGCGACCAGTTCCGCTTGCGCGGCGCGATATTCCTCGCTCGTCTCGCCGGCATAGCCGCCCGCGCCCTCGCCCTCGATCCCCGCCACGCCTTCGACGAAGATCGGCTTGGCGCCCAGCGACTGGATCTGTTCGCGCGTGGCGGAGCGGACGTCGGTGGCCGACACCTGCGCGCCCAGCCGCCGCGCGGTCGCGATCGCCTGAAGCCCGGCCACGCCCACCCCCATGACGAAGACCCGCGCCGCCGGGATCGTGCCCGCCGCCGTCATCATCATCGGAAAGGCCCGGCCATAGGCACCCGCCGCCTCCAGCACCGCCTTGTACCCGGCCAGGTTGGACTGGGAGGACAGAATGTCCATCGACTGGGCGCGGGTGATGCGCGGCATCCAGTCCATCGCCAGCGCCTCCAGCCCCGCCGCCGCATAGGCCGCCACCGCCTCGCCGCGTCGAAACGGGTCGAACGCCGCGATCACCCAGGCCCCCGGCGCGGCCCCGCCCAGCATGCCCGCATCCGGTGCCTGCACCGCCAGCACGATCTCCGCGTCAGCCAGCACATCGCTCCGTTCGCCGAGCGTCGCGCCCGCCTGTTCGTAATCGGCGTCGGGGATCCCTGCGCCTGCCCCCGCCCCACCTTCGACCAGCAGTGTCGCGCCCAGCGCGATCAGCTTTCGTACCGTCTCCGGCGTGGCGGCGACCCGGGCTTCGCCTGCAACGGTTTCGCGCAGGACCGCGATGCGCGTGCCCATGGAATCAGGCGATCAGCCAGAGGACGATTGCGACCAAAATGGCGACAACGACCGCACCCCATTTGAGCATCGCGATCATCAGGTCGTACGTGGCGACATGCGCCTTCATTCCGCCGGTGCCGGTGTCATTGGCCGCCATGATCCTCACCTCCGCTATCGGCCTTATGGCGGTCGGTCCCGCCGTCATGACCATCTCCCAAGCTTATTCCTCGGGACAGGGGGATCAACCCCGAAACGTTCATCCCGGGTCCACGAATCCACGGCCACAACCCGACGCCATCGATAGAAAGACCTCTTTAACCAGACAGTGTCACCACTGTCCCGAATTAAGGCAGATTTTAACAAAGTTGCGCTATAGCGCCGTCAACAGGGTGTATGGGACATGATATGACGCGCAACGGTCAACGTTTGCTGCTGCTGATCGATGACGAACCTGCACAGCGTCGGCTGATCGCCGCGCTGGCGCAGCGCGGCGGATGGCGCACGCTGTTCGCGACCGATGCGGACATGGCGGCTTCGGTGCTGGGGTCCGCGCAGGGGCGTGAGCTGGACGCCGTGCTGATCGACCATTGGGCCCCCGGTGCCGACGCGACCCAGTTGATCGCTGACTGCCACCGTTTGCGCCCCGAACTGCCCATTTTGATGCTGACCGCCAATGAGTCGGTGGCGCAGGCGGTGGCGGCGATACGCGCGGGGGCGACCGACTTCCTGGTCAAGCCCCTGGCCCCCGAACGGCTTCTCGCCGCACTGGAAGCCTGCGTCGCCGGGCAGACCAGCGGCGAGCTTCGCCCGCTGACCGAGAAGATTCCCGCACTCCTCGCCTTTGACGAGATCGTCGGCGACGCACCCGAATTCCGCGCGGCGCTCGCCGTCGCCGCCAAGGCGGCGCGGGCCCGTGTGGCGGTACTGATCGAGGGCGAAGGCGGCGTCGGCAAGGAATCGCTGGCCGAGGCGATCCACGTCGCCTCGCCCCGCGCCGAACGCCCGATGATCCGCGTCAACTGCGCCACGACGGCGGCCAATCTGCTCGACAGCATCATCTTCGGCCATGAGGAAGGCGCCTTTGCCGGGGCCTTCGAACGGCGGATCGGCAAGATGGTCGAGGCCGACGGGTCGACCCTGTTCCTGGACGAAGTATCGGGCATGCCGCCCGAGACCCAGGCGCGATTGCTGGACATGCTGCAAACCGGCACGATCGTTCCGCTGGGCGCCCGCCATGCGCGCGAGGTCGATGTGCGCATCATCGCCGCCACCGACGGCCGCCTGCTGGAGGCGGTGGAGGCGGGACGCTTCCGCGAAGACCTGTATTACAAGCTCAACGTCGTCCATGTCGCGGTTCCCGCGCTGCGCGACCGGGCGGAGGACATACCCGCGCTGACCCGGCATCTGCTGGGCCGCATCGCGCAACAGCCGGGCCTGCGCGCGCTGGACATCACCGAGGACGCGCTGGACCTGCTGAGCCGCTATGACTGGCCGGGCAATGTCCGCCAGTTGCAGAACGCGCTCTTCCGCGCCGCCGTGCTGTGCGAGGGCGACGCGCTGACCCCGGCCGATTTCCCGCAGATCGCGTCGCTGGGCGACCGCCCCTCGGTCGGCAGTTCGAATGCCGGGGCGACGCATAGCGGCGGGATCAACCTGTTCCGCCCCGACGGCAATCTGCGCCCGCTGGAAGATATCGAGGCCGACGTCATCCGCCTGGCGATCAGCCATTATCGCGGGCGGATGACCGAGGTGGCGCGGCGGCTGGGGATCGGGCGTTCGACGCTGTATCGCAAGCTGGGCGAACTGGGCATCGACAACGCCGCCTGATCCCGCATCGGCGGCCGACTTACCAGAGCACTCCGTCAACCGGCTTCATCGGCTCTGGCGCGGGGTCGCCGATCGACTGGAGCAGGTCGATCTCGATCGTGCGGCACATCGCGCTCAGCGGCAGGTCGTGGACCGTGTCCGAAAAGGGATCGACCAGGTCGTCACCGATCTGCAGCGCGGCCAGGAACATCAGCCCCGCGATCGACGACCCGACCGGCGTGGCGAAGCCCAGCGTCTCGACCAGCCCGATCGGCAGCAACACGCAGAACAGCCGGGTAAAGAAGGCCGGGATGAAGCGATACTGGTTGGGCAGCGGCGTGTTCTTCAGCCGCTCCATGCCGCCCTGCGAATTGGCGATGTCGACCAGCACCGATTCCATCTGCGTCTGCTGAATCGTGTCGATCCAGCCCTTGCGCCGCGCATCGTCGATCCGGCGGCCGGTGCCGTCGAGCAGGCCGTTGGCGGTGTTGGTCCGCTGGAGCGCGGGCTCCGCCTCGCCGCGCGACAGGAAGCGCAGGACTTCGCCATCCACCGGCTGCTTGCGCAACTGACAGCGCAGCGCGTTCACATAGGCGATCTGGCGCAGCACGATCGACCGCTTCAGGTCGTGCGCCTCGGGATCGGGCAGGAAGTTACGCGCGCTACGCGCGATATTGCGCGAGGCGTTGATCATCAGGCCCCAGAGTTGCCGTCCCTCCCACCAGCGCTGATAGGCCGAGTTGGTGCGGAACCCCAGGAACAGCGCCAGCGCGGTGCCGAACAGCGTCAGCGGCAGCGAGGGCGCCTTGAACGGCAGGACATAATAGGCGACCGTGACGATCACGTCCCAGATGAACAGCGCCAGCAACGGGCGCCAGACTTCTGCTATGATGATGCGGGTACGGGGTACGGCATCGACGATCAAAACGGGTCTCCCTCATACGGCCAGCCGGCCGGTCTTGGCCCAGCCGCGATTTCAAGGCGCAGAAACGCCTGTAATTGGCGGTTGGATGCGCCTCCGAAATAATAGTGCGGCGCAGCGGGAGAACCCCTGCCCCCTTTCGGCAACGAAAGATTACGAAGGTGCCATAAAATCGCCGAGGCCTTGGCCGTGGCTGCGAAATGCCAAGCCATTCCATCGCCGTCCCTTTCCCGCGATACAGGGGGGCGCTGCACAGGCCGGTTTGGGCGTCACCGCTTGCCCGCCGGGATCGGGACAGGCATGGGTCATTTGTCATGACCGTGCCTCCCCCGCCCCGCATCCTGATCGTCGCCGGTTCCGATTCCGGAGGTGGCGCGGGGATACAGGCGGACATCAAGACGGTGGCGATGCTGGGCGGTCACCCCATGACCGCGATCACCGCCATCACCGCGCAAAATACGCTGGGCGTGCAGGCGGTCCACCCCGTGCCGACCGAGATGGTAATGGCACAGATCGACAGCGTGCTGGCGGACATCGGCGCCGACGCGATCAAGATCGGGATGATCGGATCGGCGCAGACCGCGCATGCGCTGGCGGACCGGCTGGAGACGCTGGACCTGCCCGTCGTGTTCGATCCGGTGATGATCGCGACCAGCGGATCGGTGCTGGCCGATGCCGATGTCATTGCCGCCTTTCGCCGGTTCCTGGCGCTGGCCAGCCTGACCACGCCCAACCTGCCCGAACTCGCCGCGCTGGGTGGAGAGGCGATGGTCCGCCGCCAAACAAGCGCGCTGCTGGTCAAGGGCGGGCATGGCGAAGGGCCGGTGATCGAGGATCGCCTGGTCGAACCGCAGGGCGAACAACGCTGGCAGCATCCCCGGCTCGACACGCGCTCGACCCATGGCACGGGTTGCACGCTCGCCAGCGCGATCGCCACCGGGCTGGGACAGGGCCTGTCACTGGCGGACTCGGTGGACCGCGCCATCGCCTTCGTCCAGGCCGCGCTCGCCGCCGCGCCAGGGCTGGGCCAGGGGCATGGCCCAATGGGGCACGGGCTGGGCATGGTCCCCTTCTATCACCTGCTCGCCGCGATCAGCCGCGAAGGCTGGGATGCCGCCGCCTTCGCCGCGCGCTGGGGATAGGCGCCGCCCTTCCCCTCCTCTCCTCCCACTTGCGCCAAGGGGGTTGGCACATGACGGCGTATGGTCGAACCTCCGCCGCGATGGGCGTTTGCAAATTGCGTCCACCCCGATAATGCCCGTCCCATGGTCGATACCGGTTTTCCCATGCCCCTGTGCGGCGTGGATGAGGCGGGGCGCGGGCCGCTGGCGGGGCCGGTGGTCGCCGCCGCCGTCATCCTGCCCGAGCGCGATTGCCCCGGCGGCATCAACGATTCCAAGAAGCTGACCGAGAAGACCCGCGCGCGCCTCTGCGCCGAGATCCGCGTCTGCGCGGTCGTCGGCGTCGGAGTGGTCCATCCCGAGGAGATTGACCGCCTGAACATCTATTGGGCGACGATGAAGGCGATGACGCTGGCCGTCGACGCGGTGGTCGCGACGCTGGGATGCCACCCCGCGCATGTGCTGGTCGACGGCAACCGCCTGCCCAAATGGGGCTATGCCGCGACCGCGATCGTCGGCGGCGATGCCAAGTCGCTGGCCATCGGCGCGGCCTCGATCGTCGCCAAGCATGTCCGTGACGAGATGATGATCGCGGCGGCGGCGGAATGGCCCGCTTATGGCTGGCATTCCAACAAGGGTTACGGCTCGGCCACCCATCTGGCGGCGCTTCGCGAACACGGACCCACCCCGCTCCACCGGCGCAGCTTCGCCCCCGTGGCGCAATGCTATCTCGATCTCTGAAATCCCGTCCATCGCAGTCGTGAAAGGGGACAGTGTCCGCAGGCCGTGACGAAGAAGGAATTTCATGCGTCCCGAGTCGCTCTCGCCACACCCCCACTCCCTAGGGGGCCAAGTTATCCACACCCCCAATATCTGCCATGACGACGCAATATTTCCGCGAATCTGGCGGAATCCCGCGAGTCGCGCGTGCGAATCGCCTCTTGACGACCGACTCATTCCGGGTGGATGCGAGGGTTCGAGGGTAGAAGGAACGGTTAACGATGGGGGTCATCCAGACGGTAGGAAGGCCGATCGGGACGCGGCCGGTATCGGCGCACCGCGAAAGCGACCTGCCGCTGGGCCAGATCCTGATGGGCGACTGTATCGCGGCGCTCCGCTCGCTGCCCGACAAGTCGGTGGACATGGTCTTCGCCGACCCGCCCTATAATCTGCAACTCGGCGGCGAGCTGTTCCGCCCCGATGGCAGCCATGTCGATGCCGTCACCGATGCGTGGGACAAGTTCGACACCTTCGCCGCCTATGACGCCTTTACTCGCCTATGGCTCGCCGAATGCTACCGGGTGCTGAAGGACAATGGCTCGCTATGGGTCATCGGCAGCTATCACAACATCTTCCGCGTCGGGACCGCGGTGCAGGATCTGGGCTTCTGGATCCTCAACGACATCATCTGGCGCAAGTCCAACCCCATGCCCAATTTCAAGGGCACCCGCTTTACCAACGCCCATGAAACGCTGATCTGGGCGTCGAAGGGCGAGAAGGCGAAATACACCTTCAACTATCGCTCGATGAAGACGCTGAACGACGAGATCCAGATGCGCTCGGACTGGGAATTCCCGATCTGCGGCGGTCAGGAGCGGTTGAAGAAGGACGGCCACAAGGTCCATCCGACCCAGAAGCCGGAGGCCTTGCTCTATCGCATCCTGCTGGCCTGCACCCGGCCGGGCGACGTGATCGCCGACCCGTTCTTCGGCACCGGCACGACCGGCGCGGTCGCCAAGCGTCTGGGCCGCCAGTGGATCGGGATCGAGCGCGAACCGGCCTATTGCGCCGCCGCGATCGAACGGATCGAGGCCGCCCTGCCCCTGGACGAAAGCGCGCTCGCCACGATGCAGAGCCCCAAGGCACAGCCCAAGGTGGCGTTCGGGACGCTGGTCGAGAATGGCTATCTCGCCCCCGGCATGCCGTTGATGGACGCCAAGCGGAAATGGCGCGCGACGGTGCGCGCGGACGGCTCGCTGCTGTCGGACTGCGGACAGGCCGGGTCGATCCACCGGCTTGGCTCGATGCTTCAGAACCGGCCGACCTGCAATGGCTGGACCTTCTGGCATTATGAGATGGAAGGGTCGCTGAAGCCCATCGACGCGATGCGCCAGACCTGGCTGCTGGCAACGCAGCCGTAACCCCATATTCCTGCCCTGGAAGGGGAGGTGGCGCGCTTAGCGCGTCGGAGGGGTGTCCCGTTATCGAGGGGGGTGATACCCCTCCACCAGCTTCGCTGGTCCCCCTCCCCTTGCAGGGGAGGAATTGAGAAGGCTCCCCATGCATCTGCGCCCCGTCCAGTTTGTCGACACTCCTATCGGGCTGGAGGAAGGCAGCGTCACGCGGCTGGCGGGCGGGATGCAGTGGTTTGCGGCCTATGAGGTCCGCGAAGGCACAAGCCGCCGCATCGTCCCCGTCGCGCGCTTCGCGGAGGAACTGGGCGGCTCCCCCCGCGCCCGGGCGCTGCACGCCGCTTTCACCACCCCCCGCGCGCCCTGGACCATGGGCGGACGCACCCTGCGCTTCGACCACCCCCAGCTTGCCGCGATCCTGAACGTCACCCCCGACAGCTTCTCCGACGGCGGCAAGCATATCGGCGATCCGGCGGCGGCGGCCGACAGCGGCATGGCGATGGCCGCCCAGGGCGCGGCGGTGATCGATCTGGGCGGGGAGTCCACCCGCCCCGGCGCAGCCCCCGTCTGGGAAGGCGACGAGGTCGCCCGCACCGCCCCCGTCATCGAACGGCTGGCCCGCGGCGGCGCGCTGGTCTCAATCGACACGCGCAAGGCCGCCGTGATGGAAGCCGCGCTCGCCGCCGGAGCCGGGATCGTCAACGATGTCGCGGCCTTGCTGTGGGACGACCGCGCGCTGGAGGTGGTGGCGAAGGCCGGTTGCCCGGTCATCCTGATGCACTCTCCCGATCCGGCCAAGGGTGGGCATGGCCGGATCGATTATGCCGATGTGCTGACCGAGGTGTTCGACTGGCTCGAGGCGCGGATCGCGGCGGTCGAGGCGGCGGGCGTTCCCCGTTCGCGGATCATGGTCGATCCGGGCATCGGGTTCGGCAAGTCGCTGGCGGACAATCTGGCGCTGATCAACGGGCTTGCGATTTTCCATGGCCTGGGCTGCCCGATCATGCTGGGGGCCAGCCGCAAGCGGATGATCGGCGCGCTGTCGAACGAGGCCCCGGTCGATGCGCGGCTGGGCGGCTCGCTCGCTTTGGCGCTCAAGGGTGCGGAGGCGGGCGTCCAGCTCATCCGCGTCCACGACGTCGCCGAGACGGTGCAGGCCCTGCATGTCTGGCGGGGCCTTCGCGACCGCGCGCTGATGGGATAACCCCCTCGCTTTTCGCGGGCCAAACGCCCACATAGGGCCGATGCAACGTCCCCAGCCCCAGATCATCCGCGTCATCGACCTGGAGACGACCGGACAGGCCCCGCCGACGCACGGCGTGTGCGAGATCGGCTGGCAGGACGTCGCGTTGGGCAAGGACGGCCGCTGGGAGCTGGAGGGCGAAGGCGGCAGCATCCTGGTCAATCCGGGCCGCCCCATCCCGCCCATCACCCAGGCGATCCATCATATTCTGGACGAACAGGTCGCCGACGCGCCCTGGTGGCATGACGTCGCACGCCGAGTGCTCGACCCATGGCCGCGCCGCCTGGCGCTGGCGGCGCATCGTGCGGATTTCGAGCAGCAATATTGTACCCCCGCCATGACCCGGTCCGCCGACTGGATCTGCACCTGGAAATGCGCGCTTCGCCTCTGGCCCGACAGTCCCAGTTTTTCCAACCAGGTATTGCGGTACTGGCGCAAGCCGGAGGGACTGGTGCACGAACGTGGCCTGCCCATCCACCGCGCCTTTCCCGACGCCTATGTCACCGCGCACCATTTGCGCGACCAGTTGAACGAGGCGAGCCTGGCGCAATTGCTGGAATGGTCGCGCAGCCCCGGCCTGTTGCCGCGCGTCCGCTATGGACCCGATCGCGGCAAGGACTGGCGCGAGATCGACGAGGATTCGCTGATGGGATTCCTGACCGATCGCGATCCCGATGTCCGCTTCACCGCCGAGACCGAGATGGCGCGGCGGCGCGGCGGCGGTCATGTCGGACGTCCTACCCCGCAGGAACTGTTGCTGTGATCGGGACTCAACCGCTGGTAACGCTACGCATCCTTCGATAAGGCGTTCGTTATGCAGGGGTTGAGTAGCGCGCCCAGCGGCGCAAATCCCATCGGTCGTATCCTGATCGCCGCCATGGCGACGGGATTTCTGGCGCTTCTGGCCGCTGCCATCGCGGCGGGCTATGCCATCCGGCAGGGCAATCGACATAGCGATTGGGTCGTCCACACCTATCGCGTCGAAAGCGAGCTGATTGAGGCACGCCGATTGGCCGAGCAAAAGGAAACCGCCCGTCGCGGCTATATGCTGGCGGGCACGCCGGCCTTTCTCGAAAGCTTCCAGCAGGCCCATGCTGCGCTGATCCCGCAGGTGGCCGAGCTTCGGCGGCTGACCGCCGACAATCCCCGCCAACGCGAACCGATGCGGCAGGTCGGCGAGCGGCTGGCCGAACTCGACGCGGCGCAGCGCGCGACCAACGCCTTGGTACGGCAAGGGCGCGGGGCCGAGGCGCTTCGTCTGTTCCGCGCGGACAGCGGGCTGCAACGGATGCAGAAGCTGCGCATGGTGTTCGACGGCATGGCACGCGAGGAACGCCGCCTGCTCGCGCTGCGCGATGCCGAACAAAGCGCCAGCCGACGGACCTTCTCGATCGTCGTGGCGGTCGCGGCATTGCTGTTCGTGCTGGTGTCGATCGTGTCCTTCCTGACCGTGCGCCGCTATACCCGCGACCTGCACGCCTCGCGCATGGCGCTGGCCGGTCTGAACGCGACGCTGGAGGATCAGGTCAAGGAGCGTACCGCCGATCTGGCGCTGGCGAACGAAGAGATTCAGCGTTTCGCCTATATCGTCAGTCACGACCTGCGTTCGCCCCTGGTCAACGTCATGGGCTTCACCTCCGAACTCTCCGCCGCGACCCAGCCGCTGGCCGAACTGATCGACCGCGCCGAAGCCGAAGCGCCGCAGATCGTGACCGAAGAGGCCCGCCTCGCCGCGCGCGAGGATCTGCCCGAGGCGATCGGCTTCATCCGCACCTCGACCGCCAAGATGGACCGGCTGATCAACGCCATCCTGAAGCTCAGCCGCGAGGGACGCCGGGTGCTGGCCCCCGAAATGATCGCGCTGGACCAGCTGGTCGAGCAGATCACCGATTCGATCCGCCATGTCATCGACGATCGCGGCGTCGCCGTGACGATCGAACGGCCGATGCCGGTGATCGTCAGCGACCGGATCGCGCTGGAGCAGATCCTCTCCAACCTGATCGAGAATGCGACCAAATACCGTCATCCGACGCGCCCGGCCGAGGTCCATGTCTCGGTGCAGCAGACGCCGGGGCGCGTGATCGTGGCGGTGCGCGACAATGGCCGCGGCATCGACCCGCGCGACCATCAGCGTATCTTCGACCTGTTCCGCCGGTCGGGCCAGCAGGACCAGCCGGGCGAAGGGATCGGTCTGGCCCATGTCCGCGCGCTGGCCTATCGTCTGGGCGGTACGATTTCCGTCGAGTCTCAACTGGGTCAAGGCGCGACCTTCTTTCTGTCGCTACCCCCCACTCTTTCCATCGAAGGCGCCTGAATGAACGACCATCGCTCCGTGGGTATCGTCATGATCGAGGATGACGAAGGCCATGCCCGCCTGATCGAGAAGAATATCCGGCGCGCCGGCATCCTGAACGATATTCGGCACTTCACCGATGGCACCACCGCGCTCGACTTCCTGTTCAACGCGCCCGACGGCCCGGCCAAGAGTGGCCCGTCGCTGGTCCTGCTCGACCTCAATCTGCCCGATATGAGCGGCACCGACATCCTGGCGAAGATCAAGGACGATAGCAGCCCGCTGCGCCGGGCGCCGGTCGTCGTGCTGACCACCACCGACGACAAGGTGGAAATTCAGCGCTGCTATGATCTGGGCTGCAACGTCTACATCACCAAGCCCGTCAATTACGAGAATTTCGCCCAGGCCATCCGCCAGCTCGGCCTGTTCCTGTCGGTGATCCAGGTGCCCGAGGTAGAGGGCTGATCGCCCGCTTGCCCATGACGACCGGCGGCCCGCCCCGCATCCTGTATATCGACGATGACGACGCGCTGCGCCGTCTGGTGTCGCGTGCGCTGAGCCGCCATGGCTATTCGGTATCGTGCGCGGCGTCGGGGACCGAGGGGATCGCGCTGGCCGCGGAAGGCGAGTTCGATCTGGTCGCGGTCGACCATTATATGCCGGGCATGGACGGACTGGAAACGCTGGCCGCGATCACCGCGCTGCCCGATCCGCCGCCGGTCGTCTATGTCACGGGGTCGGACGAAGGGCGGATCGCGGTCGCCGCGTTGAAGGCGGGGGCAGCCGATTACGTGGTGAAGACGGTGGGCGAGGATTTCTTCGACCTGCTGTCCGCCAGTTTCGAGCAGGTGCTCGACCGCGCCCGGCTGGAACGCGCCAAGGCCGCCGCCGAAGCCGAACTGCGCGCCTCCAATGCGCGGCTGGAAGCGATGCTAAGCGAGGTCAATCACCGCGTCGCCAACTCGCTGCAACTCGTGTCGGCGATGGTCGGACTGCAAAAGGGCGGATTGGACGACGCCCGCGCGCGCGACGCGCTGGAGGATACGCAGCGCCGCATCCGCGCCATCGCACAGGTGCATCGGCGCCTCTACACCGCCAATGACGTGGATCAGGTCGATCTGCGCGACTATCTGGGCGCGCTGATCGAGGAATTGGGCGAAAGCTGGTCGAGCGATGCCTGCCCCCGCACCCTGACGCTGGTCGCCGAACCGATCCGCGTGAAGACCGACCGGGCGGTGTCGATCGGCGTGATCGTGACCGAACTGGTCACCAATGCCTGTAAATATGCCTATCCCGACGGCGTGGGCGAGGTGCGCATCACCCTGACGCGCGGCGAAGAGCATTGCCTGCTGGTGGTGGAGGACGATGGCTGTGGCATGGCGGTCGATCAGGCTCCCAAGGGGACGGGCCTTGGCGCGAAACTGATCCGCGCGATGGCCCAGAGCCTGCAGACCGTGGTGGAATATGACCCCGCGCATCAGGGTGTCCGCGCGATGCTGAGGGTGCCGGTCTAGCGTGCCGTGCGGGGGCGCTCGGTTTGCCGGCCCCTCCCTTTCACACCATTCGCATCGTCAATCGCCGAACCCCCTCCAGCACCATCCCGAACACCAGATGCGACGCCGCGCTATAGGCATGGGTCGCGGGGGGCGCGTCCTGCGGCGCGGCGCCCCAACCAAAGGCGGGCACGGCCAGATCATCCACCGCCAGCATCGTCGCCAGCCCATAGGGTGCCCCCAGCCCCAACGTCGCCTCAGGCCGTTCATGTGCCAGCGCGCCATAGAGCCCACCCAGCACCGCGCCCGTGGCGTAATGGACGATCACGCCGGAGGTCTCGCGATATTTCTGGGTCAGCGGCTCGCCGGTCGCCATTCTGGCGAGCGTATCGGCGGCCTTCACGGTAGCGGGGTCGTCATTGCTCCCCTTTTGGCCGAACGCACCCGCCGCCACGGCTTGAAACCGGTTCATCGCCAGCGAGGCGACCAGCCCGCCGACCACGCCGGCGCCGATCGCCCAACCCAGGCCGTGCTTCGTCTTCGCCATCTGCGCCACTCCAGCCATTCCGATCCGCCAACAACGGGCCGATCGGAATAGGGTTCATGGCAGGCGCGTCAGGGCTTGCGGAACTTGTAGACGAACTGGTCTGTGCGCCCGCGAATGGCGGGATCGAAGACGTTCTTCGAATGATCGTCCTCGGGATTGCGCAGCACCCGACTCTCACCGACGAAACGGAATCCCACCGACTGGACCTGTCGCTTCACGTAATCGGGGTCGATCCGGTGCGTGGTGTTGGTGTTGGCCAATCCCTTGCCCACCGCATCGGCGTGATCGATGATGACATAGGTGCCGCCCGACTTGAGCAGCTTGAACACCGCCTGGTCGAAGGCACGGAGCGCGGGTTCGCCCGCATCCTTATTGGCGACGTCATGGTAATTCTGGACGGTCCAGAACAGGTCGACCGGCTTGTCGGAGACGGGCAGGTTGACCGTCTGCACCTGCGCGGTCGCATTGGGCAGGTTCCAGCCCTGGATCGTACCCAACGCCTTCTCGGCATATTTCTGTCCGGCGGCGGGCCAATAGGCATAGACATGCCCCTTCGGCCCGACGATGCCGGAGAAGATACGCGTCCAATAGCCCTTGCCCGGCAGGTAATCGATGACCGTGTCGCCGGGCTTCACGCCCGAGAAAGCGAGGACGGCGGCGGCCTGACGACGTTCGTCATCGGCAGCCTGATCGGCGCGCGCGGGATCGGCCAGCGCGGCAGTGACGTACGCGGGGACGGCAGCGGACTTGGTGGACGCGGCAGGCTTTTGCTGCGCGACCGCGACGGTCGCTGCCGCCGTCAGCATCAATCCCAGTGCGATCGCCTTCATGCCTGCTCTCTCCTATGTTCTGATGCCGTCATCCCTAACCGCCGTTCAGGCTGAGCGTAGTCGAAGCCCAAGGGATTCGCGTGGCCTTCGACTTCGCTCAGGCTGAACGGAGCGGGGGAATGGATAGTCCCGATTACACGTCCAGATTCGCCACGTTCAGCGCGTTGTCTTGGATGAACTCGCGACGCGGCTCGACGACTTCGCCCATCAACCGGCTGAACACCTCGTCCGCCGCCGCGACATCGTCCGAGGTCACGCGCAGCATCGAGCGGACCGCCGGGTCGAGCGTCGTTTCCCAGAGCTGCTCGGCATTCATCTCGCCCAGCCCCTTGTAGCGCTGGATCGCCAGCCCCTTGCGGCCCGAGGTCAGGATCGCCTCCAGCAACTGGCTGGGTCGCGCGACGCGGGTTTCACCGCGCGCCAGCGTCGTAGCGTTACCTTCCTCGTCGGTCGGCACGACATCGGCCGAGGGCTCGGTCGCGGCGTTGCGCAGCGGCACCAGCTTGCCCGCCTGGGCGAAGCTCTCGGCCTGTTCGGCGGCCAGAGTGTGCAGCTTGCGCGCTTCGGCCGAGGCGATGAAGCTGGCCTCGACGATGTGGTGATCGGTCACGCCGCGCCACAGCCGCTCGAAATGGACGCCGCCATCCTCGGTCAGACGCGCTGACCAGCGCGCCTCGTGATCGCCCGACTCCAGACGGCGCGTGGTTTCGACCACCGTCGCCATGCGCTGCTCGCGGGTCAGCACGGGGTCGAGTGCACCGGCCAACGCCAGCACCTCGATGATCGACGCGTCATAGCGGCGCGGCACGTAGCGCATCAGGGTACGCATCCGCCGCGCATGATCGACCAGCGCCTTCAGGTCGTTGCCCGACCGCGCGCCGCCCGGTCCTTCCAGCACCATGGTCGAAACGCCCGCCTCGACCAGATATTCGTCGAGCGCGGTGTCGTCCTTCAGGTAGACCTCCGACCGCCCCTTGGTCGCCTTGTAGAGCGGCGGCTGGGCGATATAGAGGTGCCCGCGCTCGATCAGCTCGGGCATCTGGCGGTAGAAGAAGGTCAGCAGCAGCGTGCGGATATGCGCGCCGTCGACGTCTGCGTCGGTCATGATGACGATCTTGTGGTAACGCAGCTTGTCCGCGTTGAAATCGTCGCGGCCAATGCCGGTGCCCATCGCCTGAATGAGCGTGCCGATCTCCTTGGACGAGATCATGCGGTCGAAGCGCGCGCGCTCGGTGTTCAGGATCTTGCCGCGCAAGGGGAGGATCGCCTGGAAATGGCGATTGCGCCCCTGCTTGGCCGAACCACCGGCCGAGTCACCCTCGACCAGGAAGAGTTCGGACTTGGCGGGATCGCGCTCCTGGCAATCGGCCAACTTGCCGGGGAGCGAGGCGATGTCCATCACGCCCTTGCGCCGGGTCAGCTCGCGGGCGCGCTTGGCGGCTTCGCGCGCGGCGGCGGCGTCGATGATCTTGGCGACGATCGCGCGGGCGTTCTGCGGGTTTTCCTCCAGCCAGTCGGCCAGCTTGTCGGCGATCAGCGCTTCCAGCGGCTGGCGGACCTCGGACGAGACCAGCTTGTCCTTGGTCTGGCTGCTGAACTTCGGATCGGGCAGCTTGACCGAGACGATCGCGGTCAGCCCCTCACGCATATCGTCGCCGGTCAGCGTCACCTTCTCCTTCTTCAGAAGGCCCGACTTGTCGGCATAATTGTTGAGCGTGCGGGTCAGCGCGGCGCGGAAGGCCGCGATATGCGTACCACCGTCGCGCTGGGGGATGTTGTTGGTGAACGCCAAGACGTTCTCATAGTACGAGTCATTCCACTCCAGCGCGACGTCCATGCCGATCGCATCGCGCTGGCCATGAATGGCGATGGGTTCGGGGAAGAGCGGCGACTTGGAGCGGTCCAGCCACTTCACGAAGGCGGCGATGCCACCCTCGTAATAGAGCTCGACGGTCTTGGGCTCGTCATGCCGCGCATCGGTCAGGAACAGGCGGACGCCCGAGTTCAGGAACGCCAGCTCGCGATAGCGATGCTCCAGCTTGTCGAAGTCGAACTCGGTGATCTTGAAGGTGGAAGGGGAAGGCAGGAAGGTGACGCGGGTGCCCTTCTGCCCCGGCTCGGCCTTGCCGACGACCTTGAGCGGCGCGACCGCATCGCCGTGCGCGAAGCGCATATAATGCTCCTCGCCATCGCGCCAGATGGTCAGGTCCAGGAACTCGGACAGCGCGTTCACCACCGACACGCCGACGCCGTGCAGGCCGCCCGACACCTTGTACGCATTGTCGTCCGACGTATTCTCGAACTTACCACCGGCGTGGAGCTGGGTCATGATGACCTCGGCCGCCGACACGCCCTCTTCGGGGTGGATGCCGGTCGGGATGCCGCGACCATTGTCGGTGACGCTGACCGAGCCATCGGCGTTCAGCTGAATGTCGATGCGGTCGCAATGCCCCGCCAGCGCTTCGTCGATCGCATTGTCGCTGACCTCGAACACCATATGGTGCAGGCCCGAGCCGTCGTCGGTATCGCCGATATACATGCCCGGCCGCTTGCGCACCGCGTCGAGGCCCTTCAGCACCTTGATCGAGGAGGCGCCATATTCGTTCGTCTGGGGGGTATCTGCCATAGCGAGTATATAGGAATTGCGGGCCCCAAGGGAAAGCGAAATGGACGGCTCCGGGGCCGTTTCACCCCCCTTTTCCGCCCCTGTCGCACGGCCCGGGCCAGGGCAGCCGATCGAGACCCCGAATTCACCCGTCGCGCCGGAAGCCTTGGCCGATCTAGCGCGTCTTTCGAGGCGAGCGAGCAAGGAGACATGGGATGATTGGAAAATCCGTCATGCTCACGGCCATCGCGGCAAGGCTGGCCGCCGGAACGGTATCCGCCCAGTCGGTGCGGCGCGATTATCCCGGCTTTAACATTGGCCGACAGCATCGCCTCCGCGCGGCGGCGTGGAGATCGTTCGATTCTTCACTGCTTTTAGAACGCGACCCGCGTCGCCTCCCCCGGCACGTCGGTGAACAGCGCCGTTTCGGTGCCGGTCATCCACACCTGCCCACGCCCCGCCAGCCGCTCGAACAGCGCGGCGCGGCGAGAGGGGTCGAGGTGCGCGGCGACTTCGTCCAGAAGCAGCACCGGTGCGGTGCCGCGCCGATCGGTCACGAGGTCCGCATGGGCCAGCACGATGCCGAGCAGCAACGCCTTCTGCTCGCCCGTCGAACAGAGCGCCGCCGCCTGCTCCTTGGCAACATGGGTGACGATCAGGTCGGCACGGTGCGGCCCCACCAAAGTCCGTCCCGCCGCCGCATCGCGCCTGCGCCCCATGGCGAGGGCATGGGCAAAGGCGGGCGGGTCCACCGCCTCACCCTCCAGCGCCAACGAGGCGCGCGCGAAGACGCTGTCGGGCACCTCCTCCAGCCGCTGGTCGAGCGCCGCGACCGCCGCCACCCGCGCGGCATCCACCGCCGCGCCATGCTCGACCATTCGCGCCTCCAGCGCGGTCAGCCAGTCGGGATCGACAGGGCCGTTACTCGCCAGCAGTCGGTTGCGCTCGCGCATCGCCGCGTCGTAACGGGTCGCGTGCATCCCATGCGCCGGGGCCAGCGCGAGCACCAGCCGGTCGAGGAATCGCCGCCGCTCCGACGCGGGCTCGACGAACAACCGGTCCATCGCCGGGGTCAGCCACAGCACCGACAGCCAGTCGGCGAGCGCATTGGCGCTCGTGGCCGCCCCCTGTACCCTGACGACCCGCCGTTCGGGCGCGGAGGCCAGCGCGCCGGTTGCGATCTCGACATCGCCATCGAGTGTCGCCGCGACGCCGAACCCGCCCTTGCCTCCCTGTCGCGCCATCGCCGATAACGCGGCGCGGCGCAGGCCGCGACCAGGCGCGAGCAGCGACACCGCCTCCAGCACATTGGTTTTCCCCGCGCCATTCTCACCGGTCAGCACGACGAACCCCGCGCTGGGGTTCAGCACGAGGTCGGCGTGATTGCGGAAATCGGTGAGGACGAGGCGGGTGAGCATTGCGTCCGCCTTAGAAGGTATCGGCTTTCATTACATCCTCCCCTGAAAGGGGAGGGGGACCAGCGAAGCTGGTGGAGGGGAGTGGCAGGTCAAACCCGCCCCGCGGGTTTGAAGATTGCCGGGGGCAATCCGGCCTGCCACTCGCTCTCGATAGCGGGACACCCCTCCGTCAGGCCTGCGGCCTGCCACCTCCCCTTACAGGGGAGGAATAGGGTCGGCTTACACCCGCATCGGCATCAGCACGTAGAGCGCAGGCGCCTTGTCATTTTCGCGGATCAGGGTCGGCGCGGCGGCGTCGGCCAGGTGGACTTCGACCAGGTCGCTGTCGATCTGTCCCAGAATGTCGAGCAGATAGCGGCTGTTGAACCCGATCTCGAAACCGAGCGAGGTATATTCGCCCGGCACCTCTTCCGATGCGGTGCCGTTTTCGGGGCTGGTCACCGACAGGGTGATCCGGTCGCGGTCCAGCGCCATCTTCACCGCGCGGGTCTTCTCCGTCGCGATGGTCGAGACGCGGTCGACGCCCTGCATGAACGCCTTGGGGTCCAGCTTCAGGATCTTGTCGTTCGCGGTCGGGATGACGCGGCTGTAATCGGGGAAGGTGCCGTCGATCAGCTTGGAGGTCAGGATCGCCTGGCCCAGATCGAAGCGGATCTTGGTACCCGACAGCGACACGCCAACCGAGCCGTCCACCTCGTCGAGCAGCTTGCGCAACTCGCCGACGCACTTACGCGGCACGATCACGTCGGGCATGCCCTCGGCGCCATTGGGACGCTCGATGGTGACGCGGGCGAGGCGGTGGCCGTCGGTGGCGGCGGCCTTCAGCACCGGTGCGCCATTGTCCTCGGCGACATGCAGGAAGATGCCGTTGAGGTAATAGCGAGTCTCTTCGGTCGAGATGGCGAAGCGGGTCTTGTCGATGATCTGCTTGAGCAGTTCGACCGACAGCTCGAACTGGGTCGGCAGTTCGCCCTCGGCGATGACCGGGAAATCGTCGCGCGGCAGGGTGCCCAGCGAGAAGCGCGCCCGGCCCGCCACGATGGTCATGCGCCCCTCGGCGGCGGTCAGCTGCACCTGCGCACCCTCGGGCAGCTTGCGCGCAATGTCGAACAGGGTGTGGGCCGACACGGTGGTCGAACCCGGCTGGTCGACCGCGGCGGCGACGCTGTCGTTGATCTGAAGGTCCAGGTCGGTCGCCATCATGCGAAGCTGGCCCTCGGCCGTCGCCTCGAGCAGGACGTTGGAGAGGATCGGAATCGTGTTCCGCCGCTCCACCACCGACTGGACATGGCTCAAACCCTTGAGCAGCGTTGCGCGTTCGATCGTCGCCTTCATTTCCTGATCCCCCGCCGGAACGACCGCATGGCCGGAGTCCGAGTGTGATAAATGGCCTTGGTTCCTACCCGCCAAGAAGGGGCCGAAGCAAGGCTTCGACCCCTCCACCACTGGTAGTAAAACCACCGTTAATGTGGAAAAGAATCCCGGCTCAGAAGCGCAGGCCCAATCCGGCAAGCAGCTGATGGCGGTTCGGGTTGATGCCGACACCATCCATTTCGTCATAGTGCGAATAGCGATATTCGCCCTTTACGAAGGTGTTGGGGCTGATCGCATATTCGAGCCCCGCACCCAGGCGATAGCCGCCGACTTCCTGTTCGTTGGCGGTGGTGACGCCCGCCGTGGTGTAGCGCGCATCGAACTTGGCGTTGGTGTAGCCCGCCTTCAGATAGCCCATCGCGACCGGCGAGATGACATAGCCGACGCGCGCACCGGCATAGAGATCGCGGCCCGCGCCCAGGCGGAATTCGTCGCCGGGCACGCGGATGCCGTTGCTGCGCGTGTCGGAGCTGGAGCCGGTAATCTCGCCTTCCGCGCCCAGGATGACGGGGCCCGCGGGAATGTCATAGCCGATGCCTGCGCCATAAAGCACGCCGTCGCTCGAACTGCCGTCCTGCCCATGACGATCGTTGAGGCTGTCATAACCGATCAGCCCTTCGACGCGGAAACCCGTGAAAGGCTGCGCGGTCTGGGCGGCGGCGGGGGCCGCCGCTGCTGCCAGCGCGGACGTCGCCAGAGCGGCGAGCATGAGCTTACGCATAACTTACTCCATTACTGTACCGGCCGCCGTTACATTGGCGGTCGGGGGCTTAAATGGCGCGAAACCGCCGACGTTGCATGAACCTCAGCTAAACAGGAAAAAGCGTTGCATCGGCGCAACAGCCGCGACAGGGATGACGCCATGGCGACGCCCGATCCTCAGCCCTCACGCCCGCGCCAAGCGCGCCGGGGCCGCGATTTCATCGCCCGGCATGGCGAGACGGTGTTCAATCGGATCGGCAAGATCCAGGGCGACCGGATCGACCTGCACACCCCCCTCACCCGCCGGGGTTTCGCCCAGGCCGAGGCGATCGGCCAGGTTCTGCAAGCGCGATTGGGCTCGACGCCCGCGGTCACCCTATGGTCCTCGCCCACCGGCCGCGCGCTTCAGACGCTGGCGGTGATCGCGGAGCATATCGCGCTCGACTGGCACGCGACCCACCATGATCCGCGCCTGATCGAACTCGGCTTCGGCAGTTGGGGCGGACAGATTTCTGCCGATCTGGCGGCGGTGCATGGACCCATAGTTCATCCGCACGGCATGGCGGTGGGCGCGCCCGATGGCGAGAGCTATCCCGCCATGGCGGCGCGCCTGTCGGCATGGCTGGCCGATACGCAGGATGATGACGGCGACCGGTTGATCCTAATGCACGGCCTGTCGAGTCGGGTGCTGCGCGGGCTGATGCTGGACCTGCCCGACGATGCGCATTGCGGCGTACCGGTGGCCGAGCGACTGCCGCAAGGGTCGATCGTGATGATCGCGGGCGGCCGCGAGACGCTGATCCACCGCCCCTCGCCATGAAGCGCCTTTTCCTGATCCTGGCGCTGACCGCCGGTCCGACGTTCGCGCGCGAGACGATCGGCATCTACAAGGGCTGGGGCGCGTTCCGCGACCCCGATCGCTGCTACGCCATCGCCAAGCCGGTGCTGGCGAACGGGCGGACCGGCGGTTTCGCCAGCGTCGGGACCTGGCCCGCCAGGCGACTGCGCGAGTCCTTCCACCTGCATCTGACCATCCCCCGCGACCGGGCGGCGGCGGTGACGCTGGTCATCGGCGAGCGGCGCTTTCCACTGGTCGGCACAGCCCAGGACGTCTGGGCGCCCGATGCCGCGACCGACCATGCGCTGGTCATGGCGATGCGATCGGGCCGCAGCATGAGCGTGTCGGCGGTCGACACCCGCCGCCGTCCCTTCGCCGATACCTATGCGCTGGCGGGCGCGGCCGCCGCGATCGACGCCGCGACGCTGGCCTGTGTGACGGGGCCTGTGTGACGGGGAATGCCGATTGACTTCCATTGCTCCCCTCCGGGGGAGCGTGAAGCGATCCGCGTCGAGCCAGTGGTATTAGGCGCGATTTTGCGCTATGGGCGAGCCCATGCAGACAGTTTCGGCCGCCCCCATGCCCATCCCCGGGCACATCGATCCCGTGCCCGTGCCGCGCGGCGTGCAACCGCGCCCCGATGGCCGGGTCGACCTGATCGGCCTGACCAAGGACCAGCTTCGCGAGGCGTTGCTGTCGGCGGGCATGGAGTTGAAGCAGGCCAAGCTGCGCTCGAAGCAGATCTGGCACTGGCTCTACAATCGCGGCGCGACTCGCTTCGCCGACATGACGGACATCTCCAAGGCGCAGCATCCCTGGCTGGAGGACCGCTTCGTCATCGGCCGCCCCGATGTGGTCGAGGCGCAGGTGTCGAACGATGGCACGCGCAAATGGCTGCTCCGCTCGCCCGACGGGCAGGATTACGAGATGGTGTTCATCCCCGACGCCGATCGGGGAACCTTGCGCGTGTCGAGCCAGGTCGGCTGCACGCTCAACTGCCGCTTCTGCCACACCGGCACGATGCGGCTGGTCCGCAACCTGACCGCCGGCGAGATCGTCGGGCAGGTGATGCTGGCGCGCGACTCGCTCGGCGAATGGCCCAGCCAGCCCGAGGGGCGGATGCTGACCAACATCGTCATGATGGGCATGGGTGAGCCGCTCTATAATTTCGATGCGGTGCGCGATGCGTTGAAGCTGGTGATGGACGGCGACGGGCTGGCGCTGTCCAAGCGGCGCATCACCCTCTCGACCAGCGGCGTGGTGCCGATGATGGCGCGCGCGGGCGAAGAGATCGGCGTGAACCTCGCCGTCTCACTCCATGCGGTGACCAAGGACGTGCGCGACGAGATCGTGCCGCTCAACAAGAAATACGGCATCGAGGAACTGCTTCAGGCCTGTGCCGACTATCCCGGCGCCAACAATGCCCGGCGCATCACCTTCGAATATGTGATGCTGAAGGACAAGAACGACTCGGACGCCGATGCCCACGAGCTGGTCCGGCTGCTGCGCCAGTACAAGCTGCCCGCCAAGGTGAACCTGATCCCGTTCAACCCCTGGCCCGGCGCGGATTACGAATGTTCGACCCCGGAGCGGATTCGCCGCTTTTCGGACATCGTGTTCGAGGGCGGGATCTCCGCACCCGTCCGCACCCCGCGCGGGCGCGACATCGATGCGGCCTGCGGCCAGCTCAAGACCGCCGCCGAGAAGAAGAGCCGTGCGCAGCTCGACCGCGAGGCGGAAGAGAAGTTCGCGGCGCTGGGGTGACCTGATCCTCCCCTGCAAGGGGAGGTGTCAGGCCGTCAGGCCTGACGGAGGGGTGTCGCGCTATCGAGAGGGAGTGGCAGGCTGGATTGCCCCCGGCAATCCTCAAACCCGCGGGGCGGGTTTGACCTGCCACTCCCCTCCGCCATGCGTCGCATGGCCCCCCTCCCCTTGCAGGGGAGGAATGCCCAAGTGCTTGCCCCCCGGCTTCGGCTGAGGCACGGAAGCCCCGCACCATGCGTTACCCGCCCCGATGATCGACTGGACCTTCCTCGCCCTCGCCGCCGCCGGGGGCTTTGTCGGTGGTGCGATGAACGCGCTGGCGGGCGGGGGCAGTTTTTCGACCATGCCGACCCTGATCGCGCTCGGCCTGCCCTCCACCATCGCCAACGCCACCTCGAACGTCGCGCTGCAACCCGCGGCGATGGCCAGCGTCTGGGCCTATCGCCATGGGCTGGAGCCGGTGATGGGGGTGTCGATGCGGCGGATGGCGACGATCACCTTCATGTTCGCGCTGTTGGGCAGCGTGCTGCTGTTCCTGACGCCGCCCCGCGCCTTCGACCTGATCGTGCCCTGGTTGCTGCTGACCGCGACGATCGCGATCGCGGGAGGACGCCACGCCTCGGACTGGCTGGCGCGGATCGCCCGACCGGGCCCGCGTGCACTGATGGCGGCGCAGGCGGTGCTGGGCGTCTATGGCGGCTATTTCGGCGGCGGCATCGGCATGATGCTGACCGCCGCCTGGGGGCTGCTGTCGGGACGCAACCCGGCCCAACTGGCCGCGCCCCGGACGCTGATGCTGGCGACCGCCAATGCGGCGGCGACCCTGGTCTTCATCGCCACCGGCATGGTCGCCTGGGCCCAATGCCTGCCGATGCTGGCAGGCGGCGTGCTGGGCGGGTGGAGCGGTGCCCTGATCGGGCGCAGACTGCCCGCCGGGCTGATCCGGGGGTGGACGCTGCTGCTGACGACGGTGACGACGGCGGTGTTCTTCTGGCGGGGTTATGCCTGACCGGCGATGCGCTCGGACGGTGACGCAGCCTCCGCTTCCAGCGCCGCCACCAGCGCCCGGATCGCGATTTCCTCGAGGCGCAGCCACTGGGTGATCTCGAAGCGCAGCGCGGCGCTGTCATGGCGATAGCTGGACCAGTCCTTGACGATCGCCTCGGTCGGCCAACGCGACACGAAACCGGATATGCGCTGGCGATAGGCGGGCATGTCAGCCTGTAAGGCGAGCCAGGCGGCCCCGCCAGGCGTATGCGCCAGCCGTTCGGCAAGCGGACTCGCCGTTTTCATGGACCAGGCGGCGCGCTGCCGGCTGGCGTTGGAGATCAGCCAGCGGCTTCGGCTGATTGCGGTGACATCGGGTACGGGCGCGTTACACAAAGCGCGGTGTTCGGTCATGACGCGCGTCAACGCGGCGCGCATGTCGTGCCATTCGAACAGCATCGGGGTGCCTTTCGACAAAATCGGATTGTCTGCCTTATCGCCCCATCGGATCCCCACCCGGGCGATATGGACTATGGAAATCTGGTCGCGGCAGGGTCGGCCCACCCCCGGCCGTCCTGCATCGTCACGCCTGGGCAATCGCCGCAGCCGTGATCATTGCCCTCATGCTATCGGATCATCGAACGCCTCCCGGTTCGGCGGGCCTTCTGACGCGATAATCTAAATTAACTTTTAATGGAAAAAAGCGGCCGGACCGCGAGGCCCCGCTCTAATCCGGCCGTCGCATCTCGAACCGCGCGGCTTCGGTCACCTCGAAATAATCCACCGGCCCGCCACCGCGCAGGATGGGGCGGGCACGGGCCGTCTGGTAGATGCCATTTTCGATCATCTCGGCGGCGATATGGATGCCCACCGCCTCGCCGATGACGAGCCACTGATCGAGTTCGCGCCCTTCCTTCGTCTCCAGCCGGATCAACTGGGTCAGGCGGCACTCGAACGACACCGGGCTGTCGGCGACGCGCGGGGCGGCGATCAGGCGACCGTCCTCCGCCGTCACGCCGGCCAGGGCGAATTCGTCGATCTCCGCGCCCACGGCGGCGGCGCTGGCGTTCATCGACTCCGCCAAGGCCATGGTGGCGAGGTTCCAGGTGAAGACCTTGGTCTCGGCGATATTGGCGACCGAATCCTTCCACCCCTGCGATGAAAAGCCGATCAGCGGCGGACGGTAGTTGAAGACGTTGAAAAAGCTGTAAGGTGCCAGATTGTTGACGCCCGCGACCGACCGGCTGCCGATCCAGCCAATGGGTCGGGGGGAGACGATCGCGTTCAAGGGATCATGCGCCAGTCCATGGCCGTTGACGGGTTCGTAGAAGTGCCAATCGTGGATCATGAATCGGGTCGCCGAAAAGGAGTGTGGATGGAAGCGCCAACGTCGCAAGAGCCTGAAAGACTCCGGAGCGTGTCGGTCGTCCGCCGTCACGGATTGGTGACGCGGCTGTGGCACTGGGTCAATGCGGTGGCGGTGCTGATCCTGCTGGGGTCGGGCCTGGGGATCTCCAATGCGCATCCCCGGCTCTATTGGGGTCGCTATGGCGCCAATTTCGATCCGGCCTGGTGGAGCCTGCCGCATTTCCCGAGCTGGCTCACGATTCCCGCGCGGTACAATCTGGCGATCTCGCGGCGCTGGCACCTGTTCTTCGCGCTGGTGCTGGGCTTCGGACTGCTCGCCTATATGATCGGCGGCCTGCTGACCCGGCATTTCCAGCGCGACCTGCGCATCCGGGCGCGCGAACTGGGGCCCGCGTCGCTCTGGACCGATCTGAAGCGGCATCTGGCCTTCCGCTTCCATGACGAGAAGGATCCGCGTGCCTATAACCTGTTCCAGAAGCTGAGTTATGCGATGGTGCTGTTCGTCGCCCTGCCGCTCGCCATCCTGACCGGGATCGCGCTGTCGCCGGGCATGAACGCCGCCTGGCCCTGGATGCTCGAAATATTGGGCGGGCGGCAGTCGGCGCGGTCGATCCACTTCATCACCGCCTGCGCGCTGGCGCTGTTCACCATCGTCCATCTGGTGCTCGTCATCCTGGCGGGCGCGGGAAACGAGGTGCGATCGATGATCACCGGCCGTTGGAGGATACCCGAATGATTCGGCGTCGGACCATCCTGACGGGCGGCGCGGGGCTGCTCCTCGCGGGCTGCGACAAGATCATCGAGCAGCCGACCGCGCGCAAAATCCTGTTCGCGGGCGAGGATATGCAGAAGGGGCTGCAACGCGCGCTGACGAACCGGGGGGCGCTGGCCCCCGAATATCGCCGCGACCAGATGTCGCCCTATTTCCGGACCAACGGCACGCGCCATCCGGGCACGCCCGAATATGGCGCGCTGCTGTCCAACCGTTTCGAAGATTGGCGGTTGAAGGTCGGCGGGCTGGTCGGCACCCCCCTTTCCCTCTCGCTTCGGCAGATCGGCGAATTCCCCGCACGCCGCCAGATCACCCGCCACGACTGTGTCGAGGGGTGGAGCGCGATTGGCGAGTGGATGGGTCCGATGCTGGGCAATATCCTGAAGGCCGCGAATATCAGCAGCCGGGCGCGCTATGTCGTCTTCACCTGCGCCGATCTCTATGGCGGCCAGCCCTATTACGAATCGCTCGATCTGATCGACGCCTTTCACCCGCAGACGATCCTGGCGTGGGGGATGAACGGGCGGATGCTGGATGTCGGCCACGGCGCCCCCCTGCGCCTGCGGGTGGAGCGGCAACTGGGGTACAAGCACGCCAAATACCTGATGCGGATCGATGCGGTCGAAACTCTGTCCAACATAGGTTTGGGCAAGGGCGGTTATTGGGAAGACCATGTCGATTATGACTGGTATGCCGGGATTTAAGGCACTAGTCGGTGCCATATGGCGCTGATCGATCTCTTTCTGTCGCGCGCGGTCCGCAAGGGCCGCCTGACCCTCACCCATCATGACGGCACGGTCCGCGAATTCGGTACGTCCGAACCGGGCTATCCCGATGTCGCGATCCGCTTCACCGATGCGCGGGTCGCCGGGCAGATCGTCCGCAACCCCGCGCTGGCGGCCGGCGAGTCCTTCATGGACGGCCGCCTGGTCGTCGAGAAGGGCGACGTCCGCGATCTGGTCGAACTGCTGACCGCCAACGACAAATGGGAAGCGGGCCGTGCCAATCTCAACCCGTCCCGGCTGGTGCGAGCGGCGGGCGCGATCAAGCATCGGATCGACCGGATCAACATGGAGCGCCGGTCGAAGAAGAACGTCGCCCATCACTACGACCTGTCGGGCACGCTGTACGAACTCTTCCTCGACACCGACAAGCAATATAGCTGCGCCTATTTCACCGACCCGGCCAATGATCTGGAGCGGGCACAGCGCGACAAGAAGGCGCATATCGCCGCCAAGCTGGCGATCGAGCCGGGGATGAAGGTGCTCGACATCGGCTGCGGCTGGGGGGGCATGGCGCTATATCTGCACCAGATGTGCGGGGCCGAAGTGCTGGGCGTCACCCTGTCCGAGGAGCAGTTGAAGGTCGCGCGGGCGCGGGCGGAGGCACTGGGCGTCGCCGACAAGGTGAAGTTCGAACTGATCGACTATCGCCGGGTGGAAGGACGGTTCGACCGCATCGTCTCGGTGGGCATGTTCGAGCATGTCGGGCCGCCGCAATATCGCACCTTCTTCCGCAAATGCCGCGACCTGTTGACCGAGGACGGCGTGATGCTGCTCCACACGATCGGGCGGTTGAGCGGGCCGGGCGTCACCGACGACTGGACGACCAAATATATCTTCCCCGGCGGCTACAACCCCGCTTTGTCGGAGATCGTCCGGGCGCAGGAAGGGCTGCGCATGTTCCTGACCGATGTCGAGGTGCTGCGCTGCCATTATGGCTGGACGCTCGACATCTGGTACGACCGGACGGTGGCGGCGAAGGACCGGATCGTCGCGCTCTATGACGAGCGCTTCTATCGCATGTGGCTGTTCTATCTCGCAGGCGCGGGTGCGGCGTTCCGCAATGGCGGGCTGTGCAACTATCAGGTGCAGCTGACGCGCGGGCGGATGTCGGTGCCGGTGACCCGCGACTATATGTACGAGGGCGAACGGGCGTTGCGGGACTGAGCCGACCATTCCTCCCCTTGCGGGGAGGAAAACATGGCATTCACGCCCGCAGGCGTCGAATATCCAGCACATCGACGCCCGCCAGCATCACCGGGCCGAAACGTCCCTCGACCTCGGCGACGATGCCCTCGGCGGTCGAGCGGATCCGCGTCCAGGGAAGTTCGCGCACCTCGATCCGGCGACCGCGCAGCTTGATCGCGGCGACCCGGCCATCGGCCGCCACCGCCAGCGCGCCCTGCCCGTCCGCACCGACCACCGCCCCCGCCACGGCAAAGCCCGACAGCGCGGCCTCGGCAGCGGCGGCCACCTCTTCGGGCGAGCCGACCCGGCGGTCGCGGCGGCGCAGGAGCAGCCAGCCGATCGCGACGATGCCCAGCACCACGCCGGCGCCTACGCCGCCCAGCGCCCATCCTGACAGCGCGCCGGTGATCGGCAGGGTCATCCCCGCGCGCCTGCCAGCGTTTCCAGCGTGGGACGCAGGCCGGACAGGTCATATCCCGCCCCTTCGGCCTGCATCACGATCAACTCGGGATTGCGTCCGGCCTTCGCCGCCGCCAGCGCCCACAAATTGCAGCTTCGCGTGCCCGACCGGCAATAAGCCAGCACCGGCCCCTTGGCCTCGACCAGCGCCTGGGTCATCTGGTCGACCATCTCGTGGCTGAAGCCGCCGGGGGTCACGGGAATGGCGGTATAGGCCAGCCCCTGATCCTCGGCCGCCGCGCGAATCGAATCGCCGGTCGGTTGGCCGGGCTCCTCATGGTCGGGGCGGTTGTTGACGATGGCCGAATAGCCCGCCGCCTTGATCGCGGCGACATCCTCTGGCCGGATCTGGGGGGCGACGGCGACGCTTTCATTGATTGGGCGGATCATGCCATTCACCTATTCAATGGGCCGTTTCACCGCAACCGGTGCAAGGCCCCATCGCGACGAAAAGACATGATCGGGGATGCCCCGCCACCGATGGCGCGGAACAACGGGCGCGGCGCCACGTCTGGCATGCAGCTAGTTTATCGTCGAGGATGCCCGCCCCATGCCGTTGATCGATCGCCGCCAGGGTCTTTGGGGTCTGGCCGCCCTGGGCGCGGCCACCGCGCTGCCGCTGGCCTGGCGTCGGGCGCAGGCGGCGGCCACCGGCCCCGCGACGTTGGCGGTGGTGGAAAAAGGGGCCGGGCGCGTCGCCTTCTACAGCCTGCCCGATGGCCGCCGCACCGGCACCGTCGCGCTGGGGCCGCAGCCGCACGAGATGGTGGCCGATCCGGCAGGTCGCTTCGCCTATGTCGGCGGCTATGGCGTGAAGGGCTGGCAGTTCGGCGGCGATGGCGGCCATCAGCTTTGGGTGATCGACCTGGCGAATCGCAAGCTGGCGCGCACCATCGACCTGTCGCCGCATCGCCGCTGGCACGGGATGCGGATGGACGCCCGGGGACGGCTCTACGCCCTGTCAGAGAGCGACAGCCTGCTTGCCCGGTTCGATCAGCCTGCCACCGCCGAAAGCCCCGACCGGATGATCCCGGTCGGCGGCGCGCGCAGCCATTATTTCGTGGTGAAGGGCGATGGCAGCCGCGCCTATATCGCCGACACGATGAGCGGCATGGTCATCATGGTGAACCCCGACGATGCCAGCTTCGCCCCCGTCAAGCAGCATATCGGCACCGCACCCGAAGGACTGGCGCTCAGCCCGGATGAACGGACGCTCTATGTCATCGATCGCCCGGCCGGGGTGCTCCACGCGCTCGACGCGATCACGCTCCAGCCGCGCGCCCGCACCACCCTTCGCGGCGAAGCGGTGCGGGTAATCGTCCAGCCCGATGGCCGCCTGATCGTGTCCAATAGCAAGGACAAGAGCCTGACCCGCCATTCCCCCGCGACCTTGGCCGAGGAGGCGCGACTGCCGCTGCCCGCCGCCGCGCCGGGTCTGAACCTGCCCGCCGGGGCCTCGACCATTTACGCGGCGCTGGAGGATGACCGGATCGCGATGATCGATCTGGCGACCTGGCGAATCACCGGCGGCTTTGCGACCGGCGACGCGCCCGACACGGCGGTTCTTCTGTAATGGCGACTGGGCTTTGCCTATCCTGCGCTTTACGGTAGCGATGCGGCGATGGCTGCCAAAATCTCCTGCGATGTCGCGATCATTGGCGCAGGCCTGGCCGGTGGCCTGATCGCGCTGGCGCTCAAGGCGCGCCACCCCTCGCTCGACGTCCGCCTCGTCGACGCGGGCGAGACGATCGGCGGCAACCATATCTGGTCGTTTTTCGGCAGCGACGTGACCAAGGACGATCGCTGGATCGTCGAGCGGCTCGTCGCCCATGGCTGGCGTGCTTATGACGTGGCCTTCCCGGCCCATTCGCGCACGCTCAACCAGACCTATTACTCGATCGAAAGCCACCGCCTCGACGCCGAGGTGCGACGCGTCCTGCCCCCGCAGGCGCTGATCCTGGGCCGCAAGGTGCTGGCCGTGTCGGCGACCGCCGCCGTCTTCGCCGATGGCGACCGGGTGGAGGCAACCGGGGTGATCGACGCGCGCGGTGCGGGCGACCTGTCCTCGCTGTCCTGCGGATGGCAGAAGTTCGTCGGCCAGGAACTCCGCCTGGACCGTCCGCATGGCAGCGAGCGGCCGGTGGTGATGGATGCGACCGTCAAGCAACTCGACGGCTATCGCTTCGTCTACACCCTGCCCTTTGCCGAGGATCGGATCTTCGTCGAGGATACCTATTACTCCACCTCGTCCGAGCTCAACCGCCGCGCCATCGTGCAGCGAATCGAACGCTATGCCGAGGCGCGCGACTGGCAGACCGCGGAGGTGGTGCGCGAGGAAGCGGGCGTGTTGCCGGTCGCGATGGGCGGCGATTTCGACGGTTACTGGCGCAGCGGCGGGGCCAAGACGCCCAAGGCCGGGATGCGCGCCGGTCTGTTCCACCCGACCACCGGCTATTCGCTGCCCGATGCGATCCGCATGGCGGCGATGCTGGCCCGGCGGCGCGATTTCGCCGGGCCCGACCTGCACGACGCGACCTATCGCATGGCGCGCGACGCCTGGGATGCGCGCGGCTTTTATCGTATGCTCGACACGATGTTGTTCAAGGCGGCAGAGCCCGATGAGCGATACCGCGTGCTCGAGCGTTTCTATCGACTTGCGCCCGACCTGATCGGGCGATTCTATGCGGGGCAATCCACCATGGCCGACAAGGCACGAATTTTGACCGGGCGACCGCCTGTGCCGATCCTGCGCGCCATTGCCGCGCTGCGAGGTCGGTCATGAAGAGCGCGGTCGTCATCGGATCGGGCTTTGGCGGGCTCGCCCTGGCCATCCGCCTGCAATCGGCGGGCGTGCAGACCACCATCGTCGAGGCGCGGGACAAGCCCGGCGGGCGTGCTTATTATTGGGAACGCGACGGCTTCACCTTCGATGCCGGCCCCACCGTCATCACCGATCCCGCCTGTCTGGAAGAGCTTTGGGGCCTGACCGGGCGCAGCATGTCGGAGGATGTGCAACTCGATCCAGTGACCCCCTTCTACCGGCTCAACTGGGTCGACGGGACCAATTTCGACTATAGCAACGACGATACCCAGCTCCGTTCCGAGATCGCCAAGCTGAACCCGGACGACATTGGGGGCTATGGCAAGTTCCTCGACTATGCGGCGGGGGTGTATCGGGAGGGTTACGAAAAGCTCGGCCATGTCGCGTTCCTCGACTTCGCGTCGATGATCAAGGCCGCGCCGTCGCTGATGAAGTATCAGGCGTGGAATTCGGTCTACGCCATGGTCTCCAAATTCGTGCAGTCGGAAAAGCTGCGCCAGGCGCTGTCCTTCCACACCCTGCTCGTCGGCGGCAATCCGATGACGACCAGCGCGATCTATGCGCTGATCCACAAGCTGGAGCGTGACGGCGGCGTCTGGTTCGCGCGCGGCGGCACCAACCGGCTGGTCGCCGGGATGGTCGCGCAGTTCGAGCGGATCGGCGGCGTGCTGCGCTTGGGCGATCCGGTCACCCGGATCGAGACGCTGGGCGACCGCGCGACCGGCGTGGTGACGAAGAGCGGCCTGACCATCCAGGCGGATGCGGTGGCGACCAATGCCGACATCATGCACAGCTATCGCGATCTGCTGGCCGACAATCGCTCGGCCCGCCGGACGGTCAATGCGCTGGAGCGCAAGCGCTATTCGCCCTCTCTGTTCGTCGTTCATTTCGGGATCAAGGGCGCATGGCCGGGCATCCCGCATCACATGATCCTGTTCGGTCCGCGCTATAAGGGCCTGCTGACCGACATCTACGATACCGGCGTGCTGTCCGAGGATTTCTCGCTCTATCTCCACCACCCGACCGTCACCGATCCCAGCCTGGCGCCCGAGGGGCATTCGACCTTCTATGCGCTGGCCCCCGTGCCGCACATGGGCAAGTTCCCGATGAACTGGGACGAGGTCGGGCCGATCCTGGAAAAGCGCATCCTGGATGAAGTGGGTCGCCGCCTGATCCCCGACATCCACGAACGGATCGTGACCAAATTCCATTATGCGCCATCGGACTTCGCCACCGACCTGAACGCGCATATGGGCTCGGCCTTCTCGCTCGAGCCGATCCTGACCCAGAGCGCCTATTTCCGGGTCCACAATCGCGACGATTCGATCCCGAACCTGTATTTCGTCGGCGCAGGGACCCATCCGGGCGCAGGGATTCCCGGCGTAGTCGGAAGCGCCAAGGCGACGGCGGCGCTGATGCTGGAGCGGAAGTAACCCGCCTCCGTTCAGCCTGAGCATAGTCGAAGGCCATGGGATGACTCGGCAGGGCACTCATGGGTGAGCGCAGCGCGTAGCCTTCGACTTCGCTCGGGTTGAATGGAGGGCGGGCAATCCGGCCCCTATTTAGCCTTTTCGCTAATTAGTCTTTATGCTAAACACCGGTTATGGACCCGGTGTTCGAAGCCCTTGCCCATCCCACGCGCCGCCGCATCCTGGAGATGCTGCGTGGCGGGGGTATGTCCGCCGGTGCGATCGCCGATGCCTTCAACGTGTCCCGCCCCACCATGTCGGCGCATTTCGCCAAGCTGAAGGCCGCCGGCCTGATCCAGGCGGAGCAGCAGGGGACAAGCATATTCTACACGCTCAACCTGTCGATGCTGGAGCAGGTGTTGATGGGTTTCATGACCCGGCTGGGCGTGGGCGAAGACGATAGCAAGGGAGCGAAATCATGTCCTTCCGTCCGTTGATCGTCGCGTCCGCCATGGTGGCGGGGGGCATGGCGGCGGTGTCCGCGCTGGCGCTGACGCAGGTCGCGCCGGGCACGTTGCTGCCGACACACTGGAACGCCGCCGGGCAGGCCGATCGCTTCACCGAGCCGGGCTATGCGCTGTTCCTGCCGGTGGTGCTGGTCATCATCCTGTCCGCAGTCATGGCCAGCCTGCCCCGGATCGAGCCACTGCAACGCGATCTCGAGGGTAGTGCAACGCTGCTCCGTACCGTCTGGGCGGGATTGCTGGCCCTGTTCATCGGGGTCGAGGCGATGGTTGCGGGCCCCGTGCTGGGCTGGGCGCCGTCCCCCACCCTGATTCCGATCGCGCTGGGCCTGTTCCTGATCGCGGTCGGCAATATGCTGCCCAAGTCGCGGCCTGGCTTCTTCGTCGGCATCCGTACGCCCTGGACGATCATCGACACCGACACCTGGATCGCAACCCACCGCCTGGGCGGATGGTTGTTCGCGGTGGCGGGTGCGGTCGTCGCCCTGAGCGCCTTGCTGCCGATCGGTGACGATAGCAAGACGCGGCTCGCGCTGACGGCGCTGCTCGGGGCCACACTGGTCCCGATCGTCTTTTCCTATGTCCATTGGCGCATGAGACGCCCGCACTAATCCGATGGTGGGCGGCGATGACGGCCCACCTGCTGCCCGCCCATCAGGATGAAGGGAAAGATTTGCGAAGCCGAGGCCTTGTGCGGGTGCTCGTCCGATCCGGCCTTTATTGCGCCACGATCCGCAGCAATGTTGCCGATACGCAACATGACGGGAGAAAGTGTTCGTGGCCATTGACTTTTCCAAGATTGCCATTCTTTCACTCACGACCTTCGGAGTCGCGGCGTCCTCGCCCCCTCAGGAGCGGGTTGTCGCGCCGGATGGGCTGGAACCGATCACGATCAACGGCGTCACGCGCATCGTCCGCATCGATCCGGGCGTTCCGGCCATGCCCCTCATCACCCAGGAATTCGCCGAAGCGGCGGGTATGAAAGCGGGCATGATCGGCGTCGGCTATGGCGTGGGACCCAAGCTGATCGCAGGTCGCACCGCCGTGGCACGGGTCACGTTCGGCTCGGAAAAGCCACAGAAGCGGCGGATCGGTTTTACCCCACAGCCCTTCGCCACGGGCGTTGCGGGAGTCTTCGGGCCGGGCAGTCTTCCCGAACCCGTTATCCGCTTCCGTCTGCGCGAACCGGTCGCCGGGGAACGCACGATCGCCTTTCCCATGGTCGACCAAGGCGATTTGTTCGGCGGCTGGGCCGAGCGGTTCGCAACCATCATGGTAGAGGGAGAGCCGCTGCGCATCCGCTTCGATCCGCACCATCCCTACACCCTGGCCAATGCGGGCGCGGCAGTGCGGCTGGCCCGCGCCTATGGCGGCACTTTGACCGGGTCGACCCGCACGACCGAGATCGCCTTCGGCGTCGAGCGCCCGATCCGCACCATGACGCTGGCGACCCCGCTGATCGTCGGGCCGCTCACCATAGGATCATTGGGCGTGCGGACCACGGACAATGGCAAGACGGATAGCATCGCCGACGCCGACAAAGCCGTCGACCCCAATGAGGTGGTGGTAACCGGCAAGGGCAAGCACGACATCAAGCGCGACCGCCTGTCGATCGGCGCGGACCGGCTCGACCGCTGCTCGTCGATCGTGTTCGACAAGCCCGCGCATCAGATACGGCTTAGCTGCCGCTGACATCGCCTAGGCGAGCAGCGCGTCCTCTTCCTCGGCCGATTCCACCTCGGCGGCCTGGCGGGCCCACATCTCGGCATAGAGGCCCCCCGAGGCCAGCAATTCGCCATGGGTCCCCCGCTCCGCCACCCGGCCGCCGTCGAGAACGACGATCTGGTCGGCATGGACGATGGTCGACAGCCGGTGCGCGATGACCAGGGTCGTGCGCCCGCGCTCGATCGCTTGGAGCGTGGCAAGAATATCCGCCTCGGTCCGGCTGTCGAGCGCGCTGGTCGCCTCGTCGAGGATCAGGATTGGCGGATCTTTCAGCAGCGTGCGCGCGATCGCCACGCGCTGCTTCTCGCCGCCCGACAGCTTCAACCCGCGCTCGCCGACGCGGGTGGCATAACCCTGTGGCTGGCGTTCGATGAAGTCGGCGATGGCGGCACCCTTGGCGGCCTGCTCCACCTCGGCCTGGTCGGCGCCTTCGCGGCCATAGCCGATATTATAGCCGATCGTGTCGTTGAACAGCACCGTGTCCTGCGGGACGATTCCGATCGCGGCCCGTAAGCTATCCTGCGTCACCTGCGCCACCGCCTGTCCATCGATGGTGATCGCGCCCTGGTTCACATCGTAGAAGCGGTAGAGCAATCGCGCGAGCGTCGACTTGCCCGCCCCCGATGGCCCGACGACCGCGCACGTCGTCCCGGCCGGAATGTCGAGGGTCAAGCCCTTCAGGATCTGGCGATCGGGCTCATAGCCGAAGACGACCTGGTCGAAGCAGACATGCCCGCCCGTGACGGCCAGCGGCGTCGCGCCGGGGGCGTCGACCACCTCGGCGGGGGTGTCGATCAGGTCGAACATCGCCCCCATGTCGATCACCCCCTGCCGGATGGTGCGATAGACCATCCCGAGCAGGTCGAGCGGCCGGAAAAGCTGCGACAACAGGGTAGAGACGAACACCACGTCGCCCGCCGACGCGGCACCCCGGCTCCACTCGCGCACGACCCAGGCCATGGCAAAGCCCAGCATCAGGCTGGTGATCGCCGCCTGCCCCACGTTCAGCCAGGCGAGCGAGTTTTCCGACTTGGTCGCCGCGCGCGCATAGGCGGCGACGCCATTCTCGTACCGCTTCGCCTCGCGCTCCTCGGCGTTGAAATATTTCACCGTCTCGAAGTTAAGCAGCGAGTCGACGGCATGGGCGACCGCGCCGGTGTCGAGATCGTTCATCTTCGTGCGCAAAGCGTTGCGCCAGTCGGTTACCTTGCGGGTGAAGACGATGTACAGGACCACCATCGCCAGCGTGGTGACGACCAGCACCGGCCCGAAACTCTTTCCGAAGATCGTCAGGACCAGCGCCAATTCCAGCACCGTCGGGGCGATGTTGAACAGCAGGAAGTAGAGCATGGTGTCGATGCTCTTGGTCCCGCGCTCGACCACCTTGGTCACCGCGCCGGTGCGCCGCTCCAGATGGAAGCGCAGCGACAGCCGGTGGAGATGCCGGAACACATCGGCGGACAGCCGCCGGGTCGCGTCCTGCCCGACCATCTCGAACACCGCATTGCGCAGATTGTCGAACAGCGTCGTTCCGAACCGCGCCGCCGCATAGCCGATGACCAGCAGGACGATCAGCATCGCCGCGCCGCGATCGCCCCCCGCCATCCGGTCGACGGCATATTTCAGCGTATACGCCGCGCCCAGCACCTGGAGGAGCTTGGACACCACGACCAACGCCATCGCCGCCACGATCCGCGCGCGCAGAGCAGGCGCTCCGGCGGGCCAGAGATAGGGCAGGAAACGGCGAAGCGTCGGGATCAGAGGCCGGTCAGGCGTACCGGCGGTGGGGTCGAGTGGCGGCATGTCGTCCCCATGTCGGCGGAACGGGGGCGAAGTTCAATGGTGCACCCGTCATCCCGGCGCAGGCCGGGATCTCCGTCGACCGATCATCCCATGTCGAAAGAGGCCCCGGCCTGCGCCGGGGCGACGGGTGTGACGGCTTATTTCAAGCCTTTCACATAGTCCGCGCCATGCTTCACATCGGCCGTAGAGCCCTTCAGCGTGTCGCCGATCGGCTCGGCACGGCCGCCCAGGCAGGGGGCGAGGAAATTCTCGGCCACCGCGTTGAAGGCGATGTTGTTGGCGGGCCGGGCAAAGCCATGGCCTTCGTCGGGGAAGACGACATAGGTGACGGGGATGTTCTTCGCCGCCATGGCCGCGACGATCTGGTCGCTTTCCGCCACATTGACGCGCGGGTCGTTCGCGCCCTGCCCGATCAGCAGCGGCTTTTTGATCCGATCGACAAAGGTCAGCGGCGAGCGTTCCTTCAGCAGCGCGCGGCCCTCCTCGGTCGTGGGGTCGCCCATCCGCTTGTAGAATTGCTGCTTGCCCGCTTCCCAATAAGGCGGGATCGTCTTGAGCAGGGTGAACAGGTTCGACGGACCGACGATATCGACCCCGCACGCGAATTTCTCCGGCGTAAAGGTCAGGCCCGCCAGCGTCGCATAGCCGCCATAGGAGCCGCCCATGATCGCCACCCTGTCGGGCGTGGTGACGCCCTGCTTGACCGCCCAGTCGACCGCGTCGATCAGGTCGTCATGCATCTTGCGGCCCCATTGCAGGTCGCCCGCCGAGATGAAGTTCTTACCAAAGCCGGTCGAGCCGCGGTAATTGACCGACAGCACCGCATAGCCGCGATTGGCGAGCCACTGGTGATAGCCGTTATAGCCGTAACCATCGCGCGCCCAGGGGCCGCCATGGACGAACAACACCATCGGCACCGGCCCGGTCACGCCCTTGGGCTTGGTCAGGTACGACACCAGCGTCAGCCCGTCGCGCGCCGGGATTTCCACCGCCTCCATCGGCACCAACGGCGCATCGGCCAGTTCGGGGCGGCTGACATAAAGCTGAGTCAGCGTCTTGCCCTTGCGATCGTACAGCCAGGTCGAGGCGGGCGCGGTCACGGGATCGAAGGTGACGATCCACTTGTCATCGGCATCGGTGCGCGACCCGATCGAAAACTCGCCCTTATTCTGCGCCTTCAGAAAGGCGAGGTCGGCCTTCACCGCGTCGCCGACCGGCACATAGTCGCGCTTGAGGTAATTGACCGAATAGGCCTCGACCCGACCGGTCTTCGGATTGAACAGCCCGCCGCCGACATCGGCCTTGGGGCTTTCGCCGATCACGGCCATCTTGCCGCTGCCCATGTCCTGCGCCATCAGCGCGGCGGTGTTCCGGCCGCGGCTGTCCATCCAGTAGAGCGTCTTGCCATCCACCGTGAAGCCCAGCGGCGAAGTGGTCAGCGAATCGTCCAGCCCGAACTGCACGACCGGCGTCGCCTCGACGGTGGTGCCATTGACCCTGTAATAGTCGGAACCGCCATCGGGGCGTGCCTTGGCCGCCATGCGCAGGTGCAGCTGGTCGTCGGCCAGGAACCCGGCATAGCCGTCATTCTGCATCACCTTGGTCAGCGCGCCGCTGGTCAGGTTCAGCTCGTACACGTCATGCCAGCGCGGATCGCGATTGTTGACGCCGACCAGGATACGGTCCTTGATCGTCTCGCTGGTGCCGACGATCTGGACGCGCGTCTTCTCGAACGGGGTCAGCGCCTTTTGCTCGCCGGTCGCGACATTGACGCCGTAGAGCAGGAAATTTTCGTCGCCGCCCTTGTCGTTGACGAACAGGATCGACTTGGAGTCGGGCGACCAGAAGGCCTGGCGGATCGGCCGCGCCTTCTCGTCGGTCAGCGGCTTGGCCTGGTCGGGCGTGGCGATCGGCGCGACCCAGACGTTGAGCACCCCGTCGCGCGGCGCGATGAAGCTGATCCACTTGCCATCGGGCGAAAGTTGCCCGCCGATCTTGGTCGGATTGCCGAACAACTTGGTCCGTTCGATCAGCGGCACGTCCGCCGCCATTGCCGACTGCGCCACCATCATCGCCGCTCCTGCCGCCAATAAAGCCTTCAACACCATCTCATGCTCCCACCCACGGACTGTATTGGTCGAGCATGACAGCGCCACCAAGCCCCGGCAAGCGCAAAATCGGAACAACTTGGCGCACCCCCGCGTTTTCAAAATCGAGTGGAGGCGGTCGAATGGAACCGATTTTCTATGTGATGGCAATCCTGGGCTGCGGCGATGGCAGCATCGATTGCACCGAGGCCCGCATGGTCCCCGCACGATATGAAACCATGGCGCAGTGCCGCGCCGACCTGGCCAACCGGATCGCCGCCAATACCGATGTTCCCTTCCCGGTCATCGGCGCGGATTGCCGTCGCATGGGCGCGCAAACGGCGAAGGCCGAGCGCAAGCCGTCGCGGGGCTGAGCCATATATCCCTTTTCCCCGTTCGCCAGAGCGAAGCCGAAGACAATGGATCAACCCCACTAAACAGCTTGGTTGCCTTCGTCCCTTACCATTCGCCCGAACTGAACGGGAGCAAGGACGATTAACGCGGTCGCGTCCATAGCGTCGGGTCGCGCGGCGTGATCGTCATCCGGGCCCGCCGCGCAGCCTGCATGCTTGCCGCCACCATGAAACGCAGCTTTTCGGTCTTGCTGGTCCCAACGCGGTTGTCCCAGGCCCGCCGGCCACGCCGCGCCACCTTGCGCCCGATCGCGCCATAGATCGCCGCCGCCGACAGGACCGCCCAGGCCGACCGATAGGACAAAGCGGGCGTGCCCATCCGCGCGCTCGCCTCGAACCGGGCCGCCTGGTCGGTCAGGCGGCGGGCCAATGCGCTCAGGCCCGGTCGGTGCGACGGCGCCATGATCGCGTCGGGCGAGATACTCTTATAGGCAAGCCATTCACGCGGCAGATAATGCCGTCCCGCCCCCGCATCCTCGGCGATGTCGCGCGCGATATTGGCGAGCTGAAACGCCATCCCCAGGTCGCAGGCACGGTCGAGCACCGCCTCGTCATCGGGTGCCACGCCCATCGTCACCGCCATCATGCAGCCGACGACGCCCGCGACATGATAGCAGTAACGGTAGAGATCCTCCTCGGTCTCGGGCCGCCAATCCTCGGCATCCAGCGCGAACCCCGCGATCAGGTCGCGTGGCCAGCGATGCGGCATCCCCGTTTCCGCCGCGACGACCCGCAGCGCATCGAAGGCGGGATCGCCGACGACCTGCCCTGCCAGCGCCGCCTCGGTCTTCTCGGTCAGCTCCGCCAGCCGGGCGGGTGCATCGGCGACGCGGGTCATGCCATGGCCATGGTCCTGCCCATCGGCGATGTCGTCGCACCGGCGGCACCAAGCATAGAGCAGCCAGGCGCGCTCGCGCGTGTCGGGATCGAACAACAGGCTGGCCGCCGCGAAGCTCTTAGACCCACGCGCGATCGAGGCCTTGGCCGCCGCCACCAGCGCCGCCCGCTCGGTCGGGGCGGCGGGCTGGCTCACAGGTCGCCCGCGTTCATGCGCACGATCGGCTGGGTCGGGACATGCGCCGCCATCCGGTCGAGCAGCCCGTCGAGCGTATCGTCGACGATCAGCAAGTCGCGGTGCTGCGGCCGCAGGAACCCGACCTCGCCCATCTTGTCCCAGAAGGCGACGAGATGATCGTAGTAGCCGCCGGTGTTGAGCAGTCCGACCGGATCGGCATGATAGCCGAGCTGCGCCCAGCTCAGTGCCTCCCACAGCTCGTCCATCGTGCCGGTGCCGCCCGCGATGGTGATGAAGCCGTCGGACAGGTCGGTGAACGCCTTTTTGCGCTCGTGCATGCCGGGCACGACGTGCAGCTCGGTCAGGCCGCGATGCGCGACCTCGGCATCGACCAGCGCCTGCGGGATGATGCCGATCACCTCGCCCCCGGCCGCCAGCGCCGCATCGGCGACCGCGCCCATCAGGCCCAGCCGTCCGCCGCCATAGACGACGCCGATCCCCCGCTCCGCCAGCCCGCGCCCGACGCTCCGCGCCGTTTCGATATAGAGGGGGTCGCTGGGGGTCGCCGACCCGCAATAAATGGCCAATCGCTTCATGGTGATGAGCGCTAGGCGATGGGGCGGGACGGAGCAAGCGGGTTACGGCGAACCGCCTGCCGCTGCCCGCCGGGCACCGTCGGCGCATGACGAAAGAGGCAATGCGGTCGCCCCGCATCGCCCGTCACATCCTTCGGACCAAGTCGGATCGACATTCAGCGACGCCTCTCCGTCCCTCGCCCCTCGTAGAGGGGAGAGGGTTGCGCAGACTTGGTCTTTGCTAGAGCAAAGGCTTAGTCGGAGCTGGGTGAGGGGTGGGCGCTCGCTCCGCGAGCGCGCGAGCCTTTGGGCTCGCTCAACCCCTCACCCAAGCTGCGCTAGCCAGCAGGCTGGCAAGCTTCGCTAACCCTCTCCCCTGTCCAGGGGAGAGGGAAGAAGAAGCAATACTGAATGTCGATCCGCCGTAGCGCTTACTTGCCGCGCAGCGTGTTGAGCAGCGCGATGCCGACCACGCCGCCCAGCGCGGCCGAGGCCAGCGGACGCTCGCGGACGAAGTCGCGGACCTGATCGAACAGCGGACGCACCGCCTGGTCGACACTGGTCTTGGCGTCGCCGAAAGCCTTCTGGGTCTTGCCGCCCAGCTGTTCGCCCTTGCCTTCGGCCTGCATGGTCTTGTCGCCCAGCACGCCGCCCAGGCCTTCCTTGACCTGACCGCCGAAATTGGTGGCTGCGCCGTCGATCGTGTCGGTGTTCATGAAATTTCTCCTTTCACGAGGCAGGAATGATTGGGGCGTCAAACCCGCAAGGCCGCCGATGTTTCCGAAACGGCCGCGATGGAGAGCCGGGATCGACCGGCGCGCGTCGTCGCGCCCTTTCCCCATCCGCCCGGCGTCGCTACATGCACGGCGATGGTCGCCGACCCCCTTGCCAAGCTCCACGAAGTTTTCGGGTACAGCCAGTTCCGGGGTGTCCAGGAACAGGTGGTCGACCGTGTCCTGAACCGCCAGCGGACTCTGGCGGTGATGCCGACCGGCGCGGGCAAGTCGCTCTGCTACCAGCTTCCCGCCGTGATGATGGACGGATGCTGCGTCGTGGTCAGCCCGCTGATCGCGCTGATGCACGACCAGTTGCGCGCGGCCGAGGCGGTCGGCATCCGCGCCGCCACATTGACCAGCGTCGACCAGAATCGCGCCGAGACGGTCGCGCGCTTCCGCGACGGCCAGCTCGACCTGCTCTATGTCGCCCCCGAACGCGCGTCGTCGGGGCATTTCCGCGAGCTGCTGGGCTCGGCACCGCTCAGCCTGTTCGCGATCGACGAGGCGCATTGCGTCAGCGAATGGGGCCACGACTTCCGCCCCGATTATCGCCTGCTCGAGCCGTTGATGGATGCGTTCCCCGACGTGCCCCGGCTCGCGCTGACCGCGACCGCCGACGCGCATACCCGCGCCGACATCGCCAAGCAGCTGGGCATTCCGGTCGAGGGGATGATCGTCTCGGGCTTTGACCGGCCCAATATCCGCTATGCGATCAGTCCCAAGGCCAATGTGAACTTGCAGATCGCGCGGGTGGTCGCCGACACGCCCGGCCCCGGCATCGTCTATGCCCAGACGCGCGCCGCGACCGAGAAGCTGGCCGAGGCGCTGGCCCGCCCCGGCCGGCCGGTGCGCGCCTATCATGCCGGGCTGGACCCCGCGATCCGCGCCAAGAACCAGGCCGATTTCGTGGCGAGCGAGGATATGGTGATCTGCGCCACCGTCGCCTTCGGCATGGGGATCGACAAGCCCGATGTCCGCTTCGTCGCGCATGCCGGGCTGCCCAAGTCGATCGAGGCCTATTATCAGGAGACCGGGCGCGCGGGCCGCGACGGCGATCCGTCGGTCGCGCATCTCTTCTGGGGCGCGGAGGACTTCGCCCGCGCCCGCCAGCGCATCGCCGAGGTGGAGCCCGAACGCCAGCCCGGCGAGCGCGCGCGGCTGGCGGCGCTGGGCGCGCTGGTCGAGACGGGCGGGTGTCGCCGCCGCATCCTGTTGCGCCATTTCGGCGAGGATTTGCCCGAGGATTGCGGCAATTGCGACAATTGCCTGGGCTCGCCCGATGCGGTCGATGCAACGACGACCGCGCAGAAATTCCTGTCCGCGGTGTTCCGCACCGGCCAGATGTTCGGCGCGGGCTATATCGAGCAGGTGCTGACCGGCCAGTCGACCGAGCGCAGCCTGATGAACGGGCATGAGGCGCTGTCGGTGTGGAATATCGTCGACGGCGACGAGGTGGCGCTGCTCAAGCCGGTCCACCGCGCGCTGCTGCTGCGCGATGCGCTGCGCACCAATCATCATGGCGGGCTGGAGTTCGGCCCCGCCGCGCGCGCGCTGATCAAGGGCGAGGCGCGGCTGTCGCTGGTCGTGCCGCCCAAACGCGAGCGCAAGGGCCGTCGTGCCGCGCCGGTCGCCGCCAACCCGGCGGACAATCCGCTGTTCGAGGCGCTGCGCACCAAGCGGCGCGAACTGGCGCAGGAGGCGGGGGTGCCGCCCTATGTCATCTTCCACGATTCGGTGCTGCGCGACATGGCGGCGCAGCGCCCGACCAGCCGCGCGGCGCTATCGCTGCTGTCGGGGATCGGTGCGCGCAAGCTGGATGCCTATGGCGAAGCCTTTCTGGCGGTGATCCGCGACGCCGGTTAGTATCGCTCGCGTCATGACCTTCACCAGCCCCGCCCCGACCCTGACCACCGAGCGACTGATCCTGCGTGGTCACCATCCCGACGATCTCGACGCGCTGGCGGCGATGTGGGCCGATCCGGCGGTGTACGGCATGATCGGCGGCAAGCCCCGCCCGCGCGAGGATGTGTGGATTCGACTGCTTCGGTCGGTCGGATGCTGGACGGTGTTCGGCTATGGCGCCTGGGTGGTATGCGACGGGGCGACGGGCGATGTGCTGGGCGATATGGGCCTGCTGGAATCGCGCCGTGCGATCAGGCCCGAACTGACGGTGCCGGAGGTGGGGTGGACGCTGGTCCCGGCGGCCCATGGTCGGGGCTATGCGGCCGAGGCAATGCGCGCGGTGCTCAATTGGGCGGATGCGCGAGGCATCAGGCGAACCTGCTGCATCATCGATCCCGGCAATGCGGCGTCGATCGGCCTGGCGGGCAAGCTGGGTTATGCGGCGCCGGTCGAGGGGGTGTATCACGACCGGCCGATTCGGATTTTCCAGCGGGGGTGAGACGCCGACCGACGCTCGGCCCATTCCTTCCCTGGAAGGGGAGATGGCAGGCCGCAGGCCTGACGGAGGGGTATCCCACTCTCGATAGGGTGACACCCCTCCGCCAGCTTCGCTGCCCCCTTGCAGGAGAGGAAGACGGAAGTCCTTCGACCGCGCTTGGCCTGGACGGCATGCGGTATGGCTTGTGCGGAGAGGAGATTTCCGACCGAAGGCCGCTTCTCGTCACCGACGGTGCGTCAGGGGCGACGGACGAAGAGGCACCGGACGCCGACGCCCGCTCAAACCTCTCTGCGCCTTCGCGCCGCCGCGCGAACAAAAGGCCCCGCGCCCGACGTTGGCGGTTCAAGCCCCGCCTCCAATGGGTTACACTGCCCCCGTGACGCTTGCCCTGATCCTTTCCGCCATCGCCATGACGCTGATCGTCGGCGTGCGCTATCTGCTCGCCTCTGGCGCGTTCGCGCTGGCGACCAGGGCGCGGCATCCCAACCTCTATGCCGGGCTCGACCCGCAGATCCGCCGCGAAATCTGGTGGAGCCTCGCCTCCGCCGCCATTTACGGGGTGCCCGCCGGGATCGTCGCCTGGGGCTGGCAGAATCGCGGGTGGACGCGAATCTATGCCGATGTCCATGCCTGGCCGCTCTGGTATCTGCCCGTCTCGGTGCTGCTCTATCTGATCGCGCACGATACGTGGTTCTACTGGACGCATCGCTGGATGCACCGCCCGGCGATCTTCAAGCGCGCCCATGCCGTCCATCACGCCAGCCGTCCGCCCACCGCCTGGGCCGCCATGGCCTTTCACCCGATCGAGGCGGTGACCGGTGCTGTGGCCATTCCGCTACTGGTCTTCGTGATTCCGATCCATGTCGCCGCACTCGGCTTGGTCCTGACGATCATGACCGTTATGGGCGTCACCAACCATATGGGGTGGGAAATCTTTCCCCGCTTCATGTGGCAGGGGCACCTGGGGGGGTGGCTCATTACCGCAAGCCATCACCAACGGCATCATGAGCAATATGGGTGCAACTATGGACTCTATTTCCGCTTCTGGGATCGACTGTGCGGGACCGACCGGGGTCTTGGCGATTTCGAACGCGCCCATGCGCAGGCGGCGCGCCGCGTTGCGGGGGCTGGCGCTGGTCCTGGCCGCGTTGCCGCTGATGAGCGCCGCACCGGTTAGTCGACTGGACATCGGCATCGACCAGATGCGCTCGGCCAAGGGAATGATCCGCCTCTGCCTGACCGCCGATCCGGACAATTTCCCCGCCTGTGTCGATGATGCGCGCGCGATGACGCGCTCGGTACCGGCGGGGCAGAAGGCCTTGCACCTCGACGGCCTGCCGCATGGCGATTACGCCGCCGCCGTCATCCATGACGAAAACGGCAATGCCAAGCTGGACACGCTGGCCGGCATCCCGCGCGAAGGCTTTGGTTTCTCGCGCAATCCGGCGATCCGCTTCGGCCCGCCGCGCTTCACGGCCGCGCGGTTCACCCTGGATTCTGTTGCCGAAACACAACAGATTCGGATGCGTTACATTTTCTGAACGGCGGAACCGGAGCGAAATCCTCACCCTGGCGTTCCATTTCGGATAATCCAATCGGGGAGTTTTCCGTCTTGCGTTCATTTTCGCGCCTATCGTCGCGCGTCATCGCCCCGCTGGCCGTCGCGGGCGCGCTGTCCCTGGCGGCGCCTGCCCTGGCGCAGGACACGACCGTCGCCACCAATCCCGCCGCCGCCGAAATGGCGGGTCAGCTCGGCAAGAACACCATCACCATCGGTCTGGGTGCGGCCTATCTCCCGGATTATGAGGGGTCAAACGACTATTCCTTTTCGCCCGCCCCCGCTGCGCTGGCCTATATCGACGGGCACACGATCACGCTGATCGGCAACCGCCTGTCGGTCGACCTGATCGGCGACAAGAACAACCGTGACTGGGATTTCCAGGCGGGGCCGATCGGCGTCGTCAATCTCGATCGCACCGCCCCGTCGCGCATCGACGATCCCCGCGTCCGCGCGCTGGGCAAGATCGGCGCGGCGGTGGAACTGGGCGGCTATGTCGGCATCGGCAAGGTCGGCGTGGTGACCAGCCCCTATGACCGCCTCTCCGTTTCGGTCAGCTATCGCCACGACGTGACCGGCGTGCACGACAGCGGCATCTGGCAGCCCTCGGTCAACTATTTCACGCCGCTGTCGACCAAGGCGGCGGTCGGCCTGTTCGCCACGGCGGAACATGCCGGGCGCGGCTATGCCCGCCGCTATTTCTCGATCGACCCGAACCAGAGCGTGGCGAGCGGCCTGCCGGTCTACAATGCCCGGTCGGGGTGGAAGGACTGGTCGGTCGGCGGGCTCGCCACCTATTCGATCACCGGCAATTTGCTGAAGGGTTGGAAGCTGGTCGGCGGCGTGACCTATGGTCGCATGGTCAATGATTTCGCCGACAGCCCGATCGTCTCGCAGGCCGGTTCGCGCGGCCAGTGGCTCAGCGCGCTGGGTGTGGCCTATACCTTCTGAAAACCCCCTCCCCCACGTGGGGAGGTACAGGCGAAGCTGGTCGAGGGGTGTTGCGCCGTCGAGGGCGTGACACCCCCTTAGCTTCAGGACCTCGGAGATAGCCGCCTCATTCCTGCGGGCATTCCCCGGGCTGGGTTACCGGGGCACCACCCATATACCATTGGCTGCGGTCGCCCATCGTTTCGCGGTCATGATAGCAGACCCGCGCGCTGGACGCCTTGGTATCGACCTCGACCGTCCAGTTGTTGTCGGCGCAGTCGTGCGGGGTACAGCCATGCGCCGCGATCACCTGCTCGCCCTTGCGGAAGATCGGCACCGTCACCGCCCCGCGCGACATGATCCGCTGAACCAGTTGCTGGTTCCCCACGGCATCGTGCAGCGCGCTTGCCACCTCGGTCCGGTCGAAGAAGGTCACGCCGTCCACGGCGTCATTGGGATAATGGCCGATATAGGCGGTCAGCGGATTGACCTGCGCCACCCCGGCGATCGGCGTGGGTCGGGCGGTGCCGGGGGGCGTGAAGTTGCCCGGCGCGACATCCGAATCGGCCTCCTCCGCCTTCCCGCCGCACGCCGCCAGCGCCAAGGCCAGCGCCGGTGCCAGCAGGGCCATAGGGGCAAGGAAGGCGAAACGGCGCATCTCTCTCTCCTGAATCAATTGCTTTTGGCGGGAACGCTTCGACGGCATGGCCGGTTGCCAATACATGACAGCCTTCCCCGCCCCGGATCCCGCGCTGAACCGCTTCGTCGCGGCCCAGGCGGACAGCTTCGCCACTGCCATGGACGAATTGCGTGCGGGACGAAAACGGAGCCATTGGATGTGGTTCATCTTTCCCCAGATCGCCGGGCTGGGCCGCAGTGCCACCGCGCAACATTATGCGATCCGCGATGCGAGCGAGGCGCAGGCCTATTTGGCGCATCCGATCCTGGGGCCCCGCCTGCTGGACGCGGTTCGCACCGCCATCGCCGCACCGGGATCGGCAGAGGCGGTGTTCGGCGGGATCGATGCGATGAAGCTGCGTTCGTCGCTGACGCTGTTCGCGGCAGTGGCCGACGACCCCACACCGTTCCGCGCCGGGTTGGACCGGTTCTTCGGCGGAGTTGACGACGAGGCGACGCTGGCGAGGCTCGACCGGCGCGCATGATGACGCGCATCATCGCTGAGCCTGTCGCCAGGTCGATCACTCGCCAGTCCACTCACTTGATCGTGACGGGCCCGGGGCCGGTTACGCTGGCCGACTGATCGGCGGTCAGCACGATCGTCCATTGCGTGCTGTTGTCGCAGACCGCATTCCAAGTGGGATTGCCGTTGACCGCCGCCGCTTCCTTCATAGCGGTAACCGACTGGCAGCCGGCACCGCTCGGGCCGGCATCGCGGATCGCGCGGAACAGGACCCCGCGACGCTGCCCCTCGGGCAAGGCGCGAATCTTGGCGCCCAGCGCATCGGCGCTCATCACGCTGCCATTGCTTATGGCGGCGGTCGTGTTGGCACCGGTCGGCTCGGTCGAGGAACCACAGGCCGCCAGCGGCAATGCGGCCGTCATCACGGCGAGGGTGATCGTCGAACGCTTCATGACCATGATCCTCCAAAAGGCTCCCCGGCCGACAGGTTGACGACCGTATCGGGTGCATAACGATTATCCGCCAAGCCGGTTGCGCGGCAATCGCACGAGAGGCAAGAGGAAGCGATGAGCGACATCCGTCTGGATCCAAGCTGGCTGGCCGTCCTGCGCGACCAGTTCGACGAGCCCTATATGCAGGCGCTCAAGACCTTCCTGGCCCAGGAACGCGAGAGTGGCCAGCGCATCTTCCCCCGCCCGTCCGAATGGTTTCGCGCGCTCGACCTGACACCGCTGCCCGAGGTGCGCGTCGTGATCCTGGGGCAGGACCCCTATCATGGCGAGGGCCAGGCGCACGGCCTGGCCTTCTCGGTCCAGCCGGGCGTTCGCCCGCCACCCAGCCTGGTCAACATCTACAAGGAGATGGCGACCGACCTGGGCATCGCCCCGCCCGGCCACGGCCTGCTCGACCATTGGGCGCGGCAGGGGGTGCTGCTGCTCAACTCGGTGCTGACCGTGCGGATGGGCCAGGCCGCCTCGCATCAGGGGCGCGGGTGGGAGCGATTCACCGACGCGGTGATCCGCGCCGTCGCCGCCAAGCCCGAGCCGGTCGTCTTCATCCTCTGGGGCGCCTATGCCCAAAAGAAGGCGGGGTTCGTTCGCGAACTGGGCGCGGGGCGGCACTGCGTCCTGACCTCGGTCCACCCCTCGCCTTTGTCGGCACGCGGCGGCTTTTTCGGGTCGAAGCCCTTTTCGCGCGCCAATGCCTTTCTGGTTGAACATGGCCGCGAGCCGATCGACTGGGCGCTGCCGCCGTTGTCCTGATCTGTAATAGCTATGGCATCAGTTTCTGCGAGCGCGCATAGGGGCCGCCATTTCGCAGATATGATAAGGACCAACGGCGATGGCCGACGAAGACTATGTCTATGACGAAGCGACCGGCGAATGGATCAGCGCATCCGACGCCGCCGCCAAGGCCGGTTCGGTCGGCGAGGATGATGCGGTGGTCGTCCGGGACTCGGTCGGCAATGTGCTGAGCGACGGGGATCAGGTGACGCTGATCAAGGACCTGACCGTCAAGGGCGCAGGCCAGACGCTGAAGCGCGGCACGCTCATCAAGTCGATCCGCCTGACCGGCGATGCACAGGAAATCGACTGCAAGTTCGACGGGATCAAGGGGTTGGTCTTGCGCGCGGAGTTTGTGCGGAAGCGGTGAACCTTGACATTGGACAGGTGATTGTACAATTCTACACGTATGCAGGCTGTCTCCTATTCCGAAGCGCGCGAGAATCTGAAGGCGATGATCGACAAGGTCGTCGCCGACCGCGCCCCCGTGGCGATCACCCGCCAGCGGGGCGAAGGGGCTGTGCTGATCTCCGCCAGCGAATGGGCGTCGATCGAAGAGACGCTGTACCTGCTGCGCTCGCCCAAGAATGCCGAGCGCTTGCTGGACGCCGTGCGCGGCTTTGAAGCGGGCGACGAAGGTGTGCCCTTTCCGTGAGAGTGACGTTCTGGCCGACGGCGTGGGACGATTATCGCCATTGGCAGGAACACGACACCAAACTCTGCGACAAGCTCCATGCGCTGATCGAGGAATGTCGCCGTCACCCGTTCAAGGGGACCGGCAAGCCCGAACCGCTGTGCGGCAACCTATCCGGCTGGTGGTCGCGCCGGATCAGCCATGAACATCGTCTGGTGTACCGGGTGGCGGGCAGCCGCGACGAGCAGGTGCTGCAAGTGGCACAGTGCCGGTATCATTATTGAGCCGACGTCATACGACGTCGACTCAACATTTTACTTGTCCTCGTTATTGTCCACCGGGATGCGGAATGCTTGCCCGTTAGGCTTGCAAATCCGCTTCCCGTTCCGAAGCGTGATGCACTGACGGAAGATATACGTCTTGCCGTCGTCACGCATTGCCTGATCGGCCATGGAACGTCTCCGTGATTGGATTGGGGTTGACCCAACCGTCGGAGCGTGCGATTCTCAGTATTCCACTACAGAGGTTTCGCGTCGCATCGACGTTGAGCCATCGGGAAGGCCGGCCGAAAGGTCGGCCCTCTTCGCTTCTCCGGCATTGCCGGGCTTCCATGTTGACCTTTCGGGCACTCCTTAATAATCTGATAACCCGACTCATACATACATTACGCAGCACTCACGTCAACACTCTTTCGAGTCCAAATCTTGCAAGGTGTGACTTTTAGGCCCTATTAGGCATTGGCTGCGAGGGAATGAGCATGGACGAGCTTCTGCGCCAAGCATATGAACGCCGAGAGAGACTCCGCCAGGAACTCAAACTCGTAGAAAATCTCATTGCGGATTATCTACGACTCGAGGCTCACACTCTCAATCGCGCAAAGCCCGCTAATTATGAGCTATCCCTGGAAGCACCTGCGTCCACGCGTCAGCGCTTGACGGGCGCAGAGCTGAACAACGTGATGGATGCGGCCGAAGCGGTTATCGCCGAGGCGGGCAAACCGCTATCGCGCAGTGAGCTGATGGATCGGCTCGAAAGCCAAGGGTTTCATTTTCCAGGCACCGACAAAACCAAGGTTTTCGGCACAAACCTTTGGCGTTCAAAGCGCTTTTTGAATTTGAAGGGAATAGGATATTGGCCGAAAGGGGTTCCCCTTCCGGCCAAATATCAATCCGCCGAAAAGCGGCATTCAATGTTGTCTGATCCAGACTGATCAAACAGCCTCACTCTGCCGGAAGGTAAACCTCTCCGCCCTTCTCGCGGAATTTCTCGCTCATCTCCTGCATCCCCGCCTCGGCATCCTCGGCCGCGACGAAGGTTTCGACCGGGGCGTTCTGCTTGGCCGCGAATTCCCGAACCTCTTGGGTAATCTTCATCGAGCAGAATTTCGGGCCGCACATCGAACAGAAATGCGCGGTCTTGGCGCCCTCCGCCGGGAGAGTCTGGTCGTGGTAGGATTCCGCCGTGTCGGGGTCGAGCGACAGGTTGAACTGGTCGCGCCAGCGAAACTCGAAGCGGGCGCGGCTCAGCGCGTCGTCGCGCATCTTGGCGGCCGGGTGCCCCTTGGCCAGATCGGCGGCATGGGCGGCCAGCTTGTAGGTCACCACCCCGACCTTCACGTCGTCGCGATCGGGCAGGCCCAGATGCTCCTTGGGCGTGACGTAGCAGAGCATCGCCGTGCCGTACCACCCGATCATCGCCGCGCCGATCCCGCTGGTGATATGGTCGTAGCCCGGCGCGATGTCGGTGGTCAGCGGCCCGAGCGTATAGAAGGGCGCCTCGCCGCACGCCTCAAGCTGCTTGTCCATATTCTGCTTGATCTTGTGCATCGGCACATGGCCGGGGCCCTCGATCATCACCTGCACGTCCTGTTCCCAGGCGCGCTTGGTCAGCTCGCCCAGCGTGTAGAGTTCGGCGAACTGCGCCTCGTCATTGGCGTCGGCGATCGCGCCGGGGCGCAGGCCGTCGCCCAGCGAATAGGCGATGTCGTACGCCTTCATGATCTCGGTGATCTCGTCGAAGCGTTCGTAGAGGAACGACTCCTTGTGATGCGCCAGGCACCACTTCGCCATGATCGAGCCGCCGCGCGACACGATGCCGGTGACGCGCTTGGCGGTCAGCGGGATATAGGGCAGGCGCACGCCCGCATGGATGGTGAAATAGTCGACGCCCTGCTCGGCCTGTTCGATCAGCGTGTCGCGGAAGATTTCCCAGGTCAGTTCCTCGGCGATGCCGCCGACCTTTTCGAGCGCCTGATAGATGGGAACCGTGCCGATCGGCACGGGCGAGTTGCGGATGATCCATTCGCGCGTGTCGTGGATGTTCCGCCCCGTCGACAGGTCCATGACCGTGTCCGCGCCCCAGCGGATCGACCAGACCAGCTTGTCGACTTCGGACGCCACATTGGAGGCGACCGCCGAATTGCCGATATTGGCGTTGATCTTGACCAGGAAATTGCGGCCGATCGCCATCGGCTCGGATTCGGGGTGGTTGATGTTGTTGGGGATGATCGCCCGGCCGCGCGCCACTTCGTCGCGGACGAATTCGGGGGTTACATAATCGGGGATGCTCGCGCCGAAGCTCTCGCCGTCGCGGACATAGTCCTTGAGCATCTCGCGGCCCAGATTCTCGCGGGTCGCGACATATTCCATCTCGGGCGTGATGATGCCGCGCCGGGCATAGTGCATCTGGCTGACATTCATGCCCGGCTTGGCGCGTAGCGGGCGATTCAGCCCGGTGCGCGGGAATTGCGGCACGCCGCCCGACCGGTCGGGGCCGAGCTGGCCATTATCCTCGGGGCGGATTTCGCGGCCGTCATAGGCCTCGACATCGCCGCGCCCCTCGATCCAGGCACGGCGGCGCTGGGGAAGGCCCGCCATGATGTCGATGCGGGCGTTCGGATCGGTGTACGGGCCGGACGTGTCATAGACGCGAAGCGGCGGCTCGCCCGAGGACGGGTCGAGATGGATTTCGCGCATCGCGACATCCAGCGGTCCGACATGAATCTTCTTCGACCCACGAATGGGGCCGGTGGTGACGCCAATTTCAGCCTTTGCGGGAATATCTGCCATAGTCCACTCCATGCGGAGGAAGCGGACCATGAGAGATGGGGCCGCTCCCTCCCTACGCCGGTGTCAGCCGGATCAGGTTCAGCGGGTCGGGGGCTCTTGCCCCCCTCTCAAGCGCAGGCCAGCGCTCCCCCGGGGATAGTCCCTGCATAAGCGGATTTGCGACGGATAAGAAGCGGTTTTGCGCGGAGCGCCCCATCGCCGGGGCGAACGACAAAAAAAGCCCCGATCGGGCAGGGGAAGACGGCCGACCGGGGCAGGGATCCTTGGGAAGGATAAAGGCGATCAGCCGCTGGCGGCGCTGGTCCGGACGTTGCCGTTCAGGCCGTTGGGGAAGAAGCCGCCGCCGGTCACCGCCGCCTTGTTCAGATACACGATGTTCAGCACCTGCTGCGGCGTGCGGGTGAAGGCGATGGCATTGGCATCGGCGGGCACGATATTCGCCACCTGCTGCCCATTGACGGTCGCGACGATCCCCTGATCCAGATCGGTCGAGCCATCAAGGCTGTCGCGTGCATCCGAAATCTGGCCCGCCGCGGTGATCAGCGACGAGGTGGTCAGCCCCTTGCGATACAGGACCGAGCGGACCAGCCCTGCATGATAGGCCTCTGCCGCATGGATGCCCGCCGCCGCCTCGACATAGGTCTTGTTGCTCAACAGGGTGACGCCGCCCATATAGGCGGTCACACCGACATCCTCGAAGATATAGGCCGCGAGCAGGAAATTCTCGTCCGAGGCATAAGGGTCGAAGGTATCGTTCGCGCCGATCACACCGGCGGCACGCGCCGCCGCGGTGAAGGCGCCATTGGCATCGCCCGACAGGTTGATCGCCGGTTGCGCCACCGCCGAAGTGCCGAGCGCGGTGCGCAGGAAGTTGACGTGCGCGATCTCGTCCAGGGCGATCTCGCGCGCATATTGCGCGACGATCGGGTCCTTGAACGCGACCCCGCGCGGCTGGCCGCTCGTGCCGGTCGCGACCGCGCCTTGCGTGCCCGTACCCGTCTGGAACGACGCGGCAAGGCCCGTGTTGAAAGCGGCATAGCTGTAGAATTGCGCTTCCAGATATTCGAGCTGAAGCGCGAAGTTCAGCACGTCGGCATCGGTCACCGAACCGGTCGGGGCGGTGGTCGGCGTCGGGGTGGGGACGACGATCACGTCGTCATCGTCATTGTTGCAGGCGCCCAGCATCGCCAGCCCGCCCACGGCCCCCGCCCCGGCGGCCATGCGCATGAACCGGCGGCGATCGGCCCGGCGCTTGGCCGAGGCTTCGTCGATGACGTCGAGAATGAAGCGTTCTTCGCTCATGATGATAATCCTCTCGAAACGAGGAAAAAGGGATTAGTTCGCCGCGCTGGCGCGCAGGGTGCCGTTCACGCCCGCCGGGAAGAAGCCCCCGAGCGTCGCCGCCGCATTGTTCAGATAGACGATGTTGAGCACCTGCTGCGGCGTCCGGCTGAACGCGATGCCGTTATTGTCGAGCGGCACGATGTTGGACACGAGCTGACCATTGACGGTCGTCTGCGCGATCCCCTGGTCGAGATCGGTCGAGCCGTCCAGACTGTCGCGGGCATCCGAGATGCGGCCTGCGGCGGTGATCAGCGAGGACTGCGGGTTGGTCATGTCATAGCCGAGGCCGTAAAGCGTCGTGCGGACGATCGCGGCATGATAGGCCTCGACCGCCAGGATGCCCGCAGCGGCCTGAAGGAAGGTCTTGTTGCTGATCAGGGGCGACGCCCCCTTATAGGCGGTCACGCCGACATCCTCGAAGATATACGCACCCAGCAGGAACGCGGTGGGCGAGGCATAGGGGTTGAAGGTCTCGTTGGCACCGACCACGCCCGCCGCGCGAGCCGCCGCCGTGAACGGGCCATTGGCATCGCCGGAGATGTTGATCGCCGGTTGCGCCACGGCGGCGCTGCTCAGCGCGGTGCGCAGGAAGGCGACATGGGCGGCTTCGTCGGCGGCAATCTCGCGCGCATATTGGCCGATGATCGCGTCGCCGCTGTTGCCGGTCGCGAAATTGACCTGCGCGCCGCCGGTCACCGCACCCTGCGTGCCCGTACCCGTCAGTTGGTTGGCGGGCAGGCCCGTGCCGTTGGCGGCATAGGCATAGAATTGCGCTTCGAGATATTCGAGGTTCAGCGCGAAGTTCAGAATATCGGTGTCGGTAATCGCTGCCTGCGCTCCGGCCCGGCTGGTCAGGGTAAAGGCGGTCACGCCCGCCGCCGCCGCGCCGATCGCCGTCTTGAAGAAGTCGCGCCGCCGATTGCGGCGCTCGACCCGCGCGTCGAACGCGTCGAGCAATTGTGCGCTTTCCGTCATCATGCTCCTCCCAGTAAGGAACCAAGATGAGAGCTTCTGTATTTGAGTTACCGTCAGAAGATCTCATAAAGGGGTATGGCCGAAGACTTCGCATGCAAAGTTTTCGGCCGAACCATGAAGCGAAACGTGACCCCGAAAAAAAAGACGCAACTTTTGTTAAATAAATGCTTTTGCCATAAAAATTGTAGGCAGGCCGCTTACGGAGCCAGCCTGACCGATTGCGCCTCCGCCAGATAGACCGCGAACAGTTCGTCCGGGTCGCTCCATTGCGCTACGGGTGTCCACCCGCCGGCGCGCAGCAGGATGCGGGCGTCACGCGGGCCGTATTTATGGCTGTTCTCGGTATGGATGGTCTCACCCGCCGCCATGGCGAAGGGGCGACCCTCGACGGTGAAGTCCACGTCGCGCTCCGCCGACAGATGCATTTCGATCCGCGACCGGTCGTCGTTCCACACCGCACGATGACGGAAGGCCTCGACCGGGATGGTGCCGTCGAGTTCGCGATTGATCCGGTCGAGCAGATTGCGGTTGAAGGCCGCCGTCACCCCCTGGGCATCGTCATAGGCGGGAACGAGAATATCGGTGGGCTTGGCGCGGTCCATCCCGATCAGCAGCATCGCCCCCTCGCCCAGCGATCCGCGCATCGCGCGCAGCAGGTCGGTCGCCATGGCGGGCGTCATGTTGCCGATGGTCGAACCGGGGAAGAAGCCCAGCTTCGGCGCGTCCGCCACCATCGCGGGCAGCGTCAGCGGACGCATGAAATCCCCCTCCAGCGGATGGATGGGAAGATCGGGAAAGGCCTGTTGCAGATTGCGGGCGGATTCGCGCAGGAAGTCGCCGGAAATGTCGATCGGTATATAGGCCGAAGGCTCGACGCAGCGGAGCAGAACGGGTGTCTTCGTAGAGGAACCCGATCCGAACTCGACCACCGCGCGCCCCTTGCCGACATGCGCGACCAGTTCGGGGCACATGGACTTCAGGATCGCGGTTTCGGTGCGGGTGGGATAATATTCGGGCAGGTCGGTGATCGCCTCGAACAATTCCGAACCGCGCCGGTCATAGAACCAGCGGGCGGGAATGGCGCGCGGGCGACGCTCCAGTCCGGCAAGCACGTCCGCGCGGAAGGCGGGGTCGGCCAGGGACATCTGCCCGTCCTCGATCTCAGGCTTCAACATGGTCACAGGTCCTTTGCCAGACGGACGCCGGTGAACTGCCAGCGTTGATGGGGGTAGAAGAAGTTGCGGTAGCTGGCGCGGCCATGCCCTCGCGGGGTCGCGCAACTGCTGCCGCGCAGGACGAACTGCCCGTTCATGAACTTGCCATTATATTCGCCGACCGCGCCCTCTACGGCGCGGAAGCCGGGATAGGGGCGATAGGCGCTGCCGGTCCATTCCCAGACATCGCCGAAAAAGGCAGGGCCATCGGTGGCGGGGCGGGGCTCGATCGCCCCCGCTGCGTCCATCTGATTGCCGCTCGAAGCGTCGAAGCTGGAGGCCGCCGCCTCCCATTCCATCTCGGTCGGCAGCCGCGCACCGGCCCATGTGGCAAAGGCATCCGCCTCGTAGAAGCTGACATGCGTCACTGGCGCGGCCGGATCGACCGCGCGCCGCCCGTCCAGCCCGAACCGGGTCCAGCCGCCGTCGCGCATCTCCCAATAAAGCGGCGCGCCGACGTCTTCCGCCTTCACCCAGGCCCAGCCGTCCGACAGCCAGAGCCAGGGATCGCGGTAGCCGCCATCGTCGATGAACTGCATCCATTCGGCATTGGTGACGGTGCGGTCCGCCAGCGCATGGGGATGGAGCAGCGCATCGTGACGCGGCCCTTCGCAGTCGAAGGCGAAACCCTGTCCGTCATGCCCCATCTGCACGATGCCGGTCCGCCCCGCGATCCAGCCGATCGGGCCCGGCATGGCGACCGGCGTCTTGGGCAGGGGCGCATAGAGCGCGGGCTCCAGCGGGTTTTCGGAAAAGAGGTGGAGGATGTCGGTGACGAACAGTTCCTGATGCTGTTCCTCATGATGACAGCCCAGCGCCACCAGCTCGCGCGCCGCCTCGGGCAGGTCGGGCAGCGCGGCGAGCAGCGCCGCATCGACATGAACGCGATAGGCGCGCACCTCGTCCAGCGTCGGGCGGGTGATCATCCCCCGGCGGTGGCGCGCATGACGCTTGCCCTCGGCCTCGTAATAGCTGTTGAACAGGAACGGGAAGCGCGGATCGTGGAGCGCATAGCCCGGCACATGGTCGCGCAGCACGAAGGTTTCAAAGAACCAGGTCGTATGCGCCATATGCCATTTGGCGGGCGAGGCGTCGGGCATCGACTGCACGGTCGCATCGGCGTCGGACAAAGGCTCGGCAAGGGCGAGCGTCAGTGCGCGCACCGACCGATAGCGGGACGCCAGATGATCGGCAGGCGTCACGGCCGTCACGGGGGACGGTATTGTAGTCGGCATAGGGCGCTCCCCGGATAGCGGGGGACCCGGCCGGCCCTTTACCGTTCCGTGCGCACCCCTCCTGGAACCCAAAGAACGTCCGATGCGCCGCTTTGGTTCATCACCCGCGCCGCGACAAACAGCCAGTCCGACAATCGGTTGAGATAGGCGAGCGCAGGCGGATTGATCGCCTCCTCCTCGCCCAGCGCCACGCTGGCCCGTTCCGCTCGCCGGGCGATGGCGCGGGCCAGATGCAGATGCGCGGCCGCGCTGGTGCCGCCGGGCAGGATGAAGCTGGTGAGCGGCGACAGGCGCGCATTCATCGCGTCGATCTCCTTTTCCAGCCGCACGACCTGTTCGGGCAGGATACGCAGGGCGCCCTGGACGTCGCCGGGGGTGGCCAGGTCGGCGCCCAGATCGAACAGATCGTTCTGGATATGCGTCAGCGACGCGGCCAGCGGCCCGTCGATCGCCAGCAAGGCGACGCCGATCGCGCTGTTCGCCTCGTCCACCTCGCCGATCGCGACCATGCGCGCATCCGCCTTGGACCGGCGCGAGCCGTCGACCAGGCCGGTGGTGCCCTCGTCGCCGGTACGGGTGTAGATTTTCGTCAGCTTGACCAAGGGATCAGGTCCGCCCTGCCAGGAACAGCAGCAGCACGACGATGGTAATCGCCAGCGCCTGGAAGAAGATGCGCTGCTGCATCATCCGGTTGGACTTGAGCTGCGACGCGGCCGGCCCCTCGCCCTTCGCCTCGGCCGTGGCCTCCTGCAGGAACGAGATGATGCCGCGCACCAGCGCGACGACGGTGGCGATCATCGCCGCGATCAGCAGGATGACGAGGAAAGTGCTCATCCCCGAAGCTTACGCCTCCCCCAGCCGAAATCCAGCGGGAAGCATATTGCGGCGCAGCGCATCCGCCAGTGCGCGCCCATCTTCGCCACCCTCTCGCATCGCCGCCAGCGCGGGCGCGCCGTGACGCTTGGCCAGACGTTGTCCATCCGCCCCGACGATCAGCGGATGGTGATGATAGCGCGGCGTCGGCAGACCGAGCAGCGCCTGTAGCAGCCGGTGGACATGGGTCGCCTCGAACAGGTCGACGCCGCGCACCACGTCGGTCACGCCCTGCGCCGCGTCGTCCACGGTCACCGCCAGATGATAGCTGGCGGGCGCATCCTTGCGCGCCAGGATGACGTCGCCATGGCTCAGCGGATCGGCGACGATTGCCCCTGCGCGTTCGTCATGCCAGTAAAGCGCTCCCACCCGCTCGACCGCACGCGCCATGTCGATCCGCCAGCCATGCGGGTCCCCCATCCGCGCGCCACGCTCCTGATGCGACAGATGGCGGCACGTCCCCGGATAGAGCGGCGTGGCCCCATGCGGCGCGGACAGGCTGGCGGCGATTTCGGCGCGCGTGCAGAAACAGGGATAGAGCAGGTCCGCCAACCGCCCCTGTGCCGCCGCATAATGATCCAGTCGTTCGGACTGGAAGGACAGATCGTCCCATTCCAGCCCCAGCCATTCCAGGTCGCGAAAGATCGTCTCGACATGTTCGGGGCGGCTGCGCGTGCCGTCGATATCCTCGATCCTGAGCAGGAAACGGCCACCGCCGCGCCGCGCCAGATCATGCGCGCGAACCGCCGACAGGGCATGGCCCAGATGCAGCCGCCCGGTCGGGCTGGGCGCGAAACGCGTCACGGGACCCACTCCGCTCATCGCCCACCCCCTTGACCGCGATTCCCGTCCCATGCTGTCATAGCCCGGACTGTCATAGCCATGTCACGCTGCTGGGCGAAAGGCGCAGCAGTACCACGAAGGGAGGAGCTGTGTTTCATCCCGACCTGATCCGACACCCGGATAGTTGTCCGGCGCTCGTACTGAATGCGGATTATACGCCGCTGTCCTATTACCCGCTGTCGGTCTGGCCCTGGCAGACCGCGGTGAAGGCCGTGTTCCTCGACCGGGTGGATATCGTCGCCCATTATGAGCGCGAGGTGCGCAGCCCGACCGCCAAGGTCAAGCTGCCCTCGGTCATCGCGCTGAAGCAATTCGTGAAGCCGTCGCAATTCCCGGCCTTTACTCGCTTCAACCTGTTCCTGCGCGACCGTTTTTCCTGCCAATATTGCGGATCGCACCGCGACCTGACCTTCGACCATGTCATTCCCCGCGCCCAAGGCGGCCGGACGACCTGGGAAAATGTCGTCACCGCCTGTGCGCCCTGCAATCTGAAGAAGGGCGGACGCACGCCGCGACAGGCCGGAATGCCGCTGCATATCGAGCCGATCCGCCCGACAAACTGGCATTTGCAGGAGCATGGCCGCAGCTTCCCGCCCAATTATCTGCATGAAACATGGCACGACTGGCTGTACTGGGACGTTGAGCTGGAAGCGTAACGAACCGTTGGGAGTCGGGAATGCGGGATTGGGCGATAGGCCTCGGGCTGGTGGCGATGATGGCGACGGCGGCGTGCGGCAAGAAGGAAGAGAATCGTGCCGAAGCCGATCGCGCCGCCGCCAAGGCCGGCTTCGTTCCGCCATCCGTGACCAGCCGTGTCGATTTCGGCGGCATGATGGCGCGCCGCTTCCGCGAACTGGACCGCGACGGCAATGACATCATCACCGCCGAGGAAATGCCCACCACCAATTCGCGTCTGTGGGGACTGGACCGCAACAAAGACGGCGAGATCACCGAAAGCGAATTTTTCGAGGGGATGCTGGCGCGGTTCGACCGGATGGACCTGAACCGCGACGGCACGGTGACATCTGAGGAACGCGAAGCCTCGCGCACCGAACGCCCCGCCGCGCCGACCAACCCGGTGGCGACGGGGGCCACCAACGGCGCACCAGGGAATATGAACTGAGCCGAACGAGGGCCGCCGCCGGATCGTTCGCCGTGCAACTCTCCCCTCAACAGGGATCGGCGCTGGGAAGGATCGGCAGTGATCGCTCCCACTCTCCACCATGCGCCGGCTCGATCGCCAGCACGAGGCGACGATCACCGCCAGGCGGCGCACGGTGAAGGATCATGGGCGGGTCCAGCAGCATCCGCCCCTTGAACACGCCCACCGCCCCGGTCGGAACCTCGCAGATCGCGTCCAGCCCATCGACGCAGCACCATTGGATGCCTGGGCCGATATAGGTGCATCGCAGCGCGAGGGGGGGGCGGTCGGCGTGGAACTGATAGCCGTCCCCTCCGTGGCCGACCGCGAGCCGGACGCGCAGGCGATCCTCGCCGCTCAGCGCGGCGAGACGCCGGACGAGACGGTCGATGTCCGCCCCCAGCATCTCGCACACCGCCCGCGCATATCCCGCCGCGTGCAAGGAGGCCTCGACCGACCCACCGAGATCGGTCTCGACCGACAGGCTGTCGACACCGTTCAGGTCGAGCGCGTCCAGCGCCGCCCGAAGCGGCGGGGGCAACCGACGCCACCAGATGGCCAAAGCCGTATCGGGCCGCGCGATATGATCGAGCAGCGCGCTATCGCCACCGATGGCGACCCGCCGCGCCATGCCGATCGCGGTCATCGCCCCCGCGCTACGGCTGATAGGGCAGCGACGACTGGTGAAGGATGATCCGCACCTTCCCATCCTCGCATTGCTTGAACACGAAGCTCTTGTTCACGAAGATGTGGCTGTCATCCTCGCCGATGAAGTGGACGTTGCACTGCACGATCGCCAGATCGCCGTGCAAGATATAGTCGAGCTTGCTGTACCAGGCCTTCACCCAGGGCTTCAGCTTGAACCCCTTGTCGTCCGGAAAGTCGGCATTGCCGCCGATGAAATAGGCGAGCGCGCCCTCCTTGGTCGGTCGATAGGTCTTCGCGCCGAAAGTCAGCGTCGGTTTGAACAGCACCTTGCCATGGTCGTAATCATAATTGTCGCTCAGGATCCGGGAGGCGAAGGCCACGACGTCGCCGCCTTCGGCATGAACCCGGCCGACCGCCACCACATTGTCGCACCATGTCTGTAACGCCGTGTGGACCAGCTCTTCGGTAAACATAGCCCCTACCTTTCTCTAATGATCGTGGTGTCGTCCGGCGCCTGCGCGATCGCGCTTCCGCCAGTTGCAAACCACGCCAACCCATATTGTTAATGATATTACATATCTTCGCTAATGTGTGAGGAAATCTTGCTGTTGCCGCTGCCCCGATCGATGAAGCTGCGAACCGATTCGCTTAAACGCAACTTTAGGGCATGACGGCACAAGATATTATATGAACATTGCCATCTGCAATCGGTTGACGCCCGGCCTATTGCGTTGCAGCAATGCGCGCATGAACAAATTGCCTCCCATCGCGAACAACGCTGATATCCGTTTCCTGGGCTCGCAACTGGGCGATGTGATCCGCCGCTATGGTGGAGACGCGCTGTTCGAGGCGACCGAGGCGATTCGCCGTGCGTCGGTCGACCGCTATCGCGGGCTGGGCGAGGACGGTTCTGTCGACCTGCAACTCGAACGGCTGGCGCTCGACGAGACGCTGGATTTCGTGCGCGGTTTCATGCTGTTCTCGATGCTCGCCAATCTGGCCGAGGATCGGCAGGGGATCGCGCGCGAGCCGGGCACCGATATTGGCGAAGTGCTGGAGACTTTGGCGGCCAAGGGCATCGACCGAGAGGCGGCGATGGAGTTGCTGGCCCGCGCGCTCGTTGTCCCCGTGCTGACCGCGCACCCGACCGAGGTGCGCCGCAAGAGCATGATCGACCACCGCAACCGAATCGCCGAATTGCTGGCGATGCGCGATGCGGGCCGCGACGTCACCCCCGATGGCGACGATGTGGAGGCGGCGATCGGTCGCCAGATCGCGCTTTTGTGGCAGACCCGCGTGCTGCGTCGCGAGCGGCTCTATGTCACCGACGAGGTGGAGACCGCGCTGTCCTATCTGCGCGACGTCTTCCTGCCGGTGCTGCCCGCGCTCTATCAGCGCTGGGACAAGGCGTTCGGCACGCGCGTCCCCGCTTTCCTTCGCACCGGATCGTGGATCGGCGGCGACCGCGACGGCAATCCCTTCGTCACCGCCGAATCGCTGACCACCGCGCTGGCGCGCGCGGCCGAGGCGGTGCTGGGCCATTATTGCGACGCGATCCACGCGCTGGGGGCCGAGCTGTCGATCTCGACCGGCCATGCCGAGGTAGACGAGGCGGTGCTGGCACTGGCCGAGGCGAGCGGCGACGAGGCGCTCAGCCGCTCGGACGAACCCTATCGCCGCGCGCTGTCGGGCATCTATGCGCGGCTCGCCGCGACGCATCAGGCGCTGACCGGCAAGCCCGCGCCGCGCCCCGGCCGCCTGACCGGCGAACCCTATCCCGATCCCAAGGCGCTGCGCACCGATCTGGTCGCGATCGCGCGCGGGCTGGCGGCGCGCGGCGACGGCGCGCTGGCGAGCGGCGGCGCGCTCGGGCGGCTGATCCGCGCGGTCGAAACGTTCGGCTTCCACCTCGCCACGCTCGACCTGCGGCAGAATTCGGCGGTGCATGAACGCGTCGTCGCCGAACTGCTCAAGGTGGCTGGGGTCGAGGCGGATTATCTGGCGCTGGACGAGGATGCGCGCATCGCGCTGCTCCGCCGCGAACTCGCCAACGCCCGACCGCTGTTCAGCCGTTATGCGGACTATTCGGACGAGACCCGCTCCGAACTCGCCATCGTTCAGGCCGCCGCCGATGCGCATGCCAAATACGGCCCGAAGTGCCTGACCAACTATATCGTCTCGATGGGCAAGTCGGTGTCCGACCTGCTCGAAATCAACCTGATGCTGAAGGAATTCGGCCTTTATCGTCCCGGCGAACCCGCCACTGCCGCGATCATGGCGGTCCCCCTGTTCGAGACGATCGAGGATCTGGAGGCGGGTCCCGAGATCATGCGCGCCTATTTCGCGCTGCCCGAGATCGCCGCCATCGTTCGCGCACGCGGGCATCAGGAGGTGATGATCGGCTATTCGGACTCGAACAAGGATGGCGGTTACCTGACCTCCACCTGGTCGCTGTCCAAGGCGTCGAGCGCCTTCCGCCCGGTCTTCGAGGAAGCGGGCGTTCGGATGCAGCTGTTCCACGGGCGCGGGGGCGCGGTGGGACGGGGCGGCGGCAGCGCCTTCGCCGCGATCCGTGCCCAGCCGCACAATACGGTGCAGGGCCGCATCCGAATCACCGAACAGGGCGAGGTGATTGCGGGCAAATATGGCACGCGCGATTCCGCATTGACCAATCTCGAGGCGATGGCATCGGCGACGCTGCTCGCCAGCCTGGAGCCGGACCGGCTGTCGGCGGCGGACAATGCGCGCTTCACCACCGCGATGGAGGAGATGTCGGCGACCGCCTTCACGACCTATCGCGACCTGGTCTATGGCACCGAGGGTTTCCGCACCTTCTTCCGCCAGATGACCCCCATCGCGGAGATTGCGGGCCTGAAGATCGGCAGCCGCCCGGCCAGCCGAAAAAAGTCCGACGCGATCGAGGACCTGCGCGCCATTCCCTGGGTGTTCAGCTGGGCGCAAGCGCGCGTCATGCTGCCCGGCTGGTTCGGCGTCGGCACCGCCATCGCGAATTTCGAGGACAAGGCGCTGCTGGCCGACATGGCCAAGAACTGGCCGTTCTTCGCCGCGACGCTGGCGAATATGGAGATGGTGCTCGCCAAGTCGGACATCGGCATCGCGCGCCGTTATGCCGGGCTGGTCGAGGATGAGGGCCTGCGCGAGTCGATCTTCGGGCGCATCCATGACGGCTGGCACCGCGCACGCGACGGCTTGCTGACCGTGACGGGGCAGACGCGACTGCTGTCCGACAACCCGGCGCTGGAGGCGTCGATCCGCCTGCGCCTGCCCTATATCGAGCCGCTGAACCTGCTCCAGATTGAGTTGATGAAGCGCCACCGCGCGGGCGAGGACGATCCGCGCATCGGCGAGGGCATCCTGCTGTCGATCAACGGCATCGCCACCGCGCTGCGCAACAGCGGGTAAGAACGTGACCGATTTCGTGGTCCGGTACGAAGGTGGCCTGCGCTGCCGGACCGAGCATCCCGACTCCGGCGCGGTGCTGGTCACCAATGCCTCGCAGGAACTGGGGGGCAGCGGCGAGGGCTTTTCGCCGAGCGATTTGCTGTCGGTGTCGCTGGGCGGTTGCGTGCTGAGCATCATGGCGATGGCGGGGCGCGTCGCCGGGCTGGAGCTGGCGGGCGCGACGGCGACCGTCACCAAGGAGATGGGCAACGCCCCGCGCCGGATCACGACGCTGGCCGTGACTGTGCGCGTGCCGGGCCACTATGACCCGGCCCAGCGCAAAAGGCTCGAAGCGGCGGCGGCGGCCTGTCCGGTCCATGCGGTGCTGGGCATCGAAGCGCCGATCGCCATTCTGTGGGACGAGGACTGACGCCTCGTTGTTTTTTCATTCCTCCCCGGCGCGGGGAGATGGCAGGCCACAGCGATGCCCTTCCTCCCTCGCCCCTCGCAGAGGGGAGAGGGTTGCGCAGACTTGGTCTTTGCGAAAGCAAAGGCTTAGTCGGAGCTGGGTGAGGGGTGGGCGCTCGCTTGGTGAGCGCGCGAGCCTTTGGGCTCGCTTAACCCCTCACCCAAGCTGCGCTAGCCAGCAGGCTGGCAAGCTTCGCTAACCCTCTCCCCTGTCCAGGGGAGAGGGGAAGAAGAAGCAATGCTGAATGTCGATCCGCCGGAAAGGAATTCAGCGCCCGACCTACCACGCCTCCTCGGCGGTGAAGCCCTCGACCATCGCGCGGAAGGTCGCCTCCGCCACATCGGGGTTCACCCCCTGCCGCGCGACCTTTTCGCGGATGGGCGCCAGGATCTGCCGGATTCGCACCTCGCCCAGATTGCGGCTGCACGGCGTCGGCGCGGGGCTCGCGGCGGTCAGCAGGGCGGCCGCTACGGGCGAGAGCATCGATCGCATATCCGATTCTCCCGGTGGAAGCCGGCGGACGGATACGCCCCCAGGCTTTGACCGGCCAAGCCCGCAGCCCTTCGATCGGCCGCGCGGACGGGTGCGGCCGTCGTGGATCGCTCAGGCGAGCGCGCGTTGCCGCTCGCCGCGTTCGTGCGCCAGCAGCCATTGCTTGACCGCCAGCCCGCCCGCAAAGCCGGTCAGCGTCCCGTTCGCGCCGATCACCCGGTGGCACGGCGTCACGATCGACAACGGATTACGGCCATTCGCCGCCCCCACCGCACGCGAGGCCCCCGGCCGCCCGATCGCGGCGGCCAGCGCGGCGTAGCTGCGCGTCTCGCCATAGGGAATGGCGTTCAGGCCGGTCCACACCGCTTTCTGGAAGTCCGTGCCCTCGGGATCGAGCGGCAGGTCGAAGGTGCGGCGCCGTCCCTCGAAATAGTCGCGCAACTGGCGCACCGCCTCGGCCAGCACGGCATGGGCGGGATCGTCGCGCCGTTCGGGCAATCGGACCCGCCCTGCCCGTTCCTCGGCCCACAGGATGGCGCGCAGGCCGCGCTCGCTGGCGACAAGGGTCAGTTTGCCGACCGGCGAGGCCATGGTGCATTCGCTCAACATGGGACCGACCCTAGCCGATCCCCGCGCCCCGCGCGTCCCGCTTCTTGCGGTCAAACCATGAAGGGCGCGGCGATCTCGGCGGTGACGCGGAGCAGGCGGCCAGTGGCGCGGTCGAGCAGCGCCCAGGTCGTCACCGCCTCCACCTTCACCTGCCCCTCGGCATCCAGAAAGCGGACATGCCGGTCGAACCGCGCGCCCTTGGGCGGGTTGGGGACCCAGGTTTCCGCCGTCACCGTTTCCCCCGCTACGACATTGCCGCGATAGTCGATCTCGTGCCGCGTCACGACCCAGACATGCGCCGCGACATGTTCGGGCGGCGCGACCGCTTCCCAATGGGCGGTGGCGATCTCCTGAATCCACTGGACCCAGACGGCGTTGTTCACATGGCCCAGCTCGTCGATATGGTCGGGGCCTGCGGTGATCTGGATCGAAAAGCGGCTCATGCCTGTTCGTTCGGGTCCTTGTACCTTTGCCACAGCGCGCGGACGCCCCAGCCGATCGCGGCGGCGACCATGACCAGCGCCGCCGCCATCAGGATATGGCGCAGGCTGGGACGATAGCGCGCCGCCAGTTCCTGGAACGCCTCGCCGAACAGATAACCGATGCCGACGAAGATCGAAGCCCAGCATGCGGCGGATGCGGCGTTGACCGCGACGAACAGCCGGGTCGACACCTGGCTGGTCCCGATCGCGACCGGGCTGATCGTGCGCAGGCCATAGAGGAAGCGGAAGGCGAAGATGAAGCCGACGGGATAGCGTTCCATCATCCGCGTCACGCGCGCATAGACCCGTCGCTTGCGCAGCTTGGCCACCCAGCGCCCGTCGCGCGACCGGCGGCCGATGGTGAAGAAGATCTGATCCGCCAGGAACGACCCCACCGCCGCCGCAACCAGCGTGGCGGGCCAGCCGATCAATCCCTGATGCGCTAGGATGCCGCCGGTGACGACCGCTGTCTCCCCCTCCAGCCCCGCGCCCAGCGCGATCGCCGCCACGCCATAGCGCGCGACGATCGCCTCGATGCTCAGGATTCCACTCCCATCTGCCACAGGACGAAGGCATGTTCCTCCGCGCCTTCACGAAGGCTCTCGAACCGGCCCGACTTGCCGCCATGCCCTGCCCCCATATTGGTCTTGAGCAGCAGCAGATGGTCGTCGGTCTTGGTCGCGCGCAGCCGGGCGGCCCATTTGGCGGGCTCCCAATAGGTGACGCGCGGATCGTTCAGCCCGCCCGAGATGAACATCGGCGGATAGGCTTGGCGCCGGACATTGTCATAGGGGCTGTAGCTACGGATCAGCTCGAACGCCGCCTTGTCCTCGATCGGATTGCCCCATTCGGGCCATTCGCCCGGCGTCAGCGGCAGCTCTGCGTCCATCATCGTGTTGAGCACGTCGACAAAGGGCACATCGGCGATCACCGCGCCCCAGAGTTCGGGGTCGGAATTGACCACCGCGCCCATCAGCTCGCCGCCCGCCGAGCGGCCCGCAATCGCGATCTGCCCCTGGCTGGTCCAGCCGCCCGCGATCAGCCCATTCGCGACATCGACGAAATCGTGGAAGGTGTTGGTGCGCTTTTCGAGCTTGCCGTCCAGATACCATTGCTGGCCCAGATCGTCGCCGCCGCGAATATGCGCGATGGCATAGGCGAAGCCGCGATCGAGCAGGCTCATGCGGCCCGTGGAGAAGCCCGGCGGGATCGCATAGCCGTAGGCGCCGTACGCATAGAGGAACAGCTTGCCCGATCCGTCGCGCGGGAAATCCTTCGGGTACACGATCGACACCGGCACCATCGTCCCGTCGCGCGCGGCAATCTTCAGCCGCTCGGTCCGGTACTTGTCGCCGTCATAGCCCGAGGGGATTTCCTGCACCTTCAGAACGGTCAGGCCGCCGGTCGCGACGTCGTAATCATAGACGGTGCCCGGCGTGACCATGGATTCGTAACCCAGCCGCAGAACCGACACGTCGTACTCGGGATTGTCGCCCAGACCCGCCGTGTAGCTCGCCTCGGGGAATTCGATCCGCTGTGGCACGGTCGGCGAGTCGTAGCGGTGGATGGCGATCCGGTCCAAACCGTCCTCGCGCCCCTCGACCACGAAGAAGTCCTTATAGCATTCCACCCCGGTCATGTAGAAATGCGGGTTGGGCCCGATCAGCTCGTGCCAGTCGCCGGGTGCCTCGATCGAGGCGGTGCACAGGCGGAATTGCGGGTCCACGTCATTGGTGTGGATGAACAGCGTGCCGTCATGCTCGTCCACATCATATTCGCGGCCCTCCTTGCGGGGGGCGACCAGGATCGGTTCGGCGAAGACATTGTCGGAGGGGACCAGTCGCACCTCGCTGGTGACATGGTCGCCGGTGGCGATCACGATCCAGTTGCGTGCGGAGGTCTCGGCGACGGCGACGCGGTAGCCCTCGTCATTCTCGTGGAACAGCTCGACATCATCCGCGACCGGCGTGCCCAGCTTGTGGAAGCGCGCATTGTCGGTCCGCCACTGGGCATTGGCCACGCCGTAGAGGAAACCGCTGTCGTCCTTTGTCCAGACGATCTCCGACAACATGCCGGGAATGACTTCCGCCAGGTGTTCGCCGGTGGTCAGGTCCTTGATCCGCACCTCGAACCGTTCGGAGCCATTGTCGTCGATCGCATAGGCGAGGTAGCGGCCATTGTTGCTGATCGAGAAGGCGCCCAGCCGGAAATATTCCTTGCCCTCGGCCAGCGCCGGTTCGTCGAGCAGCAGCTCGTCGGGGCCGCCCGCGACCGGCTTGCGCCACCATTTGCGATATTGCCCGCCCGTCTCGAACGCGGTCCAGTAGAGCCAGTCGCCATCCTTTTGCGGCACGGAGGATTCGTCCTCCTTGATCCGCCCCTTCATCTCTTCATACAGCCGCTCGATCAGCGGCTGGCGCGGGGCCATGACCGCCTCGAAATAGGCGTTCTCCGCCTCGACATAGGACAGGACGTCCTTGTCGGTGACCTCCGGGTAAGCGGGGTCCTTCAGCCAGGCATAGGGATCTTCGATGGTGATGCCATGCGCGGTGAAGCTGTGGGCACGGGTTTCGGCAACGGGCGGAGTCAGCGCAACGGGTTCGGTCATCACCCGGATGTAGCTAGGGTTGGGGTCTGCCGGAAGAGGCGGCGGCTCGGCTCTTTCTCATGCCATCCCTCCCGTTCACGCTGAGCGAAGTCGAAGCGCACGTTCCGCGCTTGGCCACGAAGGGAATCCCGTGGCCTTCGACTTCGCTCAGGCTGAACGGAGGGCGGGGTTACCTGGCCTTCCACCCGTCCGCCAGCGTCCAGCGATCCCGCCAGTGGAGCACCGGCGTCTCGCCCTCCCATTCCACCGGCAGCCAGACATAGCGCCCGTCGATCGCATTCTCCGGCCGCCAGCGATCCGCCATGAAGATGAAGCGCGGCTCGCCCCCCGGCCGCTCGGGCGGCAGGGGCAGGACGAAGGTCGATTGCGAGTGGAAGGTCGTCTTCTGGTCCATCTCGCTCCCGCGCACCGGATTGCCCAGCGAGCGCCACGGCCCCGTGACCGCGTCCGCGACATAGACCCGCCCCGGATTGGGCCGCCAGCCGGTCAGGCCCGATGCGAACATATAATAGCGCCCCTTCGCCTTGAAGAGCGCGGGCGCCTCGTTCCCGCCATCGGGCAGCGCGCGGACATAATAGCCGTCATGCCGGGTCCAGTCGGGCGCCAGCCGGGCGATCTGCAGCGTCGCATTCTCTTCCGAGGCATAGATGTGCCACGCGGTGCCGCCGTCGACGAAGACGGTCATGTCGCGCGCCATCTGCCCGGCGGGAAAGTCGCGCGACAGGATCGTGCCGGGCGTCTTGTCCTCGGCCGTCGCGTTGGCGGGCCAGATGCCGGGATTGACCCGGCCCGCGTGCAGGAAGCGGAACGGCCCCTGCGGCCGGTCGGCCACGGCGACGCCCGCCTGCGCGGCGCCATATCCCCGCCCCTTGAGTTCCAGATGGAACCACATCACGAATTTGCGGGTGCGCGGATTATGGACGACCTTGGGCCGTTCCAGGATACAGCCGCGCGCGATCGGGCTGGCGGGATCGTCGGACACGGACAGCGCGACCCCTTCGTCGCGCCAGTTCACCAGATCGGTCGAGCTATAGGCATGGACGCCGACCAGCGCGGTATTGCCGCCTTCGCCCTCGGTCTTGTGCTCGCCATGCCACCACCAGCGTCCGCCGTGCCGCAACAGCCCGCCGCCATGGGCGTTGATCGCCACCCCCTTCGTGTCGTTCCACACCTCTCCGGGGTGGAAGCCGTCCAGCCCGGCCGCCCGCGCGCCACCGCCCCCGATCAGCGCCGCCGCGCCCGCCCCCACCAGCATGTCCCGCCGGTCGATTATCATCCGATCCTCCCAAATGCCCGTCGCAGCGGATCGTATATCGTCTGACAAATTCCTCAAGCCCCCGGAGAGGCTCGACGCTGTACGGGCGCAGGGCTAGACCGGCCCCGTTTCCCATTGCTGTCAGGCCGCTTCCCATGTCCCATTCCGCCCGTCTTGCCGCCCTTCGTGCCGAACTGGCATCCCTTGGCCTTGACGGTTTCGTCGTCCCGCTGACCGACGAGCATATGAGCGAATATGTCGGCGACTATGCGCAGCGGCTGGGCTGGCTGACCGGGTTCGGCGGTTCGGCAGGCAGCGCGGTTGTGCTGGCGGACAAGGCGGCGATCTTCACCGACGGCCGCTATACGCTCCAGGTGCGCGAGCAGGTGTCGGGCGACGATTATGCCTATATCCCCGTGCCGCAGGACAGCGTGGCGGGCTGGCTGGGCCGCGAGACGGCGGCGGGCCAGCGGATCGGCTACGACCCGTGGCTGCACACCCGCCAGCAGGTCACCGACATGACCGCCGCGCTGGCCGATCGCGACGCGGAACTGCTCGCGGTCGGCGCCAATCCGATCGACGCGATCTGGACCGACCGCCCCGCCCCTTCGCCCGCCGTGATGACGGTGCAGGACGATGCGGTGGCGGGCGAGAGCGCGGCGGCCAAGCGCGCGCGGATCGGCGAATGGCTGGCCGAGCAGCGCGCCCATGCGGTGGTGCTGTCGGCGCTGGACTCGATCGCCTGGACGCTCAACGTGCGCGGCACCGACGTCGCGCATACGCCGGTCGCCTTGTCCTATGCGATCGTCCATGCGGATGGCGAAACCGACCTGTTCGTCGCGCCCGACAAGATCACGCCCGAGGTTCGCGCGCATCTGGGCAATGCGGTGCGGCTACATGACCGCGCGGCGTTCGAGGGCTATCTGACCGGCTTTGCGGGGCGGCGCGTCGTCGCCGATCCCGAGCGCGCGGTGGCGGCGATCGCGCAAGCGCTGGAGGCGGGCGGGGCCAAGGTGCTGGCGCTTCGCGATCCCGTCGTGCTGACCAAGGCGATCAAGAACCCCGCCGAGGTCGCCGGGCACCGGGCCGCCTCGGTCCGGGACGGCGCGGCGATGGTGAAGTTCCTGCGCTGGGTCGAGAGCGAATGCCCCAAGGGCGGGCAGACCGAACTGTCCGCCGCCGCGCAACTACTGGCGTTCCGCGAGGCGACGGGACTGCTCAAGGACACCAGCTTCTCGACCATCTCGGCCACCGGGGCGCATGGCGCGAGCCCGCATTATCACGTCACCGAGGAATCGAATGCGGCGATCGAGCTGGGGCAGCTCTTCCTGATCGACTCCGGCGGGCAGTATCAGGACGGCACCACCGACATCACCCGCGTCATGCCGATCGGTGCGCCCACGGACGAAATGCGCGACCGCTTCACCCGCGTGCTGAAGGGGCATATCGGGCTGGCGACGGCGGTGTTCCCGGACGGGACGCTGGGCGGGCACCTCGACTCGCTGGCGCGGCGGCCGCTCTGGGAGGTCGGTCTGGATTATGCGCATGGCACCGGCCACGGCGTCGGCGCGTACCTGTCCGTGCATGAGGGGCCGCAACGTATCGCCGCACCCAACTATCCCGGCGGCGCCGCGATGGAGCCGCTGCGCGCGGGCATGATGCTGTCCAACGAGCCGGGTTATTACAAGGCGGGCGAGTATGGCATCCGCATCGAGAATCTGGTGCTGGTCGAACCGCGTGAGATTGCGGGCGCAGACCGGGACATGCTGGGGTTCGAGACGCTGACCCTCTGCCCGATCGAGCGGACGCTGATCGTGACGGAGTTGCTGACGGCGGGGGAGCGGGACTGGCTCAACGCGTATCATGCGCGGGTGGCGGAGGTGCTGGCGCCGGAACTGGAGGGCGCGGATCGCGACTGGTTGCTGGAGAAGTGCGCGGCGGTCTGATTTTTTCGCGCGAAGCCGCGAAGAAGAAGAAGGTTGGTTCGCGCGGAGGCGCGGAGGTGTCTCGCCTGCCGCGCCAGCGGCCCTCTTATCTCGGGCGCTCAAGGATAGAGGGCGCTGCGCGCGTCATGTCTTCTCTGCGCCCTCTGCGCCTCTGCGCGAATAAAATTTCTACTCCGCGTCTCCGCGTCTCCGCGCGAACCAACCTTCTTCGCGCCTTCGCGGCTTCGCGTGAACAAAAACGCCGCGCGGGAGAGGCCTCCCACGCGGCGTTTTGCGCGCCTCACACGGCAAAGAAACTGGACCCCGGCCTTCGCCGGGGAACAGTGTTCCCTTTCCGCTTACCGCCCCAGCAGCACCCGCGCCTGGCCCGCAATCTGGGCCAGCATCGCGGCGTTGGGCTGTGCGGCCAGGCGGGCCCGGTCGATCACCGCCTTGAACTGGCCGACCCGCGCGGCATTGCGCTCCAGCCAAGCCTCGACCGCCGCTTCGGGGTCGGTCGCGCCCGCCCGGCCGAGGAAGTCGAGCCGCTGCTGCTGGAAATCGCGCGCCAGCCCTGCGATGAGCAGGCGCTCCCACGGATCGCTGGGGTTGATCCGCGCCGCCTGCCCCTGTGCCCAGTCGAGGCCCAGCGCCTGGCCCAGACGGGTAAAGGCATGGGTCAACCGCGTCTCGTCCAGCGTCAGCCGCTGGCCCAGATCGGCCAGCCCCACCGCACCGTCGAGTTCGGACACCCGCACCACCCGCGCCGCGAGTTCGGCCGGAGCCCCCGCCTCTTCGAGCACGGCGACCACCCGCGCGCTCTGCGCCTTGGCCTCGTCCCGGAGCAACGCGGGCGTTTCGGCCGCCAGCCGCTCGATCCCCGGCTGCAACCGCTCCAGCGCCGCGCCGGGCGAGGTGCCCGCCGGCATCGCGCGCAGCAAATCGGCGATCTGCGAACGGGTCGCCCGCGCCACCTCGTCGAACAGGGCGATACGCGCTGCTTCGGGCATCGCCGCCGTCTCGATCGCGGTCCACAGCCCGCCCAGGTCGAACAGCCGCTCGACCACCACGAACATCGCCGCGATGTCGGCCATCGCCGCGCCTTCCTCTTCCGCCAGTTCGAACGGGTGGAGGATGCCCATCCGGTTGACGATCCGGTTGGCGAGCTTGGTCGCGACGATCTCGCCGCGCAGGCGATGCTGGTCGATCGCCTCGCCAAACGCTTCCCGCATCGCGGGCGGGAAGGCCGCGTGGAGATCGGGGCGCAGTTCGTCGTCCAGCGCCAACGGGCTGGTCTCGATCGCGTCCTGCAAGGTCAGCTTGGCCGTCGCCAGCAGCACCGCCAGTTCGGGCCGGGTCAGCGGAATCCCGTCCTGCCCGCGCCGCAGCAGCACGTCGTTGCTGCCCAGCCCCTCGACCGCGCGGTCGAGCCGCCCGGCGCTCTCGAAAATCTCGATCACGCGGACATAGCTGGGCATCGCGCCCGCCCCGTCCGCCTCGGCGATCGACAGGCCCAAAGTCTGGAGCCGGTTATCCTCCAGCACGATATGCGCCACGTCATCGGTCATCGCGGCGAGCAACCTGTTGCGGTCGCCCTCTGCCAGACGGCCCTCGATCATCTCGCGGTTCAGCGCGATCTTGATGTTGACCTCGTTATCCGAACAGTCGACGCCCGCCGAATTGTCGATGAAGTCGGTGTTGATCCGCCCGCCCCGCTCGGCAAAGGCAATGCGCGCGGCCTGGGTGACGCCCAGATTGGCGCCCTCGCCGATGGCGGTGACGCGCAGATCCTCGGCATCGACGCGCAGCCGGTCGTTGGCCGGATCGCCGACCTGCACGTTATTCTCCGCCGCCGCCTTGATGTAGGTCCCGATGCCGCCGAACCAGAGCAGGTCGGCCGGGGCCTTGAGGATCGCCGAGATCAGCGCCGCCGGTTCGAGCGAGGTGGCGGTGATGCCCAGCGCCTCGCGGACTTCGTCCGACAGCGGGATGGTCTTGGCCGAACGCGGGAAGACGCCGCCTCCGGGCGAGATCAGGCCGGTGTCGTAATCCGCCCAGCTCGACCGGGGCAGCGCGAACATCCGCGCCCGCTCGTCCCAGCTGGTCGCGGGATCGGGATTCGGATCGAGGAAGATATGGCGATGGTCGAACGCCGCGACCAGCTTGATCGCCTTGGACAACAGCATCCCGTTGCCGAACACGTCGCCCGACATGTCGCCGCAGCCGACGACGCGGATGGGCTGGCTCTGCACGTCCACGCCCCGCTCGGCGAAGTGGCGCTGGACCGAGACCCAGGCGCCCTTGGCGGTGATGCCCATCGCCTTATGGTCATAACCCTGGCTGCCCCCGGAGGCAAAGGCGTCGCCCAGCCAGAAGCCGCGCTCCAGCGCCAGCGCATTGGCCACGTCGGAGAAGGTCGCGGTGCCCTTGTCGGCGGCGACCACGAAATAGGGGTCCTCGCCGTCCAGCACGCGCACGCCCGCCGGATGCACCACCGCGCCCTCGACGATATTGTCGGTGATCGACAGCAGCGCGCGGATGAATACGCGGTAGCTTTCCTTGCCCTCGGCCGCCCAGCCGTCGCGGTCGGTAACGGGCGACGGGAGTTGCTTGGGGTAGAAACCGCCCTTCGCGCCCGTGGGCACGATGACCGCGTTCTTCACCCGCTGCGCCTTCATCAGGCCCAGAATCTCGGTGCGGAAGTCGTCGCGGCGATCCGACCAGCGCAGACCGCCACGCGCGACGGGTCCGGCGCGTAAGTGGATACCCTCGACGCGGGGGCTATAGACCCAGACCTCGCGCCACGGCAGCGGTGCGGGCAGGCCCGGAATCCTGTGGCTGTCCAGCTTGAACGCCAGCGCTTCCTTGCCCGCCTCAGCAAAGGCATTGGTGCGCAGGGTCGCCGCGATCATGTCGCGGAAGCTGCGCAGGATACGGTCGTCGTCGATCGCAGAGACGGCATCCAGCCCGGCCGCGATCGCGGCATCGGCGGCGGCGAGGTCGCCGGTCGCCTTCGGATCATGCGCGGCGGTGAACCGCTCGATCAGCGCAGTCGCCAGCTTGGGCGCACGGCGCAGCGCGTCGACCACGGTGGTCAGCCCATAAGGCAGCCCCGCCTGACGCAGATAACGGAACCAGGCGCGGAACAGCACCACCGCCTGGGGGCTCAACCCCACATCGACGATCAGCCGGTTGAACGCATCATTCTCCGCCTTGCCCTCCAGCACGGCGGCGATCGCCCCCTCCAGCACCGCCGCGCCCTTGGGCTCGGTCGTCGCCTCGGTCTCGACGATGAAGTCGTGGACGAAGGGATCGGCATCGTCGCGCAACCGGGTCGGCAGCTCGCCGATCACGCGGAAGCCGAAATTCTCCAGCACCGGCACCGCGTCCGACAAGGGCAGCGCGCCGTTCAGCTTGTAGATTTTCAGCTGGCGATCCTGCCCCAGCTGGACCGGGAACAGGCGCACCGAGCGGCTCCCCTCATTCTCCAGCGACGCGAGACGCAGAATGTCGGCGGCGGCTTCGGCCGCGTCGCTGACATTGCGGTAATTGGTCGGGAAGCCATTGGCCCAGCGCAGGGCCAAGCGCGCCGCACGGGGCGCGGGCACCTGCTCGGCAAGCGCCGCCTCGACATCGGGCATCCAGCCGCGCACCATCTTGCGCAGCCGCTCGGACAGCGCCGCCGTATCGGGCAGGCGGCCGTCCTGGCGCAGGTCGATCGTATAGCGGATCAGCGCGACGACGCCGTCCTCCAGCGCGATCGACCAGTTGAGCAACGAGCCGTTCGCCGCCTCGCCCAGCATGTCGCCGATCGCGACGCGCCGCGCGGTGGTCAGTTCGTCGCGCGGCAGCCAGACAAAGGCGAACAGATGCCGCTGCAACACCGACCGGATCAGCACCAGCTCGGGCCGCGGCCGGTCGGCCAGCGACATGGCGGTCAGCGCCAGCTGCTCCAGCGCCTCGGCCGGGAAGGCCGTGACCAGATCATGCGGCAACGCGGTCAGCGCATGGGTCAGTGCCTTGCCGGTATGGCCACGCGGGTCGAAGCCGAACTTGGCCTGAAGCGCGGCGAGCCGCGTGCGCAGCACCGGCACCTCATGCGGCGGGCTGGCGAGCGCGGCGCTGGTCCACAGACCCGCATGGATCGACAGGCCAGCGACGCGGCCCTCCTCCATCACCGGCACCAGCACCAGGTCGAGCGGTACCGAACGATGCACGGTCGAGATCGCGTTGGACTTGAGCAGCAACGGCGCCGCCCCACCTTGCGCGAAATAGTCCAGCGCCCGCTGACGCGAGGTGTCAGCGAGCAGCGGCACCTTGTGCGGCGTCCGCGCCACGCCCAGCGCGGGTGCGTCACGGCCGTCCTCGAACCATTTCTCATGGCCCAGCAGCGTCAGCTTGCCGCCTAGGAACCACAGGAGCAGCGCTGCGCCCTCGCCATTCTTCTCGCCCAGCGTCGTCGCATCGGCGGCCAGCGCGTCCTGCAACCCCGACCAGTCGGCCACGGCGGCGCGGACATCGGCCAGCACCGCGCGCAGATCGTCGACCAGCCCGCGCCGGTCGCGCGCATCGGCGCGTTCCATTTCCAGATAGATGAAGGATTCGGACCGGCCGCCGGTGCCGATCGCCTGAAGCTCGCCCTCCGCATCGCGGGTCACGGGCAGGACGGGGTGGATCACCCGGTCGATCGCGATCCCGTCCGCACCGACCATCGCCGCGATCGAATCAACCAGGAAGGGCATGTCGTCATTGACGATGGCCAGCCGCATCCGGCGATGCGTGTCGTCGCCCGAGATCGGCTCCAGCGCGATCGACGGCTCGCCCGGCGCGCGCCGCCGGGCCACACCCGCGACGAAGGCCGCCGCGGCAGCCACCTCCGCGGGGCCGAACCCCTGCAATTCCGCCGGAAGGGCGCCCTGGGTCAGCCGTGCGGCAATCGCGTCGGCCATCGGATGCGACATATTCGGTGCCATGGGTGCAAGTCCTAGGCCCGCGTTCCGCCCCGCTCAACCCTTTGCCGCAAGAGAAAAGATATTACGCCGCAGCGCAATTATCAGCGCGTAGCGCGCAATACCCTTTCGGCCAGCCGTGGATCGCCCGTCACCGAACCGGTGATCGCCACGCCGCCCGCAGCATCGACATGGCCGACCAGCACCACCGGCGTACCCGGTGCGGCATCGACCGCGAAATCGACATGACCGATCACGCTGGGTTCCGCAGTCGGCTTGGCAGTCGCGGAATTCCACAAGGCCGCGGCCGGCTCCTGCGCCACCGACTCCGCCCGGCGGCTCGCCGATCGCAACAGGGCCGAATCGAGCGTCGCCTGCAAGAGCGGGTCCGCCAGTTCCTTCCAGCTGACCACGCCGTGCACGAAGTCGATCATCAACCCATCGGACGAATAGGGCAGCAGAATCCCACGATAGAGGGTGGTGCGCCCCCGCTCGTTCACGAACTCCGCCTCGAACCCGGCCGGGGCCTGATCCCGCAAAATCTGGTCGCAGTGCCCCGTCATCCTGGCGAGCAGCGACCGTTCGGGCACATCGGACACCCGCTTCGCCACCCCCGCCATGCCGCATTCCTCGCGAAGCGCCTGGCCGATATAAGCGATGGCGGGATCGCGCCGATCGCCCCGAAAGTCCAGAAGGACGGAATTGGCCGCGAAATCCCCGATCGCATCGGACTCGAGCGATCCGATCACCGGAAAACGCGCATCCCCGAGCAACGAGGCCCAGTGATGATAGGCCCGCGCATGCAATCGCCGTTCGACGACTCCCAGGTCGAGCAGCGCATCCTCGCCTCGATCCTCCGACCGATCCCCGCCGATGGGGGTTTCGGGGCGCGACGGGCTGTTCGTGACGGTCTTCCTGGCCATGCCATGGTCATGCCGACCTATAGTTAACCCCGAGTAAAGATCGCAAAGACGCTTGCCAGCCCCCCAACGACCTGTTAAGCGCGCCCACCTCGACCGGACACCAGCCGGTTCGATCGATCACGTGCCGCTTTAGCTCAGCTGGTAGAGCATCGCATTCGTAATGCGGGGGTCACAGGTTCGAGTCCTGTAAGCGGCACCATCTCCCCGAAAACATCAAAAAAACAACTGCTTGAGCAACAGCCTCGTGCCGATTGTAGCCCGCTGGTGTCGCCCATCACCTTTGCGGACCATGGGTTAAACGACTCTAATCGCGCACAAAATGGCAAGGCAAACTGTAGCCCCGAGGTGTCGCCCAATCGACTGCCGTGCGGCTTGTGGCGTCGAGGTGCGGTTTATCAGTATCGAACGCGCGTTCCGGCTGACCTGATCGCCATCGTTGGCAAGCCCCGGATAAATCGATCGTTGAAGACAGCCTCTCTCGCTGTGGCCAGACGATCAGTCAGGGAAATTGCTTGCGACATCGAAAGGCAGTTTGATGCTCTTCGGCAAGCAGGTGGCGCGGCTACCGTTCAAGACCGGGTCGTCATCGCGAAACCTAGCCCGGTTTGCCGCACCTCTTTTACGTCGTGCAGCTTAACGTTCGCCGAGGTTTGCGAGCGTTATCTAACCGATCCAACGATCAGCCGAACGTCAAAAAGCTCGATCGTCTACCGGTCCACGTTTGCGTAACCGTCCGGTTAGCCGCGTGTTGCCGACTGTCGCGTAGCCGTTGATGTCCTGACCTGTGGTGGTCTCCTTCTGGAGTCCAGAAGGAGGTCAGGAGATGGGGCGGATGGAGGTCATTGCCCGG
>NZ_JANZXB010000008.1 GCF_025371035.1 Sphingomonas sp. LC-1 | reverse complement strand
CATGATCTCAACCTCACGCAGCTTGCCGATGATCTCCTCGGGCTTGTGCTTCTTGGCAGGCATTCGTTGTCCCTTCTTTGATCCAGACTGTCATAGTCCATGGACCACTCAGAAGGGGGCAGCTCAGGTCGGTCCACCACGCGGCAACCAGCGACTATTCGCCCGAGCAGGTCGCTGTTTGGAGTCCTTTTAAGCCAGACGCCGGGCGCTATGTTCAGCAAGCGGTTGGCCGGATATTCTTGGTCGCGGAAGGTGCTGACGGTAGGATCGCTGGCTACGGCGATCTCGAACCCAACGGCCATATCGATCATCTATATTGTCGCTCCGACGTGGTAAGAACTGGCGTCGGTTCTGCAATCTATGCGGCTTTGGAAAGCGCCGCGATCGACGCTGGGATCGCAACCCTTTTTGTTGAAGCGAGTGAGGGCGCGCGTCGGCTCTTGGAACGTCGAGGCTTCACCGTGGACGGTCGAAACGACCTCACCATCAACGGTGTTGCGATCCATAATTACCGCATGTCGAAGTCGCTCACTCGATAGTCATAGCCTGCCTGCTTTCCCGAAATTCGATCCTAATGGGAAACCCATCGACGTCTCACAGCCCGTTCCCAATCGAGACGGTTTCGACAACCGCGCGGCCGCTGATCTGCTGGCGTGTGCGTGGTGAACCGATCTTCGCGGAATTGGGCTATCTGCGCTACGACCATGAATGGGTTTGTAGTCGAATGATGCAGAAGGATGTCGACGATGCGCGGGGTTTTAGTGGCACCGTTTCTACTCGGAGCCTCCCAGGCACCGCCGACCACACCCCTTCCGCATCCTGCCAAGCCCGGCGATGGCTTCGAGGTGTCGAGGTATAGCGTGGCACTCACGCCGAACATCCCAAACAAAACCATAGCAGGTCGAGAGATGGTCACGTTGCGACCAACCGTTGATGGCATTCAACGGCTGATCTTCTCCGGCAACGCCCTCGTCATCGACAGCGCCACCATCGATGACATGCCTGTTGTGCATGACCTCCGGGGGGACGCGCTCGGCTTCGATCTGCCCCGGCCGCTCCGCCGCGGCCGCAGTGTAACGCTTCGCCTATCATATCACGGACGCCCTGCACGCGGCTTCGCCGGATCGGCGGCAACGCTTTATACCAGCTACTTCGCATGCGATTGGATGATCTGCTCCCAGAACACGTTCGGTGAGAAAGCGGCGTTTACGCTCGATCTCACCGTTCCTGCCGGCATGACCAGTCTCTCGGTCGGTGCCATGGTCGCGAAGCGACGGGGACCGGATGGCACCGAAGTGCATCGCTGGCGGGTGGCGCGACCCTATTCCGCCTACCTGTACGGGTTCGCGGTCGGGCCATTCACCAAAATTAGCGAACCATTCGGTCCGAACAGGCTCACCTATCTGAGCGACGTTGCTACTGGCGAGGAGCTAAAGCGACGTTTTGCGGAAACGCCGGACATGGTCGCCTTTCTCGCCGATAAGGCCGGCGTGCCGCTTCCCGTTGCCACATACAGCCAGCTTCTGGTCGAGGGCGACGAAGCGCAGGAAGCGGCGACCTATTCCGTTTTGGGCACAAATGCCTTGCCGACCAAGCCCGATGATCCGGCGGACGAGTGGGCGATCATGCATGAGTTGACTCACCAATGGTGGGGCAATCTCATAACCTGCGAGGCGCTCAAGGACTTCTGGCTGAACGAGGGTATCACGACCTTCATGACGGCCGCATGGAAGGAGCATCGCTATGGTCGTGCCGCCTATGACGCCGAACTCGACGTCGCAAAACGCCGGGTCGAACGGGCACGGGCCGCAGGCTTTGACAAGCCACTGGCCTGGGACGGCACCTACCCGTCACTGACCGTCTGGCGGGCGATCCACTACAGCAAGGGGGCGCTGTTCATGGCCCACTTGCGGACGCTTCTGGGAGACGACGCCTTCTGGGGTGGGCTGCGTCGCTACACCCGTGACCACGCCGGTGGTACGGTCACGAGCATCGACCTGGAACGGGCGATGGAAGCGTCGAGCGGGCGGGACTTGCGTTCGTTGTTTTTAGAATGGGTGTTCGGAGGTGGTGCGCCCCATTCGGTTGCGGGCTGATCAACAGGAACTCCCGGATCTCAATCCAATGGGAATGCCCCAGGTGTCTCGCTGACCGTTTCTTTTCGAGGCAGCATCCGTGCCCTAAAGCGTCACCATGAAGATCATGTTCGCCAAGGGGCTGGCGTCGGTTGCAGCCGGGGCACCGGCACAGACAAACGCAAGCATGGCCCAGTGAGAGTGCAGCAATGAACGACGCCGCAAACGTAATCACCGTGGACCACACGGGCTTCGCCGTATCGTCTCTGGACGAAGCCATTCGGTTTTGGACGGGAGCGCTCGGCTTCACGCTTGAGCGACAGTCGGAGATGGGGGGCGACTTCCTGCATCAGGTTACAGGTGTCGATGATCCGAGTGTGAAAACGGCGATCGTCAGGGCACCAAGCGGTTACGCGGTCGAATTGTTGCAATATTCAACAGGCCGCCAGAATGGGGCGGCGCCTTCCAGCGCGGGGGCGATCGGTGCGGCTCATCTGGCTCTGACCGTGACAGACATTCATGCCGCCATTGCCCACGTCGAAGCAGCAGGATGGAAGGCCAAGGGTAGTCCGCTGCCAATCGCGTGTGGTCCACGGAAGGGGACTTTGGTGGCCTACGTCTCAGGCCCCGATCATATCACGATAGAGCTTATGCAGCCGCCTGCCCAGTAATGGGCCTGGGGGGCGCTTTCCCGCTTCACCATCCTGAAGGGAAGCCGCTGCGGTCTCGCTGGCCGTTCGTTTTCGAGAAGGCGTCGGTCTTCCCGATAGCTCTCGGCGCTATGGATCATGCCCGCACGTTGCATCGCGAGCGATCGAACCAGAAACGCTTCGCCTGATGGTCGTAGACCAATCGTTGTCCCATCATTGCGTTGATGCCCAGGATCATCGCTGGCCCCTCACCAATGCCGAAGCTTTTGAAGACCGACACATCAGCGACCCGAACGGCAACGTCATTCACTTTGCGACCCGCAAACATGACTTCTTTGACTCTGCCCTCGCGACTTTCCGTTGCTTTTGATGCAGCACCGTACAACGTCTCTCCGCGCTGGAAGGATGCGCCATCGACATCGAGCTTAGCCGCTTGAGCGAAAGCCGAATTGACCTGCGTTCCACGCGAACCTGTATCAAGAACAGCGATCCCTGCCATGCCGTTCATTTTGACAGGCAAGGTCAGTTGGGTTCCTTCGAGAACCGTTCCCCCCCTTATCATAATCGCGTCTGGCGTAAGGATACGACGCATCGATACAGGTTTTGCGAGCAGCGTGACCCGGCGACATGGGTAATCGAAGATGGCGATCGCTCCGTCCATCAGATCATTGCCCGTAATTCCCGCAGCGATCTCGGCATCCTTACGGACTGGCAGTCCGGTGACCTCGACGTTGCGGATCGTCCGACCGTCAACAGCGAGGCTGTCGAGCCGATATGTCGGCATCATTGCCGCCCCGGTCATGCCCTCCACTCTGATTGGCGTGCCAGCTTTCAGGCCCTGCTGCTTGGCAAACCATTCATAGACGTGGGAACCGTCCGCCCCGGTGTCGAGGATGAACGGCACGGTTCCCTTGCCGTTGACGAAGGCGGGGACAACCAGATGGCCGTTGCCCGCCGGGGTTAAGGGGACGGATGAGCCGGCCTGAGTGCCAAGCAGCAAGCATGACGCGGCAATCGCCAAAATCGGACGCATAGGGTTCTCCATCACAGAAGGTGGGCGTGTGAGCCGGCCGCCCGTATTCAGCTATCGGGCGGGGTATTCGGATCGTATTCGAGGAGGTCGCCGGGCTGGCAGTCGAGATGCCGGCAAATCGCCTCGAGCGTTTCTAGGCGGAGGCCTTTCACCTTGCCGGATTTGAACAGCGATAGATTGGCCTCGGTCGCGCCGATCGCGCGTGCTAGGTCCTTCGACCGCATCTTGCGCTTCGCGAGCATGACGTCGAGCCGGATGACGATAGGCATTAAAAGAACCCGGCACGGTCGCGCTCGATTTCTGAACCGAATGCGACGACGTTTACAAATGCGAATAAGAGGGTGCCAAGAACAGCAGCGTCGAGTTGGCGCAATTCGAGCTTCACGGCCACCGGACTCATACCGGCGTAATAGAGGACAGCATGGGTAATGAGCGGAACGATGGCATAGGCGATGAGCGCCCACGCTATTCGACGCATCAATTTCTCGTTTTCTACCGTGAAGATCGAGCGTCGGGCATATAGACGGAAAAGGCGGATAAGACAGAATAGGATCACCAGACCGGGGATCAGACGCAAGGTCAACAGGCTGGCCGCCAAGGTTGATTGCCACATCGCATACTTCGAGATCGCCACAAACCCAGCCGGTGTCTCGGTTGGATTATCTCTGGCGACGATGAAGGCGAAGCCACCATCCATCATGCCCGCGTGATCCCCAACGCGGAACAGCAGCAATAAAATTTGAAGCGCAGCGGTGATTGCCATCAGCACAATCACGACTGACGCGGCGGCAAAGTACAAGCGCCCCCGACGAGCGAGCCTGTCGACCGCGGCCTGTCCTTCGGTTCTGCTTTCATCCCTTTGACCCCGAATCATGCTGCCTCCATGCGGCGCAACATGCTCAAGAAATTATCTCTCGGCAATAATTAATTTCGTTTTTGAGGAGCTTTGCTCTTCTTGAAATACCATCGATTCCGAGAACGCGCCCCGCCGTCTCGCTGGCCGTTCCTTTGCGGGGAGGCCCCGGAGCCGGTTACACGGAGAGACGATAGCGCCGCATGTGGAAATCTCCCCGTGCATACAAATCGCTGTCGGCTGGGACTGCTAACGTCCCCTCGAAGCTGGCTCCGGCTTTTTCCAGCGTGCGGCAAGAGGCGGTATTGTCCGGCCGAACGGTGATCCAGATTTCATCGAAACCGTGGTCCCGAGCGATCGGCCCCAATGCCGTCAGCGCCTGGCTCGCGTAGCCATGCCCCCGATGTTCCGGCTCGACCTTGTATCCCACATGCCCACCATACAGGCGCATGTAGTCAGTATTACCAAGGCGAAGTTGGATCGTGCCAACCACTTTGCCCCCAGCAACTATGTCGTAAAACTCAGCCGGTGCCCAATTACGTTCCGGGTCAGCCTCCGTCACCTTCTGCAACCTCAACGTGATCGCCATAAATGCCTCTGCTACCGCATAGCCCGCCTGTTTTCGGCCATATCGCTTACGTCAGCGAGTTTTTAATCCAGCGCAATCCGACGTGGGTCATGCATGGGCATATATGCCCGATCTTGCCGAGACTATGGTGCGCTTGCTGGAGCGACGCGACGAGCTGGCCGACTTCGATCGCTTCCAGTTCGGCGGCACATGGGTGGACGACAACCGTGCGTTTGCGGAAGCGATCCGGCGGGCGGTAGGAAACCCCGGTGCGCCAATCTATCCGCTCCCGTGGCCGGTGGTACATGCCATCGCCCCGTTCAACGAAACGGCCCGCGAGATGCGCGAGATGATCTATCTCTGGCGGCGGCCGCTACGACTGGTCGATGACAAGCTGCGGCGCTTCCTCGGCGAGGTGCCGTCCACGCCGCTCAAGGACGCGTTCCGTATCACCCTTCAGGGTCTGGGACGGTCCTGAAGGGGGGCATCCAACCGCGTTTCGCTGTTGAATGGACGGCAGATTTGAAGCAGCGGGCGGAGAGGTGTGAATGACCGCTACTTGGGCTTCTTCATTAGGCCATCGCGCATGGAGCCGGAAATATCGTAGCCCCGATACGCACGGTTAGAGCCAGTTCATCGCGCGCCGTCAGTACCTTACGCCGTATGTGGCCGTTGCGATGTGCACCATGTCGATCGATTGGACTATCGCGGCTTGCCGTTCGTTGGCTTGGCCATGGCGACGATATTAGCAGCACACACGGCCCCGGCCCGGCCTGTCAGGGGATGGCGGCCGCGGCGGTTGCTGGTGACGCGCTCGGCGCTGGGTTTCGCGCACGGACGGGCCATCGTGGCGCGCGCCGAAGCGCAGGGTGTCGAGGTCGTGGCGCTCGCCGGCGATCGGCTCGCGCTCGGCCTGCCCGATGATCCGCGGCGCGCCTATGCGGCGGCGAAATCGACGCTCGCGGTGGTGGTGGCGCCGCCCTCGAAACGGCGGCTCCAGCCGATCGCGCCGAGCGCCGACTGGCGGGTCGACCTTGCCGAGGGGTGTCCTGCGCATTGCAGCTATTGCTATCTCGCAGGGTCACTGAAGGGGCCGCCGATCACCCGCGTCTACGCCAATCTCGACGAGATATTAGACGGGCTGCCGGCGTATCTGGGACAGGGCAACATCACCTCGCGTAGCGCGGCGCGCGCCCATGAAGGCACGACGTTCGAGGCGTCCTGCTACACCGATCCGCTGGGGCTGGAGGCGATCACCGGATCGCTGTCGGCGGCGATCGCCTGGTTCGGCCGCTGGGAGGCGGCGCAGTTGCGCTTCACCACGAAGTTCGCTGACGTCGGGCCGCTGCTCGGCCTCGACCACCAGAAGCGCACGCGGATGCGGGCGTCGATCAATCCGGCGATGTTCGCCCGGTTCGAGGGCGGTACGGCGCCCGCTGCCGCCCGGCTCGCGGCCTTGGCCGACATGGCGCGCGCGGGCTATCCGATCGGCCTGACGATCGCGCCGATCATCGCCGCCGACGGCTGGCGAGAGGCGTACGACGCTTTGCTCGCCGATGCGGCGGCGGCCCTGGCGGGGGTCGCCGACGTGGACCTGACGATCGAACTGATCACGCATCGCTTTACGCCCGGGTCGAAGGCCGTGCTGGAGAGCTGGTATCCGGGCTCTGCGCTCGACATGGGTGCGGACAACCGGACGACGAAGCGCACCAAGTTCGGGACCGAAAAGCAGGTCTACTATCGTCGCCCGCCGCACCGTGGCGGGTGTCTCGCTGACCGCACGGGCAACCACCGCCAGCACCAGCGTCGACGGTTGCGGTGATGGCCCGATCCGCTTCGACGGTCGCATCGTCAGCACGGCCTTCGCGGTGGAGGGTGCGCGTCCACTGCTCGACGGGCTGGCGACGCTCGGCCTGTCGTCGCCGCTGCGCGTCGAACGGGCGCGGGCATCGCTGCTGGTGCCTGTCGTCTATGACCTGATGTCGGGTGCACTCGCCGAAGAACGCCGGACCTTCGATCTGTCGCCGACCGCGCGCGAGCTTGATCTGGAGCTCGGTTGGTCCACCGCGCTGGCACCTTCCTCAACGCTGCGGGTCGGCGTCGCCCATGCCTTCGACGCCGGTCATGTCCGCGGCGCGTCAGACGTCGCCGCCTTCTTCAACCTCGTCGTCCGCTAATGCGGAAGGAAACACGCATGTCCAGATTCACGTCCATGTCCGCCGCTGTCCTGCTCTTCGCCGCCGCCACGGGCTAGAGCGGGTGTGGTAATTCCAAGGCCCCCAGCAAGGAGGCGTTCGCCTCCGCGCTCGAACCGGTCGTCCGCGACGTCTTCTGCCACCCGATCGATGTGATGCGGTACGAGGTCGAAGGCGAGCCCGGCGGATCGGGGTTTCCGATCGTCACCTCGCCGAAGCCGACGATGGCCGGACCGGGCTCCGATGGGAAAGCGGTCGCGATGCTGGACGGTCTGGCCGGCGTCGGGCTTGTCACGCGCACGACGTTCGAGAAGCCCGCGCGGTGGAGCGGGTCCACCAACGCGTTCGTGCGCCAGCCGCTGGTCTCCTACGCGTCGACGCCTAAGGGCGCGGCCTATCTGCATATGGTCGAGCGCAAGGCCACGAACGCCATGGTTTCGGTGCCGTCGCTCTGCCTTGCGAAAGGCGAGGTTGTCGACGTGGTGCGCTGGACTGAGCCGACCGACTTTGCCGGTCATCGGGTCAGCCAGGTCACCTACACCTATCACGGTGTCGATCCGATCCCGGTCATGCCGCCGGGAGAACAGGCGCAGATGGCCGAGCAGAAGGAGGCGACGACGGCGTTCGAGCTGCAGAGTGACGGCTGGCGTCCGATGCCGCGCTGACGATCGATGTGACTGTCACCATCCCATCCATTTTGACCATGACCCCGGCACCGAGCGCCGGGTTGCCAAGGAACACTATCATGAAAATGACCAAGGCCGCCGTGATCGGCGCCGTAACGGCGCTGTCGCTCGCCACCGCTCCCGCCATGGCGCAGAAGGCGCACGGGGCTGCACGACCCGCGCCGTCTACGGCGAGGCCGCTGGCGATGGATGTCGCTGGCGTCCGCCTCGGCATGCCGCTGGCCGCGGTGCAGGTGGCGCTGGCCGGGACCTACCGGTGTTCGACATACCGGGTGCCCTCGTTCCGACAGCTCGTCGAGCGAGAGATCCGCAAGCGCAAAGGCATCCCCGAGGGCTTCGGTCCTGATGGCACCGCCGTTGGTGAGCTGACCTGCCAGGGTCCTGCTGGTGAACATCTCCGCCTGTTCATGGCGCAGACGCCGGCGGGCGAGATTGTCGACCAGATCGACCTGACGGTATCGACCAAACGCGTCGATCTGGCCACGCTCATCGGCCAGGTCGAGGCCAAGTATGGGCGGCCGACCGAAGGCACGCCGGCAACCGGATCGTGGTGCATCACCCGATGCGGCGGTGATCTGACCATGGAGCCCAATCCACGCATCACCGTCATGTCCGACGCCTCGTCCCTCAAGATACTTGGCAGTCGGGGGCGCAACGCGCGCCTCGCCGATGAGGCGGCGGTGAAGGCGGCAGCGGCCCGCGAAGCCCCGGCTGCCGCGCGCGGCGCTTTCTGAGGTCGGGCATGAACACGGCCATGGTATCGCTACTCGTGCCTGTAGCCACGTTGTCGCTGGTGGCTGCCTCTCCAACAGTCGCGACCGCGCCAGCGGGCGTGGCGCGGAACGGCGTCCCGGCGACTGTGCCCATATCACCGCTCCGGCCGCTATCGATGGCGATGGTCGTGAAGGCGGGAGCCGCGGGGACCGGCTGCTCGTGGTCGCTGACGAAGGATAGGCGCATGCGCTTCGCCGCGGCCGGCGACCGCGCCGTGGTCCGGCTCGCCAGCGGCATGGTGCAACTTCGGCCTGCGGCCACTGCTGGCGACCTGTTCCCGTTTACCCATGATCGCTGGGTCGGCGACAGCATCACCGTAACGGTAACCCCCAACGGCCCCTCAAGGTGGAAGGGCACCGAGGTGAACGAGAGTGCGGCCGACATCGAGGTTCGCAACGGTGGCCGCCGATGGATCGCGCGGGGACGCTTAAGCTGTGGATCCTGACCCTCGCCAATCAGGATCGGCAAAGGTCAGATGCCTTCAAGAACCGATAGGAGGAAACAGAAGAAGCCCGGGCAAGGTTTTTAGGGCGCAACAGCGCAAAAAGGGTGGTGACCACCTTTTTGCGGGGGACTGACCGACCGTTGGTTCGGCGACGCCCCTCATGTCCTCCACCTCCGGCTCCGGAAGGCATTTTTTGTTCGAGGCCGGGGGCGCCCCCTTGAGAATGGGGCAGCGCCACAGGACACTGTACGCCATGACCAGCGGTGCCGACCCACAACCTGCCTATCCGCAATATGCGCATCAGCTGCAGGCGCTGCTACGGCGGCTGGCCCGCGAGGATCGCGAGGCGATCGGCGCGAACTTGCGACGCGGGGGCTTCGGCAAGCGGGAGATCGAGCCCGGGGAAGCTGTCTCACCTGGTCGCGTTCGGGTAACATCCGACGCCGGCTCGCATACGTTCTCACCCTCGCGCGAAGCCACCAAGATTCGACAGCGCATCGCTAATGCCGGCAGCGGTGGTGGGCGGACGACGTCAGTCGACTTCTCGCGGGCAAGCCCGCTCTCGGCGGATCGGCGCCAGACCGGGCCTGTGCGGATCCCGCATTTCGACATGGTGCGGATCAGTCGCACCGTCGTCCCCTGCGCAAAGGATGGGCGTACCCACCCGCGCTATCCCGACCGAAGCGGCATCGCCGCGGCCCACCACAGCTATGTGACCCGCGGCGGTGTCGCCGACTTCGAAACCCATCTCGACTATATTACCCGTGTCACCGCCGTGGAGAAGAATGACACCGCGCTGCTGATCGACATGCTCGACATGGACGAAGACCGGCGGCTGCAGAACCACCTCGCCATCATCAGCAACATCCCCGGCGGGCGGACGCGGGAACGCAGCCTGTTCGAGGCGGCCGAGCGTTGCGAGCGACAAGCCAAGGGCGGGACGCTGCAGGTTTCGACGCACTATGCCGATGACTGGATGCTGCTGGCCACTCGGCAAGATGCACCGGGATGGGTGCGCAAGGCCGCGGTGACGCTGCAGCAGAAGCGGCTCGCCCAGGAGGCGAAAGCGAAGGCCAAAGGCAACGCCCTTGTCAATACCATCGTCGACATCGCCAAGGTCAACCTGGAAGAGGCCTATGACCGGCTGGTGTGGTGTGATGACCAAAAAGACCTGCCCAAGGCCGCACGGCCGAACTGGAAGGCGGGACCATGCGGGCGCATCCAGACCCGTTTCGTCGGCGAGTTTCCACGCGGTCTGAAGCCGGCCGAACGGCGCCTGGCGCTCGAACGTTTTTGCGAGCATCTGGCCGCGGAAGGCTGGATGTACGTCGCCGCGATCCACCGCCCTGATGCCACGAACGACCCCGACAACTTTCACTTCCACATCGATGGCTATGATCGGCCGGCACGCTGGCTGACGGCGAAGGAGATCAATGACGAGCGCAAACCTCGCCAGCCCTTCGAAGGCGACGGCTGCTGGGACTTCGAATATTCCGAGCGCAAGCGAAACGGCAAGTTCTGTTACCCTTATCGCCAGAACAAGATTGCGGAGTCGACCCGGGACGTGCCGAAGGACGGCGAAAAGGCCGTTTCCCATTTTGTGGCTGGTCAACGCTACGTCAAAGCGTTGCGCAAGCGCTATGTCGACATCGTCAACAAGGTCGTGGATGGCCGGGCGGGCAGCCCCGTCTACGTGACGGGGCCTTATCGGGATGCCAGGATTCGGCTGACACCGATGGAGCATCTCGGCTCCGCCATCACCGCCAGCGAGGCCAGGGGCGAGGTCACAGCTGCCGGCACCCGAAACGCCCATATCCGGTACAATGATGAGATGCGGCTGCTTCTGGAGCAGGCCGATCTCGACCGGCTCGAGAATGGGTTCAAGGCTGCGATCCAACTCAGTCAACGAATTTTGGCCGCTTCCCTGAAGGCGACAGCCCATTGGCAGGAACTCGCAAACGCTGCCGTGACACGGCGGTGCCAAGCGGGGCTGGTCGCCGTCGTCGAGCGGATGGTGCGCTCACGCGCCGAGACGGTGTTGCGTGTCGGCACCGCTAGCCCATCGGTTCAGGACGAGGCCCGCGCGTGGCTGGGCGAAATCGACGCCATCGTGGCACCGACCCCTCAGCAGGCTCGCGCGGCAGCGCGGCTGGAGGACCTCGACGGCAAGGTCGAGAAGGCGTGGGCTGAGGTTGTCGCGGTCACGGGCAATGGGCGTGAACGGTTGCGATACATCCCAGCTGATCCTGCCAAGCTGAAACCGCTCAAGCCGATATCGCCGGCCTATCGACCGCAGGTTGACGAGCGCCTGTTCACATGGCTGATCAAGCATCGCCGAAGCCATGGGCACCTGCGTTTCGTCCCGGGCGGGTATGCCATCGACGAGACGGTCCCGTCCGCGATCCACCGGTTGTTCCGCCTGCTCGGCGACGAACCTGAAATCCAGAAGTTGCTGTTGGCCGAGCGCGAGCGTCGCAAGATCGCGGCGGCATCGGCAGCTGTGTCCCGTGACCTGATGCATCAGGACCATGGCGGCAGGTCGATCCTGCCCGGCGAGGGCTTTGGGCAAGCGCTCACCGTCGCGGATCGTGGTGCTGACGGCGGACAATCACGCACGCTGGCGGATATCGACAGTCTGCAGGATGTCGAGCTGCTCCAGACGCTGTCGACAATCCAGGCCAGGCGCCGATGGAAAGCGACGGTTGCACCGGCTGCTGGCGCCGAAGAGCTCGCCGCCACGTCGCCCATAGACGTTCCGGAGCCATCGCCCGCCAATCGTGCGTCGAAAGGCAAGTCGACCGGTTTGCTCGGCCAGGCGGTCGCAGCCGTTGGCGACCGGCAGGCGGCTTACCCTCAATCCGGTATGTCGGGTGGAAAACGACGTACCGGAAGCAGAGGCCCTGCCGTTGGCGTGACAAGCCAGACGAGTAAAAAAGGACAGGAAAGATAAAGGCTGCAGTAAGGGGACGCTGGGCTTTTGAGCTGCTGAAGATCGATGAAAAAGATTGGAGGGGCTTGTCCGGATCGCTCGGTCCGCGACCCTTAAGCTTCGGTACTGCAATGGATTTTCTGACTACCCCTGTGCACTCGCTGCCGCACGTGCTTCTCCACTATCTCGCCACCGGTTTCGGCAAGCCCGAGGTGCCCGCGCTGATATCGGGCGGCGGTATGCCCGCCGACAGCGTTCTGTACGACGCCCAGTCAGTCGTCGTGGCGCTGACCTGTGTCGCGCCGCCGATGTTCCGCAGCAAGATCGAACGGCTCGCCGCCGCCCAGTCGATCGACGTGATGCTGGTGCGCTGTTGTCTGACCGGCGGTGACCTGCTGCCGGTGTCGATCGATGTCGTGCTGGCGGGCGGCGGCCTCACCCCCTTCAAGCTTGAGGACCTGGCGCTCTACCGCCACGATGATGGCGGCCTGTGGCTGGTGCCGGCCGGGTTTGGCGGGGCGATCCGGCTGGAGGCGCACGGTCTCGAACTCTATCTGGTGCCGCCCTATGCAACGCTCGCCGAACGCGCCGACGGCATCTACCGCGCCGCGTCTGATCTGGCGGAACGCCTCTACCCGCAAGGTGCGATCTGATGCGGACAAAGGCCAAGCGCGCAGCGGCAACACCCAGCGTCGAGGTCAACCCGGGCTGTCTGCCGGATCCGGCGAACCCACATAGCTGGCTCGTGCTGACCGGCGACGATGCCGATCGCGAGGCGACCCGCGTCATGTATGGCTGCCTGCGACCCAGCTTCCGCGGACACCTGAACAGCGCGGCGGCCTTTGCCGCCGCCAAACTGACCGTCGGTGCGCCGCCCGACACGCCGCCCTGGACACTGACCGCCGCGCGGGCTGAGGTGCTGCTGCCGCCGGGGGCGGATGACCGGTTGTCCGACCCGCGTGTCCTGATGGAGACGGTCGACGCAGAACTGCCGGTCAAGGCCAAGGCGCTGCTGGCCTATCTGACCTTCACCTTCCCGACGGCGCGGCTGCACGAGCAATATGAACTGGTCCGCGACTTCACCCGCCGGTTGATCGTCGATCCGTTCGAGGTGGCCGTGCTGCTGGTTCAGCATGCCCCCCACCGCGCCGGGAGTGCAAGCCCGCCGCACGTTCACGCTCTCCTTGCTGGACCCAGGCGACTGACGCCGCTGGGCTTTGGCGAATGGGTGACGCCGCTTGCCACCGACAAGGCCCATGCCCTGGTCGGCAACGCCTTTCGCCAGTTCCAGGCCGACTGGTGGCAAGCCTGACCACGCCGGCGCACGCTGGCGAACCAACACCATCATCAGGAAACATCATGAACGATAACGAACCCTGGCCGCGGATCGGCCAGGCGATGAACTCGCACGTCGTGCGGACACTGGTGCATTCAGCGGGGTGGCGGCTGGCCGAGATGCCGGCCGACCTCGGCCTGCCGCTGGCCGGCTGCCTGTATAGCGAAGCGAACCACTTGCTGGTCACGACTACATTCGGCAATCTCGCCACCTCCATCGCGGCGATGGACAGTGCGCTGGTGGAGACGCGGTCCGATGCGTTGATCATCAGGACACCGGCGGCGGACGCGATGCCGGGCTTCGCACTGGGCCTGTGGCACGGCGGGCGGGTCACCTGGCACTGGATGCTGACGCTCTGGGCCGATGTCGACGCTGGCCTGTGGCTCGTGCCGACACCGGACAAGCGGGATGGCACCGCCGCTTCGGGGTTCCGGCTGACGGCGCGTCATCTTCGCATTGAAGAGGTGCCGTGGCGAACGGCGCACGAACGCGCCGACGGATTGGTCCGGGCCATCCGCCTGTTGATCCACGGCGAGCGCGGCGCGGCATCCGGCCCGGCGGGCGGGGATGATCGGTCATGACGGTGCCGATGCCCCGCCTGCTGTGGCAGGCGTATTGGGCGCTCGTCATTGCCTTTCCGCTGTTCCTGCTGGCTGGCCAGCGCTGGCAGCACGCGGCGGGTGGGCCGGGTACGCGAGGTGTGATGGCGGTCGCCGCCGTCATCTGTCCGGCGGCCGTCGAGCGGGTCCTAGCGGTGCGTGTCGCTGATGGGGCGCACGCGCTCGACCGTGCTGTCCTGCGGCGGATCGCGGTGCAGCTTCACATAGGACCGGGGTGCTCGTTCCCACACAAGCCGCCCGCCGCGCGGGCCGATCGACGGCGCGATCACAGTGGAGGGGAGAAGATGAGGGGGATGGGCAAGTCGATGTGATCCCCGTGGTGGGGATGAAACAAGGAAGACAGACCATGAACCCCGACCAGACCGCCCACGTTCGCGCCCATGTCGCTGCGGTTTCCAAGCTTCTGCTCGGCAACAAGACCATGAAACCCGGCCTGATGATCATGGCCGGTGATCCGCTCGATCCCCACCAGCGAATTGCGTTCGGTCGCACAGCGGTCGAAGCCCAGGTTGATCTTGTCTATCTCGAATTCGCCGTCGGCGAAGACGACGTCCCCGTCATGACCGGGATCACCGTCATGCTGCCGCGCGATACCGTCTGCTACGTTTCGACGGGATGTCGCCTGTCGCTCGTCCCCGGCAAGGCTCGCGCGGTGATCGTGCCGCAAGACGGGGCTCAGTCCTACTTCAAGGTGCTGCCGGGCGAGATCGTGCAGGTGCGGGGTCGGCCGGCGTCGCTGGCGGCCGGATGCGACCGCGCGACCGCGAAGCTGGCGGTGCTGGTTCGCGATGGCGCTGAAGTGGGAAGCCAAGTCAATTTGCAGACCTGGTGCTGATAACTCAATGCTGCTGCCGCACAGCTCGCAGCAGCATTATCAATTCCATCCGACTGACGCGCCTTCGCAGGAATAAATCGCTATCCTTTTTTTGCGGATCAGGGGCCATCGCCTGTTTCAAACGCGATTGTATGCAGGAATGCCAACATTGTTTGATAAGGACATGATGTGGGACTTTGCTGTCGTTCGCCTGCAGCGTGTCGAGCGGCGCCTCTTGCCAAAAGCCGACGCTCACATCAACGCCCCTGAATGTCTTGAGCTGGTCGACACCGACCGGAAGGTCACGGGACAAAGCTGTCGTTCCTAAATCGACACTCGACTGACCGCTTTCGACTCCGGCCTGACGAGGGTGCCATGGTCCATGACCGACTCTGGCCGGTAGGAGAATGTCCGATTCGGAGGCGAATGTCAGGCTAGCTGCCATTGGCGCCGCATCTCGTCCCACCAAGTCACCCATTGAGGTGGTTCGGCAAGCCGTTTGCATGGGCTCATGATGGTTCCCGGCGCATGACCTGTTATTAGCCGTATTCACCCTATACCGAATCCTTGCTGATTCAGGAAAAACGTGCAATCATCTATATAAAGCCAGCTTATCTTCCACGATGTTGGATTATTGGAGGCGTCTATGTCTTTCGATGTACGTTGTTCGAAATTGACGCTCGCTGGTCTTATAGCGATGACTTTGACGCCCGCTCCTTTGTTTTCCCAGATCTCAGCGAACAGTACTGCAGTGACGTCTGCCTCCAATGATGCCACGAAAGCTTGCGAAGCAGCAGAGGCAGCCAAAATTTCACTCGTGGATGGGGTGAGCGTTGCGAGTGTTTGCACCACAGTGGTAGGCGCTTGGAAGGGGCGAACCACTAAGCCAAATCCACCGCGGCTCTACAAACTTACAGAGCAAAATCAAGCGTTCGGTGATAATCTTTCGGCATCAATAAGGGCTGTCAATGGGCGGCGGAATGTTATCGTCGACGTGGACCTGCCTACAAGTGTGACCGTGAGTGACCTTAGAACTGCTGTTGCGCCGAACTATAATGTAAGCGAACTGGGAATCTGGCTTGATCGCATCGACGAGCACGAAGGTGTTATCGAAAAAAAGGACACAGAGGCGGCTGCCTTCATCCCTCTCGCGTTTGAATGGATAGGCAAACCGGTCATTCAATTCCTCATCAATACTTTTTTTAAGCGTGATCCTTACTCAGCATCAAGACGAGTTGATGCAGTGGTTCGTACTTATGGGAGCGGTCCAAACGCCGGAGCCATTCGACGGATCTGCTTTGTACCTATTGGCCGCAAAAATGACCGCAACATCTGCCCGGTCTGAGCCATGCGGCGTCGGGCTATCTTCGCTCTTTGCGCTGCATTCCTGTTGGGTGCCGCAGATCCACCAGCGACGATCGAGGCGGTGTCGCTTTCAGCACGGTCACCATCTTCTGAGCCGTTTTGTCACGGAGTGCGGATCGGCGCCAACTTGTTTACAGCGCGGCACTGTCTTGCCGAAATTGTAGATGGTCACCTGGCTAAGGGGGAAGCGGTGTATGTTGTCAGTTCAGATGGGCAGCAATTAATTACACCGGATGCAGCGAGAAATCTGTACGCTGCACCGTTCTCGTCGCAATCAACGTCATTCCAGTCGGATTTTGTTGTATTCTCAATACTGGATTTGGGCTCTCCACTTCCGGTTTTGGGTATCAGCGGCAGACTTGCAAAGGCATCAGTCGGTCAAAAGGTAGTTATCAACAGGGGTGACGGCAAGCATGCCGGGTGCGTGATACGCGATGTATGCGGGTCGAGCTTTTTCTATTCATGCAGTCCAGCAACGGTGGAAGGCTGGTCAGGTAGTCCGGTAATGACTCGTGGTGCGGATGCCCAATTGCTAGGCATACACTCGGCGGCTGCTCCAATTAGAGGAGTACGGGGAGAAAAGATCAGTCAAGGCGTTAGTTCCCAAACAATACTTGGGCGTAGCAGTGGGCTTTTCGGCACATCGGAGGAGTTTGGCAACGAAATTGCCCGATCGAGAAAGTATGCGCACTCTTGGTCCGGTGGTTGCTCGAAGCTTGCTCCAGCTGTAAGGGCTGGAAGCCCGCTTTCTTCCCGAGTAGTTGAGCGGGAAGCGTTATTTACTGCGATGGTCGCGCTGTCACCCAAGGAATTGTTGTCAGCAAGCATCAAATACAAAAACGCAGAATTTTGTTTGCTTACCGCCAATTCGAACTGGACTAAGTGGCGCTGTACTCCGAACAAGACGCCGTTTGCTGGTCGCATAAATACACTGGCGTCTTTATCCGATGCGAGGATCGCTATAGGTGAGGCGCTCTTGCCACCGCGATTTCGGACTACCGCAATGACTCAAGACGATGTTGCTGGTGGGGTGTCGGTTGGTCGGATATTGATCTCGAATGAAACCCCTAAGTTACAGATTGAGCATCGGGTCTCAATCCAACTCGGGAGTGTTTACGCTATCCAGGCGGTCAGCGGTGGTTTGTTGGTAGGAGCCGAAAATGGAGCTTGTTTCTTAGGAAATGATGATAAGCAGTGCACTCCAATTTGCCTGTCTTCGCCTTGCACAAAGAGCGACGAGTGGCGGGTCAATGGTCTTGTCTTGATCAGCGACGATCTGGTTGTCGCTGTCGGCCGAGACATGCAGGAAGGGCGAGCCTATCCTACCGCGAAATGGTTACGACGCTTCGGATCTAATTGGCGGCAGACCGCAGGGTTAGATTCGCGCGCGAGCCTCATCAAGCTGGCTGAGCGAGTGCCGAATCGTCGAGCTGGCATGCAATTCAAGGCCCCTGTGCGCCTCGGGACTGACATAGTGGTGTTCGGTTCTGATGGCGCTGGCTACCGAATCTTTCCTGGGAAAGTTCCAATCAAAATACCTATCCAACGTCTCTGGAAGATAGAAACTCCAGATACAAGGCGCGATGAAGTCGAAGACGCTGTCAGGGACGCGATCGTGCTGAAAAACGGTTTGCTAGCGATAGCTGCGAGTGACGGGGCAGTTCACATCCTAGCGCCTCGATCTGAGAGTGTCTTGAGGCTTGAGGGCGACCAAAATCTTTCCGTTTTTGACAGGGGGATCTGGGCCACGGAATTAGCCGAACTGGACGGCGCGCTTTTTGCGAGAACGCAAGATGGCAACATCCATTACATCGATCTTACGGCGCTGAACAATCAAATGAATCAGATGTTGAAATGATACTCGTGCTTGCTTCACTCTTCTGAGATAGCTCAATATGTCATCAGCAGCTCCCTGCACGGTGCGGGTGAGCCGCGCCAAGCGAACGGCGGGTTGATTACCAAAGTCGCTCAGGACTGCCATTCAGGCCGTGTTGCAGGCACTGCCGCGTCCCAGATCCCGCCATTGTTCAACCGTCCGCTCTCGGGCGCGGCGGTATCGCTGTCGAAAGGCGGGAAATGGCGCGTACCCGCCCGTTTGCTTTCAGGACCTATTATGACCGATTCCGGCGTGAGCTGACATTTTTGGGGCTTCGCCGGAAAGACTTGAGTTGGTCGGTAGCCGCCGCTCATTGTCGTCCATCAGGGCGAGATACATATCTCATGCAGCGACGTGAAGTTTGGCTCGCCGCGCTGGTTCTCATGTCATTTTTCGGCCCGTTGCGATCACCGGTTGCCAATCGACCGAAGGATATTGGATCTTCTCTACGGCGTCGCGGAGTACCGTCATTTCGGCGCCGCGCCCATACAGCGTGCTGACGGATCCATCTGCATGGCCGAAGAGCAAATCGACGATTTCTCTTAGAACCTTGCCGCGCACGGCGCGCTTCCCGGTGTGACGAAACGAGTAGAACACCAGTTCCGGATCGGACAGGCCGATTGCATCGAGGAAATCGTTCAACACTCGCGACAGGCGCTGCGTCCGGCTGCCATAGGCATTGGCTTCGAGTTCGGGGAACAGCCATTCCGCGCCTTCCGCGCGGCGCGCATTCACCATATCAAGGAAGCCCGCTTCGAGCAGCGTCGAATGCAACGGGACGTCCCGCTTGGCGCTGGCAGTCTTCATCCGCTTGGCTGGCCCCTCTTGCTCTTGGCGGACGCGCAGACGATCGGGTTCGATGGCAATGTATGGGATGCCATCGTCGGTCTTGATGTTGCCCGGCCGCAGTTTGCCCAGTTCTTCGAGGCGGCAACCGGTGAATGCGGCGAGCATCAGTGCCCAGAACAGCGTTCGCGGCGCTACCCCGTCACGTTCAGGCAGAGGAGCGTTAAAGATTCTTGCCATATCCTCCGGCTCGAACGGGAGGAGCGGATCCTGCAAAGAGTTTGTTGGCAAGGATTTCACCGTCTTGGCAATATTGTCCTCGATGACCTCCATTTCCTCGACTGCGTGTTCGAGGGTCACCCTTATGGCTGAAAGTGCCTTATTGACGGTACCATTCGCTAGCTTCGGTAATCCCTTAGCTTCGGCTAATTCGACCTGTTCTAACAAGGGGAGCGCGGTAACCTTCTTCTTTGCTCGACTGGGAAGTCCCGAACAGGTGCGGCGATAGGCGCGTACCATCGATGCCGTGATCTGATCGACGGGTGGGTCGTCATGAAGCTGGACGAACCGATTCACGGCGGTTCGCCACTCGTCGACGAGTTTGGCGTCGCGAGGCTCGAACTTTGCCCAAGCTTCATAGACCTGGCTGATGGTCGGCACCGTCTTGACTGGCGGTGTCGGCAGCTGTGGTTCGTTCGCGAGTTGGGAGAGCGCGGGGACGACCGCCCCGGAACCTGTCACAAGGACCGAGGGTGGTAGGATGCGGCTCCGTGCGGGATCGATGCTGAGGGCGCAGGCGGCGCAGAGCCTGTCGAGGTAAGCGCGACCAATTGCCTCATAGAGTTCCGGCGCCAGCGGCAAACTGAGGGCGTTCGCGGAGGCCACCGCTGCGATCAACCACTCGATCGGATCGAGGGTGGGGAGGGCGGCAACCCGCTGTAGCGTCTCCAGCCAGGGCAGGGGGATGAAGTCGGGCACCGCGTTCAGCATGGCGGTTCGGCTTGCGTGATCACGCAGATTATCAAGGTCTGGCGGCACGCCGAAGTCGTAGCGGGCACCGGGCGCATGGTCGGTCAGGCCATTGGCATATTCGAATGCCCCGAGCTCGAGCGCAGCAAGCTTTTGCGCCACGCTGCGGAGTTGCTCGTTCGACTGTCCGTCGAGAAAATCGTGGACCATCACACGTGCCGATCGGAGTTGCTGGCTGCCCAAGGCGCGCTGGGCGGCGGCGAGCTTATGCTCGTAGATCACGGCATGCGGGTAGTAGCGCTGGCGAGCTTCGTCGGGATCGCGGGTTTTGCGGGTGCGCTTATACTCGCTCGACGCACCATTGAAGAATGGGCGGAGTGCGGCGGGGATGACCCGTCGAAAGTGGAAAATACCGGTGCGAGGATCTTTGAAAGGGGTGGCCATACGGATCACTTTGTACGCATCCTTTGTACACAAGGATGGGTAAAGCGTCCGTGAAGACCGTCAAAACCGCGCAAATCCGCCATTTTGGCGGGCGCTGGTGACCCCTACGGGACTCGAACCCGTGTTTTCGCCGTGAGAGGGCGACGTCCTAGACCGCTAGACGAAGGGGCCGTGTGCGGTGGAGGGGCGCTGTTAGCGGGGGTGCGAGGGGGCGTCAAGCCGGGACAGTGCCAAAATGTCAGGAATCGCAAAAAGGGCGGGGCGACCGGTTCGTCGCCCCGCCCCTGGCATGTCAGTCAGGCTGCGGCCTTGCGGCGTTCGGCCATTTCCTCGTTGAGCATCTCTGCCAGCAGGAATGCCAGCTCCAGGCTCTGGCCCGCATTCAGGCGCGGGTCGCAATGGGTGTGGTAGCGGTCGGCGAGCGACTGTTCGGTCACGTCGATCGCGCCGCCGGTGCATTCGGTGACGTTCTGCCCGGTCATCTCCGCATGGATGCCGCCCGCATGCGTACCTTCGGCCCGGTGAACCGCGAAGAAGCCGCGCACTTCGGCCAGGATCCGGTCGAAGGGGCGCGTCTTGTAGCCGGTCGCCGCCTTGATCGTGTTGCCGTGCATCGGGTCGCACGACCAGACGACCGGATGGCCCTCGCGGGTGACGGCGCGGACCAGCTTGGGCAGATGCGCCTCGATCTTGTCATGGCCATAGCGGGTGATCAGCGTCATCCGCCCCGGCACCCGACCCGGATTGAGCGTGTCGAGCATCCGCAGCAGTGCCTCGGGCTCCAGGCTCGGGCCGCACTTCACGCCGATCGGATTGCCGATGCCGCGCAGGAACTCGACATGCGCCGAACCCTCGAACCGGGTCCGGTCACCGATCCACAGGAAATGCGCGGACGTGTCGTACCAGTCGCCGGTCAGCGAATCCTGACGGGTCAGCGCCTGTTCGTAAGGAAGCAGCAGCGCCTCATGGCTGGTGTAGAAGCTGGTCTGCGCAAGCTGCGGGACCGAGGCGGGGTCGATGCCGCACGCCGCCATGAAGTCCAGCGCCTCACCGATCCGATCCGCGGTCTCGGCATATTTCTGCGCCCAGGGGCTGCGGCCCATGAAGTCATGGGTCCAGCGATGCACCTGATGCAGATTGGCATAGCCGCCCTGCGCGAAGGCGCGCAGCAGGTTGAGCGTCGCTGCCGACTGGGCATAGGAACGCAGCATCCGCTGGGGATCGGGAATACGGGCTTCGGCGGTGAAGGCGATGTCGTTGACATTGTCGCCGCGATAGCTGGGCAGCTCGACTCCGCCGATCACCTCGGTATCGGCCGAGCGCGGCTTGGCGAACTGGCCCGCCATGCGGCCCAGCTTCACCACCGGCAGCTTGGAGGCGAAGGTCAGGACGACCGCCATCTGCAGGATGACGCGGAAGGTGTCGCGAATGTTGTTCGCGCTATGCTCGGCAAAGCTTTCCGCGCAGTCGCCGCCCTGGAGCAGGAAACCCCGGCCCGCGGCTACTTCGGCCAGCTCGCCGGTCAGGTTGCGCGCTTCGCCCGCAAAGACCAGCGGCGGATAGGTCGCCAGCGTCTTGGTCGCGGCGTCCAGCGCGTTCTGATCGGGGTAGCGGGGAAGCTGGCGGGCCTCGGCACTCGTCCAGCTATCGGGGGCCCATTTCGCGGCCATGGTCGTCCTGCTCTTTCGTCTTCTGGCTATCAATCCGATTGCCCATGCGCCGAATCCTGTCGATACGCAATGAAGTTGGCGTTTGGGCCCCTCAAGTCGCGCCCTTTGTTGCGCATGATACGGCTTTGCGCCGAGCGGTTGGCGGTTGCGCCGACCGGTTTTGCGGATCGGGGGCGGAGCGGCTAGCAGAGGCGCGATGTCGCGTGTCTCCATCCTGTCGTCGGCGTTCGTCGCCCTGTCCGCCTTTTTGCTGGCCGTGCCGCCCCAGGCGCCGGCCGCGATACCGGCCGTGGCGGAGCAAAGCGATGACGGCGCGCTGTTCGCGGCGATGCGCGAGGCCGACTTGCGGCTGGCGTCGATCGCCTGGCGGCTGGCGACGGCCAATGCCGCCCTGTGCCGCGACGTCGCGCCGACACCGGGATTGATCGTCCACGCCATCGACCAATATGACCCTGGCGTGCGCAAGCAACTGCCCGCGCTGTTCGGTTTCGAGGGGCCGGTCGCGGTCGAGGCCGTGGTGCCGGGAAGCGCCGCCGCCAAGGCCGGGGTGGAGGCCGATGACACGATCGAAGCAGTCGACGGCAAGCCCCTTACGGTCAGTCCGGCGGGCGCGAATCAGGCCAGCACCGCGACTCGCGACTCCGCCCAGCGACAGATCGCCGCCGAACCCGCCGACCACCCGTTACGCCTGACGCTGTTACGGCATGGCCAGCGCCGGGAGGTGACGATACCGGCCCAGCCGGGATGCCGCTCCCGCTTCGAGATGATGATGGGCCCCGGCCTGTCGGCGTCGGCGGATGGCGACATCGTCCAGATCGGATCGCGCTTTTTCGAGCGGTTCGACGATCGCATGATCGCGGTGGTGGTCGCGCATGAATTCTCGCATAATATTCTGCATCACCGCGATCGGCTGGACGCGGCGGGTGTGAAGCGGGGCCTATTGTCCGAATTCGGCCGCAATGGGCGGCTGTTCCGTCAGACCGAGACCGAGGCCGATCTGCTGGGCGTCATCCTGATGCGCAATGCCGGTTACGATCCCCACGATGCGGTGCGCTTCTGGCGCGAGCATGGCGGCGAGGTCGATGGCGGGCTGTTCCGTAGCCGGACGCATCCCTCCTCCTCCGCCCGCGCCGACGCCGTGGCGGCGGAGATCGCAGCCATCCCGGCGGACGCGCCGACCCCCTATCGCCCGGCTTTGCTCGACCGCGCCGCCGCACCGTTGCAGTAAAGCACGGGGGGATAGGGATTGTCTCCGGCTCTGATGCACGGCAAGGGCGCGATCATGGATATTCCCGCACGCTATGCCGACTTCATCCAATGGGTCGGTGACGGAACCGGCATGGCCGATAGCCTGCTGCACGTTCATGCGGGCATGGCGGTGCTGTTCCTGGCGCGAATCCTGACCCGCAAATCGCTGGCGACGCCGATCCCGCTGGCCTGCGTCGCGTTGGCGGAAGCGGCCAATGAGATACTCGACCGCCTGCATTACGGGTCGTGGCGCTGGACGGACACGCTGGGCGACATCGCCAACACCATGTTCTGGCCGACCGTGCTGTTCATCGGCCTGAGGATGCGGTCACCGCGCGGACGACGCTGATCTCGAAATAGCCGGGGGAGGGGGGCTCACCCCTCCGACGGCGCGGGCTTCCAGTCCCAACCCAGCGGATCGCCGTCCATCACCTCGACCCCGGCGGCGAGCAGCGTGTCGCGAATCGCATCCGACCGGGCGAAATCCTTATCCGCCCGCGCGGCGCGGCGATCGGCCAGATGCGATTCGATGGTCGCCTCGTCCAAGGTCGCATCCTTGGGGCGCATGCGCAGGTTGGCGCGGGTCAGCGTGGTCAGGGGCAGGCCGAGCGTCGCTTCGAAGTCGGCCAGCGCCGCCAGCCGTACACCCGGCGAGAGCTTCTTGTCGCTCAGCATTTCGTCCAGCACCGGCAGGGCGCGCGGCGTCGCCAGGTCGTCCGACAGCGCGGTGTCGAGTCGTTCGCGATAGGCGGTGGCGTCGCCCTTTTCGGGGGCATCGGCGCGGGCGCGCAGCCCCTCGACCGTCTGGACCAGTCGCTTCAGCCGTACCTGCGCGGCGGCCAGGCCGTCCCAGCCAAACTCCATTTCCGACCGATAATGGGCCTGAAGGCACATCAGGCGATAGGCGAGCGGGTGGAAACCGCGATCGATCAGCGTCTGGAGGGTCAGGAACTGGCCGGAGGATTTGGACATCTTGCCGGTCCGGTCGACCAGGAAGTTGTTGTGCATCCAGATGTTCGCGCCGGTCTCGGCCGAGCATTCATGCGCCTGGTTCTGCGCGATCTCATTGGGATGATGGATTTCGCGGTGATCGATGCCGCCGGTATGGATATCGAACTGCGCACCGAGATATTGTTTGCTCATCACCGAGCATTCCAGATGCCAGCCGGGTGCGCCGCGGCCCCACGGGCTGTCCCACTCCATCTGGCGATGTTCGCCCGGTGCGGAGGCGCGCCAGATGGCGAAGTCGGCAGGGTGCCGCTTGCCCGCGACCGGATCGATCCGGCTTTCGCCTTCGTCGTCCTGATGACGCGCCAGGCGTCCATAATCGGGCACCGTCGTCACGTCGAAATACAGGCCGTCGGGCAGGCGGTAGCAATGCTTGGCCTCGATCGCCTTGGCGAATTCGATCATCTGCGGAACATGGTCGGTCGCCAGCGGAAAGCGGGACGGGTCGGCGATGCCCAGATCCTTCAAATTCTGCTTGAAAGCCCGGGTATAATGGTCCGCGATCGCCCAGATGTCCTGGCCGCTCTTTTTCGCGGCAGCCTCCATCTTGTCATCGCCCGCATCCGCGTCCGAGGTCAGATGCCCGACATCGGTGATGTTGATGATATGGGTCAGCGGCCAGCCCTTCCACCGCAGCACGCGCGACAGCGTGTCGGTGAAGACATAGGCACGCAAATTGCCGATATGCGCATAATTATAGACGGTCGGGCCGCAGGAATAGACGCGGACATTCGCGGGATCGATCGGCCGGAACGTCTCCGTCGCGCGGGTCAGGCTGTTGTACAGGATCAGCGGGGTCGTCGGGTTGTGGGACGCGGTCATGGCCTGTGCCTTAGCCATGTCTGCTTCGCCCCGAAAGGGGGCCCCGGTCCGGTGGAAGCGGGACCGGGGCCGACGCGATGACAGGGGAGGCATCGCGTCTGTTTCGTTCCCAGGCCTGAAAGGCCCATGAACATGTCAGGGTGTCCGGCGTACGGGAGGTGGCCGGACGAGAGCATCCATAAGAGTCCCCGCATCACGGCAGCATGGCTGGGACATGACATCGGCGTTCATTTCGTTGCACCGGGGTGCGGGCGGGAGCGAATTGCGATCCAACGGGTTGTATTCAGCCGACCGCGCTGCTAGGAGCGCCCAACGATGCGGCCACAGTATTCTGCGGCCGCTTTATCCTGTTTTGCCGGAGCAATTCGTTTTTATGCAGATCATCGTTCGCGACAACAATGTGGATCAGGCCCTCCGCGCGCTCAAGAAGAAGCTGCAGCGTGAAGGCGTGTATCGCGAAATGAAGCTCCGTCGCCACTATGAAAAGCCGTCGGAAAAGCGCGCTCGTGAGCGTGCGGCCGCGGTGCGTCGCGCCCGCAAGCTGGAGCGCAAGCGCGCCGAGCGCGACGGCGCACGGTAATAGGCCGATCGGTCGAGCGACCGTCCCGCTGCCGTCATCGGCGGGGGAATAGTGCTCGACCGGATGGTTGCCGATTCGTTCCGGCGGGTCGGCTTTCCGCGCTTTAGGGGCTTTCTCTTGATCGCTCCGACCAACGCCCACGCACAGAGCGAGAAGCTGGCATGTCCGTAACCGCTGTTCCCCTTCGTCCCGTCCGGCGTTCCTATCTGGTCTGGATATGGGTTGCGGTGGTCGCTGCGATCGTGCTGGCGGCGCTGCTTGCGCGGCAGGGCGATGCCGCGCTGTTGCGCGAGGCGCGCGGTTCGGGCGTTGTGACCACGGCGTCGGGTCTCCAATATAAGGTGATCCAGCCGGGTCAGGGCGGTGCCCATCCGACCGCAACCGATGTGGCGCTGGTCAACTATACCGGTCGTCTGATCGACGGCACCGTTTTCGACAAGTCGCAACAGCCTGCTCCGATGCCGCTGGCGGGTGTTCTGCCCGGCTTCGCGGAAGCGCTGAAGCTGATGCCCAAGGGTGCGAAATATCGTTTCTGGCTGCCGCCGCAGATCGGCTATGGTGCCCAGGCGAACGATAAGATCCCGGCCAATTCGACTTTGGTGTTCGACGTCGAGCTGCTCGACTTCATTCCCGAGTCGGTGCTTCGGCAGATGCAGGCGCAGCAGTCGATGATGGGCGGAATCCCCGGTGGGGCCCCCGGCGGCGTTCCCGGCGCGCCGTCACCCCGCTGATCGATAGGCTCCGTCCAGGGGGCTGACAGACCGAAATGCGATCGTCGGAGTCCTCACCAGGACTTCGGCGATTTTTCGTTGAGAGCATGTCGCCGCGGAAGGCGGGGCTGTCACGGCGGGAGGGCCGATCGACATCGATGCCATTCCTACCGCCGCAGCAAGGAGCCTATGCCTGTCGGGAAGCCGTTGCGGTCGAGAGATCGGACGGGCTTCCAATCTGGCTGAACCATCATGATCGTCCGGCAGCAGGGTGCCTCGGGGTAGGGCGCTTTCGATCCGGTGCCGTGTCGTTCGTTGGTCACGACGCCTCAGGACGCTTCTCCTGCGTACATCGTGCGATTATCTGTCGCTGAAGGGCAGGATTGAAGGCTGGCCTGTCGAATGTCGGATCGCGCCCGATGCGTGCGACCCTTCCCGACCTCTCGGTCGCCCACGGCCACGCACGGCGTTCCGCGCCAAACGGAGCAATCTTTTGCCTCGGGTCATCGTCTCAGGGCAAAAAAATAGCGGCCCGAAGGCCGCTATTCCTTTCAGCCGTGAGGCTGGAGCAACTTAGTTGCTGTCGTCCGAATCGGCGACCACAACGATGCCCGCAACAACGGCAGCAGCTGCGAGAACCGCAACCAGGATGCCACCGCCGGCCAGGCCGTTCTTCTTGGCGGCCGGAGCCGAAGCGCGAACCGACTTCGAAACCGAGAGGCTGGCAGCCGGGTTCGCAGCCATCGCCGGAGCGACGGTCATCGAAACGGCGGCAGCGGCGACGAGAAACTTCCCAAGACGCATGTCGAACTCCCTTAAGATATGCCAGTGAGGCCATGGCACGGAGACCGGTACATGGCAACCCCACCAACGAGTATGGGACAGTTATGCTCCCACACTGGTGCGGCAATGCAACATTACTTCACCGCCGCGCGGCTATACTGTGCTTTGCCGGCAAACGGAATGCCCCGGCAATCGTTTCGGCCCGGTAAAGAGGCCTTAAGTAGAGAAAATAACCTGCTCGGTGCCTTCCAGCATCAGGGCCGTCAGCCGGTCGCTTTGATAGGCGCCGGTATCTATCCCGATGCGGTGCGGCAGAATCTCTGCCGTATCAGCAACCGTGTGGCCGTGGACGACCATCTTCTCCATCGGCGCCCGGTGGTCGAGAAAGGGATCGCGTATCCAACGGGTCTCGGCCATCTTCTGCTCGGCGAAGGGGATGCCCGGACGGACACCGGCATGGACGAAGGCATAATCGCCCATGATCAACATCTCCTTCAAATTCGACAGGAAATGCTGGTGGGCCGCGGGGACGATGGCGTTCAGCCGCTCATGGACCTCTGCATAGTCGAGCCGTTCATACTGCTCGGCCGTCACGCCATAGCTCATCATGGTTTCCCGCCCGCCAATCCGGCAGAACAGGCGAAGCGCCTTGTCGTCGCCGTCGATCGCGCGAAGCAGGATTTCCTCGTGATTGCCCATCAGACAGTGAACATGTCGGTCCGAGGCGGCAAGCCGACTGATCCGCTCGACCACGCCCGCCGAATCGGGGCCTCGATCGATCAGGTCGCCCAGGAAGACGATGTGACGCTGCAACGGCACACGGCCGGCATGATCGGAATCGATCTGGTCGAGAATCCGGTCGAGCAGATCGAGGCGGCCATGAATGTCACCGACCGCATAGATCCGGACGCCCGGGGTCATGACTGGCACGAAATCGGGCGTGCGCTTTCGAAGATTCAATAACTTGGCAAGCATGGATGATCTGATGTCCGCAACAGGCGATTGTCCTTAGGCTCCCCCACCCCCCCATGCAATGCGAAGGCGTGCTCAGCCCTGATCGGGCCAGAGCCCCCGCGTATCCAAGACGATCTTGCCGCGCCGCTCCTCCAGGGGGATCGATCGAAACAGGTCGTGGTCGACCAGAACGACCATCGCCTCGCAAGTTTCCAGCGCGGTGTCGATGTCGATTAGGGAAGCGCCGGTCCCGTCAAAGGCGCGGGGAAGGCTGGTTGCATAGGGCTCGACGATGCGAAGCCTTTCACCGAATCGCCGGGCGAGCGCCGCCGCGACCTTGAGCGCGGGGCTTTCACGAAAGTCGTCGATATTGGCCTTGAAGGCTAGGCCTAGGCAGGCGACCGGACGGTCGGGGGACTGCGCCTCGATCATCGCGGTGGCGCGGGCAATGACATGGTCGGTCTTGCCGTCATTCACCTCGCGCGCGGTCCGGATCAGCGGCGTGTTGACGGGATCGGCCGCAACCAGGAACCAGGGATCGACCGCGATGCAATGGCCGCCGACGCCGGGACCGGGCGACAGGATATTGACGCGTGGATGGCGGTTGGCCAGCCGGATCACTTCCCATACATCGACGCCCAACGTGTCGGCGACCAGGCTCAGCTCATTGGCGAAGGCGATGTTGACGTCACGAAAGGCGTTTTCGGTCAGCTTGGTCATCTCCGCGGCCCGCGCGGTGGTGGTGACGCAGGCCCCGCGCACGAACCGGCGGTAGAAGGTCAGCGCCTTGCGCGCGCATCGTGGCGTGATGCCGCCGATCACCCGGTCATTGTCGATCAGTTCGACCAGAATTCGCCCGGGCAGAACGCGTTCGGGGCAATAGGCGATGGCGATGTCCGCCTGTTCGCCCGTTCGCGTCAGGCCAGGCATCTTCAGGTCGGGGCGTTCCCCGGCGATCAGGTCGCGCACCTGCTCGGTCGTACCGACCGGCGACGTCGATTCGAGGATCAGCGTATCCCCCGTCTTTAGCACCGGTGCGACCGCGCGGGCGGCGTCGAGGACATAGGTGATGTCGGGCTGGCGCGCTTCGGTGAAGGGCGTGGGCACCGCGATCACGAACACATCGGCGGGCGCGACGGTCAGCGAGGCCTTCAGGCTGCCCCGTGCCACCACGCCGGAGACGAGGCCGTCCAGATCGACCTCCTCGATATGCACACGGCCCGAATTGATCGTCTCGACCACCGAGGGTGTGACGTCGACGCCCGTCACCATCGCACCCGTCCGGGCGATGACGGCAGCGGTGGGCAGGCCGATATAGCCCAGCCCCATCACCGTGACCGAAAGCTCAGAGTCCAAGGGCATCGTTTATGATCCTGCTGATCCGGTCGGCGGTGTCACCGTTCCCGAATGGGTTATGGGCGCGCGCCATGGCGGCGTGACGCTCGGGGTCGTCGAGTAGGGCGAAGAGTTCGGCGGTGATCCGGTCCTCATCGGTCCCGACCAGCCGCGCGGTGCCTGCCGCCACGCCTTCGGGTCGCTCGGTCGTCTCGCGCATGACGAGCACCGACTTGCCCAGGGCCGGTGCTTCCTCCTGCACACCGCCTGAATCGGTCAGGACGATGTACGCGGCGTCCAGTGCGCGGACGAAATGCGGATAGTCCAGTGGTGCGATCCGCGCGATCGCGGGATGGTCGCCCAATATCTCGTCCATCACCTGCGCGACATTGGGGTTGGGATGCATGGGAAAGAGGATGCCTATGTCGGGCCGCTCGGCGATTCGCCGCAGCGCGCGTGCGATCGAGGCCATGCCGTCGCCGAAATTCTCGCGCCGATGGGTGGTGACCAGCACGATCCGCTTGCCCGCCATCCGCGCCAGCACCGGGTCGAGATCGGCGGCGAGCGAGGGATTGGCGGCGATCCGGTCGCGCGTCCAGTGCAGCGCGTCGATCACGCTGTTGCCCGTCACATGGACATGGGCCGGATCGATCCCCTCCGCGCGCAGGGCGGCGGCGGCGGTTTCGGTGGGGGCGAAGTGCAGCGTGGCGATGGGTGCGACGATCCGCCTGTTCACCTCCTCCGGCCAGGGCTGATAGATGTCGCCCGAGCGGAGCCCAGCCTCGACATGGGCGACCGGTATCTTGCGGTAATAGGCGGCCAGCGCGCCGGTCATGGCGGTGGCCGTGTCGCCCTGGACGACCACCATTGCGGGGCGCATCGCGTCCATCACCTCGCCCAGACCGGTCAGCAGCCGCGCGGTCAGTCGGTCGAGCGACTGGCCCGGTTCCATCAGGTCCAGGTCATGGTCCGGGGTCAGCCCGGCAATGGCCAGCACCTGGTCCAGCATGCCGCGATGTTGCGCCGTCACGCAGGTTCTCACCGGTGCGCCTGTCGCAGCGAGAGCCCGGATCACCGGGAAAAGCTTGATCGCCTCGGGACGCGTTCCAAAGACGACGAGGATGGGTGCCGGGTTCATGGATCGCATTATTATCCTGTCGCTTTTAAGGACATCCTAACCGTATCGGCTCGTCGCGGCTCTATGTTGCGGCGCAAAATCGCGGTAGAGCCGGCCGTGTCCAGGGAGGTTTCATGACGATCAAGAAAGTACGCAAGGCGGTATTTCCGGTAGCCGGTCTGGGAACGCGATTCCTGCCCGCGACCAAGTCGATGCCCAAGGAAATGCTGACCGTCGTCGACAAGCCGCTGATCCAGTACGCCGTCGAGGAAGCGCTGGAAGCGGGGATCGAGCAGATCATCTTCGTTACCGGTCGCGGCAAGGGCGCGCTGGAGGACCATTTCGACATTTCCTACGAACTCGAAGCCACGATGAAGGCGCGGGACAAGAGCCTGGCCGTGATCGACGGCATTCGCCAGAAGCCGGGCAGCCCCGTCTATGTCCGCCAGCAGGAGCCGCTGGGCCTGGGCCATGCGGTGTGGTGCGCGCGCGAGATCGTCGGCGACGAGCCCTTTGCGGTGCTGTTGCCCGACGAACTGATGGTCGGCGGCTTCATGAAGCAGATGGTCGAGGCCTATGACAAGGTCGGCGGCAATGTGATCGGTGCGCTGGAAGTGCCCGATAGCGAAACCGACAAATACGGCATCATCTCGCCCGGCAAGCAGGACGGCCGCCTGACCGAGGTGACCGCGCTGGTCGAAAAGCCCAAGGGCAAGGCGCCGTCCAACCTGATGATCCCCGGCCGCTACATCCTCCAGCCCGAGGTGATGCAGATCCTCGACGCGCAGGAACCGGGTGCGGGCGGCGAGATCCAGCTGACCGACGCGATGGCCAAGCTGATCGGCAACCAGCCTTTCCACGGCTTCACCTTCGACGGCCAGCGTTACGATTGCGGCGACAAGGCGGGTTGGCTGACCGCCAATCTGGCGCTGGGCGTCGCACGCGAGGACATCGGTCCCGCAGTGCGCGAATTCGCCAAGACACTGTTCGCCTGATCGGATTTCAGTGTTTGGAAAGGGGGGCGGGGGCCGATAGGTCGCCGCCCCTTTTTTGTTGCGGTGGCTTTTCGAAAGCTTGAAGCTTCGCCGCCAGGCCTCAGCGATGGTGAAGAGGCAAGTTCTACCGCCGCTCGCCGCGCCGACCGAGCCAGCGGAAGGTCAGCAGGATCACGGTGGGCCACAACATCGTCGCCCACATGTCGGACCAACTCGCCGCGAGGTTCCCCTCGTCCGTCGGGTAGAAGGGCTGGAGCAGGTCATAGGCTTCGTTCAGCGTCTCGATCGCCAATACGGTCAGCCAGCATCGCCAATCCCACGGCGCCCGACGCAGGACGAGCGCGGTGAGCACTAGGATCGCCATCCCGAAATGCGCATGCAGCGCCGAATCGGGCAGGCCGGTGATCTGACCGATCCAGCTCTTGTCTCCGGTCCAGTCGAGCCAGCCGGGGGGCGGAGACGGGGGCGGGGCGGCCTTCACTGCGACGCCGCGATGGCGTGGCGGCACCGGCATCCGGGGTCCTTGGGCAACGACAATGTCCGGAACCGCATGGTCAGCATGTCCGCGATCAGGATGCTGCCCGCGCTGTCGCGGCCAAAAGGTGCTACCGCGCGCAGCGTCTCCAGCGCGGCAAGGCTGCCCATCACCCCCGTCACCGGTCCCAGCACCCCGTCATCGGCACAGGTCAGCCCCGCCTGATCGGCCGCATCGCCGACGAAGCAGCGGTAACAGGGCTTGTCCGCCTCCCATCCGCGATAGACCGCCAATTGCCCCTCAAATTGTCCCACCGCCGCCGAGACGAGGGGGATGCGATTAGCCAGCGCCGCATCGGCCACCGCCAGCCGCGTCGCGAAATTGTCGCAGCCGTCCAGCACAACATCGGCACCGTCGATCAGCGCATCCACATTGTCCGCTGTCACCCGCGTGCGGTGGACGGTGACCGCGACATGCGGGTTCAGCCGCGCGACATGGGCGGCGGCGGCATCGACCTTGGGGGTGCCACGATCATCGGTGGCGAAGATGGTCTGCCGTTGCAGGTTGGACGGCTCGACCACATCGTCGTCGATCAGGATCAGCGATCCGATCCCGGCGGCGGCGAGATACTGGATGGCGGGCGATCCGATCCCGCCCGCGCCGATCACCGCAATGGTCGCCTGCTTCAATCGCATCTGGCCGCCGCCGCCGAATTCCCGCAACACGATATGACGGGCATAGCGGGCAAGTTCGTCGTCGGTCAGGATCATCCCGGCCATGTATAGGTGATGACCGTGCGATACCAGCGATCGCCCGCCATCATCGTGCGGTGCGTCAGGTGGCGGATCATCCGCTGCGCCACGCCCGCGCTATATTGCTCGACCGTCGGGCAACCGATGGCGAGCGGCACCACGCTGTTCGCGATGCCGTCCGGTCCGACCCGCACGGCAAGGGGGACCACCAGCACCATCTGTTCGTCCGTGGCCTTCGCTCGCGGGCAACGCCCGGAGGCGACTTCCTCGCGAACGAAGCGCACCAGTTCGGGCCCGGCGGGGGGCAGGGTGATCGCCGCGAGGGTCGACCAGTCGTGCGGCGGCTCGGCAAGCGTCGGCACGGGCGGCGCGGCGGGCGGCGTCGGTGCGGTGGCCTGCAACACGGCGGCGAGCAGCGACAGCGCGATCATCGCCCGGTCGATCCAAATCCCCCGGCACCCCGCTGAGTCTCCTCAAGCTCTTCGACCAGGGTCAGGGTCGCGCGTTGCACGGGGGCGGGGACGAGTTGCGCGATACGCTCGCCGCGTACCACCTCAAACGATTCGTCCCCCAGATTGGCGAGGATCACCTTCACCTCGCCGCGATAATCCTCGTCGATCGTACCCGGCGTGTTGAGGCAGGTGATGCCGTTCTTCAGCGCCAGGCCGGATCGCGGGCGAACCTGCACTTCGTAACCCGGCGGGATGGCGATGGCGAAACCGGTCGCGACGGCGGCGCGCTTGCCGGGCAGCAGGGTCAGCGTCTCGGCCGCGACCACGTCCATGCCCGCCGCCCCGGACGTGGCATAAGCGGGAAGCGGGAGCCCTTCGCCATGGGGCAAGCGTTTGACGGCAATGGAGATTGGATCAAGCGTCATGGCCTTGCTTGTAGCGCATCGGCGATACGTTGCGCGAGCCCCTTGGCGACATCGTCCTTGCCCATCCGCTCCCAGCTTTCGACGCCATCTGCGGTGATCAGGTGAACGCGGTTGGCGTCCCCCCCGAACACATCGCCCGATACATCATTGGCGACGATCCAGTCGGCGCCCTTGCGTGCACGCTTGGCGACGGCATGGTCGATGACATTCTCGGTCTCCGCCGCAAAGCCGACGACCAGTGGGGGGCGGTTGGGGGAAGAGGCGACGGCGGCTAGAATGTCGGGATTTTCGACCAGGGTAAGTGCCGGCGCAGCGCCGCCATCTTTTTTCACCTTCTGCCCTGCCGCCTCGACTCGCCAGTCGGCGACGGCGGCGACCATCACGGCGGCATCGGCGGGCAGCGCGGCGTCGACCGCGGCCGCCATTTGCCGGGCGGTCTCGACATCGACTCGCGTCACGCCCGCCGGAGTCGCCAGCGCCACCGGCCCCGCCACCAGGGTCACCCGCGCGCCCAGCCGGGCCAGTGCCCCGGCGATCGCGAAACCCTGTCGGCCCGAGGAGCGGTTGGCGATGTAGCGGACCGGGTCGATCGGCTCATGCGTCGGCCCGGCGGTGACCAGGACATGCCGCCCGGTCAGCGGGCCGAGAGCGGGGGCGAGCGCGGCTTCGATCGCCGCCAGGATGGCGGGCGGCTCGGGCAGGCGGCCGGGGCCGAATTCGCCGCATGCCATCGCGCCTTCGTCGGGGGTCATCACCGCCACCCCGTCCGCGCGCAGTCGTGCCACGTTGCGCTGGGTCGCTGGATGTTGCCACATGCGGACGTTCATCGCGGGGGCGACCAGCACCGGCGTATCGGTGGCCAGCAACAGGGTCGTCGCCAGATCGTCCGCCAACCCGTTCGCCATCCGTGCCATCAGGTCGGCGGTGCCGGGCGACACCACGACCAGATCGGCTTCGCGGCTAAGCTGGATATGGCCCATCTCGGCTTCGTCCTTCAGATCCCACAGGGTGGTGAAGACCTGGTTTTCCGACAACGCGGCCAACGTCATGGGGGTGACGAAGTGGCTGCCCCCCTCGGTCAGAACGCAGCGGACGCTGTGCCCCTTCTTGCGGAGCAGGCGGATCAGTTCGCAGCTTTTATAGGCGGCGATGCCGCCGCCGACGATCAACAGGATATGGCTCATCGCACGACTCGCGTCACGGTGATGCGCCGCCGGTCGCGTGCGGCGACGATCAGCTCGCGTACCGCATCGGGGGCGAAGACGACGCCCAGAAAGAACAAGGGGGAAAGCCCCAGCATCATCGCCGGGGCTCCGGTCAGCAGCGCCGCCACTCCATAGGCCAGCATCGTCATGCCCGCCCGCCGCGCGAGCGCCTGCCGCCAATTCGCCCATCCCAGCGCCGCCAGCGCGCTCAGAGGCACGACCAGCACCATCGGTAGGAAACCGACAGCGTTGATCGAGGCGAGGCTTGCCACCCAGCTACCGGGCGCGAGCACGAAAAAGGGGGAGCCCATGGCGGGATCGGCGGCGCTGACCAGATCGTTCAGCGCATGGGCATGCGCCGCCAATATCAGCAGCGCGATGGCGAGCGCGACCATCCAGCCGATCGCCTCTCGCCGCGCTTCGGCCTGCCAAGCCAGCGCCAGCATGACCATGCCGTGAAGCAATGCCACCGGGCTGAGGATCATCGCCGCCAAACCCAGCGCGACGGCGCTGAGGCTTCCCTCGGGGCGGCGCTGCACCAGCGACAGGGCGATCAGCATCGCCGCCCACGCCTCCGGCACGGCCGCCATCGCCCGGTCGATCAGCGGATAGAGACCTGCCGCCAACAGGATCGCCGCGAGGATCAGGGGACCGCGATGGCTGATGACCGGTGCGACCCGACGCAGCCAACTCGCCAGCACCGCCACGCCCATCATCACCATCAGCCCCTGTCCTACCATTTCGGGCAGGGCCGCCAGCGTCACGGTCAGCGCGGGCAGGGGCACGGCGATGAGCGCAGGCCGCAATGCCCGGCCATTCTCACGCAAGGCGTCGATCGCGGCCGAATAGAAGGATTGCCCGTGCCGGACATGATCCAGCATGGCGCGCGACACGGGCGACAGATGGTCGCCCACCGGCTCGACCATGGCTTGCGTGCCGATCGCGATCGCCACGAACAGGATTAGCAGAGCGAGGATCCCCGTCGCAGCCACTGGCGATACGGTCGACAGCCGCCCGGGCTGACCCAGCCAGAGCGGTCGCGTCGTACGGCGCGAGGGGGTGGAGGGCGCGCTGCCCGGCATCCTTACCCCCGCATCCTCACCGCAGCACGGCCAGGGTCGCCGCGACGCCCGCCGCCGCCGACAGCATCGAAAGAAGCGCATAACGCCAGCCGCCGCCGATCCGCACCACTTCGATCTGCTTCAACGGGGGAGCGGGGGGCTCGCCGCCCGGCGCGGGGTAGCGCGCCTCGATCCGGCGGACCAGATCCGGCAGGCGAGCGATGGTGCGCACATCCTCGATCAGCCGGTCGGCGATCTTCGCTTCGGGGCCGAGTTCGGTACGGATCCATTCGCGCACGAAGGGGGCGGCCGAGTCCCACAGGTTGATATCGGGGTCGAGGCTGGTCGCCACGCCCTCGACCATCACCATGGTCTTTTGCAGCAGCAGCAGATGCGGCTGCGTCACCATGTCGAAATCGCGGGTGATCGAGAACAGGCCGTCCAGCATCATGCCGATCGACATGTCCTTGACCGGCAGTCCGCGCATCGGCTCGCCCACGGCACGCAGCGCGGTGGCGAACTCCGCGACATTGTGGTGCGGGGGCACATAGCCCGCCTCGAAATGGATTTCGGCGACGCGCTTATAGTTGCCGGTGATCAGGCCGTAGAGGATCTCGGCCAGCCAGACGCGCGCGCGCCGGTCGATCCGGCCCATGATGCCGAAGTCGATTGCGGCGATCTTGTTGCCGGGTAGGGCGAACAGATTGCCCTGGTGCATGTCGGCATGGAAGAATCCTTCCGCGATCGCCTGGCGCAGAAAGGCGCGGACCAGCGTCTGGGCAAGGTGCGGCAGGTCATACCCCGCCTCGACCAAGGCCTGGCGGTTGGACAGCTTGATACCGTCAATCCATTCGACCGTCAGCACCTTGGCGGTCGAGCGCGCCCAGTCGATCTGCGGCACCATGAAATCGGGCTCGGCGGTCATCGCCTCGGCGAGTTCGGAGGCCGAGGCCGCCTCCCGCCGGAAATTGAGTTCGCGCAGAGTCCAGCGGCGGAAATTTTCGACCGTCAGGCGCGGGCGCAGGCGTGCGGCCTCGCCGCTCATCCCCTCGACCTGCGCGGCGGCCCATTGATAGGTGTCGATGGCGCGGGCGAAGTCTTCCTCGACGCCGGGGCGCAGCACCTTGACCGCAACCGTCCGGCCATCGGTCGTCACCGCACGGTGCACCTGCGCGATGGAGGCGGCACCGACCGGTGTCTCCTCGATCGAGGAAAAGAAGTGCGAGGGCGGCCGGCCCATGCTGGCCTCCATCGCGGCGCAGATGGTCGCGAAGGGGACGGGAGGCAACTGGTCCTGAAGCCGCAGCAGATCGTGCGCGGCATCGTCGCCGACCAGATCGGGACGGGTCGCCAGCGTCTGGCCCAGCTTGATCGCGGCCGGGCCGATCGCCTGGAACGCATCGGCATAGGCGGGCTTGGCAGGCACGCGCGCACCGAACCGGGCGACACGCGCCAGCCGCCTCACCGGCGCGGGCGTGTTGGGATCGCGCTCGATCCCGCGCAACGCGCCATGCCGCGCCAGCGTCCGCCCCCATTTGAGCAGACGCCACAGATGCACCACCGGCTGGGTCACAGGGCGAATCCGCCCGGACGTCCCTGCATCAAATCTTCCAACCCGAATGGATCGCGACCAGGCCGCCCATGATCGGCTCGACCTTGGTCTCGATAAAGCCCGCCTCGCGGATCATGCCCTCGAAGGTCGGCATGTCGGGGAAGCGACGGATCGATTCGATCAGGTAGCGATAGCTGTCCGCATCGCCCGCCAGCATCTGGCCCAGCTTGGGCACCAGTTTGTGCGAATAGGCGTCATAGACTTCCGAGAAGCCCGGCCAGACGGTGGTCGAGAATTCCAGGCAGAAGAAGCGCCCGCCGCGCCGCAGCACCCGGTGCGCCTCACGCAGCGCGGCCGGAATGTCGGTGACGTTCCGGATGCCGAACGCGATCGTATAGGCGTCGAAGAATTTGTCGGGGAAAGTCAGCACCTCGGCATTGGCCTCGGTCCAGACCAGGCCGTCGAGCCCACGCTCCGCCGCGCGTTTCATGCCGACTTCCAGCATCGCCGGATTGATGTCGGCCACCGTGATGCTCGCGCCCGATTCGGCCAGGCGGAAGGCGATGTCGCCCGTGCCGCCCGCCATGTCGAGGATCTGGTCGCTGGCGCGCGGCTTCACCCGGCGGACGAAGCGATCCTTCCATAGGCGGTGCATGCCGCCCGACATGGCGTCGTTCATCAGGTCGTATTTGGAGGCGACGTTGGTGAAGACGCCGCCGACACGGGCGGCCTTTTCGTCGCGGGGCACATCTTCATAGCCGAAGGAGACGGTATCGCTCATGGCATTGCCCTAGCCCGGCCTTGCTGGCGGGGCAAACGCTACCTAGCTGTTTGGGCGACGAAAGCCATTCAGAGGGACGATGCCCGAACTTCCCGAGGTAGAGACCACCGTGCGCGGCCTGACGCCGGTGCTGGCGGGCGAGCGGTTGACGCTGGTCGAGCCGCGCCGCGCCGACCTGCGTCGCCCGTTCCCCGCCGAGCTGCGCCAGCGGATGACGGGCGCGACGGTCACGGCGCTGGGGCGTCGCGCCAAATATGGCCTGATCGACACTGATCGCGGCGACACCATGGTCTTTCATCTGGGGATGTCGGGGCGCTGGCGGATAGATCCGGGTGAGCCGCTGGCGCACGACCATCTGCTGCTGGAAACGGGGGCAGGGCGGCGGCTGGCGCTGAACGATCCACGGCGATTCGGCTTTGTCGATCTCTGGCCGACGGCCGATCTGGCCGGCTATCCGCCCTTCCTCGCTATGGGGCCAGAGCCGCTGGGCCCCGACTTCACCGCCGATTACCTGGCTGCGGCGCTGGAGGGGCGCTCGGCGCCGATCAAGGCGATGCTGCTCGACCAGCGGATCGTCGCGGGACTCGGCAATATCTATGTGTGCGAGGCGCTGCACATGGCGAAGATCACGCCCGGGCGCGCGGGCGGGCAGATTTCGCGGGCGCGACTCGTGCGGTTGGTCGAGGCGATCCGAACCGTGCTGGAGGCCGCGATCCTGGCGGGGGGATCGTCGCTGCGCGATTATGTCCGGCCCGATGGCGAATTGGGCTATTTCTCCAAGGAATGGCGGGTCTATGGCCGAGAGGGCGAGGCCTGCGAATGCGGCGCGATCGTCCGGCGGCGAACTGACTCGGGGCGGTCGACTTTCTGGTGCGCCACCTGCCAGCGCAGTTGACGGACGGCGCACCAACCGGTAAGGGGCGCGGCTTCAAAGCTGGTGCGTCGCGCCGCTATCCCTTTTGATCGAGATTTAGAGGTTTTCATGGCGAACACGCCGCAGGCCAAAAAGCGTATCCGTCGCAACGAGCGTCGCGCCGTCATCAACGGCAACCGCGTCAGCCGCATCCGTACCTTCGTGAAGAAGGTCGAGGCCGCTCTGGCCGCGGGCGACAAGGAAACCGCGACGGTCGCTCTGGCCGCGGCGCAGCCCGAAATGGCACGCGGCGTCGCCAAGGGCGTGCTTCACAAGAACACTGTGGCGCGCAAGTTCTCGCGCCTGACCAAGCGCATCGCCGCGCTGGCCTAAAAGCCTCTCGGTTACCGCGACGAATGAAACCCGCCGGGGGCGGTCCCCCGGCGGGTTTTTTCGTGCGCGCGCGAGGCATGTTAAGGGTTTTTACGGACTCGATTTCGGGGAACCATCCGGCGTTTCGTGCAACGCGAGGATAATCCGCGATTCGAGTGATTCGGGCTTTCGAGGTTATCCGAGGGCTCGGGTTAATTCCGTGCAATATCAGTCAGTTATGAGATTGTTTGACGGGATTCTGCGGGCTTTGCCCTGTCAATCCGGTTTATTTCAGATTTATGGCCGGACACGGTCTTGATCGGACCCCGTCATGGCTCATAATCGGTATCCCAGCAGCGGTGCTTCGTGACCGCGTCATGGACATAGCGAAGTGGCATAACCGGGCCGGATCCGTTTGATTCGCCCATGGGGTTCTTGTCGCCGATTGGAACGGGGTCCGTCCGCATCATCGCGGTCGGCATGATTGGAGTGCGCTGGTGACGAATTGGCAGGCAACGCGACCGACGACGGACCAGGCTCGTGCCTGGGCGCGCGTCCGCGCGAACCTGCGCGAATCGGCGGGTGCGCGTCTGTTCGACCAGTGGCTGAAGCCGATGGAACTGATCGAGGGTGACGAGCCCGATACGGTCCGCCTGGCGCTTCCTTCGGCTTTCGCGACCAATTGGGTGCGCAGCCATTATGCGGACCGCCTCCACCTGGAGTTCAAGGCCGTGCTGCCAGAGGTGCGCGCCGTACTCATCGAAACCCGTGCGCCCAGCAAGGTGGCCCGACTGACCACCGAGTCGCTGGAAGCCACGCCGTTGCGCGTGGTCGCTCGTAACGAACAGCCGCAGCCACAGCCGGTCGAGGATGACGAGCAGCCATCGCTGTTCGCCGAGCCCGCCCCGCGTAAGCGGGCGGCCCCCGCTGCCGTCGAGGCACCCGCACCGGCCACCCGTTCGGCGGCGCGGACCGCGGCAAAGCCTGCCAGCCCGGTCGCCGCGGCCGCCCCGGCGCCTGCGCTTCGCGTCCCCAGCGATCGTCCGCCGCTCGATCCGCGCCTGACCTTCGACCGTTTCGTGGTCGACTCGTCCAACCGGGTGGCGTTCAACGCCGCGCTGTCGCTGGCCGAGCCGGGCCCGCCGCGTTTCAGCCCGCTTTTCCTCCATGGCGGTACCGGGCAGGGCAAGACCCACCTGATGCATGCCATCGCCCATGCCTTTCTCGAGTCGCATCCCGATGCGATCGTGTTGTGCATGTCGGCGGAGCGCTTCATGTTCGATTTCGTCGCGGCGATGCGCGCGCGCGATACCTTCAGCTTCAAGTCGCGGCTGCGCTCGGCCGACCTGCTGCTGATCGACGATCTTCAGTTCATCGCGGGCAAGGATTCGACGCAGGAAGAATTCTTCCACACGGTCAACGAACTGGTGGGTGCGGGCAAGCGGCTGGTCATTTCCGCCGATCGTTCACCCCAGTCGCTCGATGGGGTGGAGCCGCGGATCATCGGGCGTCTCGGCGCGGGACTGGTCGCGGACATCAAGGCGCCCGACCTGACGCTGCGTCGCACGATTCTGAACCGCAAGGTCGCCGACCTGCCCGAGATCGAGGTTCCGACCGATGTGCTCGATCTGCTTGCCTCGCGGATTCGCGGCAATATCCGCGAACTCGAAGGTGCGCTGAACCGGGTCGTTGCCTATGCGCAGCTGACCGGCGACAAGATCGATCTGGAATTCGCGGTCGCGACGCTGGGCGAGGTGCTTCGGGGCGCGCAGCGGCGGATCACCATCGATGAGATCCAGAAGCTGGTCAGCCGCCATTTTGAATTGAAGCCGCTCGATCTGGTTTCGGCCCGCCGCGCCCGCGCCATCGCGCGCCCGCGCCAGATCGCCATGTATCTGGCCAAGCGCCTGACCACCCGCTCGCTGCCCGAGATCGGCCGCAAGTTTGGCGGACGCGACCATTCGACCGTGATCTATGCGGTGCGCAAGATCGAGGAACTGCGCGACACCGACCGCGATATCGACAATGCGGTGCGGGTGCTGATGAAGGAACTGGAGGGCTGAGGTTCAGCCGAGCGGAGCGGGGGCGTGGCCTTCGACTTCGCTCGTCTATTCACCCCAGATCGGCCAGGACACGCGCGAGCGTCGGCGCCCGCCCGTAGCGGATCACCCGTTCCCCGGCGGCCTCCAGCAGCTGTACGATCCCCGGCCGCACGGTGCGTCGCCATCGCCAGCAATATATCAGGAACGCCAGATCCAGCCGTTCCGGGCATCCGGGTGCGCTATCGGGTCGGACCTGCCCTCGATGGCGCGCTACGCGCCGCAGGATACGCGGCATGGTCACGCGGCGCGGCAGATCGAGCAGGATGATCCGATCCGCCCGCGCCAGTCGTTCGTCCATCGCAGGCCCATAGCGGGCATGGGAATAGTTGCCGTCGATGGCCCATCGGGGTTGTGCGGCGATCGCCGCCAGATCGGCGACGAATGCATCCCTCGGCCGGGCGACCCAGCCGGGACCATGGAACAGCGCATCGGCGTGCCAAACAGGCAGGGCCAGGCGTTGGCTCAATTGCCGGGCCAGCGTCGACTTGCCGCTGCCCGGCGGCCCCATCACCATGATGCGGGTGACGGGGCCGGGGGGCATCAGATTTGCAGGCCCATGGTCCGCTGCACGTCGAGCAGCATCGGCGCGGCCAGATCGCGCGCCTTTTCGGCACTACGCTCCAGGATGCGCCCCACCTCGCCACGATCGTCGAGCAGCCGGGTCAAGCGCTCGCGGATCGGACCTAGCGTGGCGACCGCGAGGTCCGCCAGCTCGGGCTTGAACGCACCGAAGCCCTTGCCCGCGAACTGCGCCAGCACGTCGGCGGGCTCGCGGTCCGACATGGCGGCATAGATGGTGACCAGATTGCGCGCCTCGGCCCGGCCTTCCAGCCCATCCAGCGTCTCGGGCAGGACGTCGGGATCGGTCTTGGCCTTGCGGAACTTCTCCGCGATCACCTCATCGCTGTCGATCAGCTTGACCAGCGACATTTCGGACGGATTCGACTTCGACATCTTCGACGCGCCATCGCGCAAGCTCATGATGCGCGGCGCCGCCTTGCTGATCAGCGGCGCGGGCAGGGTGAAGACCTCGCGCTCGTAATCATTGTTGAACTTGGTGGCGATGTCGCGCGCTAATTCCAGATGCTGCTTCTGGTCCTCGCCCACCGGCACGTGCGTGGCGTTGTAGAGCAGCACGTCGGCGGCCATCAGCACCGGATAGTCGTACAGCCCGACGCTTGCGCCCTCGCGATTCTTGCCCGCCTTGTCCTTGAACTGGGTCATGCGGTTCAGCCAGCCGACGCGCGCGACATTGTTCAGCAGCCAGCCCAGCTCGCTATGCTGCGGCACGCGGGTCTGGTTGAACAGGATCGAGCGTTCGGGATCGATGCCCGCCGCGATCAGCGTCGCGGTCATCTCGATCGTGTTCGCGGCCATGGCGTCGGGCGCGATCCATTCGGTCAGGCCGTGCAGGTCGGCGATGAAGTACATCGTCTCGCCACCCTGGGCCTGGATGTCGTCCTGCATCGCCACCCACTGCTTCACGGCGCCCAGATAATTGCCGAGGTGGAGATTGCCCGTGGGCTTGATGCCGGAAACGACGCGCATGATGGTCCTCAAGAGTTGCGGCGAACGAGCCGCTTGATGTCCGCTGCCCGGAAGGCCCCGGTGGCGAAACTGGCCACCGCATAGACGAGCACGCCCGTCGCGACCAGTAGGAGGAGTGCGCCCCAGCGCTCCACATTGGTGCCGGTGACATAGGGCTGGAACCGTTCGTTGAGCAGCGCCATCGCCCCGCCCATCAGCAGCGCGGCCACGCCCATCCGCCAGCTGCGTCGCCGCAACTGCGCATCCGCGACGAAATGCCCCCGCTTCGCCAGCGTGCGATAGAGCAGCACGACGTTGACCGTGGAGGCGATCGCGGTGGCGAGCGGCGGGCCCATATGCCCCAGCCACCAGATGAAGATCAGGTTGAGCACCAGATTGACCAGCATCGACCAGGTCGCATAGCGCACCGGCGTCCGGGTGTCGGCGCGCGCATAATAGCCGGGGGTCAGGACCTTCACCAGGATATAGCTGGGCAGGCCGATCGAGAAGGCCGCGAGTGCCTGCGCGGTATAATAGCTGTTGGTCGCGGTGAACTTGCCATGCTCGAACAGAGCGGCGACGATCGGCTGGCCGCAGACGATCAGCGCGACCGTCGCGGGCAGGGTGAGCAGCAGCGCCAGCTCCATGCCCCGGTTCTGCGTCTCCATGGCCTCGACCTCGCGGCCCGCACCGAGCTGGCGCGAGACGGTAGGGAGCAGGACGGTGCCGAGGCCGATTCCGATCAGCCCCAGCGGCAACTGGTTCAGCCGGTCGGCGGCGTAGATATAGGACACCGAGCCGGCCGGCAGGAAACGTGCGGCCAGTGCGGTCGAGATGACCAGATTGATCTGCACCGCCCCCGCGCCGGCGGCGGCGGGCAGGATCAGCTTCATCAGCCGTTTGACGTCGTCGTTGATGACGGGCCATCTCAGCTTCAGCCGCACGCCCGCGCGACGACAGGCCCACCAGAGCCAGACGAATTGCAGCAACCCCGCGACCGATACCGCGATCGCCTGATTGCGCGCGGTCGCCATCGGGTCATGCGTGTGAAAGAACAGCAGCGCGACGATCAGCGTCAGGTTGAGGAGGATCGGGGCGGCCGCATTCACCCAGAAACGGTGAAGCGAATTGAGGATGCCGCCCAGCAACGACACCAGGCTGATGAACAGCAGATAGGGAAAGGTCAGCCGGTTGAGCAGGACGATATAGTCGAACTGCGCGGGGCTTCCCTTGCCATAGCCGAAGGTCTGGACCCAGGTGACCGGCCAGGCCGCCAGCTCGACCAGCGCGGTCATGACGATCAGGACCGGCAACAGGACCGACAATGCATGTTCAGCAAAGGCGAGGCCATGCGCCAGACCAGACCCTTCCTCGTCCTTGTCACCTTCCGCCACCTTGCGGTTGAACATCGGGATGAAGGCGGCCGAAAAGGCGCCCTCCGCGAAGAGGGCGCGGAACATGTTGGGCAGGCGAAACGCGATCTGGAACGCGTCGGAAGCGAAATTCGCCCCCACGAAGCGGAAGAACAGCGAATCGCGAACCAGACCAAGCACGCGGCTGGCCAGAGTCAGCCCGCCGACCGAGCCCAGCGCCTTGGTCAGGTTCATCGATCAGTCCGGATCAGGCGTGGCCGGTTTCCGGGGTGTTGGGCTGGGCGGTGCCCGCCTGCGCCTCGGCCTGCTGGAGATAGAGCTGCGCGAAGTCGATCGGCTCCAGCATCAGCGGCGGGAAGCCGCCGTCACGGACCGCATCGGCAAGCACGCGGCGCGCGAAGGGGAAGAGCAGGCGCGGCGCTTCACCGAGCATGAAGGGCTGGATCTGATCGACGGGCACGTTGCGGAAACCGAACAGGCCCGCATAGCTCAGGTCGACGATGAAGGCGGTCTTGCCCTCGGACTCGGCGCGAACCTCGATCTTCAGGACCAGCTCATGGACTTCCTCGCCCACCTGGCTGGCGGCGATGTTGAACTGCACGTCGATGCCCGGCGCGGCTTGCGCCTGATAGATGCCGGGCGCGTTCGGGTTCTCGAACGACAGGTCCTTCACATATTGCGAGATCAGACCGGCGGCGGGACCGGCATCCTCGCCCTCGCCGGTCGGCGCTTCGAAGCCCTGCGGCAAACCCTGTTCGTCCATCGTCGATACCTTCTTGCGTGAGATCAAGGGGAGTAGGGAACCGAAAGGGCGGGTTCGCGCGTTCGGCCCAATGGCCGTTGCGCGTAGCAGCGGGCAGGCACGGATTCAACCTTGCCCTCTTCTGTCGGGAGCGCGGGTTTTCATTGTCGGCCCGTGCGCCTATATCGGTCCTGATAGTGAAAGGCGCCTGTGTTGTTATTCTACGTCGTTCTTCTCGCGATGGTCGCGCTCTTCCTGGCATTGCGGCTGTACAGCGTGCTGGGCAAGCGTACCGGCCATGAACAGCAGCCGCTGCCGCGCAGTGCGGACGATCGCCCGCTGCCGGTGACGCTGCCGCGCACGACGGAGGCCGCACAGGGAACGGTGGCGGTGGTGAACCGCAACATCGATCCGCGCGCCGAACAGGGACTGCGCTCGGTGATTTCGGGCGAGCCGGGTTTCGACGTGACCCAGTTCCTGGGCGGTGCGCAGGCGGCCTATCGCATGACGCTGGAAGCATTCTGGAAGGGCGATGAGGACGCGCTGGCCGATCTGGTCGAGGCGGACGTGCTGGCCGCCTTCTCCGAAGCGATCGAGCAGCGGCGCGAGGCCGGGCAGACGCTCGACAACCGCCTGATCCGCGTCGACAGTGCCAAGATCGTCGACGCCCAGGTCGAGGGCCGTCAGGCGCGGATCACCGTCCGCTTCGACGCCGACATCGCCGCCATCACGCGCGATGCCGAGGGCCATGTCATCGCCGGTTCGCTGAGCGATGCGGTTGAGACCCATGACGTCTGGACCTTCGCCCGCACGCTGAAGAGCGGCGACCCGAACTGGAAGCTTGTCGATACCGACGAAGCCTGACGCGGTTACGGGGGATAGGGGGCCTTGAAGGGGTTTCGCGTCGCGGCGATCGTCGCGCTTTCGATCAGCGTTTCGGCCTGTGCCGGGCGGATCGTGCCGCCCGGTGCGTCCGGTGACTATCCGTCGCGCGCGCCACATCAGCCATCCACCCGTCCGGTGCCGCGCCCCCAGGCCGGCGGGTCGGCGGTGCAACCGAACGGCCCCAGCGTTTCGCGTGTGCCTTCGGGGCCGGTACGCATCCTGCCGTCTACGCCGCTGCCCGCGACCCCGGTGGCCGCCGTGCCGGGGGCGACCAATGCCGCGCAGGCGGGACTGATCGCCGGACCGGCGGTCGCCACCCTGCCGATGAGCGAACCCCAGGCGGAGGCGGCACGGGCGGCGTTCCTGCTATCCTGCCCCGGCCTGATGCGGCGTACCGACACCAGCGGCTTGACGCAGGGTGCCGATTGGCAGCCGGCCTGCCAGGCCGCCGCCAACGTGCCGAACGGTGGCGCCCGCGACTTTTTCGCACGCTATTTCGAAGCGGTGCAGGTCGGCGACGGGCGTTCGCTCGCCACCGGCTATTACGAGCCTGAAATCGCCGGATCGCGGGATCGGCGTTCGGGTTACGAAGTCCCCATCTATGCGCGGCCGCGCGACCTGATCGACGTCGATCTCGGCGCCTTCTCGACCGATCTGAAGGGCAAGAAGGTTCGCGGCAAAGTGCAGGGCACCAGCCTCGTTCCCTATGACGATCGGACCGCGATCGAGCAGGGCTCGCTGGCGGGCCGTGCGCCGATCCTGGCCTGGGGGGCGGACCCGGTCGAGGTGTTCTTCCTGCAGATCCAGGGCTCGGGGCGGCTGCGGCTGCCCGATGGCGGGATCATGCGGATCGGCTATGACAGCCAGAATGGCCGCGATTACACCGGTATCGGCGCGCTGATGAAGGCACGCGGCCTGCTGGGTCCCGGCCAGACCTCGATGCAAGGGATCGTGCAGTGGCTGCACGACCACCCCGAAGAGGGCCGGGCGATCATGCGGGAGAATAAGAGCTTCGTCTTCTTCCGCGAATTGTCCGGCGCCCCGCAGGGGGCGATGGGCTATGCGGTGACGGGGCAGGTCAGCGCCGCCGCCGACCCCAAATTCGTGCCGCTGGGTGCGCCCGTCTTCCTGTCGATGGACCGGCAGGAGGCGACCGGCCTATGGGTCGCGCAGGACACGGGCGGCGCGATCAAGGGCTCCAACCGCTTCGACACCTTCTGGGGTGCGGGGGAGACGGCACGGGCAGTGGCGGGTGGCATGTCGGCACGGGGCACGGCGTTCCTGCTGCTGCCGATCGGCACGCTGGCGCGGGCCGGGATCGCCAGCCCGAACGGGACCGTCGGTGCGACCCCTCAACCCTGACGAAGCGCAACTCTGGGCGCGGGTGATGGAGACGGTGCGTCCGCTGCGCGCCGCCGTCGTTCCCGCGCGTCCCGCACCTCCGCCGCCCACCATGGAGGCGGTGCTCCACGAAACGCCGGGTGCACCCAAGGTGCGGGTGAAAGGCCGGGGACCGCCGCTACGCCAGCCGGCACCCGTTCCGGCCGCGCCCAAAAAGGGGCCGGGTGAGACGCTGGACGGCGGTTGGGACAAAAGGCTGTCGCGGGGCAGCGTGATGCCCGACAGTTCGCTCGATCTCCATGGTCATACGCTGGCCTCGGCCCATGCCATGCTTGACCAGGGGCTGGGGCGGGCCATTGCGCGCGGCGACCGGGTGCTCCTGCTCGTCACGGGCAAGCCGCCGCGTCCCGAAAGCGAGCGACCCCATGCGCGCGGCGCGATTCGTGCCGCGATCAGCGACTGGCTGGGTGCATCGCGCCACGCCGATGCGATCGCGGCGATCCGTAACGCGCATCCCCGACATGGCGGGCAAGGCGCGCTCTATATCGTCTTCAGGCGCCCGCGCGAGCGATGACGCCCGCATAGATCCGGGTCAGCGCGTAAAGATCCTCGACCGCCACCGCCTCGTCCACCTTGTGCATCGTCGCGTTGAGCAGCCCGAACTCCACCGTCGGACACAGTTTCGACAGGAAGCGTGCGTCGGAGGTACCGCCGGTCGTCGACAGTTCGGGCTCGATCCCGGTCTCGGCACGGATGGCGTCGGCGATCATCGCGGAGAATGGCCCCGGCTGGGTCAGGAACGCCTCGCCCGAAATGCGTCCGGTCACCTGCGCGGCGGGGGCATGGGATTGCGCGATCGCGGTGATCCGCTCGATCAGCGCTTGGCCGCGCTGTTCGTCGTTGAAGCGGATCGACAGCCGCGCCTGCGCCGACCCCGGAATGACATTGTGCGCCGGATTGCCGACATGCAGGTCGGTGATCTCGATATTGGACGGCTGGAACCAGGCATTGCCGGTGTCGAGCGTCACCGCCTCGATCTCCGCCAGGATCGCGACCAGCGGGGTGATCGGATTGTCGGCCAGATGCGGATAGGCGACATGCCCCTGCCGCCCGGGCACGGTGATCCAGATATTGACCGAACCCCGCCGCCCGATCTTCATCATGTCGCCCAGCCGGTGTGCGGAAGTCGGCTCGCCGACCAGGCACAGGTCGGGAGCCACGCCCCGCTCGGCCATCCGGTCGATCAGCGCGCGGGTGCCATAGATGGCGGGGCCTTCCTCGTCGCCGGTGATGATCAGCGACAAGGGGATGCCGGGCGTGGCGGGAAGCGCCGCGACGAAGGCGGCGACCGCGCCCTTCATATCCACCGCGCCGCGCCCGAAGAGCAGGCCGTCCCGCACCTCGCCGGAAAAGGGGGAGCCCTGCCACCCATCACCAGCGGGAACGACGTCGACATGTCCGGCAAAGGCGAGATGCGGTCCCGAACCGGCCCGCGTCGCCAGCAGATTCTCGACCGGGCCATCGGGGGCCTCGCCAACCGTGAAGCGATCGACGGCAAAGCCCAGCGGCTCCAATGCGGATTCCAGCACGTCGAAGACGCGACCCCGCGCGGGCGTGACGCTGTCGGCGCGGATCAGGGACTGGGCGAGGTGCAGGACGTCGGTCATGCCGCGGGCATAGGCAGCGGCGCGGCGAACGGCAATTCCCTCAAGTCGAGGATCGTCACGCGCAACGGACCCCGGACGCCCCGGCATCGTTCTGTTGCCGGTAAACAGGAGAGACGCGATGAACGACCCGGATCATAAGGGGCATAAGGCGGGCGGACGGCTGGCGATGTGGCTGGTCATCGCGGTGGGGATCGCGGCGATCCTGCTCTATGTCTTTGCCTCGCGCGTCGCCGAACCGGCGACGGAGCAGCGTGCGCCGCTGAACGAGGTGAGGCCGACGGCGCAGTGAAACGGGACGGGGCGGGGGCATGTGCATGCGCAAATCACCCCGCCCGCCATCCGGCCGAAACCGCGCAGGCTGCCGAAATCAGCGCACCGGCTGCTCGAACCGCTCGATCACCCATTCCTCTTCCTGTGCGGCGGCGATCCAGTCCTGCATGAACGGGTGATGAAGCACGGCGTCCATATAGGGTACGGCAAAGCGCGCGACCGGAAGCTGATAGGTCACGATCCGGGTGATGACCGGCGCGAACATGATGTCGACCGCGCCGAACGCGCCGAACAGGAAGTCCCCCTCGCCACCGAAGCGCGCCCGCGCCTGCGCCCATAATTCCATGATGCGCTTCAGGTCGACGACCACATCCTCGTCCGGCGTCTGGGCCGGATAGACCTGACGGATGTTCATGCTGTGCTTGCGGCGAAGCGCGACGAAGCTGGAATGCATTTCCGCCGCCATCGAACGCGCCATGGCACGGGGGGCGTCATCGGCGGGCCAGAAACGATCGCGCCCGACCTTGTCCGCGAGATAGTCGATGATGGCGAGGCTGTCCCACACCACTGCATCGCCGTCCCACAGGATCGGCACCTTGCCCGATGAGGGGGCGAATTCGGCTCCCTCGCGGCGCTTGTCCCAATCCTCGTCATAGAGCGGCACGACGACCTCCTCGAAGGGCAGGCCGGAATGCCGACAGGCGAGCCAGCCGCGCAGGGACCAGGAGGAATAGGCCTTGTTACCGATGATCAGCTTCATGGCCCAAGGCGTAACAACCCCGGCCGGGCCTAGCAACCGCACAAAAAAGGCCCGTTCGGGGAACCGAACGAGCCTTTGTCGATGTCGCGAAAGGGCGGAGAATCAGCCGATCGCTTCCAGCACCGCCGCGCGGAGTTCTGGGATCCCCATGCCGCCCTCGCTGGAGGTGGCGAGGATGTCGGGGTGCGCGGCGGCGCGTTTGCGTGCCTCGGCCTGGGTGCGCTCGACCACGGCGGCGAGTTCGGTCGCCTTCACCTTGTCCGCCTTGGTCAGGACGATGCGATAGCTGACCGCGGCCCGGTCGAGCATCTCCAGAATCTCACGATCCACTTCCTTGATGCCATGGCGCGAGTCGATCAGCACCAGCGCGCGCTTCAAGGCCTGCCGCCCGCGCAGGAAATCGTTCACAAGGAAGCGCCACTGCTTCACCATGTCCTTGGGCGCCTTGGCAAAGCCATAGCCCGGCATGTCGACCAGCCGCAGCGTCGGCGGCGTGCCGACGTCGAAGAAGTTCAGCTCCTGCGTCCGGCCCGGCGTGTTCGAGGTCCGGGCCAGGCCGTTGCGGTTGGTCATCGCGTTGAGCAGCGACGACTTGCCGACGTTCGACCGGCCCGCCACCGCGACTTCCGGCACGATCGGATCGGGCAGGAATTTCAGCGCGGGCGCGGACTTCAGGAAGCTGACTGGCCCGGCGAACAGCTTGCGCGCCGACTCGACTAATTCCTCCGAAAAACCGGTCGGTTCTTCGGAGGGGAGGGGGGTGGGAAGCTCGCTCACTTGGCGACCGGCTGCTTCAGGCCCGGATGGCGGGCATAGAGCAGGCGCTGCTGCAGGATCGAGATGCAGTTGGTCGTGATCCAGTATACCTGAAGGCCGACCGCGAACGGGGCCATCACGAACATCAGCACCCAGGGCAGGATCGCGAAGACCTGCTTCTGCGCATCGTCCATCGGCTGCGGGTTCATTTTGAACTGGAAGTACATCGAGATGCCCAGCAGGATCGGCACCACGCCGATCGCGATGAAGTGCGGCGGCACGAAGGGCAGCAGGCCGAACAGGTTGACCGGGGTCAGCGGATCGGGCGCGGACAGATCCTTGATCCACAGGACGAAGCCCTGGTGCCGCATCTCGATCGTCAGCATCAGCACCTTGTAGAGCGCGTAGAAGATCGGGATCTGGATCAGCGTAGGCAGGCAGCCCGCCAGCGGATTGACCTTCTCCTGCTTGTAGAGGGCCATGACCTCCTGCTGCATGCGGACCTTGTCGTCCTTGTAGCGTTCCTGCAGCGCCTTCATCTTGGGCTGCACCGCGCGCATCGCCGCCATCGAGGCGAACTGGCGCTGTGCGATCGGGAACATCAGCGCGCGGATGGTGACGGTCAGCAGGATGATCGCGACGCCGAAATTGCCGACCAGGCGGAACAGCCAGTCGAGATAATAGAAGATCGGCTTTTCGAGGACGCGCAGATAGCCCCAGTCGAGCGCGTAATCGAGCTTCGTCGCGCCTTCCTTGTCGGTATAGCGGTCGAGCAGCGCGACTTCCTTGGCGCCGGCGAAGAAGCGGGTGGTCTGGGTGATCTGCTTGCCCGGTGCCAGCGTCTGCGGCTGAAGCGTGTAGTCAGCCTGATAGGTCTGGCCCGCGCCCGCGCGGAACTGGCCGTCGAATGCCTTGGACTGGTCGGGGATCAGCGTCGCCAGCCAATATTTATCGGTAAAGCCCAGCCAGCCGCCCGTGGTGGTGAAGCGGGTCGGGGCCTTGTCCAGGTCCTTCCAGTTGGGGCCGTAATGCGCGGTGCCGTCATTGACCGACATCGGGCCGACATGGATCGTCCAGGTGTCCGGATCGGCGGAGATGCCGCGATTGACATAGCCATAGGCCGCGACCGGGACCGCCGCATTGCCGGCATTGGCCACCGTCTGCTGGACGGTGAACATGTAATCCTTGTCGACCGACAGGGTAATCTGGAAGCGCTGGCCCGTCGCATTGGCGGCGGTCAGCGTGACCGGCTGGCCGGGGCGCAGCACGGGCGCGCTGGCGGTCCACACCGCATCGGCGGCGGGCGGGTTCAGCCCGTCGGTGCGCCAGCCGAAGCCCGCGAAATAGGCGCCTTCCGCACCCGCCGGCGACAGCAGCCGGATCGGCGGCGAATTCTTGTCGACCGTCTGCTTATAGTCGAGCAGGACGAGGTCATCGATCCGCGCGCCCTTCAGGTTGATCGAGCCCTTCAGGCGCGGCGTTTCGATCGCCACGCGCGGGGTTTCGGCCAGCACGACGCGGCGGTCGCGAATCGCGCTCGGCGTCGTGGCGGTTGGATTGGCCGTCGAGTTGGCCACCGGCACCTGCTTGCCATCGACGATCTTGGTCGCGGGCGGATTGCTCGGGAAGAACTTGTTCTGGATGAGCGGCCATCCGAACAGGATCAGCGCCGCGATCACCGCGAACACGACGAAATTCTTGCGGTCTTGGTTCACGTGGAAACCCCAGTAGTGTCAGGGGACCGGGTCGGGCCCGTGCCCGCCCCAGGGATGGCACCGCGCAATGCGCTTGAGCGCCAACCAGCCCCCTTTGACCGCGCCATAGCGGCCAATGGCCTGTATTGCATAGGCCGAACAGGATGGTTGATAGCGGCAAGTGGGCGGTAAAATGAGCGAGGGGCCAAGTTGCCAGCCCCGCGCGATGAGAATCAAGGCCCGCGCGAACAGGGTCACGCGGGCTCTTGAGACGATGTCGCGGCCGGGGTCGTGGGCTGGCGATGCGCGCCGCCACGGGGGCCGCGCCCCTTGCCGCGACCATGGTGGACGCGCGGTTCGCGCGGCCTCTGATCGCTGGCGGTTTCGGGGGAGGCGGCGCGGGTCAGCGCCTTGGCCAGCTCGGCGGTGAGCGCGGCATAATCGCGCTCGATCCCGCCTTGCCGTCCGATCAGGACATGATCCGCGCCGGATATGCCCTTGATCGGCAAAAGATCGCGCGCGAGCGCCCGCAACCGGCGTTTCATCCGGTTGCGAACGACGGCATTGCCGATCTTCTTGGTGACGGTGAAGCCGACGCGAATCGCGGCGTCACCGTCATCGCGCGGGCGTACCTGCAGCACGAAGCCGGGCATCGCCACGCGTCGCCCGCCATTGGCCGCGAGGAAATCGCGGCGGCGGGTCAGCGTCGTGATTACGCCGACAGCTTCTTGCGGCCGCGCGCACGACGCGCCCGGATCACCGCACGGCCGCCGGGGGTCGCCATCCGCGTACGGAAGCCGTGACGGCGAGCGCGCACCAGATTGCTCGGCTGAAAGGTCCGCTTCATCGTTCATTCCTTGGATACGTCTGAATAAAAACGGCCGCCACGAGGACGGCCTTGGTGGCAAGCCGCTTACGCAAACCGGGCTTCCAAGTCAATCGGGTGAACGCGTCCGTCCTACGTCATCTTCCCCTTGCGGCCCGCGCCCATCCTTTGCAGGGATGCCGAGCGGGCGGGGGAGTGCCCGTGCGAGGGGGAAAGCACATGGCGACCATCGTGTCCACGGTGGCCTATCTGGGTCTGGAGGCGCGCGCCGTCGAGGTGCAGGTCCAGCTGATCGCGGGCCTGCCCGCCTTCAATCTCGTGGGACTCGCCGACAAGGCGGTCGGGGAGAGTCGCGAGCGGGTCCGCGCCGCCATCGCCGCCATGGGCCTTGCCCTGCCGCCCAAGCGGATCGCGGTGAATCTATCGCCCGCCGACCTGCCCAAGGAAGGATCGCATTTCGACCTGCCGATTGCGCTCGCGCTGCTCGCGGCGATGGGGGTGATCGACGCCGAACTGCTCGCCGATCATGTCGTGGTGGGCGAACTCGCGCTCGACGGGCGGATAGGGCCATCGCCGGGCGTGCTGTTGGCAGCCATTCATGCGGGTTCGGTCGACAAGCGGCTGATCTGCCCCGCCGCGCAGGGGGGCGAGGCCAGTTGGGCCGGGGGCGGATCGGTGATCGCCGCGCCCGATCTGCTGTCGCTGATCAACCATCTGAAGGGTCATATCGTCCTGCCGCTGCCCGAGGGCGGTTTGGTGGACGACGGTGTGTCGGGTCCCGATCTGTCCCAGGTGAAAGGGCAGGAGAATGCTCGCCGTGCGCTGGAGATCGCGGCGGCGGGCGGGCATAATCTGCTGATGAGCGGACCGCCCGGATCGGGAAAGTCGCTGATGGCGGCGTGTCTGCCGGGCATTCTACCGCCGCTCGACGCCGCCGAGGCGCTGGAAGTGTCGATGGTCCAGTCGGTGGCGGGAACGCTGGCCGAGGGGCGGCTGACCCGGACGCGACCGTTCCGCGCCCCGCATCATTCCGCATCCATGGCGGCACTGACCGGCGGCGGGCTCAAGGCCCGCCCCGGTGAAGTCAGCCTCGCGCATCTGGGCGTATTGTTCCTAGACGAGCTACCCGAGTTTCAACGCGCGGTGCTCGATTCGCTGCGCCAGCCGCTCGAAACCGGAACGGTCAGCATCGCGCGTGCCAACGCCCATGTGACCTTCCCGGCGCGGGTGCAACTGGTCGCGGCGATGAACCCGTGCCGCTGTGGGCATCTGGGCGATGCGGCACTTGCCTGCGCCCGCGCCCCGCGCTGTGCCGCGGATTATCAGGCGAAGATTTCGGGGCCCTTACTCGATCGAATCGATCTGGCCGTCGAGGTCCAGCCGGTCCGCGCGGTCGATCTCTTCGCGCCCGCCGCCGCCGAAACGTCGGCGGTGGTCGCCAGGCGCGTGGCGGCGGCACGGGCGCGGCAGACCGAACGCTATGCCGACGCCCCCGTGACGGTTCGCACGAACGCCGAGGCGGACGGCGCGCTGCTGGAACGCTGGGCGACGCCGGACGAGGCGGGCCGCAATTTGCTGGCCGAAGCGGCGGAGCGAATGCGCCTCACGGCGCGCGGCTATACCCGCGTCCTGCGCGTCGCCCGCACCATCGCCGATCTGACCGGCGCGGATCAGGTCGGGCGTATCCATGTCGCGGAGGCATTGAGCTATCGCCAGCGACCGCCAGTGAGTTAATAGGACAGGGGGCAATTCCCGATGCGGTCCGAAACGTTGCGGTCGTTGCCGTATCTCGTTCGCAGCAAACGAGAACTTGGCTTGATGCTGAAAGGCGTGAAGCCGCTCGCGATGTTCGTCGATGGGCGGGATTGTTTTTCGGCGGGCGTCATCCGCTACCTCAGGCTTTTCGACCGTCGTGTCGCGGCTGGTCGGATCATCCGGCGTGACATGGTCACCGAAGCCTCAGCCTATCAAAATCATGCCGTTCACCGAATGCTACTGGTTCTACTAGGCTAAGGATAGAGAATCGACACCATGATCGCGCTCAAGGGAAGCCCCGAATGGACGCCAGACCATGAGCGTTGCGAAGGTTAGGTTCTTGGCCATGAGGACCGGATGAACGATCACTGGCATGATCTCATAGCCCGTCATGGCCGGGCGGATTCATGAGGGGCCCGGTCAGGCCACGGCATGCCATCTTGTGGCTTGGCGGCATCTTGTTGATGCTGGCCGGTCCGCCGCTGACCTGGCTGGCGATCCTTTGGTCCGATCCGACTTCGTCCGGGCTGCGCGGTCCCGTATTCGTCTATGGGCTGGCCCTGTTGTCGGCCACGCCGGGAGTCATCGGCTTATCCATGTTGCCGCTAAGGTCATCGACCAAATGGCTGATCCTGCCGCTCTATCTCGTTGCGATGGCTTTGGCCTTGTTGACGACATTGGTCTATTTCGTCTGCATCGCCACGCATGATTGTCCGTGACGGGTGACAATCGGCGCTTGCACGGATCATCGCCCTCGTCTAGCAGCGCCTCTTCGCTGCCCCTGTGGCGAAATTGGTAGACGCATTCGACTCAAAATCGAACGCCGCAAGGCATGCTGGTTCGAGTCCGGCCAGGGGCACCACTTCCGGTCGAAACCGGGCACCATGGAAATGGCGGTAACGCCGTCCCGCACCACCGCGCTTTCCAACGCCGCTTTGCTGCCCTGGATGTGGATGGCATGTTTGTCCACGCGGACATTGTCGATCAGCAGCCGGACATAGGCTTTTCGCAGCGCCGGGTTACAGAAATGTGGGGCCGGCAAGACACACCTGCCGGCCCCCGTCTTTGATCAGAAGCGATCCGCGTTCATCACCTTGGTCCACACCGCGGCGAAGTCGTTGACGAACTTCTCCTTGGCGTCGTCGGCGGCGTAGACTTCCGCCACTGCGCGCAATTCGGAGTTAGAGCCGAAGATCAGATCCACCGGCGTCGCGGTCCAGCGGGCCGCCCCCGTCGCGCGGTCCTTGCCCTCGTACAGCCCTGGCGTCGCCGACTTCGTCCAGACCGTGTCCATGGTCAGCAGGTTGACGAAGAAGTCGTTGCTGAGCGTTCCCGGACGGGTCGTCAGCACGCCGTTCTTCGATCCGCCGCTATTGGCGTCGAGCGCGCGCAGGCCACCGACCAGCACGGTCATTTCCGGCACGGTCAGGTCGAGCGCATCGGCCTTGTCGACCAGCGCCTCTGGCGCGCTGACCTCCGCCTTGGGCCCATAATAGTTGCGGAAGCCGTCGGCGACCGGTTCCAGATGGGCAAAGGAGGTGACGTCGGTCTGTGCCTGGGTGGCGTCGACGCGGCCGGGGGTGAAGGGGAGGCTGACCGGCACGCCGCCGGCCTGCGCCGCCCGCTCGACCGCCGCATTGCCGCCCAACACGATCAGGTCAGCCATCGACACCTGCCGACCGCCGCGAGCGAAGTCCTTCTGGATCGCGGTCAGCTTGGCCAGCACGGCCTTCAACTCGGCGGGGTCGTTGACCGCCCAGCCTTGTTGCGGGTCGAGCCGCAGCCGCGCGCCGTTCGCCCCGCCGCGCATGTCCGTGCTGCGGAAGGTCGAGGCCGAGGCCCAGGCGGTGCGGATCAGCGCCGAACCCGACAGGCCCGAGGCCAGGATCATCGCCTTCAGCTTGGCCTGATCCTCCGCACCGATGGGTGCGAAGCTGGCGGCCGGAAGCGGGTCCTGCCAGTTATAGGTCTCACCTGGGATTTCGGTGCCCAGATAGCGGGCACGCGGGCCGAGGTCGCGGTGGGTCAGCTTGAACCACGCACGGGCAAAGGCCTTGCTGAACAGTTCGGGATTCTTCTGCCAGCTTTGCAGGATCTTGCGGAAGGCAGGATCGTCCTTCAGGGCCATGTCGGTGGTGAACATGATCGGCGCATGACGCACATTCGGCAGATGCGCGTCGGGGACGAGCTGTGCCGCCGCCGGGTCGGTCGGCACCCACTGGGTCGCACCGGCCGGGCTCTTGGTCTTGACCCAGTCGAAGTTCAGCAGATTGTCGATATATTGGGTGGTGAACTGGGTCGGCGTGGCCGACCAGGCGCCTTCGAGACCCGAAGTGATCGTGTCCTCGGCATTGCCCTTTCCGCACTTGTTCGCCCAGCCCATGCCCTGCTGCTCGATCGCACCGGCGGTGGGTTCGACGCCGAGACATGCCTTTTGCGGATGCGCGCCATGCGCCTTGCCGAAGGTATGGCCACCCGCGATCAGTGCCAGCGTCTCTTCGTCGTTCATCGCCATGTTGCCAAAGGCGTGGCGGATGTCGGCGGCCGCGCCGATCGGGTCGTGATTGCCGTTCGGCCCCTCGGGGTTGACGTAGATGAGACCCATGGTGGTCGCCGCCAGCGGACGCTTCAACGTGCCGTCGGGATTGGACCGCTCGGTGCCCATCATCTTGGTCTCGGGACCCCAGAAGACGACGTCGGGCTGCCAGGCGTCGACGCGACCACCGGCAAAGCCGACCGTCTTGAAGCCCATATCCTCCAGGGCGACATTGCCGCTGAGCACCATCAGATCGCCCCAGCTGAGCTTGCGGCCATATTTCTGCTTGATCGGCCATACCAGGCGGCGGGCCTTGTCCAGGCTGACATTGTCCGGCCAGCTGTTCAGCGGGTCGAAACGCTGCTCGCCGCCGTCCGAACCACCGCGACCGTCACCGGCGCGATACGTGCCCGCGCTATGCCACGCCATGCGGATGAAGAAGGGGCCGTAATTGCCATAGTCGGACGGCCACCAGGGCTGCGACGTGTGAAGCACCTTGCGGATGTCGGCCTTGACCGCCGCCATGTCCAGGGTGTTGAATTCCTTCACATAGTCATAATCGGCGCCATAAGGGTTGGCGCGCGTGTCCTCATGCTGACGCAGCGCAGTCAGGTCGAGGCGGCTGGGCCACCAGTCGCGGTTGGTCATGCCGCCGGGCTTGGCGACGACCGGCGCGGGCGGGTCCTGCGTCACGGTCTTTGCGGCGGTCGGCGCCTTGGGTTGGGGTCGATCAGTTTGCTGCGTCGGGGTGGCAAGCGCGGCCACCATCGCAATCAGTGAAACTGGTGTAATCAGCATAAGGCCCCCTTTGGAGTTGGTCTGTTTCGGGTGCCGATTAAGAAGCCGGCCTCGTCATACAAAGCGACTAAACCCGATCACAGTCATCGATTGCATCTGCCGCCGCGCTGCGCCTGTCTTCACGATGTGCGAACGCCGTTGAACATCTCCGGCCGTACCTGCTCCCGCTGCCCCGCATACTCGCGTTGCAGTAGCAGGTACGGCGCGAGCAACGACCCTTCCTCGTCGCTCACGTCAGAGGGATAGGGCTTGCGGCAAATGCTCATCCCATCACGGGTGAATCAGCCAGCTTCTCCTTTCCATGACAGCCCCTAGGCGATCGGCCAGGGGCGCCACTTCCGATCAGGACCGGGCACCCAGTTCCTCGACATCACCGATACGGCATGACGCGGGGGCGCGGCGTGCGCCCACCGCTTCGCCGATCAACAGCAGCGCAGGATCCTTCTCGCCGATGGTGCGGGTCAGGAAGCCCAGCGCATCAAGGCGGCCGGTGATGAGCCGCTCGGTGGGCAGCGACACGTTGACCGCGACCATCACCGGGGTTTCGGGCGGCATGCCCGCGATCATGAGTTCGCGCGCGATGGTCGGGGCGGCGGCACGGCCCATATAGACGGCCAGCGTCGCATCCGGTGCCGCCAGCGCCGACCAGTCGAGGTCGAGCGTCTCCCCCTCGCGCCAATGGGCCGTCACCAGCGTAAGTTGCCGGGACAGGCCGCGCAGGGTCAAGGAGATCATGCCCGATGCGGCGGCAGCGCTCGCGGCGGTGATGCCGGGGCAGATGTGCACCACGATCCCGGCGGCGCGGCAGGCGTCGATTTCCTCCGTGGAGCGACCGAAGATCGACGGGTCGCCGCCCTTCAGCCGGACGACGCGCTGGCCGGACAGGGCCGCTGCGACGATCAGGCTGTCGATCGTGCCCTGATCCTTGGAATGACGGCCCGATCGCTTGCCCACGCTCGATCGCTCGGTGCCGTCGGGAATCAGCGCCAGCACGTCCGGTCCGACCAGCGCGTCGTAGAAGACGATGTCGGCGGCGCGGATCAGCCGCTCGGCCTTGCGGGTCAGCAGATCGGGGTCGCCGGGGCCCGCCCCGACCAGCCAGACCGAACCGGGCGAGAAATCATCCATGCGCATGAGCAGGCTCCAGGGTTTCGGCGAGCAGCCGGGCGAGGGCGGGGCGGCAGGAGCCGCAATTGGTCCCGGCACCCAGCGCCGCGCCGATCGCGGCGACGTCGGCCAGATGCTGATCCCGGATCGCGGTGACGATGGTGCGGACGCCGATGTCGAAACAGCTGCAGACGATCGCTCCGCGCTCGACCTGCTGACCCGGCCCGCGACCGGCAAGCACCGTCGGGGCGACCTCGGCCGCGCTGAGTTGCGCGATCAACCAGTCGCGGCTCGGCAGTTCGCCGCGTTCGGTGACGAACAGGACGGCGGCGAGGCGATCCTGCGCGATCACCGCGACGCGCCGCGAGCCGCGAGCAGGGTCGGTCGCCTCGATCCGCTGGCCTTTGGGGAGGAGCGTCTCCAACGCGACCGGATCGCCATCGCCCGCCATTTCCCACAGCCAGCCGCCGGGTACCGCGATGCGCGTCGCCCATAAGCAGTCGGGCAGATCGGTCGCTGCACCGGCCACGATCGCAAAACCGCGCCAGCGGGTTGCCACGGGCGCGATGCTCGCGGGGGTGCGCTTGAAGCCGGGCTGACCCGAATAGGGGTCGGTCAGCGGTCGGGGGAGCAGGCCGGCGCGGCCGCCGCGCGCGGTTTGGTCGGTCCAGTGGATGGGGACGAACAATTCGCCCACGCGCTGTCCGGCGCTGACCGAAACGCGAAACAGGCTGTCCCCCTGCGGCGTACCGACGCGGGCGAGGGCTCCATCGATCAGGTTCAGCCGCGCGGCGTCGTCGGGGTGGACTTCGACCAGCGGTTCCTCGCGATGGCGCGCCAGCTTGGGGGCCAGGCCAGTGCGGGTCATCGTATGCCATTGGTCGCGGTAACGCCCGGTGTTCAGCGTCATCGGCCAGTCGCGAAGCGGCGCGGAAATCGGCTTCTGCGCCACGGGCACCAACCGCGCTCGGCCGTCCGGCGTCGGGAAGCGGCCATCGGCGAAGGGGGTGCCACCCCAGCGGAACGGCTCCATCGCCTCATATTCGGCGTTACCGGCGCTCGACAGGCCGGACAGCGTGAACAGGCGTGCGCCGTCATTCTCATAAGCGGACAGGCGGCAATGCTCGCGCCAGATCTCGGCCGCACGGTCATAGGCGAAGGCGGTCTTCCAGCCCATGCGGCGGCCGACTTCCTTGACGATCCACCAGTCGGGTTTCGCTTCGCCCGGCAGGGGGAACAGCGCGCGTTGTCGGCTGACCGTGCGGTCGCTGTTGGTGACGGTGCCGTCCTTCTCGCCCCATGCGGCCGCGGGCAGGCGGACATGGGCGTGGGTGGAGCTGTCGGTCTGCGCGACCACGTCGCTGACCACGACGAAGGGGCAGGCGGCGAGCGCATCGCGCACCGATCCGGCGTCGGGCATCGACACGGCGGGGTTGGTCGCCATGATCCATAGCGCCTTGATCCGGCCTTGGCCCAGTTCGCGGAACAGGTCGACGGCCTTCAGCCCCGGCTTGGGCGCGATAGCGGGGGAGGCCCAGAAGCGTTGCACCCGCGCGCGATTCTCCGGCGCGAAGTCCATATGCGCGGCCAGTGTCGAGGCGAGCCCGCCCACCTCGCGCCCGCCCATCGCATTGGGTTGTCCGGTGATTGAGAAGGGGGCCGCGCCAGGCTTGCCGATCCGCCCCGTCGCCAGGTGCAGGTTGAGGATCGCGTTCACCTGATCGGTGCCGGTGGTCGACTGGTTGATTCCCTGGCTGAACAGCGTGACGGTGCGCGGGGTGGCGGTGAACCATTCGTAGAAGCGGCGAAGGTCGGCGGGCGCCACGTCGCAGGTCCCGGCGACCGACCACAAGTCGCTGCCATTCTCCAGTGTCGCCCAGAAATCCTCGGGCACCACGACCGAGGCGGCGAGAAACGCCTCGTCCACCGCGCCCGCGGCGCGTGCCCAGGCCAGCGCGCCGTTCATCAGCGCGACGTCGCTGCCCGGTCGGATCGCCAGGTGCAGGTCCGCCTGTTCGGCCGTTTCGGTACGGCGCGGATCGATGACGACAAGCTTCGCGCCGGCATCGCAACGCGCCCGGATGCGCTGATAGACGATCGGGTGGCACCAGGCGGTGTTGCTGCCGACCAGCACGATCAGGTCGGCGGCGTCAATATCGTCATAGGTGGCGGGTACGATATCCTCGCCAAAGGCGCGGGTATGGCCGGCGACCGCGCTCGACATGCACAGGCGCGAATTGGTGTCGATATTGGCCGAGCCGATGAACCCCTTCATCAGCTTGTTGGCGACATAATAATCCTCGGTCAGCAACTGGCCGGAGACGTAGAAGGCGACGCTGTCCGGCCCATGCTGCGCGATGGTGTCGCGAAAGCGTTTCGCGACGAGGTCGAGCGCCTTGTCCCAGGAGGCGCGGCGCTTGCCGATCATGGGGTGGAGCAGGCGGCCTTCGAGGCCGACCGTTTCGCCCAGATGCGTGCCCTTCGAGCAGAGCTTGCCGCGATTGGCAGGATGGTCGGGATCGCCTTGGATCCGCACCTGCCGTTCGCCGGTGACGGTCGCCGCGATGCCGCAGCCGACGCCGCAATAGGCGCAGGTGGTGCGGATCATAAGCCCTCTCCCCCACGGGGAGAGGGTTGGGTGAGGGGCAGGGGCCTCGCAGAGGGGGCGGTCTCGGTGAGACACCCGCCCCTCACCCCGACCCTCTCCCCGGAGGGGAGAGGGAGGTGGTTACTGCTCACGCCGCCGCCTTCAGCGTGCTGGCGCGGCAGATCAACACCCGCCCGCCGCTGATCTTCACCGGTACCACCGGCGTGCAGCCCTTGTCCTCGCCCAGCGCCTCGCCGGTGGTCAGGCTGATCCGCCAATTGTGCAGCGGACAGGCCACCGCACCGCCATGGACGATGCCCTGGCTCAACCGGCCATGCTTGTGCGGACAACGGTCGAGTAGCGCGAAGACCTTGTTCTCGCCGGTACGGAAGACGGCGATGTCGTGACCGCCCTCGACCTGGACCGTGCGGGCGCCGCGCACCGGGATTTCGCTCACCCAGCCGATGTCCAGCCATTCGCCAATCATGCCAATTCCTCCTGCGGGGTGAAGCGCGCCATGGGTGCGTGCATTTCGCGATCGGCCCCGGCGGCCCGCGCCGCCCAGGGGTCGTCCTGCATGAATTGCTGCGAATAGAAGAAGCGGCGCGCCAGCTCGGCGCGCTCGTCCGCGTCGGGCAGCAGTCGCGACTGGATATAGGCGAGGCCCACACGCTCGATCCACGGCGCGGTCCGCTCCAGATAGCGGGCTTCCTCGCGGTAAAGCTGGATGAAGGCGGCGCACATCTCCATCGCCTCCGCCTCGGTCGCCACCTTGCAGAGCAGGTCGGTGGCGCGGACCTTGATCCCGCCATTGCCGCCGACGTGCAGCTCATAGCCGCTGTCGACGCAGACCACGCCGAAGTCCTTGATCGTCGCCTCGGCGCAGTTGCGCGGGCAGCCCGACACCGCGATCTTGAATTTGTGCGGCATCCATGACCCCCAGGTCGCCCGCTCCAGCTTGACGCCGAGACCGGTCGAATCCTGCGTGCCGAAGCGGCACCATTCGGAGCCGACGCACGTCTTCACGGTGCGCAGCGACTTGCCATAGGCATGGCCCGAGACCATGCCCGCCGCGTTCAGATCGGCCCAGACGGCGGGCAGATCCTCCTTCTTGATGCCGAAAATGTCGAGCCGCTGGCCGCCGGTCACCTTGACCATCGGCGCGTTGAACTTCTCGACCACATCGGCGATCGCGCGCAATTCCGTGGGGCTGGTGATCCCGCCCCACATGCGCGGCACGACCGAATAGGTGCCGTCCTTCTGGATGTTGGCGTGCATCCGTTCGTTGACGAAGCGGCTCTGCTGGTCGTCGACATATTCGCCGGGCAGCGCGCACAGCAGATAATAGTTGAGCGCCGGGCGACACGACGAACAGCCGTCCGGCGTCGACCAGTGCAGCTTCTGCATCACTTCGGGGATCGCGCGCATTCCCTGCGCGACGATCTCGCGACGGACATCGTCATGACCGAAGCTGGTGCATTTGCACATGGTCTTCGGCCCGGCCTCCACCTCGTCGCCGAGGGTGAGTGCGAGCAACGTCTCGACCAGCCCGGTGCACGAGCCGCAGCTTGCCGATGCCTTGCAGGTGGCGCGCACCGCGTCGAGGCTATGTGCCCCCTTGGCGATGCACGACACGACCTGGCCCTTGGTGACGCCGTTGCAGCCGCAAATCTCCGCCGTATCGGAGAGCGCCGCAACGGCGGCCTTAGGGTCCGCTTGCCCCCCTCCCGAGGCGAAGGCCTGGCCGAAGATCAAGGCGTCGCGAATGTCGCCGACGCTCTCGCCCTTTTTGAGCAGGTCGAAATACCAGTTGCCGTCGGCGGTGTCGCCGTACAGCACCGCGCCGACGATCCGGTCGTCCTTGACCACGACGCGCTTGTAAATGCCGCGGCTCGCGTCGCGCAGCACGATGTCCTCCGCGCCGTCGCCGCCGCTAAAATCACCCGCCGAGAAGACGTCGAGTCCGGCGACCTTCAGCTTGGTCGCAGTCGCGGTGGGGCGATAGCCCGAAGGCGCGCCGGTCAGCGCATCGGCGAGGCTACGGCACATGTCCCAGAGTGGCGCGACCAGGCCGTAGACCTGTCCGTCATGCTCGACGCATTCGCCGACCGCCAGGATGCGCGGATCGGAGGTGACCATATGGTCGTCCACCTTGATACCGCGTCCGACCTCCAGCCCGGCGGCGCGGGCCAGCGCGACGCAGGGGCGGATGCCGACCGCCATCACCACCAGGTCGGCGGAAATCTCGCGCCCGTCCTTCAGGCGGATTGCCTCGACCTTGCCGTCGCCGACGATCTCGGCGGTATCGGCGCCGCACAACACGGTCTGGCCGCGCGCCTCCAGCGCCTGCTTCAGCAGCCAGCCCGCCGCCTCGTCCAGCTGCCGTTCCATCAGCGTCGGCATCAGATGGAGGACGGTGACGGTCATGCCCCGCAGGCTCAGCCCGTGTGCGGCCTCAAGGCCCAGCAGGCCGCCGCCTATCACGACCGCGCTGCCGCCCCGCTCCGCGGCGGCGAGCATATGCTCGACATCCTTCATGTCGCGGAAGCTGATGACGCCGGGCAGGTTGTGGCCGGGCACAGGGATGATGAACGGGTCGGAGCCGGTCGCGATCAGCAGCCGGTCATAATCCAGCACCATGCCGCTCTTCGCCGTGACCGTTCGCGCCGTCCGGTCGATCGCGGTGACGGGATCGCCGCTGACCAGGGTGATGCCGTTATTGGCATACCAGTCGAGCCCGTTGATGACGATCTCGTCGAACGTCTTCTCGCCCGCCAGCACAGGCGACAGCATGATCCGGTTATAGTTCACCAGCGGCTCGGCGCCGAAGATGGTGATGCGGTAACGGGCGGGATCGCGCGCCAGCAATTCCTCGACCGCGCGGCATCCGGCCATGCCGTTACCGATTACGATGAGGTGCTCGCGGGTATCGGTCGCCGCGACGACGGGGGTGTGTTCCATCAGATGGTCCAGTCCAGTTGGAGCCAGAATTTCTTGGTATCCGCGCCGAAGCGATCCGCCTGATAATCGGCGTAGCGCAGCGAGGCGGTGGTGCGGCCGACCTTGCCTTGCGCCAGCACGTCGATCTCGTTGCCGTAGTGACGGATCAGCCGATCGCTCTCGAAACGGTGCCAGATGGCGGACAGGCTGACCGCCTTGACCGCGCCGACCTGCTTCCAGCCCCACCCGGTGCTGGCATAGAGATCGCGGATGCCGTCGGGCGGGGTAGTGGTGAACTTGTCGGCCCAACCCTGGAACTTGAAGATCGAGGACAAGGGCGTCTGGAAGCTGGTCAGCGCCTGGCCCTTATCGGCACCCAGCACCTCGTAACCGCCGCCCAGGCGCGGGCCGTTCAGATCGAGCGCCACATCGGCCAGCCAGTAATCGGCCGAATAGCTATTGGGATTGCGGTGATAGTCCGACTGGCGCGCCCAGCTCGCCTGATAGGACAGCTTCGCCTTGCCCAGCGGCCGGTTGCCTGCCAGACGCGCGCCATAGGTCTGGCTCGACAGGCGGAAACCCTGCACCGCGGCCTCGTCCTCGTCGATCAGATAGGCAAAGCCAGTCAGCGTGCCGATCGGAGAGGCCCAACCGAGATTGGCGAGCACCGTGTTGCCCCCGACTGAGCGGGGACGGATGCCGTTGCCATCGATGCCCCAGACGGTGCGGACGCCCCAAACATAGCTGACATCCGCCTTCACGCCCTTCACCGGGACCAATTCGGCACGCACCGCGTCGAAGGTCTGGCCATTGTTGCGGATCGCAGCCTGACCAACGAAGCGTTCGTCATCCAGTGCGATACGCTGGCGCCCCACGGTCAGGGTCAAGGGCGCCGACTTGTACTGCACCTGTGCGCGGTACAGGCCGATGCTCTGCGGATCGCCGATCAGCGGGCGGTTGGGATTGGGGTGAACGCCATCGAAATAGTCGGGGACGATGGCCAGGTTGCCCTGCGCCTCCGCCAGGGCCGACCATGCGCCGGAGGTCGCGACCACCCCGGTCCGGATGCGGGCGGTGACCGCATCCGATGTCTGGGGAAGACCGTCCTGATCGACCTGCTCCCACCGCAACCGGGCTTCGGCCAGCGGCTTCAGCGTGACCGTCTGCGCGGCGGCGGGCGCCGCCACGAGAATGGAGGCCGACAGCAGGAGAGGGGAGGAAAAGGCGCGCATGGTTCAGATCCGCACCGTTCCGGCGGTCGCCCAATCGCGCCGCCAACGGGCCTTCACCAGCGTCAGTCCAGTGACCGCCAGGATACCGAGCGCCGCGAAGATCAGGAAGCCGGGCGAGAAGCTGCCCGTCCACTGCTTGGCGAAGCCCAGCGAGGAGGCGAGGTAGAAGCCGCCGATGCCGCCCGCCATGCCGACCAGGCCGGTCATCACGCCAATCTCGGCCGCAAAACGCTGCGGCACCAGCTGGAACACCGCGCCGTTGCCGACACCCAGCGCCAGCATCGACAGGACGAACAGCGCCAGCGAGGCGGTGAAGCCGTCGACCAGCGATACGCCGGTCAGGGTTGCGGCGGCGACCAGGAATACCGCGGTCAGCGCCTTCACGCCGCCGATCGCATCGGCGAGCGCGCCGCCCATCGGCCGCACCAGCGAGCCGGCGAAGACGCAGGCGGCGGTGGCGTAACCCGCCTGGATCGGGGTCAGGCCGAACCGGTCGGTGAAATAGATGGGCAGGCTGGCCGCGAGCCCGACGAACCCGCCGAAGGTGACGGCATAGAAGCCCATCAGCCACCAGGCATCGGCCTGCTTCAAGGGCGCGAGATATTCGACGAAACGGCGCGGCGGCGGTGCACCCGGTGCGTCCTTCGCCATCACCATATAGGCGATGAAGACGAGGCTCAGCGGGATGCAGGCCAGACCCAGCACCGCGTTCCAGCCGAACAGCTTGGCGAGCGCGGGAGCGAAGAGCGCGGCGAGCACCGTGCCCGAATTGCCCATGCCCGCCAGACCCATCGCCTTGCCCTGATGCTCGGGCGGATACCAGCGGCTGGCAAGCGGCAGCGCTATGGCGAAGCTGGCGCCCGCAAAGCCGAGGATCACGCCCAGCGCCAGCGTACCGCCGAAGCTGCTGACCTCGAGCATCCAGGCGGAGAAGAGACCCGCGATCACGATGATCTGGCTGATCGCGCCTGCACGCTTCGGCCCGATCCGGTCGACCAGCAGGCCGTTGACCACGCGCAGGATCGCACCCGCCAGCGTCGGCACCGCGACCATCACGCCCTTTTGCGCCGGGGTGAGGGCGAGGCTCGTCGCGATCTGCGGCGCGAGCGGCCCGAGCAGCACCCAGACCATGAAGGCCAGATCGAAATAGAGAAACGCCGCGATCAGGGTCGGCGTATGCCCGCTCGACCAGAAGCCGCCGTCATCGGCCGCCTTTTCCTTTTTGCTGCCATCCCAAAATGCTGTCGCCATTGTGCTACCCCCGATCCAAGCCCAAACGGAAAAAGCCGCCAGGACGTAAACCCGTGGGTCACATCCTGGCGGCTTCGTTGCCTCCAAGCGAAACGCGGGATGATCCCGCTTCCGCCAGCGCGCTACCCCGTCGTTGGAGCGGCGATCGCTGCTATCTCGTGCCCGACTCCATTGCCGGACGGATCGGAAATTGCCTGATTCGCCGTATCAGCGCAAGAGGCTTTCGCAATCGCAGCAAAAACACTCATTTCTCCCCTGTAAGGGGAGGTGGCGCGCGCAGCGCGTCGGAGGGGTGTCACCCTATCGAGAGCGGGACACCCCTCCGTCAGGGCTCCGCCCTGCCACCTCCCCTTACAGGGGAGAAATTTCAAGGCAATTCCGCGAGATACCCCGGAATATCGTCCGGATCGAACGCCCGCCCGTCGAAGAAGCGGTCGCTTCCCAAGACGAGCCGGCCTTGCGTCGAGCCCGCGCCGATCGGCTCGACCAACGCGCCCTCCAGCTTGGAACTGGCGCCCGGCAACGGCGCGCCCGAGCCTGCCAGCGCGGCGCGGTACAGGTCGGGGCGGAACACTCCCTGCGCAGTCGCGGCGTCTTCGGGTGAGAAGGGCAGGCCCCAGCGCACCATTTGCGCGTAAAGCCAACCCGCCTGGCTGCGCCACGGAAAATTCGCTGCTTCGCGATACTGGAACATGAAGTCGGGATAGTGGATCGGCTCGCCACCAGGGACGAGGCGAATGCGATCGGTGATCGCGCGCAGGATCGCATCGACCGGTGCGTCCAGATATTCCGGCCGCGCGAGGATGGTGGCACTGTCCTCCACGGTCGCCGGATCGACGAAATGCGCCGCCGCCGCATGAAGCGCACGGATCAGCCGCAGCACGCCGTCGCGTCGCTCCTCTGCCCGGTCGCCGCGCAGGGCGAGCACCTTTTCCACCCCGCGCCGCCAGATTTGCGCGGTGGCGAGCGCGATCCGGCCGACGCCGCGATCGACCGCGATCGAGTTCCACGGCTCGCCGACACAGATGCCGTCCACCTCGCCCGCCGCCAGCGCATCGGCGGCGAAGGGGGGGCTGGTGACGATGATCTCGACGTCGCTGTCCGGGCGGATGCCGACCCCGGCCAGCCAATAGCGGAGCATATAATTATGGCTGGAATGGCGATGCACGACGCCGAACCGCAGCGGCCGGCCCGCCGCACGCCGTTGTTCCGCCACCCGCGCCAACGCGGCCCCGATCGCGATCGGATCGCCCAGCGCCTCGCCCAGGCCTACCGCCTCGCCCAGCGCGATCGAAAAGGTAATGGCATTGCCGTTCAGCCCCAGCACGAACGGCACCGCCATCGGCACTGCCGGCCGGTCGCGGCCCAGCGCGGTCGAAATGGCGAGCGGCGCGACCAGATGCGCGGCATCGGTATGGCCATAGAGCAAACGGTCGCGCACCGCCGCCCAGGTCACGTCGCGGACCAACTGGACCTCGATACCCTCGGCCTCGGCAAAGCCCCGTTCGCGCGCCAGGATGGGAAGGGCGGCATCGACCAGCGGCAGGAACCCGATACGGAACATGTCGAGGCTCATGGCAAACCTCCCATCAGCTGCTCGCTGGTCACGATCGCCTCCGCCACGTCGGCGATGCGGCGATTGCTGGTCATGGCGTGGCTGCGCAACAACGCATAAGCGGCGGGTTCGGCAAGGCTCCGGCGGCGCATCAGGATCGCCTTGGCCCGGTCGATCACCTGCCGGTCGGCCAGCGCGGTCTTCGCTTCGGCCAACTCGGCCTGAAGCCGGGAAAAGGCCTGGAAGCGGCGCACCGCCAGATCGAGGATCGGCTTGATCCGCTGCTTGGCCAAGCCGTCGACGACATAGGCGGACACGCCCGCATCGACCGCCGCCATGGTCGCCTCGGCATCGGACTGGTCCACGAACATCGCGATCGGCCGGTCGAGTGCGCGCGACATGGTGAAGAAATCCTCCAGCACGTCGCGACTGGGGTTTTCGAGGTTGATCAGCACCACCTCGGGCGCGGCGCGCTCGACCTGGGCGGCAAGGGCCCCGGCGGGATCGATCACCACCAGATCGGTCAGCCCCGCCTCGCGCAAGCCATCGGAAATGATCGCGGCGCGCGTGCTGCTGGTATCGATGATGGCGATCCGCATGGCCGCTTGATGCCGTGTCATCCCGCGCTCGACAAGGGGATGCCGAACGACAAAGCAGCTTGCCTTGGCATATGTCCGACTATAGTCGGGTAGGGTGCCGGATCGACGCCGTGCGATCTCAATGACATGGACATAAGAGAGGACGCCGCCGCGCATGCGCCAATTGGGCCGATCCAGGAGCCTGTGTGTCATGCGCCTGATGCTCTTGACCGGTGCCCTGGTCCTGGCGGGACAGACGCTGCGATCCGCACCGCGCGACCTGACGCTGTCGGGCGACATCGTTCCCGCGCACGACCCCGTCCTGATCCGTGAGGGGCGCGTCTATTACTCCTACTCGACCGGGCAGCGCGGTCGCGGGCCGCTGGTGGCGCGGATGTCGCGGGACCTGCGGCGCTGGACGCCATTACCCTCTCCCCTGACCGCTATTCCCGATTGGGCGCTGGCGGCGGTGCCGGGTGCGAAGGATATGTGGGCGCCCGACATCGCGCGGGTCGGCGGGCGCTATCGGCTTTATTACTCGGTCTCCGGCTTCGGCAAGCAGCGTTCGGTGATCGGTCTGGCGACCGCTGCGACCCTTGATCCGGCGCGCCCCGATCATGGCTGGCGTGACGAGGGACCGGTGATCGCCTCGCAGGAGGGGGACGACTATAATGCGATCGACCCCGCCTTTGCCCGCGATCGGCAGGGGGGCGAGTGGCTCGCCTTTGGCAGCTTCTGGAGTGGGATTCAGTTGGTTCGGCTCGATCCGAAGACGGGAAAGCCCGCGCGTGACGCCAAGCCCGCGATGATCGCGCGGCGTATGCCGGGGCAGGGCGTGAATGCGATCGAGGCGCCGTTCATCATCGATCATGGCGGCTGGTACTGGCTGATCGTCTCGTTCGACTTTTGCTGCCGGGGAACGAAGAGCAGTTACCATCTGCGGATCGGTCGCGCGCGATCGATCGAGGGGCCGTATCTCGACCGATCGGGGCGCGCCATGCGGGAGGGCGGCGGCACCGTGTTGCTCCGGGCCGATGCCGAGGGACGTGACCGGTTTCGCGGTCCGGGCCATGCCGGCGTGCTGCATGACCGGGACGGCCGCGATTACCTGATCCACCATGCCTATGACGCGGCGGCCAAGGGGGCCTCGACGCTGCGGATCGCCCGGCTTCGCTGGGACGAAAGCGGTTGGCCCATCGTAGAGAAGGAGACGCCATGACCAAGATCGAGTTGACCCGTCGTGCCCTGGTGGCGGGTGGTGTGGCGCTGGCCGCGGCGCCCGCATGGAGCCGGAAGTCGAAGGCCGGCCTGGCCGAGCGGGTGACGAACCCGCTGGTCCGGCAACGCGCCGATACGCAGATCGCGCTTCAGGCGGACGGGCTCTATACCTTCATGGCCTCGGTCCCCGAATATGACCGGGTGATCCTGCGCCGAGCCAGGACCATCGGCGGTCTGGCCACCGCGCCGGAGACCGTGCTGTGGCGGCGGCCTGCATCGGGCAGGATGGCGGGCCATATCTGGGCACCCGAAATCCACCAGATCGATGGTCGCTGGTATGTCTATGTCGCGGCGGGTGATGGCGGCGATGTCTTCCATATCCGCACCTATGTGCTGCAATGCGACGGGGCCGATCCGGTGACGGGCAAATGGTCGCTGCTGGGTCAGTTGGAGACGCCGTGGGACACGTTCACGCTCGACTCCACGACCTTCGTGCATCGTGGCACCCGGTATCTGGCCTGGGCGCAGAAGGAACCGGGGATCGACACCAACTCCAACCTCTATCTCGCGCCGCTCGCCACCCCGACGACCCTTGCGGCGCGTCCCGCCCGGCTGACCGTGCCGACGCTGCCTTGGGAGGTTCAGGGGTTCAAGGTCGCGGAGGGGCCTGCGCCGCTGATCCGCAACGGCCGCATCTTCATGACCTATTCGGCGAGCGCGACCGATGCGCGTTACTGCATGGGCATGCTGACCGCGCGCGACGATGCCGATCTGATGGACCCCGCCGCCTGGACCAAGTCGCCCGAGCCAGTGTTCCGCACCGATGCCGCGCGGCATATTTATGGCCCAGGCCACAACAGCTTCACGGTCGACCGGGCGGGCAGGGACGTGCTCGTCTATCACGCCCGCGATTATGAGCGGATCACCGGCGATCCGCTCTACGACCCCAATCGCGATACGCGGGTTCAGCGATTCGGCTATCGCGCTGATGGCACGCCGGAATTCGGGCGGCCCGTCGCCAATGGCCCGATCTTGATCTAGATCGTCAGGTCCGGGGGCATGGCCCCCGGCCTACCATGTCGCTTTGCCAAAAAGACCGACAAGAGGCGATAAGTGTCGTCGCCATGGAAGCAGAATCTAAAATCTCCAAATACAATATGTTAGCACATTGATTGCGCTAACATTGCTGCGGCTGCGAACTTCATTGGTGTGACCGAAAATCCACGAAGTGAAGTCTGTCTCATTATTTTGTCATGCATGGCTTGACCGAATGAGGGGATAGTCTGACAAATGACCCCAAGAGGTACCGAAAGTTCGGACCATATGAGGGGAGTTCTGATGAGGCATCACGTCCTGTTGCTGTCGGTTGCGCCGTTGGCGCTGATCGCCGCGCCCGCTTCGGCCCAGACCGGCAACGCTGCCAGCACCACACAGACGTCCGATCCCAATGCGCCGATCGAAGCCCAGACGCAGGTGGGAATCCAGCAGGATGTACAGGAAGTTCCGGATCGTAGCCCGGTCCAGTCCTCGACCACCGGCCTGGAGGACGAGCAGGCCGACCCGCGCGACATTGTCGTCACCGGCTACCGCGCCAGCCTGGGCAGCGCGCAGGCGATCAAGCGTAACTCGGATGCGATCCTGGACGCCATCGTTGCGCAGGACATCGGCAAATTGCCCGACAATACGGCGGCGGAGTCGCTCGCGCGCGTGACCGGCATCCAGGTCAACCGGTACAGCGACGAAGTGACTCAGGTGCTGGTGCGCGGTCTGCCGGACGTGGCGACGACCTTCAACGGTCGCGACATCTTCACTGCCGAGAATCGCCGCGCCGCGCTTCAGGATTTCCCGGCGGGCGCACTTGCGGGTCTAGAAGTCTATAAGTCGGGCACCGCCGATCTGCTGGAACCCGGTCTGGCGGGTCTGATCAACGTGCGTTCGCGCCGCCCCTTCGATTTCGAAAAGGGCCTGACCGTCGCGGGCGGTATTCGCGGCACCTATAACGACCAGTCGAAGAAGTTCGACCCGCTGGGCAATCTGCTCATCAGCCAGCGGGCGGATACGGCAATCGGCGAGATCGGCTGGTTGATCAACGCCGCCTATACCCAGGCGCAATATCGCAACGCGGTCCGCTGGGCCGATGGCTATGTGACCAGCCCCAGCGCCAATTCGACGATCAGCCCCGCCTCGGCCGGTCGCGGCTGGCAGATCCCGGTCAATGTGGGCGTCTTTAACGACAGCGGCAAGCGTTGGCGCCCGGCCATCAATGCCAGCGCGCAGTGGCGTCCGGCGCACAATCTCGAAATCTATTATGACTTCCTGTACCAGAGCTATCGCGGCGAGATCGCCAATGACTGGCTGCGCGTGCCGGTCCTCGACGGCGCGCCGAGCTATACCAATGTCGTCCTGCGCGATGGAGAGCCGCGGCAGGTCGATAGCCTGACCAAGACCGGCGGTATCCGGCCCGAGGCGTATCGCAGCACGGCGAGCGCCTATACCAACACGTATCAGGTGGCGGGCGGAGCCAAATGGGATTTGGGCCCGGCCCATTTCTCGACTGACCTGGCGTATACCACGTCGGAATATGGCAGCGACGAATGGAGTTTCGACAGCGCCTTCTCGCGCGCGCCGACGGCTGACGTCCGGTTCTTCGTCGACAACGGATCGTCCTTCTCGCTGCCGGGCTTCGATCCGGCCGACCCGAACAACTATATCTGGCGCGGCTATTATGAGCGCACCTATCGCGTTCAGGGCAAGGGCTGGCAGTGGCGCGGCGATTTGGATTTCGAGACCAACCTGTCGCTGTTCCCCAAGCTTCAGATCGGTGTCCGGTGGACCGATCGCGATGCCTCGCTGCGTCAGGGCAATCGCTATGCCTATACCGAATGGCTGGCGATCCCGCTGAACCAGACGCCGACCGGCGACCTGGCGCTGACGCAGAACGCCTTCCGCGGCAATCAGGGCTTCACCAGCTGGCTGATGCCGACGCGGGAGGGGATTGCGGGGAACGCCGCCCAGCTTCGCCAATTCTCCTATGAAGCGTTGCAGAGAATCGTCGCGGGCAATCCGACCGACCAGGGTTATCGCGATGCGTTGAACCGCTTCGCCTCGCCGACGGTCCAGCTCGATCCGCTTTCTACCTTCCTGGCTCGCGAAAAAACCTATGCCTTTTACGGCCAGACCAAATATGAATTCGATATCGGGACCTTCCGCTTCGACGGACTGATTGGTGCGCGCGTTGTCAACACGGTCGGCCGCTATAGCGGCGTGTCGAACGTCACGTTCAACGGCGTGACCCGCGCCGAGCCGCGTAGCGTGAAGGCCAATTATGTCGACATCCTGCCCAATGTCAGCCTGCGCGTGCGTCCGACGGACAAGCTACAGGTCCGCTTCGGTTTCACGATCACCCGGACGAAGCCGGAATTCGGCCAGCTGAATCCGGCCATCTATATTTCGCAGAACACCGCGACGCCGGTGGCCGACCCCGTGCCGGACACGCGGTTCGGACCTGGGCTTCAGGGGCGTCCCGATGCCTATGGCAATGGCGGCAACCCGGACCTCCAACCACTGACGTCCAAGAACTTCGACGCGACGGTCGAATATTATTTCTCGCCGACGGCTTCGATTACCGCGGCGGCCTTCTACCGCGATCTGAAGGGCTTCATCAGCAACTATACCAACCGGACGCTTGACCCGGTCTATGGTCTGCTGGAAATCACCCGTCCGGAAAATGCGGGCAAGGGGCGGATCAAGGGTTTCGAACTGGGCGCACAGACTTTTCTCGACTTCCTGCCGGGCCTGTGGAGCGGGATCGGCGTCCAGGCCAACACGACCTTTCTGGTCGGCGAACAGCAATATCCCGCCAACGTCTTCCGCAGCGTAGGTGGGGCCACCGAGCCGCCCTTCGTTCGTATTCCGAATCTGTCGCGCTGGACCTATAACGTCGCGCTGTTCTACGAAAAGGGTGACGTCTCGACCCGGCTGTCGTTCAACAATCGCGATGCGTTCCTGAACAGCAACTTCGTCAACGCTCAGGGCGTGTATAACGGTGAGGGCACGACCCGCATCCAGCGGCTGGATTTCTCGTTCAACTACAACATTATGAAGGAAGTCACGATCACGTTCGACGCGGCCAATATTCTGGCGCAGCCATTCAACAACTATGCGCAATATGGCGATGGTCTGTCCTATCCGCGCGATATCCGCGACGAGGGCCGCTATTATGGCGTGGGGCTGCGCTTCCGCTTCTGATCCCTTTCCGTGATGGAATAAAGAAAGCCCGCCGGTCACCATGGGACCGGCGGGCTTCTTCGTTTCGCTGAGGAATAATCAGACCAGCGCGTTGCGGCGGATCAGTTCCTTATACCATTGCGCGCTCAGCTTCGGAGTGCGCTTCTGGGTGGCATAGTCGACATGGTGCAGGCCGAAGCGCAGGGCATAGCCATCGGCCCATTCGAAATTGTCCATCAGGCTCCACAGGAAATAGCCCTTGAGCGGGTATCCCTCCGCCGCCGCGCGACGGAACTGGCCCAGATAGTTGCGCAGATACATGATCCGGTCGCCGTCATCGACCATCCCCTTGTCGTTCAGCACGTCGTCGGCCGAGGTGCCGTTCTCGGATATGTAGATGGCCTTGGGCTTCCACATCTCGCTGACCGCGCGCACGCCCCAATAGGCGGCTTCGGGACCGACATAGAGCCAGGGCGAGGCCATGCGCGGCGAGTGCGCCAGATGGGGCAGGGGCGTATAGCCGCGCGGATCGTCGGGGTTCGCCTTGACGAAGGTCGGGGTGTAGATGTTGAGCGCGACGAAATCGAGCGGGCTGCCGATCGCGGCCATGTCGCCCGCCTGCACCTTGGGCGCATCGGCCCCCGCCGCCGACAGATAGCTGTCGATATATCGGCCTTCCATGACGGCGGTCAGGAACATGGCGTTTTCGTCGCGCATCGCCTTCTTGGTCGCCTCGATATGCTCGGGCGTCTCGATGACGGGCACGAAGATGCTGGCATTGTCCGCGATGCCCACCTCGGTCCCGGCCTTGGCATGGGCGCGGATCGCCTGGACGCCCAGGCCATGGGCGAGGACGCCGTGATGGCGGACCTGGTTCACCTGGCCCTGCGGCAGTTTCAGCCCCGGCGCGTGGATGCCGACCATATGCCCGAGATCGGTGAAGCAGCGCAGTTCGTTGACCGTCATGAAGCGGTGGACGCGATCGGACAGCTTGCCGGCCATGAACCCGGCATAGTCGGCGAACGCCTTGGCGGTGTCGCGATTCTGCCACCCGCCGGGCAGCGCCTGGGGCAAATCCCAGTGGAACATGGTGACGTTGGGCTGGATACCCGCCGCCAGCAACCCGTCGATCACGCGGTTGTAATAGTCCAGGCCCTTCTGATTGGGCTTGCCGCGCCCCTCGGGGAAGATGCGCGACCAGGCGATCGACATGCGGTACGCCTTGACGCCCAGATTCTGGAGGAGCGCGATGTCGTCCTTGTACCGGTGATAGCTGTCGCAGGCGACGTCGCCGGTGTCGCCATTGGCGACCTTGCCGGGGGTGTGCGAGAAGACGTCCCAGTTGGTCTGCCCGCGACCGTCCTCCTTCACCGCGCCCTCGATCTGGTAGGAGGCGGTGGCGCAACCCCAGAGGAAGTCCTTGGGAAAGCTCAAATCCTGTCCTTGAGCGGCGGCGGCACGAGCGGCGGCCAGGCTGCCTCCGCCCGTGGCGAGCGCGGCACCGCTCATCGCCATGCCGGTCTTCATGAAATTGCGACGGTCCATCTAAAATCCTCTCTGCAAATGATATGGTTTTTGTGATCGGAACAGGGGGCGACGGGGTCAGCGCGTAGGGGCCAAGGGGCGGGTCAGGTCGGTCGCGACCCAGACCAGCGGCGCGTTCCAGTTGATCGCGACCTCGTTATGGGCATAGGCGCGCGCATCGTCGATCCAGCAGCGTTGGCCGATGCAATGCCCCTTGAGCGGAGCCGATGCCGGTTCGGGAAAGCTGGTGCTGTTCGCGCCCCCGCTCAACACGCCCGGCGGCGGTCCGGGGGTCTTCGCATCGAACTGATGCGCCCAGAAGCGATGATGGGGGTTGGTCATCGGTTTCCACCCGAAGCCGCTGACATAGCTTTGATCGAGCGGGTTGCGGCCCAGCACATAGTCCATCGCATCGACGGCGGCGTCGCGATAGCGTTCCTCGCCCGTGAACCGCGCCGCCAGCGACAGGATCATCGCGCGACCCATCAGGACGCTGTTCGAGCCCCAGCTATAGGCGGTCGAGGCGTAGGGGATATGATAGCCCGACCGGGTTTCCTCCTCCACAAACCGGTCGGCGAGCGCGATCAGTTTGGCCCGTGCCGCCGTCCGTTCGGACGGGACGACGCCGGTGGCGGTCGCCAGGGTGATGGTGCCCAGCGCGGCGGTCCCGGCCCAGCTCGGCTCGGCGGTGAGCGGCGCGTCGTGGAGCGGCATTCGCTTCAGCGCCTCGGCCAGTTCGGGCATGCCGGTCGCGGCATAGAGTTCGGCGGTCGCCCAATACAGTTCGTCCGACAGGTCGCCATCGCCATAACCGCCGCTGCCATTGAATGCCTGCGCGGCATAGATGTCGGGGTTGCGCAACGCGGCCCTATAGGCCTTGCCCGCCGCGACGAGGCAACGCTTGGCAAAGCCGTCATCGATCCCCCGCCAGATGCGGGCGCATTGCGCGGCGGTGGCCGCAAGGTTCAGCGTCGCCGCCGTGCTGGGCGGATAGAGCAGCCGCTCTTCCCGATCGTCGGCCGGCGCGGTGGGCAGCCTGGTCCAGTTGCGGTCGGCGATCTTGTGATGCGCCATGCCCCCGGCATCGACGGGCGTCAGCCGGTATGGCCCGCGTCCCTGCCGCCCGACCGGCAATGCCAGCGTCTGCCCATCGGGCACCTGCATGGCGAGCAGGAACCGCATTTCCCACCGTGTTTCATCGAGCAGGTCGTTGATCCCGTTCCCGGCCTCGGGCAGTGTGGCGCTGCCATCGGGGAAGGGGGGCGATGCCGCGTCGATCTCATAGAGATTCTGCAGCATCCATAGCGAGATGCCGCCATTGACGACATATTTACCCTGGTCGCCCGCATCATACCATCCGCCGGTCACGTCGAGCCTATAGGGGCAGCCCGGCCAGTTCGTGCCCGCCAGATCGGGGCCCTTGAAGCAGGTCACGACCTCGCGCACATGACCCGCCGCGCGCGCCCATTGCGGGCTACCGGCAAAGCGTGCCTCGATCGCGACACCGGCGCGCTGCTGATAGAAGAAGTTGAGCGCCGCGCGTGCCAGGGGACGGTACAGCCCCGCCTCAATCGCGAAGGGGTGGCTGACCTGACCATCGACCCGCAGGCGATAGGTGCCGGGCGTGGCAAAGCTGCCGAAGTCGATCCGATGGACCTTGTCGCCCGATGCCGCGTCGGCGCCGAAAGGTGCGGTCCGCCCTTGCGCGACGACATGACCGCCTTCGTCCAGCAATTGCCATGGCAGCGGCGCCGATCCGATGGCGGCGAGGATCGCGCGCTTGGCCGTGTCGGGGCGGAATCCGATCTGGTTGAGATGCGGGCCAGGGGCGTCGCTGGCGCCGATCCCGATCAGCGCCAGCAGGGGAAGGACGATCCGTTTCATAACAGGGGACCTCGCGCGCCGGTCGCGCCTAGTGCGGTGCGGGTGAAATCGAAACCGCCGCCCGGTGCATCGGACGCTCCGGTCAGGCCGGGGGCCAATGGGGAGGGCGCGGTCATGCGCAGGAAATCGCCATGGCTCGGCAATCGCGCCGCCGTATCGGCATAGCCGCCGCGTATCTGCTCCAGCGCCTGCGCGACCAGATCCTCGTCCAGCGCATCGGCGGCAGGCTCCCAGCTTTGCGGGACCAGACCCTGGCCCAGGCACACCGCGACCCAACTGGGATTGGCGAACAGGTCATAGCCTTCGCGGAACAGCCGCCCCTTGCCCGCCCATAGCGCCATCTTACGCGACAGGCTTTCCGGCACCTCCATGGTGCGGACCCGGTCCCAAAAGGGTGTGTCGGTGCGCCGTGTGGCCTTGTAATGCAGGATGATGAAGTCGCGCACATCCTCGTACAGGTCGTGTATCTGGCGATTGAATTCGTCGCGCTCGGTGGGATCGAAGCGCGTGTCGGGGAACAGCGCGATCAGCCGCTGGATCGCCGCCTGCACCAGATGGATGCTGGTCGACTCGAGCGGCTCCAGAAATCCGCTCGACAGACCAAGCGCCACGACGTTGCGGTTCCAGCTTTTCCGCCTCCGTCCCGCCGTGAAGCGCAACTGGCGCGGTTCGCCCAGCAATTCGCCCTCCAGGCTGTCGACCAGTTGCGCGCGCGCCGCTTCGTCGTCCAGAAATTCGCTGCAATAGACCAGGCCATTGCCCATCCGGTGCTGCAGCGGGATGCGCCATTGCCACCCGGCGTCGCGTGCGGTGGCGCGGGTGAAGGGATCGGGCTCGCGCGGGTCGGGCAGGGCGCACGGCGCCGCGACCGCGCGGTCGCAGGGCAGCCACCGGGCATAGCTTTCATACCCCGTCTCCAGCGCTTCCTCGATCAACAGACCGCGAAAGCCCGAGCAGTCGATGAACAGGTCGCCCTCGATCCGCCGTCCATCGGCCAGCGTCACCGCCTCGACATGGCCATCCTCGGGGCGCAGATTCACCGCGTCGATCCGCCCCTCGATCCGGGTGACGCCGCCGCGCTCGGCATAGCCGCGCAAGTAACGGGCATAGAGCGAGGCATCGAAGTGGAAGGCATAGAACAGCTCGCGGATCGGCGAGCGGGCATCCGCCTTGGCGCGGCCGAAGCGTCGCTGCCGCGCCGCGACCGCGCTCATCGACCAGTCGGCGATGTCGGGAATCGCCCGGCGGTTGCGCTCGCGCAGCCAGAGCTGGTGGAAATGCACGCCCTGAAGGTCGTGGCCGAACCGACCAAAGGGATGGAAATAGCGCTCGCCCTTGTCGCCCCAGTCGACGAACTCGATCCCCAGCTTGAACGTACCACCGGTCGCGGCAAGAAAGTCATTCTCGTCCAGCCCCAGCATTTGGTTGAAGGTAATGATCGGCGGGATCGTCGCTTCGCCGACGCCGACCGTACCGATTTCCTCCGATTCGATCAGCGTCACCTGCGTATAGCCGTTGTTCAACAGCCGGGCGAAGGCGGCGGCGGCCATCCAGCCGGCGGTGCCGCCGCCGACGATGACGACGCGGCGGATGCTATGGTCATGGGGGGGCGTCACGCTCATCGGGCAAGGCGTCTCATCTGGGCCGCGCGCCATTCGGCGTGGGCGGGGATTTGGGGCAGAGCGTCGGTAATGGCGTCCGACAGGCGGCTCATGACCGCCTGCACCTCGGTCGCCGACACGCCATGGACGAGCGGATCGATACGGCGCGGCAGGAACCCCTGGCCCAGCAATATCGCGGCCCAGCTGTCCCGCGCGAAGGTTTCTTCCTCGTAAAAGGGCAGGCGGCCCCGCTCGGCGAACTGGCTCAGCGTGTGGGCGAGGCTGGCGGGGGGCTCGGCTCGCGCGACCGCCTGCCACATCGGCTCGGGGCGGCGTGCGGTGCGGTAATGGGCGGCGAGGAAATCGCGCATCCGCTCCGCCTCGGCCAGTGTCTGGCGGTTGAAGTCCGCCGCCTCTACCGGGGCCATGGCACGGTCGGGCAGCATCGTGATCAGCCGGTCGATCGCGCTCAATGCCAGATGGAGATTGCACCATTCCAGCGGCTCGATCTGGGTCGCGGCATCGCCGATCGCGATGCAATTGCCCCGCCAGGCCTGGGGGCGCGTGCCGGGGCGGACCGTGATGGGGGGCGCGACCGACGAGCCATCCTTCGCCAGCATCGCCGTCGCTTCGGCATCGGGCAGATGGGCGCTCGAATAGGCAAGGCCGGTTTGCTCGCCGCTCGACCATTGCCAACCCGCCCGATGCGCGGAGACGGTGGTCAGTACCGGAGCCCCCTCGCCAGACGGACGCCTGCCGAGCAACACCCGGTCGCAGGGCAGCCACGCGCTCCAATCCTGCCGATCCGCGTCGATCGCGCCGCGCAGCATGGCCGCCGGGCCGCTGGCATCGATGAACAGGTCCGCGGTCAGCGTCCGGCCCTGCTCCGTGGTGACGGAGGCGACGTGGCCGCGATCGTCCAGGCGAACCTCCGCGACCGCACCGACCATGTCCCGCACACCGATATGCTGGCCAAAGGCGCGGATCATCGCCGGATGGCGGGTCGGGTCGAGGGTCAGGCCGAAGTCATGCGCGCCGAAGATACCGCCGGACGCGGGCGGGGCGAAACGGCCATCGCGAGCGATCCGCGCGGCGGGGGAATAGGCATCGAAAGGCTGCGCCATGCCATTGCGTGCGGAACGTACCCAATGGAGGTGGAACGCCGCCGGACCAATGGCATGGCCATAGGGGCCATAGGCATGGACATAATCGGGCAACCCCTCCGCCCAGCCGACGAAGCGCGTGCCCAGGCGATAGCCTGCCCCGGCGCGCGTCACCCCGTCATCCACGCCGATGCCCAGGTCGGCCTGAAACCCCGGAAGCGAGGGCAGGGTGCACGTGATGCGGTCTGCCAACGCCGCCGCCGCGACTGGTGTCGCCAGCAGGGTTACGTCGAGAAACGGCGCGCGGCGCTTCAGCGCGGCGGCGGCGTACCAGCCGGTCAGCCCGCCGCCGACGACCAGCACGGTCCGGATCGGTCCCGCCGCTGTCATGCCGCGTCCACCATCGGGCAGTAGCGCGCCAGAAAGCCGCGATGATCGGGCCGCATGGCGACGTCGCGCGCAATCTCGACGCGAAGATCACCCACGGCACGCAGCAGGTCGGCGCTGCCCGCCACATCGGCGCGCGGGTCCCATCCTTCGGGCACGATGCCCTGGCCCAGATAGACCGCGATCCAGCTGGCATCCAGGAACACGCCCTCGCGATACTTCACGACGCGGGCGCGTCGGCGCCAAAGGTCCAGCTTTTCGGCCAGACTATCGGGTATCTCCATCGTCCGGACGTAATTCCAGAACGGCGAATCGTCCCGGTCCGTCGCGTGGTAATGGAGGATCAGGAAGTCGCGAATTCGGTCATATTCCAGATCAATGATCCGGTTGAACTCGTCGCGGTCGGAGGCACTGGCCTGCCGGTCCGGAAACAGTTCGATCAGCGCGGTAATCGCCTGCTGGACGAGATAGATGCTGGTCGATTCGAGCGGTTCGAGAAATCCGCTGGCGAGGCCGATCGCGACACAATTGCCGACCCAGCTCCGGCGACGCCGCCCCGCCTTGAAACGGAGCAGGCGGGGGGCGGCCAGCGGCTCGCCCTCGATCGCCTGTTCCAGCGCGAGGGCGGCGTCCCCATCGGCGATGAAGTCGCTGGCATAGACATAGCCATTGCCGGTCCGATGCTGGAGCGGAATGCGCCAGCGCCATCCGGCGGGCATCGCGATCGCGCTGGTATAGGGCGTGACGGCGGTTTCGGTCCGGCACGGCATCGCCACCGCCCGGTCGGTGGGCAGCCATTTCGACCAATCCTCGAACGGCTCCGCCAGCGTCTGGCCCAGCAGCAGCGAGCGGAAGCCCGAGCAGTCGATGAACAGGTCGCCCTCGACCCGCTCGCCACCTGCCAGCGTGACCGCGCGGATCAGCCCGCTCTTGCCGTCTCGCTCGACATCGACGACCATCCCCTCGGTCCGTACCGCACCGGCCTCCTCGGCCAGACCACGCAGATAGGGGGCGAAGAGCAGCGCGTCGAATTGATAGGCATAGCCGAAGGTGGATGGTAACGATCCCTCGCCGCGAACGGGATGGTCGAACCGCGCTTCGCGCGCCAACTTGCAGGCATAGGAGAGTTCATCCAGCGGCGGCAGGTCATGCCCCTCGCGGCGCAGCCGCGTCCAGTAATGATGGAAGTCGATCGCGCCACTGCCGCGCCCGAAGGTGCCGAACGGGTGAATATAGCTATCCCCGATTCGGCCCCAATCGCGAAACTCGATCCCCAGCTTGAAGGTCGCCCGGGTGCGCGCCATGAATTCGGACTCGGGGATGCCAAGCCGTTCGTTGAAAGCGCGAATATGGGGCAGGGTGGCCTCGCCGACACCGACGACGCCGATCGCCTCCGACTCGATCAATCGGACGGTGCACTGTCCCGAAAGGAGACGGGCCAGAGCGGCGCCTGCCATCCATCCGGCCGTGCCGCCGCCCACGATGACGACCCGCACCCGTTGTTGCGTCACCTTTCGTTCCCCCTCCAGACCCATGAAAATCGGGCCGTTTCGTCATTTCATGCCGTGCCGCACGCCGCTCCGCAATCCGCCAGGGACCTAGCGTTGCAGGAATGGCGCACCTCCGACCGGATCGGACGTTTATAAGTAAAGCATCTTGTCGAAACATTGCTGGTAGCGCAATCACGAGTCCAAGGATCGCGTCGATGAGCGTGATTTCGACCTAAATAACGACGCCAAGGTGGCGCGTACAAAGGGGGGGATGACCATGATGCGCAACGTTGCGCCCTTCAATGCCAATCGTTTCCATCGGCTTCTCATCGGCGCTTCCGCCGGTGCCTTGTGCGTCGCCGGGTTGAGCATGCCCGCCATGGCGCAGACCGCCGATCCGCAAACGACGGCCGATTCGGACCAAAGCTCGACCTCGCCGACCGGTGCGGTTGCGGGCCAGGGTACCGCCGGTTCGACCACGCCGCGCACCAGCGCGAGCGCCGAGGCCGCCGGCGCACAGCCGCCCGCAGGCGACGATGTCGTCGACGAAAAGGAAGTCGTCGTCACCGGCATCCGCCAGAGCCTGGCCAATGCGCAGTCGATCAAGCGCAACTCCGACACCGTCGTCGACGCGATCACCGCCAGCGACATCGGCGCGCTGCCCGACCGCTCGGTGACAGAGGCGCTCCAGCGCGTTCCCGGCGTGTCGATCAGCCGCTTCGCCGCCGCCAACGACCCCGACCACTTCTCGGTCGAAGGCTCGGGCGTCGCGGTGCGCGGCTTGACCTTCGTCCGTTCCGAGTTCAACGGCCGCGACACCTTCTCGGCCGGTATCGGCGGCCAGGCGATCAACTTCTCCGACGTCCCCGCCGAACTGCTCGGCTCGGTCGAGGTGTACAAGAACGCCACCGCCGAACTGATCGAGGGCGGCCTTGCCGGTACGGTCAATCTGAATACGCGCAAGCCCTTCGACAACAAGGGCTTCCACCTGGGCTTCACCGCCGAGGGCAATTATGGCGACTTCAAGAAGAAGTGGTCGCCGACCGGCTCGCTGCTGGTCAGCAACACCTGGGATACGGGCATCGGCCGCCTCGGCCTGCTCGGCAATATCTCCTATTCGCGCGTCCGCAGCCGCGCGGACAGCATCCGCATCACCAACATCCAGACCCGCGACAACACGCTGGCGCTGGCGGCCAACTCGACCACGGCGCAGAACTGTCGCAACCCGCTGCCCGGCACGGTCGACCAGACCACGCTGCCCGTCGGCGGCACGACCGGTTTCGCATGCGGCGCGGCCAGCACCGCGGGCGCGGACGGCTATCTCGACCCGGCTTCGCTGCGCTACGCCCCGATCGGCGGCCAGTTTGCGACCCAGGAATTCGATCGCAAGCGTGACGGCATCGCACTGGCCGGTCAGTGGCAGAGCCGGGACGAGCGGACGGTCCTGACCGCTCAGTTCCTGCGCACCCACACGATCAACAACACGTCGGAGCGGACGTTCGAGACCGCGCCCGATCTGGCCGAATACAACACCTATCCGGTCGGCTGTCTTCAGAACAATCTGGGGCCCGCCAACTCGACGATCGCGCAGTGCCCCACCGGCACGACCAAAAATTATGTTTATGACGCCAATGGCCTGTTCCAGTCGGGCTATATCACGGCGCCGGGCAACGGTTATCGCGCATCGTGCAGTGGCAATGCGACCTGCTGGGTCCCGACCGGCGGTACGCAGCAGTCGCTGGCGCGCGGCATGACCCGTGACGAGAACACCGTCACCGACTTCGGCCTGAACCTGAAGACCGAGTTGAACGACCATTGGTCGGTCAACCTGGACGGCGACTATACCCGCGCCAAGAAGACCAGCACCGACCTGCGCGTGTTCGGTTCGACCTTCGCGGACTCGGAACTCGACCTGTCGGGCAACCTGCCGGTCGTGATTCCGCACAAGCCCTCCACGCTGCAGGCAAGCTGGGCGACGCCGAACCCGACGCTGAACCAGCAGAGCGATGCTGATTACTTCGCCAACCGGAACGTCCAGTTCTGGCGCGCGGCGATGGACCATCTGGAGGAGAGCACCGGCCGCGAATATGCGTTCAAGGCCGATGTCGACTATAAGTTCGACGACGGCAGCTTCTTCACCCATGCCAAGTTCGGCGCGCGCTACGCCGATCGTGCGTCGGAAGTGCGCTACACCACCTATAATTGGGGTGCGCTGTCGGAAGTGTGGTCGGGTACCAACCCGGTGTCGTTCGCGCAACAGCCCGGCCAGACCGAGCTCTACACCTTCCCCAATTTCTTCCGTGGTGCGACCAACGGCTCGCCGTCGGCCTATTACTACACCGGCAACATGACGGAGAATTATCAGCAGGCCGCCGCCTATTTCCAGTCGATCGGCAATCTGTGGAAGACGGCCAATGGTTCGACCGCCACGACGTGGTCGCCGCTGGCCCAGCGTGCGGGCGTCGTCGCGGGCACGCCGTATCTGCCGTCCGAAATCCAGCTCGTGAACCAGCAGGACAAGAACGCCTATGCGCAGCTGAACTTCGCCACTCCGGGCAATTTGTTCGGCGATGTTCGGATGAGCGGCAATATCGGCGTCCGCTATGTGCTGACCGACGTGACGTCGTCGGGCTCGATCGGCGCGCCGACGCGGGATCAGACCGGTACGACCGATGCGTTCGCCACCCGTTGCGCCATCGTCACCACGACCCGTCCCGACGGTACCACCGTCACGGGCCGTCCGGCCGGCATCTGTCAGCTGGGCGAGGCCGCCTATAACAACATCCAGGCCTTCTCGACCGGCGTGACCCTGCCCGATACGGCGCGGAGCCAGTATCACTACTTCCTGCCCAGCGCGAACCTGAAGTTCGGCATCGGGCGCGACGTGGTGCTGCGTCTGGCGGCGTCGAAGGTCATGACCCGTCCGGACTTCGCGAACATCCGCAACTTCCTGCAACTGGGCTTCGATTCGACCAGTGGTCAGATCACGGCGACCGCAGGCAATCCATACCTGAAGCCCGCGACCGCGTGGCAGTTCGACGCGACCGTCGAATGGTATTTCGCCCGCGTGGGCCAGCTGTCGGTCGACGTCTTCTACAAGTCGGTGAAGAACTTCTTCTACCAGTCGGTCACGACCCGCGACATCACCAGCAACGGCATCACCCAGTCTGTGCTGGTGCGTGGTCCGTCCAATTATGAGGGCGCCGGCAAGATCAAGGGTGCCGAGGTTGCCTATCAGCAGACCTTCGACTTCCTGCCGGGGCTGCTCAGCGGTTTCGGCGCCAGCGGCAGCTATACCTATATCGACAGCTCGGGCCTGCCCAACTCGTTCCTGAACGGCGGTGCACCGGCCAACAACTCGAACATCAAGCCGGGCAACCTGCCGCTTGAGGGCCTGTCGAAGCACACGGTGAACGCCGCACTCTTCTACGAAAAGGGTCCGGTCTCGCTGCGTGCGGCGTATAACTGGCGCTCGAAGTATCTGCTGACCCCGGCGGACGTGATCTTCCCCTACACCTCCATCTATCAGGATGCGGGCGGTCAGCTCGACGCGTCGGCGTTCATCAACATCAACAAGTATCTGAAGATCGGCGTGCAGGGCGTGAACCTGGCCAATCAGGTCATCAAGACCCAGCAGGCCTATATCAGCGGTTCGACCGCGACCGCGCCGCGCTCGTACATCGTCAACGACCGCCGCTTCTCGTTCGCGCTTCGCGGCACCTTCTGATCCGCGGTAAGGGCCGGGCCCTTCGGGGTCCGGCCGGGATGACGAACAAAACACCGCCCGCTTCCACTTCGGAGGCGGGCGGTTTTCTATGTCAGCAAGATCCCTACCCGCCGTTCTACCCGAGCGAAGTCGAAGGCCAAGGAGCGCCCTCCGCCAAGAGGCGCGTCCGGGGCGTGCACTTCGACTTCGCTCAGTGCGAACGGCTGTTTGGAGTAGGGCCGGCCGGGGCAATCACGTACCGCCCCGACCACCGGCTCAGTTACGCGGCAGCTTCGACCGGTCGAAGTTCGGCCCCAGGTCGATCAGGAAGGCCGGGCCGACCTCGATCACCTGCTTGGCTCCAGCGAGCTGGACCGAGATATTGGCCTTGCCCGCTGCAAAGGCCTGGGCCGCGACGCCGGTCACGAAATAGCGTTTCCACGTCGATCCGACCTGAAGCGGTTCGCTGGTGATCGTCGGATAGGGAGGCTCTGCGCCGCCCATGGCGACGGGGATCGTCACCGTCTGTCCCTCGGCCGCATCCGGCGCACGCAGGAAGACCATGGTCATCAGCGTATCGCCCGCCGCGATCGGCTTGATCGTCGGATAGGTCACGCCGCTGTCCCAGGGATTGGCGCCCGCCTTGGTCACTTTAATCTGCACGGCATTGCCGCCGGGAACGTCGGATGCGGGGACCTGCTTGGCAGTCTGGTTGGGGCCGTAAGGGGCCCAGCCGATGCCGGGTGCGTTCACCGCCTTGTCGAAGATGCTGGGCTGGGCCGCCGCGCTGGGGGCTGCCTGGACGGCCGCTCCCGCCGGCAGGGCCGCGATCAGCAGGGCCATAAATCCGATCATGATCCTTCTCCTCCTCTTTCGGCCGGTTTGTCCGGTCCGTCCACAAAAACGATTGTATTCCTTGGGTTAAAAATGGCCCGGCCCCCTTGGGGAGCCGGGCCTGATCTTACTGGCCGACGATTTTGACGAGCGGTTCGACCGATTGACCGGTCGGCAGGCGACCGCTGGCGGTCAGGCGGCGGGCCTTGTCGTCCCACCGCAGCGTCGCGCTGCGTCCGCCCGTCTTGCGATAGGCGTTGGTGGTGCCGTCATCGTCATACAGCGTGAAGCTGGCGTCGCGGCCCGGATAGACGCGGATGCTCTCCAGCCCTTGCGCGGTGGCGGTGCTGGGTACCTGCACCCCCATCGGTACGATCGACCCGGCGCGCACGAATAAGGGGATATGATCGATGGGCGCGGCGGCGTCGATCCACTGGCCACCCGTGTAGCGCTTGTCGGTCCACCAGTCGTACCAGTCGGCCCCGGCGGGCAGGTACACCCGGCGCGATGTCTGGCCCTGTTCGGTGACGGGTGCGACGAGGAAAGCGGGGCCGAACATATATTCGTCGCCCAGATCCTTGACCGCCGGATCATTGGGGAAGTCCATGAAGAGCGCGCGCATGAAGGGCGCGCCGGTCTGGCTGGTCTGCCGCCCCAGCGCATAGAGATAGGGCATCAGCGCGTAACGCAGCCGCAGGATGTTCGCGAGAATGGGCTCGGCAGCGGTGCCATAGTCCCACAGCGCGGTGCCCGGCCGCTGACCATGGATGCGCAGTGTAGGCGTGAAGGCGTTATACTGAAACCAGCGGACGAACAGCTCCGGATAGTCGCGGTACGACGGTGCCATCGCGGTCGCCCCCGACGGGTCCACCAGCACCGGGCGTTGCGCCTCCGGCCCGTTCGGCCATTGCCAGCCGCCCGTATCGCTCGACCAGTATGCGATGCCGCTTGCCGTCATGCCGAGGCCTGCGGGCACCTGACGCTTCAGCGCTTCCCAATTGGACTGCACGTCCGACGACCAGAACAGGCAGCCATTGGCCTGCGTCCCCAGATAGGCAGCGCGGCACAGGATCATGTTGCGCATGTCCGGACGGTCGCGCGCCGATCCATCCGCGACGCTGGACGTGTGGAGCAGCGGATAGACGTTGCGATAGCGGTCGCCCGACCCGATGGCATAGAAATGCCCTTCCGGCACCAGATCGGGTTCGGTCTCGTCCAGCCAGGCATAGTCGAAGCCTTGGGAAAAGATGTTGTCGCGGATCTTGCCCCAGAACCACGCCCGCGCCTCCGGGTTGGTGCTGTCGATCAGCGCGCCCGCGCGGTCGGAGCGGATCGGCAGGCCGTCGACCGGATTGCCGTCCTTGTCCTTCATCAGCCAGCCCTTGGCCGCCAGCGTGTCGAACCAGCGGCTCTCGCGCTCGAAGCGCGGCCAGATGCTGATGATGCTGTGCATCCCCATCGATTTGAGATGCGCGTTCATCCCCGCCGGGTCGGGAAAGGCGGTGCGGTCGATGTCGAGTTGTCCCATCCGCGTCCAGTAGAACCAGTCGAGCACCATGACGTCGAGTGGCAGGCCGCGCTTGCGGTAACCATCGGCGATCTCGGTCAACTGGCCTTGCGTCTCATAGCGGGCTTTGCTCTGGATGAGCCCGAAGGCGGCCTTGGGTGGCAGCGGCGTCGCGCCGGTCAGTTTGGCATAGCCCGCGTAAAGTTCGTCGGTCGTCTTGCCCGCGATGACGAAGAAGGACACGCGCTCGCCCACATTGGAGGCGAATTTGGTCGCGTTCAGCAGGCCGGGCGAGACGGTGGTCGCGGAAGGATTGTCCCACAGGATCGCATAACCCTTGTCCGTCACCATGAAGGGCACGCAGACCGACTCCCCGCCGGGGCGGTCATAATCGTGACGGCAGTCGATGGTCCGTCCGCGCAGGTTGAGAGCGCCGTCCTGATATTGACCGAGGCCGTAATAATGGGTGTCGGGGGTATCGGCGAAGCTGGCGCCGGCGCGGAAGGTCTTCTCGCCCGAGACGGTGTGGGGCGCCATTTCCCACCCGGTCATCCGGGTCAGCAGCTTGCCGTCGGGTCCGGCGAAGCTGATCGAGACGGGCGGGAGCGAGGGCGCGAAATAGCGCTCCATCTGGCTGGGCGGCTTGGGCCAGGGCTGGGCAGCAACCGTCACGGTCATGCCGGGCGAGGCGAAAATGTCGCCGCTCGTATCGCTTCGGTGCGACCAGCCGCCGGTATCGCTCTTCGCGATCAGGCCATAGCCCGGCTTGGCCTCCGCTTCGGCGCGATCGGTGGCGATGGTGACGCGGACGATGCCGGGGCCGTAGGGCTCGACCGAGACGAGCGCGCCGTTGCGCTCGACGGTCGCCAGCGGGTCGGCGGCCAGTGCGAGGGGCGCGACGCCCGCCAGTAGCGCCGACGCGGCCCAGGCCCAGCGCCACCGACCGCCCAGCGCCTTGGCGCACGCATTGCCCCGCATATTCATCCCCTCGAATAACGAAATTGATTTGTTTGAAGGCTACCCTATCGCTGCTCCGGCGAGTGGGGAAGGGGAAATGGCGTCAGGCGCGGAACGGGTCGCTGACGGTCGCGCGGCCCGGCCGGTCGTGCCGTCCCGCCAGGCACAGGCGGTACTGCGGATCGCTCGCTCGGGTCAGCGTCACGTCGTACCAACCCAGTGCCGCATGCAGTGACCAGCGATGGCGGCCGGGCTTGAGCGGCGTTGCGACGGCGGTGGCCTGGCCGGGCTCGACGCGGACGATTGCCATATCGGTCAAGTCTGGTGGAACGGTCAGTGTCAGGCCTTTGTCGTCGACCCCGGTTTGGACGATCGAAGCGGGATTGCGGCCCGCAAAGTGGCGGTGGAACCCGTTCGGGCCCAGCACCCACAGGTCATGTCCGGCGGCGGGATCGGTGGACCAGACATGCTCAATGCTCGTCCCAGCCGCGAGCGTATAGCGGCGCGGTGGCCGATCCAGGGCGTGCCGATCATAGACATGGAACACCGCGCCGGCTCCCTCGGCCTGGAAGCGCAGGCGGATGCCCGCAGGATCGGCAAGCTGGATGACGTTCAAGCGATAGGGCAGGGCGCGGGCCCGGCGGATACCCGGCTCCTGATGAGGCGCGCCGATGGTCGCCGGAGCCTGCGGGCTGACCTGTCCCTTGATCGCGGCGGCGCGGATCGCGCGCCCACGCGGATCGGGCAGTTCGGGCGTCGCCGCATCGGTGGCCGCGAAGTCGAACGCGCTGGTCAGGTCGCCACATATCGCGCGCCGCCAGGGCGAGATATTGGGTTCGTGAAAACCGAAGCGCGCCTCCAGAAAGCGGATGACGCTGGTGTGGTCGAAGACTTGCGAATTGACCCAACCGCCCCGGCTCCACGGCGAGACGACATACATCGGCACGCGCGGGCCCAGGCCATAGGGACGGCCGCGATAGGCGGGCGTGTCGATGTTCGCATCGCCGGTCGAGGGCACGTCATGATATTCGCCGGTCAGTTCGACGGTCGATCCGCCGAGCATCGTTCCATCGGCCATGCGCGACGGCGGGGCGGGCGGGGGGACATGATCGAAAAAGCCGTCATTCTCGTCGAACATCACGAACAAGGCGGTCCGCGCCCAGACCTTTGGATCGGCGGTCAGCGCGTCGAGCAGTTCCGCCGTATAGGCCGCCCCCTGCGCCGGACTGGAGGGGTTGGGATGCTCGGACCCCGCCGCCGTCGCAATGACGTAGGAGACTTGCGGCAAGCGCCCGGCGAGCGCATCGGCCTTCAGTGCGTCGAGCCCGCGCGTGGTCAGCGCCCGGTCCTTCAACGCGGGATCGCCCTTGCCATGATGCGCCTCGCGAAAGGCGGCGAAACCGACCAGCGGGTTGTCGGTGAAATTGTCCGCCATGTCCTGATAGATTCGCCAGTCGATGCCTGCCGCCTGCATCCGCTCGACCGTGGTCGTCCAGCGATAGGGATCGGCCGCGCCGCCATCCTCGGCGAAACTGTCATGCGAATTGCCGATGGCCGGGCCACCCGCCTTGCCCAGCGGATCGTTGGTGCCGGTCCAGAGGAACAGGCGGTTGGTGTTCGTCCCGGTCTGGATCGCGCAATGATAGGCGTCGCAGAGGGTGAAGGCCTCGGCCAGCGCGAACTGGAAGGGCAGGTCGGCGCGGGCATAATGGCCCATGGCGCGTTGCTTCTTGGCCTCGGGCCAGTGTGACATCCGGCCCTCGTCCCAGGCGGCCTGTGCATCCGGCCATGTGTGCGGCGTGCCCTGCATCCGCATCAGCGCGAACTGCTTGTCCGTATCGAGATGGAACGGGGAGACCAGGCGCGGGCCGCCTGGCGCGGTGCGGTCCATCTGCTGCCACACGTTGCGCGGCACTTCGCCGGGCATGGCGGGGGTGAGCGGAATGGGGAAACGGTCGCCAAAGCCGCGCACCCCGCGCATCGTGCCGAAATAATGATCGAAGCCCCGATTTTCCTGCATCAGGATGACGACATGCTCAACATCGCGGATTGTCCCCGTCCGCCGGTCGGGCGCGATGGCGGCGGCGCGGGCGATCGCCGGGGGCAGGGCGCTGGCTCCGGCGAAGGCGGCACCGGCGGAAAGGAGTGAGCGGCGGGAGAATGTGACCATGTCCCGTCATGGCGAAAATCGTTGACGTTTCCGTGACGCTATCCATTCCTCCCCTGCAAGGGGAGGTGGCAGGGCGAAGCCCTGACGGAGGGGTGTCGGCCTCTCGATAGCGAGTGGCAGGTCGGATTGCCCCCGGCAATCCTCGAACCCGCCGGGCGGGTTCGACCTGCCACTCCCCTCCGACGCGCTGCGCGCGCCACCTTCCCTTGCAGGGAAGGAATGTTAGGCCCGACTATATGCCGTCTATATGCGAAACCGGGGGATCGCCCTCGAATTGCTACGCGGGCCCGGCCTAATTGCCTGCCCCTGGAGGTCGCCCGCGATGCGGCGGCCTGTCCATAGGGGCACATATGAAGACCATCACCTTGAGCGCCGTCACGGCGCTGTTCCTGCTTCCCGCCACCGTCTCGGCGCAGACCGCCGAGACTGCGCCGCCGCCCGTGACGGTCAGCGGTTCGGCCGCGATCGTCTCCGACTATCGCCTGCGCGGCATCTCGCAGTCGGATGAACATATGGCGGTGCAGGCCGGTATCACGGCGACCCATGAGAGCGGTGCCTATGTAGGCGCCTGGGCGTCGAACCTGGCGGGGTGGGGAACCTTCGGCGGCGCGAACATGGAGCTGGACTTGATCGGCGGGTACAAGACCAGGATCACCGCAAACGGCACGCTGGATGTCGGGCTGACCTGGTACATGTATCCGGGCGGCGCAAACAAGACGGACTATGCCGAGCCCTTCGCCAAGCTGTCGGGCACGACCGGCCCGGTCTCGCTGACCGCCGGTGTCGCCTATGCGCCCAAGCAGCAGGCGATCGGCAAATGGTATAACAACGGCGCCAGCGCGGCGGCGGGCGTCTATGACCATCCGGGCGCCAAGAGCGACAATCTGTATCTCTGGGGCGACGGCGCGGCGGCGCTCCATGGCACGCCGATCACCGCCAAGGCGCATATCGGCCATAGCTGGGGCATGAACGGCCTCGGCCCCAACGCCACCGCCCCGACGCCGACCGGAGATTACTGGGACTGGTCGCTGGGCGCGGACACGACGTGGCGCAACCTGACGCTGGGTCTGGCCTGGGTCGACACCGACATTTCCGACCGCAAGGCCGCCTATCTGCGGCCGAGCTTCAGCAAGGGGCAGGACGGCACCGGCAATATCGCGGGCAGCACCTTCCTCGCCACCCTCACCGCTGCCTTCTGAGGAGCCGCACTATGGACGATCTGATCTGGTTGCTGGTCATGGCCGGGCTGGTGGCGGCGACGCTCGCTTATGCCCGCCTGTGCGACCACGCGTGAGGAGGGCGGAGCCATGACCCTCGACCTCTGGCTGGCGGCGCTGACCGCGCTTGGCCTTCTCGTCTATCTGGTGGCGGTGCTGATCCGCCCCGAACGCTTCTGAAGGAGGCGGCATCATGACGCTTCAAGGATGGGCCCTGATCCTGGGCTTCGTCGCGATCCTGCTCGCGCTGACCAAGCCGGTCGGCGCGTGGCTGTTCGCGCTTTATGAAGGGCGGCGCACGCCGCTCCACACCGTGCTCGGCCCCGTCGAGCGCGGCTTCTACGCGCTGTCGGGCATCGACCCGGAGGCTCAGCAGGGCTGGCGCCGCTATGCGCTGCACATGCTGATCTTCAACGTCGCGTTGATGGTCTTCACCTATGCCGTGCTGCGCCTGCAATTCTACCTGCCGGGCAATCCGCAGGGGCTGGCCGGGCTGACCCCGCATCTGGCGTTCAACACCGCGATCAGCTTCACCACCAACACCAACTGGCAAAGCTATGCGGGTGAGGCGACCATGTCGAACCTGTCCCAGATGCTCGGCCTGACCATCCACAATTTCCTGTCGGCGGCGACCGGCATCGCGCTGGCCTTTGCGCTGTTCCGGGGTTTCGCGGGGCGCGAGACGAAGAATCTCGGCAATTTCTGGGCCGATGTCACGCGCATCACGCTCTATCTGCTGCTGCCGGTCAGCATCGTCTATGCGGTCTTCCTGATCGCCAGCGGCGTGCCGCAGACCATGGCGGGCGTCGTCAATATCGACACGCTGGAAGGCGTGCGCCAGTCGATCCTGGTCGGCCCGGTGGCAAGCCAGGAAGCGATCAAGATGCTCGGCACCAATGGTGGCGGCTTCTTCAACGCCAACAGCGCGCATCCGTTCGAGAACCCCACCGCGCTCACCAACTTCATCCAGATGCTGTCGATCTTCGTCATCGGCTTCGGCCTGACCTGGTGCTTCGGCAAGGCGGTCGGCAACACGCGGCAGGGCTGGGCGATCCTGGCCGCGATGATCCTGCTGTTCCTGGGCGGCGCGACCGTGGCCTATTGGGCGGAAGCGGCCGCCAATCCCGTGCTGCACCAGCTGGGCGTCGCAGGGAGCAATATGGAGGGCAAGGAGGTCCGCTTCGGCGTCGCCGCCTCGGCCTTGTTCGCGGCCGTCACCACAGCGGCATCGTGCGGCGCGGTCAATGCGATGCATGACAGCTTTACGGCCCTTGGCGGCATGATCCCGCTGTTCAACATGCAGCTGGGCGAGGTCGTCATCGGCGGCGTCGGGGCAGGCATTTATGGCTTCCTGCTGTTCGCCATCCTGGCGGTGTTCGTCGCCGGGCTGATGGTCGGCCGCACGCCCGAATATGTCGGCAAAAAGATCGAGAGCCGCGAGGTCAAGCTCGCCGTCCTCGCCATCGCCGTCCTGCCGCTGTTCATCCTGGGGCTGACCGCGCTGTCGTGTGTCACGCAACAGGGTCTGGCGGGGCCGCTCAACAAGGGGCCGCATGGTTTCGGCGAGATCCTCTATGCCTTCACCAGTGCGGTTGCGAACAACGGCTCGGCCTTTGCCGGCCTGACCGCTTCGACCCCCTGGTATGACGGTCTGCTGGGCGTCGCCATGTGGGTGGGCCGCTTCTTCATCATCGTGCCGATGCTCGCCATTGCCGGGAGCCTCGCCGCGAAGAAGCATGTCCCCGCCTCGGCCGGGTCCTTCCCGACCACGGGTGTGCTGTGGATCGGTCTGCTCGTCGGCATCGTGCTGGTGCTGGGCGGCCTGACCTTCCTGCCGAGCCTCGCCCTTGGTCCCATCGCCGATCATCTCGCGATGATCCGCGGTCAACTCTTCTGATCGGGAGCGCCAGTCGTGGCCAATTCCCCTACCAAGAGCCTGTTTACCGCCGAGCTGGTGCTCCCGGCGATCAAGGCCTCGTTCGTCAAACTCAATCCGCGCGAATTGATCCGCAACCCGGTGATGTTCGTGACGGCCGTGGTCGCCGCCCTTCTGACCGTCCTGCTCGTCGTCGGGCATGACGGGCTGACCACCGGGTTCAAGCTGCAACTGGTCGTCTGGCTATGGCTGACCGTGCTGTTCGGCACCTTTGCCGAGGCCCTGGCCGAAGGGCGCGGCAAGGCGCAGGCGGCGTCCCTGCGCGCCGCCAAGGCCGAGCTGACCGCCAAGCGGCTGACGAGCGCTGGCCATGAGTGGGAGAATGTCCCCGCCAGCGCGCTGAAGATCGGCGATGTGGTGCTGGTCGAAACCGGCGACCTAATCCCCTCGGACGGCGAGGTCGTCGCGGGCGTGGCGAGCGTCAACGAAGCCGCGATCACCGGCGAGAGCGCGCCCGTCATCCGCGAGGCGGGCGGCGACCGTTCGGCGGTGACGGCGGGCACGCGCGTTATCTCGGACGAGATCCGGGTGCGCGTCACCGTCAATCCGGGCCAGGGCTTCCTCGACCGCATGATCGCGCTGGTCGAGGGAGCCGAGCGTCAGAAGACGCCGAACGAGGTCGCGCTGACCATATTGCTCGTCGGCCTGACCATCATCTTCCTGATCGCGGTCGGCACCATTCCGGGCTTTGCGTCCTTTGCGGGCGGCAGCATTCCGGTGGCGATCCTGGCGGCGTTGCTCATCACCCTGATCCCGACGACCATCGCGGCGCTCCTGTCGGCGATCGGCATTGCGGGCATGGACCGTCTGGTCCGCTTCAACGTGCTCGCCAAGTCGGGTCGCGCGGTCGAGGCGGCGGGCGATGTCGACGTGCTGCTGCTCGACAAGACGGGCACCATCACCATCGGCGACCGTCAGGCGAGCGAGTTCCGCGCCGTCGGCGGCTCGGATGTCGACGCGTTGGCCGAAGCTGCGCTGATGGCCAGCCTGGCGGACGAGACGCCCGAAGGCCGCTCGATCGTCGTCCTGGCGCGCGAGCAGTTCAAGGTCTCGATTGTCAGCCTCCCTACGCACGCGGAGATCATCCCCTTCACCGCGCAGACCCGTATCTCGGGCGTGAGGATCGGCGACCGGCTGATCCAGAAGGGCGCGGTTGACTCGATCCTGCGCGCCCATCCGGGTGTGGGGGAGACGGCGGCGGCGACGCAACTGCGTCGCATCACCGACGAGATCGCGCGGGCGGGTGGCACCCCGCTGGCGGTGGCGGAAAATGGCCGCCTGCTCGGCGCCATCTTCCTGAAGGACGTGGTCAAGGCGGGCATCCGCGAACGCTTTGGCGAGCTGCGTCGCATGGGCATCCGCACAGTGATGATCACCGGCGACAACCCCCTGACCGCCGCCGCGATCGCCGCCGAGGCAGGGGTAGACGACTTCCTCGCCCAGGCGACGCCGGAGGACAAGCTGGCGCTGATCCGTCAGGAACAGCAGGGCGGCAAGCTTGTCGCGATGTGCGGCGACGGCACCAATGATGCGCCAGCGCTGGCGCAGGCGGATGTCGGTGTCGCGATGAACACCGGCACCCAGGCCGCGCGCGAGGCGGGCAACATGGTCGATCTGGACAGCGACCCGACCAAGCTGATCGAGGTCGTTGGCCTCGGCAAGCAGTTGCTGATGACGCGCGGCGCGCTGACGACCTTCTCGGTCGCCAATGACGTGGCGAAATATTTCGCGATCATCCCCGCGATGTTCGTGGCGCTCTATCCGGGCCTCGGCGTGCTCAACGTCATGGGTCTGGCGACGCCGCAGTCGGCGATCCTGAGCGCGATCATCTTCAATGCGCTCATCATCCCGCTGCTGGTGCCGCTGGCGCTGAAGGGCGTCGCCTACAAGCCTATGGGGGCGGGGCCGCTGCTCGCGCGCAATCTCGCCATCTATGGTCTGGGCGGCCTGATCGCGCCGTTCGTCGGCATCAAGATCATCGACCTTGTGGTCGGTGGCCTCGGCCTCGCATAAGGAGTTACCATCATGGGTAAGGATTTCACTTCCGCCTTGCGGCCCGCGATCGTGATGACGATCCTGTTCGCCGCACTTCTCGGCATCGCCTATCCGCTGGCGATGACCGGGATCGGGCAGGCCGTCTTCCCGCATCAGGCGAATGGCAGCCTGGTTGAAGTCGGTGGTCGGGTGATCGGCTCCGAGGTCGTCGGACAGGCGTTCGTCAGCGACCGCTATTTCCAGACGCGTCCCTCGGCGGCGGGCAAGGGCTATGACGGGCTCGCCTCGTCGGGCTCGAACCTGGGGCCGACGTCGCAAGCACTGGCCGACCGGGTGAAGGCCGATGTCGCCAAGCGTCGCGCCGAGGGCGTGATGGGCGAGATGCCCGCCGATCTCGTCACCACCAGCGGTTCGGGGCTGGACCCCGATCTGTCGCCCGAAGCCGCCTTGGCGCAGGCCGCCCGCATCGCCCGTGTCCGTGGCCTGCCTGTCGAGCAGGTGCGCTCGCTGGTCGTCGGAAAGACCGAGAAGTCGTTGCTGGGCGACCCGCATGTCAACGTCCTCGCCCTCAATCGCGCACTGGACGCTGCTTCCAAGCGATGACGGCAGGCGAGCCGCGCCCCGACCCCGATGCCTTGCTGCGCGCCGCCGAGCGCGAGGGGCGCGGCCGCCTGAAAATCTTCCTCGGGGCAGCACCCGGCGTCGGCAAGACGTTCGAGATGCTGTCCGAGGGCGCGGCGCGACGCCGTGACGGCGTCGACGTCGTCGTCGCGGTGGTCGAGACGCACGGCCGGGTCGAGACCGAGGCGCTGGTGCGCGGCCAGGAGGTCATGCCCCGCCGCGCCGTTCCCTATGAGGGGCGGACGCTGCACGAAATGGACATCGATGCGGTCCTGGCCCGCGCGCCCCGCCTCGCGCTTGTGGACGAACTGGCGCATACCAATGCGCCGGGCAGCCGCCACCCGAAGCGCTATCAGGATGTCGAGGAACTGCTGGCGGCGGGGATCGACGTCTATTCGACGGTCAATATCCAGCATGTCGAAAGCCTCAACGACGTCGTCGCCAGCTTCACCCGCGTCCGCGTGCGCGAGACGGTGCCCGATCGCATCCTGGAGGCGGCCGAGATCGAGGTGGTCGACATCCCCCCCGACGAACTGATCGAGCGGTTGAAGGCGGGCAAGGTCTATCTGCCGCAGGAAGCGACGCGGGCGCTGTCGCATTTCTTTTCCAAGTCCAACCTGTCGGCGTTGCGCGAACTGGCGCTCCGGCGGGCGGCGCAGGCGGTCGATGCGCAGATGCTCGACCATGTCCGCAGCCTGGGCGTCGGCGGACAATGGGCGGCGGGCGAGCGGCTGGTCGTCGCGGTCAGCGAACTGCCCGGCGCCGACGAACTGGTCCGCGCCGCCAAGCGCGCCGCCGACGCCCTGCGCGCACCTTGGACCGCTTTGTTCATCGACACGCCGCGCACCGCGACCCTGGGCGAGGCGCAGCATCGGCGGCTGGCCGCGACCATGACGCTGGCGACGCAGCTGGGCGCGGCGGTTGCCACCGTGCCAGCACCCAGCGTGGTCGAGGGCATCCGCGCCTTCCTGACCGACGCCCGTGCCACCCAGCTGGTCGTCGGCAAGGCCAAAAGATCGCGCTGGTTCGAGCTGCGCCACGGCTCGGTCGTCGACCGGCTGGTGCGCGAGACGCCGGGCGTCACCGTTCACGTCCTGCCGGTCGGCGAGGCCCCGGTCGAGCGCGAGCGGACCCGGCGGCGCGGGCAATGGGGTTCGCCCATCGGCTATGGCCTGACGCTGCTCGGCGTGGCCTTGGTGACGGGCTTGGCGAGCGCGCTGTTCCATATCCTCAACCTGGGCAATGTCGCGCTGCTCTATCTGCTGCCGGTCATGGCGGCGGCGAGTCTCTACGGCCTGCGCACCGGGCTGTTCGCGGGGCTGGCGTCGAGCCTCGCCTATAATTTCTTCTTCCTGCCCCCGGTGGGCACGCTGAGCGTCAGCAATCCCGAGAATGTCATTTCGATCTTCGTCCTGCTGGGCGTCGCATTCGCGACCAGCCAGTTGACCTCCCGCGTGCGGGCGCAGGCCGATCTCGCGGCAAGCAGCGCGCGCGACAATGCAACGCTGGCGGGCTTCCTCCACCGCTTGAGCGGAATGGCCGACCCGGCCGGGGCGGCGCGTGTGATCTGCGAGGACATTGCCCGGCTGTTCGACGTGCAGGCCGTGTTGCTGACCCCGTCGCCCGCCGGTTTGGCGGTGCAGGCCGCGACCAAACCCGATTACCGGCTGGAGACGATGGAGATGGCCGCCGCGCACTGGGCCTTCGACACCGGCACGCCCGCAGGCAAGGGATCGGCGACGCTGGCCGCGTCCGAATGGCTGTTCCAGCCTCTCAAGGCGGGCGAGCGGGTGCTTGCGGTTCTTGGGTTGGCGAAGGAGGCAGGCGGCGAACCGGTGCGGGCCGACCGCCTGCCGCTGCTGACGGGCCTGATCGCCCAGGCCGCCTTGATCCTCGAACGGTTGCGGCTGGAGGCGGAGGTGCGCGACGTCGATGCGGTGCGCACCCGCGACCGGCTTCGGGCGGCGCTGCTGTCCTCGGTCAGCCACGACCTGCGCACGCCGCTGACGGCGGTGATGGCCGCCGCCGCGCAGTTGCGGCAGGGCGCGACTCCCGATCTGATCGCGACCATCGAGGGGGAGGCGGCGCGACTCAATCGCTTCGTCGCCAATCTGCTCGACATGGCCCGCGTAGAGGCGGGGGCGCTCAAGCTGAGGATCGAGGCGATCGACCTGAGCGATGCGGTGACCGGTGCCGCGCATGATGCGCGCCGTGCGCTGGAGGGCCATGCGGTGCGGCTGGATGTGCCGCCCGACCTGCCGCTGGTCCGTGCCGATCCGCAACTGCTGCATCATTGCCTGCTCAACCTGCTCGACAATGCCGGACGCTATGGCGATCCGGGGACCGAGATCGTCATCGAGGGGCGGCATCGTCACGGAACGTTGCGACTGTCCGTGCTCGACCATGGCCCCGGCCTGCCGCCGGGGCGCGAGGCGGAAGTGTTCGAGACGTTCCGGCGGCTGGAGGGATCGGACCGGGTGGCGGGCGGCACCGGCCTGGGCCTCGCCATCGTCAAGGCCTTTGCCGAAGCCATGGGTTTGACCGTAGAGGCGGGCAATCGCGAAGAGGGCACCGGCGCGGCGTTCGCGCTGGTGTTTCCCCGCGATCTGATCGTGCGCGACGGCGCGCCGGAGGGAATGGCCTGATGCCCGCGACAATATTGGTGGTGGACGACGAAGTCGCGATCCGCCGCCTGCTGCGCAACACATTGGAGCAGGCGGGGCACCGCGTAGTCGAGGCGCGCGACGGGCGTGAGGCGCTGGCGCTTGCCGCGGCCGAGCATCCGCAGGCGGTGCTGCTCGACCTGGGCCTGCCCGATCGGGACGGCTTGAGCCTGATCCCGCTGCTGCGCGCGTCCGAGCGGGTGGTGCTGGTCGTGTCGGCGCGCGAGGCGACGGAGGAAAAGGTCGCCGCGCTCGATCTGGGGGCGGACGACTACGTCACCAAGCCGTTCGACAGCGAGGAACTGCTCGCCCGGCTGCGGGTCGCACTGCGCCATGCCCGGGCGGCGGGAACCGCGCCGACCGTGGTGCGGACCGGTGATCTCGCGATCGACCTCGACCGGCGTATGGTCACGCGCGGGGGCGAGGAACAGCATCTGACGCGCAAGGAATATGACGTACTGGCGGTCCTCGCGCGCCATCCCGGCCGGGTGGTGACGCATGACCGGATCATCGACGCCGCCTGGGGCGGGGACGAGGACCCGCGTATCGATTACTTACGCATCGTCGTGCGCAACCTTCGCCAGAAACTGGAAGCGCCGCAACCGGTGGGGAGCGTCATCGCGAACGAACTCGGCGTGGGGTATCGGTTGCGGGTGGAGGGGTAGCTCCCTGTTCCCCGGCGAAGGCCGGGGCCCAGCTTCTACGAACAGCGTGGCGCGCCAGCCGATGCGGGGGAGGCTATAGCGACCACGTCGTTGATGCCTCCCCCGCATTGCCGTGCGCGCCACGGGCCGTGTCGTAACTGGGCCCCAGCCTCCGCCGGGGTACGAGCGTCAGTCAGCCGACCTTCTCGTCCGCCCGCAGCGTCAGCACTTCCACCCCGGTCTTCGTCACCGCGACCGTATGTTCGAACTGCGCCGACAGCTTTCCGTCGTCGGTCACCACCGTCCAGCCGTCATCCGCGGTCGAGACCTTGCGGGTGCCCTGGTTGATCATCGGCTCGATGGTGAAGGTCATCCCCTCGCGCAGCACCGCACCGGTTCCCGGCCGTCCGAAGTGCAGCACATTGGGTTCTTCGTGCATCTCGCGCCCGATGCCATGGCCGCAATAGTCGCGCACCACCGAATAGCCGTTCGCCTTGGCATGTTTCTCGATCGCCGCGCCGACATCGCCCAGCCGTGCGCCGGGGCGGACCTGCTTGATGCCCTTCCACATCGCCTCGCGCGTCACGCGGACCAGCCGCTTCGCGCCCGGCGCGACCTCGCCGACCATATAGGTCTTGCTGGAATCGGCGATGAAGCCGTTCTTCTCCAGCGTGATGTCGAGATTGACGATGTCGCCGTCGCGGATCACATCCTCTGCGCTCGGCACGCCGTGGCACACCACCTGGTTGATCGAGCTGTTGAGTACATAGGCAAAGCCATATTGCCCCTTGCTCGCGGGTCGCGCCGCCAGGTCGTGGGTGATGAAATGTTCCACACGGTCGTTGATCGCCAGCGTCGACATGCCCGCCAATGTCAGCCCGTCCAGCATCTCGAACACCCGCGCGAGCAACTGCCCGGAGACGCGCATCAGCGCCAGTTCTTCGGCCGTCTTGACCATGTCAGGCGACCAGCGGCTGGGGCAGGGACAGGTCGGCCGCGGCCATCTGTGCCTTCACGATCTCATGGAAGCTCAGCGTCGGGTTGGCCTCGGCCAACATGCCCATCTTCATCCAGAATTCGGCCTGCGCGTTGATCGAGCGGCACATGACCGTGCTGGCGCGGCGGACCTCTTCGTGAAGCTGGTCGTCAATTTTTACAATACCCATATACGGACCGTATATGGTCCATATATCGGTGGGGCAAGTATGATCATGATCGGGCGGTCGGCCTGGTCAGGACGAAGGCCGCGCATCCCCCCATTACGATCGCAACGAATAGCGCCAGCGGCCATCGCGGTGCGGCTGTCAGCAGGAACAGGCCATAGCCAAGCGTGATCCCGCCACACGCCATCGTCTTGCCCCGGACCCCGATCGCCCCGTCCCGGCGCCACGCGCGCAAGGTCGGGCCGAAGCGCGGATGGTCGAGCAGCCACGCCTCCAGCCGGGGCGAGGATCGCGCGAAGCAGCCCGCCGCCAGGATCAGGAAGATCGTCGTCGGCATCAGCGGCAGGATCGCCCCGATCACGCCGAGGACAACGAACAGGCATCCCAGGATGAGCCAGCCGAGCCGTATCATCACGAAAACCTGACGCCCGGCGGGGGCAGGGTCGGCGAAAGGCGGCGGCGGGTCAGTTCGTCGCGACCCCGAGCTGAGACAGCATGAACGCCTGCCACTCCGCATTCTGACGGATGCGTTCGAACCGGCCCGACTTGCCGCCATGGCCCGCCTCCATATTCACCCGGAACAGGAGCGGGTTGCCGTCGGTCTTCTTCGCCCGCAACCGGGCGACCCATTTGGCGGGTTCGTAATATTGCACCTGGCTGTCCCACAGGCCGGTGCCGACATAGAGCGCCGGATACGCCTTGGCCGCGACATTGTCGTAGGGGGAGTAGCCGAGCATATAGTCGTAATAGGGCTTGTTCGCCGGATTGCCCCATTCGTCATATTCGAAGGTCGTGAGCGGGATCGAGGCGTCGAGCATCGTGGTGACGACATCGACGAACGGGACCTGCGCGATGATGAGCTTGTAATCCTGCGGCGCCATGTTCGCGACGCCGCCCATCAACAGACCGCCCGCACTGCCGCCCATCGCCGCGACCCGGCCGGGCGCGGCATATTTCTGCGCGACCAGATAGCGGGTCACGTCGATGAAGTCGGTGAAGCTGTTCCTCTTGTTCAGGAGGTGCCCGTCGTCATACCAGCCACGGCCCATTTCCTGCCCGCCCCGGATATGCGCGATGGCATAGACCACCCCTCGGTCGAGCAATCCGATCCGCCCGGCATCGACCGACGGGTCGGTTGAAATGCCATAGCTGCCATAGGCATATTGAAAGAGGGGCGCGGTGCCGTCGCGCTTCACGCCCTTGCGATAGACGATCGACACGGGGATACGCGTCCCGTCCCGCGCGGGTGCCCAGACGCGTTCGGTGACGTAGAGCGAGGGGTCGTAGCCGGGGACCGGCGTTACCTTCAGCATGCGGCGCTCGCCGGTGCGGGCGTTGATCTCATAGGTCGTGGTCGGCGTGACCAGCGAGCCATAGGTATAGCGGACCCAGGGCGTATCGGGCTCCGCATTGGTCGACAGGCCCATACGATAGGCGGGTTCGTCCGCCTTGACGGGGATGGACTTGCCCGCATCGGTCAGCAGGCGGATCATCCGGTTGCCGCCTTCGCGCTGGTCGATTGCAACGAAGCCGTCGAACGGCTTGAAATCCTCGATGAACACCGTGTCGCTGGCCGGTACCAGATCGCGCCAGGCGGCGACGCCCTTCGGCGCATCCCCATCGGCCAGCGTCACCAGCTTATAATTCTTCGCACCCCGATTGGTGCGGATGATCCAGCGGCCGCCGAGATGGTCGGCGCTGTAGCGGAACTCGCGCTCGCGCGGGGCGACGACGGTGAAAGTGCTCGGCGCGTTGGCGGGGGCGCAGCGTTGCTCGTCGCTGACCGTGCTCTGCACGCTGATGCAGATATAGCGGTCGTCGGTCGTTCGCCCGACGCCCATATTGAACGTGTCGTCCTTCTCCTCGTACAGCATCCGGTCGTCGCTGCCCGGCGTGCCCAGGACATGCGCCATCACCCGGTATCCGCGCAATGTGGTGGGGTCCTTGGCGATGTAGAGGATCGTGCGGTTGTCGGCGGCCCAGACGATATTGGGCTCGACATTGGTGACCGTGTCGGCGTAGATGCGGCCGGTCGCGATGTCCTTGACCTTCAGGACATATTGCCGCCGCCCGACCGTATCTTCCGCCCAGGCGACCAGCCGATTGTCGAGGCTGACCGCCCAGTCGGACAGCGAGAAGAAGTTATGGCCCTTTGCCATGGCGGGCTGGTCGAAGAGCAGGACGGCGGGCGCGGACGGGCTGCCCTTGCGGCGTTCGATCAGCGGATAGTCGGCGCCCGTCGCGAAGCGTGACGAATACCAGTATCCGTCCTTGCGATAGGGAACGCTGCTATCGTCCTGTTTGATGTGCGCGACGGTCTCGTCATAGAGTTTCGCCTGAAGCGGCTTGAGCGACGCGAGTTGCGCATCGGCATAGGCATTCTCGGCATTCAGATAGGCGAGCATTTCCGGATTTTTGCGGGTGTCGTCGCGCAGCCAGTAATATTCGTCCTCGCGTGCGCCATTGGGGGAGGGGACCTGATAGGGCTTCTTGGCCGCGATCGGCGGAGTCGCCTGTTGCGCGAGCGCGGGCATCGCCAACGCCATCAATCCCGCCGTCGCCATCCACCGCATCGCCGTCCCCCGTGCATTCGTCGGGTCGCAGGATGACGTTCCGACCGGGTACAGGCAAGCGCTTATCGGGCGGCCCGGCGCAGGACGAGAAAGCCCAGTACGCCGGACAGCAGCGATCCCGCCACCACCCCCAGCTTGGCCTCGGCCTGGAGCAGCGGATCGCCGGGAAAGGCGAGCAGGGTGATGAAGATGCTCATGGTAAATCCGATGCCGCAGAGCAGGGCGGTGCCCAGTATCTGCGCGCCGCTCGCATGCGCCGGGGCATCGGCCAGCCCGGTGCGTATCGCCAGCATCGTCATGCCGAAGACTCCCGCCACTTTGCCGATCAACAGCCCCAGGCCGACCCCCAGCGTGACCGGCGAGACCCATGCTCCGGCGGGCAGACCCAGCACCGGCACTCCGGCATTGGCGAGGCCGAAGATCGGGACGATCAGAAAACCGACCGGGCGATGCAGGATATGCTCCAGCCGGTGAAGCGGGCTGTCCTTCGTATCCGTCTCGCCATCGGGGCGGGCAGGGGTACGGGCCATGGGAATGGTGAAGGCCAGCAGCACCCCCGCTATCGTCGCATGGATGCCCGATCGTACCATGAACACCCATAACAGGATACCGACCAGCAGATAGGGCGTCAGGCGCCGCACGCCGAAGCAATTGAACAGCGCCAGCACGCCCAGCATCGCAGCCGCCCCGCCCAGGTCGATGGGCGATAGCGACGTGGAGTAAAAGGCTGCGATCACCGCCACCGCGCCCAGATCGTCGATGATCGCCAGCGCCGCGAGGAAGACCCGGAGCGAAGCCGGCACCCGGTTGCCCACGAGCCGGATCACGGCCAGCGCAAAGGCGATGTCGGTCGCCGCCGGTATCGCCCAGCCGGATGCCGTACCGCCGCGATTGAAGCCGAGATAGACGATGGCGGGCACGACCATGCCGCCCAGTGCGGCCAGCCCAGGCAGGATGCGACGGGACCAGGTGGAAAGCTGTCCGTCCAAGACCTCGCGCTTGATCTCCAACCCGACCAGCAGGAAGAAGATCGCCATCAGTCCATCATTGATCCAATGGCTGAGCGAGAGCGGCCCTAGATGCCGGTGGAGCAGCGCCTCATATCCGGCCGCGACCGGCGAATTGGCGAGGATCAGCGCGAGTAGCGCCGCCGCCATCAGCACCAGCCCGGCAGCGGTCTGGGAATCGAGGAAGCGGCGGATCGCGCTAACGTGCGCGGCACGGGAACGGGGCATGGCTTGTGGCTCCGGCAGGATCGGAACTCGCTGGCGGCCCGACCAGCGATCATCCTGCCCGTGTCTGGTTCACGAACACCCTGCGGCCCGTCTCGCATGAGCAGGGGGCAGCCGCAACATCATTCCTGCGCTCGCACAGGGGGAGAAGCGGTTTCTGGTTCCTGTCCTTTGCGGCGCGTTTGGGCAAAGCCGATGGCCATTGCCAGCAGTCCTGCAGCGGCGACGCCCGCGGCGACCTTCCAATGTCCGCCATCGTCCTCGCGATCGACGAACAGGTCCAGAAGATGGCGTGTCACCGCTTCGGGATTCTCCCGTTGTGGAAAATGGCCGACGCCGGGCAGCTCGACCATCGTGAACGACCCGGTGAACTTGCCCGGCACCTCCCGCGCGGTGGAGGGCGGGTTCACCCCGTCTACTTCGCCGTGCAGATACAGGGCAGGCAGCGAGAGCGTCTTCGTCGCCTTCACCCGGTCGGCCAGCCAGGCCCCACGCGGATCCGGCTGTGCCTCGTCCCAGCGCGCGCGGTAGCTATGGATGGTGACGGCTGGCCAGTCGGGATTGTCGAAGGACTTGGCAACTCGCGCGAACGTCGCATCGACGAACCAGCCGGGTGGCGACCAGTCGACCCAATGGATATGGGCAAAGCCGAGCCGATCGTCGCGCACCGCCTGCGCGCCACGCCGGGTCGCCATGAACCAATGATACCATTGACGCTGGGCCTGGTCGAAGGACGGCGTCGCCATGCCGCCCAGGCGTGGCGGCGTGCTGAGCATCGCCAGCCGCTGGACGCGCTCGGGCCAACCCACCGCCAGCGCTTCGGCGATATTCGAGCCCCAGTCGTGCCCCGCGACCATGAATCGGCCGATGCGCAGCGCATCCATCAGCGCGATCGCATCCAGTGCCAGGATCGCGCTGTCGCCGGTGCGGGGCGTATGGTCATGACGGAACCGGGTTGCTCCGAACCCGCGCAAGGTCGGTACCACCACGCGCAAGCCCGCCTGGGCCAGACGCGGCGCGACCTTGTCCCAGGTCGTCGCATCGTCGGGCCACCCGTGCAGCAACAGGACGACCGGCGCGCCCTCCGGGCCGTACAGGTCATAGGCGATGGACAGATGGTCGGTGGAAATGCTCGGCATCCCCGGGTAACCCCCGCGTCTCACCGCCGTTCCGTCGGCAGGGCGATGATGCTGTCGAGCCGGGGTATCAGCACGATGGTCGTCAAGCGGCGTCGGCGGTGTTAGCCTTGCGGGCATGATCCCGCTGAACTGCGAACTTCTGGACCTGCGCGCGCTGGTCGCGATCGCCGATGGCAAGAGCTTCCTGCGCGCCGCCGAGCAGCTGAACCTGTCGCAGCCCGCGCTCAGCCGCCGGGTGCAGAAGCTGGAGGCGACGGTGGGAACGCCCCTATTGGAGCGGACCACGCGCAGCGTCCGGCTGACCCCGGCGGGACAGGAGGTCGTACCGCTGGTTCGTCGCCTGCTGGAGGAGATGGACGGATCGCTGCTCGGCATGATGGCGCTGGGTGAGCGACAGGCGGGGCGGCTGACGGTGGCCAGCATCCCCAGTGCCACGGTCCGCTTCCTGCCCGACGTGCTGGAGCAGTTCGCGCAGGAATATCGCAATGTCCGGGTCCGCGTGCTCGACCTGTCGGCGACCGAATGCGCCGAGGCGGTGCGGACCGGCGAGGCGGAGTTCGGCATCACCTTGCCCGTCACGTCGGACGGGGACCTGGTGTTCGAGCCGTTGACCGACGATCCCTATGGCCTGGTCTGCCGCAAGGACGATCCCCTGGCGGATATACCCGACCCGAGCTGGCAGGACCTGGTCGGCCTGCGGCTGGTGACGGTGCATATGGGTAGCGGCAACCGGACCGCGCTGGAGGCAGGGCTGGCGCGCGCGGGGGTGGAGCTTCGATGGTTCTATGAGGTGACGCGGCTCACCTCGGCGCTGGCGCTGGTGCAGGCGGGGTTGGGGCCGTCGGTGCTGCCGCAACTGGCCTGTCAGGGGCCGGACGCGCGCGATCTGGTCTGGCGGCCGCTGAAGGGGGCGGAGGTGACGCGGACGATCGGCGTATTGCGGCGCTCCTCGGCACCCTTGTCGCCCACCGCCTCGCGGCTGATGGCGCTACTCGTCGCGGCGTGGGTCACCGGTTAGCCGCCCGCCGCTCCAGCGGGTGACGAGCAGCGAGGCGGCGACATTGGCGGTGCCGCTGGTCAGTGCGCGGATTTCGGACAGGAAACGGTCGACCGCGATCAGCATCGCGGCGGCCCCGACCGGCACGTCGGGGAGCAGCGACAGGGTAAGCAGCAGCGCCGAAAAGCCGCTGCCCGTCACCCCTGCCGCCGCCTTGGACGTGATGAGCATGACGCCCAGATAGACCATGATCCGCTCGGGCGAGAGCGCGACGCCCAGCGCCTCGCCCAGGAACAGCGTGGCGACGATCAGATAGACCGCCGTCCCCGCCAGATTGAGCGAATAGCCCAGCGGCACGGTCAGCCCGACCACGCTGCGCGGACAGCCCAGCCCCTCCAGCTTTTCGATCAGCCGCGGCAGCACGACCTCGGTCGAGGAGGTGCCCAGCACGATCAGTATCTCGTCGCGGAAGGTACGGAGCAGCGTTCCGGCCCGCACGCCCGTGGTCAGGCGGATGGTCAGCACCAGCACCGCGATCAGCAGACCGCAGGCCAGCGCCAAGGTCGCGATCAGCAGGCCCAGCGAACCGATGAAGGCGATGCCATAGGTCCCGACCGTATAGGCGATCGCCCCGAACGCCCCGACCGGCGCAGCGCGGATCAGGAAGCCGAAGATGGCGAACTGCAACCGGGTCAGCGCCTCGATGGCGCGGACGATCGGCGCGCCCGCCTCCCCGATGCGCAGCAGGCCGAACCCGACCAGCCCCGCGACGAACAGCACCGGCAGGACGTCCCCCGCCGTAAAGGCGGAGAACAGCGTGTCGGGGACCATCCGCACCAGAAAGTCGCCCGGCCCGGTGATATGCCGCCCCGCCAGTTGCCGCTGCACTTCACCCGCTGCCTCAGCATAAGCGGGCAGGGGAAGCCCGCGTCCCGGCTGCATCAGCACCGTCACCCCCAGCCCGATGCCGAGCGCCGCGATGGTGATGCCCAGAAAGACGATCAGGCTGCGCAGCACCGTCGCCCCGGTCTCGCGCGCGGCGCCGTGGCGGACGATCCCCTCGACGATGGTGCAGAACAGGACGGGTGGCACCATCATCCGCATCGCCTTGACGAATGCGATGCCCAGCGCGCCTAAATCGCGGCCGAAGCCAGGTACCAGATAGCCGATCGCGGTCCCTGCGGCGATGCCGAGCAGCATCCGAACATACAGGTGACGGAACAGGCGCAGCTTGGTTCTCCAGTTATGCGTATCGCGCATAAAGCGGACCGATCATTGCATTTGATCGATTGGCCGCCCGTAGTGCTTATTGGCGCGTAAGGCGTGGCGGCTCAAGCCTCCGCCCGAAAGAGAACCCGCCGGAAGCGGGGCGGAAGAGAGGTTTCCGATGAAAGTTGAACCATTTGAGCCGAAGACCCGGCGACCGCGGCCATCCCCGCGGCGCGGCGCTTTGCGTGCCGTCCTGCTATTGGGGCTGGCATCGCTCGCCGGCCCGGCCTTTGCCCGCGATACCAAACCGGTTGCGGTCCGCGAGCTTCATGTCGTCACCTCGGGCGGCTTCACCGCCGCGTTCGAGGCGCTGGCCAAGCAATATGAACGCGACACCGGCGTTCATATCGTCACCGAACACGGCCCCTCGATGGGCGACACCCCGCAAGCCATTCCGAACCGCCTCGCCCGGCACGAGGATGCCGATGTGGTGATCCTGGCGCGCAGCGGGCTCGACAAGCTGGCGCAGGCGGGCACCGTCACGTCGGGCACCGTCACCGATCTGGGCCTGTCCAAGATCGCGGTCGCGGTGAAGGCGGGCGCGCCGACGCTGGACATCAGCACGCCCGATGCCGTGCGCGACACGCTGATCCACGCCAAATCGATCGCCTGGTCGGACAGCGCCTCGGGCGTGTATATCCAGTCGGCGATGCTCGACAGGCTGGGCATCGCCGATCAGGTCCGCCCGAAGGGCCGGATGATCCCCGCCACGCCCGTGGGCCAGATCGTCGCCAAAGGCGATGCCGAGATCGGCTTCCAGCAGTTGAGCGAGTTGAAGCCGGTTCAGGGCATCCGCATCATCGGCCTGCTCCCCGACGCGCTGCAAAAGGTCACGCCCTTTTCGGCGGGTGTCGTCGCCTATTCCCCGCATCAGGCCGAGGCGCGGGCGCTGATCGCCTATCTCGCCTCCCCCAAAGCCTATCCGATCATCCGCGACAGCGGATTGGAACCCGCTTCGCAAAAGGCCAAGCCATGACCCAGGCAACCGCATCCTTTGCCGCCGCCACCCCGGCGGCGGCACCCATTTCCGCCGAACGCCGCAAGTCCGCCTTCAAGTCGATCTTTATCGTTGCCAGCGGCAACTTCCTGGAGATGTTCGACTTCATGGTGTTCGGCTATTACGCCACCTACATCTCCAAGGCGTTCTTCCCCACCGGCAGCGACTTCGCCTCGCTGATGCTGACGCTGATGACCTTTGGCGCGGGGTTCCTGATGCGTCCGGTCGGCGCGCTGGTGCTGGGCGCCTATATCGACAAGCATGGGCGGCGGCAGGGCCTGCTGCTGACGCTGGGCCTGATGGCGCTGGGCACGCTCGCCATCGCGGTCACGCCCACTTATGCGCAGATCGGCGTCGCGGCCCCCATCATCATCCTGGTCGGGCGGCTGGTGCAGGGCCTGTCGGCGGGTGTCGAGGTCGGCGGCGTGTCGGTCTATCTCAACGAGATCGCGCCGCCCGACAAGAAGGGCTTCTTCTGCTCCTGGCAGTCGGCCAGCCAGCAGGCGGCGGTGGTCTTCGCCGCGCTGATCGGTCTGCTCGTGTCGACCAGCCTGGACGCCGAGACGATGCAGGCCTGGGGCTGGCGCATCCCGTTCATCATCGGCTGCGTGATGATCCCGTTCCTGTTCGTCATCCGTCGCCACATGGAGGAGACCGAGGTCTTTCTGAAGCGCAAGGAGCATCCGCAACTCTCGCAGATCATGCGGACCATCGGCGGCAATTGGGGCGTGGTGCTTCAGGGTGCGCTGATGGCGGTGATGACGACCGTCTTCTTCTACATGATCACCGCCTATACCCCGACCTTCGGCAACAAGGTGCTGTCGCTGACGCCGGGTTCGGCGCTGTTCGTCACGGCGTGCGTCGGCGTCACCAATTTCATCCTGCTGCCGGTCATGGGTGCGCTGTCCGACCGGATCGGGCGTCGCCCGCTGCTCATCACCGCGACGCTGCTGGGGCTGGTGCTGGCCTATCCGCTGATGAGCTGGCTGGTCGCCGCGCCGAGCTTCGGGCGGCTGCTGACGGTCGAGCTGCTGCTTGCCGCGATCTACGCCACCTATAATGGCGCGTTCATCGTCTATCTGACCGAGGTCATCCCGGCGCACGTCCGCACCGTCGGCTTCAGCCTGGCCTATAGCCTGGCGACCGCGATCTTCGGCGGGTTCACCCCGGCGATCAGTACCGCGCTGATCGGCGCGACCGGTGACAAGGCGATCCCCGGCGCCTGGTGCGCCGCCGCCGCCCTCCTGTCCCTGCTGGCGCTGGTCATCGGATCGCGACTGACCAAGCGCGAGGTCCGTTAAGGACCGCCTCGGTCGCCGCGTCCCGCAAGGTCGGGCGCGGCGACCCATGAAGAGGCGGCGGCGACGATCCGCCCGCCCACCCCTTGAGAGGATGCCGTCATGTATCGAGGAGCCATGCTTGCCATGGGCCTGTGTACCGCCATGCCCGTTGCCGCCGAAACAGGACAGGACGATGTCGCCCGGCTGACCCGCCTGGTCGAGCAGCAACAGGCGCAGATCGCCCGGCTGGAGGCACGGCTGGCGGCGGTCGAGGGGCAGAAGGTCGCGGCTATGACCGCGCCGCTTGGTCAGCCGCTCGCCTCCGAGGCCCATCCCGCGCCGCCGCCGCAGGTGGCGGGCCAGACCGTCGCCCCGCCGCGCATCCCCCTGCCGCTGGGACAGGCGCTCCCCTCCGACGCGCATCCGCCTTCGCTCGACGCACGGCTCGCACGGATCGAGAAGGCGCAGAAGGACGGCGTCCATGTCGACTGGTCGAAGGGGACGCCCGAGTTCACCAGCGCCGACGGCAGATTCTCGTTCCGGCCGCGCGGACGTATCCTGGTCGACCTGGGCACCACCATGGGCAGTGACGTCGCAGCGCGTAACATCACCGCAACCCAGGCCCGATCGCTCCGGCTGGGGTTCGAGGGATCGGTCGGGCAGCATCTCTCCTATCTGCTGGAGGGCGATTTCGCCGACAACGACATCGCGATCAAATCGGCCTATCTCGCCTGGACGACTGGGTTCATGGGCCAGCAGGCCGAGTTCGCGCTGGGCAACCGGCTGAACGATCGCGGGCTGGACGGGTCGAGCGGCACCATCTCGGTCCCCTTTCTCGAACGCAATTTCGTCGCGCAGGGCATCATCCCGGTGCGCGGCTTTTTCGGGCTGGGCGCGGCGGCGCGCATCTATGGCGGTCGCTGGCATGTCGGCGTGCAGGTGTCGGGCGACGACATCAACAATCCGGGCACGGCCGGCGACGGCCTGACCATCGCCGCGCGTGCGCACTGGAACCCAGTGAAGACCGCGGACTGGCTGCTGCATCTCGGCGTCTGGGGCTTTCACGAGGACCTCGCGACCGACGTGACCCGCCCGACCCGCGCCATCGCGGTCGGCGGCTTCTACAACGACAATCTGCGCATTTCGGCGGGCAGCTTCCCCAATGCCAAGTCGGGCGACGGCTATGGATTCGAGTTCGGCGCGTTCCACAAGTCGCTTTGGGCCTATGGCGAATATGGCACGCGGACGCTTCGCAATGTCGCCGGGGTCTCGACCGACCAGGCCGCCTGGGCGGTGCAGGGCGGCTGGTTCCTGACCGGCGAGACCCCGCCCTATCTGACGCGCGGCGGGGTGTGGAGCCGTCCGCGCGTGCTGCGCCCCTTCACCTCGGGCGGCAGCGGTGCGGTCGAGCTGGCCACACGCTATGAGGAACTGGATTATAGCGACAATCCGACGGCGGGGCGCGGGACCGCGCTGACGCTGGGCGTGAACTGGTATCTGAACAATTTCGTTCGCCTGCAATTGAACGCTATCGACTGGTCGGTGGCGAACCCCGTTGCGGGCGTTTGGACGAAAGATCACGGCCAGACCTTGATCGGTCGGGCGCAAATCGCGTTCTAGGGGGGGCACGCGGCAGACGAATGGAACGAGATGCGGTGGAGACGGCGTAATTTGGCCTCGATGAGTGCGGACGTGAATGACGGCCTGGCCCCCGGAGTCGAGGCGGTGACCAGCGGCGCGCCCAAGTCGGAGCCGGCGCAGACGCGTGGCTACCGTGTCATCGCGCTCGTCGTCGCCTCCGCACTGTTCATGCAGCAACTGGACGGCACGGTGCTGACCGTCGCACTGCCGACGATGGCGCGCGACCTGGCGACGCCCGCGACCAGCCTCAGCCTCGCCTTGACCAGCTATCTGCTCGCGCTCGCCTTGTTCATCCCGGCGAGTGGGACGCTGGCCGACAAATTCGGGTCGCGCACCGTCTTCTGCTCGGCGATCGGGGTGTTCCTGATCGGGTCGATCCTGTGCGCGCAGTCGGGATCGCTGCCGACGCTGGTCGCCGCACGGTTCCTGCAGGGGATTGGCGGCGCGATGATGGTGCCGGTCGGGCGGCTGGTCCTGCTGCGCAGCGTCGCGAAGGAGGATATGGTCCAGGCATTGTCCTGGCTGGTCATGCCCGCCTTGATCGGACCGATATTGGGGCCGCCGCTGGGTGGTTTCATCGTCACTTGGCTCGACTGGCGCTGGATCTTCTATCTCAACATTCCGATCGGCATCATCGGGGTGATCGGTGCCTGGATGCTGGTGCCCGAGGTGCGCGGCGATGCGCGGACGCGGTTCGATGTGTCGGGCTTCGTCATGTCGGGCATTTCGCTCGGCTGCCTGTTGTTCGGTTTCGAACTGGCGAGCCGACCGGGCACGGGCTGGGTCGCACTGGGGCTGCTCGTCATCGGGGCGGCGTTCGGGTGGATCTATATCCGTCATGCCCGGCACACCGACGACCCGATCCTGGACCCGACGCTGATGCGCGTGCCCACCTTCCGCCTGTCGGTGATCGGGGGTTCGCTGACCCGTATTACGCAAGGGGCGCAGCCCTTTCTGTTGCCGCTGATGTTCCAGCTCGGCTTTGGCCTGAGCGCGGCCAAGACGGGTACTATCACCATGGCGGGCGCGATCGGCGCGCTGGCGATGAAGGCGCTCGCTCCCCGCGTCCTGCGTCGATGGGGCTTTCGCCGCAGCCTGATCGTGTCGGGACTGGTCAGCAGCGCAGGCTATGCCACCTGCGCACTGTTCCGGCCCGACTGGCCGATCGCGGCGATCACCTTCGTCCTGGCGCTGTCGGGCTTCTTCACCTCCTTCCAGTTCACCGGGTACAACGCCATTGCCTATGCGGATGTCGACAAGGACCGGATGAGCGCGGCGACCAGCTTCTATGCGACGTTCCAGCAACTGACCCTGTCGCTGGGTATCTGCACCGCCGCGACCGTGCTGGAGCTGGGGACGCTGGTCGAAGGGAAGGGCGGACCGACGCTGGGCAGCTTCTCGGCGGCGTTCGTGGTGGTGGCCGCGATCTCCACATCGGCGATCGTCTGGAACCGCCGCTTCGCCCATGATGCGGGCGCGGAGATGAGCGGCCATCATGGACGCGACGGGCACGAAGAATGACGAATCGGTAATGTCGTTCTTGCCCAGCAACGATCCAGGTTAAGAACCGTTACCGGCATTCATCCATAACGGGAATATGCCGGTGGTATCGCAGACGGTGATCGTGACGGGGGCAGAGTCGGGAATCGGCGCGGCCTGTGCCGAGGCGTTCGGCGCGACGGGCGCAAGGGTCGCGGTGCTGTTCCACAGCGATCAGGCCGCCGCCGACGTGACGGCGCAGGCGGTTCGCAAGGCAGGCGGCGAAGCGATCGCTGTCCAGGCGGAGGTGAATAACGAAGACTCGGTGGAGAAGGCCTTCGCCGCTGTCGAGGCGCAATGGGGCGCGGCGGATGTGCTGGTCAATTCCGCCGGGCTCAACATGTCGGGCGTGACGGTCCGCGACATGACGCTGGCCCAGTGGCAGCGGCTGATCGACACCGACCTGACCGGCGCCTTCCTGACCTCTCGCCGCTTCCTGACCGGGCGGGGTGAGGCCAAGGGCGACGCGGCGATCCTGCATATCTCCTCGATCCACGCCTATGCGGTGCGCGCAGGGGGAGCCGATTATTGCGCCGCCAAGGGTGGGCTGTCCAACCTGGTCGAGACTCTGGCGATCGAGGAAGCCCCGCGTGGCATCCGCGTGAACGCGATCGAGCCGGGCATGATCCTGACCCCGATGAACGCCAAGGCGCAGGCCGATCCGGTCTATCGCCGCACGCTCGAACAGAATATCCCGATCGGCCGGGCCGGAAACGCCTCGGAGGTGGCGGATCTCGCCGTCTTCCTGGCCTCCGACAAGGCGCGCTATATCACCGGCGCGCGGATCGTCATCGATGGCGGTCTGTCGCTGATGCAGGCGCTGGGCGCATGATGACGCCCGACGCCAACGGCCCGGTCGCCGATCCGCATCGCAAGGACCAGGTCGCCGATGCGCCGCTCGACCTGGACTTCAACGTCAAGCGTATCGAGCAGGTCACGCTCGACGGGCCGCCCGCGCTGATGGCTCGCGACCTGATGAGCCCCTATGTCTGGCGCGAGGCCGATGGCCGCTGGGGCATGATGGTCCGCGCGGTGGTGCGGCCCGGCGAGGTGCTGACCGACACCGGCGTCATCTGGTCGGGATGGAGCGAGGACGGGCGGCATTTCACCATGATGGATCGCCCCTCCATCATGCCGGGGCCCGGCGATCACGACGCGGGCGGGGTCGAGGACCCGACCGTGGTCCGGTCCGAACAGGGCTACATCGTCTATTATTCGGGGGTGCTCGCCGATCACGCGCATGGCGAACTGTCCTATGCGACCGGCCCCTCGCTTGATCGGCTGGTGAAAAGCGGTGTCGCGCTGGCGTCTTCCAAGTCGGAGGGCAATACCAAGGAGGCGACCGTCGACCGGACGGCGGATGGGCGCTGGCGGCTATTCTATGAATATGCCGCCGATAATGCCTCGCGCATCGGGCTGGCGATCGGTGCGGATGTCGCAGGCCCCTGGACCGAGCAGCCTACGCCCTTCATGCCGCGCGAGGATAGCTGGGACGACTGGCATCTGTCGACCGGGCCGCTGCTGACCGACGACAAGACGTGCCCCGTCATGTTCTACAATGGTGCGACCCGCGATGCGCGCTGGCGGATCGGCTGGGTGGCGTTCGACGAGCATTACACCTGCGTCGTTGCGCGCGGGATCGAACCGCTGATCCTGCCGCCCCCCGCCGATGATCGTGGGGCGACCGACATCGCCTTTGCTGCCTCGGTGGTGGTCGCACCGGATGGCATCTGGCTGTACTATTCGCTCGAAGACCGTCGCTTGTCGCGGGCGCTGATCCGCCGCAGCTGATCCGCCCGGCCATTGTTCCGCCGCATGAGCATCCACACGGCATCCGGCGGGCGCCACGCGGGACGAAGTCGATCGCTCGTTCGACTTCGATCCGGGCGGAGCGAGGAACGCGTGACGCTCGCGTCGGTCGATTTCACGCCCCAAGCTCATCCGGCAGAGCGACACTTGCCAATTGCCCCAAGCCTCGCCTAGCTTCGCATACCGAATACGAAATTGTATGGGTGAGAACGAGATCGGCGCGCCCATGGCGTGACGCCGGCGAGATCGATGCAAGGGGAGGGGGCCGCGTCGGACGCATGTGGCCGCCAGAATATTGTTGGTCGAGAAGGGCGGATATGACGGCGAACAGACGCGAGATGATCGGCGGCAGCCTAGCGGCGGCGGCTATGGCACCGGCGATCGCGTCGGCGGCAACCCTTCCCCAGCAAATGGGGGCTGGGCGCGCGCTGAAGGTTCCGCCTCCGGCGCGCTTCACGGCGAATTGGGGATCGTTGACCGCCGGATACAGCGTGCCCGACTGGTTCCGCGACGCTAAGTTCGGGATGTGGGCCCACTGGACCGCGCAATGCGTGCCGGAGGCGGGCGACTGGTATGCGCGCAACATGTATCTGCCGGGCACCCGCGCCTATGATCATCATCTCAAGACCTATGGTCATCCGGCCGATGTCGGTTTCATGCAGATCCAGAATAGGTGGAAGGCCGACCGCTGGGACCCCGGCCGGTTGCTCGACCTCTACAAGAAGGCGGGCGCCAAATACTTCATGGCGCTGGCCAATCATCACGACAATCTTGATGCCTATGACTCGAAATATCATCCTTGGAACACGATGCGGGTCGGGCCGCGCAGGGATATCGTCGGCACCTGGGAAAAAGCGGTGCGCGAGCGGGGACTTCGCTTTGCGGTATCGAACCACTCGGCCCATGCCTGGCACTGGAACCAGCCCGCTTATGGCTATGACCCCACGGGCCCCCGCGCGGGCGAACGCTATGACGCATGGAAGCTGACGGCGGCGCAGGGGCGTGGCCAATGGTGGCAGGGACTGGACCCGCAACAGCTTTATGTCGGGCGGCACATGCCCATGCCCGACGGCATCCGCACGGTCGAGGAAGCCAATGCCTGGCACGACGCGACTGACCTGATGTGGAACGAGGGGGTTCCGGCGGGCACGAACTTCGCCAGCAACTGGTTGCTCCGCGCCAAGGACCTGGTCCAGAAATACCGGCCCGACATGGTCTATTTCGACAATTTCGATCTGCCGCTGGAAAATTACGGGCTGGAATTCACCTCTTGGTTCTACAACCAGTCGATGCAGTGGAACCGGGGCAAGCTCGACGCGGTGGTGACCGCCAAGGTCACTCCGGCGCAGCGGCGCATGGGCATCGTCGACGACGTGGAGCGCGGCGGCAAGAACTATATCGAGCGCTTCCCGTGGCAGACCGATACCTGCATCGGCGGCTGGCATTACGACATCGATACCTACCGGAATGATGGCTATAAATCGGCGGCCAATGTCCTCCATACGCTGTGCGACGTCGTGTCGAAGAACGGCAATCTGATGCTGTCGGTGCCGATGCGCGGCGACGGGACGATCGACGACAAGGAAGAGAAGATCGTCGAGGAGATCGCCGAGTGGATGGGACGCAATGGCGAGGCGATCTATGGCAGCCGTCCGTGGAAGATCCACGGCGAAGGCCCGACCAAGCCGAATGCGGGCAATTTCTCGGAAGGTGGGCCCAAATCGGCCTATGGCGCCAAGGATGTGCGTTATGTCACCCGCAACGGAAATCTCCATGCGCTGGTGCTGGGCTGGCCCGAGGACGGCGTCGCGCGGATGACGTTGCTGGGCAGCGACAATCCGACCATGCCGGGACAGATTCGCCGCGTGACGATGCAGGGGGACCATAGCCCGCTGCCCTTCAAGCGGACCGGCCAGGCTTTGGAGGTGACGCTGCCGGAGCGGGCCCGCCACCCGATCGGCGTCGCGCTGATCATCGCGGGCGAGGGCATCACCGCCTGAACTTGATGCCAGTGCAAAGGGAATAGAGAATGTCCGGGCCGAGCGGTCTTCCGTTCGGTCCGGTGACCGGATGGCGCAGCCCGTCCATCCGTTTCGTCATTTCTTGCCGCCGGTGGACCAGCCTGTCGGTACACCCCGGCGGCGGGGGGCGCGGGATCGTCGGCAGCACGGCAAAATACGAAGCCTATCCGTCCTTAGGAGGGTTTCTTCGCCCAATTCCGTGTAAGGCTCGCAGGAAACTACAAACTTCACGGGAGAGGCTTGCCATATGCACATGGCGCGCAAGGGCACCAATGCCAGCGGAATGCGGCGGTATAACGAGCGGCTGATCCTCTCGGCGATCCGGCGGATGAACGGCGCGTCAAAGGCGGAATTGGCGCGGGTCACCGGTCTGTCGCCGCAAGCGGTCGTGCGGATCATCGACGAACTCGATAGCGAGGGCCTGCTGTTCCAGGCGGAGAAGCGAACCGGCGGCATGGGACAGCCGGCGACGGTTTACCGCATCAACGGCGCTCGCGGCTATACGGTGGGCGTCGAGATCGGCCGCAATGCGATGACCTTCGTCCTGTTGGATTTCGATGGACAGCAACGGGCCATGCATTGCGATACGGGGGCCTTTCCCAGCATCGAACTGGCCGTGCAGCGCATCGATCGCTTTCTGCACGACCATTTGCCTGCTTCGCTTCAGGACGCGCGGACCTTTTTCGGCGTCGGTATCGCGATGCCGTGGTTCCTGGGCGAGTGGCGCGACGAACTGGGCATTTCGGAGCATCAGGCGGCGGAATGGCGACGGGCCGACGTCGCGGACCGCCTGCGCGCCGGGCTGAACTGGCCAAGCTTCTTCGACAATGACGGCAATGCCGCGACCCTGGCCCATCTTCTGGGCGGGGCCGGTGTCGATCTGCAGAATTTCATGCTCATCAACCTTGGCATCTTCGTCGGGGGCGGGCTGGTGCTGAACGGACAGGTCGTACAGGGGCGGCATGGCAATGCGGGCGCATTGGCGTCGATGCCGATCATTGCGGATGGCCGCCGCGACGCGCTGATCCATCACGCGTCCCTCTATGATCGTGATCGGGCCAAGACACCGCAAGCCCTGGCGGCATGGCAAAGCCGCTGCGCAGAGGCGCTGGCCTTTGCAATTTCGGGGGCGAACAGCCTGCTCGATCTGGAGGCGGTGATCTTCGATGGATCGCTAGACGCGCGGGAACTGGCCGACCTTGTCGAGGCGGTGCGCCTGCATTTGCAGAAGGACGCGCCGCCCGACTTTTTCCTGCCCGATCTGCGTACCGGCTCGCTCGGAAAAAATGCGGCTGCCATCGGCGCCGGGCTGCTGCCGCTTCACGCCCAATATGCCCCCGATCTGAGCAGCTTGTTCAAGCGAGAATGATCTTGGAAGGGAAATCGAACGTAATCCGACAAACGATTGCATGGCATGTCGTTGGAAGTCAAGGATTTTCCCGCTTGACCTATTAAATCACACCAGTAGATTTAGTCCCATCGACCGTGGTAAGCGGCGTTGATGGGAGATGGATTATGGGAATGGCTTTGCCTGTTTCCGCGGCCGCAGAATGCGCCGCATGAGCGAGCCGCTGCTGTTGGGCGGTATCGAGGCCGGGGGCACCAAGTTCCTGTGCGCGGTCGCCGACCGCGACGGATCGACGCTGACGGAAACCCGGATCGCAACGACCACGCCCGCCGAAACGCTCGGCGCTGCGAGTGCCTTTTTTAACGAAGCGCAGCGTGTTCATGGCCGCCTGTCGGCCCTGTCGATCGGCAGTTTCGGGCCGCTGTCGCTCAATCCGCTCGCCCCCGATCATGGCTGCATCACCTCGACGCCCAAGCCGCATTGGGAGAATGTCGATCTGCTCGGTCATTTCCGCCGGAGCATCGACGTGCCGATGACGCTCGACACCGACGTGAATTGCGCGGCGGTCGGGGAAAGACTGTTCGGTAGCGGCCAGGGGCTCGACAGCTTCGCCTATGTCACGGTCGGGACCGGCATTGGTGTGGGCCTGTTGATCGGCGGGGTGCCGCATGGCGGCGCGAACCACCCGGAGGCGGGGCATATCCAGGTGCCGCGCGCGGCGGGGGATCAGGACTTTGCCGGTATCTGCCCGTTCCATGGCGATTGCCTGGAGGGATTGGCGTGCGGTCCGGCGATGCGCGCCCGCTGGGGCGTTCCCGCCGAACAGCTTCCCGCCGATCACGCGGCCTGGACGATCGAGGCCGACTATATTGCGGCCCTGTGCGCGACGCTGACCTATGTCGTCCGTCCCGATCGGATCATCCTGGGCGGCGGCGTGATGCAGCCGGCCATGTATCCGCGGGTGCGCCAGGCGCTGGTGGCGAAGCTCGCCGGATATGACGCCAGCATGCGGGCGATCGACATGGACGACTATATCGCCGCACCGACGGCGGGGGCTTCGGCGGGGCTGACCGGCGCACTGGCGCTCGCCTATCGCACCGTCACCCGCCAATGGCCGATGCATTGGCGCACGGCCGAAGCCTTTCAAACACACAAGGAGACGGTCGATGCATAGCATCACCACGCCGGCAGGGCGGCAGGACGGGGACGATGCACGGGCGACGGTCGCCATCATATTGAGCGCGGCCGGGGCGGCGCTGGGCGGGTTACTGTTCGGCTTTGACACCGCCGTCATCTCGGGCGCGACGCAGGCGTTGCAGACGCGCTTCGCGCTGACCGATGCATCGCTGGGCTTCACCGTCGCGTCCGCCCTGATCGGCACCGTCATCGGATCGCTGGTCACCGGCGCGCCCGCCGACCGATACGGGCGCAAGGCGATCATGCTGTCGGTCGCGATCGCCTATGTCATCTCGTCGCTGGGCACTGGTCTTGCGCAAAGCTGGCCGATGCTGATCGCGTTCCGCTTTCTGGGCGGCCTTGCGATCGGTGCGGCGTCGGTGGTGACGCCGATCTATATCGCCGAAGTGTCGCCCGCGCGGTTTCGCGGACGGCTGGTCGCGATGAACCAGCTCAACATCGTGCTCGGCATCCTGATCGCGTTCCTGAGCAACTATCTGATCGCGCAGGCGCTGCCGCCCGAACAGGCCTGGCGATGGATGTTCGGAATCGTCGCGGTACCCTCCGCCCTGTTCCTGGCGGTGACCTTCGTCCTGCCCGAAAGTCCGCGCTGGCTGGCGATTCACAACGATCGCGCCAAGGCGGCGGCGGTGATGACCCGGCTGGGCTTTCTCGATCCGCAGGCCGAACTGGTGAAGATCGAGGCCGCCGAGCGCCGTGATGCGGGGCAGGGCGATGCCCGGCTGTTCCAGAGCGCGTACAGCTTCCCGGTCGCCTGCGCCATCGCCATCGCGATGTTCAACCAGCTCTCGGGCATCAACGCGCTGCTCTATTACGCGCCGCGCATCTTCGAACTGGCGGGGGCGGGGGCCGACAGCGCGCTGCTCCAGTCGATCGCGGTCGGGGGGACCAATCTGCTCTTCACCGTCGCCGCCCTGTTCTTCATCGATCGGTTCGGGCGCAAGCCGCTGCTGATCGTCGGGTCGATCGTGTGCGCCGCTGCGCTGCTGCTGGTCGGTTGGCAGCTCGAACGCAGCGTTCCGAACGGTACGCTGATCCTGGGCGGCCTGCTCGCCTTCATCGCCGCCTTCGCGATCAGCCAGGGGGCGGTGATCTGGGTCTTCATCTCCGAAGTCTTCCCCAGCGCGGTGCGCGGCAAGGGACAGGCGCTGGGGTCCACCACCCATTGGGTCGCGGCGGCGGCGATCACCTGGCTTTTCCCGATCGTGGCGAGCGCGGTCGGCGGCTGGGTCTTCGCATTCTTCGGCGCGATGATGCTGCTGCAACTGGTCTGGACGCTGCGCGTGATGCCGGAGACCAACGGCGTCGCACTCGAAGACATGAACCTGAAGGGGCAGGCGGCATGAAGACCATCGCCCTCCTCGCGATGACCGGGATCGCGCTGGCCTCCGCCGCGTCGGCGCAGCGTCCCGATCCGCGCCCGACCTATCATTTCGCGCCGCAGCGCAACTGGATGAACGATCCCAACGGGCTCGTCTATTATGACGGCGAGTATCACCTGTTTTTCCAGTATAATCCGCATGGCGATCGCTGGGGCCATATGAGTTGGGGCCATGCGGTCAGCCGCGATTTGGTCCATTGGCAGGAACTGCCGATCGCCATCCCCGAGACCGCCGATGTCATGGCCTTTTCGGGCAGCGCGGTGGTCGACTGGAACAACACCACCGGCTTCGGCCGGAACGGCAAGCCGCCGCTGGTCGCCATCTATACCGGGCATAATCCCAAGGCGAAGCTGCAATCGCAATATGTCGCCTATAGCAATGATCGCGGCCGGACCTGGACCGTGCATGGCGAGGTGCTGAGCGTCGGATCGCCCGAGTTCCGCGATCCCAAGGTGTTCTGGCACGCCCCCACGAAGCGTTGGGTGATGGTGGCGGTGATGGCGCTGGAGAACCGCGCGGTCCTGTTCACCTCGCCTGACCTGAAGCAATGGACCTTTGCCAGCAGCTTCGGTCCCGCTGGCGGGCGGGGCAAGAACTGGGAATGCCCCGATCTGTTCGAACTGCCGGTCGAAGGCGGCGCGCCGGGCGAGAAGCGCTGGGTGCTGGGCATCAATCTCGGCGACAATGCGGTCGGCGGCGGTTCGGGCGGGCAGTATTTCGTCGGCGATTTCGACGGCACGCGCTTCACCCCGGTGCCGGGCTGGCCCGGCGAGGCGCAGTGGATGGACTATGGCGCGGACTTTTACGCCGCCGTGTCGTGGAACGACCTGCCCAAGGATGACCCGCGCCGCATCTGGATCGGCTGGGCGAATGACTGGCGCTATGCCGAGGCCATACCGACTTGGCCCGCCCGCGGACTGATGACCGTCCCGCGCGAGGTGACGCTGAAGAAGACGCCCGCCGGTTATCGCATCGCCCAGGCGCCGGTGCGCGAGGTGGCGAGCCTGCGCGGGGAACGACGGGATTTCGCCGCCACGCTCGGCGAAACGCCGGTGGATCTGCCGATCGCGGGCGGCTCGGCCGACCTGACGCTCGATCTCGACACCGGTACGGCGGAGCAGGTGACGATCGCCCTGACCGATGAACAGGGTTACCAGACGCTGATCGGCGTCAACCCGACCGTCGACGAGGTGTTCGTCGACCGCACCCGCTCGGGCCCGCATTTTCATGACGGTTTCGCCACCCGCCATATCGCGCCGGTCGATCTGAAGGGAAAGCGGGTGCGGCTGCGCGTGCTAGCCGACCAGTCGATCCTGGAGGTGTTCGTCGGCGACGGCACGCGCACCATTACCGACCGCTTCTTTCGCGGTGGCGGCCCGCTTCGCTGGAGTGCAAGCGCAAGGGGCGGATCGGCGCGACTGACGATGCAGGCATGGCCGATGACCGGGGGCTCGCGCTGACATGGCCGACTTCGTCATGACGGTGGAAGCGGCCGCGCCGGGCTGACGCCCACCCCGTCGACCCTTTGAAAATCTGAAAAAAACATAACGGAAATCTGGGAGGATTTATGCCGAAGACCCTGCTCGCCTTGCTGACATCGAGTGCGCTGGTGCCACTCGCCGCCATTCCCGCCGTCGCGCAGCAGACGACCGCCCAGGCGGAGGCCGATGCCGCACCCGAAAACGACGCCAGCGCCGATATCGTCGTCACCGGCTATCGCGCCGCACTGGGGTCGGCGCAGGAGATCAAGCGCAACTCCGCATCGATCGTCGATGCGATCGTTTCGAACGACATCGGCAAGCTGCCCGATAACAATGCCGCCGAAGCGATTGCGCGCGTCACCGGCGTCACCGTGCAGCGCTATAATGACGAAGCCGGGGTTATCCTGGTGCGCGGCCTGCCCGATGTCGCGACCACCTTTAACGGCCGCGAATTCTTCTCAGCCGAGGACCGGGTGCTGCACCTTCAGGATTTTCCGGCGGGCGTCGCGGCGGGGATCGAGGTCTATAAATCCGGCACGTCCGACCTGATCGAACCGGGGCTTGCGGGCCTCGTCAATCTACGGTCGCGCCGTCCGTTCGACGTCAAGGATACCGAGATTGCGGGCGAATTGCGCGCGTCCTATAACGATCAGGCACGGGCGTTCGACCCGGCGGGCAATCTGCTGCTGACAAAGCGCTGGGACACGCCGATCGGGGAGGTCGGCGCGCTGATCAACGTCAGCTATGTGCGCACCACCTATCGCAACGCCGATCGCTATGCCGATTCCGCGATCATCTCTCCACGCGGTTTCGGGGCGAACGATGCCGCCGACGACCTGACCGTGACCACGCCGGGCGTCGGCATGGATTTCCGCTTTCCCGCCAATGCCGGCAATTTCTATGAAAAGGGCGTGCGCCACCGCCCGGCGGTCAACGGCACGATCCAATGGCGGCCGACGCCCAATCTCGAAGTCTTTGCCGAGGGGCTGTGGCAGGCCTATCGCGGCGAGGTGCTGCGCGATGCGTTCAACGTCAATTTCGAACGCCGCGATGCGAACGGCGTCGCCCCGACGCTGAGCAATGTCGTGCTGGTGCCGGGCGAGCCGGACAAGGCGGCCAGCTTTACCAAGACCGGCGGCTATGTCCCCGAATTCTATCGTTCGACCCAGAATGACCGTACCGATACGTGGCAGGCGGCGGCGGGTTTCAAATGGACCACCGGCCGCGCGACGCTGTCGGGCGACTTCGCCTATACCAACAGCAAATATCAGGCGTCGGAATACAGCCTCGACGCCCAGCTCGCCAGCGCGCCCGCCATCAATGTCGATTGGGACGTGCGCGGATCGGCGGTGTTCGATCTGGGCGGCTATGCCATCGACAATCCGGCCAATAGCCGTTGGCGCGGCTATTATCAGCGCGACTTCGTGACCAAGGGAGATGGCGTCCAGGGTCGCATCGATCTGGATCTCGAAACCGACTGGGGCTGGCTGCCGCGGCTGCAATTCGGCTTCCGCGCCAGCGATCGCAACGCCTATTCGCAGAACAACAATCGCTATGCCTATACCGCCGGGCTGAACATCCCGCTCGACAGCCTGCCGACGGGGGCGCTCGAGCTGATCACCGACGGGTTTCGCGATGATCCGCAACGCTTCAAGAACTGGCTCGCCCCCAGTCGCGATGCGATCCGCGACAATGGCGAGGCCCTGCGCCTGCTGGCGCTGCAATCGGTCCAGCGCGCGACCCTATTATTCCCCTCGGACAATGGCATTCGCGAGGCGGTGACCAAGTTCGCGACCGCCGAAATTCCGTTCGATCCGCTGGGCGGCTTCACCGCCAGCGAGGCAAGCTATGCGGCCTATGGCCAGGGGAAGTTCGATTTCGACCTGGGCGGGGTGCGGATCGACGGCACGGTCGGCGCGCGCATCGTCAACACCGACGGCACCTATCGCGGGTTCAGCCGGGTGCAGGCCGCCGATGGTACGGTCGGCATCGTCCCCAGCGTCACGCGCCAGAGTTACGTCGATGTGCTGCCCTCCGCGATCGCGCGGATCCGCTTCTCGAGCGAATGGCAGATACGGCTGGGCTATACCCAGACGCGGACCCGGCCGGGCTTCGGGCAGCTCAATCCGTCGATCAACATCACCCGCAACAGCCCAGGGCCCGACGGCACGCCACCGGTGTTCGACGCCAGCGGTTCGGGCGGCAATCCCGATCTGCGGCCGCTGACGTCGAAGAATTACGATGCCTCGCTCGAATGGTATTTCTCGAAGAACGGATCGGCGTCGGTCGCCGCCTTCTATCGCGACCTGAACGGCTTCATCGGCTATTATACCCAGGTCGTGAACGATCCCATCTATGGCCGCGTCCAGCTCAACCGGCCGGAAAATGCCGGCGACGGGCGGATCAAGGGGATTGAGGCGTCGCTCCAGACCTTTTTCGACTTCCTGCCCGGTGCGCTGTCGGGCTTCGGCGTCCAGGGCAATGTCACCTATCTCGATGGCACCAATCAGTTGCCGCAGGTGCTGGGCGAGGGTGATCGCCAGGTGGAGATTACCGGTCTGTCGAAATGGGCGTATAACCTGACCGGCTTCTACGAAAAGAACGGCATTTCGGCCCGCCTGTCGTATAATTGGCGCTCGCGCTCAACCAGCAGCTACAACCGCAACATCAACGAAGAGCAATATGCGGGTGAGTTGGTGCGGCCGATCTCCCGGCTTGATTTCTCGGCCAGCTATGATGCGTTCCGCAATATCTCGCTGGTTGCGAACGTCAGCAATATTCTGGCGCAACCGTTCAAGAATTATCGCTTCTACAACGAAACGCAGTTCTTCGGCCGCGATCTGCGGGTGGAGGGGCGCTATTTCAGCCTGGGCGTCCGCTTCAAGATGTAGTCAGGGCGGCGGACGCGCAGTGCCGCGTCCGCCGGGCCGTCCCGATGCGAATATCGCGCGATCGCTCGAAGAAGCGATGCGCGGAGGATGACGTGCGGCGGCTCGTCGCACGCGGAGAGGAAGCAGATGGCATCGATATTTTCGCGTCGTCAGACGCTCGGCTTCATCACGACCCTGCCCATGCTGTCCGCCTGTGGCGGATCGGGCGACGGGGGAGGGGGCAGCGCCTCGGCCGCCGGACTCGCCCCGGTCCCGACGCCGATCCCCAGCCCGACCCAAAGTCCCGCCCCGGCGGCGGTCGGCGGCCGTCCGCGTTATCATATCGCCGCGCCCGATGGTGGTTGGATCAACGATCCGCAGCGCCCGGTGCGGATCGGCGATAGCTGGACGATGTGGGCGCTCTACAATCCCACATGGCCGAATGGCGGCACCGAATGGCGCCGCTGGACCTCGACCGATCTCGTCACCTGGACCGATCGCGGCGTGTCGATCCCGCGTCGGACGACCGCGTTCGGCGATGTGTGGAGCGGCAGCGCGGTGATCGACACCGACGACACCGCCGGTTTTGGGGCGGGGACGCTGATCGCGCTGGCGACCATGCCCGCCGACAATGCCGCCGGACAGAACCAGTCGACCGCGCTGTGGTATTCGCGCGACGGCGGCGCGACCTTTGCCTTTAACACGATCGTCCACCCCAATTTCCCGGGCAACAAGCCGTTCCGCGACCCCACCGTCTTCTGGCACGCGCCGACCGCGCGCTGGGTGATGACTTTGTCCGAAGAGGGCAAGATCGGTTTCTACACCTCACCCGACCTGAAGCAGTGGAGCTATGCCAGCGGCTTCCTGTCCGACCTCGTCGGCGGGGTGATGGAATGTTCGCATCTCTTCCCCCTGCATCTCTACGAAGCCGACGGAACGACTTCGGCCGACAAATGGGTGCTGCTGGTCGGCGGCGACGGGACGGCGAGCGGCTTTACCGGCGGTACCTATTACTGGGTCGGCGCGTTCGACGGCATCGCTTTCTCCGCCGACAGCACGGCCGGCCAGTGGCTGGACGGCGGGGCCGATTATTATGCCGCCGTGGTGTGGCGCGATCCGCGAGCGCCCGATCCGCTTGCCTCCGCCTGGACGATCGGCTGGATGAACAACTGGGCCTATGCGAACACCCTGCCGGCGCCGCATGGGTATCGCGGGCAGTTGAGTATCGTCCGACAACTCCGTCTGGAACGGACCGGCGGCACCCCACGCCTGCGCATGGCACCGATCGCGGCGCAGAATGCGGCGTTCGCCCGGACGGTGAATGGGGCGGACCAGATGATCATGGAGGGGACGGATTATGTCTGGCCTGCCGATGCAGAGGTCATTGCGGGGCGTATCGACCTGACGTTGAGGCGGACGGGGGCCGAATGGCCCGGCGGCGCATGGCTGTCGGCTCGCGGTGGCGACGGATATTTCACGCAAGTCGGCTTCGAATTGCGGGACAACCGCGTGTTCGTGAAGCGCGATACCAGCGGCCCCAATCCGCCCGACAATGCGGCCTGGCGCCAGAACCGCTATATTGCCTGCGACTTCACCGCAGGTATCGCAAAGGTCAGCGTGTTCCTCGATGCCGGGTCGATCGAAGTGTTCGTAAACGACGGTCAGGCCGTCCTGTCCGAGCTGATCAACGCCCCGCTGACGGGCGGTGGCGTTCACCTGAACGCCGCCGGTGCCGGTGTCCGTGTGTCCGGTGTCAGGATATGGTCGACGACCTAGGTGCTCGCCGCATAGGGTATCGCTTCGGTCCTCTGGAATGGCGTTCCGCGGCTGTCCCTGACGGGAGTCCTCAGCCGAGCCGTCGGAGCCGCTCGACCGCGGGTGGCTCGGCGAGCAACGCGTCGAAGCGCGCGGCGAGGCGGGTGAGGGCAGGCGCGCGCCCATGGGCATCGAGCGCGGCTTGGTCTGCCCAGGCCTCCACCATCACGATCACGCCCGGCGTGTCGCGGCTCTCATGCGCGTCGTAGAGCAGGCAACCCGGCTCAGCCCGCACTTCGTCGAGCATCTCGAGCAACGCGCCGGCCAATTCCTCGGCTTTGTCGGGGCGTGGCACGAGGCGGGCGATGACGTGGACGATCGGATCAGTCATGCGAGGTCTTCCATCCTTCCAGAACGATCTTGCCGCACCTGGCGGCGCTTTCGATGCGGCGGTGTGCCTCCATCAGCGAGCGGGTGAATATCACCTCCCAATGGACCTACCATCTTTATGGCGCGATTGCGCTCGGCCGGCTTATAGATCGGCCCCAATGCCAGCGATCATCCTCGTTAGATGGAGTAAGATCCTGAGCCACATGACATGGCTGGTCCGCTCCGGCCCGTGCTGACCAATTCGGTAGTGACAACGCTCGATCGGGTCGCCGCAACCGGGGGACTTTGCCACTTGTGCAGGTCTGACGCTACACGGTCAGGCAGTGGCAATCTGGAGCATTGCTCCATGATAATGTCCTTATAACAAGGGCTTAATCCTGTATTTACGCTCCAGGCCTAGGTCGGTTTTGCAACGTCGTTGATGCGAGAAGGCGCACGGCGATGGTATCATCCGGGGGCCGTATGAAAAACCTGTCCTTACTGAACAAGCTGCTGCTGGCGTTCGGCTGCTGCATGCTGATCGTGCTGGGCCTGAGCGGCGTCGCCGTGTCCAAGCTGTCGACAATGAATGACAGCGTAAGCGCATTCGCAGACAATCGCTTGCCCAAGGCGATCGCACTGGGGCAACTAGAAGGGAAGTTCGCCGCCTATCGAACCTCGATGTATCGCCATATCGCGGCGGGGGCGGATCAGATGCAGGGGGCCGACGACGCCGTAAAGCAAGCGCGTCGCAGCACCGAAGTGGCGCAACGACGCCTCGCTCAACTCGTAACGGCGCCCGAAGCCAAAGCGGCCGTAGCGCGGATCACAGACATCCTCCCGGAAATCACTCGGCGCGATGAAGCAGCGTTGGCATTGTCCCGCCAAGGCGATGATGTCGCCGCTTTAAGCGCGTTGCTTAGCGTGCGCGGCGAGAGCAACAAACTCGCCCGGGAAGTAGAGCGGCTCCGGTCCATCTTCGAACGGCAAGACGCTGAGGCAAAGGAAGCTGCCGCCGCGAATTACGCCAGTTCCAAGCTGATGATCGCCGCTGCGGTCCTTGCCGCCTTTTGCGTCATCTTGGCGACCCTGTTCGCGATGGTGAAGCTTGTGTCGCGGCCGCTGCACGATCTCAACGCTGCCATCGGCGATATGGCCGGAGGGAGGTTGGACATCGTCCTCGACCAGAAGGATCGCCGGGACGAGGTCGGCATGCTGGCCCGTGCGGTGACTTCCCTGCGCGACCAATTAATCGCCGCCGAGCGTGCAAAGCAGCAACAGGCCACGCTGATCGTCGAAAGCGTCGGCACTGGTCTGTCCGCGCTTGCGCAAGGGGATCTTAGGTCCCGCATCACCGCCGACCTGGCAGAGCCGTTCGCCAAGCTAAAGGAAGATTTCAATGCCGCCATGGCGTCGGTCTCGGCGACGCTGTCGGCAGTGAACATCAGCGCGGGCGAAATCACCAATGGCGCGGGCGATATCCGGCAGGCGTCCGACGACCTGTCACGACGCACCGAACAGCAGGCGGCGAGCCTTGAGGAGACGGCTGCCGCGATGCATGAAATCACGATGACCGTGCAAAAGACGGCGGCCAACGCCATGCGTGCGAATGGCGTGGTTGAGGACGCACGCATCGATGCTGTGCAATCGGCGGATGTGGTCGATCGCGCCGTCGCCGCGATGACCGGTATCGAACGATCATCGAACGAGATCAGTGACATCATCGCCGTCATCGATGGCATCGCCTTTCAAACGAACCTGCTGGCGCTGAACGCCGGAGTCGAAGCCGCACGGGCAGGCGATGCGGGCAAGGGTTTCGCCGTCGTCGCCAGCGAAGTCCGCGCGCTTGCGCAGCGTTCGGCGGAGGCGGCAAAGGACGTCAAGAACAAGATCACCGCATCGACGGAACAGGTTGATGTCGGCGTGACGCTGGTCGGGGAAACCGGGGCGGCGTTGACCCGGATCACGGGGCGTATCGGCGAGATCAGCACCCTGGTATCCGAAATCGCCTCGGCGGCCGAGCGTCAGTCCATCGGCTTGCAGCAGGTGAATATTGCCGTTTCCGAGATGGACGGCGTCACACAGCAGAACGCCGCGATGGTCGAAGAGGCTACTGCCGCCGCACGGAGCTTGGCCGACCAGACCGCGAACATGGCTCGACAGGTCGGTCGCTTCCGACTGACGGACGAAGACGGAATGAAGCGTACGGCATCGGTGTACGAGCTTCAGGACCTTGTGGCGAAGGCCGGTGCGCGGGTCGCGGCGGGCGCGCGCGTTCGTACTGCCCCGGCAGTTGCCGTGGCGCAGGACGACTGGTCGAGCTTTTAAGAAGCCCCGAAACTCCTCGGCGTGCCGATCTGCCCGATCGTGCTTGTCGGCACATGAGCCCATGGCTGACGTTTCATCACAGCACGGGTCAATGATCTGCTGCGGGCCTCCCTCTCGTCCTGCGCGCATATACTGACCGTGGACGCACCACGGATCGTGCGGGATGCTGTCCGTGACCGGTTATGCTTCCTCCGAGGCGATCGGCCAGCCGGTCGGCACCGTCATCCTGGCTCGGTTCCAAACCAAATATGCATCGGCGTGAGGGCGGCTGGCGGAAACCGGTACCACATTTACCAATTTGCTCTTGCGAGTCACTGTCAATAGCACTAGTGCGCCCCTTGTTTATAAGGGGGACGGTTTCATGAAGCTCATCATCACGGCCGGCGTCGCGCTGGCAGCGCTTTGCAGTACGTCGGCGGTGGCGGCCGGGCCCGAGGATTCCGATCGCCGCACCCCGGCCGAGGTAGCGGCGGACAAGGAACGTGAGATTTTGGTCGAAGGGCGCCGCGATCAGGCGATTGCCGGAACGAAGACTGAAACACCGCTGATCCAGGTGCCGCAGCCGATTACGGCTATTCCTGACGATGTCTATCTGGCCCAGGGTGCTATCAACATTGCTGATACCGTCCGCTATGCCGCTGGCGTCAATTCCGACGCTTATGGCCGCGACACTCGGGTCGACAGCTTTACCATTCGCGGTGTCGATGCTCTGCAGTTCCGCGATGGCATGCGCGACATCTTCAGCTATTATGCCAGCATCACGTCCGACCCCTATAATTTCTCACGGGTGGAGGTGGTGCGTGGCCCCGCCTCGGTCCTTTTCGGGCAGGGCTCGATCGGCGGGATCGTCAACCTCGTGTCCAAAACGCCGCTGTTCACCAACAGCGCAGACCTGAACCTCGTCTATGGCAGCTATGACCGCAAGGAAGTGCTGGCCGATATCAATGGCGTAGTCAGCGATACGCTGGCAGCCCGGATCGTCACGCGGGTGCGCGATGCCGATACCTATGTCGATCATGTTCCGGACGACCGGGTCATGGTCGCGCCGTCCGTCACCTGGCGGCCGAGCTTGCAAACCGACGTGACGTTGCTGGGCCTCTATCAGAAGGACCAGACCGGCTCGACCGCGAACTTCCTGCCGATCATCGGCACGTTGCGCGACAATCCCGGCAACCCGCGCCTGCCGCGTTATCTTTTCATCGGCAAGCCCGGGTACGACCGGTATGATGGCAGGTTGCTCCAAGGATCCGGCATCATCACGCACCGCTTTACCAATGACCTGAAGTTGAGCCTGAAGGCGCGCTACATCGATAGCGACCTCGACTATTTCACCCATTATCCCGACAGCTACAGCAACCCGACCGATCCTTATATATCGGGCAGCGCGGGACGACGCATCGGCCTGTATGCGGGTTCCTCGGTCGCGCGGCTCAACGTCTTTTCGACCGACAACAACGTCCAGTGGCGTTTCCAGACCGGCGCAGCGGTGGAGCACACGCTACTCGCAGGCGTCGACTATAGCTGGAACCGCGTTCGCAAGAGCGACAATTACGACTACCAAGTCATTGATCTCTACGACATCGACTATGCCTCGATCGTCGAGCCGCCGCTGCTCAAACCCTTCACGCGCGACACTCAGAAGCAGCTCGGCCTTTATGTGCAGGACCAGATCCGCTTATGGGACCGGGTCTCGGTCGTGCTAGGCGCGCGACGTGATCGGGTGCGCACCGCCAGCCTGAACACCACGACCGGCGTGACCAGCCGTGCCACGGATACGGCCACCACCTTCCGCGCCGGTATCATCGGGGAGGTAGGGGCAGGCCTGTCGCCCTTCTTCAGCTATACCGAGAGCTTCCAGCCGGTTGCCGGCCAGACGACGGCCGGCACCCCCTTTCGCCCGCAGACGGGCAGGCAGTTCGAAACCGGCGTGAAGTGGCAGCCGGACCGGGCCACGCTCGTTACCGTGACGGGCTTCGATATCAAGGAACGGAACCGCCCCGTTCCCGATCCTACCAATCCGCTGGGTCAGATCCAGGCGGGGGAACTGACGACCCAGGGCTTCGAGTTGGAGGCCACCCGTACCCTGCCGGGCAATTACGATCTTTCGCTTGCCTATGGCTTTAATGACGTGGACGGCGATACGGGGGGGATTGGCTATCTGTCGCGTCACACCGCGTCCGCCTGGGGGACCAAAACGATCGAGGGCGACTGGGCGACCCTGAGATTGGGAGCGGGCGTGCGCTATCTGGGCCAACAGGTTTCGGGCAATAGCGCCTGGACGATCGTGACACCCGCACGCACGATGGTCGACGCGTTGGTCGAGCTGGAGCGTGACCGCTGGCGCATCCGCGTCAATGCCACCAACCTTCTCGACAATCGCGCCTATGCGTCTTGTCTCGCCCGCGGCGACTGTTTCGTGTCCGCACCGCGCAATGTGATGCTTTCGCTGGGCTATCAGCTATAGCCGCTCACAGCGGTTCTGACGGCGGTCGGGTAAGTCGCCATCGCGATCATACGGGCCGCAATGGGCCCACAGATGTCGAGGGTGTGAGGACGGGTAGAGACACGCGATACGGCGACCGCCATCGCAGCGTGGTTTTTACGAAAGCGGAGCGATCTCTACCCCTTCCGCGCCATTGTCCGTGATGATCCAGACCATCGCGGGCGGCAAAGTTCACGATGAACGAATGCCACAGGGCAGGTAATGGCGGGGAAGGGGTAAGCGACCTCTTCTAAGCGCCCAATGGTGTCACGGTAAGCGGCCAAGGACGCCGGGGCCACGACACTCCTCGACCTCACGCATCTCGACCACGCGGTGTTCGCGGGCGCTGATTTCCGCTGCGACACCCATCGCCACCGCCCGAAGACCGTCCTCGGCGGACACCTGGACGGGGCCGTCGCCACGCACCGCGTCGGCAAAGGCGAGATGCTGGTAATAGGTCGCGCCCTCATGGCTGCCCGCCGCATGGGCCATCGGGTCGATCGCGATGCGGGTGCGCTCGACGCGCTTCTCTCCGCCGAAGCCGACGCGCGGGCTGTAGACAAGTTCGCCGGGCGGGATCAGGGCGTCGAGGCGAGCGATGTCGCCGGTCGCGCTCATTTCCTCCTGGTGCTCGGCCCCGTCCGCGAACATCGACAGGTCGAGCATGGCGCGCACGCCATTGGCGAAATCGATGGTGGTGAAGCTGTTGTCGATGATGTCGGGCGTGCGGCCGTCATAGCGTTCGTCGAGATGGTTCACGTCCATCGCGCCCGAGCAATAGACGCGCACCGGCTCCGCCTGGACGATCAGCCGCATCAGATCGAAGAAGTGGCAGCATTTCTCGACCATCGTGCCGCCCGTATTCGCCGCGAACCGGTTCCAGTCGCCGACCTTGGGCAGGAAGGGGAAGCGGTGCTCGCGGATCGACAGCATCTGCAACCGGCCGACACGCCCGCCATGGACAGCATCGATAAAGGCGGCGGCGGGGGGCATGAAGCGATATTCCATGCCGGTCCAGAAGGGCCGGGCATGATCGGCAGCGCGCTCGACGATCCAGCGCGCGTCGGCGATGGTGGTGGCAAGCGGCTTTTCGCACAGGATCGCCGCATCCATGCCGAACAGAGGCTCTAGGACTGTGCGGTGGGTGTGATTGGGTGAGGCCACCACGACTGCGTCGACACGAGCGTCGCGGGCAAAGGCCTCGACGCTGTCATAGACGGTGACACCCGCCGCTGCCGTCCCCAGCGCGTCGCGTGCCCAGTCGAGCGATTGCGGCACCGGGTCGGCGATTGCCACGATCTGTGCGCCCGGGACCAGCGCGATGTTGCGCAGATGCTCGACGCCCATCATGCCCGTCCCGACGATCCCGTATCGAATTGCGGCTACCATTGCCCGTGTCCCTATGCCATTCCGACGCCCGATGACGACCATCCGCCTTTCCCGCGAAGCACGGCCGCTCGGCAAGAGTGCAATCCTTGTGTCCCCAATAGCTTGGGGCATGTGGCGTTTTACCGGCGACGACGTCTCGGCGGCGCGTGCCCGTGTCGAGGCGGCGCTGGATGCCGGGATCACCCTTTTCGACACCGCTGATATCTACGGCGTCGACGATGGCGGGTTCGGATCGTCCGAGGCACTGCTGGGTCGCGTGCTTGCCGACGCGCCTGCGCTGCGCGAGCGGATGGTGATCGCCACCAAGGGCGGCATCTGGCCGGGCTTTCCCTATGATTCGAGTGCCACCTATCTGGCGGGAGCTCTCGACGCGTCGCTGGCGCGCATGGGTGTCGAGCGGGTCGAGCTGTACCAGATCCACCGCCGTGATTTCCTGAGCCATCCGCAGGAGGTCGCCGCCGCGCTGACCTGCATGGTCGAGACGGGCAAGGTCGCCGGGATCGGCGTGTCGAACCATAGTCCGGCCGAGGTCGATGCACTGGCGGCGTTCCTGGGACTGCCCATCCTGTCCACCCAGCCCGAATTCTCGCCGCTGCATCCTGCGTCGCTGTTCGACGGCACGTTGGACCAGGCGATGGCGCGCGACATGGCGGTGCTCGCCTGGTCGCCGCTGGCGGGCGGGCGGCTGGTCGCGGGGGATCATCCGGCGGGGGTGTTGCTGGCTGAGCATGGCCAGCGCTGGGGCGTCGATGCTGCTACGGCCGCGCTGGCCTGGGTCATGGCGCATCCGGCGCGGATCATCCCGATCATCGGATCGCAAAATCCCGACCGCATCCGTGCGGCGGCGGACGTGTACCGCGTCGAATGGACCCGCGCCGAATGGTATGCCGTGCTTCAGGCCGGAATGGGGGAGCGCCTGCCATGACCGATACGCTTGGCCCTTGCGAGATCAGCTGGTTCTCCGCGTTGTGCGACGACGATTACGAGTTTCTGGGCGTACCCGACCCGGCCTTGCGTTCGAGCTGGGAGCATTGCCGCGACATCGTGTTGCAGGCGGAAACCGCAGGTTACGACAATTGCCTGCTGCCGTCGGGCTATGCGCTGGGCATCGACACCACCGCCTTTGCCGCCGGGATTGCACCGCTGCTCCGGCGGATGCGGTTGTTGATGGCGGTGCGGATCGGCGAGAGCTGGCCGCCGCAACTGGCGCGCCAGATCGCGACGATCGACCGGATGCTGGGTGGGCGGTTGACCGTCAACATCATCTCCAGCGACCTGCCCGGCGAAACGCTGGACAGCGCGCCCCGCTACGCCCGCACGGTCGAGGCGATGCACATCCTGCGTACCCTGCTGGACGGCAAGCCGCTCGATCATGACGGCGAGTTCTGGAAGCTGAAGCTCGATCCGCCGCGCGTGACGACCGTCTCGGGGCGGTGCCCGCCCTTCTATTTTGGCGGCCTGTCGGAGGCTGCGCGCGAGGCGGCGGCCGAGGGCGCGGACGTCTATCTGATGTGGCCCGACACGATGGAGGGGGTGCGCGGCATCGTCGCCGACCTGCGCGCGCGGGCCGCGCGGCGCGGCCGGAGCTTGCGCTTCGGCTACCGCGTCCATGTCGTGGTTCGCGAAACCGAGGCGCAGGCGCGCGCCGCCGCCGACCGGCTGCTGTCCAAGCTGGACGACGCCACCGGCGCGGCGATCCGGTCGCGGTCGCTGGACTCGCAATCGGCGGGTGTCCGGCGACAGGCCGAACTGCGCGAGGGGAGCGACGACGGCTATGTCGAGGCGAATCTGTGGACCGGCATCGGTCGGGCGCGTTCGGGATGTGGCGCGGCGATCGTCGGCGATCCCGATCAGGTTCTCGCCAAGCTGCAGGCCTATCGCGAAGCGGGCATCGATGCGTTCATCCTCTCGGGTTATCCGCATGCGGCCGAGGCCGACCTGTTCGCGCGCCATGTCCTCCCACGGATCGATCATGCCCCGCTGACATTGTAAGTGGCTTGGCGGCGCGATAGAGAAACTGTCTCGCCGCTATGCCCGGCGCCTCGCCATGATGCGGGCATGAGACATGTCGGGGAATTGAGCGCGCGCCATCGCGGGCTGTTATTTGCTTTGGTCATCACGGCCGGTGTTCTGAACCTCGTCGATCGACAGGTCATCGCGGTGCTGAAGCCGGTGATCGCCGCCGATCTCGGCTGGAGCGATGACGATTACGGCACGCTGGCCGCCTGGTTTCAGGGCGGCGCGGCGGTCGGTTTCCTGTTCAGCGGATGGATCGTCGACCGGCTGGGTGTGCGCTGGGCCAATCCGATCGGGGTGGCGGCATGGAGCGTTGCGGCCTTGCTTCACGGCTGGGCGCGGTCGATGGGCGCGTTCATTGCAGTGCGCGTGGCCTTGGGCGCGACCGAGTCGATGGGGACGCCCACGGGCATCAAGACGGTCGCCGCCGTTCTGCCGCCGCGCTGGCGGTCCGCAGGCTTTGGTGCGGGCAATGCCGCCAATAGCTTGGGCGCGATCCTGGCGCCGCTCGCCATTCCATTATTGGGCCTGACATTCGGCTGGCGGGGCACGTTCATCGTGGTCGGGATGGTCGGGCTAGGCTGGGCCCTGACCTGGCTGATAGTGGCGCGGGCAATCGTCTTTGCCGCGCCCAAGCTGGCCGACGCCGCGCCGCCGTTGCCCGACGCGCCGCTGCTGCGCGACCGGCGGACCTGGGCGGTGGCGGGGGCCAAGCTGTTGTCCGATGCGACCTGGTGGCTATTGCTCTTCTGGCTGCCCGACTTTTTCCACCGACAATTCGGCTTGTCGGGCGTCGCGCTCGGCGTGCCGCTGGCGCTGGCCTATGGCGGTGCGGCGATCGGCTCGCTGGTCGGCGGAGCGGTGCCGACCCGGCTGCTCGGGCGTGGCTGGTCGGTGAATGCGGCGCGCAAGGTCGTGCTGCTTGCCGGCGCACTGGCCGTCGTCCCGATCCCGCTGGCGCTGCTGACGCATAGCTATCCGGTCGCGGTGTCGCTGATGGCGTTGGCGCTTGCCGGACATCAGGCCTTTTCCACCAACATCTTCGCGATGATCGCCGATATCGTGCCGCAGCACCGGGTCGGTCGGGTGACGGCGTTCGGGTCGTTTTGCGGCAATATGGGGGGCGTCGCGATCGCGAAGATTGCCGGGCTGACCCTGGCGGCGGGGCTTGGCTATCTGCCGCTGCTGTTGTTCGCGGCGGTGGCCTATCTCGCGGCGCTCGGCTGGGTGCAATTGCTGTTGCCCCGGCTCAGGCCGATCGAGGCCGGGGGCTAAAGCCGCGCTGCTAACGGGCGAGGTGCTTCTTTATATCCTATGCAATTGATGGGTATTAGCTTCCGCGTCGATCTGAAAGGGGACCAGATGATCGATCGACGCCTGTCCGTGCTGCTTGTCGGCACCGCTTTTACCCTGATTGCCACGTCCGCCGCCGCACAGGACGCGCCCACCGCTCAAACTGACACCAAACCCGCCGACGGCGAGGTGGTCGTGACCGCGCGCTTTCGCAACGAGACGCTGCAACAGGTGCCGATCGCGATCACGGCCCTGGAGGGCGGTGCGCTGGCGGAGCGGCAGCTCAACAATCTCGAACGGATCGCTGCCTCGATCCCATCTGTGGGCTTCCGCAGCGGCGCGTCCAATAAGGATCGCACCGTCTTTATCCGCGGGATCGGCACGATCACGACCTCGCCTGGGGTCGAGCCATCGGTATCGACCGTACTCGACGGTGTGGTGCTGACCCGCCCGGGCCAGTCGACGCTCGACCTGGGCGAGGTCGAGCGGATCGAGGTGCTGCGCGGGCCGCAGGGCACCCTGTTCGGCAAGAACGCGTCGGCGGGCGTGGTCAATATCGTCACGCGCAACCCGACCGACGAATTCCATGCCTTTGGCGAGGCCGGGGCGACGACCGATCAGGAGTATCGCATCAAGGCGGGCGTGTCGGGTGCGATCGTGCCGGGCAAGGTCCAGGCGCTGATCGGGGGCCTCTATAGCGATTTCGACGGCAATCTTCGCAATGTCGCGACCGGCCATGATGCCAATGGCTCGCGCCGCTACGGGGCGCGCGGCAAACTGGTGGTGGCGCCTTTCGACGCGCTTAAGATCACCGCGATCGGCGACTATCTGAACACGCGCGAGACGGTGGCGGCGGTCTATAGCTCGACCCGGCAGATCGCCTATCCAACGAATGCGATCACGGACTCTACCGCCCTGGCCGCCGCGCTGGCCGGGCAGGGGATCGTCGCGTCGCCGTCGAACCGGCGGCTGGCGACCGATATCGACACCCATGTCCGTGACGAGAACTACGGCGGATCGCTGACCGGCGAACTGGCGCTGGGCGACTATCACGTCACGTCGATCACCGCCTGGCGGCAATGGCTGAACCACCAACGGCAGGATTATGACGGCCTTGCCCAGCTGACGGCGGCCTTCCCCTCGGGCGCGGACGACGGGAGCGTCAACAGCCGCCAATTCTCGCAGGAGCTTCGGCTGACCTCGCCCAAGGGTGGACTGATCGACTATGTCCTGGGGGCCTATTATCTGCGCGCGCGGACCGACGAGCAATATCAACGCGCGCTGACCACCCTGTCTGGCACGACGCGGACCAGCACCACCGGCGTCGCCAATTACGGCATCACCAACCACAATTATGCGCTGTTCGGCGAGGCGAACATCAACTTCACCCCGCATTTCCGGGGGATCGCGGGCTATCGTTCGACCTGGGATACACTCGACTTCTATCATGTCCGCACGTCGACCAACGACCCGACGAACAGCGGCGCGGCGTCGCTCGACCGACCCGGCATTCGCGCCTATCACAATGCGACGGGCCGCACCGATGCGCGTGGCGACAGCTACCGCCTCGGGCTTCAACTCGATCTGGGCGACCATGCTCAGACCTATTTCACCTATTCGCGCGGTTACAAGGGCCCGGCCTACAACGTTTACTTCAACATGCGCTCGCTCAATGCGACGACCCTACTCGACGAAGTGCCGCTGAACCCGGAAACGTCCAACTCCTATGAGGGCGGGATCAAGGGCAGCACCGCCGACCGCGCGCTCAGCTATGCACTGGCGGTCTATACGACCGATTTCGATGGCTATCAGGCGAACTTCACCGACTCGGTTGGCGGCGCGCCCGTCACGCGGCTGATCAACGCCGGATCGGTCCGGTCGCGCGGAATCGAAGCGGACGTGACCTTACGTCCGACCAGGGGCTTCACTGTCGATCTGTCGGGTGCATTCACCGACGCCACCGTCCGCAACTTCAATTGCCCGGTCGGCGCACCGGTTAGCTGCAACATCAATGGCCAGCCGCTGCCCTTTGCGCCGCGCATTCGCCTGTTTGAGAATGGGGCCTATCGCTTTGCGCTGTCGGACGCGCTTTCGATGGAAATTCAAAGCGACGTGTCGTTCAGCAGCAAGGTGCAATATTCGCTGGCCGAGACGCCCAACACCGTCCAGCCCGCCTTTGCCGTCTGGAACGCCAGCGTCGCGCTGATCCGTCCCGGCGACGGGTGGCAGTTGCGCGCCTATGTGAAGAATATTGCCAACACGCCCGATGCCAGCTTCCTGAGCAACGGCACATTTGGCGGGACCGTCCGCTTCGTGCCGCGCGACGACCGGCGTTACGCGGGGCTTCTGCTGCGGAAGGACTTTTGATGAACGGCGACACGACGCGGCGCGGGGTGCTGCTCGCCGGGACCGGCGGTGCGTTCGGCCTCTATTCGATGGCGGCGGGCGCCGCGCCAGAGCCGCGCCGGTCGCGCCGCCTGCCGCGTCTGCCGGGCATCAGGCCGCGCAACATCCTGGTCGTGCTGACCGACGACCATCGCTACGACGCCATGGGTTTCATGAAGGCGCAGGATTTCGGCGACACGCCCACGCTCGACCGGCTGGCGCGCGAGGGAACGCATTTCCGCAATGCGTTCGTCACCACCGCGCTCTGTTCGCCCAGCCGGGCGTCTATCTTCACCGGGCTCTACGCGCATCAGCACAAGGTGGTCGACAACAACCATCCGATCCCGCCGGGCCTCATATTCTATCCCGAATATCTCCAGGCCGCCGGGTACGACACGGCCTTCATCGGCAAATGGCATATGGGCGACGACGGCGACGGGCCGCAGCCCGGTTTTGACCATTGGGTCAGCTTCAAGGGGCAGGGGAGCTATTTGCCCAGTGCCGACGGGTTGAACGTCAATGGCCGCCACGTACCGCAAAAGGGCTATATCACCGACGAGCTGACCGATTACGCGATCGACTGGATCGGCAAGCGGCCCAAGGGCCGCCCCTGGATGATGCATCTGGCGCACAAGGCGGTGCATTCCGAGTTCATCCCGGCCGAGCGCCACAAGGGCCGCTACGACAAGGAGACGTTCTGCTCTCCCGCCTCGATGGCACCGAACGCGCCGGGTCGGCCGATGTGGGTGGAGAACCAGCGCAACAGCTGGCACGGCGTCGGCTATCCCTATCACGGCACGCTCGACATCGGCGACTATTACAAACGTTACATGGAAACGCTGCTCGCGGTCGATGAGGGGCTGGCGCGGATCATGGACCTGCTCGAACAGCGCGGCGAGCTGGACGACACGCTGATCCTGTATCTGGGCGACAATGGCTTCATGTTCGGCGAGCATGGGTTGATCGACAAGCGCACCGCATATGAGGAATCGATGCGCATCCCGATGCTGGCGCGCTGCCCGGCGCTGTTCCCGGCCGGCAGCGTGGTGGAACAGGTGGTCGCCAATATCGACATCGCCCCCACGCTGCTCGCCGCTGCTGGACTTCGCGCGCCGGACGGCATGGCTGGGGCCAACGCGCTGCCGCTGGTGCGCGATGCGAACGCGCCGTGGCGAGACGAACTCCTGTATGAATATTATTGGGAGCGGAATTTCCCCCAGACTCCGACCGTCCACGCCCTGCGCGAGGACCGGTACAAATATATGCATTTCCACGGCATCTGGGACATCGACGAACTATACGATCTCGCTGAGGATCCGCACGAGACGAATAATCTGGTGGCCAGCCCCGGTCATGAGGATCTCGCCGCGCGAATGAGCGGCAAGCTCTTCGCGCTACTTGAGCAAAGCCACGGCATGGCCATCCCACTAAGTGCCGATGCGGGGCAGCGAAACGAACTTTGCGATCCGAAGGGGGCATCACAGGCCCCGTTCCCGCCACGATTTTATCAATCGGGCAGGCCGGCATGAACGTGAACCGGGACCTGCTATGCCGTATGGCCCACTTCGATTGTCGGACAAGTTGCCACGAGATGCATATCTCGACACCGTGATTTCCAGGTGTTTGATCCCAGGGTTTGGTGGTGCGATCCTTTCGTTTGAAAGGAAGCCGTATGGGACAGGTACGTCATGGGTGCGCCACGACCACGCACGCTCCGGCGAAGGTCGGTCGAGCGGCTGAACCGAACCATCAAGGAGGCGACCGCCAAACGCTTCCACCCTGAAACCCATGATCAACTTCGGACACACCCCGCCGACTTCATGGCCGCATGGAATTTCGCCCGTCGGCGCAAGACGCTCAGCGGTTTCACGCCCTGCGAGTACATCGCCGAGCATAGAATTTCTGCACATTGGGATCAGAACTGTCGCGAGACATTCATGCTGATATAGACCCCCCGCGTCCGCGTCCGCTGCTCGACACGAACCAACTCGCCTGCGCGATCCGGTGCGTAGAACATCCGCAACCGATGTTCCCGTTCGCCCGTAATGCCAGAGGCGGTCAGCGTCGTCTTATAGCCTGGTACCATCGCCGTCTCGACATAGGCGACCAGATAGGGGCGGTAGCGCGACTGTTCATATTGGCCGACATACCATTCGCGCTCCGACGAGGTGATCTCTGCGCTGATGCCGTACGCCGAGCGCAGCCGGACGATGTCGTGCCGGAAGGACGCTTCGAGAAAGTCGAAGTCGCGGCGGTCTGCGCGGCGTCCGCCGAACGGATCGGGACGGCGTGCCTGCGTCATGCTGCCCTTGGCGGTAAGCCGCGCGCCCGCCATCCAGCGATCGAGAGGCAGGGTAGCTTCGCCGGCAAGGCTCCACAGGTTCACGGTGCCGAAATTCAATAGTGCCTCGCCCCCCGACGACAGCGGGACATAGGTCAGGGCGTCCTTGATCGTCTCTTGCGACAGGGTGAGCGATAGCGCCCCGCCGTTCTTGCCGAAGCGGTGATCGAGTTTGAGTGACGCGCTTTCGGTAACTTCCGGCCGCAGCCGCGCATTGCCGGCGATCGGCCGATCGTCGATCAGATTCCCGGTTGCGGCAAAGCCGGTAAGATCGAGCTGCCCGACCGTTCGCCGCCATCCCAGCCGCAACTGTGTTTTCGCACCCGCATCCCAGATCAGGGCGGCCGATGGTTTCCAGAAGGATAGCGTTCGCCGCTCCGCCTGTTGACCGCCGACTTCGAGACCCGCGCGTTCATATGCCAGTCCGGCTTCCGTCCGCAGGACCGGCGTCAACCGTGCCGACAGGTTCGCGGTGACATCGGCGCGTAGTTCACCGACCCGCACATCCGATCCGGGAAGATCGAGCGCCACGCCGTCCTCCATCTGACCAAAGCGTCCGTTCAGCCGGTTCCATGCCAGTTCCGCGATCAGTTCGGGCAGGAGCCAATGCGGGCCCTCCCGGTGCAGCGACGTGCGTGCCACCAACTCGGTCGTTCGGTTCCGTGAGGTGAAGCCACTTTCTGTCGCGGTTCCGGCGGAGGCTTCGAAAAACGTGTTCGTCGCGGTGCGCGCCAGACCTACGAATTTGAGGCCCCAACCCCGCGACAGGGAGCGTATCCAGTCGATGCCGAACTCGCCGTCATGATCGCCCTCCCGACCGAAGATACGGGACCCCGGCTCGCCGGACATGTCCGACGTCAGTGTCTGGCGGTAGCGTTCGCGTTCCCAGGCGTAACGGACGTTCGCGTTCAACTGACCGCCCAGCACAGCGCGCGACGCGGTGGCGTTGGCGGCGATCTTCGTTTCGTTCTGGGGCAGCCTTTCGTTCTGCACGGCAGTCATGCGACCCGCCTGATCGAAGTGATCGTAGCGCCCGGTATAGCGGTTCCGTTCATAAGACGCGGTCAGTCCGGTGGAAAGTTGCCAGTTGCCTGCGGCAAAGGCGTAATTCGCCTCCATGCCAGGTGTGACCCCGTCGCTCGGCGCGCCGCGAAGCTGGACGTTGGCATTGCCCGATGCGTCCGCGCCCTCGACCAGCACCAGATTGGCAACCAGCGTTTGCCCCTGCGCCTCGCCCGTCATCGCACCACGGATCAACTCGACCCGTGCCACGCGCGCGGCACTTATCCGCCCCAGAAACGCCTTCAACCCGCCCGACTTGAAGGTCGGACGCTGGCCATCGACCAGAACGTTGCCCGCATTGGCCGCGAAACCGCGCACCATGTCATCGGTGTCCGGCGCGACGAGCGTAAAGCCTGGGGTGCGCCGCAGCAGGTCGAGCGCGGTCTGCGGTTCGAACTGGGTATAAAAGGATGCGGGATAGGCGATGCTGTTGCCCGCCCTCGGAACGGTATCGTCGCTGTCCTGGCTGGGCGCGAGTACCGCGCCGGCCGGTTGCTGAGCCGCGATCAGGCCGGCGGGAAACGAGAGCACCACGAGAACCAGTAGCGAGCGGGCAGAATAGTTGACCGCCCGTTTCACCGGATCACGAACTCGACCGGGACGACCAGTTCGATCGTATCGCCCTGCACCTCGGCCGGTGGTTTGGGCAGTGGTTGCGCACGTTTGGGAAGCGCGATCGCCGCGCTGTCGAGCGCGGCGACGCCCGACGAACGTTCGAGGCGCGCCGACAATACCCGGCCGTCACGATCCATGACGAAGCGGATATAGGGTACGCCCTGCTGACGGCGAAAGCTCGCCTCGCGTGGGTAACGCCGCACCTTGTTCAGCGCGGCGAGCACCTGACCCTGCCATGTCGGCGCAGCGTTGGACGGTTGCGGAGCAGGGGGCATGGGTCGCGGTTCGGGGGCGCTGGTCTGTTCGACCGGCGGCACCGGATCGGGCGCCGGCTTTGTCGGCGAAACACTGACCGGATTTGTGGTGGGCATCGGCACCAGTGGCGGCTCGACGATCGTCTGTTCGCGCGGCTGCTCGGGGCTCACCTTGGGCGTCTGTTCGGGGCTGGGGGGCAGTTCGCGCAACGGAACGGGCGGTGCCGCCGGCGGGGCGACGTCGAACACCGCCATCGGAGGAGCGGGCGCGACGGGCCGATAGCTGGTCCATGTCACCAATGCGCCACCGAGCGTGACGAGCGACAGAGCTAACACGCCGCCCGCCCCGGTCAACCGGGCGCGCAGGCTGGGCGGTCGATCAGCATAGCGCAACGGTGGCGGCCCCGTCACCACGCTGGCCTGCCGTGATGTCGTGGCGCCCGTCGGGCTGGCATCGACGCCGGCCGGCGGATCGGCGACCGCCGTCAACGACCCGTCCGAAACAAGGATTGTGGCCATGGTCATCGCTCCATCCGTCGATCAGAAGCGCGCTCGAAGCGTGCCGACGATCCGCCGGGCCTCACCGAACGTCGCGAACCAGTCCATGTTCGAGTAATAGCGTTTGTCGAACAGATTGCTGGCGTTGACCGAGAGCGATAGCTGGGGTGTGAGCGCATAGCGGACAAAGGCGTCGACGACCGCATAGGCCGGCTGGGTCGCACGGGTCTGGCCCGACACCCATCCGCTGATGTCGGTGTAGCTGCTGCTGTTCCACAACAGATTGCCGCCGACGTTCAGCCCGTGGATGCCTGCTTTGCCGGCATCATAGCTCGTCAAAAGCTTGACGCTGTCGCTCGGGAGGTTCGCGTTCAGCCGCACGCCGTCGCGATCCTTCGGCTCGACGTGACTGTATCCCCCCGAAACCTGCCAGCCGGGCAATATTTCGCCGGACGCCTCCAACTCGACACCTTGCGAACGGGTACCGTTGAGCGCCTTGTATACATAGTCACCGGTCGGTCCGACCACGCCCGGAACATAGACGGCGAAGTTCGATTGCTGGATACGGAACCATGCGGCCGACAGGTTCAGCTTGCCGTCGTTCAGCGCGGCTTTCGCCCCTAGTTCGTATCCCTTGCCGACCAGCGGATCCAGGAAACGGCCCTGGACGTCGCGATAATCCTGCGGCTGGAATATGTCGGTATAGCTTGCATATAGCGAGACCTGTCGCGTGACGTCGAGGACCAAGCCGGCATAGGGCGTGAATTGTCCCTTCTCCTCGATGCGTGAGGTCGTGCGCGTACCCGTGACCCGAGCGTTCCATGTGTCTCGAAGCCAATTGGTAACGCGTCCGCCGGCGATCAACGACAATGGTGACACGGGTTTCAAGCGCAGGTTACCGAAGGCTGCGGTCTGCCGTTCCTTATTGCCCGTCTCACCCCGATAGACCCAGTCCGGCTCGGCTGGGCCCTTGCCTTGCCATGTGTAATAGTTGGCGATCGCGGTGTCGGGATAATCCCAGTTCTTATAGGCCGGACCGTCCTCCTTGGTCTGGTAATGGGTCGCGCCCACCATCAGTAGATCATCGTCGCTGAAAATCTTCAGGGGGCCGGAGGCCGTGCCGATCACGGTGGCCATGCGCTGGGTGGCGGCCCAGCGGCCTGGATAGATTCCGATGCCGCTGCCATCGGGATTTAGCGCGCCGTCCAGCGCATAGCCGAATACCATGTCGTAATTTTTCTGCGTACGATCGACGTCGAGGCGTAGCGACCAAGCGCCGACCCGTTGTTCAAGCGAGGCGAAGGCGCTGAGCGAGTCGCGATCATACCGGGTCCAGTCGGTCACGGTATTGCGCGACCGGGCAAATCGCGTCGGTTTCCCGTCGGTGGTGATGATCGGCACGCCGTTCATGTTGGACTGATCGGCCTGCCGTCGCAGGTAATCGATACCGACGCGCAGCATCGTCGTATCGGTCAGTTCGGTCTCCGCCGTCGCATACAAGACGTTGCGATGGGTGGTGGCGCGGTCGATGTTCAGCCCGCCGCCCTGATAGGCTCCGACGAAGCGCGCGCGTACCCGGCCGTCGCCATCCACCGGTCCGCCGATATCGATCTGGCCGCGACCGTAAGACCATGACCCGCCTTGGCCCTCCAGCAGGATCTGCGTCTGCGCCGTGGCGCGTTTGCGCACGAGGTTTACGGTCGCCGCCGGGTTCCCCGAGCCATTGAGCAGGCCCGACGCGCCCCGGATCAGTTCGGCACGGTCGTAGATGGCTAGGTCGGCATAGGAGTCGCCAAAGCCATAGGCGGTGGGACGGGCAATGCCGTCGACCTGCCAGTTGCTGACCGCGAAACCGCGTGAATAGAGGACGCTTGAGTCCGAATCCGGCGAACCGCTGGCATTGAACGTCACGCCGACCGTCTGTGCCAGCGCCTGGGTGATTTCGGTCAGGTTCTGGTCTTCGATCCGTTGCCGGGTGATGATCGTCACCGATTGCGGCGTCTCTTTCAGCGTCGTCGGCATTCGCAGCGCGGTTGTGGTGACGGAAGAGGCGTAGGAGCGGGACGCCTCCGTCGTGCCCGGATCGCTGGTGGTGGAGCCAAGGGGGATCGATGCGCTTTCTCCGCGTCCTTCCACCTGTACCGGGCCAAGCTGGATCGTACCGTTCGCGACTTGCGGTGCAGCCTCCAGTGTGAAGGCCCGCTCACCGGTCTGGCGGAAGCTGAGACCGCTGCCGGTGAGGATATGCGACAACCCCTCGGCGAGAGCGAAGCTGCCTTTCAGGCCCGGACTCGTTCGGCCGGTGGTCAGTTCCGCAGGATAGGCCAACTCGACACCGGCCTGCTGGGCATAGCGGTTCAGGACATCGGCCAGATTGCCAGCGGGAATGTCGTACCTGCGCGTGGTCTGCGCTGCGGCGGCGCTTGCTATGACCATTGCCACCGCGCCCGTTGTAGCCAGCAGCAATGTCTGCGGCAGCGCCACACGCATGCCGCTGCGCAGCATCCCCGAAACCTTCATGTTCAAACCCCCGAATTTATCCTGCCAGCAACTGCTAATGCGAGCTGCTTGCATTATGGACGATTGGCCGATGGAAAACGAGAGGTCGGGAAATGCAATTTTTGTGGTTCAGGCCGAAATCAGTATCAGTCGTTCGGTCAGATGGATGCTCTTAAGCCCCAGAGAGCGTTGCAACTGATCAAGCGTTGCCACGGGGCGGTCGGTGCGGAATACGCCGCTGACACGCAGTCGGCGTGCCGTGCCGATCACACGAACATAGCCGACATGATAGCGGCCGATCTCGGCCACGACCTGTTCGAGGGGCGCATTGTTGAAGGTCAGGACCCCATCGGTCCACGCCATTGCGGTAATCGTATCGACATCGGCAACGGCGGACAGGCCGTCCGGGCCATAGCTGACACTCTGCCCCTGGCGAACCAGCCGCACGCCGCCCCCCGGCGCCGGATAGGTGACACGGACGGTGTGTTCGGTGACGGTCACGTTTGCGCCTATGTCGCTTCGGGACACCAGGAAACGGGTGCCGAGCGCGGTGGCGGAGCCCTCGGCCGTTTCCACGATAAAGACACGCTTCGCATCGCGCGCCACGGAAAAGGCCGCCTTGCCGGCCAATAGCCGAACCACCCGCCGGTTGGCGTTGAAATCCACGGCGATGGCGCTCTGGGTATCGAGCTGGACCAACGATCCGTCTGCCAACGTAATTGTTCGTCGCTCCCCGGTCGCGGTCCGCTCGTCCGCGCGTAGCCATGTGGGCCAGTCCTGCACGGTGCCGATCGCAACCAATGCCAGGCTCGCCGCCACCGCAATCGCTGTCAACGGACGCCGCCGGTTGTGCGGGCCACGGCCGTGCGGGGCGGCGTGCGCGGGAATGCCAGCACGTAACACGGGGGTATCCCGGACCGCACCCATTCGCTGCCAGACATCCTCCATTTCCGCAAAGGTCTGGCGGTTTCGCGGATCGGTCGCCAGCCAGCGTTCGAAGGCCGACTGTTCATTGGGGGTCAATGGGCCGGTATTGACCAGCGTTACCCAATACGCCGCCACATCGGCGGTATCGGTCGGCGGCCCGCCCCGTTCGGGATCGTTCATCGACGTTCCAGTTCCGCCATCGACCTTATCCTTATGCAAAACGCCCGAGCCACGATAGGGGATAGGTCGCCCATCACTCGCCTATATGGTTTCGTCGTCCGCGATCGCGCGTTGGCATAGTTGCAAACCGTGTCGCAGGTGCTTGCGAACCATGTCGTGGCTGATGCCGAGACGATTCGCCGTGTCGGCCACGCTCAATCCATCCAGCCGTACCAAGACGAAAACCTGACGACAGCGTGCTGGCATATGGTCCACCGTCGCGGCGATGCAGCGCAGCTTCTCGCGATCGAGCAGATGGGCTTCGATATCGGGTGTGGCGTCGGCCATGTGCGACACGTCATCGGCGGCGGCGAACAGCCTGTCATGCCGGCGCATCGAGCGGAGTTGGTCGAGTGCCAGATTCGAAGCCAGTCGAAACAGGAACGACCGCTTATTGCGGATCGGTGGAACGTCCTTGACTGTCTGAACCCGAAAATACAGCGCCTGGGTGATGTCTTCCGCTGTCGGTTCGTTGCCGATGATTCGACTGATCCACCGTATCAGCGTGGCACGCTCGGTCACTAGCAGGCGGGACAGGACGATCGCGTTCGTCGACATGGCGGCGTGCCTATTAGAGTTGCGATAGATTCGCAACATTGCTCCATTCAGGGGTGGGAGTGGCCGATGTCGGCAAAAAACCGCCTTATGATCTGACCGGCAATTTCTGTCACTGCTTTGCGATCCGGCACTGGTTCTACTACCTCAAAGCTGAAGAGCCGAGGACTCCGTGGCCGTTGCGGAACACCCCGCGTCGGCGAGCGCGCGGACGTTCCGCAACGGGCGAAGAGTTGCCCTTGCCTGCGACGAACTGCCCAAGACCTTCGTCACCGTCGCAGGAAGCTTGTGATCGGCCGGTGCGGATAGAGCAAATTGGCGGCAGTGCTGGTTTGAAGAGGCATATGCCGGGGGGAGGGGAATGGCGGCATCGGCTATCTCCATTGACACGCTGGCTTATGCGGGTCTCACGGGCCGGATATGCCGCTGCCGGCCAATGAGGCGCGCACCAACATCAAAACGAGCGACCCGAATTTCCCGCCGTCACGATCCACGCCGTGCCACGGATCAGATTGGCGCGCCGGCCAGGCAGGGCGGCCAGGGCTGCACGCACGGCATCGGCCGCTCGTGTCCGAACCTCTTCGGGTTGATCCTGCAATGCGCGTGCGAGCGGACCGACATCGAATGCAAGCGCGAGCCCATCGTCCACCGCCTGCGCACGTGTTTCACCCCGGCCAAAGGGAATGATCCGGTCGAATGGCGTCAGCGTGATGGCTGTGAAGCCTGCCTGTCGGAGAATACGCGTCACCCTTGCCGGGTCACCGAACGAGAAGGGGCCGGGCGCTTCCGGATCCGGCGGGGGAGGGGACGGTACAATATCAGCAATGGCGCGCAGTGGCAGGCGGACCCAGTCATTCTCCGACGCCTGACGCCAGCAGACGAATGCCAGCCTTCCATCCCGACGCAAAGCGGTCCGCAATCGGGCAAAGGCGGACACCGGATCGTCGAAGAACATGACGCCGAGGCGGGAGAACAGGAGATCATAGGCACCATTTCCAAGATCGGCGGTCGCCGCATCCGCAAGTTGGAACTCAAGCGGCAGTCCGTGCGGCGCCACAGCGCAAGCGCGAGCGATAAGGAGTTCGGAAATGTCGATACCCCGCACATGTCCGGTCGGCCCGACATATCTGGCGAGCGCGATACTGGTCGCACCCGCGCCACAACCGATGTCGAGGATATGCTCGCCTACCGCCGGTGCCGCCGCCTCGATCGCTGCCGTGCCGAACGATCGCAACATCCGGTCGAGCCGGACCTGATGCATAACCCAGTGCTCGCCGTTGCGGCCGTTCCAGTCGGCGGCCTGCCCAGCATTCGGTGATGAAACACCGACCTCGTGTGACATGTCAGTGCCCCCCGCCGGTCACCATCCAGATCGCCATGGCGATCATCAGGACATTTTCGGTCAACGACAGAAAGCCGAGCGGCACTTTGGTGCTGCCACCGACGCACGCGCATTTCAGGGTGCGACGTTCGATATACACTGCTTTCAGCACCGACACCGCGCCGATCGACCCGATCGTCAGAGCGACGGGCACGGAAACCCATCTCAAAATTCCGGCCGCCATCAGTACGCCGGCCAGGCCTTCGGCATAAGGATAGATATAGGCATAGGGCACCCAGCGTCGCGCGAGCAGGTCATAGTTCAGGAACATCGACGAGAAGCGCTCGACATCCTGCAGCTTCAGCATCGCCAGCACGCACATCGAGAAGGCGACGAACCACTCGGCCACGCGGATCGACAAGGGCGTACCATCGACGGCGATACCGGCCGACATCGCCATCAACGCCGTCATCGCGAAAACGGCGATGACAGGACGATAGCTCGTCGCGTCCGGATCCGCGACGCGCTTGCCCAGAAAGCGACGCAGGTCGGAATAGCCGCCGATACGCTGTCCATCGATGAAGACTTGCGGCGTCGTCGACACCCCGTGTTCGGCCTTGAACGCATCGACTTCCGCGCGGGACGACAACAGATGATCGTCGACCGCGTAGCCCCCCCGCCGCAAGACGTCGCGGGCCTTCAGCCCAAACGGGCACATATGTCCGGGTAGCGCCATACGGTACAGCGCGGCGCTTTTGGTAGAGTTCATTATTGCTTCTCCGTCATCGCCGGGGAGTATAGCTTCCGTACCGTGGTACGGAGTCAAGCATGTGAATATGACGATCGCAGGTTTAGCTCGCGCAGGTGGCGTCGGTGTGGAGACCGTTCGATTCTACCAACGGCGGGGGCTGCTCGACATCCCCCGGCGCGGTGAAGGGACGGGAAGGTCGGGCGGTATCCGTCGCTATGGCGATGCGGAGCTTGGTCGGTTGCGTTTCATCCGGGCCGCGCAACGGGCCGGATTTACCCTTGATGAGGTCGGCCAGCTGCTCAGGCTGGATGCGATAGATGACAAATCGCGTATACGTGCGATGGCCGATGCCCGGTTGGCCGCGCTTGATGTTCGCATTGCCGAGATGCAGGCCGCGCGTGCCGCGCTTTCCCATCTATCGTCGGCATGTGATGCATCAGGTTTGGATCCATGCCCGATCATTACCGCATTCGAGCACTGACTGCCCAGGTCCTGCCGATCGAACACCGGACATCTAACCCAGCGGGCTGAGTTGGCCGATCAACCAATCGTCCAGTATCCTCGCCTGCAGGGCCGCTTCAGTGACCAGTTCGCCATGTATCCTGCGAACGACGGGGTGCTTGAGCGCAAGCGGGGAGACTTGGGAACGCGGCACGGGATCATGCCTCATGATGCTTCCCTTTCATGATCAGGTGCGTATGCGCAGCGCGGAACCGAATTTGGTGGCAGCGCCGGCGAGTTGGGATGCCATGTCGTCCGAGACGAGGCTGGTTGCGATGCGCATCAGGCTCGCGCCCTCGACGCGGGCAACGGAGAACAGGGTCAATATCCTGGCTTCGTCATCGCCGACGCCGTGATAATATGGCGGCGCGAACCGCATCGTGCCATGGCCATGTCGATCCACCAAGGTCATCGCGCATTGAAAGGCGAGCAGGGCGGCATCGATCTGCCTCGCGACAAATCGGCCGCGCAACGTCACCTGTGCGCAGCGCCCGGAACGGATGGCCGCGACCCAATCACGGATGGCGTACAGCGTGAAAGCATCGTCCTGCGGAAGTTCTTCCACCAGCCGATCGAGATAGCGGTAGAGCTGGAGCATGGCGATCAGGCCAAAGCAGGGGTTGCGAAGGGAGACTTGTCTCCGTCAACTCTCGTCGCGTGCGACGTGGCCGTGACGACCTCGCCGCATAGCTGGCGTACGCTCAGCACCGCGCAGTGCAATGCCCCGTGCAACCCATGCGGCGCTTCGGTATCGCAATTGCAGAAAGACGCTTTTCCCGGGCTGGACAAAAGGCGAATGACCGCGCGCTCGTCACAACTCAGGCAGCGTGAAGAGCAGGATTCCGTCACAAGCTTCCGCTTGAGCACCGCCTCCGCCAGTTGGAACACACTCGCCAAGGCGATGCTTCCGGCCGGCAACAGGGTCAGACTTTGCCCGAACATGACCAGCCGTGACAGGTTCATACCGTCACCGTTTCTGTCCCGCACCGCGCAATAGTAGCGCAGTAATCGGACGACCGTCAGTTCGCCGTCTCTGATAGGTGCGATGATGCGTTCCATCAAAACCATTGCGCTTCTCCCAGATAAGGTTTGTTCTTGGCATCGTGCTTCAGCGCCAGATCATTCTCGCCACGGAACGGGGCACTCACGCGCCGAAACTCGTCATCAGCGGCGACCGGCGCAGATTGCCGAGCGATACGCATGCCAACCCGATAGCGATCGACGCGAAGGGTGCGCGCGGATCGATGGTGTACAAGGCGGTGCCGAGCAGGGGAGCTACGACCACGGCCATGCCCTGCACGGCGGAAACGGTGCCCGCCGCTACGCCTTGTTCGTGGGCCGCCACCGCGCTCGTCGCCAGCGCGAGCACCGAGGGGAAGACAAAGCCCATGCCAAAGGCAATGACTGCATAGGCCGCACAGAGCTGTACGGCAGACGTCGCCAATCCTGCACCGCCAAAGCCTGCCGCACCGACCAACATTCCAACACGGATCAGATGCTTAGCTGTCCAGCCGACCCGGCGAACCAGGAGTTGCGCCGCGATCAACGCAACCCCGACACAGCCAAGCGCAATCCCCGCGATGCGGGCGCCCTCCATCGGCATCAGTTTCAGCCGGTCGATCGCGTAGAAGCCGACGAGAACCTGCGCGATCGTGACGCTACCCATCGCCAGGAAGGCGCTGGTCATGGCGTGCCGCAACCGGGGATCGAACAGACGGAGTGTCGACGGCGCGGGTGGCAGCTGACGTTCGTAACGGGGCAGCATGCGCCATAATACGACCCAACCAATCATGGGCAGGATGCCAATCAGGATCAGCGGCAAAACCAGCCCTGCTGTGGCAAGTAAACCAACGGTGGCCGGACCGATGACGATGCCGAAAGCGCCTGCAGCGCCGAGCGTCGCCATCGCCTTCGCGCGATCCTCGACCGGCAGGTGATCGGCGACGAGAGCCGCGCTCGTCGCCGGAACGGCGGCGTAGAAACCGCCGGCGAGCCCGCGTGTTGCCAAAAGGCCGATGAAGACGATGGCCGGCGACAATGGCATTGCGATGGCGACATGTACCAAGGCGGCCATCGCAACGTAGCAGGCGGCGAACCCTGCGACCCCTATCAGTATAACCGGCCGCCGTCCTAGCTTATCGCTCATCCTCCCCCATGGCCGTGCCATGAGCATCCATCCGATCCCCGCTACAGTGATGACAATTCCGATCTGCCACGAAGCGACACCGGTCATCCGCGCGATCGAACCGGCCAATGCCGCGAAAGCCATCATCGCCATGGAACAGACGAACGTTTCGAACATCAGCGGTCGAAGGTTGAAGGGCGGTGGGCATCGGGTAGGCAGCATCACAACGACAATCCATGTATGCGACTCACTCGCATTAGCATATAGTGGATTGACTGCCAACATGGTGCGCGTTCGAGTTTTGGCCGCGTTGCCATGCTCACCTGTCGTTCAAGGCGGCCGGATCCTTTTGTCGAAATGGAAGGAACTCATATGGCCGTACGTCAATCGTCGACGAGTTACAGCCGCGTAACTCGAACATCGCTCAATCCTCGAAGACCGTGGCGATGGTCGGTGTAGGAAGCGTCGAGGCGCCTGCCCCGGCGCGAGCATGCACTGCGAAGTTGATGCCGTTCTGACGGGAGTGCGGATGGCAGGATGCGCAGGCGGCCCGGATCGGTCCTCAGCGCGCAAGCGCCGCAAAGTCTGTCGAGAGAGGCGCGACCGATCGCGTCGTAGAGTGCCTGCTCGATCGGGCGGGCGACACCGCTGTCGAACGCAGCCGATGGCGTAATCGATGGGATCGAAGGTGGACAGGGCGGCCATGAGCTGCAGCGTTTCGAGCCAGGGCAGGAGGCTGAACCCGGGATCGCCTCGAGTATGGCCCTGCGGTCGCCGAAGTTCTGGAGCCTGTTCCGGTCGGGTGGGCTGCCAAAATGATAGCGCGCACCGGGGTCATGATCGACGAGATTGTGCGCATACCAGAACGCGTCCAGTTCGAGTGCGGCACGCTTCTGCGCCGTGACCTGTCGCTGTTGCTCGCTGACGCCGTTCAGACAGGCATCGACCATGGTCTGAGCCGAGCGAAGCTGCTTGCTGGCAAGGCTGCGTCGTCCCGCTTCGAGCTTCTGCTAATAAACGACGGCAGATAGGCGTAGATTTGTCGCGCCTGAGCAGCATGTCGCGTGTTGGGCGTTCGCTTATACTCGCTCGACGGGCCGTCGAAGAACGGCCGGTGCGCGGCGGTGATGATCCGTCGGAACTAGACGATGCCAGTGCGAAAATCTTTGAAGGGACTGGCCATACGGATCACTTTGTACGCATCCTTTGTACACAAGGATGGGTAAAGCGTCCATGAAGACCGCCTAAACCGCGCAAATCCGCCATTCTGGCGGGTGCTGGTGACCCCTACGGGAATCGAACCCGTGTTTCAGCCGTGAAAGGGCCGCGTCCTAACCGCTAGACGAAGGGGCCGCCGGGTGGCGTGGAGGGGCCTCTAAGGGAGGGTGGGGATTGGGTCAAGGGCTTTTTTTAGTCCGCCCATGCCGCGTCCTCGACATGGAGTTCGGCGACGTCGCGGCCCGACCAGTCGTCCACCTTGGCGCGGCCAGCGAGCCATAGGCGACGACTGCTCCCCGCGCCCAGCAGCGCCTGGCCCAGTGCGGTATCGGCTTGGCGGAAGGCCATGGCCTTCAGGCTGCGTCCGTCGGGTCCGGCCACGATCGCGCGGACGTGATGGGTGCCGACCAGATCCGCGCGGATGACGCGGAACGGGCCCGCCGCCACGCGTGGGGCGGGCCAGCCCATGCCATAAGGCCCGCCGGCATCCATCGCCCCGACCAGCGCCGGATTGACGCCGCCGGGGGCCAGCACGGCATCGACCAGCAGCGCGCGTCCGGCGCTGGCACGAACCACCGCCTCCGCCAGTCGCTGTTCCAGAAAATCGGCGAGTTCGGCGATACGGGCCGCTTCGACTGTCAAGCCTGCCGCCATCGCATGACCGCCGCCCGCAATCAGCAGGCCATGTTCCTTGGCCGCCAGGATCGCCGCGCCGAGATCGACGCCGCTGATCGAGCGGCCCGAGCCCTTGCCGATGCCGTTCTCGTCCACCGCGATGACAATGGCGGGGCGATCGAGCTTTTCCTTGAGCCGCCCCGCGACGATGCCGATGACGCCGGGATGCCAGCCTTCGCCGGAAACCACCGCCACCTGCCGGTTCCGGTCGACGCCGTTTTCGGCCACCGCCTGGACTCCCGCCTCGATCGCGCGGCGTTCGTCGTTGAAATGGTTGAGTTCCTCCGCGATCGCGCGCGCCTCGGCGGGGTCGTCGGTCGTGAGCAGCCGAACGCCCAGATCGGCCCGGCCGACGCGCCCGCCCGCATTGATGCGCGGGCCCAGTGCAAAGCCCAGATCGGTGCAGGTCGGGGTGCGGGTAAGTCGCGCCGCCTCGGTCAGCGCGACCAGGCCGATATTGCGACGCTGCGCCATGACCTTCAGTCCCTGCGCTACGAACGCGCGATTGAGACCGCGAAGCGGAGCGACATCGGCAACCGTCCCCAGCGCCACCAGATCGAGCAGGTCGAGCAAGCGCGGTTCGGGGCGATCGGCGAAAAAGCCCCGCGCCCGCAAGGTGCGGATCAGCGCCGCCCCCAGGAGGAAGCACACGCCCACCGCCGCAAGATGGCCGTGCGCCGCGCCTTCGGTCTCGTCCAGCCGGTTCGGGTTCACCACGGCATGGGCACGGGGCAGTTCGGTCGCGCATTTGTGGTGATCGACGACCATGACTTCGATCCCGGCGGCGTGCGCGGCGGCGAGCGGCTCAAACGCCTGCGCGCCGCAATCGACCGTGACGATCAGCGTCGCCCCCTCCGCTTGAAGTCGGAGCAGCGCCGCCTCGGTCGGACCATAGCCCTCGGTCATCCGGTCGGGGATATAGGCGCGCGGGGTCAGCCCCAGGTCGCGAAGCAGCCGCACCATCACCGCCGCCGAGGTCGCGCCGTCGACGTCGTAATCGCCGAAAATCGCCACCGCTTCATTTGCGATCACCGCATCGGCGAGGCGATCGGCGGCGCGGTCCATGTCGCGAAAGATCGAGGGGTCGGGCATGAACCCCCGGATCGAGGGCAGGCGATGCGCCTCCACGGCGTCGGGGGGACAGCCGCGCGCGAGCAGCAACTGCGCGACCAGATCGTCATGCGCCATGCCGTCCCGCGCGTCGGCGGCCAAGGCACGCCAGCGCCAGGGTTGTCCCAGGATCGACTGGGCGATGCCGAGAACCTCGGTCATGAACGGAATATCGGAAGGGAGAACGTCACGCGAACGCCATGCCATGCGCGGCAGAGTCGGGACAAGGGGGCGACGCTGCGCCCGCCCTTAGTCGGCGGGGACCCAATTGCCTTCGCGAAACCATTTGGTGATGACGTATTTGGTGCCCTCGACCACCGGCATCCCTTCGTGAAGGGTCATTTCATTGGGGCTGCCGTCCCGTTTCATATTGTTCCAGGCGAGCAGCAGGCCGCGGCGCGGGGCGACGCGGATGCCCGCCTGCGGAAACCAGGTCGCGCCGCCTTCCGGCACGTCGTTGAGGTAGATCATCGCGGTCCAGGTCCGCTGTCCGCCATGGACGCGGACTTTTTCCCAATAGCTTTCGCTCTCGTGGAAATAATCGTGATGCGCGCGGAATTGCTGGCCGGGGGCGTAACGCTGGCCCTGCATCGTCTCCCCCTGTTCGGGCGAGATGCCGAGCAGCGCCGCGATCGATTCGTCGATCGGCTGCACATCGGGCGACCAGCGTGCCATGTCGCAGCTTTCCGACGTGCGAAAGCCGTAATCGGGCCGGTCGGAGAGTAGGGTGGATGGCCGCCGATTGGAATCGATCATCGCCATCAGCTTGTCGCACTGATCGGGCGTCAGAAAATCGGGATGATAGTAGATCTGCGCCAGATCGCTCGTCACGCGGGTGACCGCCGGATGGGCGTCGAGATGCTCGGCGACGCTCACCGCGAATTGCGCACGGAGGGGAGAGGCGGCGGGATTGCCCTTCGGCTTCCTCGAGAAGAACGACATGGACGGGATGTGTGACGATCCGCGGACAAAGACAAGAGGATAGAGGGGAGGGGGGCAGCCAAGCCCCCCTCCCGCAAGCATCACCAGAAGATGTCGTAGACGACGTCGACGACCAGCCCGCTACGCAGATCGACCAATATCGCGTCGTTATAATAGCGGACCCAGCGATAGGAGCCATAAGCGGGCGGCAGGCGGTAGCTATAGGGATCGTCCAGCCAGTAGCTCTGCCCGAAAAATTCCGGGTCGATGATCACCCCGCTGGAAAAACGCTGGTAACCATAGCCGCCAAAGGGCGCGTAATAGCGGGGCAGGTGATAGGCCCCACGGTTTAGCGAACGCCATTCCAGCCAGTCATAGCGCCGGTCGCGACGCCAGCTGCGATTCCACTGGTTCGCCCAGGCGCGCCGCTCGGCAAAGCCATAGGACTGGTCGGAATGATCGCGCCAGTCATTATAGTTGCGGCCCCACCGGTTGCGATCCTCGCGCTGGCGACGCGCTTCGTCGCGCCAGCGCTGGTCCTGGCCAGGGTCGCGCCAAGCCGGGTCGCGCCAGCCTGGGCCGCGATCGTTGCGCCAGCCGCGATCGACTCGTACGCCGCCGGGCCCGCCGCGATCCGGGCGAATCTGGTCGGGCGCGGGCCCCGGCCGCGGGCCGCGGTCAATATCCCCGCGCGGGCCCCACTCGCCACGGTCGCGGGGTGCGGGAGGGGGGGGCGGTTGCTGAGGACGTGGCGCCTCGGCATGGTCGGGGCGGAAGGCGGGGCGATTCTCGGGAAACGCCGCGCGATCGTTGAAGATCGGCCGGCCTTCGCTACGTTCCAGTCGACCGGCCGGGCCGCCCGGACCGCCCCGACCGCCTGGCCCATCCGGGCCACCGCGCCCCGGACCCCCGCGCCCTGGCCCGCCTTCGGGCCGGGCGCGGGGGCCCTGGTCGATCATCTGCTGAGCGCGCGCGATGGCGGGCATCGCACCCGACACCATCGCGGTCGCCGCCAGCAAAGCCGCCATCCAATGCCTGTTCATCTCGTCCAACCCCATGTGCCGGCGCACGAGCCGACCCCTATGATGCGATGAACTCTGCCCCATGCGCGTTGAGCGGACGCTGAACCTCTTTGTCAGCTATCCGAAAGAATCGATTCCTCATGGCTCGTCGCGCGGGGTGGCTATGGCTGTCAGTGCAGGCACGACGCGCGCCGCATCGGCGGGATCGGTGCCGGGCAGCGGGGCGGCGGGGATCGTCTCCTCACCGCGAGCGGCCCGTGCGGCGCGCTGGATCGCCTCGACCAGCCGGGGGTAGATGCCGCAGCGGCAGATATTGGTGATGCCGGTGCGGATCACCTCCTCCGACGGGTCGGGATTGTGCTGGATCAGCACGGCGGCGGCCATCACCATGCCGGGGATGCAATATCCGCACTGACTGACATTGGCGGCGAAGAACGCCTGTTGTACGGGATGCGAGCGGTCGCGCGACAGCCCCTCGATGGTGGTGACGACACTTCCTTCGATCCGGCCGATCGGAACCTGGCAGCTTCGCACCGCCCGGCCATCGACATCGACCGTGCAGGCCCCGCAATCGCCCGTGCCGCAGCCATATTTGGTGCCGGTCAGGTTGGACGCATCGCGCAGCGCCCAGAGCAGAGGCGTGTCGGCGGGCAGGCGATAGCGAACGGGCTGGTTGTTGACGGTCAGGCTGGTCATCGCGGCTTTGCCCTACGCGATCCGGCCGAGCCCCTCAATCGGACCGCTCATCATGCCGCCCATCCCGGTCATTCAGCATCGGCGCGGCGCGGTCGAGGACCAGGCCCGCATCGGAAAATCGGATCGGGGTCCGCACCCCTGGCACGGTCGAGCCGTCGGGCCGCTGCGGCCGAATGGCGAGGCCGCGCGCCACGATCTGCGGATCGGCAAAGGCTTGCTCGACGCTGTTGATCGGCCCCGCTGGAATGCCTGCGGCCTCCAGCGCGGCGAGCAGGTCGTCGCGGCGCCAGCGGACGGTCGCCGCCTCGATCACCGGGGTCAGTTCGGCGCGGTGTTCGCACCGCAAGGCGTTGGTGGCATAGTGCGGATCGGCGCCGTCGATTTCGACCAGTGCGGCAAAGCGCCGGAACTGCGCATCATTGCCCACCGCCAGGATGAACCACCCATCGCTGGCCGGGAAAGCGGCATAGGGTACGATATTGGGATGCGCATTGCCCAGCCGGGTCGGGGTCACGCCCGAAGCCAGATAGTTCATCGCCTGGTTGGCGAGTACGCCCGTCATCGTGTCGAGGAGGGCCATGTCGATCTGCTGCCCCCGCCCGGTCCGCTCGCGCATGTGAAGCGCAGCCTGGATCGCGATGACGGCATACAGGCCGGTCATGATGTCGGCCAGCGCCACCCCGATCTTCTGCGGCGGGCCCGATGGCTCGCCGGTCAGGTCCATGATCCCGCTCATTCCCTGCACGATGAAGTCGTAGCCTGCGCGCGCCGTATAGGGCCCGTCTTGGCCGAAGCCGGTGATCGAGCAATAGACGAGGCGCGGATTGATCGCGGAGAGGCTGGCATAATCCAGGCCGTAGCGGGTCAGGCCGCCCAGCTTGAAATTCTCGATCACCACATCGGCGTCCGCGATCAGGTCGCGCACCATCTGCTGTCCCTCGGGGGTGGCGAAGTCGGCGACGACCGACGCCTTGCCGCGATTGGCCGCATGGAAATAGGCGGCGTCGCGGCTGCCGTCGGGATTGGTGACGAAGGGCGGTCCCCATCGGCGGGTATCGTCACCCTCGGGACTTTCGACCTTCGTCACCTCCGCACCGAGATCGGCCAGCACCTGACCCGCCCAGGGACCGGCAAGGATGCGAGCGAGTTCGACGACCTTCAACCCGGCGAGGGGGGCGGGTTTCGTCATCTCAATCCTCCCCAGGCTCGGCTGGGGAGGGAAGGATGGCGAAGGACCTCAAAACGCCGCGATCCCCGTGATCGCGCGGCCCAGGATCAGCGCGTGGACGTCGTGCGCACCTTCATAGGTGTTGACGGTCTCCAGGTTCAGCATGTGGCGCATCACCTGATACTCGCCCGAAATGCCGTTGCCGCCATGCATGTCGCGGGCGGCGCGGGCGATGTCCAAGGCCTTGCCGACATTGTTGCGCTTGACGATCGAGATCATCTCGGGCGCGAACCGCCCCTCGTCCATCAGCCGCCCGACGCGCAACGACGCCTGCAACCCCAGCGCGATTTCGGTGTCCATATCCGCCAGCTTCTTCTGGTAAAGCTGTGTCGCCGCCAAAGGCCGTCCGAACTGCTTGCGGTCGAGACCATATTGGCGCGCGGCATGGAAACAGAATTCCGCCGCCCCCATCGCACCCCAGCTGATCCCGTAGCGCGCGCGGTTGAGACAGCCGAACGGCCCCTTCAATCCCTCGACATGCGGCAGCAGCGCGTCTTCGCCGACCGCGACATCGTCCATCATCACCATGCCGGTGATCGAGGCGCGCAGGGACAGCTTGTTGTCGATCTTCGGCGCGCTCAACCCCTTCATGCCTTTTTCCAGCACGAAGCCGCGGATCGCTCCCCCATGCGCCTCCGACTTGGCCCAGACGACGAAAACATCGGCGATCGGCGAATTGGAGATCCAGGTCTTGGCGCCGGACAGGACATAGCCACCGTCGACCTTCTTCGCGGTGGTGCGCATCCCGCCTGGATCGGACCCCGCATCGGGTTCGGTCAGGCCGAAACAGCCAATCCATTCGCCGCTCGCCAATTTCGGCAGATAATGGCGCCTCTGTTCGTCCGAGCCATAGGCATGGATCGGATACATGACGAGGCTTGACTGCACGCTCATCATCGAGCGGTAGCCGCTGTCGATCCGTTCCACCTCGCGCGCGATCAGGCCGTACGCGACATAGGATGCCCCGACCCCGCCGAACTCCTCCGGGATGGTCGGGCCGAGCAGGCCGAGCGCGCCCATCTCGCGGAAGATATCGGGATCGGTATGCTCCTGCGCGAACGCCTCGATAATGCGCGGGGCCAGCCGATCGTCGGCATAGGCGCGCGCGGTATCGCGGATCATGCGCTCGTCATCGGTCAATTGGTCGTCGAGCAGGAACGGATCCGCCCAGTCGAACTTGCCCATTCGGGACATCGGTATCTCTCCTTATGCCCCGCTTCTCCCGAAGGCCGGGGGCTTTGTCCACCCCCGGCAGCGGGTCAGGAGCTTCGCTTCGCCGTCGTGCCAGCGGGAGCCGTGGCATCGGCCGGAGCCGCCGATGGATTGGCGGTCAGGAAGGCGTCGATATTGCCCAACACGCTCGACCACCATTCGACCGTATCGGAGAAATTGGCGTGGGTGACGCCGCCGATCGTCGTCATGTCATGGGTCAGCCGCAGGTCGCCGTCCTTGGTCAGCGCCATCTGGGCAAGGCGCTTCTCGCTGTTCCACTTGTTAACGAACGCCAGGTCGCGCGGCTTGGACGGGGTCACCCGCATCGAGAATTGCAGCGAGGCGCATTGCCTATGCGCTTCGCAGTCGTAGAAGAGGATGTTGAACTTATAGCCCGCGGCGGCGCTGACGATCATCGGATCGCCTTCATTGTCCGTATCGATCAGCCCCTGATAACCGGCACGGATCATCGCGCCGCCGACCGTTTCGGGCGCGCTGGCGCAGATCAGATTCTTGGGACAGGGCTCGCCATCCTTGGCCGACGCGGCGCTTGCGCATCCCACGAGCAACGCCGCACCGATCCATCGCCACCATGCCATTTTCAATCCCCCGATGATAAGGCGGCAAGGCTATCATCGATGCTTCGTGACGCAAGCCGATCGGGCATGTCGGCCCCTTCCCGCCGATGCGGGAAGGGGCGGGCACCGCTTACAGCTTGAAGCTCAGCGTGGCGCGGAGGTCGCGACCCGCCAGCGGGGCGAAGTCCTTCAGCACGCTGGCATGGCGGCGCGCATCGACGTCGAAGATGTTGTTCGCCGACAAAGTGAGCGTGGTCGGGTTCAGCGCGCCCCAGGGCTTCAACTGCACCGAGGCGTTGACCAGGGTGAACCCGTCGGTCGGCGTTTCCAGACCCAGCACGCGGGTCTGCTTGAAGCTGCGCTCCACCTCGACCCGAGCGTTCACGCTGTCCGACTGCGCCTCGAGTCCGCCGAGCAGGCGGAGCGGCGGGATGCGCGGCGCGGGGCCCGTGCCGATGATCTGGGCATGGACGTAATCGCCCAGCAGGTCCGCGTTGATCGCATACGCCCCGATCGTGGCAAGACGGAGCGAACCTTCCGCCTCGATGCCGTAATAGCGTGCGTCGGCCTGGGCATATTGGAAGCAGGGCAGGTCTACCTCGCGACCCGATGGCGCCGCCGCGGCTTCGCACGGCCCCTGGGCGACCAGCGCGTCATAGATATAGTTGGAGAAGCGGTTGTAATAGGCCGAAGCGTCGAAGCTATAACCTTCGCCATGACCATGGACGGTCGCCTCGATGCCCCAGCTCGATTCCTTTTTGAAGTCGGGGTTGCCGAGTTCATAGGCCTCGGTCCCGGCATGGGGGCCGTTGGCGAACAGTTCCTCGGCGGACGGCGCGCGCTCGGTCCGCGACAGGTTCAGGCCGGCGCGCCAGTCGGCCGCGAAGCCATAGCTGGCCCCGATCGAACCCGAAAAGGCGTCGAAGCTGCGCTGGCCCCGGAAGAAGCGGTCGTCGTCCACGGCGGTGCGTGCGGTCAGCGTGGTATGCTCGAACCGGCCGCCCGCCTCCATCTTGACCGCGCCGCGATCCAGCTGTTGCAGAGTGAACAGACCGACCTGCGCCGTGTTGTTGCGCGGCAGGAACGCCTCGTCCCCGCGCACGTCGAAGTCGCGGTTCAGGAACTGGACGCCCGATGCGCCCTGCCATCCGCCGCGCTTGGACTGGACCAGTTCCAGACGGCTTTCGATCCCCTTGTTGTAGAAGGCCGTGCCGACCTCGCCATCTTCTTCCAGCTCGAAGTGGCGATATTGCGCCGCGCCTGCGCGCAAGCGAATGCGATCGAGGAAGCCGCCGCCCGTCTCGATCTCGCCGCGCAGGTCGAGACGATTCTGGACGAGGCTGAGGCGCGGCGCCTCGGGCTCTTCTCCGCCGGGGGTCAGGCTGTAGCGGATCGGCACGCCGTACAGGCTGTCATAATGGCTATAGGCGATGCCCAGTGACCCGGTGTCGGTGATCAGCGATCCGCCGACGCCCGCCGTCCAGGTTTCGCTGGCCGTATTGGGCAGGCGACCGCGCAGATTGGCGACGCTGGCGAAGTCGAGCGGATCGTTGGGGGCCTGCTGCGCCGATGCCTGCGCCTCGGCACGGGCGCGGGGGGACAGGACATAGCCGCCGATCTTCAGATCGTCGGTCTTCAGATAGGAGCCGTCGGCGTGCAGCACGAACTGCTTGCCGACTGCGACATCGGTGGCGCCCGCCACCGAGCGTTCGGTCGCGGCCGAGCCATAGGAGGCGATGCCCGACAGGCGATAGCCCTGCTCCGGCACCGAGCGCGGGATGCGCGTGTCGATCACATTGACCACGCCGCCCACCGCCGATGAGCCGAACAACAGGGCGGAGGGGCCGCGGAGGACCTCGACCCGGTCGGCGAGCAGCGGGTTGATGACGACCGCGTGATCGACACTGGTGTTCGACACGTCGATCGAACCGATGCCGTCGGTCAGCACGCGGATACGCTCACCCTGGAAACCACGCAGCACCGGGCGCGAGGCATTGGGGCCGAACGAGGTCGCGGATACGCCCGGCTGGCGCGCCAGCGTCTCGCCGATGGTTGGACGGATCGACCGCTGCAATTCGTCACCGGTCACGATCGAGGTGCCCGACAACACGTCGGTCTCGGACTGCTGCACCGGCGCGGTCACCACGATCTCGCGACCCCGGTTGGCCGATGACGGCGCGGTCTGCGCGGTGGCGGGGGCGGCGAGCAGGCTGACGAGCGCGGTGGCCGAAAGGCCGGACAACAGAACGGACTTGAACAAGACAGGGCTCCGACATGTGAAGCCCTGTCGAGTACAGTAGTGTTACAACATATCAAGCATTAAATGATATTTGCTTGTCCGCCCACTGACGGTCGCGTCACCCATTGGCCGCGTCCAGGCAGAGCAGGACGCGCAGGCACCATCCACCGTCGACGCGCTCCACCGCTATGTCGGCCACCAGGTCGCGGCCCAGCGGAATGTCGCTTTCCGGCAAATCCCGGAGCCAGGCCGATAGTGCAGGCCCCGGCGCGGCCGCGAGCGAGAGGGCAATTACCGAACCGCTGAACGTCGCCGACGACCAGGGCTCAACCGTAGCGACGGTCAGCAGGACGGTGCATCCCGCCCGCGCTGCGTGCGCCATCAGCGCGCGGGCCAGTCGTTCGCCGCGATCGGTCGGGCGGCGGAGCGGCGGTCGGCCGGGGCGGATAGAATCCGACCGGTCCGCGGCAGGGGCGAGCGCGCTCATGCGGAGCGACCCGCGATGAAGCGGGTGACGCGTCGAATCATCTCCGATCCCGGCTCGCGCCCCTTGCGCAGGTCGCTGACCAGCCGGGGGTCGTTGACCGCCAGCCGCCCGAATTTGGTCTCCGGCATCTGGCTGTCCTTCAGATAGCGTTCGATCACTCCCAACAATTCCATGGACATTCTCCCATTGCCCGATTCTTTGATGGCGTTCATGATCTGTTCTGATTTCCAACTTGTCTAGGAAAAATCCTATGCCTATATTCGACAGCATGTCGGGAACGGAAATCAGGGCGGTTTTGCAGGAGCTTGCGGCAAAGGCCGGGGTCAGTCTCGCGGCGCTGTCGCGGATGCTGGGGCGGAACGACGCCTATCTTCAGCAATTCGTGCAGCGGGGAACGCCGCGCGTTCTGGCCGAGGGAGACCGGCGGCAGCTTGCCGAGTTCTTCGGTGTGCCCGAAACGCAATTGGGTGGTTCGACGGCGACGGGGCCGATGCTGGTCCGGCGGCTGGCGGTGGCGGCATCGGCGGGGCCGGGCGCGACCGTCGATGACGAGGTGATGGTCGGCGTCGAGGCGATCGACCGCCAACTCGCCCGCCGGCTGGGACTGAGCGACGGCGGCGCCTCGGTCATCCGGGTCCGGGGCGACTCGATGGCACCGGGCCTGATGGACGGCGATCATCTGGTGGTCGACCAGAACGACACCCGCCCGACCGCGCGGGGTGGGCTCTATGTCATCCGGGTCGGGGACGCGCTGATGGTCAAGCGTGTCCGTTCAGTCCGGGAGGGGCTGGTCGCGACCAGTGACAATCCCGCTGCACCACCGGTGCCCGACGGGCCGATCACGGTCATCGGGCGCGTCGCATGGCAAATGCGCTTGCCGAACTGACGGGACCGCGGCCCTAGCGCCCGCGCCACCACAGGAGCAGCGCGACGACGATGCCCAGCGCCAGGCCGATCAGGACGCCGACCGTGACTTGTCCCGTCGCCAGGCCAGCGACGATGCCTGCGACCACGCCGAGCGCGATGAAGAATCCGCCTGCGGGAGAGGTGCTGCGCGGCGGGCGGGGTGGCGGGTGGTCGGTCATGCCCCAAGTCCTGCCACGCCGGACGAGGCTAAGCCAGCCGCCGCAAAAACCGGAAAACACACCATATGGTGCATTAACCATTTCGGGGGGTGGCAAATTTCATATCCCGGGCTTAGGGCAGCCGCTCTTTCCGGGGGTAGGGGCCAGGATGTTCATGCGTGATCGCGGCGGCGAAATGGAGGTTGTTCCCTTTGTGAGTGGGACCGACGTCGAGACGGCCGCCGAACTGATCGAGACCTTCGGCGAATCGGCGGGCGACGAAGCCGCCGCGCGGGCGGGGCATAGTCGCGACATGGGCAATCACATTCATTTCTGTCGCTGGCGCCAGATCGAGCGGCTGATCGGCCTGCTCTCCATCGAAGAGGCGTTCGGGACCGTCCACTGACATCCCGGCGATGACGGGCGCAGGGTTTGGGGTTTCGCGACGACCGGCATGGCAAATCTGGTCGGTTGATGGCGCTTTGGGGTGTTGCAAATGCCTGCGCACGGCTAGGGATCAGGCATGATGGTCCGCGTCGGGCGGCCGTGCCGCTCGGTCGCTATCATAGTCTTCGCAATGGGTTTTGGCGGCACGGGCTGGGCTGGCCGTGCGGTGGCGCAGACGCTGGTCCCGTCACCTGCGTCGTCTGCACCCGCGCAGACGACGGTGCAGACGAGCCCGCAGACCGGGACCCAACCCGCGACAGATGCCGACGATCCGACGATGCTCGATCCCACCGCGCCGCTGGCGCCCTTGCCCGAGATCGGCGTCGCCTGGCCCGATCTGGCGCAGGCGCCGGGCGACCCGGCCGGGGCCATGGCGGCGACCGTCGATGCCGCCGCCGAGCGCCGCTATCGCTGGCGGGTCGAGGGGATCGAGGGCGCGGGCGCGCTGGTGCGGCAGCGTTTCGAACAGCTCTCCTCGCTCGACGCCAATGACGGCGAGCCTGCCAATGCGGCCCAGCTCGACCGGCGCGCGCGCGAGGATTCGGCGTTGTTGATCAGCCTGTTGCGCGGGGCGGGCTATTATGACGCGCAGGTCTCTACCCGGATCGAGCCCGGCGACGAGCCGACCATGGTGTTGCAGGCGGTGCCCGGCAATCTCTATCGCTTCGCCGACGTCACGCTGGCGGGCGTTCAGGCGGCGGGGCGCCAGGCCGCGCCGCTGGAAGAGGCGTTCGGGATCAAGCCGGGCGATCCGGTCGACGCCGACACCATCGTGGCGGCCGAGGCGTCGCTGAAAGCCGCGGTGGGCGAGGCGGGGTTCCCCTTTGCCAAGCTGGGCGAGCCACAGATCGTCGTCGACCGCGCGGCACGGACCGCGACGCTGGACATGACCGTCGATCCGGGCTCGGCGCGGCGCTATGGCCGGATCGTCATGGCGAACGATCGGCTGTTCGATGCCAACCATGTCCAGGACATTGCCCGCTTCAAGCCAGGCCAGCCCTATGACTCCGCTGGGCTGGACGATCTCCGCCGCGCGCTGGTGCAGACCGGACTGGTCTCCTCGGTCGAGGTAAAGCCGGTGCCGGGCGACACGCCGGAGACGGTCGACATCGCGGTCGCGCTGGAGCCCGCACCGCCGCATACCATCGCGGGCGAACTGGGTTACGGTACGGGCGAAGGCGCGCGGGCGGCGATCAACTGGACCGATCGCAACCTGTTCCCACCCGAAGGCGCGCTGACACTGCGCAGCGTGCTGGGCACGCGCGAGCAACTGGGCGCGGTCGTCTTCCGCCGCAACAATTTCAATGGCCGCGACCGCATATTGAACGCGCAATTCTCCGCCGCGCACATCCTTCGCGACGCCTATGAGGCCAAGACGCTGTCGCTGTCGGGCAGTCTGGAGCGGCAGACCAATATCTTCTTTCAGAAGACCTGGACCTGGTCGCTGGGGGCCGAGTTGCTGACGTCGGACGAACGCGATGTGATCGAGGCGACGGGCGAACCGCGACGGCGCACCTTCTTCATCGGCGCACTGCCGACGAGCCTGAATTACGATGGGTCGGACGACCTGCTGAACCCGACGCGCGGTTTCCGGCTGGGCGGCCGATTTAGCCCCGAATTGTCGTTGCAGGGCAGCGCCTTCGGCTATGCGCGCACGCAGATCGATGCCAGCCTCTATCACCCGTTCGGCGATCGGGTGGTGCTGGCGGCGCGGACCCGGCTGGGCACCATATTGGGGGCGCCGCGCGACCAGATCGCGCCGTCGCGGCGTTTCTATGCGGGCGGCGGGGCGTCGGTGCGTGGCTATGGTTTCCAGGCGATCGGGCCGCGCGATGCCAATAACGATCCGATCGGCGGGCGCAGTCTGGCGGAATTCTCGATCGAGGCGCGGGTGCGCACGTTCGGCAATTTCGGCGTCGTGCCGTTTCTGGATGCGGGCAATATCTCCACCTCGCCTTTGCCGCGCCTGACCGGACTACGCTTCGGCACCGGGCTGGGCGTGCGTTACTATTCCAATTTCGGGCCGATCCGCCTCGACGTAGGCACGCCGCTCAATCCGCAGCGCGGGGATAGTCGGGTCGCCGTCTATGTCTCGCTGGGACAGGCATTTTGAGCGAGGAAGGACCGATCGCGCCCGAACAGGCGCCGTCCACGCCGCCGCGCCGGGGCATCCGCTGGTGGCGGATCCTGGGGATCGCGCTGGCGTCGCTGGTGGCGATCGTGGCGGCCGCGTTGATGATCGTCGATACCTCGATCGGGCATCGCTGGGTCGCGGACCGGATCGGCGCGATCAGGACCGAGACGGGGTTGCGCTTCTCGGTCGGGCGGATCGACGGATCGGTCTATTCCGACATGCGGCTGGTCGATGTGCGCGTCTATGACCTTGACGGCCTGCTGGTACAGATACCCCGCGCACGGCTAGACTGGCGGCCGCTGAACTGGGCACGCGGAACCCTGGACATTCGCCGGGCCGAGGCCCCGCTGGCGACGCTCTACCATGTGCCGCGCACCCGGAAGACGGGGCGGCAAAGCCCGATCCTGCCCGATTTCGACATCCGGATCGACCGGCTGCATCTTCAGCGTCTGATCCTCGCCAAGCCAGTATTGGGCCAAGTGCGGGTGGCCCGTGTCGATGCACAGGCGGATATTCGCGACGGACACGCGCTGGTGGCCGTGAACGGCGCGGTGGCGGGAAGCGACCGGTTGCGCCTGAAGCTGGATGCGCGGCCCGACCATGACCGGTTCGACCTGGCGGTCGAGGCCCGGGGACGGCGCGATGGCCTTCTTGCCAGGATGGCAGGCGTGAGGGCGCCGGTGTCGCTAAGCGTCGCGGGGGCGGGGCGCTGGTCGCGTTGGGCGGGCCGCGCGCAGGGGGCAATCGGATCGGCGCGGGCAGTCGATCTGTCGCTTTCGGCGCAATCGGGTCGCTATGCCGTGTCGGGGGAGGTCGCACCTTCGCTGGTCCTGCATGGTCGCTTGCAGCGACTGACCAGCCCGCGTGTCGTCGTCGCGGGGCAGGGGGATTTCGCCGACCGGCGGCTGAGCGGCGCGCTGGTGCTGCGCTCCCCGGCCTTGCGCCTGCGCACACGGGGGCTGGTCGATTTGGGCCAGCGCCGGTTCGAGCGGGTGCGCATCGATGCCAGCCTGCTTCGACCCGAAGCGCTGTTCGCCAATATGAGCGGACAGGCGATCGCGCTGACTTTGCGGCTGGACGGCGCGTTCGAGCGGGCGGCGTTCGATTATCGCATGGCGGCGAACCGTTTTGCGTTCGACCGAACCGGCTTCGAGCAGGCGGCGGCGGTCGGCAAGGGGCAGCTTGCCGGGGGCTGGCCGCTGACGCTGCCGGTACGCTTCACGGCACAGCGCGTGACGGGGGTGGGTGAAGCGGCGGGCGGCATCCTTCACCGCCTGTCGGTGGCGGGCAATCTGCGCATCACCAAGCGCGAGATTGTGGGCCAGGGCTTGGCGCTGCGCTCCGACAAGCTGGCGGGGCGGCTGAACCTGCGTATCGACCTGACCAACGGCCGTTACGATCTCGGGCTGGACGGCGCGTTGCAGCGGTACCTGATACCCGGCCTCGGCATCGTCGATGTCCGGTCGCGCCTGACCGCGGTTCCGGGCGCAAATGGTCATGGGACGCGCATCGTCGGGCGGGGAGAAGCGCAGGTTCGGCGGTTCGACAACGCCTTTCTCCGCTCGCTGGCGGGGGGATTGCCGCATCTGACCACCGATCTGGAACGCGGGGCGGATGGGGTGTTCCACTTTCATCGCCTGGTCCTGACCGGACCCGACATCCGCCTGAACGGCGAGGCGATACGACGGAAAGACGGCACCTTCCGCTTCGTCGGCGGTGGTCGGCAGAAAAGCTATGGCCCGGTCCAGCTCGTGCTGGATGGGCATATCGAGCGCCCCGTTTTGGATCTGGTCCTGACCGTGCCCAACGCCGCGCTGGGCCTGCGCGATGTGCGCGCGCATCTGGACCCGACCGATCAGGGATATGCGTTCCGCGCCGCCGGGGGATCGCGCCTTGGGCCGTTCCAGGCGGCGGGCGCGATCCTGTTGCCCAGGGGACAGGATGCGGTCGTCCAGATCAATTCGCTCGACGTCGCGGGTACTCGCGCAACCGGGGCGCTGACCGTCGTGCAGGGCGGCTTTGCCGGTCGCCTGGGCGTGGCAGGCGGCGGCCTGTCGGGCGAGCTGCTGTTCCGGCCGGTGGGGGAGGTGCAGCGGATCGAGACCCACCTCGCCGCGCGCCAGGCACAGATTTCGGGCATCGCCGTTCGCCAGGGGCGGCTGGACCTGATCGCGCTGCTCGATCCCGCCGGGGCCTCGGTCGAGGGGACGGCCAATGCGCAGGGGCTGCGGCACGGCGCCTTCAACATCGCCCAGATGGGCGGGACAGCCAAACTGCGTGGTGGCACCGGCGAGGTTCGTGTCGGTATATCCGGATCGCGCGGTCGTGCCTTCTCGATCCAGACGGTGACCCAGGTCGCGCCGGACCGTTTCGCCGTGACGGCGCAAGGGACACTCGACCGCCGCCCGCTCCAATTCCTGTCGCCCGCCATCGTGACGCGCGACGGCGATGGCTGGGTGCTGGCACCGACCCGGTTGAGCTTCGCGGGCGGCGAGGCGAAGCTGGCGGGGCGGCTGGACCCGGACGGAACGGAGGTACAGGCCAGCCTGACCCGAATGCCGCTGACCGTACTCGACATCGGCTATCCGGGGTTGGGGCTGGGCGGCAGCGCGACGGGGACGCTGGTCGTGCGGCAGGGGGCGGGCGCGCCGACGGGCAAGATCGACCTGACGATCCGGGGACTGACCCGCGCCGGGCTGGTCCTGACCTCGCGTCCGATCGACATGGGCGTGGCAGGGGTCCTGTCCGCCGACCGGCTGGGCGTTCGCGCCGTCATGGCGTCGGGCGGGCGGATCATCGGACGGGCGCAGGCCCTGATCGTCCCGACCGCCGAAGGCGATTGGGTCAGCCGGATGCAGGCGGGGCGGCTGATCGCGCAGCTTCGCTATGCCGGGCCCGCCGATACATTGTGGCGGCTGACCGGCGTGGAGATGTTCGACCTGTCCGGCCCCGTCGCCATCGGCGCGGACGTCAGCGGGTCGCTGAACCAGCCCGTCATTCGCGGCGCGGTGAAAGCGATCGGAGCGCGGATCGAAAGCGGCACCACCGGTACCGTCCTGACCGATGTTCAGGCCAGCGGCCGGTTCGGCGGATCGCGGCTGGTCATCGATCGCTTCGCGGCACAGGCAGGGCGCGACGGCCGGGTCAGCGGGACCGGCCAGTTCGAATTCGCCGCCGCCAACGGCGTCGGCCTCGACCTGTCGCTCCAGGCGAGCAATGCGACGATGATCGCGCGCGACGATATCGGCGCGACGGTGACGGGGCCGTTGACCTTTCATTCGGACGGGGCTGGCGGCACGATCGCGGGCGATGTGGTGCTGAACCGCAGCCGCTATCGCCTGGGTCGCGCCACGGCGGCGACGGCGGTGCCGCAACTCAACATCCGCGAGATCAACATTCCCGGCGGCGGGGAAGAAGACGACACGCCCCGCAAGCCATGGACGCTGGCGATCCGCGCGCGGGCGCCCAATGGACTGATGGTCTCCGGCCTAGGACTGAACAGCGAATGGTCGGCGGAGTTGAAGATCGGCGGCGCGCCCGACAATCCGGCGATCACCGGCCAGGCCACGCTGATCCGCGGCGATTACGACTTTGCCGGACGCGACTTCGATCTGGCGCGCGGCGTGATTCGCTTCGGCGGCGAAGTGCCCGCCAACCCCGCGCTCGACATTGCGGCCAATGCCAATGTCCAAGGCCTGAGCGCTTCGATCCGCGTCACGGGCACCGCGCTGAAACCCGAGATCGGCTTCTCCAGCACGCCCGCCTTGCCCAATGACGAGCTTTTGTCGCGCCTGCTGTTCGGGACGTCGATCGCCAGCCTGTCCGCGCCCGAGGCTCTGCAACTGGCGGCGGCAGTAGCGGCGTTGCAGGATGGTGGCGGCGGGTTGAACCCGATCAACGCGGTGCGACGTGCGGCGGGGCTCGACCGGCTGCGTGTCCTGCCCGCCGATGTGCAACAGGGGCGCGCCACCTCCGTCGCGGCGGGGAAGTATATCACCCGGCGGCTCTATGCGGAGATCATCACCGATGGGCAGGGTTACTCGGCCACTCAGGTCGAGTTCCAGGTGACCCGCTGGCTCTCGCTGCTCTCCAGCATATCGACACTGGGGCGGCAGAGCGTGAACGTTCGGATATCCAAGGACTATTGAGGCGTTGCCGCGCGCAACCGAACAGGAGCATCGCATGGAAAAGACCGCCTTCATCGCCCGGACCGGCGGGCCCGAGGTCATCGAATGGCGTGAGGCCGAACTGCCGCCCCCCGGCGCGGGCGAGGTGCGGATGCGGCATCATGCGGTCGGGCTGAACTATATCGACACCTATCACCGCAGCGGACTCTATCCGATCGATCTGCCCGGCGGGCTGGGGTCCGAGGCGGCGGGCGTGGTCGAGGCGGTGGGCGAAGGTGTCACCGACTTTGCGGTCGGCGACCGGGTCGGCGTGTTCGGCCCGGCGCGGGGTGCCTATGCGACCGCGCGCAATGTCTCCACCGATCTGCTGGTGCCGCTGCCCGATAGCGTCGATGACCGAACGGCTGCGGCGATCCTGCTGAAAGGCGCGACCACCGCCTTCCTGATCGAGGATTGCGCCGAGGTCCAGTCGGGCTGGACCGTGCTGGTCCATGCGGCGGCGGGTGGCGTCGGGCATCTGGCGGTCGGCTGGCTGAAGGCGATCGGCGCGAGCGTGATCGCCACGGTCGGCAGCGAGGCGAAGGCGGCGCGCGCTCGGGAAGCCGGGGCGGACCATGTCATCCTCAACCGGCAGGAGGATGTGGCCGCGCGGGTGCGCGACATCAGCGGCGGGGCGGGCGTGCCGGTCGTACTGGACGGCGTGGGCAAGGCGACGTGGCAGGCCTCGCTCGACAGCGCGGCACGGCGCGGGTTGGTGGTCAGCTTCGGCAATGCCTCTGGCCCGGTCGACGGGGTGAATCTGGGCATATTGGCGTCCAAGGGATCGTTGTTCGTCACGCGCCCGACGCTGTTCGATTATGCCGTGTCGGCGCAGGACAAACGCCGCCTGATCGCGCGTGTCTTCGCGATGCTGGAGAAGGGCGCAATCACGCCGGAGATCGGGCAGAGCTTTGCGCTGACCGATGCGGCGGATGCGCACCGCGCGATCGAGGCAGGGGAAACGGTGGGGAGTACGGTGCTCATTCCGTGACGGCATGGGGAAAGCCCAGGGGATATCCCTGGCCCCCAGACCGCAATAAGCTGACACCCAATTGATGTTCGGAGACCCCCATGATCCCGCTCCTTTCGCTTGTCCTGCTGGCCGCCCAAACCACGGCGGTGTCGCCTCCCGCGCCCGCAACGACCGAGGCTCCCAAGCCCGTCATGGTCCGCGTCGCGATGCAGACCAGCCTGGGCCCGGTCGTCTTGGAACTGGATCGCACCCACGCGCCCATCACCACGGCCAATTTCCTGCGCTATGTCGACCAGCATCGGCTGGACGGCGTGACCTTCTACCGGTCGGTCCGGCCCGCCGCGAATTTCGGCTTCGTCCAGTTCGGTATCCAGAACGAGCCCAAGCGCATCCTGCCCCCGATCGCGCATGAGCCTACGACCAAGACCGGCATCAAGCATCTCGACGGCGCCATCTCGGTCGCACGGCTGGCGCCTGGTTCGGCACGCGGCGACTTCACGATCATGGTGGGCGACCAACCCTCGCTCGACGCCGATCCCTCCAAGTCCGGCGACAATCTGGGCTATGCCGCCTTCGGCCATGTCGTCGAGGGGATGGACGTGATCCACAGAATTCTCGACGCGCCCGCCGACCCGGCCAAGGGGCCGTTCAAGGGCGAGATGCTGGCCGCGCCGGTTAAGATCCTGTCGGCTAAACGGGTGGCGGCGGCTAAGTGAGCAAGACGCTTCTGATCCTCGGAACCGTGCGGATGCCACCCGAGAACCTCGCGGCGGCTCGGCCCATCATGCAGCGCATGGTCGAGGCGAGCAGGGGGGAGGATGGCTGCCTCGAATATGTCTACGCCGAAGATGTGCTGGATCCTGGTCTTATCCATGTGAAGGAAATGTGGGTCGATCAGGCGGCGCTGGACCGACATTTTGAGGCAGATCACCTCACCGAATGGCGGGCGGCATGGCCCGGGCTGCGCATCGGTGACAGACATTTGCGGATCTATGATGTCGGGCAAGCGCGTGACACCTGATCGACCATGGTATTGCCACGCGGTTTGCGCCGCTCACGGTCGTGATGGCCGCAGGATCATGCCGTAGACGGTTTGCTGAGCAGGAATGCGGAAGAACTGCGCGGGACGGGCCAATGGCGGAGGTCGCCCGCTAACCGCGATCAGCTTGCTTCAGACCGGCGCAGCGACGTCGGCTTTCGTCCGCGTCATCAGGATGAACCGATCGGCGACGCTATGGGCTGCGGTCTTGCGCCGGGACGCGTGATGCATAGATCGCCTGGCGATCAAATAGAGGCCGATAGCCCTAAGACCTGGGCTACATGTCCTGTCGTGATCGAAAGTCGAGTCTGGCCACACCATGACAGCGCGCGATATGTTGGCGCAACGCCCCGGTCCATGCCGCAATTGTCGGGCTCGCTCCCGAACCTATAGGCAGTTTTGGCGGTTCAGGCCGCGATAGAGTGTTGGATGCGGGCTCGACGCTGACGGATTTTGATCGGGACGGCAATCGCCACGAAGACGACCATGCCGATAAAGGCGAGGGCGGCGTCGGTCTGCTTTCGGGCAAGCGCCAAGGCGACCGCGCAGGGCATGGCGATGATCGGGGTGATTTTGGTCATCCACCACAACCACGAACCCCAGCCCGGACGATCGCGGGCGTCCTGGCCGAAGAGCAGGAGAGCCATCGCACCCATGGCCTTCGCGCCCAGGCTCATGATGACGATCGCGCTCACCATATCGGTCAAAGTGGCGAAGCCGAAGGTGAACACATGGCGTCTCCCAAAAAGAAAGGGGCCTTGCGGCCCCTTTCCCCGTAGTGACATCGTGCAGGGGCTGGATCAGCCGCTGTAGTACATGTCGTATTCGACCGGGCTGGGGGTCATTTCCCAGCGCATCACTTCGCTCATCTTCAGCTCGATATAGCTCTCGATCTGATCCTTGGTGAACACGTCGCCCTTCAGCAGGAAGTCGTGGTCGGCGGCCAGCGAATCGAGCGCTTCGCGGAGCGAACCGGCGACCGTGGGAACCTGGGCCAGCTCGGCGGGCGGCAGGTCGTACAGGTTCTTGTCCATCGCCTCGCCCGGATGGATCTTGTTCTGGATACCGTCCAGACCCGCCATCAGCAGCGCCGCATAGGCAAGATACGGGTTCGCCAGCGCGTCGGGGAAGCGCACTTCGACGCGCTTCGACTTCGGGCCGGTGCCGTAGGGGATGCGGCACGAAGCCGAACGGTTGCGCGCCGAGTAAGCGAGCAGCACCGGCGCTTCGTAACCCGGCACCAGCCGCTTGTAGCTGTTGGTGGTCGGGTTGGTGAAGGCGTTGATCGCCTTGGCATGCTTGATGATACCGCCGATGAAGTACAGGCAGGTTTCCGAGAGCCCTGCATAGCCGTTGCCGGCGAACAGCGGGGTCTTGCCTTCCCAGATCGAGAAGTGGGTGTGCATGCCCGAGCCGTTATCTTCCTTGATCGGCTTCGGCATGAAGGTCGCGGTCTTGCCATAGGCATGGGCGACCTGGTGCACGACATACTTGTAGATCTGCATGCGGTCGGCGGTCTGGGTCAGCGTGCCGAAGGTCAGGCCCAGTTCGTGCTGCGCGGCGGCGACTTCGTGGTGGTGCTTGTCGCAGGGCAGGCCCATTTCGAGCATGGTGGTGACCATCTCGCCACGGATGTCGACGGCCGAGTCGACCGGAGCGACGGGGAAGTAACCGCCCTTGGCACGCGGACGGTGGCCGAGATTGCCGCCCTCATATTCGCGGCCGGTGTTGGTCGGCAGTTCGATATCGTCGATCTTGAAGTAGGACGACGAATAGGTCGTGTCGAACTGCACGTCGTCGAACATGAAGAATTCGGCTTCCGGGCCGACATAGACGGTGTCGCCGATGCCGGTGGTCTTCACGAACGCCTCGGCGCGCTTGGCGGTCGAGCGCGGATCGCGCGCATAGAGCTCGCCGGTCGACGGCTCGACCACGTCGCAGAACACGATCAGCATCGGGGTGGCCGAGAAGGGATCGGTGTAGACGGCGTCGAGGTCCGGCTTCAGGACCATGTCCGACTCGTTGATCGCCTTCCAGCCCTCGATCGACGAACCGTCGAACATCAGGCCGTCGGTGAACTCGTCCTCGCCCAGGATCGAAGCGACCATGGTCAGATGCTGCCACTTGCCCTTCGGATCGGTGAAACGCAGATCGACCCACTCGATCTCTTCATCCTTGATCTTCTTCAGGATGTCGCTGGCCGTATTCGCCATGTGCCGTTCTCTCTCTGCTTAAGGCCGAGCCCCGGAAACAGACCGGGACCGGTGAAAAGGTTTTAATTATCCCGGGTGTCATCCCGGTGACGATAAGGTGTCGGACGGGTCAGATCGCCGCGTCGTCGCGTTCGCCTGTGCGGATGCGGAGCGCCGTTTCGACCGGGATCACGAAAATCTTGCCGTCGCCGATGCGGCCGGTCTGCGCGGCGGCGGCGATCGCTTCCACCACGCGTTCGGCCAGACTGTCCTCGACGACCACTTCCAGCTTCACCTTGGGAAGGAAGTCGACGACATATTCGGCGCCGCGATAGAGTTCGGTATGACCCTTCTGGCGCCCGAAGCCCTTGGCCTCGGTGACGGTGATACCGGACACGCCGATCTCGTGCAGCGCTTCCTTCACCTCATCGAGCTTGAACGGCTTGATGATCGCCTCAATCTTTTTCACGAGCCTGACTGCCCCCGATGTTGTTCGAACCCTCGCCCGGCCCTGCGCATAGCATGGACCGTGCCAACTGCCTTTCCCTCCTTAGAAGGTAAGAAATCGATAAGATCGGCGCCCGAAAAGCGGGCAGCAATCGGTATGATGCTCAAAATATGAGCACCGATCACAGGATGCTCCGAACGGCTTCGGGCGGACGGCCGATCACGACACCTTTGTCGGTTTCGACCAGAGGGCGCTCGATCAGCATGGGATTGGCAGCCATCGCAGCCAGGATTGCTTCGTCCTCCGCGCTCGAAAGAGCCTTGGCTTCCGCCTCGACCTTGCGCAGACCATCGCGCGGGGACAGGCCGCCCTTGGCATAGAGCCGCGCCAGTTCCTCGGCGTCCAGCGGTGTCTTGAGATATTCGATCACCGTCACATCCGCGCCCGCTTGCGCCAGCAGGGCCAGCGCCTCGCGCGATTTCGAGCAGCGCGGATTGTGGAGGATCGTCGCCTTCATCGCCACTGCTTGTGGCATGGGTGGCGGGCAATGTGGAGGGGTAATCCCGGTTTTCGGGCATATAAAAAGCCCCCTCCCGGATGGGGAGGGGGCCTCAAACCAGTCTTTCCTAGTGATAAGGAAGAAAGATGGCTCAAGCGTCCTGCTTGGCCAGCCATTCCTCCAGCCACTTGATCGTATAGTCGCCGGTCTGGAATTCGGGATCGTCCAGCAGCGACTGGTGGAGCGGAATGGTGGTCTTCATTCCCTCGATCACGAATTCGTTGAGCGCGCGGCGCAGACGGCGCAACGCGCCTTCGCGGGTCGTGCCGTACACGATCAGCTTGGCGATCATGCTGTCGTAATAGGGCGGGACCTTGTAGCCCTGATACAGCCCGCTATCGACGCGGACATGCATGCCGCCCGGTGCGTGATACATCTTCACCGTGCCCGGCGAGGGGGCGAAGGTGCGCGGATCTTCCGCGTTGATGCGGCATTCGATGGCGTGGCCGCGGAACTGCACGTCTTCCTGGCGCAGGGTCAGCGGATGGCCCTCGGCGACACGAATCTGTTCGCGGACCAAGTCCAGCCCGGTGATCATCTCCGTCACGGGATGTTCGACCTGCAGGCGGGTGTTCATTTCGATGAAATAGAACTCGCCGTCTTCCCACAGGAATTCGATCGTGCCCGCGCCGCGATAGCCCATATCGGCCATCGCCTTGGCGACCACGCCGCCCATGCGCGAACGCTCCTCGGCCGTGATGATCGGCGAGGGGGCTTCCTCCAGTACCTTCTGGTGGCGGCGCTGGAGCGAGCAGTCGCGCTCGCCGAGATGGATCGCGTTGCCGTTGCCGTCGCCGAACACCTGGAATTCGATATGCCGGGGGTTGCCCAGATATTTTTCCATGTAGACGGTCGAATCGCCGAACGCGGCCTTCGCCTCCGAGCCCGCCTGCTGCATCAGCGTTTCGAGCTGATCTTCGGAGGGCACGACCTTCATGCCGCGACCGCCGCCGCCGCTGGCCGCCTTGATCAGCACGGGATAGCCGATCTCCGCTGCGAGCGCCTTGGCTTCCTCGACATCCGAGATCGCGCCGTCCGAGCCGGGCACCAGCGGCAGGCCGAGCGCACCCGCCGTCCGCTTGGCTTCGACCTTGTCGCCCATGATCCGGATATGTTCGGGCTTGGGGCCGACGAAGATCAGGCCATGCGCCTCGACGATCTCGGCGAACTTGGCGTTCTCCGAGAGGAAGCCATAGCCTGGGTGGATCGCATCCGCGCCCGAAATCTCGGCGGCCGAGATGATGTTCGGGATGTTGAGATAGCTGTCCGTCGCGGAGGGCGGGCCGATGCACACCGCCTGGTCGGCGAGGCGCACATGCATGGCATCGGCGTCGGCCGTGGAGTGCACGGCGACGGTCTCGATCCCCATCTCGTGACAGGCGCGGTGGATGCGAAGCGCAATCTCACCGCGATTGGCGATCAGGAGTTTCTTGATCTGCGCCAAGGCGGCTTACTCGACGACGACCAGGGGCTGGTCGAACTCGACCGGCTGGCCGTTCTCGACCAGCACGGCGGTGACGGTGCCGGCGGCGGTCGCGGTGATCGGGTTCATCACCTTCATGGCTTCCACGATCAATAGCGTGTCACCGGCGGCGACCTTCTGGCCGACGGCGGCGAAGGGCTTGGCGCCGGGTTCGGCCGACAGATAGACGGTGCCGACCATCGGCGACTTTACCGCATTGGCCGAGACGGTCGGGGCGGCGGCTTCCACCGGAGCAGCAGCGGCCACCGGGGCAGCCGCCGCCGGAGCGGGCGCGGCGGCGATGGGCGCGGGCGCATAGGCGACCTGCGCGGCGGGAGCCGCCTTGCGTGCGACGCGGATCTTGCGGTCGCCATGCTCGACCTCGATCTCGGTCAGGGCGGTGGCGTCGAGCAGCTCGGCGAGCTGACGGACGAGGTCGACATCGACCTTCATCGCTTGTTCAGTCTTTTCGGTCATGGGCAGCGCTCCTGTCAGAACCGGGCCGCGGCTTCAAGCGCGAGCAGATAGGATTGCGCGCCAAAACCCGCGATTGTGCCTTTTGCGGCACGCCCGATGAAGCTCTCATGACGGAATGGCTCCCGTGCATGAGGGTTGGATAGGTGAACCTCGATCACCGGGGTCGTCACCGACTTGATCGCATCATGGATCGCGATCGACGTATGGGTGAAGCCCCCGGCATTGAGCAGCACGGCCTTGGCCTCATAGGCCTGGGCCTCGTGCAGCCAGTCGATCAGATGGCCTTCATGGTTGGACTGGCGCATGTCGATCTCGAGGTCGAGCTCGCGCGCCCGATCCTCCAGCAGTCCCGCAATATCGTCCAGCGTGTCATGGCCATAGATATGCGGCTCGCGCAGGCCGAGCAGGTTCAGGTTCGGCCCGTTGAGGACATAGACGGTCGCGGACATCCGCACTCCCATGGTTGCGGCTCGGGGTGGCCGGGCCTAGATCGAAGGCCTTCCTTAACCGCATGCCCTATCCCACGTCGAGCGGGCAGCGACTTGCATGGTAAGTGACACTGATATGCCCCATACCGACGGAACCGTGACGATCACCGTGAATGGCGAGCACAAGCGCGTCGCCGCCGGCCTGTCGCTCGCCGATCTGGCGAGCCAGTTGGGGCTGGTGCCCGAAAAGGTAGCGGTGGAGCGCAATCTGGAGGTGGTGCCGCGCTCGACGCTGGCGCAGGTCGAGGTCGAGGATGGCGACGAGATCGAGATCGTCCATTTTGTCGGCGGCGGCGATCATGGCGCGGCGATCGATGACGATTCATGGGAAGTCGCGGGGCAGCGTTTCCGCTCACGCCTGATCGTCGGGACTGGCAAATACAAGGACTTCGCGCAGAACGCGGCTGCGGTCGAGGCGGCGGGGGCCGAGATCGTCACCGTCGCGGTCCGCCGCGTCAACGTGTCGGACCGCAATGCGCCGATGCTGACCGACTATATCGATCCGAAGAAGATCACCTATCTGCCCAACACGGCGGGCTGCTTCACCGCCGAGGATGCGATCCGCACGCTGCGTCTGGCGCGCGAGGCGGGTGGCTGGGAACTGGTCAAGCTGGAGGTGCTGGGCGAGGCCCGGACGCTCTATCCTGACATGGTCGAGACGCTGCGCGCCACCGAGATCCTGGCCAAGGAAGGCTTCAAGCCCATGGTCTATTGCGTCGACGACCCCATCGCGGCCAAGCGGCTGGAGGATGTGGGCGCGGTCGCGATCATGCCGCTGGGCGCGCCGATCGGGTCGGGGCTGGGCATCCAGAACAAGGTGACGATCCGCCTGATCGTCGAGGGGGCAAAGGTCCCGGTGCTGGTCGATGCGGGCGTGGGCACCGCGTCCGAGGCGACGGTGGCGATGGAACTGGGCTGCGACGGCGTGCTGATGAACACCGCGATCGCGGAGGCGAAGGACCCGGTGCTGATGGCGCGCGCGATGCGGTCCGGGGTGGAGGCCGGGCGCATGGCGTACCGTGCGGGACGCATGGGAATGCGGCGCTATGCCGACCCGTCGAGTCCGCTGGCCGGCCTTATCTGACGTTAATTTCAGGGAACTTGCCGCGTAACGAAGTGTTTTGTCTCCGAGTGTTCAACGGGATCGATCGATCCCCAGTAAATGGAGGCCGCGATGGGTGAGCTCACCGACAAGATCAAGGGCAACGTCAACGAACTGGTTGGCAAGGCCAAGGAAGCGATCGGCGATCACAATCACGACGCCGACCTGAAGGCAGAAGGCGAAGCCCAGCAGCTGAAGGGCAAGGGCCAGGAAATGAAGGGTTCGGTGAAGGGCGCTCTTGGCGACAACATCTGAACCTGCTAACAGTTTCTGACTAAAGCGATCAGCAACGAACTCGCCGCTCCGGTTATGCCGGGGCGGCTTTCTTTTGTGGTTCAGCTGATAATCGTTAGTAAATCGATTGCATGATAGCGTTATCTTGAGTTCCAAAGTCTTGCAGGTCCCCAATCGTTCTTTGCTGTGTGCGATTGCAGAGCAGCAGATGAGGGCTCGAAACTCCTGCTTCTGAGCCGTCCAAGTCAGCGTTGCGCGATCCGGGAGAGGGTCGTGGCGGGCGTAATGACTTCGATGTCGGTTTTCAGGTGGAGCAGCCGCACACCGGTTCCTGTCATGGCGCGGAGCAGGGCAGGGACGAAATCCTCGGTTCGGGTCACCGTTTCGCTCCAGCACCCATAGGCACGCGCCAGCGCCGCGAAGTCGGGATTGGCCAGCGTCGTTGCCGCCACCCGACCGGGATATTCGCGTTCCTGGTGCATTCGGATCGTGCCATAGCCGCTATTGTCGACGACGATCACCAGCATCGATACGCCATGCTGCACGGCGGTCGCCAGCTCTTGGCCGTTCATCAGGAAACACCCGTCGCCCGCCAGCGCGACGACGGTTCGCCCGGGATGGCGCAGCGCGGCGGCGGTGGCGGCGGGAACTCCATATCCCATCGCGCCACAGGTCGGGGCAAGCTGGCACCCCGGTTCATACCGCCAATAACGATGCCACCAGCCGGAGTAATTGCCGGCGCCATTGCAGATGATCGAGTCGGCGGGCAGCGCCTTTCGCATCGCGGCGACGCATTGGCCCAGGTCCAAGGTGACGCCGTCCCGCGCGGCCGGGTGGGACCAGGCCAGATAGTCGGCATGGGCTTCCGCGCCAGAGGGATGCGGCTTGCTCGCCTCGCTCGCCTGCAATTCGAGCAGGCCGACCGCCCGGTGAATGTCGCAGCATAAGGCGAGATCGGTGCGGTAGACGCTGTGCAGTTCCTCCGGGTCCGGGTGGATATGGACCAGCGTCTGTCCCGGATGATCGGGCGTAATGATGGCATAGCCATCGGTCGTCGCCTCTCCCAGACGCGCGCCCAGCACGATCAACAGGTCGGCCTCTCGCACCCGCTTCACCAGGGCCAGGTTGGGGCCATAGCCCAGATTGCCCGCATAGACCGGGCAGGTGGCCGACACCGCATCCTGACGCCGAAACGCCGCGACCAGAGGCACGCCCGCCGCTTCGCCCCATTGCTCGATCAGCGCGACCGTTTCGCTGTTCCAATACGCGCCGCCGATGATGGCGACGGGGCGCTGCGCCTTGGCGATCAGGTCGTGCACCGCGAGTACATCCTCGATCATCACGTCCTGCGACGGCCGTTCGATCCGGGGGCGGGGTGTAGCCTGTACCGGATCGCACAGCATGTCCTCGGGCAGCGCGAGGACGACCGGCCCAGGCCGCCCGTTCATCGCGGTGGCATAGGCACGGGCGACATATTCCGGAATGCGCGCGGCATCGTCGATACGAGCCGCCCATTTGGCGAGCGGCGCGAACATCGCCTGAAAATCCACCTCCTGAAAGGCTTCGCGGTCGCGTGTGCCTCGGTCGACATCGCCGATGAACAGGATCATCGGCTGCGAATCCTGTCGCGCGACATGCACGCCGATCGCCGCGTTGGTCGCACCCGGACCGCGCGTGACGAAGGCGACGCCCGGCCGCCCGGTCAGCGTCCCGTCGGCGCAGGCCATGAAGGTCACGCCGCCTTCCTGCCGGCACGTGACGAGGTCGATGGCGGGTGTGTCGTGCAGCGCGTCGAGCACCGCCAGGAAGCTCTCGCCCGGCACGGTGAAGATACGGTCGCACCCCTGTTCGAGAAGCGCATCGACAAGCAGGCGTCCGCCGGTTCTGGTGGTCATGGGGCAAGCCTAGACCCGCTTCTTTCCAAAGCGCAAACGCTGGCCCCGCGCAAAGCGCAAACGCTGGCCCGCGCAAAGCGCAAGCGCTGGGTTGACCCGGCTCCACGCCTCCGCCTAACGCAACGGCAACCTTAGGGAGGACGCCCATGCAGAAGCTTTATCCCGACGCCGCCGCCGCGCTCGACGGCCTGCTCCATGACGGCATGACGATCTGCGCAGGGGGCTTTGGCCTGTGCGGTATCCCCGAACGGCTGATCGATGCGATCGAGGCGGCGGGGGTCAAGGACCTGACCATCGCCAGCAACAATGCCGGGATCGACGGCGTGGGGTTGGGCAAGCTGCTCCGCTCGCACCAGGTGAAGAAGATGATCTCCTCCTATGTCGGCGAGAATAAGGAGTTTGAGCGGCAATATCTGAGCGGCGAGCTGGAGGTCGAGTTCTGCCCGCAGGGCACGTTGGCGGAACGCTGCCGGGCGGGGGGCGCGGGCATCCCCGGTTTCTATACGAAGACCGGTGTCGGCACCAAGGTGGCCGAGGGCAAGGAAGTGAAGAGCTTCGATGGAGAGGACTATATCCTCGAACGTGGCATTCGCGCCGACCTGTCGATCATCAAGGGGTGGAAGGCCGACGAGGCCGGGAACCTGATCTTTCGCAAGACCGCGCGCAACTTCAACCAGCCCATGGCGACCGCCGGACGCATCTGCGTCGCCGAGGTGGAGGAGGTGGTGCCGGTCGGCAGCCTCGATCCCGACCAGATCCATCTGCCCGGCATCTATGTGAAGCGGATGATCGTCGGTGCGCCGTACGAGAAGAAGATTGAATTCCGCACGGTGCGCGAGCGGGCTTCGGCATGAGGAGGGCCCGTTTCGGCGCGGGCTTCGCCACGCTCGCGGCTGCCCTGACCCTGTCGGGTTGTGTCGTGGCGGTCGGCAACAACAGCCCGGCTTCACCACCCGTTGCCGCCGTCAATCCGAAGCTGGCGGGCATGCAGTATCTCTATGGCTCGGCGGAGGCGGACGCGATCTCGCGCCAGGCGTGGAACGCGCTCGTCACCTATGCGGCCGACAGGGTGCGTCGTCCGCCACGCGACAGCGTCGTACTGGAGCAAGGCGCAAACCTCGATAATCCCCGCTTCGCATCCTGCGCGGGCAAGCGCCCGGCGGCGGTGTTCGACGTGGACGAAACCGTCCTGCTCAATCTCGGTTTCGAGCAGGACGATCTGACCGGTCGCGCCGACCGCGCCTTCGCAGGCCGCTGGCGCTCATGGGAGCAGGGCGATGGCCGGGCGGTGCTGCCGGTGCCCGGTGCGGCGGCGGCGATCGCCGATCTGCGCACCATGGGCGTGACGGTCATTTTCAACACCAATCGCGACGATGCGGGCGGGGCCGCGCGGGCGATCGAGGCAGCGGGGCTAGGCCCGGCGGTCCATGGCGACACGCTGTTCGTCCGCACCGACACCAACACCGGCGACGGCAAGGATGCGCGCCGCTGGCGGATCGCCGAGCGCTATTGCGTCATCGCGATGGGCGGGGATCAATTGGGTGATTTCAGCGACCTGTTCAACGTGCCCGGCACGGTTTCCCAACGTCGCGCCCTTGCCGATGGCCCGCGTGTCGCGGCGCTTTGGGGGCGCGGCTGGTTCGTCTTCCCGAACCCCGTCTATGGCAAGGCGCTGAAGGGCACCCCCGACGACATCTTTCCCGCCGGCCGGCGGTGGCATCCGACAGGAGAGCAGTGACGATGGCCTGGACTCGTGACGAGATGGCCGCGCGCGCGGCCAAGGAATTGAAGGACGGCTTCTACGTCAATCTGGGCATCGGCATTCCGACCCTGGTGGCCAACCATATCCCGCAAGGGGTCGAGGTTACGCTGCAATCCGAAAACGGGATGCTGGGCATCGGGCCGTTCCCCTATGAGGATGAGGTCGATCCCGACCTGATCAACGCCGGCAAGCAGACGATCAGCGAACTGCCGCACTCGGTCTATTTCTCCTCCGCCGACAGCTTCGCGATGATCCGGGGCGGGCATATCGACCTGACCGTGCTGGGTGCGATGGAGGTGTCCGAAGGCGGCGACATCGCCAACTGGATGATCCCCGGCAAGATGATCAAGGGCATGGGCGGCGCGATGGATCTGGTCGCGGGCGTCAAGAAGATCATCGTCGTCATGGAGCATAACGCCAAGGATGGCAGCCCCAAGTTCATTCCCGAATGCACGCTGCCGCTGACCGGGCGAAATGTGGTGGACATGATCGTCACCGATCTGGCGGTGTTCCAGCGCCCCGATCACGACAGCCCCTTCCGCCTGATCGAGTGCGCGCCCGGCGTGACGGCGGACGAGATCGCCGCCAAGACCACGGCCAGCTTCGAGCGCTGACACCATGGCCTATACCCTCATCACCGCGAACCGGAATTATTCGAGCTGGTCGCTGCGCCCCTGGCTGCTGATGAAGGCGCTGGGGATCGGCTTTGCCGACCGGATCGAACCGTTCGCCGTGACGGAGAATTACGAGGCGTTCCGCGCCTTTTCGCCGACCGGACAGGTGCCGGTGCTGCTGGATGGGGAGCGGGTGATATGGGATTCGCTGGGTATCGCGCTCTATTTGGCCGAGCGGCATCCGGGGGTCTGGCCGGAGGATGACGCCGCGCGCGCCTGGGCGATGTGCGCGGTGACGGAAATGCATGGCGGCTTCGCCGCGCTCAGGGCGGAGCGGACCATGAATGTCGGGGTGCGGGTCGATGCCCGGCCCGCCTCCCCACGCCTGGAACGCGACGTGGCGCGGCTTGCCGAGCTATGGGGCGAGGGGCTGACGCGGTTCGGTGGGCCTTGGTTGGCGGGAGAGGTGTTTTCGGCGGTCGACGCCTTTTACGCCCCGGTCGCCTTTCGCGTGCGGACCTATGGCATCGACGTCGGCGCGGCGGGCGCGGCCTGGGTCGAGACGCTGCTGGCGCATCCTGCGGTTCGCGACTGGGAAGCGCAGGCCCTGGCGGAGACGTGGCGGGAGGACGGCCATGAAGCGGAATTGCTGGAGTGCGGTAGCGTGCGGGAGGATTTCCGCGCCAAGGCCTGAGCGCCGTCGAGGGCTCAGCGGATTCCTATAACCGCGCCGTCTCCGGCATCACCAGCCGGTAGAGCACCAGCCCGCTACCTGCGATCGCCGCGAGCAACCAGAAGGCGGCGTGATAACCCGCGCCGACGATCACCACCCCGGCCAGCGAGGTGCTGAGCGCGCCGCCGATCCCCTGGATCGTGGTCACCGCGCCCTGGGCGACATTGAACCGTCCGGAACCGCGCATGATCGCCGCGACGATCACCGGACCCAGCGCCCCCAATATCCCCGCGCCCACGCCGTCGAGCAACTGGATGGCCAGCAACCAGCCGGGCGCGTCCGACAGGGTATAGAGCAAGCCACGCGCCGCCAGCACGGCAAAGGCAACCAGCATGATGGGTCGGTGCCCCCAGTCCTCTGCCTTTCGTCCGACGATCATCGCCACCGGCACCATGACGAGTTGCGCCCCGACGATGCAGGCGGAGGTCAGCGAGGTTGCCTTGTCCCCGCCTACCTCACGCGCCAGCAACTGCCCCACCGAGGGAAGCATCGCGGCGTTGGAGAGGTGGAACAGAAATCCCGTCACGGCGAACCAGGCCAGTGTCGGCGCGCCCTTCAAGGTCTGCCATAGGGAAGGGGGATCGCAATCCTCCTGCTCCTCTTCCTCTTCGGTACAGCCGCGCGCCATGGCATGATCGATCCGATCGGCATCGAGCGACAGGGTCGCGCCGATACTCAGCGCCGCCAGTCCCGCCATCAGCCAGAAGACCACCACGGGGCCGAATTTCCAGGCCAGCAGACCCGCCAGCGCGGCGGACACGGCGTTCCCGGCATGGTTGAACGCCTCGTTCCGCCCGATCCGCGCGGTGAAGGCCTTGGGCCCGACGATACCCAGCGAGATGGCGGCGATCCCCGGCGCGAAGACCGAGGCCGCGACGGCGGCCAGCGACTGTCCGGCAGCCACCGCCCAGAATCCCTCGACGAACGGTAACGACAGGGACGCCAGCGTCACCGCGACCGCCGCGGCGACCAGGACCGCCCGCTTGGCATGGACCCGGTCGATCAGCGCACCGGCAGGGGCGTTGGCAATCAGCCCCGCGATCCCGGCGATGGTCATGACGACCCCCGCGCTTGCTTCGTTCCAGCCGTGGCTCGGCCCGCGCACCGCGACCAGATAGATGGCGAGATACGGGCCAAGGCCGTCGCGGACATCGGCCAGGAAGAAGTTCATGGCATCCAGCGCGGGCAGGCGTTCGCGCCGCGCAAGGGGAGGCCGGTGCAGCGCGGCATTGGCCATGATGTCATATACCTGGGTTAAGGAAGAGGGACCGCGGGAACGCGGGATTCCGCCCACGGGTTCATGACAAATTTGACATGCGAACCGCAACAACGAAATAACATTGCGTCCGGCCTTTGCCTTGCGCATGTTTTCGGATAACAGCGCCCCCATCATGGCCCAACGACCCCAGACTCTGTACGAGAAGATCTGGGCCGCCCACGTTGTCGAACGGCGGCCCGATGGCACCTGCCTCATCTATATTGACCGTCACCTCGTCCATGAGGTGACGAGCCCACAGGCGTTCGAAGGGCTTAGGGTCGCAGGGCGCAAGGTACGGCGTCCCGAACTGACGCTCGCGGTCCCCGACCATAATCTGCCGACCACGCCGCGTGTCGGCGCGGATGGCCGGTTGCTGCCCATCGCCGACCCGGAAAGCGCACAGCAGTTGGAGGCGCTCCGCCGCAACACCGCCGAGTTCGGCATCGACTATATCGATGCGACGGCGGCGGCGCAGGGCATCGTCCATGTCGTCGGCCCCGAACAGGGCTTCACGCTGCCGGGCACGACGCTGGTCTGCGGTGACAGCCATACCTCCGCGCATGGCGCGCTGGGTGCGCTGGCCTTTGGCATCGGCACGTCGGAGGTCGAGCATGTGCTGGCGACCCAGACGCTGCTGCTTTCGCCGTCCAAGACGATGGAGGTCCGCGTCGACGGCACGCTGGGTTACGGCGTTTCGGCCAAGGACGTGGTGCTGGCGATCATTGGCAAGATCGGCGCGGCGGGCGGGACCGGCCATGTCATCGAGTTTACCGGCAGCGTGATCCGCAACCTGTCGGTGGAGGGGCGCCTGACCATCGCCAACATGTCGATCGAGGGTGGCGCGCGCGCCGGCCTGATCGCGCCCGACGAGACGACCTTCGCCTATCTGAAGGGGCGTCCCATGGCGCCGCAGGGCGCGGAATGGGACAAGGCGGTGGCCTGGTGGCGGACGCTGCCCAGCGATCCGGGCGCGGTCTACGACAAGGTCGTGACGCTCGACGCCGCCGATATCGCACCCAACCTGACCTGGGGCACCAGCCCGGAGGATGTGGTGCCGATCACCGGCATCGTCCCCGATCCCGACAGCTTCGCCGATCCGTCCAAGCGCGAAGCGGCGCGCAAGTCGCTGGATTATATGGGTCTGGCGCCGGGCACCGCGATGCGGGACGTGGCGATCCAGCATGTCTTCATCGGCAGTTGCACCAACAGCCGGATCGAAGACCTCCGCGCCGCCGCCGCCGTGGCGCGCGATCGCAAGGTGGCCGAGGGCGTCCGTGCGCTCGTCGTCCCCGGCTCCGGCCTGGTCAAGCGCCAGGCCGAGGCGGAGGGGCTGGACCGCGTCTTCGTGCAGGCGGGCTTCGAATGGCGCGAGCCGGGCTGTTCCATGTGCCTGGCCATGAACCCGGACAAGGTGCCTGCCGGCGAGCGTTGTGCCTCGACCTCCAACCGCAATTTCGTCGGGCGGCAGGGACCGGGCGCCCGCACCCATCTGCTTTCTCCCGCCATGGCGGCCGCGGCGGCGGTGACCGGGCGCCTTTCCGATGTTAGAGAGTTGATGCATCACGATTATGATCGTGAAGGCGTTTGATCGGCAAGGCAGGGGAGACATTCTATGAAGCACGTATTGGTCATGCTCGTCACCGGCGCGGTTCTGTGCGGCGCCGCCGCCTATGCCGCGGGCATCGCATCGCGCCCCGCCACGGCGGAGCAGCGCCGCTGACGCGGACGCTTTGAAGACAGGATAATCGCATGAATCCGGTTACGACCGTTTCCGGCACCGCCTATCCCTGGGGTGCCAAGAATATCGACACCGACGTCATCATTCCGGCGCATTGGTTGAAGACCATCACGCGCGCCGGGCTGGGACGCGGCGCGTTCGAGACGGTGCGGGCGCAACCGGGCAATATCTTCGACGATCCCGCCTATGCTGGCGCACCGATCCTGATCGCGGGCGACAATTTCGGATGCGGGTCCAGTCGCGAGCATGCCGCATGGGCGCTGGCCGATATGGGCATACAGGCGGTGATCGCACCGAGCTTTTCGGACATCTTCTCGGGCAACGCCTTTAAGAACGGCATTGTGCCCGTGGTTCTGCCGCAGGAGGCGGTGGACCGGTTGCTGGACGTGGCCAAGGATCAACCGATCACGGTCGACCTGGAAACGATGAGCGTGACCACGCCGTTCCAGGATCGGTTTGCGTTCGAACTCGACCCTTTTCGTCGCGAGTGCCTGATGAACGGGCTCGACGAGGTGGGGCTGACCCTGGCCCGCGACGAAGCGATCGGTGCGTTCGAAGGACAGATGGCGACGGGCCGTCCGTGGATCGAGGGTCGCGCACGGCTTTCGGCGGACGCTGCCCAAGGCGCTTGAGCGGGGCTCGATAGCCCGTGCGCGTGGCCGTTGCGGCGTCCCGTTAAGACGCAGCGATCACCATCGCCGCGATGACGGCCCAGATCGCCAGCGATCCGATGATGCCATTGATGATGCCGATCATCGGGCCGCCATCATGGGGCGCGGGAAAGGTGTTGGGCATGGCTCTCTCCTAACCGGGAGACGAGGTCTTCACGGCTGTCGGGGCCGGGCGCTTCGTCTCGTTTCGCTAGTGATTACAATACGATCAGGGTGCCGCCCTGGTTCCCGTCGTTGCAGCTTCGTAACGACAATTGACCTGCTGTATCGATGCCGCGCGGAGCATCGGTTGCGCGGGGCGGCGGTGCGCCCTATCTCGGGCGCATGATTATATTGCCCTTGGCGGGCAGGGGGATGGCGGATCGATGGACAGTTTTGACGAACGCAGGCGAGGGTATGAGGCCAAGTTCGTGGCGGATCAGGATATGATGTTCCGCATCACGGCGCGGCGCAACCGACTGGTCGCGCAATGGGCCGCCGAGCGCATGAAGCTGACCCCCGCCGAAACCGATGCCTATGCCAAGGCGGTCGTCCAGGCCGATTTCGAAGAAGCCGGTGACGAGGATGTGATCCGAAAGCTGCTGGGTGACCTGACCGCTGCCGGGATCGATGTGGACGAGGCCGAGGTCCGTCGCGCGCTGGATGAGCAACTGGTCGAGGCGCGCCGCCAACTGATGGAGAGCCGCTGACCATGCCGATGGCTGCCGACGATATTGCCGCGATGATCCGCGCTGCCATTCCCGATGCCCAGGTCGACATCACCGATCTGGCCGGCGACGGGGATCATTATGCCGCGCATGTGACCGCCGCCAGTTTCGCGGGCATGAGCCGGGTGGCCCGCACCCGTGCCGTCTATGCCGCGCTGGGCGGGCGCATGGGGGGCGAACTCCATGCGCTTCAACTGACGACCGCCGTGCCTGCCGGGGCTGAGCCTGCGGCGCCGACCATTTCCTGAGGACGAATGATATGACCGACGATACGAATGCGCGCATCGATGCGCTGGTGAAGGACAATGCGGTCCTGCTGTTCATGAAGGGCACCCCGCTTTTCCCGCAATGCGGCTTTTCCAGTCGCGCGGTCGCGATCCTGAACCATCTGGACGTGCCGTTCGAAAGCGTCGACGTGCTGCAGGATCAGGGCATCCGCCAGGGGATCAAGGCCTATTCGGACTGGCCGACCATTCCGCAGCTTTATGTGAAGGGCGAATTCGTCGGTGGATCGGACATCATGATGGAGATGTACGAAAGCGGCGAACTGGCCGAACTGGTCCAGGATGTGAAGACCGCATGATGCGATAGGGCCGGGTTTCGATCCGGCCCTTTCTTTTTGCGGTCGCGACATGATCGTCGCCCATTGACTACGTCTGTAATCGCATTAGGATTACGTCTGTAGTCATGAGGAGGCGAGTCGATGGCCGAGCGTATCAGCGATGCCGAGCATGCGGTGATGGAGGTGCTTTGGGATGAAGCGCCGCTGACCGCGCAGGACGTGGCGGAGCGGGTCGATCCCGAACGTGGCTGGAGCACCAACACGGTCAAGACCCTGCTTGGCCGGTTGCTCTCCAAGGAAGCCATCGCGCATGAGGAACAGGGGCGGCGCTACCTCTATCGCCCGCTGGTCGCGCGCGACGATTATGTCGTCGGCGAATCCCGCCGTCTGATCGACCGGCTGTTCGGTGGGCGTCTGACCCCGCTGGTCGCGCATCTGGCAGAGCGTGACGAACTGACCGCGCAGGATATTTCCGAGATCGAGGCGCTGCTCAAGGAACTGAAGGCGTGAGCGGCGAGACCCTGGGCTGGATGGTGGAGGCGATGGTCGCTTCGACCCTCCTCATGGTGCTGGTCCTGCTGGCCCGTCGCCATGTCCGCGCTGCCTTTGGCCCGCAGATCGCCTATGCGCTCTGGGCACTGCCGCTGCTCCGCCTGCTATTGCCGCGTATGCCGCATCAGGTCGCCGAACAGGCGACCCCGCCGCTGTCGGCGATGGGCGAGACGCTGAATACCTATGTCGTCCTGCCCGTGACGACCCAGCTCCCCGAACCCATCGCCGGGTCGAGCCTTTGGCCCAGCCTAGGGCAGGGGGTTGCGCTGTTCTGGATCGTCGGGGCCGCCGGTTTCCTGGCGTTCCAGTTGCTGCGGCACTGGCGGTTCCGCACGCGGTTGCTCGCCACGGCCGAGCCGCTGGAGGCCGTGGACGGCGTGCGCGTGGTCGCCAGCGACGGTGCACCGGGACCGCTCGCCTTCGGCATCTGGCATCGTTACGTCGCCTTTCCCCGCGATTTCGCGGAACGCTACGATGCCGATGAGCGCGACCTGGCGCTGGCGCATGAGCTGGGCCACCATGCCCGGGGCGATCTGATCGCCAATTGGATCGCGCTGGGCGTGCTGGCGCTGCACTGGTTCAACCCGGTGGCGTGGCGGGCCTTCCATGCCTTTCGCAGCGACCAGGAACTGGCGAACGACGCCCGTGTCCTGAAAGGGCGCAGCCGGGCCGACCGGCATGTCTATGCCTGCGCCATTGTCAAGGCCGCGCATGGCCGTGCCCTGTCGGGTGCATGCCATCTCCACACCATCGATGATCTGAAAGGGAGGCTGAAGATGTTGACCACTTCTCCGAAATCGCGTCGTCAGCTGGCGCTGGGCGGGGCGACGGTGTCGCTGCTGGTGCTGGGAGGTCTGGGGGCGACCGCATCGGGCACTCCGGCGGCGGCCGCATTGACCAAGAAGGTCGAACGCACGATCGGCGTAGACCTGACTACGCCGGCCGCGCCCGAGCAGATCGAAGCGCTGGAAACGCGTGAGACGCTCGAAGCGCCGGAGGCTCCCGAAACCGTCGCCGCCGTCCCGCCAGCCGCTCCGGTCGCTCTCCGTGCGCAAGCCGCATCGCCAGCCATGGCGGAACCCCCCGCCGTACCCGCGGTCCCGGCCAAGCCGCATGCCTATGTCATTCGCAGCACAGGTTCGAAGACGTTGCGTATGGTCATGCCCGATGGCGACGAGAAGGTGATGACGGTGCGTATCCCCGACATCCGTTCGCAGAAGTGCGGCGTCGGGGGCAGCGATAGCCCAACCAGCTTCACGACCAGCGGATCCAATGGCGGCACGGTCACGATCATCTGTACCGACCGGATCGAGGCGTCGGCCAAGGCTGCTTCCTTCTCGGTCCAGATGGCGCAGCGGATGGTGCGTGGCAATGTGGCCATGGCGTTGGCGAACATCGATATGGCGCGTCGGAATATCGAGCAGAACCGCACCCTGTCCGACGAAGCGCGCACCGAGGCGCTGGCCGGACTGAACAAGGCGATGACGGAACTAAAGGCTCAAATGGCCACGTCCGAGCGCGACTGATCGAACCCTTTACCCCAACTCGACCCCCGTACCCGTCAGCGGTACGGGGGTTGCCCTTTGTCCGCAGCTTGCCCACATGATTAATAATGGCTGAGCATCCGACCGGCATTCCGATCCTGCTTGAGCCGCTGGTTTCCCGCGTGCTCGCTCCCAATCCCTCGCCCTTCACCCATACGGGGACGCAGACCCATATCGTCGGCGACCGAGACGTGGCGGTGATCGATCCGGGGCCCGACGATCCCGTCCATCTCGATGCACTGCTCCGCGTGATCGCCGGGCGAAGGGTGGCGGCGATCGTCATCACCCATCATCACCGCGACCATAGCCCGGCCAGCCGTCCGCTGGCGCGGGTGACCGGTGCGCCGATCGTCGGGGCCGCTCCCTTTGCACCCGACTATGAGGGCGGACGCTCCGATGCGGCATTCGATCGCGACTATGCCCCCGACCTGATCCTGGCCGAGGGGGAGGGCGTTAACGGTGATGGCTGGACGCTGACTGCGCTGGCGACGCCGGGGCATACGTCCAACCATCTGGCCTTCGCGTTGCCCGAGACCAAGGCGCTTTTTTCCGGCGATCACGTCATGGGCTGGTCGACTAGCATCGTCTCGCCGCCCGACGGCGATATGGGCGACTATATGGCCAGTCTGGAAAAGCTGATGGAGCGCGACGATCGCATCTATTACCCTGGGCATGGCGAAGCGGTGGAGAATCCGCAGCGGCTGGTGCGCGGGATGCTGGGCCATCGCAAGCAGCGGGAGGGCCAGATATTGCGGTTGCTGGCAAGCGGCGAGGGGATGGCCGTCGCGGCGATGACCGCGCGAATGTATGTCGGGCTGAACCCCAAATTGCTTCCGGCAGCGGAACGATCGGTCCTGGCGCATCTTTACGACCTGCGATCGCGCGGGCTGGTCCGCGAGGAAGGAGTATCATGGACGAGCACGGCGTAACTCCACCGACCATGGCGGCGCGATCGCGCGGCGGCGTCGGCCTGTTCCTGACCAAGGTCGCGGGTGCGCTGATCCTGCTGGTCCTGGCGGGCCTGATCGCGGTGTGGGGCGTGCAGCGTTATGTGGCCGACCGGCTGACCCCCGATCCCACGACGATCGCTCGTGCGAGCCTGGATGGGCTTCGCGAGCAGAACCGGCTTTCCGCCTTTGCCGCGCGCTATGTCGCGGTCGTCACCTCGCGCCAGTCGCAGCTCGGCTTTTCGACCGAGCGGACGCTCATCATGCCGGGCATGGTCCGCTACGAGGTTGATCTGGGCAAGCTGCGGCAACAGGATGTCCGCTGGGACGCCGGGACGCGGACGCTCGCGGTCACGCTGCCCCCGGTGGAGATCGATGGTCCGCAGGTCGATCTGTCGGCCATCCGCGAATATGGATCGGGCGGGGTGCTGACCACCTTTACCGATGCCGAACAGCGGCTGGACGTGGCCAATCGGACCGCCGGGCAGGTGGAGTTGATGCGCCAGGCGCGCGCGCCCTCGCCGATGAAACTGGCCCGCGACGCAACCCGACGCGCGGTGGAGCGCAGCTTCGCCATGCCGCTCCGCGCCGCCGGAGTGGACGCGACCGTCAAGGTCCGCTTTTCCGACGAGCCGTCCAATGACGAACATTGGGACACCAGCCGGTCGATCCAGGAGGTTCTGGGCAACGCCGGATAATGTCGATGATTGTCGGCGCATCGCCTTGCGCCTAGGGGAGGTATCATGACCATCCAGACGAATCTGACGGGCCTCGACTTGCGCGCCGAGATCGATCGCCTCCGCAAGGAGCGCAACGCCGTCATCCTCGCCCATTATTACCAGAAGCCTGAGATTCAGGACCTCGCCGATTTTGTCGGCGACAGCCTGGACCTCAGCCGCAAGGCGCAGGCGACCGATGCGGACGTGATCGCGTTTTGCGGCGTGCGCTTCATGGCGGAGACGGCCAAGATCCTGTCGCCCGACAAGATCGTCGTGCTGCCCGACATGGCCGCCGGATGTAGCCTGGAGGACAGCTGCCCGCCCGAGCAGTTCGCCGAGTTCCGCGCGCAGCACCCCGACCATATCGCGCTGACCTATATCAACTGCTCGACCGAGGTGAAGGCGCTGTCCGACATCATCGTGACCTCGTCTTCGGCCGAACAGATTCTGGCGCAGATCGACCCCGGCCAGAAGATCATCTTCGGCCCCGACCGCAATCTGGGCGGCTATCTGGCGCGCAAGACGGGCCGTGACATGCTGCTCTGGCCGGGCGTGTGCATCGTGCACGAGGCGTTCAGCGAGACCGAGTTGCTCAAGCTGCGCGCCGAGCATCCCGATGCACCGATCGCCGCGCATCCCGAATGTCCGGCGGTAATCCTGGATCATGCCGATTATGTCGGATCGACGCGGGGCATCCTGGAATTCGCGCAAAGCATTTCCGGTGACACGCTGATCGTCGCAACCGAACCGCACATCATCCACCAGATGCAAAAGGCGATGCCGGGCAAGACCTTCATCGGTGCGCCGGGCGCGGACGGCAACTGCAACTGCAACATCTGCCCCTATATGGCGCTCAACACGATGGAGAAGCTGTATCTGGCGCTCCGCGACCTGACCCCGCGGGTCGAGATCGAGGAAGGGCTGCGGCTTCAGGCGAAGAAGAGCCTGGATGCGATGCTGACGCTGGCCAGCGCTTCGGTCGGGCAGGGTGATCTGGGCCCGGTCCGCGCGGGATGATTGCCCCTTTCCACCTCGAGGGCTTTGATCTGGAGGCGTTCGTCACCGCAACGCTGGCGGAGGATTTGGGGCCGGGCGGCGATATCACCTCCGCTGCCGTGATCCCGGCCGATGCCCGCTTCGTCGGGACCATGGCCAGCCGGGATGCGATCACCGTGGCAGGCTTGCCGATCGCCGAAGCGTTCTTCCAGCGGCTCGACCCCGATGTCACGATCGAACCTTTGGTCGAGGATGGTGCGGCGGTGGCAGCGGGCACGGCCTTGATGCGGCTTTCGGGAAGTGCCCGCGCGATGCTGACCGCCGAACGCTCGGCGCTGAACACCGTGCAGCATCTGTCGGGCATCGCAACCATGACGGCGGCCTATGTCGCGGCGATGGCGGGAAGCGGCGCGACGCTGCTCGACACGCGCAAGACGATCCCCGGCCTTCGCCTGATCGAGAAATATGCCACCCGCATGGGCGGTGCGCAGAACCATCGCATGGGTCTGTGGGATGCGGCGATGATCAAGGACAATCACGTCGCGGTCGCGGGCGGCATCGGTCCGGCCGTTGCGGCGGCCAAGGCGGCGGGGATCGCGCGGATCATCGTCGAGGTCGATGAACTCGACCAGATCGAACCGGCGCTCGCGGCGGGTGCGACCCATCTGCTGCTCGACAATATGGGGCCGGACAGACTTGCCGAGGGCGTACGGATCGTCGCTGGTCGCGTCCCGACCGAGGCGTCGGGCGGCGTCCGCCTCGATACGATCCGTGCGCTGGCCGAAACCGGGGTCACCTATGTCAGTGTCGGCCGCTTGACCCAGTCGGCCCCGGCGGCGGATATCGGGCTGGATTTCGCGACCGCCTGAGACTGGCGGGTGGGAAAAGGGGAATGGGCGTGCGACCGAAATCGGTGATATTGGGCGAGCGATTGTCGTTCCTCGCCATCCTGTTGCTGCTGGTCCTGGCGGTGCTCGGCTGGTCCGATACGGTGGCGCAGGTCGGGATGGCGATCGCGGTGATCGCCAATGGGCTGTTGATCGGCCTGTTTCTGCTGGCGACGTGGCTCGTCACGCGGATGGCGAGCCGGGGCGGCTTGGTGTTTCTGATCGTCCTGACCGTGCTCAACCTGCTCGGTTTCCTCAATCAGGTGTCCGAAGGCGTCCTGGCCCAGGGGCTATTTGGGGTGCTGACCACGATACAGGCGGCGGCTTCGCTCGTTGCCGTCGTGATGCTGATGCGGCCCAATGCAATGGCCTGGTATCGAACGATGGCGGAGGTGGGAGCATGAAGAAGACCTTGATCGCGCTGGCAATGCTGGCTGCGCCCCAGTTGGCGGGCGCGCAGACACTGCAATGCGCCGCGCCATCGGGCACACAGAGCATTCGCCCCGATCTCGCGACCGACAGCCAACCGATGCGTGTCCTGCCCATCGGCGGCTATACGCTGGCGATCACCTGGAGCCCGCAATATTGCCGCGATCCCAAGGGGGACAGCCGCTTCCAGTGCGGATCGGGCAACCGCTTCGGCTTTACCCTCCATGGCTTGTGGCCTGACGGGGAGGGCAAGGAGTGGCCGCAATATTGCCGCTCGACCGCGATCCTCCCGCAGGCGGTGGTCCGCCGCCATATCTGCGCCACGCCCTCGGCGCAGTTGATGCAGCATGAATGGGCCAAGCACGGCACCTGCATGGCGGGATACAGCCCGTCGCGGTATTTTCAGCAGTCCAATGCGCTGTATTACCGGCTGCGCTTCCCTGACATGAATGCCCTGTCGCGGCGGGACTCTCTGACGGCGGGCGATCTGGCGGCGGCGGTCGCGGCGGCGAACCGTGGAATGACGGCGGACATGATGCGCGTCACCGCCACGCGCGATGGCTGGCTCGATGAAATCTGGATCTGCCTGAACAAGGCATTCCGCTACAGCCGTTGCCCGGCACACCAGGGTGGGCTGTCCCCCAATGCGCCGATCAAGGTCTGGCGCAGCGGTCGCTAATCCCCTTACCCCTCCACCGTCACGGTGGAGGGGTGATGCTTGTCGAGATGCTTGCGGATGATCCGCAAGTTGCGCGTGTTGGAACGGAACAGCACATCCGCCGCGTCACCGACCAGCGGCACGAAGCCCAGCACCGCGTCGAACCCGACATTGCCCATCATCCGCAGCATCTGGAATTTCGACAGGCCCAGGTTGCGCGCTTCCCAGGTGATATAGCTGCCCAGCGCGGCGGCGGCGATGTCACCAACGACGGGGACCAGCCCCAACACCACGTCTAGCCCGACCGGGCGATTGATCCCGGGGATCCGAACGACGCGTTCGAGCAGCTTTTCCATCGCCTCGATCCGGCGACGGCTGGCGGCGATTCCCTTGTCGAGGGAAAGCGCGTCGAAGGCGATCGGGTCGATACGGGATGCGTTGGCCATGACTGTCAGTTGGGGGCACCCCTGAGATGGTTCAATGGATGCCATGCCCGGATATTGGGCTGATATTGCCGCAGCCGGTTGGTGACGAGCGACCAGCGCAAGGGGCGGGCCAGCGGAATGAACGGCGTATCAGCATTCAACGCCGCATCGGCCAGCGCGATGGCGCGGCTCCGTTCTGCTAGGGTCGGGGCGAGCCGTGCCCGCTCGATCGCGGCCTGTGCCGCTTCGCCGCACGGCGCGCAGGCGGTGGCCAGATACCAGCGCGCGCTGTCGAAGGCCGCGACCGCATCGATCAGGCGCAGATCGGCCTGGGCATCATCGGCCACCCGTTGCGGCGTGATCCCGATCCCCCGCAAGGTCGCGCCGATCTGCCCATATAGCAGATTGGCACCGGGGCCTTGGGGGAGCGCGATACGAAGGCTGACCGGCCGCCCCCAAGCCGCCACCCGAGCCCGAGCCGAGGCCCGCCGCTCGTCCAGCGTCAAAAGCGCCCAGCCCGGAATCTGCGGCGGTCCATCCGAATCCAACGCGTCGGGCAGAAGGCGATCGGTGGCCTCCCAATTGGGCGCCACGGCCGCGAGCAGGCTCGCCCGGTCGAAGGCAGAGGACAGGGCCTGACGATTGGCGTGATCGCCCAGAAATCCGTCGCGACTGGCGATCGCCAGCCCAAATAGTCCGGCGGCGGGATCGACGCGAACGGCGGCGGGGTTGATCTGAACCGCGTCCAGGAAAGGCCAGTCGGCAAACCGCCCGCCCAGCATCAGGTCCGATCGGCCCTTGGCAAAGCGCAAGATCGCCCGAGCGGGGCTTTCGGCGATCAGGCGGACATCGTCCTCGGGCGCCGGGGTCGCATCGTCATCGGGCTCGACACGCCTTGGATCGGGTATGGGACGGAGCAGGGGCGGGGGACCCGCGCGTACGATATGAAACGGGCCCGTGCCATGGCGCGATCGGTCGATGATCGCCATTTCGGGCTGGGCGAACAGCTTGAGGAGATCGGGACGGGGGCGCGAGAGCCGCACCTCGATCACTTGCGGCGTCATCACCACGATCTCGTCGATCGCGGTCAGAAAGGGGGTCAGCGGGTTGCCCGAGCGCGGCGACGCCAGGCGGCGCAGGATCGCCACGACCTGTTCGGCGGTAACGGGGCTGCCGTCATTCCACTTGGCCTCACGCAACCGGAAGATGAAGCTGCCACCGTCATCGATGACGATCCAGCGCTCGGCCAGCCCCGGTTCGATCTGTCCATTGGCATCGAAGCGCACCAAGCCCTGCGCCAATGAGTCGCGCAGCAGGCGATGCGCCGTGTTGCCCTCGGTCGATGCCAATGCGACATGGCCCGGTCCGGCATCCTGTCGCTGAATCGCGCTGACGACGACGGCACCCGTATCGGCATGGCGGTCACAGGCACTGACGGCCAGCAGGGCGGCACCCAAAGCCATGGTGCGGACGGCGGGACTCGAACCCGCACTCCATAGGAAGCCGATTTTAAGTCGGCAGCGTCTACCGGTTTCGCCACGTCCGCGCACTTCGACAGGAAGAGACGAGGTCGCCGCAAAGGTCAAGTCGCGAGCGACCCTTCGTCACCAGGACACGGTCCTGCCGCGTCGAAATGCCGTTTGGGCAGGAGCGATCAACCCGCCTCGACGTTCAGGCGGGCACGCATTTCCTTGCCGGGCTTAAAATAGGGAACGCGCTTGGCGATCACCGCGACGGTCTCTCCGGTCCGAGGATTGCGACCGGTCCGTGCGCCGCGCGAGCGGGTCGAAAAGGCACCGAAACCCCGCAATTCGACACGGCCGTCATCCGCGAGACGCTTGGTGATCTCGTCGAAGAAAATGGTCACAATCAATTCGACTTCGCGCGGGTTAAGCCCCGGATTGTGGTGGCTGATTTTTTGCACAAGTTCCGAACGGATCATCGTCTAGTCCCAAGATACAGACGAGGCGTTCTTAACCTGTGTTTCTCGCTGCTGAAAGTTTTTTTATTATACGATTAAGCCACTGAACAGGCTAATTAAGTTCCTGTCCAGGCAAAACCGGGACACGTTGTGAGAAACGTGTCCCGGTCCAGTAGCTTACTTCTGGGTGCGCGCCTTCAGCGCTTCGCCCAGAATGTCGCCCAGCGACGCGCCCGAGTCGGACGAACCGTACTGAGCCACCGCCTGCTTCTCTTCGGCGATCTGCATCGCCTTGACCGAGAAGGTCGGCTTCTTCGAACGATCGAAGCCGGTGACCATCGCGTCGAACTTCTGGCCGACCTGGAAGCGCTCGGGGCGCTGCTCGTCACGGTCGCGACCCAGATCGGTGCGCTTGATGAAGCCGGTCGCACCATCGTCGCCCGCCTGGACTTCGAGGCCCGCGTCGCGGACTTCGAGAACCGTCACGGTGACGACCTGGTTCTTGTTCAGGCGATCGCCAGCCGCAGCCACGCCGCCGGCGACGGGGCCGCCGCGCTCGAGCTGCTTCATGCCGAGCGAGATACGCTCCTTCTCGGGGTCGATGTCCAGGACCACGGCCTGAACGACTTCGCCCTTGCGGTGCAGGTTGAGGGCATCCTCACCCGACACGCCCCAGGCGATGTCCGACATGTGGACCATGCCGTCGACATCGTTGTCCAGGCCGATGAACAGGCCGAACTCGGTCGCGTTCTTGACTTCGCCCTCGACGGTCGAGCCGATCGGATGAGCGGCGGCGAACGCCTCCCACGGATTGGCCTGAGCCTGCTTGAGGCCGAGGCTGATGCGGCGCTTTTCCTGATCGACCTCGAGGACGACCACATCGACTTCCTGCGAGGTCGACACGATCTTGCCCGGATGGACGTTCTTCTTGGTCCAGGACATTTCCGACACGTGGACCAGGCCTTCGATGCCCGGTTCCAGCTCGACGAACGCACCGTACTCGGTGATGTTCGTGACGCGGCCCGACAGCTTCGCGCCGACCGGGTACTTGGCGCCGGCGCCATCCCACGGATCGCTCTCCAGCTGCTTCATGCCGAGCGAGATGCGCTGCGTGTCCTTGTTGATGCGGATGATCTGGACGCGCACGGTGTCGCCGATCGCGATCATCTCCGACGGATGATTGACGCGCTTGTACGACAGGTCGGTGACGTGCAGCAGGCCGTCGATGCCGCCCAGGTCAACGAACGCACCGTAATCGGTGATGTTCTTGACGACGCCGTCGATGATCTGACCCTCGGCCAGGCTCTGGATGAGGCCCGAACGCTGCTCGGCGCGGGTCTCTTCCAGGACCGCGCGACGCGACACGACGATGTTGCCGCGCTTGCGGTCCATCTTCAGGATCTGGAACGGCTGCGGGATGTCCATCAGCGGGGTGACGTCGCGGACGGGGCGGATATCGACCTGCGAACCGGGCAGGAACGCCACGGCGCCGTTCAGGTCGACGGTGAAGCCACCCTTCACGCGGCCGAAGATCACGCCTTCGACGCGGGCCGACTTCGAGAATTCAAGCTCCAGCTTGTCCCAGGCGGCCTCGCGGCGCGCGCGGTCGCGGCTGAGCATCGCTTCGCCGTGCATGTTCTCGACGCGGTCGACATAGACCTCGACCTCGTCACCGACCTTTAGGTCGGCCTTCTGGCCGGGGGCAGCGAATTCGCGGAGGGGCACACGGCCTTCCGACTTCAGACCGACGTCGATGACGGCCATGTCGTTTTCGATCGCGGTGACGGTGCCATGCACGACGCGACCCTCGAAGCTGTCGGCACCGCCGAACATGTCATCGAGCATCGCCGCGAAATCGTCGCGCGTGGGCTGGGGGTTGGTTGCCATAAAAGGGTTAGGTTCCTGATAGTTTTCCGCCTCTGGCCGGGGCATGCCCCAAGCCTTCGACGATGGCCGCGCCGACCCCATGCCGACGCCACCAGGCCCGAAGATTGTGCTGAAACACGGAAAAGCGGCGGTCCGCGAAAAATGCGGAAAGGACGCTGAGGACAGGGCCTCGCGTCAGCCTCTCCGCGGAACAGGGTCCGCGAGCGGGGCGCCTATAGCCGAAAACGGGTTTCGGCGCAAGGTAAGGGCTATCCTCCCCGGCACGGGGAGGGGGGCAGGCGCAGCATGGTGGAGGGGGCGTGCCGATAGGGGCGTCCTGTGCGGCTGGCCCCCTCCGTCAGCGCTGGCGCGCTGCCACCTCCCCATGCTGGGGAGGATTAGATCAGCGGACCTTGGCGGCCACTTGCGCGTCGACGAACTGGATGGCGCGGGCGACGGCCGCGTCGATCGTCAGGCTGGACGTATCGAGCGCCGCCGCATCCGCCGCCTGGGTGAGGGGGGCCGTCGCCCGGCCGCTGTCGCGCTCGTCGCGGGCGCGGATGTCGGCCAGCACCTGCTCGAAGCTCGCGGTCGAGCCGTTGGCGGCCAGCTCGTTATGCCGCCGCCGCGCGCGGACCTGCGGGCTGGCCTTCACGAACAGCTTGGCGTCGGCGTCGGGGGCGATGACCGTGCCGATGTCGCGTCCGTCGAGGATCGCGCCGCCCGGCTGGTTGGCGAACCGCTTCTGCCGCTGGAGAAGCGCCGCGCGAACCAGGGGATGCGCCGACACGACCGAGGCGAGCTTGCCCGTCTCGTCGTCGCGAAGGATCGGATTGGCGAGCAGGCCATCATCGAAACTGCAGGCGGCGACGGCATCGGCTTCCTTGGTGGGGTCGAGGCCCATCGCGCGCACCGTCGCTGCCACCGCGCGATAGAGCAGCCCGGTATCCAGATGCGGCAGCCCATAATGCCGGGCGAGCGCGCGGGCGATGGTGCCCTTGCCGCTGGCCGCCGGACCGTCGACCGCAATGATCATGCGAAGGCCCCCAGCGTCTCCAGCGTATCGAAGAACACGGGATAGCTGGTCGCGACCGGGGCGGCATCGTCCAGCGTGATGGGCTCGCGGGCGTTGAGCGCGGCGATCGTCATGCTCATCGCGATGCGGTGGTCGAGCAGGGTGGCGATGGTGGCGCCGCCGGGAATGGGCTCCCCGCCGGTGCCGGTCACGGCCATGCCGTCCTCAAATTCCTCGCAGGCCACGCCGCACGCGCCGAGCGCATCGGCCATCGCGGTGATGCGGTCCGACTCCTTGACGCGCAATTCCTCGGCACCTCGCGCGATGGTCGTGCCGTTGGCATAGGCCGCCGCGACGAACAGCACGGGATATTCGTCGATCATGCTCGGCGTCAGTTCGGGCGGGACTTCGATCGCCGAGAGGGGGGCGTGACGGACTCGCAGATCGGCGACCGGCTCGCCACCGACGATGCGCGCGTCGAGCTCGGTGATGTCGGCGCCCATCATCTTGAGCGCGGCGATGATACCGGTGCGGGTCGGGTTCATGCCGACATTGGTGATCGTCACGTCCGCGCCCGGCACGATCGAGCCCGCGACCAGCCAGAAGGCTGCCGACGACGGATCGCCCGGCACGACGATATTCTGGGGCTTCAGCTCCGCCTCGCCGCGAATCGTGATGATCCGGCCCTCGGGGGAGGGGGTAACGGTCAGGTCCGCGCCGAATCCGGCCAGCATGCGCTCGCTATGGTCGCGAGTCGCGATCGGTTCGATCACCACCGTCTCGCCCGGCGTGTTGAGCCCGGCGAGCAGGATCGCCGACTTCACCTGCGCCGAGGCGACGGGCAGAGTGTAGCGGATCGGCACGGCGGGGCTGATCCCGCGGACCATCAGGGGCAGGCGGCCGCCCGGCGTATCCTGGAACTGCGCGCCCATTTGCGACAGCGGTTCGATGACGCGGCCCATGGGGCGCTTGGAAAGCGAGGCGTCGCCGATGAAGGTCGCGGTGATCGGGTGGCTGGCGACCAGACCCATCAAAAGACGCGTGGACGTGCCGGAATTGCCCATGTCGAGTGCCGTCTGCGGCTGGAGCAGGCCACCGACCCCGACACCGTGGATCACCCACACCCCGTCATCCTGACGGACGATGTCGGCACCCATCGCACGCATCGCGGCGGCGGTGGCGAGCACGTCCTCGCCCTCCAACAGTCCTTGCACCCGGCTTTCACCGACCGCCAGCGCGGAGAGCATCAGCGAGCGGTGGCTGATCGATTTGTCGCCCGGAACGGCGATGGTGCCGCGAAGGGCGGCGGCGGCTCGCACGGTGCGAGGCTGGGGAAGGTTATGCGCCATGATGGCGCGGGCTTTTGACAGGGGCCTTGCGCTGTGGCAAGGCGCGCCCACTTTTCGCTCCGGCGGAAAACCCAATCCGAAAGGTATGAACGGCATGATCAAGCCGGAATGGGGCACGAAGCGTACGTGCCCGAAATGCGCGACGCGCTTTTACGACCTCGAAAAGGACGACCCCGTCACCTGCATCAATTGCGGGACGCAGTGGGAGCCTGAGCCCATCCTGAAGTCGAAGCAGCCTCTGCCCTTCGAGCAGAACAAGCCCGAGAACAAGGAAGCCGACAGCGATCTGGCGGGCGGCGACGACGAAGATCTGGACATCACCGGTGAGGACGAAGAGCCCTCGCCCGACGATGAAGTCGATCTGGGCGGCGACGACGATCTGGGCGTGGAAACGTCCAGCGAGGACGACGAACACTAAGTTGTCCGATGGGCTCGGCGGGCGCTCGAAAAAAGTGCTTGCCGAGCCCCGGCGGCCCCGCTAGTGGGCTGCCTCCACAGCGGGATGGGGCCGTAGCTCAGCTGGGAGAGCGTCGCAATGGCATTGCGAAGGTCAGGGGTTCGATCCCCCTCGGCTCCACCATTCCGCCGGAACGCCAGCGTTTAGCAGAAGCGCTGACAGGCAAGCCCGCTTCCCGCCGGGACTTCGCCAAATCGATGGGGCCGTAGCTCAGCTGGGAGAGCGTCGCAATGGCATTGCGAAGGTCAGGGGTTCGATCCCCCTCGGCTCCACCACTTTTCCGACATCGCTAAAGTGATCCCGTCGCCTGGGTGATTCCTGGGTGGTGGTTTCCTGTGTTCGGGCATCGACGGCGCGTCGAGCAGGACCGATCGGCATCCTGCCCTGCAAGCCGATCTCCTTACCCATCGCTCCGGCGAAGACTGGGGCCGGGGCCCCGTCACGACCGGACTGGTGCGACGTGCCAGCGTCTACCCGACCGGATACTTGCCTTCGCTGGGACGGAGTGCCGGACTCGCAGTGATTGGCCGCAAGGGGAGGCCCGTAGCGCTATACCAGCGCCAGCCGCCGGTGCATCTGATGGACCGGGTTCTGAATGTCGCCGGTCATGTCGCCCAAGCGAAAGCGGGCGACCTCGCGCGCCAGCGTCTCGGCTTCCTGCGCCAGGGCCCGCGCGGAGTCGGTGGCTTGCTCAACCATCGCGGCATTGCGCTGGGTGACGCCGTCCATCTCCGCAACGGCGCAGTTGACCTGTTGCAAACCGACCGACTGCTGACTGGCCGAAGCCGCGATCTGCGAGACCAGTTCGCTGATCTCGCCGATCCGGCTGATGATCCGTTGCAGTGCTTCGCCCGCCTCGTTGACCAGCGCCACGCCAGCCCCGACCTGATCGGATGAGGTCAGGATGCGGGTCTTCACGTCCTTGGCCGCGTCGGCCGAGCGCTGCGCAAGCGCGCGGACTTCGCTCGCCACCACCGCGAAACCCTTGCCCGCTTCCCCGGCGCGGGCCGCCTCGACCCCTGCATTCAGCGCGAGGAGATTGGTCTGGAAGGAGATGCCGTCGATGACGCTGATGATCTCGCTGATTTCGGAGGAGGATCGTTCGATCCCGCCCATCGCCTCGACCGCGCGGCGGACGATCTGACCCGATTCCTCGGCCTCCTGTCGCGCCTCGCCGACGATCTGGTTGGCGCGGGATGCGCCTTCGGCGGTCTGGCGGACGGTGCTGGTGATCTGCTGCATCGCGGCGGCGGTTTCCTCGAGCGAGGCGGCCTGTTGCTTGGTGCGATCGGACAGGTCGTCCGATGCCTGGCGAATGTCGCCCGATCCGACCCGGATATGCTCGCCCGACTGGGTCACCACGCCGAGCGTCGCGCGCATCTGCGCGCGCATCGCCTCGAAACTGTCGGCTAGCGCCTGATATTCCTTGGGTAGACCGACGAGCGAGGCGGTCAGGTCACCCTTGGCCATCCGGTCGAAGACGTCCCCGCATCGCTCGATCACGGCGCGGCGTCCGGCCTGCTCGGCCTCGAAATAGGCGGCCAGCGCGATGTCCATGTCGATCAGCGACGCCTTGACCAATGCCGTCGCCGCACGGGCGCGCCGCCGCGCGCCGAACGGCCAGAACAGGCGGCCGAGGATCAGCTTGGGCAGGACATATTCGAGCATCCGGGCATAGCCGCTGATATACCATGTCGGCGCCAGCCCGATCCGCGCATGGACCTGCCCGATATGGGTCGAGGCGGCGGCATAGTCGCGGTCGAGCGGGCGGGAGAACAGCTTGCGCCAATGCTCCATCTGCTTGTCGCGGGCGTGATCCATATGCGCCTGCGACGCGAAGAGGTCGCGAATCTGCGAGGTCCCCGCGATATGCTGGTACAGCCTGGTCAGCGCGGCCGGTGCATGACGCTCGATCGCGCGCTTGATCGTCGGAAACGTCGCGTAGCTTCGCCCGTCATAATCGAAGGCGGCCAGCCGCTGGTCGAAATTGATCTGCTCCGCTCCGCTCATAACCCGCTCATTCCACTCCTGATTTGCAGCGTTACGCTAAGGCGGGGATGGTTAAGGAGCGGTGGGCGACTTCGGGGCTGGAAACGGGTTTCTTACTGATTTAGGTCAAATGCGCGAACGGGCCGGGGCGGTTTGCACGCCCCGGCTCTTATGCTCAGGCTGCCAGGCCATGATGGCGAAGCAGCGCGTCCGGCTCCGGCGCACGTCCCCGGAAGGCACGGAAATTGTCGGCCGTCGGACGGCTCGCCCCGCGCGCCAGCACCTCGCGGCGGAAACGGTCGCCCGCCGCCTGACCTTCCTCGGCAAAGGTGGCAAAGGCATCCGCCGACAGCAGCTCGGCCCAGAGATAGCTGTAATAGCCCGCCGCATAACCGCCCGCGAAGATATGGCTGAAGCTGTGCGGGAAGCGATTCCATTCGGGCGGGCGGATCACCGCCACCTCGTCGCGTACCGCGTTCAGAACCTGTAGCACCCGGCCACCCTGAACGGGGTCATAGTCCCGGTGCAAGCGCAGGTCGAAGGTCGCGAACTCAACCTGGCGCAACAGGAACAGCCCCGCCTGGAAGCGCCGCGCCGCCAGCATCTTGGCGAACAAGGCATCGGGTAAGGGCTCGCCTGTTTCGACATGCGCCGACAGGTCGGTCAGCGTCGCGCGGTCCCAGGCGAAATTCTCCATGAACTGGCTGGGCAGTTCGACCGCATCCCATTCGACGCCCGAAATCCCGCCGATCGAGGGCAGGTCGACCTCGGTCAGCAGATGGTGCAGCACATGACCGAACTCGTGCAGCAGCGTGACGACATCGCCATGCGCCAGCAGGGCAGGGGTGTCCCCCGTCGCGGGCGGAAAGTTGCAGGTCAGATAGGCGATCGGCCGATGGAACCGATCGGCATCGCGGAAGCGCGGGCGGCACACGTCCATCCAGGCTCCGCCCCGCTTGCCCGCGCGCGCATGGAAGTCGCAATAGACGCCCGCGACGATCTCGCCGCTCGCATCCTGCACGTCATAATAGCGGACATCGGCATTCCACACCGACACGCCCGGCCGCTCGACCAGGCGGATGCCGTAAAGCCGCTTGATCAGGGCGATCGTGCCTTCCATCACGCGGGGCAGCGGGAAATAGGCGCGGATCGCCTCACGATCGACGCCGAACCGCTCGCGGCGGATATGCTCGGCGATATAACCCGTGTCCCAGGGCTCCAGCTTGGCGATGCCGAATTTCTCGGCGGCATAGGCGGTCGCTTCCGCCAGCTCGCGTTCGGCCAGCGGCCGGGCGCGGGTGGCCAGGTCGGACAGGAAGGCCAGCGCCTCGTCCGCGGACTGCGCCATCTTGGTCTCGACAGACCGCGCGGCGGCATTCTCGAACCCGAGCAGCTTTGCCGCCTCGTGTCGAAGCGCCAGGATGCGATCGATCCGTGCGCTATTGTCATGGGCCGGATCGGCCGCCTGATCCGAGGCGCGGGTGGCATAAGCCTTGGCCACGCGCGCGCGCAGATCGCGATTGTCGGCCTGGGTCAGGATCGCCTGTACGCTCGGTTCGCGCAACGTCACCAGCCAGCCGTCCAGTCCCTTTTCGGCGGCATAGGCGGCCAGGATCGCCTTGGCATTGTCGGTCAGGCCCGACAGCAGCGCCTCGTCGGTGACGTGCTCACCCCACGCCTCGCTCGAATCGAGCACGGCATTGCCGAATTCGGTGGTCAGCTTGTTCAACTCGACCCCGATCTCGCGGAACCGCGCCTTGGCATCATCGTCCAGCCCGACGCCCGACAGTGTGAAATCCCGCCGTGCCAGCGTGACGGCGCGCGCCTCGGCTTCGGTCAGTGGCGCCAGATCGACCCGGTTGAACGCGGCGAACAGACGCGGATCCTGTCCCGCCTCCAGCCCGTATTCGGCCAGCTTGGCCTGCGCCTCTGCAAAGGCGGCACGCAATTCGGGGGTGTCGGCGACCGAATGCAGATGCCCCGCGGGCGACCAGCCGCGCGAGATGGCAAAGCCCGCGCGCTCGCTGGCCAGCACGACATCGCCGAAGTCGCTTGCGTTGGACCCACCGATGCGGTCGGCGGCGGCACGGGCATCGGCAATCATCTGGTCCACTGCGGGCACCAGATGCTCGGGCCGGATCGCGGCGAAGTCAGGAAGGTCGGTATCGGCGAGAAGCGGATTCATGGTCATTCGGCATCCTTGAGCAACATGGTGCGCAACGCCATCTCGGCAGCGTCGACGCTTTCGGCAAGTCCCTGCGTCGCCAGCCAGTGCCGATCATGATGACAATCGGCATAGCGGGCGCCGTGGTCGCAGATCAAAGTCGCGATCGATCCGCACTGCCCCGCCGCCGTCATTTCCAGCGCCAGCATCGCCGCGGCCACGAAGTTGCTCCCCGTCGACGGACCCACCGGCCGACCGAGCATCTCGCTCGCAATCCGCATCCCGGCGATGGAAACCGCATCGGGCAGCTTCATCATCCGGTCGATCGTGCCGGGCAGGAAGGACGGCTCGACTCGGGGGCGGCCGACCCCTTCGATCCGCGAAGGACGAGTGCAGAGCGCGGCAGGGTCCCGATCGCGATAGCCCGCGAAAAAGGCGCTATGTTCGACATCGGCGACGCATAACCGGGTGGGCAGGCCGCGATGGCGGCAGTGGCGGCCGATGGTCGCGGCCGTCCCTCCCGTTCCCGCGCCGACGACGATCCAATCGGGGACCATATGCGGCTCCCCCGCCATCTGGGTCAGGATCGCCGAGCCGATATTGTCGCACCGCCAGTCGGTGGCCGGCGCGGCATTGGTAAACTGGTCGAGATAGACGCCGCCCAGCGCGTCGGCCAGATCGCGCGCTTCGTCATAAAGGTTGTGCGGCTCGACCAGATGGCACTGGCCACCATGCGCGGTGATCGCGCGGATCTTGGCGGGGGCGGTGCTGGCGGGCATGACCGCGTGGAAAGGCAGGTCGAGCAACCGGGCGAAATAGGCCTCCGACACGGCGGTCGAGCCCGAGGACGCCTCGATCAGCGGCCGCCCCTCACGGATGACGCCCGCGACCACGCCGCTGGTGAACAGCGAACGCGCCAGCCGGTGCTTTAGGCTGCCGGTGGGGTGGGCCGACTCGTCCTTCATGTACAGGTCTATGGATGGTGCCGCCGGAAGGCCGACGGCCAGCAACGGCGTTTCGGGACAACGCCGACGATCGCGATCGAGCACCCCCAGGGCCTTGGCGACGAACGCCCGGTCCACCGCTCGTTCGGCGGTTTCGATCCCCAGCATCTCGGCAATCGAAAGATCAGGGGCAGGGCGGTTCTCGGCGGTCATCAACATGGCATTCCCCTTTGCTTGCGATAAGGATATGCCGTTCGGCGTGCCAAATCATACCAAAGTTTCCGGCTTATGGCTGATTATGGTGTGAGAATTTTGCGGATAGATGCGACATGATCGATAAAATTGATACCGCCATCCTTGCCGAGCTACAGTCTGATGCCAGTCTCTCCGTCGCGGAAATCGCGGCGCGCGTGAACCTGTCGCAAAATGCCTGCTGGCGGCGCATTCGGCGGTTGGAGGAAGAGGGATATATCCTGCGGCGCGTCGCGCTGCTCGATCCGGAGAAGCTGGAGGCGGGGATGGCTGTCTTCGTCAGTGTCCGCACGGCCGAGCACTCCGCCGCATGGCTGGACGAATTCGCCCGCGCCGTCAGCGATATGCCCGAGGTGGTGGAATTCTATCGCATGGCGGGGGAGGTCGATTATCTGCTGAAAATTCGGGTCGCGGATATCAAGGCCTATGACCGCGTCTATAAGCGCTTGATCGAGCGTGTCCGCCTCATCGATGTCAGCGCCGCCTTCGCCATGGAAGAGATCAAGCACAGCACGGCGATCCCGTTGCCGGGCATGGGGCGATAGCCCAATTCAGCACCAATTGCATTTCATGCAATTCCGTTTGCTAATGTTGCAATTGCGTCAACCGTCGCTGCGGTGCACAAGGAACACGCCTTTCAGGCATCCTCTCCTAAAAACTTTTCGGCCGGTCGCTTGACCGGCCTTTTTTTTGGTCCGCATTTCCCCTAGGGAAGCTTTGCATCGTCGGCCAAACACACAAAAGAATCGACAATCGGGAGCGGAAGCCGCCGGGAAGACCGGCACCGGCAGGACGATCGGGGCGGGGGTTGAGCGATTCGGGCATCGCTCCCCCCTCTTCAGCCAAAAAGCGATGAAACGGCGACGGTGAAACGCCCGTCCGGCTTTTCGCGCGATGGCGGGTGATCCAAAGATGACTTTACCGGCCATCAGGGCCTATCGGTTGGATTTGACGGCGCTTTCAAGGTGGCAAAGCCCCTGCGCCTTATGACCTTGCCGAGGAGCGCCCGTGATCCAGCGCCTGTTTTCCGTCTTCGAGCCGTTCATCCTCAGCCTGTTGGCCACGGTCCTGCTCGCATCCCTTCTGCCCGCAAGGGGAGGCTATGCGACGTTCGCGAGCTATCTGGCGGATGCGGGAATCGTCCTGCTCTTCTTTCTGCATGGTGCGAAACTGTCGCGAGAGGCGATCTGGGGCGGCTTGCGCAACTGGCCGCTGCATTTGGCGGTGCTGGCGACGACGTTCCTGTTCTTTCCGCTGGTCGGGCTGGGGTTGTCGCATGTGCCGGGCATTGATTCGTCCCTGGCGACAGGAATTCTCTTCCTGACGCTGCTTCCCTCGACGGTGCAGTCCTCGATCGCCTTCACCGCCATCGCGCGCGGCAATGTCGCGGCGGCGATCTGCAGCGCCTCCTTCTCGAATTTGCTGGGCATCGTCGTCACGCCGGCGCTCGTCGCGTTGACGATGCAGGCAGAGGGAGGGGCGGGGGTATCGCTCGCATCGGTCGAAGGCATCCTGCTGCAACTGCTTGCGCCGTTCGTGGCGGGGCATCTCCTCCGGCCGTGGATCGGGGGCTTTGTTGGGCGGCATAAGGCCATGCTGACCATCGTCGATCGCGGTTCGATCCTGCTCGTCGTTTATACGGCGTTCGGGGCGGCGGTGGTCGAGGGGCTCTGGACGCGCGTCTCGCCGGGCGATCTGGGGCGGCTCGCGCTCCTATGTCTGTTGCTGCTCGGGATCGTATTGACCACGACCTACATCATTGCACGCCTCATGCGGCTTTCGCCGGAGGATGCGATCGTCCTTCAGTTCTGCGGTTCGAAAAAGAGCCTGGCGTCGGGCGTGCCCATGGCGGGCGTCCTGTTCCCTGCCGCGCAAGTCGGGATCGTCCTTCTGCCGGTGATGCTCTTTCACCAGATCCAACTAATCGCCTGTGCCATGCTGGCCCGTCACTATGCCGAGAGGATGGAGGAGGGGGGTGAGCAGCCGAGTCCGATACCGTGACGCCGGCATGTGACGCTGCGATGCAAGAAAAAAGGCTTTGGTGTGAAAATAGGTGTTGACCGTATGAGAGGGTAGGCCTAGAGGGGTTTCACCGCGACGGAGCGGGCCGCTACGGCGGCTTCGGGGTCTGCGGTACTGGCATTGAGATGCTGGCGCTCTGTGTTTCTAGACCGAAAGGTTTAGGGACGGAAGACGCGCCGGTATTTGTTGTCGGCTCTTTGACATTGTTGATTGATGAAGGGACATGCGGGCGGCGGCTTGGCGGTTGTTCTGGGCATACAAGGTGCTCGGAGATCGTTAAAGCATATAAGCCAGTTCGTATG
>NZ_JANZXB010000007.1 GCF_025371035.1 Sphingomonas sp. LC-1 | reverse complement strand
CATGATCTCAACCTCACGCAGCTTGCCGATGATCTCCTCGGGCTTGTGCTTCTTGGCAGGCATTCGTTGTCCCTTCTTTGATCCAGACTGTCATAGTCCATGGACCACTCAGAAGGGGGCAGCTCAGACCGTCGTGGTACCGGCGTCGATCGTAATCGCCCCGCCGCCCGTCGAGATGCCGATCACGCCATCGGCCGTGATCTGACCGTTCAGTATATCCCGCCGCGCGGTCGAGGTTGTGCCCGCTACGATCGAAATGTCGCCGGTGCTGGTCCGTGCAAACACTCCGACGTCGCCGCCGGTGCCGACCGTCGTGGACGCGGCATTGATGCGGACGGCCCCCGAAGCACCGTATATGACGATGCCTGGCCCGTTCGGCGTCGTAATGCGGTCGCTGTCGATGTCGACCCGGTCGCCGGCCCAAACGTAAATGCCGGCGTTCCCACCATTTTGGCTACTCGTCGTGATCGAGCCGCTCTTGATGCTGATCGGACCCCGATGATCGACGAGGATGCCCATGCCGCCAGTACCATTGACGCTGATCGACTGACTGACGATCGAAAGCGTATCCGTGCCGCCGCGCGCGGCGCGCAGGCCAAATCCCGGGCGAACGGCGTCAGCGACGACGATACCGGACGAATTGACACCCTCTGTTGAGATCGAGCTGCTCTCGACGATGATGGTGCCTGCATAAGCGGTCTGACTGTCGAAACTTCTGACGAAGATGCCCGGTTGCTGGCCCTGCGTCGTCGTGATGCTTGTGCTGTCGACCGTGACGGGGGCCATGGCCGGGCGACTGCGCGCATCCAAGGCGATGGCCTGACCGCTTTGCGCCACCGCCGAACCCGGCGACAATAGCGTTCCGCAAAGCGCGCTGCCAGCGAGCAGGGCGGCCCCCAGCGATCGCGTACGCTGCGAACCGAAGAATATGTTACGGCTGCCGTCGGGAACCGACGTGGCCGATGGGCTGTGCATATCAATCCCCCCGCAAAAGTTGGAACCAGGAGCGCGCTTTGGCTTGCCTGGTTCGCAATGCTGGATGTGATATTGCTGCCCATATGTGGCGTCATATCTCGATCAGGATATTGACCGAACATCTAGCGGAAATTCCTGAATCGTCCTGTGTGAGGAGGAGCTTGCTTATCGCTTTCTTGCGAGGACCAGATTCGGTTATCGGCCGCAACTCTGCGGACTCTTTTAGCCGGATGTGAATTCACTCGATCACACGCTGTCCCAGCAGGGTCCCGTACGACCCGATTGTGTTGAAGAAGTTGGGGCGCGGAAAGGAGGCAAGCTGCGGCTGAGTTGCACGGTACAGCGCCGACCGGCTCAGGCGGGTAGTGGCTATGTCGCGGGCCCCTTCGTGGATCGAACGGATGACCTTGCGCACGGGCATGTTGGGCGTTCAGCGATCCCGCAGGGTGCAGCCGCCACAGTCCTGCTGTCGCGCGCGATAGCGGATGAAGCCGTCCTGGCCGACATCGTGCCGGACAGTCACGAAGTTGCAGTTCCTAGAATGCTAGTCGGTAACTCATCCGCGTTGGGCGTGGGATGGGGGGCGCAGCTGACCGCACGACCTGGGGGTGCGGATGCTGGCGCTGGGTGCCGATACCATTCTACCATCGCTTCGCGGCGTTCCCTCCCCTGAGCCAGGCTCGGGGAGGGGGGCAGGCTCAGGGCTGCATCTGTTGCAGCATCTGAATATGTTGCTGCACGATCGGCACCGCGCTCTGCGCGCTGGTCTTCAGCGCGGGTTTGTCGCCATTCGCGGCGAAGCTCTGGTGCAGGTCGAGCGCGGCCTGATGCGCGGGCAATTGCTGGCCGATGTATAATCGGTCGAAGTCCTGGGCGGAGGCGCGGCGGAGTTCGCCGATCGACGCCTCGGCAGGGCCCAGCCTGGGCGGCGTGGCCGACAGGCCGTCCTGCTTGGCGGCGCGGACGGTGGCGGCGGTCGTCTGCTGATGGTGGTCGATCATCATCTGCGCAAATCGCCGGACATCGGCGTTACGCGATTTCTGCAGCGCGATGCGGCTGGAGGTGATCTCGTACAGATCGCTTGTCCCGGCGGCCTTCACATAGGCGTCGGCTTGCGCCTTGGCCGCTGCGGGTGGCGGCGGCGGGGTCTGCGCGATGGCCGGGGCAGCGGTGACCCCCAGGGCAAGCGCGACGGATAGGATCTTGGGCATGATGCTCTCCCGTGACGAATAGCCAAATCAACCGGCCGCACTCGCCGCTGTTCCGGATAAATATCTGCGATATAATGCAAATCAGCATCTTTATTTGGGGTGCTTGCGGCAATGAACCCCGGCGCTGCGATATTAGCACATGACACCGCCGCATCCCGTCTGTTAGCCCTGTCGCCATGCCCGTTTCGGCCGCCGCATCCGCCCGCGAGATCCTCGTTCGCCTGCACGACGTCATGGCGTCGCGCACGCCCGCTCAAGCCAAGCTGAACCAGGTGGTTCAGATCATCGGCGAGGCGATCGGCAGTGAGGTGTGCTCCATCTATCTGCTGCGCGAGGGCGTGCTGGAACTGTTCGCGACCCGCGGTCTGGCCGAAGAGGCGGTGCACGTCACCAAGATGGCGCTGGGCGAGGGGCTGGTCGGCACCATCGCCGAGGATGTCGAGGTGCTGAACCTCGACGAGGCAGCCAGCCACCCCGATTTTGCCTATAAGCCGGAAACGGGTGAGGACCGGTTCCATAGCTTTGCGGGCGTGCCGATCATCCGGCGCGAGCGGGCGGTGGGCGTGCTGGCGGTACAGCATACCGACCCGCGCAAATATGCCGATGTCGAGATCGAAGCGCTTCAGACCGTCGCGATGGTGCTGTCCGAACTGATCGCCAATGCCGGGCTGATCGATGCGGCGGGCGCGGCGGGCGCGCGGCCGCAGATGACCGCCTCGATCCGCTTGAGCGGTCAGAAGCTGGTCGACGGCATGGGCAGCGGGTTCGCCGTCTATCACCAGCCGCGCATCGTCATCGAGCATACAGTCGCCGAGGATATCGATGCCGAGCGTCGCCGCGTCTATGCCGCCTTCGACAAGATGCGCGAACAGATTGATCGCATGGCGCGCGAGGCGGAGTTCGGCGTCGGCGGCGAGCATGTCGAGGTCATCGAGACCTATAAGATGTTCGCCTATGACGAAGGCTGGGCGCGCCGGATCAACGAGGCGATCGACAGCGGCCTGACCGCCGAGGCCGCGATCGAACGCGTGCAGCAACGTACGCGCCAGCGGATGCGCCAGATCGACGATCCGCTGCTCGCCGACCGCATGCACGATCTGGAGGACCTGTCCAATCGGCTGCTCCGCATCGTGTCGGGCCAGATGGGCACGGCGGCGCAACTGGGGCTGCGACAGGACACGATCCTGATCGCGCGCAATCTGGGGCCCGCCGAGCTGCTGGAATATGACCGTCGGCGGTTGAAGGGTGTCATCCTGGAGGAAGGGTCGCTGACCGCGCATGTCATCATCGTGGCGCGGGCGATGGGCGTGCCAGTGCTGGGCCGGGTCAGCGATGTCCGCCGCCAGATTGCGGATGGCGACCAGTTGCTGCTCGACGTGACCGAGGGCAGCGTGCTGGTCCGTCCCACCTCCGCGATGGAGGAGGCGTTCGAGGCCAAGCTGACGCTGCGCCAGAAACGGCGAGCGGCCTTCGCGGCTCTGCGTGACGTGCCGCCGGTGACGAAGGACGGGCACCGCGTCACCCTGATGGTCAATGCGGGTCTTCGCGACGATGCCGCCGCGCTCGACACCACCGGTGCGGACGGGATCGGGCTGTTCCGCACCGAATTCCAGTTCCTCGTCTCCGCCACCCTGCCGCAACGTGAGCGGCAGCAGCGGCTGTACCGCGACGTGCTGGAGTCGGCGGGCGACCGTCCCGTCGTGTTCCGTACCATCGACATCGGCGGGGACAAGGCGCTGCCCTATCTCAACACCGCCGATGGGCATGAGGAGAATCCGGCGATGGGCTGGCGCGCGCTTCGCCTCGCGCTGGAACGGGACGGGTTGATGAAGGCACAGGCCCGCGCGCTGATCGAGGCGGGGGCGGGGCGGACGCTCCACATCATGTTCCCGATGGTGTCGGAAGCGTGGGAGTTCGACGAGGCCAAGGCATTGTTCGAGGCGCAGCGGGCATGGCTGGGCACGCGCGGGCGCCGCCTGCCGCTCGATGTCCGTTACGGCGCGATGCTGGAGGTGCCAGCGCTCGCCGAACAGCTCGACCTGATCCTGCCGAATGTCGATTTCCTGTCGATCGGCACCAACGACCTGACCCAGTTCCTGTTCGCCGCCGATCGCGCCAATCCGAAGCTGGCGGAGCGCTATGACTGGCTTAGCCCGTCGATCCTGCGCTTCCTTCGCCGCGTGGTCGATCCGGCGCGTGCGGCGGGGGTGCCAGTGGCCGTCTGCGGTGAAATGGGCGGGCGTCCGCTGGAGGCGATGGCGCTGATCGGCCTGGGCATCGAACGCCTGTCGATCACCCCTGCGGCGGTGGGGCCGGTCAAGGCGATGATCCGCTCGCTCGACCGTTCGGCGATTGCCGAGGAGATGGCGCGGCTGCTCGCGCATCCCGTGCGTGACATGCGTGGGGCGCTTGGTGCCTGGGCTGCGACGAACGGTGTGGAATTGGCCTGACCCTGGCCGGGGCCCCGCGTTGACTTGAGCCCGGGGCTCTGAAAGAACGACCGCGATCATGGGGTGGGCCATGGTCACTTCGGAGTTGAGAATGGACGAGGTCAATCCCGGCCACGATGCCGCACCAGCGGCACCTGCCCGCGCCGGTGACGTCCTGCGCATGGCGCGTGAGGCGCAAGGGCTATCGCTGGGCGATATCGGCGCTCGCACGCGCATCCCCAGTCGCCATCTCGCGGCGATCGAGGCATCCGATTATCAGAGCCTGCCGTCGGCTACCTATGCGGTCGGCTTCGCCAAGGCCTATGCCCGCGCCGTCGGGGCGGACGAGGTTGCGATCGCTCAGGCGGTGCGCGCCGATGTCGATCGCCTCGGCCGTCGCACCACCGAATATGTGCCGCAGGATATTGCCGATCCGGCCCGCGTGCCCTCGCGTGGCCTGGCGATCATCGGCGTCGGGCTGGCGCTGGCGGTGCTGATCCTGGCGGGGCTGTGGTATGGCACCGACCTGTTCCGCCGCGACCGCACCGCGCAGGAAGTTCCCGCCGCGACCCCGCTCGCCAATGCGACCGAGGCGGCACCCGCGCCCGCGCCAAGCCCGACGCCGGTAACCGGCGGCAAGGTCGTGCTGACCGCCAAGGGCGAGGTGTGGCTGCGCGTCTATGATGCGGACAACAAGACGCTGAAGATCGGCACGCTCCAGCCGGGCGAGCAATATGAGGTGCCTGCGGATGCCAACGGGCCGCTGTTGAATGTCGGTCGTCCCGACAAGCTGACCGTGACGCTGAACGGAACGGCGCTGCCGCCGCTGGGCGACGGATCGCGTGCGATCAAGGATGTGCGACTGGACTCCAGCGCGATCGCGGCGCGGCTGTCGGGGGCACCTGCGCCTTCCGCGACCACGACGAGCCCGGCCCCGAGCCGTAACGCACCGCGCGAGCGGCCGGCGCGGCGCTCCTCCACGACGGGGGCGGGCGATGCGGGTGGCGCAACCCCGGCCGCGGCGGCACCTGTGCCGTCGCCGACGACCGCCGCCACGGCCCCGGCGGATTTGTAAGGGGCTTTGCTTTCAGGCTGGAGACAGCCGCGACGGGGTAGGATATTCCCGTCCTTTCAACACCATGCCCACCGGGGGGTGAAGCCGATGCGTAATCTGTTGCTGGCCGGGGTCGCGGCCGTGATGATCCTGCCGACCGCCGCCACCGCGCAGTCCAATGTCGAGGGCCGCGTCGGCAAGCTGGAAAGTGAAATGCGCGCGGTCCAGCGCAAGGTCTTTCCGAACGGAGCGGGGGGCTATGTCCAGCCCGAGATCACCGCGCCCCAGACCCAGGCACAGGCCCCCGGCGTGCCCGCCACCAGCGCGATCAGCGACCTGACCGCGCGCGTCACCTCGCTGGAAGAACAGATGGCGAGCCTGACCGGCCAGATCGAGCAGAACGGCTTTCGCACCCGCCAGCTCCAGGATCAGTTCGACGCGTATAAGCGCGGCACCGAGGCGCGGCTGAAGGCGTTGGAGTCTGGCCCCGCGCCGATCGCGCCAGCGGGGCAGAGTGCGCCGCTCGACCCGTCCGAGCCCGCCGCGCCCAGCGGCCCGCGCCCCGGCAGGACCCCGGCGGCTGCATCGGTCGTCACCGGCGATACCGCCTCGACCACCCCGGCAGCGGGCGGTGCGGCGGTCGACAAGCCCTCGACCGGCGATCCGGCGGAGGACGCCTATCTCTATGGCTATCGCCTTTGGACCGCCAAGCGCTATGCCGAGGCGGAAACCCAGTTGAAGAAGGTGGTCACCGACTATCCCAAGAGCCGTCGTGCCAGCTATGCGCAGAATCTGCTGGGCCGCACCTACCTGGACTCGGGCAAGCCCAGCCTGGCGTCGATGGCCTTTTACGAGAATTACAAGAAATTCCCGGACGGCGAACGCGCGCCCGACAGCCTGCTCTATCTGGGCCAGGCGCTGACCAAGCTGAACAAGGCCGCCGATGCCTGCAAGGTCTATGACGAACTCACCGACGTGTATGGCGCGAAGATGTCGGCATCGATGAAGACGCAGGTCGTCAGCGGTCGCAAGGCCGCCAAGTGCGAGTGATCGCATAATATTCCTGCCCCGAAAGGGGGCGGGGGACTGGCGGAGGCGGTATGGCCGGCGCAGGCTTCCGGTGCGGCGCTGACAACCCCTCCACCATGTTGCACAGGGGCCCCCGGGCTTGCGAAGGGCATTGGATCGGGCGGGCGGCTCGTAAAATCTCTTGCGCCCGTCCCCCGGAAGGGCCAGAGCGCGCACATCCCTGACCAGTTTTGAGAGCATCATGGCCACCGATGCCACGGCCGTCGATCAGATTGCGCGCTTCGCCGCCGATCTGACGCTTCTTCACGATCCTTCTTGCCATGCCACGCCGTTGCTGCTGGCCGTATCGGGCGGGCCCGACAGCATGGCGATGCTGACCCTGGCGGCGGCGGCCTTTCCTGGGAAGATCGCCGTGGCGACGGTGGACCACGGCCTTCGTCCCGAGGCGGCGGACGAGGTGCGGATGGTGGCGGAGCATTGCGCCGGGTTGGGCGTGCCGCACCATGGCCTGCGCCCCGCGACGCCGATCGCGGGAGCGAGCATCCAGTCCCAGGCGCGCGACGTGCGCTATGCGTTGCTGGCGGCGCAGGCGCGCGCCCTCGGCGCACCGGTGATCCTGACCGCGCATCACGCCGACGACCAGGCGGAGACCTTCCTGATGCGCGCGGCGCGTGGGGCCGGGCTGTCGGGCCTTTCGGGTGTGCGGGCGCGTACGGTGATTGCGGGGATGACGATCTTGCGTCCTCTGCTCGACTGGCGGCGGGCCGAATTGCGCCAGATCGTCCGCCGGGCGGAGGCCCCCTTTGTCGACGATCCCGCCAATCACGATCCGCGTCACGATCGCACCCGGTTCCGCCAGTTGCTCGACGGACATGAGTGGCTGGGCGTGGCGCAGCTCGCCCGCGCGGCGCAGCAATTGGCCGAGGCGGACAGCGATCTTCGCGCCACCGTCGACTGGCTGTGGGAGGAGCGGGCGAAGATCGATGACGACAATGTCCGCATCGATGCCGCGAATCTGCCGCGCGAACTGGGCCGCAGGCTGGCCCGCCGCGCGATCGGAACGGTGCACGCTGCCGCGGCGATCGATGCGCCCGGCTGGACCGAGGGCGCCAATATCGAGAAGTTGCTCGAGTCGCTTTATGAAGGTCGCCGCGCGACCCAGGCCGGTGTGATCGCGAGCGTCCGATCGGGGGTATGGCGCTTCCGCCCCGCCCCGCCTCGCCGGACGGGGTAATTCCCCAGGCGGCGTCGGAGGGGCGAGGCGGAGGGGCGCAAGGCTTGCCGCTTTGCGAAGCTGCGTCCCCGCGCTTTGCCGACGGTGGGAATACTCTCGGTCCGCCGATCACAATGATCGGCGTTGTTCCATTGCCATTAACCTCGTCATGCCTATCTTGGAGCATGAAAGGTATCCGGCACCGATGAACGATAACGACAAGCAGCAGAGCCCCGATCCCAATGGGGGCGGCAACCCCTGGATGAAGAGCCTGTTGATCTGGGTGGGCATCCTGATGGCGCTCGCCCTGTTCGTCAGTCTGTCGGGCGCGGGATCGTCGGGGCAGAGCGGCAACCAGATCGAATATTCGACCTTCCTCGACAAGGTGGACGAGGGGACGGTGAAGACCGCCGTCATCTCGCGCGATTCGATCACGGGCACGCTGTCCTCGGGTGAGCGGTTCAAGACAACGCCCGTCCCCGATTCGCAGCTCATCCCACACCTCCGCAAGGAAGGGGTGACCTTTACCGCCAAGACCGAGGAAGCACCCTCGGTCTGGATGCTGATGCTCTATAATTCGCTGCCCTTTATCCTGTTCATCGGTATCGCCTTCTTCGTTCTGCGCCAGATGCAGAAGGGCGGCGGTGCCAGCGGTGCGATGGGCTTCGGCAAGAGCCGCGCGCGGATGCTGACCCAGAAGGAAGGCAAGGTGACCTTCGACGATGTGGCCGGCATCGACGAGGCGCGCGAAGAGCTGCAGGAAATCGTTGAGTTTCTGAAGGACCCCTCGAAATTCGCCCGGTTGGGCGGCAAGATCCCGAAGGGCGCACTGCTGGTCGGCTCGCCCGGTACTGGCAAGACGCTGCTCGCCCGCGCGATCGCGGGGGAGGCGGGCGTGCCCTTCTTCACCATTTCGGGTTCGGACTTTGTCGAGATGTTCGTCGGCGTCGGCGCCAGCCGCGTGCGCGACATGTTCGAACAGGCCAAGAAGAGCGCCCCCTGCATCGTCTTCATCGACGAAATCGACGCGGTGGGCCGCCATCGTGGTGCGGGTCTGGGCAACGGCAATGACGAGCGCGAGCAGACGCTGAACCAGCTTCTGGTCGAGATGGATGGCTTCGAGGCCAATGAAGGCATCATTATCATCGCCGCGACCAACCGCCCCGACGTGCTCGACCCCGCGCTGCTGCGTCCTGGCCGCTTCGATCGCCAGGTCGTGGTGCCGCGCCCGGACATCGATGGCCGCGTGAAGATCCTCGAAGTCCATATGAAGAAGGTGCCGCTGGCCCCCGACGTCGACGCTCGCGTCATCGCGCGGGGTACGCCGGGCTTCTCGGGCGCGGACCTCGCCAACCTCGTCAACGAGGCCGCCCTGATGGCGGCGCGCAAGGGCAAGCGCCTGGTTGCCAATGCCGAGTTCGAGGAAGCCAAGGACAAGGTCATGATGGGCGCTGAGCGCCGCTCCATGGTCATGACCGAGGACGAGAAGCGGATGACCGCCTATCACGAGGCGGGTCATGCGATCATCGCGCTGCACGAACCGGCGTCGGACCCGATCCACAAGGCGACGATCATCCCGCGCGGTCGCGCGCTAGGCATGGTGATGCGCCTGCCGGAGCGCGACTCGTATAGCTATCACCGCGACAAGATGTACGCGAACCTAGCGGTCGCCATGGGTGGCCGTGTCGCCGAGGAGATCATCTTCGGTTACGACAAGGTGTCGAGTGGCGCGAGCGGCGACATTCAGTACGCCACGGGGCTGGCGCGCGACATGGTCACCAAATGGGGCATGTCGGACAAGGTCGGCCCCGTGGAATATGCCCAGCCCGAGGGCGAAAGCTTCCTGGGTTACTCGTCGAGCCAACCGGTGCGCATGTCCAACCAGACTGCGCAGCTGATCGACGACGAGATCAAGTCGATCGTCGAGGGCGGCCTGCATCGCGCCAAGCATGTGCTGACCGAGCATGTCGACCAGCTTCACCTGCTGGCGGGGGCGTTGCTCGAATATGAGACGCTGTCGGGCGACGAGATCAAGAAGCTGATCGCGGGCGACGATATCGATCGCGACGATCCCAAGGCCAAGACGGTGCCGATCGCGAAGGCGGGGACTTCGATACCCAAGACCCGTCGCGGCACGGGGCCGTTCGGCTCGCCTACCCCTCTGGGGGCTTGATCATCCTGCAAGTGACGAAAGGGCCGTTCCCAAGAGGGGGCGGCCCTTTTCGTTTGGGCGGCTCCGTGGCCTCGACGCCGCTCGGGCTGAACGGGTTCGGAGGCCCGATGGCGAGGATGTTGATCGGCCCTAGCCCTCTGAACATACGCGGTTTACAGTTCCGCCACCGGCCACAAATACGCCACCGCAGATAGCGTGACGGTTGGCCGAAGGGAGGAAGTCCGCATGACCGATGCGTTGCACGACCAGGCCGTCCGGATTTACGACGCCTTCACCCATGAGCATCACGACCGCCGAACCCTGCTGCGTCAGATGACCGCGCTGGCGGGGTCGGCCGCGGCGGCCGAAGCGCTGATCCTGGGGATCGCCGCCAGCCCGGCGGCGGCGGCGATCGTCGATCCCCATGACACGCGCCTGCGCATCGACCGCCGAGAAGGCATGGAGGCGGGCGCACGGTCGGCGGTCTATGTCGCGACCCCCAAGTCCATGCGGAAGCGTTTGGGCTCCGTCCTGGTCATTCACGAGAATCGTGGCCTGACCCCGCATATCGAGGATGTGACACGCAGGCTGGCGCTGGCCGGTTTCCACGCCATCGCGCCCGACCTGCTCGCGCCACAGGGCGGGACGCCCGCCGATGAGGATCGGGCGCGCACGCTGATCGGCTCGCTCGACTATGATCTGGCATTGGCCCAGGCGCGTGCGATGATGGCACATGCGGCGGCCGACGCATCGGGAACGGGGCGGGTCGGTGCTGTCGGATTCTGCTGGGGCGGCGCGTTCGTCAACCGGCTGGCGGTGGCGGCGGGCGCTGCCCTGACGGCGGGCGTGGCCTATTACGGGCCGGCCCCCGCGCCGGCGGAAGCGGCGAAGGTGCAGGCCCCGCTCATGCTCCATTATGCGGGCAAGGACGCGCGGGTGAACGCGACGGGCGAACCCTGGGTCGCGGCGCTGCGTGCGGCGGGGAAGCCGGTGGAGGCGTACACCTATCCCGGCGTCGACCATGCGTTCAACAATGACGGTTCGGCCGAACGCTATAATGCCGCCGCCGCCAAACAGGCCTGGGACCGGACCACCGCCTTCTTGCACCGTCATCTCGACCGGGCATAAGCTTAGCGCAAAATGCCGCCCGCTGGAGAGACCCTATGACCGCCGACCTGACGCTCTATACCAACCCGCATTCGCGCGGGCGCATCGCGCGGTGGATGCTGGAGGAGGCGGGCGCGGCCTATGACGTCGTGGTGCTCGACTATGGGACGACGATGGTGGCGTCCGAATATCGTGCGATCAATCCGATGACGAAGGTCCCCGCCATCGTTCACCAGGGGCAGGTGGTGACGGAGACGGCGGCGATCTGTGCCTATCTGGCCGAGGCGTTTCCCGATGCGGAACTGGCGCCGTTGCCCACCGAGAAAGCCGCCTATTATCGCTGGCTGTTCTTCGCGGCGGGGCCGTTGGAGGCGGCGACGACCAATCGCGCCTTCGGCGTGACGGTGACGCCGGAGCAGCAGCGTATGGCGGGATATGGCGATTTTGATCGCGCGGTCGGCGTCATCAGCGATGCGGTGGCGAACAGCCCCTATATCGCGGGTGATCGCTTCACCGCGGCGGATGTCTATGTCGGATCGCAGATGATGTGGTTCACGCAATTCGGCCTGATGCCGAAGACCGATGCGATCATGGCCTATATCGGCCGCCTCCATGATCGTCCCGCGCATCTGCGCGCGACGGCGCTGGACGATGGCCAGGATGAGGGCGAATCGGCAAGCGGCTGACGGCGCGGCCGAGGCGTTCGGTCACGCCGACTCGCGACGGCTTTCCAGCTCTTCCTTGGCGGCGCGCAGCATGTCGAGACCGGCGGCGATATGATTGCCCGCCAGCGGCATGTTCAGGGCGTCGGCGCCGTCCATCGCGGCCTGCGCATGAGAGATAACCAGTTCGAACGACATGATCTGATCACGCATCACTATTTCCAAGACGATCGGGCCGCGGACGATTGCCGTCCCTTGGCGCTACACAATGTCCCATGAATACACAGCGATAATGTTTCGCGCGATATATAAATGGGCGTGAAAAGCCATCATATGCCCTGCGACGGGACAGTCGCAGGGCAAGGGGCAAGGTTCAGCGCATCAGCACCAGTTCTTCGGCCATGGTCGGGTGCAGCGCGACGGTCGCATCGAACTGCGCCTTGGTCAGCCCCGCCTTGACCGCAACGGCGGCGGCCTGGAGGATTTCGGGTACATCGGGGCCGATCATATGCAGGCCGACGACCCGGTCGGTATCGCCGTCGCACACCATTTTATAGAGCGCCCGCTCGTCGCGTCCCGCCAGCACATTCTTCATCGGGCGGAAGTCGGAGGTGTAGACCCGTACCGAGCCCAGCTTCTGCTTGGCCTGGGCTTCGGTCAGGCCGACGCCCGCCATTGGCGGATGGCTGAACACGGCGGCGGGGATACAGTCGTAATCGACCTTGGTCGGTTTGTTGCCGAAGATGGTGTCGGCAAAGGCCTGTCCCTCGCGGATCGCCACGGGGGTCAGTTGCACGCGGTTGGTTACGTCGCCGACCGCATAGATGCTGGGGCAGGTCGAGCGATTGTCCTCGTCCACCTTGATCGCGCCCTGATCGTCCAGTTCGACCCCGGCGGTTTCCAGACCTAGGCCATGCGTGTTGGGGACGCGCCCGGTGGCGAACATGACCAAGTCGACCTCGATCGGGGCATGGCCCGACATGGATACCAGCAGCGAGCCGTCCGCCTGCTTTTCGATCCCCTCGAACGTCGCGTCGAAGCGGAAATCGATCCCCTTCATCATCGAAATCTGGAGCAGCCGGTCGCGAATGGTCAGGTCGTATCCGCGCAGGATTTCCTTGCTGCGGTTGATCAGCGTAACGTGCGCGCCGAACTGGTGGAAGACGCCCGCGAACTCGTTCGCGATATAGCCCGCCCCTGCGATCAGCACGCGCTTGGGAATGCTGTCGAGATGGAAGGCCTCGTTGGAGGTAATGCCATGCTCATGCCCCGGACAGGAGGGCACGGCGGGGTGGGCGCCGACCGCGATCAGGATACGCTCGGCGGTCTTCTCGGTGCCGTCGGCCAGACGGACGCTATGCGGCCCGGTGACGACCGCGCGCTGGTCGATGATCTCGACATCATGGCTTTCCAGCGTCTTCTTATAGGCACCGTTCAGCCGATCGACCTCCGACAGGACATTGTCGCGCAGCGTTTCCCAGGAGAATTCGCACTCGCTGGGCACCTGCCAGCCGAAACGGCGGGCGTCCTTCAGGTCTTCGGCGAAATGCGCGCCATAGACGAGCAGCTTCTTGGGCACGCAGCCGCGAATGACGCAGGTGCCGCCGACCCGATACTCCTCGGCCACCGCCACGCGCGCGCCATGTGCTGCCGAGACCCGCGACGCACGCGTACCCCCCGATCCCGCACCGATGACAAACAGGTCATAGTCATACTCAGCCATGGGATCGGTTTCTCCGGGAATGCAGATGCTCGGGTGTGTGACCCGCCTAAAAGCACAACGGGGGACGCCGAGCCAAGTTCAGCGTCCCCCTGACAGTGATCGAAAACTCAAAATTCCTTCCTCTGGCGGGAAGGTGGCAGCGCGGAGCGCTGACGGAGGGGGCTTTCACCAAGGTCTTTCCTCGCGACACGCCCCCTTCACCAGCTTCGCTGGTCCGCCTCCCCGCGAGCGGGGAGGATGCGCTTAGCCGAACGCCCGCTTGATCAGGTCTTCGGTCGAGGGATCGAAATCCTGACCGCCCTGGTCCGCCGCCTTAGCCATTTCCTTGCCCAGCTCGACGCCGAACTGGTCGAAGCTGTTGATGCCCAGCAGCACGCCATTCACGAACACGCGATGCTCGTAAAAGGCGATCAGCGCGCCCAGCGTGCGCGGGTCGAGCGTTTCGAGCAGGATGGTCGAGGACGGACGATCGCCCGAATAGCTGCGGGCGGGGTCATCGACCGTCTTGCCCTTCATCAGCGCGGCGCCCTGCGCAAAGGCGTTGAGCAGCAGCTGGCGGTGATGCTCGTCGCTCAGCACGTCGCCCGGCTCGACCACCGCGATGAACTCGACGGGGACGAGGTGGGTGCCCTGGTGGAGCAGCTGGAACACCGCATGCTGCGCATCGGTGCCGACCCCGCCCCAGGTGATCGCGGCAGTCGGACGGCCGACGGGCTGGCCGTCAACGGTCACGCCCTTGCCGTTCGACTCCATCTCCAGCTGCTGGAGATAGGAGGGGAGGAGGCGCAGACGCTCGTCATAGGCGAACGGCGCACGCGTTTCGGCATGGCGGACCTGGGTGTAATAAAGGTCGGCAAAGGCGGCGAGCGCAGGCGCGTTCTGCGCCAGGTCGGTCAGGCGGAAATGGCGGTCCATCTCGGCCGCGCCTTCCAGCAATTCCTCGAACGCGTCCCAGCCCAGGCCCAGCGCGGCGGGGAAGCCGATGGTCGACCAGAGCGAATAGCGGCCGCCGACCGACTCGGCAAAGGACAGGATTCGCGTCTCGTCCACGCCCCATTCGACCGCTTTGGCCGGATTGGCGGTCAGCGCGATGACGCGGCCATAGGGGTCCTCGACGCCGTGCTCGGTCATCCACTGGAGCGCGGAGGTGGCGTTGAGCATCGTCTCGGTGGTGGTGAAGGTCTTGGACGCGACTACCAGCAGCGTGGCGGCCGGGTCGAAACGCTTGAACACCTCCTCCAGCGCCACGCCGTCGACATTGGAGACGATCGCGACGTCATAGCGGTCGCTGTCGCGGCCCAGCGCGTCGACCAGCAGGTCCGGGCCCAGCGCCGAGCCGCCGATGCCGATGTGCAGCACGTGGCGGATGGGGCCCAGCGCCTCCGCCTCGATCGCGTCGATCAGCGCGCGCATCCGGGCGTGCGACTGGCGGGCGGTGGCGACGCTTTCGGGATTGCCTTCGCCACGCTCGGCGGTGTGCTCGACCGCGCGACCCTCGGTGACGTTGACGACCTCGCCGCCGAACAGCGCGTCGCGCTTGGCGGCCAGGCCGCTGGCCTTGGCGAGTTCGGCGAAGGCGGCGACGGCCTCTGGCGTCAGGTGGGTCTTGGACCAGTCGAAATGGATACCCGCCACGTCCAGGCTGAGCGAGGCCAGCCGATTGGGATCACTCGCGAAAAGATCGAGAAGCGGGGTCTGCGGAAGCGATTCGATCGTCGACCAGTCGGCAGCCATGATGCTTGTTCCTTTCTAGCGTGCCCCCAAGGGGTTCACCCATGGCGTTAGACAAAGCCGGGCCGCAAAGCCAAGCCTTAGATTGGTATGGTCGAGACAGGACGGGACGCAGAACGGGCAGAAATTGACGATTTAGGTTGGGCGGCGGAAACCGTCATGTCATCCTCCCCGCCTATAGGCCGGTTCGGTCGTCCTGAGGGGAGAGGGAATGATGCGCCGTCGAATGGCTATGGCGTCCGCAGGGATCGCCGCGATTCTAGGGGTGGTCGCGCCGCCTATTCTGTACGCCGCCGAACCCAAGCCGCCCATGACGCCGACATCCAAGTGGAATATGAACTACGCCCCGACCGAATGCCGCCTGTTGCGGACCTTTGGCGAGGGTAAGGATCAGATTTTGCTCCAGATCGCCCGCTATGATCTCCGGGACGAGCTGGAGATGGCGCTGGCCGGACCGCATATCCCGCCCACCGACGATAACGTCCCCGTCACGGTGGCGACGACGACCGTCGCGGAGGTTCCCGGCATCCAGGCGCAAGGTTTCGCTGCCATGCGCAACGTGCCGTCGCAGCTGCGTTTCCGCCCCGATATCGATCTTCCCAAGGCGCTGCGCAGCGATGTCGCGGCAGGCAAGCCGACGATGCTGACCATCAATTTTGTCCGGCGCTACAATATCCAACTCGACCTGGGATCGATGAAGGGCGCGCTCGGCGCGCTGGACCAATGTTCCGACGACCTGATCGCGTCCTGGGGTCTTGATCCCGTACAGCAGCGGCAGCTCAAAACCGGACCCGAGCCGCGCGAGAGCCCGCTGAAATGGTTCCGGCCGGACGATTATCCGGCGGGGCTGAGCCAGATGGGGATGGGCGGCGCAGTGATCATTCGGCTGCTCGTGGGAGCGGACGGTAGCGTCGAGAAATGCGTTGTGACCAAGGCGGGCGGCGACAAGGCCTTTCAGGACGCGACGTGCGAGGCGGCGACGAAGCGCGCCAAATTCAGTCCCGCCATCGCCGCCGACGGCCAAGCGGTCAGATCCGTATGGATCAAGCGGATCAACTGGAAGCCGGGCGGGTCGTTCTTCGTGTTTCGCTGACGCACGGCGGCGGGCCCATCGGGCCCGCCCTGCCACGGGGTCAGCGGTGCTTCACCGCCACCGGGTCCCGCACCACGCCGACATCGGTAAATCGCTTCGGCTCGGCAGGGTGGGGTGCGGGTTCGGCCAATTCGCGCTGCCAATAGCCGACATCGATCCAGCGGCCATGCTTGTGACCGACCTCGCGGAAGACGCCGGCGCGGCGGAAGCCGACCGCCTCGTGCAGCTTGATCGATCCGTCGTTGGGCAGCGCGATCACGCCCATCGCCTGGGTGAAGCCTTGCGCGGTCAGCGTGTCGACCAGCGCCTCGTAGAGCAGTCGTCCGATGCCCGAACGCTGCGACACGTCGGCGACGTAGATCGTCGTCTCCACCACCCAGCGATAGGCCTCGCGCTCGCGGAAACGCGCGGCATAGGCATAGCCGATCACCGCATCCTCCCGGCCCTCTTCATCGGCCAGCGTCGCGACGATCCAGGGATAGAGGCCGTCCGCGCCCTCCATCCGCGCGCGCATCGCATCGGCGTCGGGGGCCTGGGTCTCGAAGGAGACGACGCCCGCCAGGACATGGGGTGCATAGATGGCAGCGATGGCGGCGGCGTCATCGGGGCGGGCGGCGCGGATGGCGATCATGGGGGCAGCGTCTCCTGAAGCGATGGGCCTGCCTAGCGCGGGGACCGATGCTTCGGAAGAGGCCAACGTCCTTCGCCCCTTTGCGCTAAACCCCTCCCGCCATTCGCACTGAGCGAAGTCGAAGTAGATGTCCTACGCTTTGCGGCGAGGAGATTCCCTTGGCCTTCGACTTCGCCCAGGCTGAACCGATATGGGGGATGAGGGCGCAGGGGATCCGATCAGAGCCCCAAGCGCGCGATCACCATATCGAGCAGTCGCTGGTCGCCGACCTTCGCCATCGGTCCCATCGCGCCGCATTCCAGGCAGCGTGCCTGCACCGACCCGCCACGCACCAGGCGCGCGACATCGCCCAGCGCACGTGCCGCGACCGCACGGCGCTCGGCCGCGGCGATGGCGAACACATCGCCGCCCTGCTGGCTGTCGTCATCATCGCTCCCGAAACCCTCGGCCAGCATCGCGGCGAAGCCGGGCTTCTTCTCCAGATATTCCGGATAGACCTTGGCGGGGTCCAGCTTGGCCCGGCGGGCGGCCTCGGCGATGGCGTCGGACAGGTTGCCGAAGCGGTCGACCAGGCCGATCTGGCGCGCGGTGCCGCCGTCCCACACGCGGCCCTGCGCGATGGTGTCGACCTTTTCCGGCGTCATGTGCCGCGACTGGGCGACGCGGGTCAGGAACTGGCGATAGCCATTCACGATGCCGGCCTGCAGGATCGTATCGAGCATCGGCGTCGTGCCGCCCCAGACGTCGGGCTGTCCGGTCAGCGGCGTGGTCTTCACTCCGTCGGTGGTCACGCCGATCTTGGCCAGCGTGTTCTCGAAGGTCGGGATGATGCCGAAGATGCCGATCGACCCGGTGATCGTCCCGGGCTCGGCGAAGATCATGTCGCCCGGCGTCGAGACCCAGTAACCGCCCGACGCTGCCAAGCCGCCCATCGAGACGATGACCGGCAGCTTCTGCCGCTTGGCCTCCAGGATCGCCTGGCGAATCTGTTCGGACGCCAGCACCGAGCCGCCCGGCGAATCGACCCGCACGACCAGCGCCTTGAGCGATTTCTTGGCCAGACCGTCGAGCAGTGCCTTGGACACCGTTTCGCCCGCCGCCGAGCCGGGGCCGGCTTCGCCATCGACGATGTCGCCCGCGATGGTCAGCACGCCGATCGCATCCCCCTTGGTGGGCAGCGGATTGGCGCGCACCCAGGATGCGTAGGAAATGGTGCGGAACGCGCCTGCGGGCTTGTTCGACTCGACGCCCGCGATCTGGGCCACCCGCTTGCCGAACGCCATGCGGTCCCCCAGCTTGTCGACCAGTCCCGCCTTCAGATTGGCGTCGGCGATACTGCCGTTCGCCGCCAGCACCGCACGGTCGGGCTGCGACAGGAAGCCATCGATCTGTGCCTTGGGCCGGGCCTTGGCGACGGCCTCGCGCCACTGGGCGAACAGCGTGCCGTACAGCGCCTGCGACGCGGCGCGGGCGTCGGGGCTCTGGTCGGTGCGGATATAGGGCTCGACGAACGACTTGAACTTGCCGACGCGATAGACATGGGTGTTGACGCCCAGCTTGTCGATCAGCCCCTTATAATAAAGCTGGTTGCCGCCCGGCCCCGCGAACAATGTGCCGCCCAGCGGATTGACCCAGATCTCGCTGGCGTTCGACGCCAGGCGATAGGCTCCGTCGGTATAGGCGGTGGCATAGGCCAGCACCGGCTTGCCGCCCTTGCGGAAGCGCGCGATCGCATCGCCCACCTCCTGCAGGGTGGCCGGGTAGGCGCCGCCGAACGCGTCGAGGTCGAGCACCAGCACCTTGACCCGAGCATCGCCCTTCGCCGTATCGATCGCGCGGACCACGTCGCGCAGGCGATATTGGCGTGGCGTGTCGCCGCCCGACAGCAGCGCGAGCGGGGCGATCGTCTCGGGCTGTTCGACGATCGGGCCGTCCAGCTTGAGCAGAAGCGCGCCGTCGGTGATCGGCTTGGTACCCGGACGCGCGTTCAGCGCGGCGAAGATCAGCCCGAAGAACAGCAGCATCGCCGCCAGCACCAGGAAATCCTTGATCCCGACCAGCAGCCGCCACGCCGCCTTGACGATCCGCCAGCCGCTGCGCTTGCCGCGCTTGCGCCCCGGTCGGCTGAAATCCTGGTCGAGCGGGGAGGTGGGCGGATAGGCGTCTGCGCGGGCGTCGGTCATCCCCCATGGCTAGCCCAGCCGCGATAACGGGGCAATGGCCCGTATTGTGAGGCCAATACAGGCGCACCTCGGCCAGGATTTTGTTCCCGCATTCGGGGCGGTCCGTCGAAATTTTTTGTTCGGGGTCGTTGACGGGCTGAACCGGCGTTCACATATCCGGGGCGTTGGCACTCCCACCCGGCGAGTGCCAGAAAAGTGTAACAAGCCAGATTAAAGGGACATGGCAATGAACTTTCGTCCGTTGCACGACCGCGTTCTCGTCCGTCGCGTCGAGGCCGAGGAAAAGACGGCTGGCGGGATCATCATCCCCGACACCGCCAAGGAAAAGCCCCAGGAGGGCGAAGTCGTCGCCGCCGGTTCGGGCGCGAAGGCCGATGACGGCAAGGTCACGCCGCTGGACGTCAAGGCCGGCGACCGCATCCTGTTCGGCAAGTGGTCGGGCACTGAGGTGAAGGTCGATGGCGAAGACCTGCTGATCATGAAGGAATCGGACATTCTCGGCATCATCGGCTGAGCCTGATCCTTCTCCCGTTTTTCTGACAATTCCAGATCGAAAGGGTAGCCACCATGGCAGCCAAGGAAGTCAAGTTTTCGCGCGACGCGCGTGAGCGCATTCTGAAGGGCGTCGATATCCTCGCCGATGCCGTCAAGGTCACGCTGGGCCCGAAGGGCCGCAACGTCGTGATCGACAAGTCGTTCGGTGCGCCGCGCATCACCAAGGACGGCGTTTCGGTCGCCAAGGAAATCGAACTCAAGGACAAGTTCGAGAACATGGGCGCCCAGATGGTGCGCGAAGTGGCGTCGAAGACCAACGACATCGCCGGTGACGGCACCACCACCGCGACCGTCCTCGCTCAGGCGATCGTCCGCGAGGGCATGAAGTCGGTTGCGGCCGGCATGAACCCGATGGACCTGAAGCGCGGCATCGACATCGCCGTCGCCAAGGTGACCGAGGACATCAAGTCGCGCTCGAAGCCCGTCTCGGGCAGCCAGGAAGTTGCCCAGGTCGGCATCATCTCGGCGAACGGCGACCGTGAAGTCGGCGAGAAGATCGCCGAGGCCATGGAAAAGGTCGGCAAGGAAGGCGTCATCACCGTCGAGGAGGCCAAGGGCCTCGAATTCGAACTCGACGTCGTCGAGGGCATGCAGTTCGACCGTGGCTACCTGTCGCCCTACTTCATCACCAACCCGGAGAAGATGACGGTCGAACTCAACGACCCGTACATCCTGATCCACGAGAAGAAGCTGTCGAACCTGCAGGCGATGCTCCCGATCCTGGAAGCCGTCGTTCAGTCGGGCCGTCCGCTCCTGATCATCGCCGAGGACATCGAGGGTGAGGCACTCGCCACGCTCGTCGTCAACAAGCTGCGTGGCGGCCTGAAGGTCGCGGCGGTCAAGGCTCCGGGCTTCGGCGATCGTCGCAAGGCGATGCTGGAAGACATCGCCATCCTGACCGCAGGCGAGCTGATCTCGGAAGACCTGGGCATCAAGCTCGAGTCGGTCACCGTCGGCATGCTGGGCACCGCCAAGCGCGTCACGATCGACAAGGACAACACCACCATCGTCGATGGCGCGGGTGATGCCGAAGCGATCAAGGGCCGCACCGAGGCGATCCGTGCGCAGATCGAGAACACCACCAGCGATTACGACCGCGAGAAGCTCCAGGAGCGTCTGGCCAAGCTCGCTGGCGGCGTGGCCGTGATCAAGGTCGGCGGTGCGACCGAGGTCGAGGTGAAGGAGCGCAAGGACCGCGTCGACGACGCGCTGCACGCGACCCGCGCAGCCGTCGAAGAGGGCATCGTCCCCGGCGGTGGCACGGCGCTGCTGTACGCGACCAAGGCGCTGGACGGCGTCAAGGGCATCAACGACGACCAGACCCGCGGTATCGACATCGTTCGCAAGTCGCTGACCGCGCTGGTTCGCCAGATCGCTCAGAACGCCGGCCATGACGGTGCGGTCGTGTCGGGCAAGCTGCTCGATCAGAACGACACCTCGTTCGGCTTCAACGCGTCGACCGACACGTATGAGAACCTGGTTGCTGCCGGCGTGATCGACCCGACCAAGGTCGTCCGCACCGCGCTCCAGAACGCGGCGTCGGTTGCCGGCCTGCTCATCACCACGGAAGCCACCGTGGCCGAGCTGCCGGAAGACAAGTCGCCCGCCATGCCCGCCGGCGGCGGCATGGGCGGCATGGGCGGCATAGACTTCTAAGTCGGGTTTCCGCGAACCGGCGGGGCTTCGCCTCGCCGGGGACCGGACCGGCCTGTCCTTGCGGCACAGCCAAAAGAAAGGGCCTGGGGAGCGATCCCCGGGCCCTTTTCTATGCGCCCTGCACGCCACCCCCATTCAGCCTGAGCGAAGTCGAAGGCCACGGGACTCGCTCGGGGTTGCAGGCGGGGCATGCACTTCGGCTTCGCTCGGTGCGAACAGGGTGGGATGAGAATGGCCATTCCATGGACGTGAGGCGAATGGCGTGACCATGACTGTTTATGCCACCCCGGCGAAGGCCGGGGTCCAGTAGCGGTTCGGTTGATGGCGCGTTACGCAATGCCGAGAGTGGGCTGTCGAAGGGTGTGAATAAGCCTCCCACGCGACGTCCGACGTTCCCCCGAACGTAACGCAACTGGCCCCCGGCCTTCGCCGGGGTGGTCCTCGTCTGGTGGAAAAACAAAAAAAGGCGGCCGGACCTTCGCCCGACCGCCTTTCCTTTGACCCGAAAGCCGTGCCGCTTACGCGCCAGCGTTCTTCAGCGCCGCCTGCACGTCCGACCAACTGATCGCGCCCTTGAGAGGCTTGCCGTTCAGCAGGAAGGTCGGGGTGCCGGTCACCGTGCCGTCGGCGCCGCGATCCTGGGTCTGCTTGGTCAGCCGGTCGATCTGCGTCATGTCGCTCAGGCACTGGCGCGCCTTGGCTTCGGGAATGCCGCGCTGCTTGACGAAGTTGATCAGGTCCATCTGATCGGCCAGCGCCTTGATGACGTCGACCGGCTTGGCGTTCTGGAGCTGCTGCTGCACCGCGGGCGACATCGCCTGCAGCTTGTCATTGAAGCCCTGCTGCGACTGGTACATCTGCTCCAACACCGGGAAGAAGGTCGCCTCGCCCGCGCAGATGCCGAGCAGCGCGGGCGGCAGGTCGGGCGCGCCGTGGATCAGGAACTCGCGGAATTCCCAGCTTACCTTGCCCGATTTGACATAGGTGTTGGTCAGCGGCTCATAACCCTCGCGCGCGAAGGCGCCGCAGGCCGGGCACAGGCGCGAGCCATATTCGACCAGCTTGATGGGCGCATCGGGATTGCCCATCACATAGCCCTCGGCGGTCTTGCTGACGACCTGGGTCCAGTCCTTGCCCGCGGGGGCCGCGATGGCGGGCAGCGGCGAGGCGGCGGGGGCCGTGCTGTTGGCATCGCCATTGCCACCGCCGCAGGCGGCCAGCGCGAGCGGAAGGGCGAGAAGGAGAAGACGAGACTTCATCGACATATGCTCCGAGGAAAAGAAGAAATTAGCGGGCGCCCGCCGCGCGCAACAGCGGCAGCAGCTTTTCCCAGGTGAAGACGCCCATCGCCTGCTTGCCGTTGATGAAGAAGCCGGGCGTGCCCTCGATCGTATCGGGCGCGGAGGTGGTCAGCGCGATCACGCGGTCGGTGGCGGCGCGGTCCGACAGGCAGGTCGTGATCTGCGCATCGCTGAGCCCCGCATTCTTGCCGATCGCGGTCAGGCCGGAGCCGTCTGCCTCTGCACGCATCTGCGCGGCGGGCGGATAGGCGCCGATGCGCTGGGCGTTGGCCTGATCGAATTCCATGCCGCGCTTCAGCCAGTCCCGCTGCTGCGCGAAGATCGTGTCGGTCAGCCCGGCGAACTTCGGCGCGCCCACGCAACGCGCGATCAGCGCGGCGGCGAGGTCCAGACGGTCGCGGATATAATGGCGAAGCTCGATGCTGGTCGATCCCGACCGGACCATCTGCCCCTTGAGAATGGGGGCGGATTTGACGGTGAAATCGGCGCAGTGCGGGCAGGTGTAGCTGACATATTCGACCAGCTTCACCCGCGCGGCCGGATTTCCGATGACATAGGCACCCGCTGGCGTCTGGGTGATGTGGGTCGTCCAGTCGGTCCTGGCTCGCGCCTGCGCGGCATCGGCGGCCCCGGCGGCGGAGAGCGTGAGGCCGAGCGCGGCCAGCGACAGGAAGAGACGCATCACGACACCTTGGGAAGGCCGCGCGTCGCAGCGACGCCCGCGGCAAGCGATTCGAGCACGGCGCGAAGCTCCGGATCCGCGATCTGGCGCAGCCCGTCGCCCATCTCCGGCGGAATCGGCTGGGGCTTGGGCGGTGCGGCGCGGCGGGGGGCGGCCATCGGCAATTCGCCCTGCCGTATCTGCAATCGCGCGACCGCCGGATAGCCGAAGAAGCGATTCACCCGCTCGATGATCTCGGGGGCGATATGCTGCATCATCGGCGCATGGGCCCCGCGCACCACTAGGGTAAGCACGCCATTCTGTTTCTCGCCCTGCGGAAAGCGAATCGATTCGGGCGCACTGGCGGTCGACAGGCGCGGGCCGACGATATCGGGCCAACGGCTGACGATCGCGCTTTGGACGAAGCCGAAGCGGCGAAAGGCCGCACCGCCGATCGCGGGCAGCAGTTCGGATACCGCACGGGGGCGATTCGATCGGGGGGGCGGCTCCTGGGGGGCGCGGACGCGCTTGCTCATGTCGCGCTCCATGCCATAGCGGGCGGGTGGACGCCAAGCATTCATCATCATCCGATACGCCCGCCGCCCGGTTGCTCGCCTGGTACGACCGGCATGCCCGCGACCTGCCCTGGCGCAGCCGTCCGGGGGAGACGCCCGATCCCTACCGTGTCTGGCTGTCCGAGGTCATGCTGCAGCAGACGACGGTGGCGGCGGTCACGCCCCGCTTCATCGCCTGGACGCAGCGCTGGCCCGATGTCGCGAGCCTGGCGGCGGCGTCGGACGAGGACATCATGGCCGCCTGGGCGGGGCTGGGTTACTATGCGCGCGCGCGCAATCTGGTGAAGGCGGCGCGGGCGGTGGTGGCCGAGCATGGCGGCCGCTTCCCCGCGAGCGAGGCGGCGCTTCGCGCATTGCCGGGACTGGGGGCCTATACGGCGGCGGCGGTGGCGGCGATCGCGTTCGGCGAGCGCGCGGTGGTGGTCGACGCCAATGTCGAGCGCGTCGTCGCCCGGCTGTTCGCCATCCGAACCCCGCTGCCCGCCGCACGCCCAGCGATCCGCGAGGCGACCGACCGCATCACCCCGGACATGCGCGCGGGCGATTTCGCGCAGGCCATGATGGATCTGGGTTCGTCGATCTGCACGGTGAAGAAGCCGCAATGCCTGCTCTGCCCGATCGCCATGGATTGCCAGGCGCGGGCGGAGGGAATTGCCGAGACGTTGCCCGCCAAGGCGCCGAAGAAGAAGCGCCCTTATCGCCACGGGACCGTCTTCTGGATCGAGCGCGAGGGGCGGGTCTGGCTGGTCCGCCGCCCGGACAAGGGGATGCTGGGCGGTATGCGCGCGCTGCCCACCGGGCCATGGGAGGATGACCGCCCCGGACTGGTGGATGCGCCGGGCGGGGGGCCGTGGACCATGCTGAACGAGACGGTGGTCCACGGCTTCACCCATTTCGAGCTGGAATTGGCGCTCGCCAAGAGCGAGGGCGAACCGGATGATTCGGCGGCGGGCGAATGGTGGCCGATCGCCGAATTGGGAACCGCCGGCCTGCCCACGCTGTTCGCGCGAGCAGCCGATCGATTGAAAGGGGCCTGAAGCCGATGATGCGCCATGTGATGATGACGGGCGGGGTGATGCTGACCCTGCTGAGTGCCACCGCCCCGGCGCAGGTCGCGCCGCAAAGCCGACCCCAGGCACGAACCGCCGTCCCGCTGCCCGCGACCCAGGCGTTGTTCGACAGCTATGTCCGCACAGGCAAGATGCCGGGCATCGTCGCCGCGATCGGGATCCAGGGCCAGCCGCCGGTGTTCGTGTCCGCCGGGCGGACGGGTATCGAGCCGAACGCGCCGGCCGTCACCCCCGACAGCCTCTGGCGCGTCTATTCGATGACCAAGCCGATCACCGCCATGGCCGCGATGATCCTGATCGAGGAGGGCAAGCTATCGCTCGATCAGCCGCTGTCCGACATCTATCCGGCCTATAAGCAGATGCGGGTGCTGACCAATCCGCAGGCTTCGCTCGACAGTCGCCCGGCGACCAAGCCGATCACCATCCGCGAGCTGCTGACCCATACCGCCGGGTTGGGCTATGGCTTCAATGCCAAGGGGCCGCTGCTCCAGGAATATGAGCGGTTGGGGCTGATGCCCTTTGCGGCGAATGCACAGGTCGAGGCCAAGGTCCGTCCGACCCGCCCCGCCACGCTCCAGCAATTCGCCGAGCGCGCCGCCACCGTACCGCTAGTCGCCGAGCCGGGGACGCAATGGAGCTATTCCATGAGCCTCGACATCCTGGCGGCGGTGGTCGAGAAAGTGTCGGGCATGCCGTTCGAGCGGTTCGTCCAGACCCGGCTGTTCGCGCCGCTGAAGATGACGTCCAGCTATTGGCAGGTGCCTGCATCGGTGGCGAACCGGCTGGTCAGCAACTATACTTTTCTGGGCGATACGATCGTGCCGGTCGATCCGGCGGCGACGTCGGTCTTTCGCCAGCCGCCCAGCTTTCCTTATGGCGGCGCGGGGCTGGTCATGTCGGCGCGTGATTATGACCGGTTTCTCCAGATGCTTCAGAATGAGGGGCAGGTCGACGGCGTCCGCGTGATGAAGCCGGAGACGGTGCGGCTCGCCATGTCGAACCTGTTGCCCCCGGGCGTCACCTTCGGCGGCGTCGCAGGAACGACGGGCGGCGCGGCGGGGACGGCGGCGATGGGTTACGGCGCGGGCGGATCGGTGACGCTGGCCGACACGCCGGGCGGACCGGGCAAGGGCACCTATGGCTGGGGCGGGGCGGCGGGCACGGTGGCCTATGTCGATCCGACGCGGCATATGCGCGGGACGATCATGGTCAATTACTTCCCCGCCGACAAATATCCGCTGCGCCGCGATGTGGCGGGGGCCCTGTATCAGGATCTGGGAAGGGCGCGTCCGTGACGATCGGCTTTACCGGCGGGCGGCTCGATCGTGCCGATCCGCTGCGCCATGATTCCGAAGGCTTTGCGGCCGCGCTGTCCGACCCGGTGGCGCGGTTGCTGATCCTCGACGGCTATCAGCCCGAGATGGCGGACGGGCGGCTGGCATGGACCCGCGTCGCCCCCGAAGCGCAGCCCGAGGACCATGTCCTGTTGGGCATCGAGGATGGGGTACCGCATTTCGCGCGGCTGTCGCCGGAACCGGCGGTGGGCCGCTCGTTCGAGATGATCGCCGCGCTTCACATGCTGGAGGCGGGGGAGGCGGCGACCTATGCGGCGGCGCGCTCGGTGATCGACTGGCATGCGCGGCATCGTTTTTGCGCGCGGTGCGGCGCGGCGACCGAGCCGTTCCGGGCCGGCTGGGGGCGGCGGTGTCCGACTTGCGGCACCGAGCATTTCCCGCGCGTCGATCCGGTCGTCATCATGATCGCCGAGCATCAGGGGCGCGCCTTGCTGGGGCGGCAGCCTGCCTTCCCACCCGGGCGCTATTCGGCGCTCGCGGGTTTTCTGGAGCCGGGGGAATCGATCGAGGAAGCGGTCGCGCGCGAATTCTTCGAGGAAGCGGGCGTACGGGTGGAGAATGTCCGCTACATCGCCAGCCAGCCCTGGCCCTTTCCTTCGTCGCTGATGATCGCCTGCGTCGCGACGGCGGTGGATGACCGCCTGACCATCGACACGACCGAGCTGGAGGATGCGATCTGGGTTCCACGCGATGAGGTTCGCGCGGCGCTGGCCGGGGATTCGTCGCGCTTCGGCGTGCCGCCCGCCTATGCGATCGCGCATACATTGTTGGAGGCCTGGGCACAGTAAGCCTCCCCGGTACGGGGAGGGGGACCAGCGAAGCTGGTGGAGGGCGCGTACGTCAGGGGACGTCCTTTGTGGAAGCCCCCCTCCGTCAGGCCTGCGGCCTCACACCTCCCCGTGCCGGGGAGGATATCATCCCCGCTGCCGCGCCTGGGCGTAGGTGCCGAGTATCCGCACCCATTTGCTGTGGAACCCCAGTTCCTCGATCGCACGGTCGAAGGCGAGTTCGCCGGGCTTGCCTACGACGTCGCAATAGAATTCGGTCGCCGCGAAGCTTCCCCCGCGCTGATAGCTTTCCAGCTTGGTCATGTTGACGCCGTTGGTCGCGAAGCCGCCCAGCGCCTTGTAAAGCGCGGCGGGGATGTTCTTCACCTCGAAGATCAGGCTGGTCATCCACGGCCCTTCGCCGACCGGCGGCTGGCTGCCCCGCGCCAGCGCGACGAAGCGGGTCATGTTGCGCTCGCCGTCCGAAACATCCTCGGCCAGCAGGTTCAGCCCATAGAGCTTGGCGGCGCTTGGCGGGGCGAGGGCGGCGACGCACGGGTCGCCCATCTCCGCCACCCGCGCCGCCGCGCCCGCCGTATCGGCATAGGCGATGGGGCGGATGCCATGCGCCCGCAGCCAGTGGCGGCATTGGCCCAGCGCCTGCGGATGGCTCATCGCCTCGACCAGTCCGTCGCGCGAGCCCGTCGCCATCAGCGCATGGCGGATCGACAGGAAATGCTCGCCGACGATCGCCAGCCCGGATTCGGGCAGCAGGAAGTGGATGTCCGCCACCCGCCCGTGCAGCGAATTTTCGATCGGGATGATCGCGCGGTCCGCCTTGCCGCTCTTCACCGCATCCAGTGCGTCGGCGAAGTCGAAACAGGGCAGCGGCAATCCGTCCGGATAGGCCTCGATCGCGGCGACATGGCTGTTCGCGCCGGGTGCACCCTGAAAGGCGACGGCGCGTTGCGGCTCGGCCAGCGCGGCGTTCGTCATCGCCTCGACGATCGGGCGGGCGGGGGCGGCGTAGTTTTCCATGGGCCAGCGGCCTAGAGGCGGGGCGGCATGCGATCAAGACGGCAAGCCCAGAAGCAAAACTTGCCGTCCGCGAAAGCCGCACCTAAGGTCCGCGTTCAGGAGAGATATTGGCGGGGCAGCGAAAAGCGATGGACCTAAAGACCAATACGATCGCGGGATGGGTGCTGGGCGCGGCAGGCGTGGCACTGGGCCTTTCGATCGTCGGCGGCATGATCTTCCACGACGAACGGCCGGAGAAAATGGGCTATGCGATCGAGGGCGTCGAAGCCGAAGGCGGCGGAGGTGCCGCGGCAGAGGTGCCGATCGCATCGCTCCTGCCCACGGCGGACGCAGCCAAGGGCGCGGAAGTGTTCAAGAAATGCGCCGCCTGCCACACGATCAACCAGGGCGGCGCGAATGGTATCGGCCCCAATCTCTATGCCACCATGGGCGAGGCGATCGCGCAGGGCAAAGCAGGCTTCGCCTTCTCCGACGCGCTGAAGGCGGTCGGCGGCAATTGGGACTGGGACAAGATGAACGCGTGGCTGACCTCTCCGCGCAAATTCGCCCCCGGCACCAAGATGACCTTTGCCGGTCTTTCCAATCCGCAGGATCGGGCGAACGTGATCCTGTACCTCAACCAGCAGGGATCGAACCTGCCGCTGCCCGCGGCCCCGGCCGCGAAGGAACCAGCGGCGGGCGAGGCCCCGGCCAATGGTGCCGACGCGGCGGTCAACAGGGTCGAGGAAGACGTGCGCGGCGACACAGGATCGATCGCCAATACCGGCACCCCCGCCAAGGGCGCGCCTTCGGTCGATCCGCAGGCTGCGATCGAGGGCGCCAAGGCGCCCCGCTGATCCGGTGCATTTCGCCGATCTGATCGCGCGCCTGCCCCTTCTGCAAGCGCCGATGGCGGGGGTTTCCACCCCGGCCATGGCGGCGGCGGTGAGCGAAGCCGGCGGTCTCGGTGCGATCGCGCTGGGCGCGGGCGACGCGGATCGGGCGGCTGCGACGATCGCGGAGACCCGCGCCCGGACGGAGCGGCCGTTCAACATCAATCTCTTCGTCCATGCCCCGCCCCGCCATGATCCGGCGCGCGAGGCGGCATGGTGCGAGGCGCTCCGCCCCGCCTTTGCCGAACAGGATGCCGAACCGCCGGGCGCGCTGCACAGCATCTATGCCAGCTTTGCCGAGGACGACGCGATGCTGGCCATGCTGGTAGAGATGCGGGCCCCGGTGGTCAGCTTTCATTTCGGGCTGCCCGATGTCGGGCGGATCGCGGCGTTGAAGCGCGCCGGATGCCTGTTGCTGGCGAGCGTCACCTCGCTGGCCGAGGCGCAAGCCGCCGAACGTGCCGGGGTCGATGCTCTGGTCGCCCAGGGTTATGAAGCCGGGGGGCATCGCGGGGTTTTCGATCCCGACGCGCCTGACGATCGGCTGGGGACATTGGCGCTGACCCGTTTGCTTGCGGCGCGGACGGCACGGCCGGTCATCGCGGCGGGCGGGATCATGGACGGTGCGGGGGTGTCGGCGGCACTGGCGCTGGGGGCAGTGGCGGCGCAATTGGGGACGGCTTTCATCGCCTGCCCCGAAAGCGCGGCGAATCCGGCCTATCGCGCGGCCTTGATGGGGCCGGGGGCTGCGCACACGGTCATGACCCGTGCGATCTCCGGTCGGCCCGCGCGCTGTCTGCCCAATCGCTTCACCGCACTGGGCAAGCATGTGTCCGTCACGCCCCCCGATTATCCCATTGCCTATGACGCCGGAAAGGCGCTCCACGCCGCCGCCATGCTGCGCGGTGAGCATGGCTATGGCGCGCAATGGGCCGGGCAGGGCGCTCCGCTGGCTCGGGCCATGCCGGCGGGAAATCTGGTGCGGGCCATCGCCGGCGAGATGCGGCGATAGGCTCTCTCCGCGCGGCCCATGCTGACCGCTGCATATCGGATCGTCGGATGACGGGGTGCGCCAACGCAATGTCCTGACGCCGGAAGCCACGGGAAACCATCCGGAAAACAACGGGGATGCACCCGCCCCCGTCCTCCGCTAGACCCTGCTCATGACCACAAAGCCCCCCATCGGTCGCGACACGCGGCTGTGCATGTCGCTGTCGGCGCGCCCCGGCAATTTCGGTTCGCGGTTCCACAACCGGCTCTACGAGCTGACCGGGCTCGATTATGTCTACAAGTCGTTCGGCACCACCGATCTGGCGGCGGCGGTCGGCGGGATTCGGGCGCTGAACATTCGGGGCTGCGCGATCTCGATGCCGTTCAAGGAGGCGGTGATCCCGATGCTGGATGGCCTGGCCGGTTCGGCAGCGGCGATCGACAGCGTGAACACCATCGTCAACGATGATGGGCGGCTGACCGGGTATAACACCGATTATGCCGCCGTGGTCGAACTGATCGCCGACATCGACCGCGCGACGCCCTTCGTGCTGCGCGGATCGGGGGGCATGGCCAAGGCGGTGGCGGCGGCGCTTCGCGATTCGGGCTTCGGTCGCGGCACCATCGTCGCGCGCAACGAAGCGGCGGGGCGGGGGCTGGCCGAGCTCTACGGCTTTGGCTGGGCCGCCGAATTGGGCGAGGGCGCGCCGTTGCTCATCAACGTCACCCCGATCGGCATGACGGGGGGCAATGCGGATCAGCTCGCTTTCCCCGAGGCGATGATCGGCCAGGCCGAGATTGCCTTCGACGTGGTGCAATATCCGCCCGAGACCCGTTTCCTCGAAACCGCCCGCGCCATGGGCAAGCGGGTCATCACCGGGACCGAGGTCGCGACGATCCAGGCGCTGGAGCAATTCATCCTCTACACCGGCGTCCGACCGACGCCGGAGCAGGTGCGGGAGGCCGCCGACTACGCCCGCAGCCTGGGGTGATCCCCTTCGGCGCGGGGCAGGATTACAGCCCCGCCATCGCCATCAGAAGCGTCCATTCCGCCTCGCCCACCGGTGAGACCGACAGACGCGACTGGCGGAGCATCGGCAGATCGGAGAGCCCCGCCTCCGCCTTCATCGCCGCCAGCGTGACGGCTTTGGGAAGCGCGCGGTCGGGTGCGACCTGCACCGAGACCCAGCGTCCATCCTCGCCATCGGCCCTGGCCGTGCGGGTGATCGTCGCAATGCCGACCGCCGCCTTCTCTTTGCCGCTGTGGTAGAAGATCGCTTGGTCGCCTACGGCCATGCCGCGCAGATGCTTGGCGGCGGCGGCGTTGCGCACCCCGTCCCATTCGGTCGTCCCGTCGCGGACAAGATCGTCCCAACCGTAACTTTCCGCCTCCGACTTCAACAGCCAATGGGCCATGTCGCTGCCTTCTCCTGAACCCTGACTAAACGCCACATTCCACAGCCATTCAGCCCGATCGCATTAGGGAAGGCAACACGGACGCAATGCGGCGCGTTTTGCCATCAGGCGGACCGGGCGTTTGAGTATCGGAGGTTCGAAATGAACGGAATGTTGAAGAAGGTGGGGATGGGCGTCGCGCTGGCCGCGACCGCGCTGACCGCTGCGGCGCCGGCCGAGGCGCAGCGCTGGGGCGGTGGCTGGGGCGGTGGCTATTATCACCGCGATCGCGGCGGCGATGCGGTGGCGGGTGCGCTTCTGGGCGGTATCGTCGGCCTGGGTGTGGGCGCGGCGATCGCGAGCAGCAACCGCCCGCGCTATGTCGATCGCGGCTATTATTATGATCGCGGTTACGATCCCTATTACGCACCGCCGCCCCCGCCGCCGCCGGTGGCGTACCAGTATCGCAGCTATGCGCCGCGCTGCTGGAACGACTGGCGCTGGGATCCCTATTGGGGCCGCAGTGTACCGGTTCAGGTCTGTAACTAAAGCCTGTGGCGGCGTCGGATCATTCCGGCGCCGCTTTTTCTTGGCAGCACCCCCGAGTCGGCGTTAAGGCGCCGGGCATGACCAATACCGTTCCCGATCGCCTGTCCACCAACCCGGACAGCCCCTATTTCGACCAGGACCTGCTCCAGCGTGGCGTGGGCATCCGCTTCAAGGGCAATGAGCGCCGCGACGTCGAGGAATATTGCATTTCCGAAGGCTGGATCCGCGTCGCGCTGGGCAAGAAGGTCGACCGCCATGGCCGCCCGTTGACCCTGAAGCTGACCGGTGAGGTCGAGGCGTGGATCGAAAATCCGGCGCAGGACGACGCCGCCGAGGATTCGGAAGAAACCGAAGCGTAATTACTGGGCGTACCCCGGCGAAGGCCGGGGTCCAGGTGCTGGGCGCTATCGAGGGTGGGGTGTCGTTGCCTCCCACTCGCCGGATAGCACGCCATCGACTTGCCCGAAACTGGGCCCCGGCCTTCGCCGGGGAACAGAAGGAAATTTGGGGAGGGCATTCCCCAAACCCCCGTTCAGGCTGAGCGAAGTCGAAGCCCACGGAGATCCCTTAGCGCACTTCGACTTCGGCGCGACGCGCCGAAGTTTATCCTGAGCGGCTGGCTTGCCAGCCCGCCGAAGGGCTCAGTGCGAACGGAGGAGGCGAGCGGCTTATGCCGCCTCCATCGCCTCGCCGGCTTCCATCCAGCGCGCTTCCGCATCGGCCAGCTTGTCGACCACCTCGGCGCGGCGCTTGTTGAGTTCGCCCATCGACAGCCTGGCATGGCGCGGTTCGGCCGCCGCCGGGTCGTTCATCGCCTTGTCGAGCGCCTCGCGTTCGCGGGTCAGCTTGGCCATCTCGTCCTCGATGGTACGCAGCGTCTTCTTCATCGCGTTGAAGCGCTCGCGTTGCTCGGCCGAGGCCTTCTTGCTCGCCGCACGATCCGCCTTGGAGGCGGCATCGCCCTGGCCCGCATCGCCCTTCAGGACGAAGGCGATATAATCGTCCAGCGACCCGTCGAATTCCTTCGCGGTGCCGTTGTCGACCAGCACCAACCGGTCGGCGGTCATCTCCAGCATGTGGCGATCATGGCTGACCAGCACGACCGTGCCCTTGTACATGTTGAGCGCCTGGACCAGCGCCTCGCGCGCGTCGACGTCCAAGTGGTTGGTCGGCTCGTCGAGGATCAGCATATGCGGCGCGTCGCGGGTGATGAGCGCCAGCGCGAGGCGTGCGCGTTCACCGCCCGACAGCTTGCCGACCTTGGTCGTCGCCTTGTCGCCCGAAAAGCCAAACCGGCCCAGCTGCGCGCGCACCGCCGCCGGGGTCGCGCCGCGCATGATGCGCGTCATATGCTCGAGCGGCGTGTCGTCGGTGTCGAGTTCCTCGACCTGATACTGGGTGAAATAGCCCACCCGCATCTTGCCGGAGGAGTTCATGTCGCCTTCCATCGGCGTCAGCTGCGCGGCGAGCAGGCGGGCGAGCGTCGTCTTGCCGTTGCCGTTGCGGCCCAGCAGCGCGATCCGGTCGTCCGGGTCGATGCGCAGGTTCAGCCGCTTCAGGATCGGCGTCTCGGCATAGCCCACGCTCGCCAGGTCCAGCGTGATCAGCGGCGGACGTAGCTGGTCGGGATCGGGGAAGTCGAAGGACAGCGACGGATCGTTCGCCATCTCGGCGATCGGCTGCATCTTCGACAGCATCTTGGCGCGGCTCTGGGCCTGTTTGGCCGTCGAGGCGCGGGCCGAGTTGCGCGCGATATAGTCCTGCAACTTGGCGCGCTGCGCGTCCTGATTCGCCTTGGCGGCGGCCAACTGCGCCATCCGCTCGGCACGCTGGCGCTCGAACGAGTCATAGCCGCCGGGATAGAGCGTCACCTTGCCGCCCTGCAGGTGCAGGATGTGGTCGACGACATTGTTCAGGAAGTCGCGCTCGTGGCTGACCAGCAGGATCGTCGCGCGATAGGATTTGAGGAAATCCTCCAGCCACATCACCGCTTCGAGGTCGAGGTGGTTCGAGGGCTCGTCGAGCAGCAACACGTCGGGGGCCGAGAACAGCAAAGCGGCGAGCGCCACGCGCATCTTCCATCCGCCCGAATAGCTGGACAGAGGCCGCGCCTGCATCGCCTCGTCGAAGCCCAGACCCTGGAGGATGCTGGAAGCACGCGCGGGGGCGGTATAGGCGTCGATCGCGATCAGCCGCTCGTAAATGTCGCCCAGCTTTTCCGGATCGCTCTCGGTTTCGCTGCGCTCCATCAGTTCGGCACGCTCTATATCGGCGGCGAGCACCGTCTCGAACGGGGTGGCGGTGCCGTCGGGGGCTTCCTGCGCGATATAGCCGAGCTTGGCGCCCTTGGGCATTTCGCAGGCGCCGTCATCGGCCTCCAACTGGCCCGCGATCACGCGGACGAGCGTGGACTTGCCCGCACCGTTGCGACCGATCAGGCCGACCCGGCTGCCGGGAGGAAGCGCGGCGGATGCGCCGTCGAGGATCGTGCGGCCGCCCAGGCGCACGGTGATGCCATTCAGATTGAGCATGGGCCGCGCCTAGCAAATTCCGACGCGAAAGGGGAGGGGGCGCTTATCCGGTCCGCCAAGAGGCGGCGGCAGGTCGTCAGGACCGCCGCCAGCGACCCTCCGCAAGGGGCGTCACCCGATGGGACCGCCCCTGCGCCGCCGTTCCTCCTCCCCAGGCCAGGCCCGGGGAGGTCCCGGATCAGCGTGCGGCCAGGCTGGTGCCGCCGGCGGGGGGCCAGTTCTGCGCGCCGCACTTCTTGGCGACCCACTGCGCCTTCTTGTTCCAACACGGCGCATCGAGGCGCGGCATCGTCACGGCGACATGTTCGCGGCCGATATAGCGGGGGAAGCGCTGCTCGCCATAAGGGGTCAGGCTGTTCCGCAGTTCGCGCATCCGCTCGACCGCCAGTTCGCCCAGATGCCCGCGCGGGGTGAAGACCGCCGCATGCGCGATCGATCCCGCCGTCTGGCAGAAGTTCAACTGCGCGGCGACCGCCGCGAAGCTGGAATAGGTGCGCGTCCCATATTGGTCGAGCGCCATCTGCCCTTCGCGCGGGGTCTTGCTGGTCCGCTTGAAGTATGCACCCAGCGTGTCGAACGCGCCCTTCAGCTCGACATCGTGATCCTTCAGGATCGCGTTATAATTGGCGACGGTCGAGAGCATCGGCTCGAACTGGCATTGCAGCGCCGCGACGTTGAGCGCCGCGCGCATGTTCCACAACAGGCCCGCGCGCAATTCCGCCGGGTTCGCGCCCGGAAGCGGCTGCCCGATGCCGGGCTCGTCACCCCGGACCGGCTTGCCTTCGAAATTATAGGACTGCAGGAAAAATTGCGCCGATGCGGGTGCCGCGGCACCCATCCCCCAAAACGCCACGCCGGCAACCAGCGCGGTACGCACCACCTTCATTGTGTTCCGATCCTTCCCCCGTAGGGCCTTCGAGCGTCCCGAAACATAACGCTTTACCGGTTTTTTCCCAAACGGAAATCGAGGGCCCAAGCCAGGGTTGCGATGAGCGGTGTCGTTACGGAAAGGTAGCGAAAACGGCGGAAAGCCTGGGACTGAAAAAGGGCGGTGGGAGTTGGAATCGCCAACGAAAAGGGGCCGCCCGGTCGCCCGGACGGCCCCTTGCACGTCAGGGATGACCCCGACGATGATTACATCGCGTTGGTCGCGTTGGTCATCATCGTGTCGTTGGCCATCATCATGTCGTTGCCCATGGTGTCATTGGCCATCATGCCGCCGTTCATGGCGCCGTCGACGGCGGTCATGTTGTCGGTGGCGGTGTCCATGCCCTCGGAGGCGTTCATTTCGGTGGTCATGTTGGCGTCGGTGGTGTTCTCGGTGTTCGAGCCGCAAGCCGAAACCGCGAGCGCCGCGCCGGCGATGATCGAGCCCGTCAGGACCTTGGAGATGATTGCACGCATTGGAAGCTCCCTTGATATTAAGGATTTGGAACGGCTTGCTGGCCCTATTACCCAAATCGGGGTGGACATTAATCGGATACCGCCCGGTCCTCAAGTGTCGTTTTATCGGACCCGCCCAGGGTCCTGAGGAACGCCGGAAAGGTGAACGCAAGCGCCTCGTCAAAGGTTTCCAACGACTTGACGCCGTTTAACGCAAAAAGACTGGTGACGGGAAACTCGGGCAGGCCGCACGGTACGATTCCGCCGAAATGCGACAAATCGGGTACGATATTGATCGCGAAGCCGTGAAGCGTGACCCAGCGACGCACCCGAACGCCGATCGCGCCGATCTTCGCCTCCGTGCCGCCATCGCGTGTCCAGATGCCGACGCGTCCGTCCACGCTGAAGGCATTCACCCCCAGTCGGGCGAGCGCGGCGATCAGCCAGTCCTCCAGCCCATGGACGAATTGCCGCACGTCCCGCCCACGCCGGTTCAGGTCCAGCACCAGATAGCCGGTGCGCTGTCCGGGGCCGTGATAGGTGTATTTGCCGCCGCGCCCGGTTTGGAACACGGGAAAGCGCGGATCGACCAGATCGACCGGATCGGCGCTGGTCCCCGCCGTATAGACCGGGGGATGTTCGAGCAGCCAGACCAGTTCGCGCGCCTGCCCCTGTGCCACGGCGGCCGCACGCGCCTCCATCTCGGCCAGCGACTGGTCATAGGGCGTCAGGCCGGGGCTGATCCGCCATTCGATGTCGGGGGTGGGTGCGGGGCTTTGGGTCACGATCGCGGCTATCTGCGCCCGCCATCGCCATGATGCAAGCGGGGGCGATCAGGCCGTTGGCCGTCGCCATGGCGTTGCGCCCTTCGATGGGCTAGGCAGCGATCGATCGCCCGGACGGGCGAAGGCGTCCGGACCAAGGGAGGAACGATGACCGTCAGGATCGGATCGGTGTGGGACAGCACCCAGCAGGTATTGGCGGGCCGTGCCGGCATGTTGATACCCTTCGCCGCGATCGGCTTCGTGTTGCCCGGTATATTGCAGATTCTGATCCTGCCGAGCGGCGGCGTTTCGCCGGCGGGCAATGTCTCCGGCCTGGGGCTGATGCTGACCATCGTGTCGCTGATGCTGGGTGTATGGGCGCAATTGGGAATCATGGCGCTGGCGACGCATCCTTCCACCACGACGGCGGAGGCGTCGCGCGCCGGATTTCAGCGTTTCCTGCCGGTGCTGGGACTGGCGCTGGCGATCGGGTTCGTGTTGGCGCTGGCGGCGCTGGTCCTTATCGTGGGGCTCGTCGCGTTTGGCTTCGACTTCACCGCGATGATGGCGGTCAACGGCGACCCGTCCCGGATGCCGCCGATGCCGGGCGGGGCGGCGCTCTTCCTGCTGGTCTATGCCCTCGTCATCGTGCCGCTGGCGCTCTGGCTGGCCGCGCGGCTGATGCTCACCTATGCGGTGGCCCTGAACGAACGGGTCGGTCTGGGCGCGTTTCGCCGCTCGATTGCGCTGACGCGGGGCATGACCTGGCGGCTGATCGGCGTGTCGCTGCTGTTCCTGATCGTCATGTCGGTGTCGGGCCTGGCGGTGCAGGGCGTGGCGAGCGCCCTATTCGGTCTGGTCCTGGGCGGCGACAAGCTGTGGCTGGCGCGGGCGCTGACCGCGCTATTGGGTTCGGTGGTGAGCGCGGTATTCATGACGCTGGCCTATGTCTTCGTCGCGCGTCTCTATGTCGCGACGGCGGGGGAGCAGGCGCTTCGAAAGGACGGTTCGCCGCAATCGTGATGGGATTGGATGTCGTTGCGACCCTGCGGGACGCCTGGGGCCTGTTCCGCCGGGATCGTTCGTTGCTGCTCCGGCTGGCGGGGCCTTTCTTGTTCTGGCCCGCCTTTGCGCTGGGGCTGCTGGTCCCGACGCCGCCTTTGCCGGAGGAGGGCGTGGGCGAAGCGACGGCGCGTGCCTCGGTCTGGATCGACTCGGTCGGGCAATGGGCAAGCCATTATGGCGGCTGGTATTTCGCCAGCTATGTCGTCGGCCTGATCGGGACGGCCGCCTTGCTGGCCCTGTTGCTCAGCGGGGGGCGGGCGACGGTGGGCGAAGCGCTGCGCGGCGCCGTGGCGATCGCGCCGCGCTATCTGCTCGCGATGATCCTGGTCGCCCTGCCGGTCGGCGCGGGGATGCTGCTCTATATCCTTCCCGGCCTGTATGTCGCGGGGCGGCTGCTGCTCGTCGGGCCGGTGTTGCTGGCGGAGCGGCGGATGGCGGCGATGGCGGCGCTCGCCCGCTCGATCAAGCTGACGCGCGGCGTCGGGCTGCCGATGGCGGCGCTGTCCTCCTGCACCTATCTGGGCGGGATGATCGCGACACAGCCCTTTCTGACGATGATCGATCTTTCCAAGGGCGATGGTCCGGGCAATCCGGTGGCGATCGCGCTGCTTCAGGCGGGGGCGGCGGCGGTCGCCATGGCGGCGGGCCTGGCGCAGGCGCTGATCGCGGTGGCCGCCTATCGCCGGCTGGTCAATCGACAGCTCTAAGCCGGGGGATTTGCGGCGCGGCGTCCTGGGGCAGCAGGCCCAGGTCGCGGGGGTCCGAAAACGTCTCGATCGCCCGGCCGATGGCGGTGAAGCCCTGCCGCCGGTAGAAACCGAGCGCGGCGGGATGGTCGAGCGTACAGGTATGCACCCATACCCGCTCGACCGCCGCGGTCCAGGCGCGCATCAGGGCCTGCGCCATCAGCCAGCGGCCATGGCCTCGCCCGGCCAGTTCGGGGATCAGCCCGAAATAGGCGATCTCGCATTCGCCCGTCTGGCGGTGGTCGAGTTCGAGCAGGCCCACCTCGATCCCTGCCCGGTCGACCACGGCAAAGACCGAGACGGCGGGGTCATGGATGATCGCGGTCAGCGTCTCGTCGCTCATCACCAGCCGCGAAAACCACAGCCAAGGGGCACCGACGCGCGCGAACAGCGTCCGATATTTGGCGGGATCGGGCTGGACCCAGGCGACCAGGCTCAGGGGCGCCTCGGGCAGGGGGCGCGGGCGCGGCCGCTCGCGCATTTCGAGCGTGGTGACGATGGTCGCGACTTCGCCTGGATCGACGGGGATCAGCGCCATGGCTTTTACTCCCAGGTCGCGAGCGGGGGCAGGCTCATCAGGATGGCGTCGATATTGCCGCCGGTCTTGAGCCCGAAGAGCGTGCCCCGGTCATAGACCAGGTTGAATTCGGCATAACGCCCCCGCCAGGCCAGCATCGCCGCGCGGTCCGCCTCGGTAAAGGGCAGGCCCATGCGCCGCCGGACGATGCGCGGGAAGATATCGAGAAACGCCTCGCCGACATCGCGGGTGAAGGCGAAGTCACCCTCGAAATCGCGTTCCAGATGATCGTAGAAGATGCCGCCGACGCCACGATGGACCTGGCGGTGGGGGATGTAGAAATACTCGTCCGCCCATGCCTTGAAGCGGGGATAGTGGCCCGGATCATGCGCGTCGCATGCCGCCTTCAGGCGCGCGTGGAAATCCTCGGTATCCTCCGCGATCGGCAGGGGAGGGTTGAGGTCGGCGCCGCCGCCGAACCAGCGCTTGGTCGTGGTCAGGAAGCGGGTGTTCATATGCACGGCGGGCACATGCGGGTTCGCCATATGCGCGACCAGGCTGATCCCCGTGGCGACGAAACGCGGATCGTCGCCCGCGCCGTGGATCGTCTTGGCGAACGGCCCCTCGAACGTGCCGCCGACCGTCGAGACATTGACCCCGACCTTTTCGAAGACGCGGCCCTTCATCACGCCGCGCACCCCGCCGCCACCGGCTTCCCCGCTGGGGTCGACACGGTCCCAGGCGGTATAGGCGAAGGCGGCGTCCGATCCGGCCTCTCGCTCAATGGCTTCGAACTCGGCGCAGATCCGGTCGCGCAGGGACTCGAACCACTGGCGGGCGGCATCCTGCTCGGCGTCGAGGGCAATATCGGGGGTGCGGCTGGTCATCACGCGGTGGTTCTGGCCATGGGCGGGGCGGGGGGTCAACCCGCGATATTGTCCCACCCCGTCTGGCGGCGCGCCTCCGCGAGCAAAATACCGCCGGTGATCGCGACGTTGAGCGAGCGGACGCCGTCGCGCATCGGCACGCGGACCCGGATATCGGCCGCGTCGTGCACCGCGCGCGGCACCCCGGCGCCTTCCGAGCCGAGCAGGATCACATCATCGGGCCGGAACGTCATCTCGGGAAGCGGCACGGCTCCCAGCGTCGTCGCCAGCACGATCCGGCCCGGCGTCGCCGCGCGAAAATCGCTCCAATCGGCGTGGCGGACCACCTGCGCCATTGCCGCATAGTCCATCGCCGACCGTGCCAGCGCCCGGTCCGAATAGGGAAAGCCCATTGGCTCGATCAGGTCCACGGCCACGCCGAAACAGGTGGCGGTGCGGATCAGCGTGCCGACATTCCCCGCAATGTCAGGCTCATAAAGCGCGAGCCGCATCAGTGACCCGGAAAGGCGATCAGCGAATCGACCATGATCCCCTCGGCGCGCAACGCCTCCGCACCGCCCAGATCAGGGAGGTCGAGCAGGAAGTGAGCCTGGCTGACCACGCCGCCCGCCTTGCGCAGCAGCCGGAGCGCGGCGCGGGCGGTACCGCCCGTGGCGATCAGGTCGTCGACCAGCAAGATGCGGGCGCCGGGGACCAAGGCGTCCTCGTGCATCACGATCCGGTCCTGGCCATATTCCAGCGCATAATCCTCCGCGATGGTGGCGCCGGGCAGCTTGCCGTCCTTGCGGATCAGCAGCACGCCCGCGTTCAACGGCACGGCCAGCGCGGCGGCGAACAGGAACCCACGCGCCTCGACCCCTGCGATCAGGTCCACGGGACCGCGCGTTGCCGCGGCCATCCGCTCGATAGTCTGTGCGAAACCTGTCGGGTCGAGCAGCAGGGGGGTGATGTCGCGGAACTGGATGCCGGGCTTGGGGAAGTCCGGGATGGTGCGGATCAGGGCTTTCAGATCGTCATGGGCGTTCATGCGGGGCCTCATGGGCTTGCGGCGGGCAGGGGTAAAGGGGGGCAGTCCAACCCTCCGTTCAGCCTGTGCCCAGTCGAAGGCTAAAGGAGTTCCTGTCTCGAGGGGGCGGTGGAGCGTGAGGGGCGTGGCCTTCGACCGCAGCTCGGACCGAACGAAGGCAGGGAACGCTCCTTACGATAAAAAGGGCGGCTTCCCCTCGGAAAACCGCCCCGGTCCCTCACATGCTCAAATCCGGCCTCAATGTTTCACGTCGCGCCAGACATTCTGATACGCGCCCCAGGCCAGGAAGCAGAAGATCAAGATGAAGATCACCGCCCCGATCCCGGCCGCGTGCCGCGATCCCAACCTGGGTTCGGCGGTCCAGGTCAGGAAGGCGGCGACGTCCTTCGCCATCTGGTCGCGGGTGGCCAGCGTGCCGTCAGTATATTGCACCTGCCCGTCCTGGGTCAGCGGCGGCGGCATCGCGATGTTGAGGTTTGCGAAATAGGGGTTGTAGTGCAGCCCCGTCGGCGTCTTGGCATCGGGGAATTTGCGCAGCAATTCGGCGGGCTGGTTGCGATAGGCATCGGGGCCGATCAGCGAATAGACGTAATTGGTGCCGTCATGCCGGGCCTTGGTCATCAGCGACAGGTCGGGCGGCAGCGCGTTGTTGTTCGCCGCACGCGCCGCGACCTCGTTGGCGAAGGGCGAGGGGAAGCGGTCGGCCGGCACATTCTTGCGGGTCGTCGCCTCGCCCGTTTCCGGGTTGATGCTGGGCTGTTCGATCACCCACTGGTTGGCGATCGCCTTCACCTCGGGTTCGCTATAGCCCAGATCCTTCAGGTCGCGGAACGCCACCAGCCGCAGCGAGTGGCAGGCCGCGCAGACCTCCTTATAGACCTGGAAACCGCGCTGGAGCTGGCGACGGTCGAACCGGCCCAGAATACCGTCCGAGGCCAGATGCGCGGGTTTCGGGTGAAGGTGGAACTCCTCCTCGGCGGTCGGCGCGGGCGGGTCGGAGACGAGCCCCGAGACGCTGCCCCACAGCGCGATCGCCAGGACCAGGGTGAAGGCCGCGCCGACCAGGAATGCGATGCCACGAACCATGTCGTCAGAATCCTCTCTTATCGGTTCGCGTCAGGCCAGGGCCGACTTGGTCGGTGCCGTGCCGCCATGTTTGGCCAGCACCGCCTCGGTGATCGAATGGGGCAGCGGGGCGGGCCGCTCCGTCCGCGCGATCCAGGGCAGGATCACCAGGAAATGGAGGAAATAATAGGCCGCGGTGATCTGGCTGAGGATGATGAAGAAGGGCGTCGCGGGCGATCCCCCGCACCAGCCGAGCAGCAGCACGTCCGCCACCAGCACCCAGAAGGCGACCCGCGCCTTGGGCCGGAAATTGCTCGACCGCACCGGCGAGCTGTCGAGCCAGGGGAGGAAGAACAGCAGCAGGATCGAACCGAACATCGCCAGCACGCCCCACAGCTTGGCGGGCAGGATGAAGTCGGCGGTGAAGGCGCGCAGGATCGCGTAGAAGGGCCAGAAATACCATTCGGGCACGATATGCGCAGGGGTCGAGAGTGGGTTGGCCGGAATGTAATTGTCCGGATGGCCCAGATAATTGGGGAAGAAGAACAACAGCCCCGCAAAGACCAGCAGGAAGACGCCCAGCCCCACCGCATCCTTGGCGGTGTAATAGGGGTGGAAGGGCACCGTATCCTGCTCGCCCTTCACATCGACGCCGGTCGGGTTGTTCGACCCCGGAATGTGCAACGCCCAGATGTGCAGGATGATGACGCCCGCAATCACGAAGGGCAGCAGATAATGGAGCGAGAAGAAGCGGTTGAGCGCGGCATTGTCCGGCGCGAAACCGCCGAGCAGCCAGATGCGGATGGTGTCGCCGACCAGCGGGATCGCCGAGAAGAAGCCGGTGATGACCTGCGCGCCCCAGAAGCTCATCTGCCCCCAGGGCAGCACATAGCCCATGAAGGCGGTCGCCATCATCAGGAGGAAGATGACCACGCCGAGCAGCCACACCATCTCGCGCGGGGCCTTGTAGGACCCGTAATAGAGGCCGCGGAAGATATGGGTGTAGACGACGATGAAGAACATCGACGCGCCATTGGCGTGGGCATAGCGCAGGAACCAGCCGGCGTTCACGTCGCGCATGATCCCCTCGACCGAGTCGAAGGCGACACCCGCATTGGCGGCATAATGCATCGCCAGCACCACGCCGGTGATGATCTGAATGGCGAGCGCGGCCCCCGCCAGCACGCCGAAATTCCAGAAATAGTTGAGGTTGCGCGGCACCGGATACCCGGCCCCCACCGCATTATAGACGAGGCGCGGCAGCGGCAGCTTCTCGTCCAGCCAGCGCATGACCGGCTGCTTGGGTTGGTAATGCTTGGCCCAGGGAAAGCTCATGGTGTCGATCCTCTCCCTTTAGCCGACCGTGACGACGGTGTCGGAGTTGAAGTTATAGTCGGGCACGAACAGGTTCTTCGGCGCCGGACCCTTGCGAATGCGGGCGGCGGTGTCATAGGCCGATCCGTGGCAGGGGCAGAAATAGCCGCCATAGGGGCCCTTATTCTCACCTTCGCCCGCGCCAAGCGGCACGCAGCCCAGATGGGTGCAGACGCCCAGCGTGATCAGCCAGTTCTTCTTGCCCGGCTTGGTCCGTTCCTCCAGCGTCTGGGGATCGCGTAGGTCGGACAGCGGCACGGCGTCCGCCTCGGCGATTTCCTTGGGCGTCAGGTTGCGGACGAACAGCGGCTGCTTGCGGAAACTGGTCTTGATCGCCTGGCCGGGTTCGATCTTGGACAGGTCGACCTCGGTCGTCGACTGCGCGAGCACGTCGGCCGAGGGGTTCATCTGGTTGATCAGCGGCAGGACGATGGCCAGTGCACCCACGCCCGCAAAGGACACGGCGGCGATGTTGATGAAGTCGCGGCGGCGGGGATCATGGACCTCTTCCTCGAATGGCTCCGGCGCCTCGCCGGGGGGTACGGTGTTCTCCGTCATCGCCATTCGTCCTGTCCCTCCACCTGGTTCGCGTCCGCAAACGATACGCCGTGACGGTCGTGCCGGATTGTCCCGGTCATGCGCCGCCCTCTCAACTGGTCCGTCCTTGATGAACGGTGTTTCAGGTTAGCCTTGCTTGACCTGCTTTGCCAATCCCCTTTGGGCCCGTCTGCGGGAGCGCTCCGCCCGTTCAGGGGATATGCATGCGCTGCGGCGCAGGAACCATGGCGCGACGCGGCGGGTTGATCGTCGATCGACGCGGATGACGGACCCCTGCCGCACCCGCATGGCGACAGGCCAGGGATATGGCCAGGGGATATGGAGAGCGAGGATGGGCCTCGGCAAGACGGGTTGGGCCGCGCTGATGGCGGCCGGTTTGCTGGCACTGGGCGGATGCACCGACGGCTATGGCTATAGCGGCGTATCGGTCGGGTCGGGCTTCGGCGGCGGATATGGTCCCGGCTATTATGGCGGTTATGGCGGCTATGGATATGCGCCGTCCTATTATGGCTGGTATAACGACTTTTATTATCCGGGCACCGGCGTCTACGTCTATGACCGCTATCGGCGGCCCTATCGCTGGAACGACGGACAGCGATCTTACTGGGAGGGGCGGCGCAACGCATGGCGTGGCGGGCCGATCCGGGATCAGTGGCGTGGCTGGGGTCGTAGCGGCTGGCGCGGCGACAATTGGCGGGGCAATGGCTGGCGGGGCAACGGATCGGTCGCGCCCGCGCCCGGCGTGCCGCGGGCCGAAGGGTGGCGCGGCAATCGCGGGACGCCCGGCGGCTGGCGCGGCGGCCCGCGACCGGGTGGCCCGCGTGGTCCTCGCGGACCCCGTTGAGGCTTAGGCGGCCGGCCGCGCCCGGATCATGACGGTGGGGCGGAAGCGCATGACCGCCACATCGTCCTGATTGTAGACCGTCAGATCGCTGACCACGAAGCCCATGTCCGGGCGGCTGGCCGAGCGGCGTGTTTCCAATACGCGGGTCTCGCAGCGTAGCGTATCGCCGGGATAGACGGGCTTCAGCCAGCGAAGCTCGTCGATGCCGGGCGAGCCCAGGCTCTGAAAGCCGATGTCTCGATAATAGGCGACGATCATCGCCATCGTCATCGACGCGGTGTGCCAGCCGCTGGCCGACAGCCGCCCGAAATGGGTAGCCGCCGCCGCTTCGTCGGACAGGTGAAAGGGCTGGGGATCATAGCGCGCGGCAAAGGCGATCACCTCGTCGCGATCGACATGGCAGGTGCCGAACCGTGCCACGTCGCCGACCACCATATCCTCCAGCCAGATCACGACCGTCCTCCCTTATCGCCGCAGAACGCGCCGGAAGGGGGAATCGGTTCCGTCCAGATCCTTGCCCGGCGGCAGACCGATCAGATCGCGCAGCAGCGGTGCGATATCGACATTGTCGAACGGCGCCAGTTTCACGCCCGCACGAAAGGCCGGACCCTGCGCGATGAACAGCGCCGCCATGCTGGGGTCGGCATTGTCATAGCCATGGGTGCCACCGGCAAAGGGCTTTTCGGGGGGCTTGGCCTTGATGGTCCACCCCGCATCGGCAAGGCAGAAATACGGGGGGATGCGGGGGTTGCGGCCATAATGGAAGCGCGCCGGAATCTGTTCCTTGCGCCAGCAATCGATATGGTCGTGATGGCCGAGCAAACGGCGCTCCAGCGCCGCCTCATGCCCCGGCACCGCGCGCAGCGTGGCATAGGGGCCGTCCTCGATCAGCACATAGTCGGCGGGATCGGTAAAGCGGTCGAGCGCCACGACCCGATCGCTGGAAATCGCCGCCATGCCGTGATCGGCGACGATCACCAGATTGGCGGGCTGGCCCAGTTCGGCCAACCCGGCGAGCAATCGGCTGATCGCCTGGTCGACATTCCCGATCGCGGCATTGACCACTGGCGAATCGGGGCCGCCCTCATGACCGGCGGTGTCCACCTCATCGAAATACAGCGTCAGGAAACGGGGGCGGGTGGACGAAGGCCGACGCAACCAGTCGATGATCGCATCCACCCGCTGACGGTCGGAGACGCTCTGATTGAACTGCTGCCAATCATGCGGGCGCGTGCCGCCGGTGACCAGATGATGGCCGTCGTTCTGCACGGTGCCGCCCCAGGCGACGTTGGAGCCGGGCCAGAACATGGTGGCGGTCGGAATGCCTGCCTTTTCCGCCGCGACCCAGATCGGCTCGGCGCTATTCCACCAATAGGGCTGCTCCGACGACATGGTGAAGCGCTCGTCGGGATGCTCCGTATCGGTGAAGCCGTTGGCGACGATCCCATGCCGGTCGGGGACCACACCGGTCACCAGCGTCCAGTGATTGGGGAAGGTCTTGGACGGGAAGGAGGGGCGCATCGTGGCGCTCACGCCTTCCGCCGCCAGCCGCGACAAATGGGGCGTCAGACCCCGCTCCAGATAATCGTCACGGAAGCCGTCGATCGACACCAGGATCGTCACCGGCGCGCGGGCTTCGGAAGGGGAGAGGCTGGGCTGGGGGCCGGAGCTCGGAACCGCTGCCATGGCGGGCGGCGTCGCGGCGCCGATCGTCGACAGCGACGGCGGCGTATAGGGATAGGCGCAACCGGCCAGCAGGGTCAGTGCGAGCGTGGCGAAGGGGAGTCTGGTCACGGGAGGAGGGTCCTTTCGGACCATCCCGATAACGCGGCCATGTCACAGTGGCGAGACTCGATGGGGCGCGGCGGTCCGTCGCCGCCCCGACGGGGGCGATTCCGTGAGATCAGTCCAACGGGAAGAAGCGGCGGATCTCGTCGTCGCTGTTGCGCAGCAGCAGGCGGAGCCGCGCCTGGGCGTCGCCCGGATGATCGCCCGGCAGGCCCGCCATTGCCCAGTCGCCGAATTCCGTCGCGTCGGTCAGGCGATCGTCGAGAATATGGATTTCGGTATGGCGCGGGTCGCCCTTGATCCGCTCGAAGGCGTCGCCGACGCTGTCGACCGGCCCTTCCAGCAATTGCAGATAGCGGCCCTTTTCGATCCACAGAATCCCGGAAATGCCGTCCATGCCGTTGTTGCGGCGAGAGACGCTGAGGATCGCCTGATGATCCGCACGACCATTATCACCCACGGCCAGGCTGCTATAGATAATGCGGCGAATCGGGTTAACCTGGATCATCATGACCAAGTAATGTGTGGAAAATGCACTGCAAGGTTCGATGCGCCGGTCGATCCGCGGCCGACCGGCGCATATTGGGTCAGACGTTGAAGCGAAACAGCATCACGTCGCCGTCCTGAACGACATATTCCTTGCCCTCGGCGCGCAGCTTGCCCGCATCGCGGGCACCCGCTTCGCCCTTGAACGCGATATAGTCGTCAAAGGCGATGGTTTCGGCCCGGATGAAGCCGCGTTCGAAGTCGCTGTGGATTTCGCCCGCCGCGTTCGGTGCCTTGGCCCCGCGGTGAACGGTCCAGGCGCGGGCTTCCTTCGGCCCCACGGTGAAGAAGGTCAGCAGGTCGAGCAGCGCGTAACCGGCGCGGATCACGCGCGCCAGGCCGGTTTCGGCCAGACCCAGCTCGGACAGAAATTCGCCGCGATCCTCCGCAGGCATGGTCGCGATGTCGGCCTCGATCGCCGCCGACACGACGACGGCTTGCGCACCCTCGGCGGCGGCCTTTTCGAACACGGCTTGCGAATGCGCATTGCCGTTCGCCGCGTTCGATTCCTCAACGTTGCAGACATAGAGGACGGGCTTGGCGGTCAGCAGCTGCGCCTGCGAAAAGACGCGTGCTTCCTCGTCATCCTTGGGCTTGGTCAGCCGCGCAGGCTTGCCCTCGCGCAGCAGGTCCAGCGTCTGGCCGAGCACCGAGGCGGCGATCTTGGCTTCCTTGTCGCCCTGCTGGCCCTTCTTGATGAAGGCCGGGACCCGCTTTTCCAGGCTTTCGAGGTCGGAGAGCATCAACTCGGTCTCGACCGTCTCGGCATCGGCGATGGGATCGACCTTGCCCTCGACATGGGTGACGTCGCCATCCTCGAAGCAGCGCAGGACATGGACGATCGCGTCCACCTCACGGATATTGCCCAGGAACTGGTTGCCCAGCCCTTCGCCCTTCGACGCGCCGCGCACAAGGCCCGCAATGTCGACAAAGGCGAGCTGCGTCTCGATGATCTTGGCGGAGCCGGCGACCTCGGCCAGCTTGTACAGGCGCGGGTCGGGGACCGCGACATTGCCGACATTCGGCTCGATCGTGCAGAACGGATAATTGGCGGCCTGCGCCGCCGCCGTTTCGGTCAGCGCGTTGAAGAGGGTGGACTTGCCGACATTCGGCAGGCCGACGATGCCGCAGCGGAAACCCATGCGTCGCTTATCCTACAGGAAGGGGAAAGCGTCCCTCTAGCGACGATGGGGATATTTCTCAACCGATGGCGGACGTCCCCGCCCGCAACCACCGCCGTTCAGCCCGAGGGACGTCAAAGGCTATGCGGAACGCTGGCCGCAAGGGCATCTGACTCAACCGTCATCCCTTGGCCTTCGACGTAGCTCAGGCTGGAACAGACGGCAGGACTAAGGTCGTCAGGCGATCCCGACCATCATCGCAGCGGCCCAGGCCAGCAACATCACGCCCAGCGCACCCGAAAAGCCCATCAGCACCAGACCCATATAATGGAGCATCGGCGGATTGGCCCGCTTCGCCTTCTTGTTGCGGCCAAGGCCCGACAGCACGAAGCTCGCCAACATGCCGAAGGTGAAGACAGCGAATTCGATCATCGGGAATAATGTCCGGGCTAAGGATGCGGTCGGACAGCCCTTAATCGAGATAAGTTAACGGCACGATATGGGCGCGACGAAACGCCCTCCATGCGCGTTCAGCCGTTGGAACTTTACGGCTTGTCGCGGGTGGAGTGCTGCTCGTCGCGGCCGTTCCTAACGATAGTTGAAGCTGACGCTGATCCGCTCGCCCTTGGCGCCATTGGGCACCACTTCGTGTCGCAGCCAGCTTTCCCACAGCAGAACGGTGCCGGGCTCGGGCGTGGCGGTGGCGAAGGTCGCCAGATCGTCGGGCGCATCGGGGCGGCGGGGCGGGGCGGCCATCAACATGGGCAGGCGCGGGTCCTCCAGCTTCAGCGCCCCCGATCCCGGCGGCATCGCGACATAGAGCGTGCCCGACACCACCGAATGGGGATGGATATGCGCCGAGTGATGCCCGCCGGGCTTCAGGACATTGACCCACAGGCTGTCGAGCTTGAGCTTGCGACCGCCCAGATCGAAGGCGCATTCCTCGGCGAAGCGCGCGACATGGCGATCCAGCTTCTTGCGCAGGTCGGCGAAGACCGGGTCGCGGATCGGCAGGTCGTTGAGCGAGGCATAGCTGGTATAGCCGCGATAGCCATGCTCCTTCGACCATCGCCGCCCGGCGCGATCGTCCTCGGCCAGCGCCCAGCAGCTCTGCTCGATCTCCTCGAGCAGGTCGGCATCGTCGAGATTGCCCTCATAGAGCAGCGAGGCGAACAGGCGGCGGACGCTCATGCCGCATCCCCCAGCCGCAGCGCGATGTCGTTGACGAAGCGGACATCGTCGCCCTCGGCGAGCCAATGCGCCTCGGCCGCCACCGCACCGAGCAGGTCGGACAGCGGCTCGATCTCCGCCTTAGCGTAATTGCCGAGCACATGGCCGGTCACGCGGTCCTTATGCCCCGGATGGCCGATGCCGAGGCGGACGCGGCGGAAATCGGGCCCCAGATGCTGGTCGATCGAGCGAAGCCCATTATGCCCCGCCGTGCCGCCGCCGGTCTTCACCTTGACGCGGAAGGGCGCGATGTCGAGTTCGTCGTGAAAGACGGTGAGCGCCTCGACGCCCAGCTTGTAGAAGCGCAGCGCGTCGCCGACGCTTCGCCCGCTTTCGTTCATGAAGGTGGCGGGCTTGAGCAGCAGGATCTTCTGCCCGCCGATGCGTCCTTCCTGGGTCCAGCCCTGAAACTGCTTCTTCACGGGGCCGAAATCATGCACCTCGGCGATGGCGTCCATCGCCATGAAGCCGACATTGTGGCGGTGCATCGCATATTGCGGCCCCGGATTGCCCAACCCGGTCCAGACCTGCATCACATCTTCCTCTTCGCGTTACCGAACAGGCCCCTAGCATCGGGCGCGCCAGACGCAAAAACTGGCCGCGTCGGCGCGGATCGCCTATCCTGCGAGCAGTCGGTCGATCGCTTGCGCGGTCAACCGGCGGTAGCTTGGGCCGGAATAACGGTACGTGCCGATGAAATGGACGAACCGCTCGTCACCGGATGCCTTCTGGCGCCAGTAATTGGTATAGCGCGCATAGGGGAGCAGCCGCACTCCCGGTTCATTGGCCAGCAGGAAGTTGGACGTGACCTGCTCGCTGCCCCATTGCGACCAGATGGCGGGGCCGACCAGCGCTTCGGCGTGGCGGGAGAAGCGGGTGGCCTCGACCCGACTGGCCGGGCCGCCGCGCGCGAAGCCGGCAAAACCCGAACAGCCCCGCACATAATGATGGAGGGCCGCATCGGGATAGGAGGCCAGGCGCGACTCGATCATCCGCTGTATATGGGCGGGCGGGGCGGATGGGCCGTCTGGATAACGACGCGCGGTGAAGTCGGGCAGGGGCAGCAGCCCCGCCGCCTCCGCATCCTCGCCGCCCAGCAGGATGAAGTCAGCATTGGCGGCGATGGCCGAGCGGATCTCTGGCAGATCGCCGATGGTGACCGTGTCCGAATCGAGCTGGATCACATAATCGCCTGCGCGCAGGTCGAGCAGGGTCAGCAGTCTTTCCCAGGTGCCGCCGCGCGGACATTGGCCGGTGTCGATCGTGCCGATGGGAATGATGTCGGGCGATCCGCAATGATGCGCCAGGACGCGCTTGTCGTTATCGGTCAGGCTGCCATCGTCGATCAGGACGATCCGCCCCATGCCCAGATGGCGATGGAGCGATTTTACCGCGACCAGATAGGGCAGCAGGACCCGCGAGCCGATCATCGACATCAGGACGACGCCGTCCTGCTGCGGGCGGATCGGCGGCGTGGCGAGCACCCGCCGCGCTTCGTGCAAATGCGCCCGCATCCGAACCTCGCGGACCAGCCGATCGCCAATGTGGCGTAACCTTTGGAACAGGCGGGCGGATGACATCATGGGTGAAGCGATGCGGCACCGTCCTTTCGATGACAAGCCGGTGGTGCAGGCGCTTGCGCCCATTTCGGCACGGCGATCAGATCAGGCCCTGCGCGCGCAGGCTGACATGCCCCGAGGTGCCGATGATCAGATGGTCATGCACCACGATTCCCAGATTGCGCCCCGCCTCCGCGATGGCGCGCGTCACGTCGATATCGGCGCGGCTGGGCGAGGGGTCCCCGCTGGGGTGGTTGTGAACCAGGATCAAGGCCGCGGACCCGAACGCCAGCGCCCGACGGATTACCTCGCGGATATAGACCGGCGCCTGGTCGATCGAGCCTTCCCCCATCAATTCGTCGCGAATCAGCATGTTGCGGGTGTTCAGGTGAAGCACTCGGAAGCGTTCCACCCCATGATGCGCCATATCGGCATGAAGATAGTCGAGCAGGGCCTGCCAGTTGGATAGGACCGGCCGCTTCGCGGCCTCCGTCTGCGCTAGCCGCAGTGCGCAGGCCTGTACGATCTTCAGCGCCGCCGCCGCCGTTTCCCCCACCCCCTCGACGCGCTGCAGGGCGACCGGGTCGGCGGTCAGGACGCCGCTTATGTCATGAAATTCGCGTAGCAGCGCCTTGGCGATCGGCTTGGTATCGCGGCGGGGAATGGCGGTCGTCAGCAGATATTCGAGCAGTTCATGGTCGAGCAATCCGCCACCGCCCAACAATCGATCGCGCAGCCTTGCGCGGTGGCCGCTATGGTCGTTGCCACGATCCTGCCCCGTATCGCCCATGTCCATTCCCCCTGCCGGGACAGCATAGGAGCGGCGGCGGGAACTGTCGCCGGGCTTCGTGCGATTGCGTGCGGCGCGACCGTGCGGCTATGACGCAAGTCAGGAAAAGGGAGTGACATCGGGGTGGAGGGCGCGAACGAGGAGGTCGGAACGCCCCTAAGCCCCACACGGCGTTTCCGCCGCCTGCAACATATCCTGATCGCCATCGCGCTAGTGTTGCTCATCGCGCTGATCGCCGGGTGGATCGCGCGCAAGTCGCTGGCCGGGGATGCGATCGACCGTGCGCTGGCCAAGCGCGGCGTGCCCGCCCGCTACGAGATTTCCGATCTGGGTTTGGGTCGGCAAAGGCTGACCAATGTGGTCATCGGCGATCCGGCGCGGCCCGATCTGGTGGCCGACTGGCTGGAAACGCGGACCCGCATCGGCCTGTCGGGACCGGTGGTGACCGAGGTGCGCGCCGGTCGGGTACGGCTTCGCGGCCGGCTGGTGAACGGACAGGTCCGGCTGGGTACGCTGGACCGGTTGATGCCGCCATCCTCGGGTAAGCCCTTCGCGCTGCCCGCCCTCGACGTGTCGGTCGAGGATGGCGGAATCCGGCTGGAGACGCCGCAGGGCGTGATCGGGCTCAGCCTGTCGGGCAAGGGCGTGCTGAGCAACGGCTTTACCGGTCGATTGGGGGCCGTCGCGCCGCGCCTGACGCTCGGCAATTGCGTCGCCAGCGGCCTGGCCGCCCCGCTTCGGATCCGGATCGTGCGGGAACGCCCGACGCTGACCGGTCCGGTGACACTGGGCGGGATGGCGTGCGGCGACGTGTCCGCGCGGTCGCTGGCGGCGCGGGTCGATGTCACCCTCGCCCCCTCACTCGACCGATGGCAGGGGCGTGTGACGCTGCGCAGCGGGGCGGTCCGCCATCCCGATCTGGCCGCGAGCGCGATCGACGGGACGATCGACCTTGCCGGCAATGCGGCGGCGACCGGCGGGCATCTGGCGCTGACCGCGCGAGGACTGGCCGCGCGCGCCGGGCGAGCCGAGCGCGGGGTTGTCCAGGGACAATATCTGGTCGGGCGGGCGACCCGCTTCGACGGGCGGCTGCAATTGGGGGGTGCGCGGCTCGCGCCCGGCGTGCTGGCTAGCGCCCAGGGCTGGAGTGCCTCGGCTGCCGCCACGCCGGTCGGGCCGGTGGTCCGCGCGGTGGTAAACGCGGCGGTGCGGAGCGGACGTCGCTTCGCCGCCGATATGCGGTTGGCGCTCGACCAGCAGAGCGGGCCCCGCGCGACAGGCCTGTCGGTGCGTGTGCCGAGCCTTTCGCTCGCGTCGAACAGCGGGGCGCGCATCGCGTTTCGCGGCGCGACGGGCCTGGTCTATGATGCGACCGGGGTCCGGATCGATACCAGCCTGGCGACCGGCGGCGGCGGTCTGCCGGCCATCCGCGCGACCCTGCGGCAGGCGGCACCCGGAGCGCCGATTCGCGGCACCGCGCAGATGGCCCGTTATCAGGCGGATGGGGCGGCCCTGGCGTTCGACCGGATGCAGTTCCGCGCGGCGGCCAATGGGGAGACGGTCGTGACGACGCGGCTGGCGCTGTCCGGACCGATCAGCGGCGGCCGGATCGTTGGCCTGACCCTGCCGATCGCCGCGCGATGGAATGGCGGCCGATCGCTTCGCATCAATCCCGACTGCCAGCCTTTGTCCATCGACCGGCTCGCTCTGTCCGGGCTGCGGCTGGAGCGGGTGGCGACGCGCCTCTGCCCGCTGGACGGCGCGCTGGTGCGGATCGACGGCGCTCGGCTGGGCGGTGGGGTACAACTCGGTTCGACGCGGGTGGCGGGGCGGATCGGCGGCAGCCCCCTGGCGGTCTCGGCGGCGACCACCCGTTTCGCGCTGGCCGATCGCAGCTTTGCGCTGACCGGGGTGGAGAGCCGGATCGGCCGCCCGGAATCGCCGACCCGGATCGACGCGACCGACCTGACCGGACGGATCACGCCCGAGGGGATCGTCGGTCGGTTCGAGGGGGGCTCGGGTCAGATCGGACAAATCCCCCTCCTTCTCGGCCAGGCGGCGGGCGATTGGCGGCTGGCGGGGGGCAGGCTGTCGCTGAACGGCGATCTGCAAGTCCGCGATGCGCGGACCGAATCGCCTCGTTTCCTGCCCATGGCGGCGCGCGGCGTCGCGCTGACGCTGGCGGGCAGCCAGATCGACGCCATCGGCCAGTTGTTCGAGCCGACGCGGTCGGTGAAGGTGGCCGACGTCACCATCCGTCACGCGCTGGACCGTGCGGTCGGTCTCGCCGATTTGAACGTCCCCGGCATCACCTTCACCAAGGAGTTCCAGCCCGACTTGCTGACTCCGGTCACCAAGGGCGTGATCGAGGAGGTTCGCGGCATGATCGCGGGCAAGGGTCGGATCGACTGGGACGGCGCCGGCGTGCGTTCCACCGGGCAGTTCGGAACGGAGGGCGTCGACCTCGCCGCGGCGCTGGGCCCGGTCAGCGGGATCGCGGGCACCATCCGCTTCACCGACCTGCTCGCGCTGGAAAGCGCGCCCGGACAGGTGGCGACGGTCAAGACGATCAATCCGGGCATCCCGGTGACCAACGGCACCATCCGTTACCAGACCCTGTCGGGCGCGCGGGTGAAGGTGGAAAGCGGGCGCTGGCCCTTCGCGGGCGGCACGCTGACCCTCGACCCGACCTTGCTCGACTTTTCGCAGCCGGTGGAGCGGCGCATGACCTTCCATGTTGAGGGGGCCGCCGCCGACCAGTTCCTGCTCCAGTTCGACTTTCAGAATCTGAACGCCACCGGCGTCTTCGACGGGACGTTGCCGATGATCTTCGACGAGCGCGGTGGCCGGATCGAGGGCGGACGACTGGTCGTGCGGCCGGGCGGTGGCAGCATCGCCTATCTGGGGGAGATCAGTCAGAAGAATCTTGGGTTCTGGGGCAACCTGGCCTTCGGGGCGCTGCGCTCGCTCAATTATCGATCGCTTCGGATCGACATGAACGGGCCTCTGGCGGGCGAGATGGTCACCGATGTGCGCTTTGCGGGAATCAGTCAGGGCAAGGGGGCGAAGACCAATTTCCTGATCCGGCGGCTTCAACGACTGCCCTTCGTGTTCAACGTGCGGATCAAGGCACCCTTTCGCGGGCTGCTCGATTCGGCGCAGTCCTTCTACGACCCGCGCCGCCTGATCCAGCGGAACCTGCCCGCGTTGCTCGAAGAGCAGAACAAGCGCGCCGCGCCGCCCGCCAATCGCCCTATTCAGCCTTCCGCAAGCGAGACCGTGCCATGACCGTAACAGGATTGAAAATGCTGGACAGGATGCCGATCTTGGATGGAGCACGATGGATGCCGGTCGCGCTTTTGGCGATGAGCGGGGGATGCGTGAACATCTCCGCGCCCGAAAAGCCGATCGAGATCAATCTGAACATCAATGTGACGCAGGAAGTGGTATATCGCCTGGATGGCGAGGCCAAATCGCTGATCCAGCAGAATCCGGGGATATTCTGAGATGAAGACGAAGACGATGATCCTGGCCCTCGGCGTGGTCTCGCTGATAGGCCTGTCGGGCATGGCGATGGCGCAGCGCGATCCGGCCTATGCCGCCGCGCGCGCGGCGGGGCAGGTCGGCGAGCAGCCCGACGGCTATCTCGGCATCGTCGGCAGCGCGACGGCCGAACTGCGCACCCTGGTCAACAGCATCAATATCCAGCGCAAGGCGGCCTATACCCAAAAGGCGCAGGCCAGCGGCGCGACCGTCGAGCAGATGGCGTTCACCAGCGGCTGCAACCTGATCGCGCAGACGGTTTCGGGTGAGAAGTACAAGACGCCCGAGGGTGTGTGGAAGACCCGGACCGGCGCCGCGCCGGAGCGGGCGCCCGCCTGCGTGTAAGGCCGCGTCCTTCTTCTTCTCGAAAAGAATCGACGCGGGCTGTTCCCGATCGGCAACAATCCTTAACACATCTGTCACAAGCCCTCCCCCAAGCGGTTGACTTGGGGGGAGGGCCTTTCTAAACGGGCCTCGCCTTGGCGGGGTCGCTCGCCGTTCGCGCGCATTCTCCCCTTCGGTGACGAAAACAGGTGAGGGTGGCTGCGTGGCGGAGATGGAGCCCGGACGGGACTTTGACGATGCGGGCGATCCGCGTCTGGCGGCGCTGGATCAGCGTCTGGCCAAGGCGCGAGCGGACGAGGCATCGCGGCAAGGGGTGAAGGTGGACGCCGACAGGGGGTATTCCCAAGGCAGCCGCGTCATCTCCGCGCTGATCGGAAGTCTTGTCGGCAGTGCGTTGATCGGCTGGCTCTTCGACCGCTGGTTCGGCACCGCACCCTGGGCACTGATCGTGATGCTGTTCCTGGGGATCGGCGTGGCGTTCAGGCAGATTATTCGGATTTCTGGCGAACGCCCGGAGTAACCGGGCGTTCGTCATATGTGGGAACGAAGCAGCGTGGCGGCAGAATCGGGCGGCAAGATTGATCCGATGCACCAGTTCCTGATCGAGCCGGTGCTCGGTCAGCACTGGGTGGTCGGCGGCTACGACCTTTCCTTCACCAATTCCGCTCTGTGGATGGTGGCGACGCTGGTCGCGTTGTGGGTGTTCATGATCGGCGGCATGAAGCGCGATCTGGTGCCCGGACGCTGGCAGGCGGCGGTCGAGGGTTTCACGGGCTTCGTCAATTCGATGTTGACGTCGAACATCGGGCCCGAAGGCAAGCGCTTCCTTCCTTACGTCTTCTCGCTGTTCATGTTCATCCTGTTCGCGAACGTGCTGGGCCTGCTGCCCTTCGGCGTGATCAAGGGTGTCCATCCCTTCACCGTGACCAGCCACGTGACCGTGACCGGCGTGCTCGCGCTGATCTCGTTCGCGATCGTGCTGATCGTTGGCTTCGGTCGCCACGGCTTCCATTTCTTCGCGCTGTTCGTACCGCACGGCACGCCGCCGCTCATGATCCCGCTGATCTTCGTGGTCGAGCTGATGAGCTTCCTGGTGCGCCCCTTCTCGCTGGGTCTGCGACTGTTCGTCGCAATGACCGCGGGGCACATCCTGCTGAAGGTTCTCGCCGCCTTCGTCATCAACGGCATCAACATGGGCCCCGGCTATGCCGCGCTCATCACCCTGCCGAGCTTCCTGCTGATGATCGGCATCACCCTTCTCGAACTGCTGGTCGCCGCGATCCAGGCCTATGTCTTCGCGCTGCTGACCTCGGTCTATCTGAACGACGCGGTCAACCTGCACTGATCCGGGGAGCCGGACCGGGCGGGCGGCCGCGACGCACGACTTGAATACCCAAACGACCCTTTTTGAACTGGAGTGATTGAAATGGACGCAGAAGCCGCGAAGCTGATCGGTGCCGGTCTGGCCGCTATCGGCATGGGCATCGCCTCGCTCGGCGTGGGCAACGTGTTCGCCAAGTTCCTCGAAGGCGCGCTGCGCAATCCGGGTGCGGCGGACAGCCAGCAGGGCCGCCTCTTCATCGGTTTCGCCGGTGCTGAGCTTCTGGGCCTGCTCGCCTTCGTGACGATGATCATCCTGGTGTTCGTCGCCTAATCATTCGGATCGGCCGGGCGTGTCGGTGACGATGCGCCCGGTTGATATGGCAACGAGGACTCCATGCCCCAGATAGCACAGATCAGTGCGACCTATGCGTCGCAGATCTTCTGGCTCCTGATCACCTTCGGCCTGCTCTATTTCGTGGTCGGTCGTGGGATGGTGCCCAAGATTCAGGCGACCGTCGACGCTCGCGAAGCCCGTATCGCCGGCGATCTGGCGGCGGCGGAGGCCGCGCGTGCCGAGGCCGACCGGGTCGAGGCGGCATGGCGGGCCGAGATGGACGCCGCGCGCACCGCCGCGATGGCGGAAACCAACGCCGCCAAGGCACGGGCCACCCATGCTTTCGAGGCGCAGGTCAAGGCGGCCGATGCCGACCTGGCCGAGCGGCTGGGTCATCACGACCTGGCGATCGCCAATGCCAAGGCCGAGGCGATGGCCAATCTTCAGTCCGTGGCGGCCGAGGCCGCGCGCGATCTCGTCGCCAAGCTGTCCGGCGTCCATGTGGGCGAGGATGCGGCGGCCGACGCGGTGCGAAAGGTGAGCGCGCATGGCTAATCATTCCGCGAACGGCGCGCTGACCAACGCCGACGCGCTGGTCGCGCAGAACCTGGCCGATGCGGCCTCGGCCGAGGGCATGGCCCCGCAGCCGATCCGCGAGGGCGATGGCCTGACCGCGAACACGGTCGCGCCCGCCGAGGGCGAGCATCACGCCGCCAGCCCGACCGCGCTGGGTTTCGATTCGACCGGCTGGGTGGCGCTCGCCGCTCTGGTCGTGTTGATCGGGATGCTGGTGAAGAAGGTGCCCGCGATGATCGGTCGTTCGCTCGACCAGAAGATCGCCGCGATCCGCGCCCAGCTCGACGAGGCGACCAAGCTGCGTCAGGAAGCCGAGACGCTGAAGGCCGAATATGAGGCCAAGGCGAAGGCCGCCCACGCCGATGCCGAGGCGATGCGTGTCCAGGCGCAGCACGAAGCGGGGCAGCTGCTCAGCAAGGCCAAGGCCGATGCCGAGGCGCTGATGGAGCGTCGCGCCAAGATGGCCGAGGACAAGATCGCGGCCGCCGAGCGCACCGCTCTGGCCGAGGTCCGCGCCCGCGCCGCCGAGGCCGCGGCCAAGGCCGCCGGTCTGCTGATCGCCGAGCATCACTCGGTCGACGCCGACCGGGCGATGATCGACCGCTCGATTGCAGGGCTTGGCCGCCCGAACTGATCGGCGCCAGTGCCAGTGACAGAACCGCGCTTCGGGCGACCGAGGCGCGGTTCGGTCGTTTTTGGCGGTCGAACGACCACCAACTCCGTTTAGGCTGAGCGAAGTCGAAGCCCAAGGGAATCCCTCTCCCCGCGCGTGTGCAGAGGGCGGGAAAGCCCATTCCTCCCCAAGCTCGACTTGGGGAGGGGGGCCGCCGGGCCAAGCCCGGTGGTGGAGGGGCCAAGCCCCACATGACATAGTCCCGCACGTACGGGGCCGCATCGCCGTCTCTTCCGGGTTTCCGGCGCCGATGCCCATAGTGCTGAGCCCGTTACCAAGGAGACGCTCCGATGGCATGGGTCATTCTGGGCATTGCCGTGATTACCGAGATTTGCTGGGCGCTCAGCCTGAAATGGGCAGCGACCGTCGCCACTTGGCAGGCGTCGAGCGTGCCGATCCTACTCAGCTTCGTGAATATGGGCCTGCTGGCGCTGGCCATGCGCGGGCTTCCGGCCGGGACTGCTTACGCGGTGTGGACCGGGCTGGGCGCGGTGGGCGTCGTGATCGGCGGCGCGATCGTCTTCGGCGACAGGATCGCGCCGGTCCAGGCGGGCTTCATGGTGCTGACCGTGATCGGCGTGATGGGGACCAAGCTGTTCGCGCAGGGCTGAACCCAATTCCTCCCCTGGAAGGGGAGGTGGCAGCCCGCAGGGCTGACGGAGGGGTGTCACTATCAGCGGGGATACCCCTCCACCAGCTTCGCTGGTCCCCCTCCCCTTGCAGGGGAGGAAGAGCGGGACGAACCCTTTCCACGCGAACCCAAAAAAACCGGCGCGTCTTCGCGGCTTCGCGTGAACCAAAGCCACCTCACAGGGTAGCGATCCGCCCCCCGCGCTCCTAAATCGGCCGTAATGTCCGAGCCTCCCGTCGACCGCTTCAACGAAGAGAAATCCACCTTCACCCTGCGCGGGGCCGATGCGCCCGATCTGAACGCGGGGGTGGCGGCGATCCGCAACGTGCTGGCGACGCTGCCGCTGCGGCCGGGCGTGTACCGGATGCAGGATGCGCGCGGCGACGTGCTGTATATCGGCAAGGCGCGCGCGCTGAAGAACCGCGTCGCCAACTACACCCAGGTCGACCGCCTGCCCAAGCGCCTGCAACGCATGGTCGCGCAGACCCGGTCGATGACGATCGTCACGACCAACAACGAGGCCGAGGCGCTGCTGCTCGAAGCGCAGCTGATCAAGCGCTACCGCCCGGCCTTCAACGTCCTGCTGCGCGACGACAAGAGCTTTCCCTTCATCCTGCTGCGCAACGACCACGACTTCCCGCGCATCCAGAAGCATCGCGGTGCGCGGCGCGCGGTCGGCAATTATTACGGCCCCTTCGCCAGCGCGGGCAGCGTCAACAACACGTTGAATGCGCTGCAAAAGCTGTTCCTGCTCCGCTCCTGCACCGACAGCTTCTTCAAGGGGCGCGACCGGCCGTGCCTGCTCTACCAGATCAAGCGATGCTCGGCGCCGTGCGTCGGCCGGATCGACGAGGCCGCCTATGCCGAGCTGGTCGCGGATGCCAAGAACTTCCTTGGCGGCAAGTCTACCCAGGTCCAGGCCAAGCTCGGCACCCAGATGCAGGCGGCGGCCGAGGCGATGGACTTCGAACTCGCCGCGATCCTGCGCGACCGGCTGAAGGCGCTGACCTTCATCCAGGGGACTCAGGCGATCAACGCCGAGGGCGTGGGCGATGCCGACATCTTCGCGCTGGCGTGTCGCGAGGGGGTGATGGGCATCCAGGCCTTTTTCATCCGCGGCGGCCAGAATTGGGGGCATCGCAGCTTCTTCCCCGCGCACACCACCGACGTGCCCGAAGAGGAGGTGCTGACCAGCTTCCTCAGTCAATTTTATGAGGAAGTGCCGCCTGCCAAGACGATCCTGCTCGATCGCGACCTGCCCGAGGGCGATCTGCTGACCGAGGCGCTGGGCGAGCGGGCCGGGTATAAGGTACAGCTCACCGTGCCGCAGCGGGGAGACCGCCGCCGCCTGCTCGATCAGGCGAAGCGCAACGCGGTCGAGGCGCTCGACCGGCGGCTGGCCGAATCGACCACCCAGGCCAAGCTGCTGCGCGAGGTGGCCGACTTCTTCGACCTGTCCGAACCGCCGCAGCGGATCGAAGTGTACGACAACAGCCATATCCAGGGCACCAATGCGCTGGGCGCAATGGTCGTGGCCGGGCCGGACGGGTTCCAGAAGGGCCAGTACCGCAAGTTCAACATCAAGGGGAACGAGGCGGCGACCAATGACGATTTCGGCATGATGCGCGAAGTCTTCCGCCGTCGCTTCGCGCGCCAGCTCGAGGAAAATCCCGACCGCGACGATGCGACCTGGCCCGATCTGGTGCTGATCGACGGCGGACGCGGTCAGCTCAACGCGGCCAAGGCGGTGCTGGAGGACCTGGGCATCGAGGATGTCTGCCTGGTCGGCGTCGCTAAGGGCCCGCATCACGGCCGCGAGGGGCGCGAGGTCTTCCACATGATGGACGGCAGCGAGCGGATGCTGCCGGTCAACGCGCCGCTGCTCTTCTACCTCCAGCGGCTACGCGACGAGGTCCACCGCTTCGTGATCGGCGCGCACCGCGACAAGCGCGCCAAGGCGATGGGCGCGAGCCCGCTGGACGAAGTGCCCGGCATCGGCCCGGCGCGGAAGAAGGCGTTGCTGATGCACTTCGGCACCGGCCGCGCGGTGCGGAATGCGAGCCTGGAGGATCTGCGCAAGGCACCGGGGGTCAGTCAGGCGGTGGCGCAGCAGGTGTATGATTTTTACCATAGCCGGTGACGGTGTTGCCGCCGTTAGTAGAAGCTGCGTAATGTGATTGCCCGCGAAGTTCCGTCGCAGAGAGTCAGCAGATGTTTGGTTCCTGGGGCAGCGTGAGCAAAATAATCTTCGACCAATTCTTTTGAGATGGCCTTTTGATCGATGGCGCATATCTCGTCGCCTGGTTTCAGCTTGCCAGCGGCCGCTGGTGATTGACTCATGACATGGGCGACCGATAACCGTCCGTTCCGGGTATATCCCTGTATGCCGGATGTGCTTCGATAGGCTGGCTTTAACGGCGGCATTCGTGGTTCCAGCAGCATCCGTCCCGCTGTCAGGTCGACCGTCATATTATAGGCGCGCAGCACGCCCATGCCTATCGAGGCCTGTATCTCGTTCGATCCCCACCAGTTCGCTTGCTCGACCGTCGCATAGGTACCCGAAACCCTGTACGCCCCAAGCGTGAAATCGGTCAGTCGGCCGAGGGGGTGGACGACCATGCCCCCAACGCCGACCGATCCGATGTCCGTCTGCGGCTTGAACCCCGTACGCTCGGCAACAGCAGGCGAGATGGAAACCGCGCTGTCGTTGCCGGTGTCAATCATCGTGGGGGATACGGACTGGCCGTTGATCGAGACGTCGGTGACCAGCCGAGAGTTGTTTGGCCCTACCCGGATCGGAATGCCGTTGGGGATCGGGATAGATCCGCTGCTTAGCAACCGGAAACGATGATGATCCTGATCGACCTGCCATTCGAAGATGCCAAGTATGGGCAGGCCGATGACCACCTCGACATCGGCAAGGCCCACGGCGTTCAATCGGCTGAGGTCCATGACAGTGACGGCACCGGGTTTCGTGGTGCGAATCGCGCCGACATCCAGGGTGGCGGACGGCGTGGTATAGAGCTGCGTCGGCCCACCGACACTTTCCGACTTGGCCCAAGGCGTCCGGGGAAGATGATGGGCGTCGGCATAGGCCTTGCTCACAACGACATGATCGAAGCCCGTATCAATCATCGCTTTCGTGGAGTGACCGTTCAAGACGACCGGGATGATGACGATATCGCTTTTGGGCTCGAAGTCGATCCATCCCGATCCGGCATCAGGTATCCAGAAAACCGGGCGGTCGGTAAAGGTCGCGGGTAGGGTGGAGGGGTTTTCTTGCGCTCGAAGTGTCGAGAGCGGTGCATGCGCCGCTTGGGAAAGTGTGAGCAATGCCGCCCAAGTCACTGATCTTTTGACAAAACCCAAAATCATATCAATGATCTGTCCATTTCTGTGGTTTTGACTCGAGATAATTTTGCGGGATGGTGACGTAACGCGGGTCATTGGAGCAAGATAAAAACGCCGTGGCCTCCAACTTTTCATCGGCGGCCGTGGCGTTGTTTGGTGGCGTATGCTGCTTCTTGGAGATACTGTTGTCCGCTTCTCCACGCATAGCATCCCATCCCATTCCCCCCTACATCCCCCTCCATGCACCGCGTCGCCCCCGCCATCATCCTGTCGGTCCGGCCGCATGGCGAGCATGGGGCGATCGTGCGGGCCTTGACCCGCGAGGACGGGGTGCAGCCGGGTTATGTCCGGGGCGGGCGGTCGCGGGCGCTCAGGCCGGTGCTGCAACCGGGCAACGGGATCATCGGCGAATGGCGGGCGCGGACGGTCGAGCAACTGGCCGCGCTGACCATCGAGCCGGGGCATAGCCGCGCGGGGCTTCATGGCGAGCCGCTGGCCGCCGCCGGGATCGAGTGGCTGTGCGCACTGACCGCCGCCGCGCTGCCCGAGGAACAGCCTTATCCGGTCCTGCACGATGCGCTCGACGCGGTGCTGACCGCGATCGAATCGGCCCCGTCGGCGCGCGGCTGGGCGGGGGCGCTGGTGCGGTATGAATTGCTGTTGCTGGGGCAGTTGGGGTTCGGGCTCGATCTGGAGCGCTGTACCGTGACCGGGAATGCCGAGGATCTCGCCTATGTCAGCCCGAAGAGCGGGGCGGCGGTGTCGGTGGGGGCCGCCTTCGGCTATGAGGCGCGACTGTTCCCGTTGCCGCCCTTTTTGCGCGATGGCGGGGCGGCCGACTGGGCCGAGATTTTCGCGGGTGCACGGATCACCGCACATTTCCTGTCCCGCGACATATTGGCCGGATTGCGCAACGATCCCATGCCTGCCCGCACGCGACTGTTCGACCGTTTCAAAAGGGCGGTTGCGTGATGCCTGCCCGCTAAGGCAAAGGGCGCTCCGAACATAGGTAAGAAGGGGCCACCCATGGCATTGATCGCGATCCTCGCCGGTGACGGCATCGGGCCGGAAGTGACGGCGGAAGCGCGGCGCGTGCTGGAGGCGCTGGACCTGGGCCTGACCTTCGAGGAGGCCAAGGTCGGTGGCGCGGCGTATGAAGCGGCGGGCCATCCGCTGCCGCCCGAGACGCTGGCGGTGGCGGAGCGCGCCGATGCGCTGCTGTTCGGGGCGGTCGGCGATCCGCGCTTCGACACGCTGGAGCGTGCGCATCGGCCCGAACAGGCGATCCTGGGGCTGCGCAAGGCGTTCGGCCTATTCGCCAATCTGCGCCCCGCCCGGCTGTTCGAGGGGCTGGAGGATGCCAGCTCGCTGCGTCCTGACATCGCGCGGCGCATCGACATGGTGATCGTGCGCGAGCTGACCGGCGACGTCTATTTCGGCGCCAAGGGGCGCGGCACCACCGAGGCGGGTCTGCGCGAGGGTCATGACCTGATGCGCTATGACGAGGAAGAGGTCGCGCGGATCGCCCGCGTCGGCTTCGAGACCGCGATGCGCCGTCGCCGTCGCCTGCTGTCGGTGGACAAGGCCAATGTGCTGGAAACGTCGCAGCTTTGGCGCGACGTGGTGGTCGAGGTGGCCAGGGATTACCCCGAGGTCGCGCTCGAGCATATGTATGTCGACAATTGCGCCATGCAGCTGGTGCGCGATCCGGGCCAGTTCGACGTGATCCTGACCGGCAATCTGTTCGGCGATATCCTCTCGGATCAGGCGTCGATGTGCGCGGGCTCGATCGGGATGCTGCCCTCGGCCGCGCTCGGCGCGACGGGCAAGGGGCTGTACGAGCCGATCCATGGCTCGGCCCCCGACATTGCCGGGCAGGGCAAGGCCAACCCGTGCGCGGCGATCCTGTCCTCGGCGATGATGCTGCGCCATTCGCTGGGGCTGGGCGAGGCCGCCGACCGGATCGACGCGGCGGTGGCGGGCGCGATCCGCGACGGCGCGCGGACCGGCGATCTGGGCGGCAGCCTGTCGACCCGCGCCATGGCCGACGCGATCCTCGAGCGCCTCTGATACCGGTGAGCGCGCTCCTCGAACTCGCGGTCGTCATCCCGACCTTCAACGAGCGCGCCAATGTGCCCGTGCTCATCGCCAAGCTCGACCAGGCGCTGGCCGGGCGGCGGTGGGAGGCGATCTTCGTCGACGACAACAGCCCCGACGGCACGGCGGATGCCGCGCGCGAACTGGCACGGGTCGATCCCCGCGTCCGGGTGATCCAGCGGATCGGACGGCGCGGGCTGTCCTCGGCCTGTATCGAGGGGATGTGCGCCACCGCCGCGTCCGTCGTGGCGGTGATCGACGGCGATCTGCAGCATGACGAGACGCTGCTGCCGAAGATGCTCGACCGGTTGCAGGCGGAGGATGATCTCGACATCGTCGTCGGCTCGCGCTTCGTGGATGGCGGCGGGACGGGCGACTGGGACCGCGACCGGGTGGCCAAGTCGGCCTTTGCGACCCGGCTGTCGCAGCGGGTGCTGAACGTGAACCTGTCCGACCCGATGAGCGGCTTCTTCATGGTCCGTACGGCCGTGGCGCGCGAGACGGTGCCGCATCTGTCGGGAATCGGCTTCAAGATCCTGCTCGACATCATGAGCGCCTCGCCGCGCCCCTTGCGCGCCGCCGAGATGCCCTATGTCTTCCGCGTGCGGACCGAGGGCGAGTCGAAGCTCGATCACGTCGTCGCGATGGAATATCTGATTGCGCTCTACGACCGTCGTTTCGGGAAGGTGGTGCCGGTGCGCTTCGCCATGTTCTCCGCGATCGGGGTGCTGGGCGTGGGCGTCCATATGGCGGTGCTCAGCCTGTTCTTCGTGCTGCTCGGCGCGACCTTCCTGGCCAGCCAGATCGTCGCGGTGGCGGCGGCGATGACGTTCAACTTCTTCCTGAACAACGCGCTGACCTATCGCGATCGGCGGTTGCGGGGATTCCGGCCGCTGCTCGACGGCTGGGTGTCCTTCTGCCTGGTCTGCGCGGTGGGGGCGATTGCCAATGTCGGCGTTGCGGCCTTTCTGCACGATGCACGGGCGAACGAATGGGCTGTGTCGGCGCTGATTGGGGTGCTGGTCGGCGCGGTATGGAATTACGCGCTGTCGTCGCGGTTCGTGTGGGGGCGGTATTGAGCTGGCGGTGATGGCGGGGCGTGGGCTTCGACTTCGCTCAGCCTGAACGGAGCTTGGTACGAAACGCCGTTCGCACTGAGCGAAGTCGAAGTGCACGTCCCGCCCTTCACCGCCAATCGGTAAACCACGTCCACCGAAGGAAGGATCGTGGCCCCGCCAAGGCCCCCGCGGTCAGGATCGGATAGAAATAGACGAACAGACACACGGCCGCGACCAGATAGGCCTCGTCCCAGTCGCGCAGCGCCGCCCGCCACCGATCGATCGCCACCGCCAGCGCGACCGACAGCCAGATCGCCGGCAGGAAGTAATAATAATAGAAACCCAGCGACTTGGGGATGATCGCCCACACCGCGAAGCCACCGATCCAAAGCGCCGCCGCGACGCCCAGCCGCATCTCGCGGGTGCGCAGCCAGCCCAGCGCACAGGCCGCCACCGCGACCAGCCCGCCCCACATCACCGCCGGATTGCCGAGCAGGAAGATGCCCCGCTGCGCGCCGTCGGCGACCTCATAGAAATACCAGATCGGCCGCCCGATCACCGGCCAGCTCCACCAGGCCGACTGGTAATGATGCGGCGGCAGGACCTGGGTCTGGCGGGCATACATCTCCCACTGAAAGGGCAGGAGGTGCGCCAGCGTCATCGGCTCGCGCGCATAGAAGAAGGCAGGGGCAAAGGTCGCCAGATAGGCAAGCATCGCCGCCAGACCCAGCAGCGCCCAGGCCGACCACCAGGAGAGGCCGGGCCAGCGCGTCGGATCGCCGCGCTTCATCAGGACGAAGCCGATCGCGGCATAGCCCAGATAGGGCACCGCCGCCCACTTGACCCCGACCGCCAGCCCGAGCAGCACCGCGCCCAGCGTCCACCGCCAGCGGCTCTGCGACACCGATCCCCGCATCGCCCAGCCCATGGCCGCCACCGCCAGCACGACGAAGGCCGCCATGAACCCGTCGAGCATCGCGATCCGCGCCTGGATCAGCACCATGAAGTTGACCAGGGTCAGCCCCGCCCCGATCGCCGCCGCGCGGGTTCGATGCGTCATCAGCCAGACGATGGCGAACACGCCCCCGACGATCGCGGTCCCCGCCAGCGTCGACAGCGCCCGCCAACCGAGCGGATCATCGCCGAAGATCAGGATACCAAGCGCGATCAGCGCCTTGCCGAGCAGCGGATGCTCGATATTCACCGGTCCCTCCAGCGCCAGCAACGTGCGCGCGGCGGGGACGTAATGCACCTCGTCGAAGACAAGCATGTGCGGTGTCGTCAACCGCCAGCAGAACAGCGCCTGTGCGGCGATGAGAATGGCAAGCAGCGCCGGGACCGGGCGGCTGATAGGGGCGAGCAGGCGGCGCATGGCAAAGGTCATGACGCTGGAGCGGGGACGGGGCAATGGGGTTGGCGCGGCTGGCCGCGCATCCAATGTCCCTGTCGATATGGAATTGGGGAGCAGAGGTGTGCGCTGATCGGACGGTCGGACAGCCTGCCGCCGACGTTATGCGCATCTGCGCCCTCAGCGCAAATTCCTCCCCAGCAAGTTGCCCTATGCGCCGCGCGGCGCATTCTGAATAATGCGTGTTTAACATTGCACGCCGTCGCGGTGGTCGAGGGCATCGACTTGCAAGGGTCAATGGTCAGACAATTTGACGAACGTGCTTCCGCATGGCACCCATGGCGAAAGGGCAGGGATGGGGCCTATCGTCCGACACATCCCGTCCGGTCCGAATGGCGGGAGAGTGACGTGACGCGAGCGGTTCGATCGATGGTGTTCGGAATTTTGGCGGCGACGGCGCTGTCCCCCCTGTCGGCCCAAATCCCCACCGCCAATGACGATCCCGCCCGCAGTTTCGAGGTGAAGGGCAAAGGCTTCCTCCGTAACGGCCAGCCGCATCAGGTCATTTCCGGCGAGATGCATTATGTCCGCATCCCGCGTGCCTATTGGCGCGACCGGTTGCGCAAGGCCAAGGCGATGGGTCTGAACACCATCACCACCTATGCCTTCTGGAACGCGCACGAACCGCGCCCCGGAGTCTATGACTTTAGCGGGCAGAACGACATCGTCGCCTTTATCCGCGATGCCCAGGCCGAAGGGCTGGACGTGATCCTGCGTCCCGGTCCCTATGTCTGTGCCGAGTGGGAGTTGGGCGGCTATCCCTCCTGGCTGCTCAAGGATCGCAGCCTCGTGCTGCGTTCGACCGATCCCCAATATACCGCCGCCGTCGATCGCTGGCTGATGCGGTTGGGGCAGGAGGTGAAGCCGCTGCTGATGAAGAATGGCGGGCCGATCGTCGCGCTTCAGCTTGAGAATGAATATGGCGCGTTCGGCGACGATCAGGCCTATTTGCGCGGTCTGGAGGCGACGTACAAGCGCGCCGGGTTCGCGGACGGCGTGCTGTTCACCTCCAACCAGGGCGGCGATCTGGCCAAGGGTTCGCTGCCCAACCTGCCCTCGGTCGTCAATTTCGGGTCGGGCGGCGCGCAGAACGCGATCGCCAAGCTGGAGGCGTTCCGCCCCGACGGCCTGCGCATGGTCGGCGAATATTGGGCGGGCTGGTTCGACAAATGGGGTGAGGAGCATCACGAGACCGACGGCAAGAAAGAGGCCGAGGAAATGGCCTATATGCTCAAGCGCGGCTATTCGATCTCGCTCTACATGGTGCATGGCGGCACCACCTTCGGCTGGATGAACGGGGCGGATTCGCACACCGGCAAGGACTATCACCCCGACACGACCAGCTATGATTATGACACGCCAATCGATGAGGCGGGCAATCCACGCTACAAATATGGCTTGATCGCTGCCGCCATCGCCGAGGTCACCGGCAAGCCCGCCGCGCCGACGCCCGCGGCGACCGTGGCGCAGAGCTTCCCCGTCTCCGCCATCCGGCGCAGCGCGTCGCTATGGGACAATCTTCCCCAGCCGGTGCGCGCGGCCGAGCCCAAGACGTTCGAGGAGCTCGACCAGAATTATGGTTACGTCCTCTACCGCGTTACCGTGCCAAAGGGCCCGGCGGGGACGCTGATGCTCAAGGGCATGCACAGCTATGCGCAGGTCTATCTCGGCCGCAAGCTGGTCGGCACGCTCGACCGGCGGCTCGATCAGGAAACGGTGGAACTGCCCGCGCGCACCGCGCCCGCCACGCTGGACATCCTGGTCGAGAATACCGGGCGGGTGAACTACAGCCATGCGATCCGGACCGAACAGACCGGGCTTACCGGGGCGGTGACGCTGGCCGGGCAGGCCTTGCGCGACTGGCAGATGTTCCGCCTGCCGATGGACGATGTGTCGGGGTTGAAGCTGTCAGCCAAGCCCTGCTCCGGTCCCTGCTTCTACGAGGCGGAGATGAGGGTGGCGAAACCCGCCGACACCTATCTCGACATGCGCGGCGCGCATAAGGGGCAGTTGTGGTTCAACGGCCATAATCTGGGCCGCTACTGGGGGATCGGACCGGTCCATACGCTGTTTACGCCCGCGCCGTGGATGAAGCCGGGGGCGAACCGCATCCTGTTCCTCGACCTGACCGGCGATGCCGGCGATCGCCTGACCACGGTCACCAAGCCGATCTATGGCAAGGTGACCAACCATCGCGAGGCGCAATAGTCGCATTCCCTTCCTGTAACGGAGGGAATGCGGCACTGGTGAAAGGGGTGTCTGCGCCGATGGTAACACCCCTCCGTCAGTCCTGCGGACTGCCACCGCCCCTTAACAGGGGGGATTTGGCGTCGTTACCGAACCGCCGCAGCCTGGTTTGCGACGATCGCTTCGCGCTGTTCCGGGCTCATCGCGCTGGCGTTGACGTCTGCCGCCTTGATCGCGTCGGCGCGGTCCTCGGCATAGTCGCGAGTCTTTTCGGCCTTCTGGTCGAGCGCCTTGGCCTCGTTGCGCAGCGCGTCCGCCTGAGTCTCCATGGTGTCGGCCCGGTTGTCGGCGGCCTTTTCGACATTCTCCGCCAGCTTGTCGGTGCCCTTGCTGTTGCAGGCCGACAGCGACACCAGGCTTGCGGCCATCAGCAGGCCGATGCGGATCTTCATTTTCATTCTCCCTGTTGGATCGGATGCGCATAACCGGGACGCGCGCAACTTCGTTCCGCTCGGGTAACGGCGACACTTGCAAGCCTGGCGTCCGAATATCCTTGAACCCCGCCCCCCGGAACGGCAAATGGACGGGCATGAAGCGCAAGACTGGCCAGGACCGTTCGATCACCAACCACTGGCGCCCCGCGACGCAGGCCGTTCGGGGCGGCACCGCGCGGTCCGAATATGGCGAAACCTCCGAGGCGATCTTCCTCACCTCGGGCTATTGCTATGACCGGGCGGGCGATGCCGCGGCGCGGTTCGCGGGCGAGCAGGAGGGGATGACCTATTCCCGCCTCCAGAACCCGACCGTCGAAATGCTCGAACAGCGCATCGCGCTGCTGGAGGGTGCCGAGGCGTGCCGGACCATGGCGTCGGGCATGGCGGCGATGACCGCGGTGCTGCTGTGTCAGTTGCAGGCGGGCGACCATCTGGTCGGCGGGCGCGCGGCGTTCGGGTCGTGCCGCTGGCTGACCGACACGCTGCTGCCCAAGTTCGGTATTGCGACCACCGTCGTCGATGCGCGCGATCCGCAGGCATTCCTCGACGCGGTGCGGCCCGAGACCAAGGTCTTCTTCTTCGAAACGCCCGCCAATCCGACGATGGACGTGGCGGATCTGGAGGCGATCTGCGCCATCGCGCGCGAGCGGGGGATCACCACGGTCGTCGACAATGCGTTTGCGACGCCCGCACTCCAGCGGCCGATGGATTTCGGCGCGGACGTGACCGCCTATTCCGCCACGAAGATGATGGATGGGCAGGGCCGCGTGCTGGCAGGCGCGGTGTGCGGGACCGAGGATTTCATCACCAACACGCTGCTGCCCTTCACCCGCAACACCGGCCCGACCCTGTCGGCGTTCAACGCCTGGGTGGTGCTCAAGGGGCTGGAGACGCTGGACCTGCGCATCCATCGCCAGTCGGAATCGGCGCTGAAGGTCGCGCGGTTCCTGGAGGGACGCGTGCCGCGCGTCCTGTGCCCGGCGCTGCCCAGCCATCCGCAGCATGAACTCGCCATGCGCCAGATGAAGGCGGGCGGCAGCATCTTCGCAATCGAACTCGATGGCGGTCGCGAACAGGCGCACGGCCTGCTCGACGCGCTGGAGTTGATCGACATCTCCAACAATATCGGCGACTCGCGCTCGCTGATGACCCATCCCGCTTCGACCACCCATGCGGGCGTCGCCGAGGACAAGCGGGTCGAGATGGGGATCGGCGAGGGGATGCTGCGCCTCAATATCGGGCTGGAGGATGCGGACGACCTGATCGACGATCTCGACCAGGCGCTGCGCGCCGTGAGTCTGTGAAGGCGCTCTTCCCCCACGCACTGACGAGCGGGCCGGTGACGGTCCGCGTGTCGGTCAGCTATCTGCCCGAACAGTCCGAGCCGCAGCGTGGGCGCTGGTTCTGGGCCTATCATGTCCGCATCGAGAATGGCGGGGACCAGCCGGTGCAGTTGCTGACCCGCCGCTGGATCATCACCGACGGACGCGGCGCGCGCCATTCGGTCGAGGGCGAAGGCGTGGTCGGCGAACAGCCGGTGATCCAGCCGGGCGCATCTTACGACTATGTCTCGGGCTGTCCGCTGGCCACGACCAGTGGCGCGATGCAGGGCAGTTACCGGATGGTCGGCGCGGATGGCGTGACCTTCGACGCGGCCATCCCCCAGTTCGCGCTGGTCGCGCCGGCGGTGGAATCGTGAAGCGGACGCATCTGCCGCTCAACGGCCTGCGCGTGCTCGACGCGGCGGCCCGGCATCTGAGCTTCACGCGCGCTGCCGACGAACTGGCGGTGACCCCGGCGGCGGTGGGGCAGCAGATCCGCGCGCTGGAGGACACGCTGGGCGTCGTGCTGTTCCGGCGGACCACGCGCGGGCTGGAGCTGACGCCCGAGGCGGAGGCGGGGCTTGCACCGCTTCGCGCGGGCTTCCTGCAGTTCGAGGATGCCGTGCGCGCCATGCAGGCGGGCCAGTCGTCCAAGTCGCTGACCATCGCCGCCCCGCGCGACGTGACCGAAAAATGGCTGATGCCGCGCCTGGCCGCCATCGCGGCGGCGGATCCGGACCTTCGCTTCTCGCTGATCGCGTCGGACGAGGGGCTGGACTTCACCGAGGCCAATCTCGACCTCGCCATTCGTTGGGGCGATGGCCCTGGCGGGCTGGAGGGCGAGGCGATCGAGTCGGACGGGATGATTCCCATTGGCCCGGCCGACGCACCGCTGATCGCCTGGCCGGGTGCGCCCGAAGAAGGGGCGCCGCTGGTCCGCGTGACGGATGCAGGGCTGGCGATCGACGCGGTGGCGGCGGGGCTGGGACGCGCCATCGTCCCGCATCTGCTCGCCGAACGCGATCTGGCCGAGGGACGCGTCGTGGCGACCGGCGAGGCGGTGCCGTCGCGCATGGGCTATTGGCTGGTCGCGCCGTTGCCCCAATGGCGTCAGCAGAAGGTCAAGTCGCTGATCGAGGCGCTGGGCGGTTGAGCCCCATCCTCCCCATTCTGATGGGGAAGGGGGAGCGTCCGCTATAGATAGGAGGGGCGCCGCACCGCATGAAGCGGCGCCAGCCTCCGTCACGCTACCGGATCGGCGTCGAACGGCACCGGGAACTTCGTCGCGCAGAAGGCGCAGTCGACATAGATCAGGCCATCGGCATCCGCCATTTCGCGCCGTTCCTCGACCGAGAATTTGGTGATGACGCTGGCGATATAGTCCGCCGAGCAACGGCACCCGCGCACGATGGCAGGGGCTTCCTGCACCCGGACATTCTGCTCCTCGTGGAACAGCCGCCAGACCAGGGTCTCCAGCGGCAGACCCGCGTCCGCCAGTTCGTCGACCTGCATCGTCTGGCCCAGAGCCTGGACATGCTCCCATTCGGGATGATCGAGCTTGACGTGCAGCCGCTCGCGACCCTCCTCGCCCTCGGGAAGATGCTGGAGGAACAGGCCGCCCGCGATGGTGCGACCGTCCGGCCCCTTGCTGATCCCGACGCGTAGCAGGCTGGGAATCTGCTCCGACTGGGTGAAATAGCTTTCCGCCGCCGCCGACAGCGTCTCGCCATCGATCGGCACGATGCCCTGATAGCGTTCGCCCGTGATCGCCAGGTCGAAGGTGATGGCCAGATAACCCTGTCCGAACAGCGCGAAGAGTGTCGGTTCGGCAGGCAGCTCGGCCAGCTTGTCGGCGTCGAACTGGATATAGCCGCGCAACTCGCCGCCCCGATAGTCGCAGACCAGCAACTGGATCACGCCGCTGTCGCTGCGCGTCTGGATCGTCAGCTGCCCGCCGGTATCCTTCAACGTGGTGCCGATCAGCGCGGTCAGCGTCAGCGCCTCGGCCAGCAGCCGCTCGATCGCGGGGGGATAGGCATGGGCGGCGAGAATCTCGTCCAGCACCGGGCCGAGCCGTACCAGCCGGCCGCGCGCATGCTGCTCGGGGATGGTGAAACCGATCGCGCGGTCGAGTTCGGGCAGGGTGATGTCGGTCATGCTCGTGCCTTTACGCCCGAAACAGAATTCGAGCGATATGGTGCCGGTGGGGCGGGGGAAAGGAAAAGGCCGACGAAGCCGCCGGCCTTTCCATAAATAGGGTGTGGTGGGCGACGATCAACCGATCTGGCCGAAGCACCAGCGCAGCACCGATTTCTGCGCATGGAGCCGGTTTTCCGCCTCCGGCCAGATCAGCGACTGCGGACCGTCGATCACGTCCGACGTGACTTCCTCCTCGCGGTGGGCGGGGAGGCAGTGGAGGAACTTGGCGTCCGGCTTGGCCAACGTCATCAGCCCGGCATTGACCTGGAACGGCATCATCGCCGCCAGCTTTTCCTCGGCATGGGCCTGGCCCATCGAGATCCAGGTGTCGGTGACGACGATGTCCGCGCCCTCGACCGCCGCACGGGGATCGGTGGTGCAGGTGGCGCGACCCCGACCCAGTTCCAGCGTGCCGGGCTCCGGGTGATAGCCCTCGGGGCAAGCCGCCACGACGTCGAAGCCGAGCAGCCCGCCCGCCTCGACGATCGAGTGCAGCACATTATTGCCGTCGCCCAGCCACGCGACCTTCAGGCCGGACAGGGTCTTGCCCGCTTCGATCACGGTCAGCAGGTCGGCCATGATCTGGCAGGGATGCGACAGGTCGGTCAGGCCGTTGATGACCGGGACGCTGGCATAATGCGCCATTTCCTCGACCTTGGCATGGTCGTCGGTGCGGATCATGATCGCGTCGGTATAGCCCGACAGGATGCGCGCAGTGTCGGCGATCGTCTCGCCGCGCCCGAGCTGCATGGTCCCGGCGTCGAGCACGATCGAGGTGCCGCCGAGCTGGCGGATCGCCATGTCGAAGCTGACGCGGGTGCGGGTCGAGTTCTTCTCGAACACCATGGCCAAGGTGTGGCCGGCGAGCGGGGCGTCGGCATCGACGCGGCCCTTGGTGAAACCGGCGCGGGCGGCCTTGCGGGCCTGGGCATCGGTCAGAATGGCGGTCACACCCTCGGGACCGGCGTCGGCGAGGTTCAGGAAGTGGCGGATCGTCATGGTCGGTACTCCGTCCCCCGGCGGTTTCCGACCGCCGGGGTGGCAGGGATTAATCGTCGGCGGCGGGGACGTAGACGCGCGCGGCGTCCGACAGCTTCGTCGCGAACTCGGTGATATGGCTCTCGTCGATGGTGAGCGGCGGCAGGATGCGGATCACATTCTCGCCCGCCGCGACCAGCAGCAGGCCGTGATGGTCGCGGCAATGCGCCACGAAGCGGCGGCTGTCGCTCTTCATCTTCAAGCCCTGCATCAGGCCGTGGCCGCGCACCTCCTCGAACAGATGATCGAAATTCGGGATCATCTGCTCCAGCGTGGAGCGCAGCCGCTGGCCCATCGCCTCGACATGGTCGAGGAAGCCCGGCTCCTGGATCACGTCCAGCACCGCTTCGCCCGCCGCCATGGACAGCGGGTTGCCGCCATAGGTCGAACCGTGGGTGCCGATCACCATGCCCTTGGCCGCTTCCTCGGTCGCCAGGCACGCGCCGAGCGGGAAGCCGCCGCCAATGCCCTTGGCCACCGCCATGATATCCGGCGTCACGCCGTACAGTTCATGCGCGAAGAATTTGCCGGTGCGACCATAACCGCACTGTACCTCGTCCAGCACCAGCAGCAGGCCATGCTCGTCGCACGCCTTGCGCAGGCCCTGGAGGAACTCCATGCTGGCGGGGCGCAGGCCGCCTTCGCCCTGGATCGGCTCGACCAGGAAACCGGCGGTGTTGTCGTCGATCAGCGCCAGCGCCGCTTCCAGATCGTCGAACGGCGCATAGGTGAAGCCGGGCAGCAGCGGTTCGAACCCGTCGCGCATCTTGGGCTGGTTGGTCGCCGAGATCGCGCCCAGCGTCCGGCCATGGAACGCGTTGTTGAACGTGATCAGCGTATGACGCTGCGGATTGCCGTTGGCGAAGTGATAGCGACGCGCGGTCTTGATCGCGCACTCGACCGCTTCCGCGCCCGAATTGGTGAAGAACACCGTATCGGCAAAGGTCGAATCGACCAGCCGCTGCGCGAAATGCTCGCCCTGCGGGCTGCCGTACAGGTTCGACACATGCATCAGGGTGGCGGCCTGTTTGGCGATCGCATCGACCAGTTTCGGATGGCCATGGCCCAGGGCGTTCACCGCGATTCCGGCGGCAAAGTCCAGATACTGCTCGCCATTTTCGCCGTACAGATAGACGCCCTCACCTCGGACCGGACGCACCCCGCACCGTGGGTAAACGGGCATCAGGGCGGTGATGGTCACGGGACGTCTCCTTCAAATAGCAAAGGGCGGCACAGGTGGCCGCCCTTTTCCTTCATACGAGTCATTGGCCGGTCCCGTCAACGCGCCGGCGTGCGCATCGTCCGGGCCGTCATTGCCGCGCGCCGACCGGTGTCACGGCGGCGGTCAGGTCCAATCTGCTGATCTGGCGCGCGGTGGATCGGACCATCATACGCGACCCGGTGTCGTCGCCCAGCCTGGAGATGAAGGTATAACGCTCCAGCCGCAGCATGCCGTCCGAATTGGTCGGGTTGGGCAGCCGGGTATAACGACGCTCCGCGAGCGCCTTGGTCACCACGTCGATCCAGGCGGGGCGGGTCGAAGCGGTCAGGTTGACCGGCTCGATATCCTTCACATGGCCGTCCGGCATGACCCGGAAGCTGATGTCGACAAAGGCGGGGCCGGCGTCGACCGCCGTTGCGCCTTCCGACAGGTCGCGTGGCAGGATCGAAGGGGAATAGACGACGACCTGCTGGTCACCATCGGGCTCCATTTCGGCCAGCACCTTGTCGATCACCGCCGGGCGGTCGCTGTCCGACGCCAGCTGGATGGCGATGGTCCGCACGACGTTGCGATAGGGGCGCATGCCGGGTTCGGTGCGGTTCAGGACCTGATCGATCGATGCCTTGGCACGGGGCCGCCATTCGGCATGGTCGGCGGCGAGCGCGCTGGTGACGAGCGCGGTGCGGACCAGCGCCTGGCCCAGCACGTCGCTCAGCCCAGCCTTCTCGGCCGAGTGCGCGACCCAGCCATAATGTTGAAGCGCGCCATAGGCCCGGCCTTCACGCGCCATGGCGTCGCCGACCTCCAGTCGCTGTTGATAGATGGCGGGTGTCCCGGCCGGGAGTCCGGCGCGCAGGGCATAGACCGCGTCGGATGCGTTGGTGATCGGGCTGGAGGGCAGTCCGTTCAGCCGGGTCAGGCGCCCGAGCGCCCGGTGCAGACCCGAAACCTCATGGGGCAGTTCGGCGGCGTATCGGGCATTGCGATAGCGTGATGCGGCTAGGGTCCCATGGCTGCCGCGATAGTCGCCCGCGATGAACTGCAACTCGGCATAGGTCAGCGAGCGCTTTATGTCCTCCTTGGGCGGGCAATGATCGCGAAGGCAACTGTCCAGATCGGCCTGCGCCGCCTTTAGATTGTCGCCCGTGACGGTGATGGTCGAGCCCGTCTCGGTCGGCAGCGTGACGACATTCTCCACGGCGGGGCGCGAGAGATTCTGGGGCGGCGAAACCGGGGTTTGCGCTTGTATCAGCAATGGTAGCAGGATCATGAAGCCAGTCCCTTCCTTCCAAAAGCGCCGAGCGGTCCCGGCACTTGCCTAAACGCCGAATGGGAGGGCAATATTCTTCATGATCCTGTCATAAAGACAAGTAATCTATTATTTCCAAGGCGTTGAATCAGGCGTCGATCACCTCTTCGTCCAGCCTTGCCGCATTTTCCTGGATGAAGGCGAAGCGGTGCGCGGGGTTGTTGCCCATCAGCCGGTCGACCAGATCCTTCACGCCCGCCCGCTCTTCATATTCCTGGGGCAGGGTGATGCGGATCAGGCTGCGGGTCGCCGGATCCATGGTGGTTTCGCGCAACTGACCGGGATTCATTTCGCCCAGCCCCTTGAAGCGCGCGACATCGACCTTCTTGCCCTTGAACGCGGTGCGTTCCAGTTCGGCGCGGTGGGCGTCGTCGCGGGCATAGAGAGACTTGGCGCCCACCGTCAGGCGGTAGAGCGGCGGCTGCGCGAGATAGAGATGCCCGCGCCGGACGAGATCGGGCATTTCCTGGAAGAAGAAGGTCATCAGCAGCGTGGCGATATGCGCGCCGTCCACGTCTGCGTCGGTCATGATGACGATCTTTTCGTAGCGCAGCTGGGTCGGGTCGCAATCCTTGCGCGTGCCGCAGCCCATCGCCAGCGTAAGGTCGGCAATCTCCTGATTTTGCAGGATCTTGGCCGAGGTGGCGCTGGCGACGTTCAGGATCTTGCCGCGGATCGGCAGGATCGCCTGGGTCTTGCGATCGCGCGCCTGTTTCGCCGAGCCGCCCGCCGAGTCGCCCTCGACGATGAACAGCTCGGTCCCCTCCGGGCTGTCGGCGGCGCAATCGGTCAGCTTGCCGGGCAGGCGCAGCTTGCGCGCGCTGGTCGCGGTCTTGCGCTTGACCTCGCGCTCGGCCTTGCGGCGCAAACGCTCGTCCATCCTGTCGAGCACATAGCCGAGCAGCGCCTTGCCCCGGTCCATATTGGCCGAGAGATAATGGTCGAAATGATCGCGGATCGCCTTTTCCACCAGGCTCGCCGCCTCCGGGCTGGTGAGACGGTCCTTGGTCTGGCTCTGGAACTGCGGTTCGCGGATGAAGACAGACAGCATCAACTCGGAGCCGACCATGACGTCGTCGGCGGTGATGTCCTTGGCCTTTTTCTGGTTCACCAGCTCGCCGAACGCGCGAAGGCCCCGGACCAGCGCCTGGCGCAGCCCCTGTTCGTGCGTGCCGCCATCGGGGGTCGGGATGGTGTTGCAATACCAGCTATAGCTGCCGTCGCTCCATAGCGGCCAGGCGACCGCCCATTCGACACGGCCCTGCTCGGCCGGGAAGTCCTGATTGCCGGAGAAGAAATCGGCGGTGGCGCATTCGCGGCCGCCAATCTGTTCCTTCAGATGGTCGGCCAGGCCGCCGGGGAATTGAAACACCGCATCGGCGGGCGTGTCGTCCGAGATCAATTCGGGCGCGCAGTGCCAGCGGATTTCGACGCCCGCGAACAGATAGGCCTTGGACCGCACCAGCTTGTGCAGTCGCGCGGGCTTGAAGGCAAGTTCGGGCCCGAAAATCTCGGTATCCGGGGTGAAGGCGACGCTGGTCCCGCGCCGGTTGGGGGCCGCCCCGACGGTTTCCAGCGGGCCGAGAGTCTGCCCACGGGCAAAACGCTGGCGGTAAAGTACACGGTCGCGCGCGACCTCGACCACCGTGTCCGACGACAGCGCGTTGACCACCGACACGCCGACGCCGTGCAGACCACCCGAGGTCGCATAGGCCTTGCCGGTGAACTTGCCACCCGAATGGAGCGTCGAGAGGATGACCTCCAGCGCCGACTTGTCGGGGAATTTGGGGTGCGGATCGACCGGGATGCCGCGCCCATTGTCGACGATGGTCAGGCGGTTGCCCGGCTCCAGCTTCACCTCGATTCGGGTGGCGTGACCGGCGACGGCCTCGTCCATCGCATTGTCGAGCACCTCGGCGGCCAGGTGATGCAGCGCGCGTTCGTCGGTGCCGCCGATATACATGCCTGGGCGGCGGCGAACCGGCTCCAGCCCCTCCAACACCTCGATCGAGGAGGCATCATAGGCAGGCTGGGGACGGGCGCCGCCCGCGAACAGATCATTGGACATAACGGGAACTATAGGCATTGCGGGGGCGTCGCGCCAGCTTTGGCGTAGGTCCCTTCAATTGCGACAAAAGTTTGCCGGATGGCTAACATGGGATATTCCGGCCCGCCTGCCCGTTCCGCGAGCACCTATAAGCCAAGGGTACGGGAGTGATCATGACGAAATTCTGGATGGCGGGGGCGATGGCCTCGGTGCTTTTCGCCGCACCGGCGATGGCGCAGGACGGCAGCTATGCGGGCGAGGACGACGCGCCCTTTTCGGGCGTCTATGTCGGCGGCAGCTTCGGCTATGACGTGCAGGGCAACGACATCGGCTCGCGGATGCTGTTCGACCGCAATCTGGATGGCCGGTTCGGCGACGTCGTGACGACCGCGACGGGTGCCAATGCCTTTTCGCCGGGCTTCTGCAACGGCCGCGCGCGCAGCGTGCTGTCGCCCCAGAATGCCGCGACCGGTTGTGACAACGACAAGGACGGCATCGCCTATTATGGGCGCGTCGGTATCGACCATCAGGTCGGCAACATCGTCTATGGTGCGGTCGGCGAGTTCGGCAAGTCGGAGATCACCGACAGCGTGTCGGGCTTCTCGACCACGCCCGCCTGGTACACCTTCACCCGCAGCATCGACTGGGAAGCCTCGGTGCGGGGCCGTGCGGGCTATGCGGCGAACAATACGCTGTTCTACGGTACCTTCGGCGGTGGCTATGCGCGGATCAACCGCAGCTTCACCACCTCGAACGCGGCCAATGCCTTTGCGCTTAGCGGCGACCGCAACCAGTTCGGCTTTCTCGGCGGTGGCGGCATCGAGCAGAAGATCGGGCGCAACTTCTCGATCGGCATGGAATATATGTACCACCAGTATCGCGACGACGACACGCGGGTGCGCGTGACGCAAGGGTCGGCTCCCGCCACCAATCCGTTCGTGCTGGCGCCCAACACGACCGGCACCGACATCCGGCGCTCGGACGACAAATTCCGCTGGCATTCGCTGCGCGCAACGGCGGCGTTCCGCTTCTAAGCAACGGGCGCGCCCCCCGACTTCGCCCAGCGTGAACGGCGTATTTGGCGTGATGCCAAGCTCCGTTCGGCCTGAGCGAAGTCGAGGGGCAGGGGCATCCGCCAACAAAAAAGCCCGCCGGTCATGACACCGGCGGGCTTTTTCTATCGACCCCGAATCAGCGGACGCGCGGGCCGCCAAAGGGCAGCGGCGGCGGCGGGCGGCGGTCGCGACGGGGCAACTGCGCCTGATAGGCATGGCCGCAATGCTCGACGCAATAGGGGAAGCCCGGATTCACCTTCTCACCGCAAAAGTGGAAATCGGGTTCGCCCGGATGGCCCAGCGGCCATTTGCAGATGCGGTCGTTCAGATCGAGCAGCGAGGTCTTGCCCGCCATTTCGGGGCTGGGCTTGGCCGGGACGAGTCGACGCGGCGGCGCGGGCGAGGGCGGGGGTTGCTGCTCGCCGGGGGACTGGCGCACGAAACCGCCTGGGCCGACCGAGCGCAGGATCGGCTGCTGCTCGCGTACCGGTTCGGGCGCGGGCTCGGCGGATACTTCCACCTCCGGCTCGGCGCGCACGGGTTCGGGGTCCGGTTCCGGCGCGGGAGGTGGCGGGGGCGGCGGCGCGGCCACGGGCGACTCGACCACGGGCGCGGCGGCCTCATTGGCCTTTACCGGCGACGGACGCGCCTGAAGCCCCAGGCGGTGCGCCTTGCCGATCACCGCGTTGCGGCTGACCCCGCCCAGTGCTTCGGCGATCTGGCTGGCGGTCTGACCCGCTTCCCACATCGTCCTGAGCGTATCGATCCGCTCATCGGTCCACGACATTCGAAACCTTTCCTCACTTCATCATCGCACCGACCAGTCATCGTACCGGCTTGCGGGCGGCCACGGCAACGGTTACGCGCTATGGCGATGAGCAGCCAGCCCCCAATCGGAGAAATTCCCTCGGCGGTGCGCGCCGCCCCCGGTGAGCCCGTAATCCGGAACATCAACTGGGGCGGCCTCAGAACCCTCTATATCAAGGAGGTGCGCCGGTTCTTCAAGGTGCAGCTCCAGACGATCTGGGCTCCGGCGATTACGACCTTGCTGTTTCTGATCGTCTTCACCGTGGCGACCGGCGCGAAGCGCCCGGTTCTGGTCGGTGGCGAAACGGTGACCTTCGCCGATTTCATCGCCCCCGGCCTGATCATCAGCCAGGGGATGATGGGGCCCGCCTTCGCCAATGCCAGCTTCTCGCTGCTGGTCGGCAAGATCCAGGGGACGATCGTTGATTATCTGATGCCGCCGCTGTCGACCGCCGAACTGCTCGCTGCGCTGGTCGGCGGCGCGGTGACACGCGCGGCGATCGTCGGCTTCGTCGTGTGGCTGGCGATGGTCGCCTATCCCGGCGTCCATGTGACGCCCCATGCGCCGCTCGCCATCTTGTGGTTCGGGCTGCTCGGCACGCTGTTCCTGTCGTTCCTGGGCATCCTGACCTCGATCTGGGCGGAGAAGTTCGACCATGCTGCCGCCGTCACCAATTTCGTGGTGACGCCGCTCGCGCTACTGTCCGGCACCTTCTATTCGGTCGACCTGCTGGCCCCCGCTTTCCGGGCGGTCAGCCATGCCAACCCGTTCTTCTATATCATCTCAGGCTTCCGGTACGGCTTTCTTGGGTTGTCCGACTCGCCGGTGACGCTGGGCGGGTTCGCGGTTCTAGGCCTTGATATCGTGATGGCGGTGCTCTGCTACGTCCTGCTGCGTAAGGGCTGGAAGCTGAAGAATTAAGCCGGGGCCGCTTAACCCGATTTTCACCGACCTGGGTCTATGAAGGGGGCTCTGCAGTAGCGGAGACTCCCTCGTCCGGGTTTCAGCATGCCCGGTTCAAGCCCTTTTCGGGACCGCGACCCTGGGGCCGTCCATCGGGCTGGCTGGCCGTGGTCCCGACCTTTCTCCGAAGCGGTCGCCGTGCGTCGGGTTGCAAGACCGCGACAATCGGCGTAGCGATCCCACCCATCATGACATCTTCTGCTCCCATGGCGGTCGTGCTCGTTTCGGGCGGGCTGGACTCGATGATTTCCGCTGCTTCGGCCAAGGCCGCAGGCTATCGCATTCTCGCTTTGTCGGTGGACTATAACCAGCGCCACAAGGTCGAGCTTGCCGCCGCCGCGCGAGTCGCCGAGTCGTTGGGGGCCGAACGGCATATCGTCCTGCCGCTCGATCTGTCGGCATTCGGCGGATCGGCGCTGACCGCCGATATCGACGTGCCCAAGGACGGCGTGCAGCCAGGCATCCCGGTCACCTATGTCCCCGCGCGCAACACCATCTTCCTCAGCCTCGCGCTGGGCTGGGCCGAGGCGGCGGGCGCGCGCGACCTGTTCATCGGGGTCAATGCGCTCGACTATTCGGGCTATCCCGACTGCCGCCCCGAATTCATCGCCGCCTTCGAAGGGCTGGCGGAGATCGCGACCAAGGCCGGCGTCGAGGGCCAGCCGTTCAGGATCCATGCCCCGCTTCAGCATATGACCAAGGCGGACATCGTGCGCGAAGGCACGAGGCTTGGCGTCGATATGGGGCTGAGCTGGTCCTGCTACGACCCGACGCCCGAGGGACTGCATTGCGGCGAATGCGATAGCTGCCGCCTGCGCTCGCGCGGATTCGAGGAAGCGGGCATTCCCGATCCCACCGCTTACGCGGTCAAGCCGCAGGGCTGACGCCATGAGCTATGCCGTCAAGGAGATGTTCCTGACGCTCCAGGGTGAGGGTGTGCAGGCCGGGCGGCGCGCGGTGTTCGTGCGCTTTGCTGGGTGCAATCTCTGGTCGGGCCGCGAGCAGGACCGGGCCAGCGCCATCTGCCGGTTCTGCGACACCGATTTCGTCGGGGTCGATGGTCTGGGCGGCGGACGCTTTGCCGATGCCGCGGCACTGGTCGCAGCGGTCGAGGGCTTCTGGGGCGCGGAACGGGCCGAACGCTTCGTCGTGCTGACCGGTGGCGAGCCGATGTTGCAGGTCGACGACGCATTGGTCGATGCACTGCATGATGCCGGATTCTTCATCGCGATCGAGAGCAACGGGACGATTGCGGCGCATCCGCGTCTCGACTGGGTGTGCATCAGCCCCAAGGCGGGGTCCGAGGTCGTTCAGCGTTCGGGGCAGGAATTGAAGCTGGTCTGGCCCCAGGCGGGCATCGACCCGGCGGAGGTCGAGGGCTGGAACTTCGCGAACCATCTGCTCCAGCCGCTCGACGATCCGCGCGCGGAGGCGAATCGCGAGGCGTGCATCGCCATGGTGATGGAACGGCCGCGCTGGCGATTGACGCTTCAGACGCACAAGATGTTGGGGTTGCGTTAGTCTAAATTCCTTCCCTGCAAGGGGAGGGGGACCAGCGAAGCTGGTGGAGGGGTGTCCCCCTTTCGATAGCGCGACACCCCTCCGTCAGGCCTTCGGCCTGCCACCTCCCTTTGTAGGGGAGGACATATTCCTTAATGAACGAACCGCGCCACCACGTCGCGGTAGCTGCGCGAGACCTTCACCTGCGCGCCCGATTCGAGCAGCAGGAAGCACTCGCCATTGGTATGCGGCTTGACCTGCTTGACCAGGTCCAGGTTGACGATGGTCGAACGGTGCACCCGCTGGAAACGCCGCGGGTCGAGCCGCTTTTCCAGGTCCTTCATCGTTTCGCGCAGGACCAACGAATTGTCGCCGGTGTTGATGACCATATAATCGCCCGCCGCCTCGATCATCTCGATCGTGTCGACATCCACGCGGAAGATCTGGCCGCGATCCTTGATGTTGATGAGCTTCTCGAAACGGCTGGACGCCACTTCGCCGCCTTCGCTGAGGTCGGTGACCGCGTCCGGCGCATGCTCGGCGAGCACTTCCTTCAGCTTCTCGACCTCGCCTGCGCCGCGCTTCTCGTTCAGCCGCTGGCGCACGCGGTCGAGCGTGTCGGCCAGGCGGGCTTCCTCGACGGGCTTCATCAGATAATCGACCGCCTGCGCCTCGAAGGCGCGCAGGGCGTGGTCGGAATAGGCGGTGACGAAGACGAACAGCGGCGGCTCGACCTCCATCAGCCCCTGGATTACCGAAAAGCCGTCGAAACCCGGCATCTGGATGTCGAGAAAGACGAGGTCGGGCTTGTGCGTCTTGATCGCGCGGATCGCTTCGCGCCCGTTCGAGCAACGCTCGATGATCTCGACGTCGTCGTGCGCCTGGAGCCGAAGCTCCATGCCCTGGATCGCCAGGGGCTCGTCGTCGACGAGGATGGTACGGATGGTCATGCGGCCTCTCTGTTCACATTCTCAAGCTGGAAGGGGATCTCGATCTCGACCGAGAATCCGCCAGCCGGCGCGGAGCGGGATTCGAAACGGTGGTCCGGGCCATAAGCCTGGGCCAACCGTTCGCGGATATTGGACAGTCCAACGCCTGTCGAAACGCTTGAGGAATGACGCACCTCGTGCAAGCCGGGGCCGGTGTCCGATACGGCGATCCGCACCCGTTGCCCGACCAGTCGCACATCGACACGGATTTCCGCGCCTTCCTCCTGCGGCGTGACGGCGTATTTGATAGCGTTCTCGACCAGCGGTTGCAGCAGCAGCGAGGGCAGGCGCGCGCGCTCGGCCCGGGGGTCGATCTCGAAACTGGGACGCAGGCGATCCTCAAAGCGCATTTTCTCGATTTCGAGATAGAGTTTCAGCGTTTCAACCTCTTGCGCCACGGTCACATGCGCCGTGGGCTCGTTCGCCAGGGTGTAGCGGAGGAAGGCTGACAGCCGGCTTAACATCGCATTGGCCCGCTCGGTCTGTTTCAGCAGCACCAGCGTCGAGATGGAATTCAGCGTGTTGAACAGGAAATGCGGGTTCAACTGATAGCGCAACATCGCCAGCTGCGCGGTGGATGCCTGAAGTTCCAGCGCGCGCATCTCGTCGATCTGGCTCTCGACGATCAGATAATAGTTGATCGCGAAATACAGTGCGGACCAGCCCGCCAGCACGTTGAAGGTGATGAACAAATTGCCTATCAGCAGGCTGACCGTCACCCCCGGCTGGGTCGTGGTGATGAACGAAAAGGAAAAGGCGTTGAGCGCGGCATAGAGGAAGGTCGCCGCCGCCAGCGTCGCCAGCGTCAGGAACACCCCCATGATGCGCGGCAGGCGGCGATAATAGCCGTAAAGCGTCGAGAGCAGCAGGGTGATGCAATAGCCCAGGATCGCCTCGATGATCACCGGGATGATCTTCTCCAGCGAAAAGCCGTTGGAGATGCCGACCACCGAACGCTGGACCAGATAGCCCGACCAGCCGACCGCCTGGAGAATCCAAAAGGCGCGTGCCTTGTTCTCGAAAAACGGCCGCACCGAGAGCTGCCCGGACGCGGCAGGGGAGGCGAGGTAAGGCGGAACGGGCGAATGGGTGGCCATGGCCGGGCGACATCTACACCGCCTGCGACCGAAGGGCAAAACCCGAGGGATAGGGGCAAAAATAAGGGCCGCCCTTCCCGAAGGAGGGGCGGCCCCGATGTCCGACAGCCGGACGCCTCGACTTAGAAGCTGAAGCGCGCGCCGATGCGGATCTGGTAGAGCGATTCCTGCGACGAGATCGTGTCGGTCGGCGTCGAGTTCGGCGCCAGGTAACGATACTGGGCGCAAGCCTGGCTCGAGGTGGTGGCGACTGCCGAACCGCCCGCCGTGCCGGTCGCGACCGGTGCGGTCAGGCACTGCACCCGCACCGCTGCCTGCGTGTAGGGGAAGCTGTACTGACGCAGCTGGCCCCAATTCTTGTTCAGCAGGTTCGCAAAGTTCTCGATGTCCATGAAGACCTGGATGCGCGACGCGCCCAGACCCGTCGGAATCTCCTGCGCCAAGTGCAGGTCGATCTTGGTGAACCACTTCGAGTTGAACGCATTGCGCGGTGCGATCTGGCCACGATACTTGTCCAGGCCGGTCGACTTGATCAGCGCATCGAGCGTCTGCGCCGTCTGGGGGCTGTCATACGACACGCGGGCATCGTCCAGACCCGTCGGTACGTACAGCAGATAACGGCTGGACGAACCGATCGTCCCGAAGACCGGGCTGCGCAGATTCGAGGCATCCTGCATGGTCCAGCTATACGGACGGCCGATGCGGGTCTCACCGAACAGCGCGAAGGTGGTCTTGTAATCGCCGAAGAAGGCGCGCTCGAAGGTCAGGTTGTACTTGATGTTGTACTTCACCTGCTCGTTCGAGATGCCGTACGCCGCACCGTTGGGATCGAGGAACGCGCCGTTGCCATAGTTGGAGCTGGCGGTCGACGAGGTGGCCGGGGCCTGGTCCTTGATGTCCTGATAGGTGAAGCTGGCGCCCAGGTTCAGGCCCAGATCGAACGTCTTGTCGACCCGCGCGACCGCGATATAGCTGCGGCCACGGGTCGTGTTGGTCAGGATCAGGTCCGAGTTCGTGTCGCCGAACGAGGTCAGCGCCGCATAGCGCACGCGGCCGTCGGGAGTCCGCAGCGCGGTAGGCACGACTCGCGCGTCGGTGAAGAACACCTGGTTGCGAACCTTCGAGTAGAAGAAGTCGGCACCGAAGTTGAAGCCCGACAACGCCGTCGGCGCATAGTCGAACGACAGGGTCGAGCGCCATTGGGACGGCAGCTTGAACTTGGGGTCCAGCGCATTGGTCGGGGCAGTCGAGGAGATCGTGCCCGCATTCAGATAGTTGTTCACCGCGCCGGGGATCGTCGTGCCGGAAACGCCGGTCAGCGCCGCGGCGCCGACACCTGCGGGCAGGTTGGTGGCCGCGTAGCTGCCATCGTTGTTCTGGCGGATGTCGATCGTGTTCGACAGGAAGCCCGTGTTCGAGAAGCTGTTCGAGACGTAGACGTCCGGCGAGCCGCCCGAGAAGATGCCGACGCCGCCGCGAACCGACAATTCCTTTGACGGACGCAGTTCAAAGCCGATACGCGGCTGAGCGATGCCGCGGCCGCTGATATAGGCGGTGTTGGCGTAGCCCAGGCGGTTGAAGAACGACTGGTTGAATGCCGGACGGCTGTGGCCGCCATACATGTCGTAACGGATGCCGTAATCCAGGCTGAACCAGTCGGTGATCCGCCAATTGTCCTGGATGCCAAAGGCATAGGATTGATAGCGGAAGCGAGCCGCCGCATCGATCGGGTTCAGGCTGGGAACCGCATTGCCGTAACGCAGGCGCTGGGCGTTGCCCGCCTGGAAGTCCGCGATCGAGTCGAAATAATAGTTGCCCGCCGTGCTCTGCACGAACAGGTTCTCGATCTTGGTGTCCTGGAAATCGGCGAAGATGCGCAGGTCATGGTTTTCGCGGTTCAGGCGACCCTGGATCAGGCCGCCATAGGTGCGGCTGGTCAGGGCATTCGACTGACGCGAAACGTCCGGGCCCAGATAGATCGAGGCATAGCCCGGTGCGCAGGTGGTCGATGCATTGGCACCGGCCGAACCGGGGTTGGAGCGGTCCGACGTCGGCGCCGCGCAAACCTGGAACTGTGCGAAGCCGCGACCCAGGACCGGATCCTGGCCGCGCTTGTAATCCTTGTAGAAAGCGCGGACTTCGGTCGAGAATTCGTCCGACCAGTCGCTGTTCAGCTGGAACACGCCGGTGTGGAGGCGGTTGCTGCTGATATAGCCGTTCGATTCCAGGCCCAGGCTGGGCGCGGTGACCGACGCGTTCTGGTTAAGCCGGATCGAGTCCTTGGTGTACAGATAGGTCAACGACGCGCGCTGCGTGTCGGACAGGTTGGCGTCGAGGCGCGCGGTCAGGCGGTCGTCGCTGTCCTGCGAATTGTTCAGGATGCCGCCCGCATTGTAATTGTAACGGGACTTGGCGATCGACGTGATCTGGTTGACGGTCGCGTCGGTCAGCAGGCCACCGGCGTCGCCTGCGTTCGGGATGACCGTGCCGGCATTGTTCTCGACAGTGCCGTCGACGATCGGGGTGCCTGCGCGGATGCGCTCGCCCGCGACCATGAAGAACAGCTTGTCCTTGATGATCGGGCCCGAAAGCTCGGCGCCGAAATTCTGGATCTTGAACGGGGGCAGGGTCACGCGGCCGGTCGGCACGCCCGGACCCGCCTTGGTTTCGTTGCCGGTCAGCTTGTTCGACGAATAGGAATAGAAGCCAGTCCCGTGGAACTGATTGGTGCCCGACTTAAGGATGGCGTTGATCGCGCCGCCCTGGAAATTGCCTTCGCGCACGTCATAAGGCGCGACCTTGGTCTGGAACTGGCCGATGGCGTCCAGCGGCACCGGGCTGCGGCGGGTTGGCAGACCATCGGGGTTCAGACCAAAATTGTCGGTGATCGGCACGCCGTCGACCGAGAAACGGTTGAAGCGCGCATTCTGACCGGCGAACGACACGGCGCGGCCCGAGCCGGAGGCATAGTCGAGGCGGGCGAACGGATCGCGGCGCATCAGGTCACGCACGTCGCGGTTGACGCTGGCGATATTGGCGATGTCGGCGGCGGTCAGCACGGTGACCGGCCCCAGGCTCTTGGTGCCGGCGCCCGCGATGGACGAAGCGGTCACGACGATCTCGCCGCTGCCCTGGCCCTCGGCCGCCAGCTCGACCGGCAGTTCATAGGGAAGGCTGGTCACGGTGAAGATGTCCGTGACACGGGTTTCCTGATAGCCCGGAGCCGAGACGGTGACGGTGAAAGGACCACCGACGCGAAGGCCGGTCGAGGAGAACGAGCCGTCCGCACCCGAGACCGTGGAGGTCGTCGTGCCCGACGGTACGTTGACGATCGTAACAGTCGCACCTGCGACCGGCGCGCCGTTGGCGGAGACGTTGCCGCGGATCGACGAGGTCGTTTCCTGCGCGGCAGCCGCCGCCGGAATGGCGAGCGCGACAATGGCCGCACCCAGGAAAAGCGAATTACGCATAGATAAAAAGTCCCCTTTTCGCGCGCGAAGCGGCACGGTCCGGCCGTGTTTTCCGGCTCGGTTGGGCGTGCCCCTGCGCTTCGAACATTGCCATTATGTTACAAAGCTCGCGCTTGTGACAGGGGGGCTGTCACTCGGTGCGCGGGCGTTGCAGTTTGGCAACGGTATCGCGGGTGGCGACAGTGATAGCGCGCTCTAATTGCTTGGAAATGTCTGGGCTGATTCGGTGGAGCGGCGCAGGCTGGGCCAGCGGTGCGGGCGCAACGATGCCCGATCGGGTGACGCGGGCGTCATGGCCGCGTCACCCTTTGTCAGTGCAGAATCAGCTCCCTGCGACCAGGGCGTTCCAGGCGGCTTCGTCGATCACCGGGATGCCCAGATCCTGCGCCTTTTTCAGCTTCGATCCAGCCCCCGGCCCCGCGATGACCAGATCAGTCTTGGCGGAGACCGATCCCGATACGCGCGCGCCCAGCGCTTCGGCCTGCGCCTTGGCCTCGTCACGCGACAGGGTTTCGAGCGTGCCGGTGAAGACCAGAGTCTTGCCCGTCACCTCCGAGTCGCGGGTCTGGTGCACGACGTCGAGCGGGGTGACTTCGCTCAGCAGGTCGTCGACCACGGCGCGATTATGGTCCTCCGCGAAGAAATCGAGCAGCGCGTCGGCGACTTCGGGGCCGATTTGCGGCGTATCGATCGCGGCGACGATGGCGCGCTGGCGGCGCAGCTCGAACTTGCGCTCCGGCTCGCCAAAGGCGGCGACGGTTTCGGCCCGCACCGTGAGCGCGGCGTCGATCATCGCGCGAAAACCCGCCACCGAGACGAAGCGCCGTGCCAGATCGCGCGCGGTGATCTCTCCGACATGGCGGATGCCCAGCGCGAAGAGGAAGCGGTCGAGCGCGATCTCACGCCGCGAGTCGATGGCGGCCAGGAGCTTGTCGACCACCAGTTCGGACATACGCTCGCGCTGGATCAACGCCTCGCGATGACGATGCAGGCGGAAGATGTCGGCGGGCGAGGCGATCAGCCCGTCGCGGAAGAATTCCTCGACCCGCACCAGTCCCAGGCCGGTAATGTCGAAGGCATGACGCGAAACGAAGTGGATCAATCGCTCGACGCGCTGGGCGGGACAGATCAGGCCGCCGGTGCAGCGGATGACGACCTCACCCTCCTCGCGTGTCGCCAGACTGCCGCATTCGGGGCAGTGGTCGGGGAAGACGAAGGGCGCGCGGGCGACGTCGCGGGTCAGGTTCTCGACGATCTGCGGGATGACGTCGCCCGCACGCTGGAGCACCACGCGGTCACCGGGGCGAACCCCCAGCCGTTCGATCTCATCGGCATTGTGCAGCGTCGCATTGGTCACGACGACACCGCCGACGGTCACCGCCTCCAGCCGGGCGACGGGGGTCAGCGCGCCGGTGCGGCCGACCTGAATGTCGATTTTCTCCAGCGTGGTCTGGGCACGTTCGGCGGGAAATTTGTGCGCGATCGCCCAGCGCGGCACCCGGCCGACGATCCCCAGCCGCGCCTGCCAGTCGAGCCGGTCGACCTTGTAGACGACACCATCGATGTCGAAGGGCAGGTCCGCCCGCTGCGCCTCGATGCTGCGGTAGATCGCCAGGGCGGCGGCGGCATCCGGCACGCGGGCAAAGGCGTCCGCGATGGGAAAGCCCCAGCGGCGCCAGGTCTCGACCATGTCGAACTGGGTTTCGACCGGCACCTCGCTCGCCTCGCCCCAGCCATGGGCCAGGAAGCGGAGCGGGCGGGCGGCGGTGATGGCGGGATTCTTCTGACGCAGCGAACCGGCGGCGGCATTGCGCGGATTGGCGAACTGGCGCGCCTCCTTGCGCGCTTCCGCGGCGTCCTGTGCCAGCCGGGCGTTGAGCGCGGCGAAATCCCGCTTGCTCATATAGACCTCGCCCCGCACCTCGAACACGGCGGGGGCGGGATCGGACAGCGTCTTGGGCACATCGGCGATGGTGCGCACATTCTCCGTCACATCCTCGCCGATCGTACCGTCTCCCCGGGTCAGCGCCTGGACGAGCTGGCCGTCGACATAACGAAGCGAACAGGACAGGCCGTCGATCTTGGGCTCGGCGGTCAGGGTGACGGGCTCGCCGTCCGGCAGCTTCAGATAGCGGCGGACGCGGCCGATAAATTCCTCCACCTCTTCATCGGTGAAGGCATTGTCCAGGCTGGTCATCGGCCGGGCATGAGCGACCTTGGCCAGATGGGCGGCGGGTGCGGCGCCGACCTGCTTGCTGGGCGAATCAGCGCGGATGAGGTGGGGGAAGGCGGCCTCGATCGCCTTGTTGCGGCGAACCAGCGCGTCATAGTCGGCGTCCGAAATCTCGGGCGCGTCCTCGCTATGATAAAGGCGGTTGTGATGGGCGATCTCGCGGGCGAGCGTGTTCAGCTCGGCGGCGGCTTCGAGATCGGTTTGCGGCAAGGAGGTCTGTGGCGTCACGCCGTCCGTGCTAGTCCAGCCCTTGCGCCAGGATCAAGATGCCGGACCCTCAACAAGATCAAGCGAGTAGGGCGCGATCCCGCCGGTTCAGGGTTGCTGGTCGTGATGGGGTTCGCTCGACGGTTTCGGTCCCGCCGGGCATTCCAGGCCATGATCGACCAGCCAGGCCCGCGCCTGCTCGACATGAATCGCGACCATGTCCAGATGCAGCTTGTCCGCCAGCGCCAGACAGGACTGAAGACCGGCGGTCAATTGAGCCACATCATGGGCATCATGGGGCGGGGTCGCCGACGGGAATTTCGCGAGCATCCGGTACGTCCGAAGAAAATCGCCTTGGGAATAAGGACTTCCCAATCCTAACAGCTTCATATCGGATATAAAATCGTTTTCGGCTGTGCGTTATTGGGACTCGAGCAACCTGTCGGCCTGCGCACGGGCCTCGTCGGTGATGGTTGCGCCGGACAGCATGCGGGCAATCTCCTCGCGCCGTTCGGCATCGCCCAGCGCGCGGACGCCGGTGCGGGTGACGGTGCCGTCATGGCTCTTGGCGATCAACAGATGCGCGGCTCCGCGCGCCGCCACCTGCGGGCTGTGGGTCACGACCAGCAACTGGGTCCGACCCGCGAGCCGGTGCAGACGGTCGCCGATCGCGGAGGCGACGGCGCCGCCGACGCCACGATCGATCTCGTCGAAGATCATCGTCGTCGCGCCGCCTTCCTCCGCCAGCGCGACCTTCAGCGCCAGGATGAAACGCGACAATTCGCCGCCGCTTGCGATCTTCATCAGCGGGGCGAAGGGCGCGCCGGGGTTGGTGGAAATCTCGAACTCCACCCGGTCCTTGCCCGCCGCCGACCAGCCCGACGGCTCGACCGGGGCGACGGTGGTGCGGAAGCGTGCGGCATCGAGCTTGAGCGGTGCCAGCTCGCTCTTCACCGATCGGTCGAGCCGCTCGGCGGCGGCGGCGCGCGCCTTCGACACCTGCGCGGCGGCCTTGTCATAGGCGGCGCGCGCGGTCGCGACGGCGGCCTCCAGCCGGCCGATGCCTTCCTCGCCCGCGTCCAGCCGTTCCAGCCGTCCGCGAAGCTGCTCGGTCAGCTCGGCCAGGTCATCGGGCTGAACGCGGTGCTTGCGCGCCATGCCGCGCAATTCGAACAGCCGTGCCTCGTCCTCTTCCAACGCGCGGGGGTCATAGGCGAGTTCACGCTGCGCTTCGACCAGCCGTTCCTCGGCCAGCGACGCCTCGATCACCGCGCGGTCGATCGCGGCGAGTGCGTCCGCCAGCGCGGGGTGATCCTCGCCGATCCGCTCCAGCACCCGGGCGGCCTGCCGCAATCCGGCGAGCGCGCCGTCCGACCCCTGCAGATGCTCCTCGATTGCGCCGAGTTCGCCCGCGATCTTCTCCGAGCGCTGCATGGTGCGGCGGCGATCGGCCAGCGCCTCTTCCTCGCCGGGTTCGGGGGCGAGCTTGGTCAGTTCGGCCACCGCATGTTCCAGCCATTCGCGATCCCGCGCCGCCGTCTCGATCTCTTCGCGCGCGCTGGTCAGCGCGGTCTCCGCCTCGCGCAACCGGGTCCAGGCGGCGGCCACCGCCTGTGTGTCGATCCGGCCGAAGCTGTCGAGCATCATCCGGTGCCCGCGCGGGTTCAGCAGGCCACGATCATCATGCTGGCCGTGGATTTCGACCAGGAAAGGCGCCATTTCGCGCAACAGCGCGGCGGAGGCGGGCTGGCTGTTGACGAAGCCCCGGCTGCCGCCATCGGCCTTGACCTGTCGGCGGACGATCAGCGGTTCGCCCGGTTCGATTTCGATGCCCGCTTCGTCCAATATGGCGGACAGGCGGCCATCGGGGGCGGGGGGCTCGAAGCTGGCGGTGACGATCGCCTGGCCCGCGCCGTGCCGCACCAGCCCGCTGTCGCCGCGTCCACCCAGCGCCAATCCTAGGGCATCGAGCAGGATCGATTTGCCCGCGCCGGTCTCGCCGGTCAGAACGCCCAGGCCTTGGCCGAAATCGAGGTCCAGCGCCTCGATCAGCACGACATCACGAATGGACAGCGCGGTCAGCATGGCGGGCGATATAGAGCGAAACGCCGCGCGATGTTATCCCCCTCACGCGAAAATGATCCCGATTTGTTCGGGGCGGGGAGGAGGGGGCACGCGAAGCCTGATCGCGTGCCCTTTCCTGATTCAGCCGGTCGGCGAGCTGTTGTTGCCGGTCGGGGTCGGTCGGCCGGGGGCGGCCGCGCTGGGGGTCGCGGTGCCCGTGCTGCCCGGCAGGCCGACATTCACCGAACCCGGCGTGCCGCTGGGAACCACGGGCTGGCCCGGCTGGATCGCAGGGATCGGCGCGACCGGATATTCGCGCATCAGCTTATAGGCGCGGTCATACCAGTCGCTGCCCGGATAATTGGCGCCCAGCACGGCGGCGGCGCGTTCCGCCTCGGGACGGACGCCCAAGGCGAGATAGGTCTCGGTCAGCCGCAGCAGCGCCTCGGGCGTGTGGCTGGTCGTCTGATACTTGTCGACCACGGTGCGGAAGCGCATCGACGCGGCCAGCCACTGATGGCGGTCTTCGTAAAAGCGGCCGATCTCCATTTCCTTGCCCGCCAGGTGATCGTTGACCAGATCGACCTTCAACCGCGCATCGGCGGCATAGCGGGTGTTGGGATAGCGGCGCATCAGTTCCCCCAGCGCGTCGAGCGCCTGGCGGGTGATCTTTTGGTCGCGGGTCACGTCCTGGATCTGCTCATAATAGCCGAGCGCGATCAGATAATAAGCGTAAGGCGCGTCGCGATTACCGGGGTGGACCGAGATGAAACGCTGAGCCGACTGGATCGACTGGGTATAGTCGCGGCCCAGATAATAGCTGAACGCGCTCATCAACTGTGCACGGCGGGCCCAGATCGAATAGGGGTGCTGGCGCTCCACCTCGTCGAACAGCAAGGCCGCCTCCTTATAGCGGTGCTGGTCCAGCCGGTTCTTGGCGGCCGTGTACAGCGTGCCGACGTCGCGCGCGACATAGGGCAGGTCGGTGCGGGTACGGTTGCGGGCGCAACCCGCGATCGGAAGGGCCAGAGCGGCGATCAGCGCCAGCGACAGCGCACGGGAACGGGGGTTACGCATCGCGCACGTCCTTAGCGCAGCCGAGCGGCGGGGAACAGTCCCTCCGCACACCCGCTTTGCGACAGATGGCTTGCCATCCATGCGATGCGCGCGGCATGGGGCGCATTACGGCCCGGGCGGCGGAACGGCGCGCCCGTCCAGGCGGTTGAACCGCCGTCCGATCGGAAGGAATTACTGACCCATGCCCGCCACGCTTCTCCAAACCCATCGCGTCGAAAAGCCCTGGGGCCGTCACACGCTGTATCCCGGGTTCGAGGATGTCGTGCCCGGCGGCGCACCCATTGGCGAAGTGTGGTTCCAGGAACCCGGCGACACCTCGCCCGACCTGCTGATCAAATATCTGTTCACCAGCGAGAAGCTGTCGGTGCAGGTCCATCCCGATGACGAACAGGCCCATGCGCGTGGCCTGCCGCGCGGCAAGGACGAATGCTGGACCATCCTGACCGCCGAGCCCGATTCGACCATCGCCTTGGGCCCCAAGGCGCCGATGACCAAGGAGCAGCTTCGCGCCGATGCGCGCGACGGTTCGGTCGAGGAGGATCTGGACTGGGTCAGCGTCAGGCAGGGCGACTTTTATTACGCGCCATCGGGCACCATCCATGCGATCGGCGCGGGCCTGACGGTGATCGAGGTTCAGCAGAACAGCGAAACCACCTATCGCCTCTATGATTATGGCAGCGACCGTGAACTGCATCTGGAGGACGGCGTCGATGTCGCGCATCTGACGCCGTACCAGCCGATCGTCTCGCCGGGGCCGGCGGGGGCGGGGCGCGACATTCTGGTCGAAGGGCCGAAATTCGTGCTGGAGCGCTGGGCGGCGGGGGACCATGCCGTCGCGCTACCCGAGGGGCGCACCGCCTGGCTGATCCCGATCACCGGCACCGGCGAGGTGGCAGGTATCGCATTCAAGGCGGGGCAGTGCCTGACCGTGACGGGTTCGGAAACCGTCAGCCTGTCGGCGGACGGCGATGCCTTGTTCGCCTATGCGGGCACGCAGCGGCTGTAATCCCGCTCCCTCTTGGTAAGGGAGGTGGCGGGCCGCAGGCCGGACGGAAGGGTGTCCTGCTCTCCCTAGCGCGACACCCCTCCACCATGATGCGCATGGCCCCGCTGCCCCCGCAGGGGGAATCCGGCCACGCGACGGCCCTTAGAACAGGCCCGGCACGTCGCGCTGGGCAGCCGAGGGGCGCTGGGGCTGGACCAGCTTGCGCGGACCGTCACCCAGTGCCTGCGCCGATGCGCTGGCGCTGATCGGTGTGCAGCTCTTGCCTTGCAGGAAGTCGAGCGCGGCGCGGGTCGAGGCTTCCTGCGGATCGCCCATCTTGCGGGTCAGGTCGTCACCGGCGCGGCAACTGGCGGGCACGACGCCGGCCAGGCCGTTATAATAATCGCCCTGCCTGTTGGCGTTCTGGATCGCCAGCGCGATGACGCGCAGCCGGTCGTCGCATTGCGCATTATCGCGCGCGATCTGGCCCACCGGCTTGCCATAGGTGTTGGCGCCGATCAGCCCCGTATTGCTGCCCATATAGGGCAAGGTGCGGTTGAGGACCAATTCGCTGGCCGATGCCGTTCCACCGGTGCCGATAAAGGCGAGCCGGGTCGGCATGATCGATTCGGCCTGTGGCGCGAAATAGGTCGTCTCGTTGTTCGATGCCTTGCTCGGGCGGAAGGCGACATAGCCCATCACGTCCGAGGTCTGGCGTGCCCCGCCCAGCAGATTGTTGAACAAATCGGCGATGGCGATGCTGCCGCCACCGTTATAGCGCAGGTCGACCACGACCTGGGTGATGCCCTGCTGCTTGAAGGTCGAGAAGGCGGCGCGCAACTGCGGGTCGGCCGTGCTGATGAAGGTGCGCAGGTTGATATAGCCATAGCGCTGGCCATTGTCGGTGATGACCTGCGTACCGTAATTGGGCGAAACCGGCTGCAGCGTATAGGCCGACTTGGTCAGCGTGACGGTGCGCACCGCGCCCGAGATATCGGCGACAGTAAAGTAACGGGTGGTCCCCGCCGTATCCGGCCCCAGCGCGTTGGAGAGGCCGTTATTGGGATCGGCGCGGACGATGTCCTGGATCGACTGGATGTTGGAGGCGGTCGAGCCGATCCCCCGAATCTCGGTCCCGCGATCGACCCCGGCGGCGAACGCCGCGCTGCTCTCGAACGATTCGGCGACGAGCAGCTTGCTCTGGGTCGAATCGGTGGTCAGGCGAAAGCCGAAGCCCGCATCCGAGCCCGAATTATAATAGGCATCCTCCTCCTTGATGGAGGTGATGTAGGTGAAATACCGATCCTTGCGTTGCGCCCGCGCCGTCGCGGTCAGCGCGTCGATATAATCGCTGACGGTCGTATAGGGCGACGGATCGAGCGAGGCGGGCAGGGTATCGGGGAAAAGATACCATTCGTTCATCTGGGCCGCGACCCAGTTCTGGCGGTTGCGAAGCGAACAGGCGGATTCCACACTGCCCCCCGACGAGGTTCCGCCGCCGGTCGATACCGACCCGGACGTGCTGCCGCCCCCGTCGCCACAGCCGGCGAGCGTCGCCGTCAGCGCCAGCACCGCACCCCACCGTCCGAATCGACCCATCGAAATCCTCCCCCGAAAGCTATTCACGGGAATAGCCCATGTCCCCAAATCTGTCAGGGACGATCTGTCGCGAACATGAATGGCATTCGTCTTTGTCGTCAGTTTTGCTAAGCTTTCGATCAAACTACAATGCCGCCCTCTTCTGTTGCGGACATCTTTACGAATCGCGTCCGAAAATGGTGTCGATCGATCCGGGCTGTGTCGGCTGGCTGAGGATATGAGGTACCATGTTGAACGTGCTGACCCTGTCGAGTCTGTTTCCCGACGCGACGCGGCCCAATTTCGGCATCTTCGTTCAACGGCAGACCGCGGCACTGGCGATGCGTCCGGGCGTGGGGGTGCGGGTGGTGGCGCCGGTCGGGCTGCCCGTCTGGCCGCTGGCGCGGGCCGAGCGGTTCCGGGCCCAGGCGGCGCTGCCGCTGCGTGAGACTTGGGGTGGCCTGGACGTCAGCCGTCCGCGCTTCACCACATGGCCGGGGACGGGGGGACGATTCCATGTGTCGGCGCTGATCCGTGCGCTGATCCCGGTGCTGGATCGGCTATGGGTGGAGCGGCCCTTCGACGTGATCGACGCGTCCTTCTTCTTTCCCGATGGTCCGGCGGCGGTGGCGTTGGGGCGGCGATACGGGGTCCCGGTGTCGATCAAGGCGAGGGGTGCCGACATCCATCATTGGGGGCATATGCCCGCGACCCGGAGCCAGGTCGCGCGGGCGGCGGCCGCCGCCGATGGACTGCTGGCCGTTAGCGATGCGATGGCGCGGGACGTGGCGGCGCTCGGCGTTCCGCGCGGGTCTATCCGGGTCCATCATACCGGGGTGGATCAGGCACGGTTCCAGCCGGTCGACCGGGCCGAGGCGAAGGCGAAGCTGGGCATTGCCGGGCCACTGGTCCTGTCGCTGGGCGCGCTGATCCCGCGCAAAGGGCATGGCGTGGTGATCGACGCCGTGGCCCGGCTGCCCGGCGTCACGCTGATGATCGTGGGGGAGGGGGGCGAACGCGCCGCCTTGCAGGCACGGGCCGAGCGGTCGGGAATCGCGGAGCGGGTGCGTCTGATCGGCGCCGTTCCGCACGACGAATTGCCCGCGCTGCTCGGCGCAGCGGATGTCATGGCGCTGGCCTCCGCATCCGAGGGGCTGGCCAATGCCTGGGTCGAGTCGCTCGCCTGCGGCACGCCGATCGTCATCACTTCGGCGGGCGGGGCGGAGGATGTCGTGACCAGCCGGACCGCCGGACGGATCACCCAGGCCGAGCCGGAGGCCTTTGCCGTGGCGATCCGCGATGTGCTGGATCAGGCGCCGGATCCATGGGCGGTGCGCGCGGCGGTGCGCGACTTCACCTGGCCCGCCAACGCCGCCGCGCTGCATTCGCATCTGTCGGAACTGGTGTCCCGAGCGGGGGCTGCCGCGAAAGCGTGACCGGCGCACTGGCGAACCGGGCGCGCATGATCGCCGCCAGGTGAAGGGGCCGCGCGAGGCGGATCGGCCCGCCGTTCAATCCTCTCCCCTTGCGGGGAGAGAGGTTTCGGGAAAGGCCTCCGGCCTATGCGGAGGCGATCAGGTCAGGCGTCGAGCGGGTAGAGCGCCGCGCAGATCTTGCGGCCTTCGCTGCGCAACACGCCCCAGGCGCGGGCGGCGGCGCGGCTGTCCATCACCTCGATACTCAGCCCGCGCGCCTCCAACGCGGCGGCGAAGGGAGCGGGCGCGCGACGAAGGTTCGCACCCGTGCCCAGCAACAGAAACTCGGGCGCTTCATCGATGAGCGCCGCCACCGCATCCGCCGTCAGCGACTCGAACGGCGGCGGGTTCCACGGCTCATGCCAGTCGGGTGACAGCAGCAGTGCGGGATAGGCGATCTCGCCGACCCGAAAGCCCGTGGCGGCAAAGCCCCGGACGATCGGGCCGGGCGCGGTGGGATCGCGCGTGATGCGGATCGAGTCGCTCATCCTTCGCGCGGCGTGATCCGCTCGGCGTCGGCGACGCTACGCTTGTCAGTGGTGCCCGGCTTCTCGCGGTTCGGCTCGGCGCGCAGGCCCAGCGTGATGAGCAGCGAGGACGAGACATAGATGGACGAATAGGTGCCCACCACGATGCCCAGGATCATCGCCGCGGTGAAGCCGCGCAGCACATGGCCGCCGAGCAGCAGCAGCGCGATCAGCGCCAACAGGATGGTGACCGAGGTCATGACCGTGCGCGGCAGCGTCTCGTTGACCGACAGGTTGATGATCTCGCGCATGTCCATCTTGCGATAGCGGCGCATATTCTCGCGGATACGATCGTCGATCACGATCTTGTCGTTGATCGAATAGCCGATGATGGTCAGGAACGCCGCGATGATCGTCAGGTCCAGCTCGAACTGGGTGATCGCGAAGAAGCCCAGCGTGACGAGCAGGTCGTGGACGATCGCGACGATGGTCGACACGCCGAACTGCCATTCGAAGCGGAAGATGGCGAACAGGCCGATGCCCAGGATCGCCAGGACGACCGCGAGCACGCCGTGCTTGATCAACTCGCCCGACACCTTGCCCGACACCGTGTCGTAACGGCTGAAGGTCGCGCCGGGGAATTGCTGGCCCAGCGCCGCCTCGACCTTGCGGACGACGGCGTTGGTCGCGCCTTCGTCCTTGGACGCGGGCACGGGCAGGCGGATGCTGATCGTCCGGCCGTCACCGACCGTCTGGATATTGGCTTCGCCCACGCCCAGCCCGTCGACGACCGAGCGGACCCGGTCGGCCGAGGGCGGGGTGGGGAATTTCTCTTCGATCATCAGGCCGCCGACAAAGTCGACGCCCAGATTGAGGCCCTTGGCGAAGGTGACGCCGACCGCGAGCAGGGTGAGCGCGAGCGTCAGCCCGAACGCCCAGCCGCGCAGGCGGACAAAGTCGATGTTCGTGTTGTCGGGGACGAGTTTCAGGAGGCGCATGATCTGTTCTCCTGCCTCAAATATTGATGGTCTTGGGCTTTTCGCGGCGCAACCACAGCGCCACGAGCATCCGCGTGAAGGTAACGGCGGTGAACACGCTGGTCACGATGCCGATCAACAGCACGACCGCGAAGCCCTTGACCGGGCCCGAGCCGAGTACGAGCATGATGACGCCCGAAATGGCGTGGGTCACGTTCGCCTCGAAGATGGTGCGGCTGGCTTCCTTGTAACCCAGCTCGACCGCCTGGACGACGTTTCGCCCACGCCGCCGTTCCTCGCGGATACGCTCGTTGATCAGCACGTTGGCGTCGACTGCGGTACCGATGGTCAGGATGAAGCCCGCGATACCCGGCAGGGTCAGCGTCGCGTTCAGCATCGCCATGACCGCCAGGATGACCAGCACGTTAATGACGACCGCGATGTTCGCATAGATACCGAACCGGCCATAGGTGACGGCCATGAACACGATCACCGCGACCGCTGCGATCGCCGAGGCAAGGATGCCCTTGCGGATCGAGTCGGCGCCCAGATCGGGGCCGACGGTGCGCTCTTCGACGACCTTCAGATCGACCGGCAGCTTGCCCGAGCGCAGCGAAATCGCGAGCTGGTTGGCGGTGTCGACGGTGAAGTTGCCGCTGATCGAGGCGCGACCGCCCAGGATCGGTTCGTTGATATTGGGGGCCGACAGCACCTGGCCATCGAGGATGATGGCGAAGGGCTTGCCGGTATTTTCCTGCGTGATCCGCGCGAACTTGCGACCGCCCTGCGCGTCGAAGGTGATCGCCACCTGCGGTGCGTTGGTCTGCTGGTCGAAGGTCTGCTGCGCGTCGATCAACTGGTCGCCGGAGATGATGACCGGCCGCTTGACCGCGATCACCGGCGCGCCCAGCGGATTGCCGGGATAGGGCAGGACCTGGCTGCCGGCGGGCGCATTGCCCTTGGCCACTTCCACCGGATTGGCGGTCGTGTCGACCAGCTTGAATTCCAGCTTGGCGGTCTTGCCGATCAGGTCCTTGAGCTGCTGCGGGTCCTGAAGCCCCGGCACCTGCACGACGATACGGCTGGAACCCTGTTGGAGAATCGTCGGCTCCTTGGTGCCCAGCGCGTCGATACGGCGACGTACGACCTCGGTCGCGGTCTTCATCGCGGTGTCGATCGCCTGGGTGAGACCCGCCTGGGTCGGCTTCAGGACGAAGCGCGACGTATCGACGACCTGGATGTCCCATTCGCGCTGGCCGGTCATGCCCGCCCCGCCGCCGGTGATCGACAGCAGCCGCTCACGCGCCGCATCGACCTGGGTCGGATCGCGCAGCATGAAGCTGAGCTGGCCGCCCCGGACCGAGATGTCACCGATGTCGATACGCGGATTGCCGCGCCGCATCTCGGCCGCGACCTGGTCGCGCATCGTCTCCAGCCGCGTATTGGCGAGATCGGCGGTGTCCGCCTCCAGCAGCAGATAGCTGCCGCCCGCCAGATCGAGACCCTTGTTCACACGGGGGTGCGGAATGCTCCCCCATGTGTTGGTGACGCTCTCCGGCAGGAAGCTCGGGATCGCCAGCAGGCACAGGGCCGCCAGCAACGCGACGATGGAAGCGACCTTCCAGCGGGGGAAATCCAGCATCGAAGGTTCAGTCGTTCGCGGGCTTGGCGGTGGGATCGACCACGTCGGTCAGCGTCGCCTTGACCACGCGGACGCGAACGTTCGGCGCGATCTCGACCTCGACCAGCGCGTCCTCGACGCGGGTCACCTTGCCGACGATGCCGCCCGCCGTGGTGACCTGATCGTTCTTCTTGACCCCCTCGACTGCGGCCTGCAGCGTCTTCATGCGGCGCTGTTGCGGGCGGATCATCAGAAAATAGAAGACGACGAATACGAGGAGCAGCGGCGCGAGGCTGAGGAACGAGGCGGCTCCGCTCGATGCGGCGGTGCCGGTTGCGGCAGCCATCACGGCGACTGGGGCGGTGAAGGGAATGAACATTCGGACCCGTCTATGCTGAATGGGCACGGGCACCCGCCGACCGCGAACGATCGACCAGCCCCCATGTCGGATAGCCTGCCCGCTACCATCGCAGGCGGACAGGCGCAATGGAGAGCCCGATGTGGGGTGGCGGCCATTGCAACATCAAGGCTTGCATCCCACGGAAAACCCGCCTAGAGGCCGCCGCTCGGTCGGGGCGTAGCGCAGCCTGGTAGCGCATCACACTGGGGGTGTGGGGGTCGCAGGTTCGAATCCTGTCGCCCCGACCAATCTTCTTCCAAAATTGGCAGATGACGGCGGAGCGGGTGAGAACCTGCTCTTTCGTTATGGGCCATATGCCGATCGTCGCCCCAGCTAAGGCCAGGGGCCGTTGGCGCCCCTTGTCCTGTCGGACGCATAGATCCCAGCCTTCGCCGGGATGACGACATCTACCGCACCGTCATGCCCGCCGCCGCGATCTGCGACAGCAGATTCGCTCGCACCGCATCCGATACCGGCGGCAACGGCCGCGCCGCCTTGCCGTGGCGCAGGCGTTCGCGGTCCTTCTCGTCCGGCTCCACCCGCCGCACCCGTACCGCCGCCTTGCCCACCGCGCGCAGGCCGAGCTGTTCGGCCGCGCCGCGCGACAGGTCGATGATCCGCGACGACCCGGCGAACGGCCCGCGATCATTGATCCGCACGATGATCCGCCGCCCCGTGTCCAATGCCGTCACCTCGACATAGCTGGGCAGCGGCAGGGTGGTGTGCGCCGCCGTCGCCCAGCCGGGGCGGAAGCGCTCGCCATTCGCGGTGCGCTTGCCCGATTCGCTGCCATACCAACTGGCATAGCCGAGCATGTCATAGGTCGCGTCCTCGGCGGGGACATAGGTGACGCCGCGCACCGAATAGGGTTTGCCGATCCGCACCGGATAATCGCTGACCGGCCGGTAATTGCCGCCCGAACAGGCCGCGACCAAGCACGCCGCCGCAGGTGCCCAGCGGCGCCATCTTCTCACATCCACCATGTGATCCGGATTAAGCCGAGCGTCCGGCCCGATAAAGCGGTTTGCGCCTCCATCCGCCGCAGACTATCCCCATGCCGACCGGCAAGGGCTTTCAGCCCGCCGCCGGTCAATCGCGCCGGTGCCCTTCGGGGCTTGAAACGGGAATGGGGTGAAAATCCCTAGCTGTCCCTGCAACTGTAAGCGGTGAGCGAGCGATGCCGGTCCCTGCAATAGGGGACAGCCACTGGAGCCATCCGGGAAGGCCGTGTCGCGTTTGCTTCGACCCGCAAGCCAGGAGACCTGCCGGTGCGAGTCGCTCTTGCTGCGATCCAGGGGATGGTCATGGCTGGGATATATTGTATCATGCGAGCGACGCCCATCGGCCGAGACGAATCGGCCATCTTGCCCGGCGTGCGTCCGTGGGGTGGGATGGTGACCGCGCCAGCGGAGTTCGGCCCTTGTCGCAATGACGCCGGGGGTATCACCCATGTCCTACCATCATGCCGGAGCGCCGCGCGCCCGGTTGCCGCTGAAGAAGCGGGTCGCGCTGCTGATGGCCGCGCTGGTTTTCGTCAATATCGCCGTCTGGGGCTGGGCGCTGAGCGTGTTCGCGGGCAACAGCCTGATGCTCGGCACCGCTTTGCTCGCCTATAGCCTGGGGCTGCGCCATGCGGTCGATGCCGATCACATCGCCGCCATCGACAATGTCACCCGCAAGCTGATGCAGGACGGGCAGCGACCCATTGCGGTCGGCCTGTGGTTCGCGATCGGCCATTCCGCCATCGTGCTGATCGCGGCGACCACGGTCGCGCTCGCCGCCACGACGCTCGCCGATTTCGAGGCCTTTGGGCAGAGTGGCGGGACCATCGCCACGATCGTCTCGGCCAGCTTCCTGTTCGCGATCGCGATCATGAACCTGATCATCCTGCGTGACGTGTGGACCCGATTCCGCCGCGTCGCGCGGGGTGAGCCGATGGCGGAGGCGGACGCCGCCATGATGTTTTCGGGGCAGGGGCCGCTGTCGCGCCTCTTTCGTCCGCTCTTCCGGTTGATCCGGCGGAGCTGGCACATGGCACCGCTGGGTTTCCTGTTCGGACTGGGTTTCGACACCGCGACCGAAGTCGCGATTCTGGGCCTGTCGGGCGCGCACGCCGCCGACGGCATATCGCTCGGTACGATCCTGGTCTTCCCCATATTATTTGCGGTCGGCATGGCGCTGATCGACACGGCCGACGGGCTGGTGATGCTGGGCGCCTATGAATGGGCGTTCGTCCATCCGCTTCGCAAGCTCTACTATAATATGACGATCACCCTGGTCTCGGCGCTGGTCGCGCTGGTGATCGGCGGCATCCAGGCGACCGCGCTGCTCGCCGAGCGGTTCGGCTGGACGGCGGGGCCGTTCCGCTATGCCGGGGCGCTGTCGGAGCATTTCAACGTGCTGGGCTTCGCCATCGTCGGGCTGTTCGTGCTGTGCTGGGGCGCCAGCTTCCTCCTCTATCGCTGGCGCGGGTTCGCCGCGATGGAGGCGCGAATTGCCAAGCCCGGCGCGGCGGGATAAATGCCGCACATCGGGACTGAAAAGTCCCGAAGATCGCGCCGGTGCCCCTTGGGGCTTTGAAACGGGAATGGGGTGCAAATCCCCGGCTGTCCCTGCAACTGTAAGCGGTGAGCGAGCGATGCTGGTGCTCTGGTGAAGCACGGCCACTGGAGTGATCCGGGAAGGCGCATCCCCTTGCTTCGACCCGCGAGCCAGGAGACCTGCCGGCGTCATGGTCGCTCTTGCCTGGACCCAGGGGGTGGTCGGGGCACGGTTCTCCGTCGGGGAGCGACGAAGCCATGCGGCCGGGGCCGCATCGGTCGCCGACACGCGGGGCGGACGCATTCGACTGCGCCCGTCCGTCACCGCGCCGGCGATTGGCCCCATGTCGCTTTCGCTCGTCCGGCGCGGCGGAGAAATAGCATGCGTGACCTCAGCAAGGTCCCCGTCACCATCGTCACCGGCTTTCTGGGCGCCGGAAAAACCACGCTCATCAGCCATCTGATCCGCAACGCGGGCGGCCGTCGTCTGGCGGTGGTGGTTAATGAATTCGGCACGCTGGGCGTCGATGGCGACATCCTGCAAAGCTGCGCCATCCCCGAATGCCCGGCGGAGAATATCGTCGAACTGGCCAATGGCTGCATCTGCTGCACCGTTGCCGACGACTTTATCCCGACGGTGGAGACGCTGCTGGCGATGGAGCCTCGCCCCGACCATATCCTGATCGAGACCTCGGGTCTGGCACTGCCTAAGCCGTTGCTCAAGGCGTTCGACTGGCCCGCCATCCGCTCGCGCATCACCGTCGACGGCGTGGTGGCACTGGCCGATGCGGAGGCCGTCGCGGCGGGCCGCTTCGCCCCCGATCTGGACGCGGTGGAGGCGCAACGCGCCGCCGACCCCAGCCTGGACCACGAGACCCCGCTGTCCGAAGTGTTTGAGGACCAGTTGGCCTGTGCCGACCTCGTCCTGCTGACCAAGGCGGACCTCGCCGGGCCGGAGGGCGTCGCCAAGGCGCGCGAGATCATTGCCGCCGAAGCCCCGCGCCCGCTGCCCATGGTCGAGGCGGTCGACGGCATCGTCTCCGCCGAGATCGTGCTGGGCCTGGAGGCCGCCGCCGAGGACGACATCGCCGCGCGCCCCTCGCACCATGACGGCGCGGACGATCACGAGCATGACGATTTCGACAGCATTTCGGTAATGCTGGGTGAGGTGGAGAGCCCCGAGGCGATCGCCGCGCGCATCGTGACGCTCGCCGAGCAGCAGGATATCCTGCGGGTAAAGGGTTATGCGGCGGTCGCGGGCAAGCCGATGCGGCTGCTGGTCCAGGCGGTCGGTCGCCGGGTGCGCACCAGCTACGACCGTCCCTGGGGTGCGGGCGAGCCGCGCGGCACCCGTCTGGTCGTCATCGCCGAGCATGATCGGATCGACCGCGCCGCGATCGAGGGTGTGCTGAAGGGCTAACGCGCGTGCATCTCGTCTTTCGCGAGAGCCATGGGCTGGAGGAACAGGCGGTTCCGCAGGATCTGGGGCAACGCCCCGGTGACGTGGTGGTGCTGTCCTTTTCCGACAGCGACCTGAGCGCCTTTGCGGCGGGCTGGCGGGCGGGCGGTTTCAGCTGGTCGCTGCGGCTCGCCAATCTGGCGGCCCTGGTCCATCCGCTGTCGGTCGACACCTATGTCGAGCAGACGCTGGCGCATGCGAAGGCGATCCTGATCCGGTTGATCGGTGGCGCGGCCTATTGGGACTATGGCCTGCGCGAGGTTGAGCGGCTGTCGCGCGAGCGCGGCATTGCGCTGGCGGTGCTGGCGGCGGACGGGCGCGAGGATCGACGGCTGTCGGCAGCCTCGACGGTGGACGACGTGATGGTGCGACGGCTGACCGCGCTGTGCGATGCGGGCGGGGCACAAGCCGCCGCCCTGGCGCTGGCGGAATTGTCCGCGACCCCGATGGCTCGGGGGAGTGGCTTCACGGTGGCGCCGGTAGGCGGCTGGTCGCCGGGAGACGTCACCTGTCCGGCCGCGTCCCTGCTGACGACTGGCCGCCCCCGCGTGTTAATCATCTTCTACCGCGCTTATCTGGTCGCCGCCGATCTGGAGCCGATCGCCGCCCTTCACGCCGCCTTGGCGACACGCGGTTTTGATCCTGTCGCGCTGTTCGTCCCTTCGCTGAAAGCCGAGGGGGCGGGGCCTTGGATTGCGCGCTGGGTGGAGGCGCTGGCTCCGACCGCGATCGTCAACGCGACCGCCTTCTCTGCCAGGGGCGAGGACGACGCCACGCCTTTGGACGGTGCGGGCGTGCCGGTGTTCCAGGTCGCGCTCGCGACCAGCGACCGCGAGGGCTGGGCGGGTTCGGCGCGGGGCCTGTCACCCGCCGACCTCGCCATGCATGTCGTCCTGCCCGAAATCGACGGACGGTTGTTCGCGGGGGTCGTCAGCTTCAAGCAACCGGGCGAGCGCGACCCCGATTTCGACGTGGCGTTGCGCCTTCACCGCGCCGAATCGAGCCGCATCGAAGCGGTCGCCGACCGGGTGACGGGCTGGACGACGCTCGCCGCGACCCCGGCGGCGAAGCGGCGGCTCGCCATCCTGCTGTCCACCTATCCGGGCAAGGATTGGCAGGCGGCGCATGCGGTCGGGCTGGACGGTTTCGCCTCGGCGCAAGCGATCCTCGCCGATCTGCGCGAGGCCGGTTATGATGTGGAAGCCCCGTCGGATTTGCCCGCCGCGTTGCTCGTCAACCGCATCGCATGGCCGGTGGCGGCGTATCACGACGCACTTTCCACATTACCCGAAGCGTTGCGCGCCGATCTGTTCGAAAGCTGGGGCGCGGTCGAGCAGGACCCGCTGGTCGAGGGCGACGCCTTCCGCTTCCCTGCCCTGACGCTGGGCAAGGCGATCGTCGCGCTGCAGCCCGAACGCGGCCGACCGAGCGCACGGGGCGAGGATTATCACGACCTGTCGCGCTGTCCGCGTCATTCGTACGTCGCCTTCTACCTCTGGCTGCGTGCGCAGGGAATCGACGCGCTGGTCCATGTCGGTGCGCATGGCACGCTGGAGTGGCTGCCCGGCAAGGCGGTCGCGCTGTCGGACGCCTGCTGGCCGGAAGCGCTGATTCGCGACTGGCCGGTCCTCTATCCCTTCATCGTCAACGATCCGGGTGAGGCGGCACAGGCCAAGCGACGCCTAGGTGCGGTCACCCTTGGCCATGTCCCTCCGGCGCTGGTCCAGGCGGAGACGGGCGCGGGGCTGGGGCGGCTGGAGGCGTTGCTGGACGAATATGCCAATGCCGATGGCCTCGACCCCGCGCGCCGCGACCGGCTGCGCGGCCTGATCGCGGAGGAGGCGGACAGCGTCGGGCTGGGCGAGACGCTGGGGCTGGCGGGAGCGGAGGATCCGCTCGCCCGGATTGACGCCTTTGTCTGCGACGTGAAGGACAGCCAATTCGGCGAGGGGCTCCATGTCTTCGGGCGTGGCGAACAGGGCGCGGTCGAGCGGGCCGGGCTGCTGGCGGGGCTGGACGGAAAACGCGTTCCGGCGGGGCCATCGGGTTCGCCCTACCGGGGCCGTGCCGATGTGCTGCCGACCGGGCGCAACCTCTACGCCATCGATCCCCGCGCGGTGCCGAGCCGCGCCGCGCAGACGCAAGGGGTCAAGCTCGCCGAGGAACTGATCCGGCGGCACATGCAGGAGGAGGGCGATCACCTGCGCACCCTGATCGTCGATCTCTGGGGATCGGCAACGATGCGCACCGCGGGCGAGGAATTCGCCATGGCGCTCCACCTGATCGGGGTCGAGCCGCTATGGGACCATCGCTCGGAGCGGGTGACGGGGTTCGAGGTGATGCCGTTGATGCGCTTCGATCGGCCGCGCGTCGATGTGACGCTGCGCGTGTCGGGGTTGTTCCGCGATGCCTTCCCGCATCTGGTTGCCCTTTTCGGGCAGGCGGTGCGCGCGCTGGGGCAGCGCGACGAGGAACCGGAATGGAACCCCTTTGTCGGGCAGGCGACCCCGCGCGTCTATGGCCCCGCACCGGGGCGCTATGGCATCGGGCTCGACCCCGAAGCAAGTTATGACGAGGCCGCGCGGATCGCAGCGGGGCAAAGCTGGCTCGCGGCCTCGGCGACGGCGCTGGACGATGGCGACCGGCGCGATGCCGAGGGGATCGCGGCACGGGTGGCGGGGGCGCAGGCCTTTGTCCACCTCCACGACCTCCCCGAGAGCGACCTGCTGCTGGCGGCGGACTATGCCGCGCATCAGGCGGGCTTCGCGGCGGCGCGGGCGGCGCTGGGTGAGGGGGCGGCGTCGCTCTATCATCTCGACACGCGCGATCCGGCCAGCCCCAGGGCGCGGACGCTGGCCGAGGAGATCGCCCGCACCGTCCATGCCCGTGCCGCCCATCCGCGCTGGGTCGCGGGGATGATGGCGCATGGTTTTCGCGGCGCGGCGGAGATCGCGGCGACGCTCGACCATCTGGGCAGCTTCGCGCATCTGGCCGATATGGTCCCTGCGTCGCTGATCGACCTGTACTGGGATGCGACGCTGGCGCGCGACGATGTGCGAGACTTTTTGGCGCAGGCGAACCCGGCGGCGCTAGCGGCGATGGAAGCGCGGTTTGCGGCGCTTCATGCGGCGGGGCTTTGGCGGACGCGGCGCAACTCGATCCTCGCCATGCTGGACGGCGAGGCATGAGCGGCTTCGTCATCAAGGGATGGTGCCCCGATGCGTGGCGGCCGATGATGGCGGGCGACGGCCTGCTGGTCCGGGTCCGGCCGCCGCTGGCCCGGCTGGCGGCGCATCAGGTCGAGGGGCTGTGCGAGGCCGCAAACGCCCATGGCAATGGCCAGATCGACCTGACGGCGCGCGCGAACCTGCAACTGCGCGGCGCGACCGAGCGGAGCTGGCCCCCGATGGTCGAGGCGCTCCGCGCGCTGGGGCTGGTCGATCCCGATCCGGTGCGCGAGGCCCGGGGCGCGATCCTGATCAATCCCGATTGGCGCGAGGGCGACGATTCGCACGGCATCGCGACCGAGTTACGCACGCGGCTGACCGACTTGCCCGATCTGCCGAGCAAGATCGGCTTTGCGATCGATGCGGGGCCAACCCCGATGCTGATGGAAGCGCCCGCCGATTTCCGGATCGAGCGGGGGGCGGATGGGGACTTGCTGCTGCGCGCCGATGGCCGGGCGGCGGGCATGCGCGTTACGCGTCGGACCGCCGCCGATGCGCTGATCCGGCTGGCGCACTGGTTCGTCGAGAGCGAAGGCGCCGCCGCCGGACGGATGGCGCGCCACACGGCGGATCTGCCCGACTGGGCGAGTGGCGATGCGGTGCCGAGCGCGGGCGGCCCGCCGATGCGGCCCGGCGCCCATCCGATCGGTGCGGTCTATGGGTTGCCATTCGGCCGGATCGGGGCATCGGCGCTGGCCGCCTTTGTCCGCAGCCAGGGCTGTGCCGTTCGGCTGACCCCGTGGCGGCTGCTGATCGCGGAGGGCCTCGCTCCCCGACCGGCCACCGGCATGGTGCTGGACGATGCGCCGATCCTGCATGTCGACGCCTGTGTCGGCGCGCCCGCCTGTCCGCAGGCGAGCGTCGAGACCCGCGATCTCGCCGCCCGCCTCGCGCCGTTGATCGAGGGGCGTCTGCACGTCTCGGGTTGCGCGAAGGGCTGCGCGCGGGCACGGGCGGCGGACTGGGTGCTGACCGGGCGCGAGGGGGCTTTCGATCTGGCCCGCCACGCCCGCGCCGGGGCGGCACCGCTTCACACCGGATTGTCGCCCGAGCGGGCGGTCGCGCTTCTCGGAGCCTGTTGATGCCCTATAGTTACGAAACCGATGGCGCGGCGATCTATCGCCAGTCCTTCGCCATCATCCGCGCCGAGGCGGAGCTCGCCCGCTTCGATGCGGAGGAGGAGCCGGTCGCGGTCCGCATGATCCATGCCGCCGGGCTGGTCGAACTCGCCCCGTCGATCCACTTCTCGCGCGGCTTCGCGACGGCGGGGCGGCAGGCGCTGGCGGCGGGCGCAGCGATCCTGTGCGATGCGCATATGGTCAGCGAGGGCGTCACGCGCGCGCGGCTGCCCGCCGATAATCCGGTGATCTGCACCTTGCGCGATCCGTCGGTGCCCGCACTGGCCAAGGATATGGGCACGACCCGCTCCGCCGCCGCGCTGGAGCTGTGGCGGCCGCATCTGGCGGGCGCGCTGGTGGCGATCGGCAATGCACCGACCGCGCTCTTCCACCTGCTGACCATGTTGGAAGACCCCGACTGTCCGCGCCCGGCGGCGATCATCGGCTGTCCGGTCGGCTTTGTCGGCGCGATGGAGTCGAAGGACGCGCTGTGGGAGGCGATGCCCGTCCCTTGCGCCATCGTGAAGGGCCGTCCGGGCGGCAGCGCGATCACCGTGGCGGCGATCAACGCGCTGGCGAGCCGCGCCGAATGACGACGGGCACGATCCACGGCGTCGGCCTCGGCCCCGGCGCGGCGGACTTGATGAGCGTCCGCGCCGACCGGCTGGTGCGCGGGGCCCGGCACGTCGCCTATTTCCGCAAGGCCGGGCGGCGCGGCCATGCGCGCACCATCGTCGATGGGATGCTGCGGGACGATGTGGTCGAATATCCGATGGACTATCCGGTCACGACCGAGATCCTCTTCACCGACCCGCGCTACAATGAATGCCTGTCGGCCTTCTACGCGACCTGCACCGCGCATATCCTGTCGCTGGTGCAGCGCGGCGAGGATGTGGTGGTGCTGTGCGAGGGCGATCCGTTCTTCTACGGCTCGTTCATGCACCTGCACAGTCGGCTGCTTCCCCATGCCCCCGTCGCGGTGGTGCCCGGCATCACCGGCATGTCGGGCGCCTGGACCGCCAGCGGCGCGCCGATCACCTGGGGCGACGATGTGCTGACCGTCGCAATGGCGACCCTGCCCGAGCCGGAACTGACCCGCCGCATCGCGGAGACCGATGCGCTGGTCGTGATGAAGATCGGCCGCCATCTGCCCAAGCTGCGCCGCGCCATCGCGGCGGCGGGGCGGTCGGACCAGGCGTGGTTGATCGAACATGCCGCCCAGGCGGGCGAGCGCGTGCGGCAGCTGGCGGAGGTGGAGGACGCGCCCGCGCCCTATTTTTCGATCGCGCTGATCCATGGGCAGGGGCGGCGGCCATGAGCGGCTGGCTGATCGTCGCGGGGCTGGGGCCGGGGGCGGACGCCATGGTTACGCCCGAGGTGTCGGCGGCGCTGGCGGAGGCGACCGATGTGGTCGGCTATATCCCCTATGTCGCGCGCGTGCCCGAACGCCCCGGCCTGACCCGCCATGCCAGCGACAACCGGGTCGAGCGTGACCGCGCGCTCCATGCGCTGGAAATGGCCGAGGCGGGCGCGCGGGTGGTCGTGGTGTCCTCGGGCGATCCGGGCGTCTTCGCCATGGCGGCGGCGATCTTCGAGCGGGTGGAGGAGGACCCGGCGCGGTGGCACGACCTAGACATCCGCGTCCTGCCCGGCATCACCGCGATGCTGGCGGCCAGCGCGCGGGCGGGCGCGCCGCTGGGGCATGATTTCTGCGCGATCAACCTGTCGGATAATCTTAAGCCGCAGGTGCTGATCGAGCTTCGATTGCAACTTGCGGCGGAGGCGGATTTCGCCATTGCGCTCTACAATCCCCGGTCCAAGGCGCGGCCCGATGCGCTGGACGCGGCCTTTGCGCTGCTCCGCGAGACGTGCGGCGACGACCGCCCGGTGCTGTTCGCCCGCGCCGTCTCGACCCCGGAGGAGCATCTGCGCATCGTGCCCTTGCCCCAGGCGCGGGGCGAGATGGCGGACATGCGCACCGTCGTCATTATCGGGTCCAGCCGCACGCGGATGATCCCACACACGGGCCGCCCGATCCTCTACACCCCCCGGACGACGCCGTGATCGAGCCAGTCGAGTACCGCCGCGATGCTCTCCACCTGCGGTCGGTCGGGGATGAAGGGGCGGTCGATCATCACGACCGGCAGCCCGAGTTCGCGCGCCGCATCCAGCTTGGCCCGCGCGCCCGCGCCGCCCGCATTCTTGGCGACGATGACCTGAATCCGGTGGGCGCGGAACAAGGCCATTTCGCCCTCCAGCGTGAAGGGACCGCGATCCACCACCAGATGATGGTGCGGCAGCGCGGGGACCTCGGCGGCATCGACGAAGCGCAGCAGGTAGAAATGCTGCGCAGCATCGGCGAAGTTTCCGATGGTCTGTCGACCGAGCGCAAGGAAGATTCGTGCCGCCTCGCTGCCCAGCGCAGCCACGGCCTCCGCCGTATCGGCGACGCGAATCCAGCGGTCGCCAGGGCCCGCGTCCCAGGCGGGTCGGGTCAATGCGAGCAGCCTCACGCCCGCCAACTCGGCCGCCGCGATCGCATTGGCGCTGATGCGCGCAGCGAAGGGGTGGGTGGCGTCGACCAGATGGGTCACGCCCTCGCGGGTCATATGATCGGCCAGCCCCTCGATGCCGCCAAAGCCGCCGACCCGCGTCGGGATCGCCTGCGCGCGCGGCGTCTCGGTGCGGCCTGCATAGCTCAGCACGGCCCGCTCACCCCGCTTGGCCAATGCGCTGGCCAGCGCGCTCGCTTCGGTCGTGCCGCCGAGCAGAAGGATATGGCGCATGGCTGACTCCCAGGCGTGGCTGACGATCGTCGGGATCGGCGAGGATGGCTGGGATGGCCTGACCGCCCCCGCACGCGCCGCGATCGAGGCCGCCGATAGCGTGATGGGCGCGCCGCGTCACCTGTCGCTGCTGCCCCAGAAGGGCGCGGCGGAGCGGATCGTCTGGCCGGTACCCTTTGCCGAGGGGGTGCCGATGCTCCTCGCCAAGCGGGGAGAGCGGGTGGTGATGCTCGCCTCGGGCGATCCCTTTTGGTTCGGCGCGGGGTCGGTGGTGACCCGTCATCTGGAGGTAGGGGAGTGGGTCGCCTATCCCGCGCCCTCCACCCTGTCGCTGGCGGCGGCGCGGCTAGGCTGGCCGGTCGAGACGATCCAGAGCATCGGCCTTCATGCCCGCCCGGTCGAGACCCTGCGGCCGCATCTGGCACCGGGGCAGCGGGTGCTGGCGCTGATGCGCGACGGCGCGTCGGTGACGGGCCTCGCAGCGTGGCTGGCCGAGCAGGGATTCGGTGCAAGCACGCTGACCGTGCTGGAGGCGCTGGGCGGGCCGCGCGAGCGGGTGCGCGTCTGCACGGCGGATGCGCTCGACTGGACCGATATCGCGCACCCCGTGACGGTGGCGATCGAACCCGCCGGTAACGGCCGCGTGCTTCCTGGCGCGAGCGGGCTGGACGACGACTGGTTCGACCATGACGGACAGATCACCAAGCGTCCCGTCCGCGCGCTGGCGCTGTCGGCGTTGGCTCCGCGTCCAGGCGAGTTGCTATGGGATATCGGCACCGGATCGGGATCGGTCGCGATCGAATGGCTGTTGAGCGATCCGACCACCCGTGCCCTGGGGTTCGAGCGCGATCCCGCCCGTCTCGTCCGCGCCGCCGACAATGCCGCGCGGCTGGGTATCACCCGGTTGGACCTAGTCGAGGGCGATGCGGTCGCCTTGCTCGCCGATCGGCCACACCCGGATGCGGTGTTCGTCGGCGGGGGGCTGACGCGGCCTTTGGTAGAGGCGCTGCGAACCCTGCCGCGCTGTCGGTTGGTGGCGCATGCCGTGACGCTGGAAACGGAGGCCCTGCTGGCGGAGTGCCATGTGCGCTATGGCGGCGATCTCCTGCGCATCGAACTGGCGCGCGCGCGACCGCTCGGCACCAAGCGGGGATGGAAGGCGAGCTACCCCATCGTGCAATGGCGGGTCGCATGGTGATCGCCGGTTTCGGATGCCGGGCGGGTGCGACGCACGAGTCCTTCCGCAGCGCGCTCGCAGTGGCGGGCGTGCACCCCGACGCGCTGGCCGTGCCCGCCGACCGGGCGGCGGCGATCGCCGGCTTCGCCCTTGCCGAGGGGCTTTCCGTTCGCCCCATCCCCGTCGATAGCTTGCACGGGATCGACACCCCGACCCGTTCGGCCGCCAGCCTTGCCTATCGCGGCGTCGGCAGCGTCGCCGAAGCTGCGGCGCTCGCCGCCGCCGGACCGGGCGCGCGGATCATCGTGCCCCGCGTGACATCCTCCGACCGAATGGCAACCTGCGCCATCGCCCAAGGACAATGAGATGACCGTTCACTTCATCGGCGCCGGACCCGGCGCCCCCGATCTCTTGACCTTGCGCGGACGCGACCTGATCGCGGCCTGCCCGGTATGCCTCTATGCCGGATCGCTGGTGCCCGAGGCGGTGCTGGCGCATTGCCCGCCGGGCGCGAAAATCGTGAACACCGCGCCGATGACGCTCGACGAGATCATGGCCGAGATTTCCGATGCGCATCGCAAAGGCCAGGATGTCGCCCGGCTCCATTCGGGCGACCTGTCGGTCTGGTCGGCGATGGGCGAGCAGGTGCGGCGGTTGCGCGAACTGGGCATCCCGGTGTCGGTCACGCCCGGCGTACCGTCCTTCGCGGCGGCGGCGGCGGTGCTGGAAAGCGAGCTGACCCTCCCCGGCATCGCCCAGTCGGTGATCCTGACCCGCACCCCCGGCCGCGCCAGCGCCATGCCCGAAGGGGAGTCGCTATCCGCCTTCGCGGCGACGGGGTCGACGCTCGCCATCCACCTGTCGATCCATAACCTTGCGAAAGTGGTCGCGGATCTGACCCCGCATTATGGTGCGGACTGCCCGGTCGCGATCGTCTGGCGCGCGAGCTGGCCCGAGCAACGGATCGTCCGCGCGACGCTTGCGACCATTGAGGCGGCCGCCGCCGATGGCCCGGAGCGGACCGCGCTGATCCTGGTTGGCCGTGTCCTCGACCAGAGCGATTTCGCCGAAAGCCGGCTGTACGCCGAGGGATATGACCGCCGCTATCGCCCTGGGAACACGATCGAATGACGGGGCCATCAACTCCGGGCCTGATGATCGCCGCGCCCGCCTCGGGCACCGGCAAGACGACGGTGATGCTGGGCCTGCTCCGCGCATTTCGCGATGCGGGGGTGGCGGTGCAGCCGTTCAAGAGCGGCCCCGACTATATCGACCCCGCCTTTCACCGCGCGGCGTGCGGGCGGGCGTCGTTCAACCTTGATGGCTGGGCGATGCCCGCCGGGCTGCTCGACACGTTGGGCCAGCGGGGGGCGGACGCGGATCTGGTGATTGCGGAAGGCTCGATGGGGCTGTTCGACGGCGTCGCCAAGCCCGGTGCGACCGGCATGGGGAGCAGCGCGGAGACGGCCAAGCGCATGGGCTGGCCGGTGATCCTCGTCATCGACGTGTCGGGACAGGCCCAGTCGGCGGGGGCGACGGCGCTGGGCTTCGCGCGCTATGACCCGGACCTGCGCGTGGCCGGCGTCATCCTCAACCGGGTGGCGAGCCCGCGTCATGAGCGGCTGGCGAAGTTGGGGTTCGAGGAGATCGGCCTGCCGGTCTTCGGCGCGCTTCCCCGGCGCGGCGATCTGGTGCTGCCCGAGCGACACCTGGGGCTGGTGCAGGCGGTCGAGCATCCCGAACTCGACCGGCTGATCGGCGACTATGCGGCGTTCCTGGCGGCGCATGTCGACTTGGAAGCGATCCGCGCGGCGGCCTATGCCAAGACCGCGCCCGCTACCGACGTGATCCTGCCGCCGCCACCGGCCCAGCGGATCGCATTGGCGCAGGATGCGGCCTTTTCCTTCGTCTATCCGCATATGCTGGAGGGCTGGCGGGCCGCGGGGGCGGAAATCCTGCCTTTCTCGCCGCTCGCCGACGAAGCGCCCGATGCGTCGGCGGATCTGGTCTGGCTGCCCGGCGGTTACCCTGAGCTTCACGCCGGGCGGCTGGCGGCGGCGGAGCGGTTCCGAGCCGGGCTGGCCGACCATGCCCGGACCAGGCCGGTCCATGGCGAGTGCGGCGGCTATATGGCGCTGGGCGAGACGCTGATCGATGCCGAGGGTGTCAGCCACCGGATGGCGGGGCTGCTCGGTCTCGTGACCAGCTATGCCAAGCGCAAGATGCATCTGGGTTATCGCCGTGCGACGCTGCTGGGCGAGGTGGCGGGGATGCCCGAGGGCGCGGTATTGGGCGGGCATGAATTCCATTATTCGACCGTCCTCGAACAGCCCGACGCGCCCCTCGCGCATGTCGTCGATGCGCAGGGCGAGGCGGTGCCCGAAACCGGATCGCGGCGGGGCGCGGTGACCGGCACCTTCTTCCATCTGGTGGCGCGCTGGTGGTGAGCGGCTTCGTCCATCTGGTCGGCGCGGGGCCGGGCGATCCCGAATTGCTGACGCTCAAGGCGGTGCGCTGCCTGGGGCAGGCCGATGTCGTGCTGTTCGACGACCTCGCCGCCGGACCGATGCTGACCCATGCGCGGCCTGGCGCCGAGCTGATCGCGGTGGGCAAGCGGGCGGGCCGCGCCTCGCCCAAACAGGCGGCGATCGACCGGCTGCTGGTCGATCACGCCCTGGCGGGCAAGCGGGTGGTGCGGCTGAAATCGGGCGATCCCGGCATTTTCGGGCGGCTGGAGGAAGAGATCGTCGCCCTGAGGGTGGCCGGTATCGGCTTCGAGATCGTCCCCGGCGTCAGCGCGGCGAGCGCGGCGGCGGCTGCGGCCGCCATTCCGCTGACCCGGCGGGCCGAGGCGCGGCGGGTGCAGTTCGTGACCGGCCATGACGTGACCGGCGCGCTGCCCGCCGACCGCAACATGGCGGCGCTGGCCGATGCGAGTGCGACGACGGTGGTGTTCATGCCCAAGCGGACCTTCCCCGCGCTGGCCGAGGCGCTGATCGCGCATGGCCTGCCGCCCGAAACGCCCGCGCTGATGGCCGAGCATGTCGGCTGTCCCGACCAGCGCCTGACCCGCTCGACCGTGGCCGGACTAGCCGCGCGACTCGCGGAGGGCGTGTCGGACAAGGCGGCGCTGATCCTCTATGGCCCGTTGATGGAGGATCTGTGATCCATCTCGACCTGATCGGCATCGGCACGGGCAATCCCGACCACCTGACCCGTGCCGCCGAGGCCGCGATGCGCGCCGCCGACCTGATCCTGCTGCCGCGTAAAGGCGACAAGGTCGAGCTGATCGACCTGCGCCGCGACATCTGCGCGCAGGTGCTGGTGGGGGCGGAGGTGCGGGTGGTCGAGTTCGAACTGCCGGTGCGCGCCACGGAGGGCGCCTATCTCGATACGGTCGAGCATTGGCATGACGCGATCGCCGAATGCTGGGCGGCGGAGATTTCTGCGCATCTGCCGGATGGCGGGCGGGTGGCGTTGCTCGTCTGGGGCGACCCCTCGCTCTATGACAGCACGATCCGCATCGCCCGGCGGCTGGCGGCGGTGGAGCGGGTGACGGTGGTGCCGGGGATCACCAGCCTCCAGGCGCTGTGCGCGGCGCATGCCATCCCGTTCAACGCGGTCGGCGCGCCGGTGATGGTGACGACCGGGCGGCGCTTGCGCGAAACTGGCTGGCCGCAAGGGGCGGACAGCGTCGCGGTGATGCTGGACGGCGGATGCGCCTTCACCACGCTGGATCAGCCAGATGCGGCGATCTGGTGGGGGGCGTATCTGGGCATGGCGCAGCAGGAGATCGAGTCCGGGCGGCTGGCGGACGTCGCCGAGCGGATCGTCGCGCGCCGGGCGGCGCTGCGGCGCGTGCATGGCTGGATTATGGATGTATACCTGCTGCGGCGCGGCGGGGATCTGGTGGGGGAGGGGTTGTGATCCCCAATACTCTATCGTCGCCCCAGCGAAGGCTGGGGCCTTTCAGAACATCAGCCCTATACTGGCAAAAGATCCCAGCCTTCGCTGGGATGACGGGGTCAGAACTCGATGCCCTTCTGCGCCTTCACGCCCTGTTCGCGGAAGGGATGCTTCACCTGCGTCATGTCGGTCACCAGATCGGCCGCCGCGATCAGCGCGTCGGGGGCGTTGCGGCCCGTGATGACGACATGCGTCATCTCCCCCCTGGAGGCGAGTGCCTCCAGCACCTCATCGACCGGCAGATAGTCGTAGCGCAACACGATGTTGAGTTCGTCGGCGACGATCAGGTCATAAGCCGGGTCGGCGATCATCCGCTTCACCTCGTTCCAGGCGGTGCGTGCGGTGGCGATGTCGCGGGTGCGGTCCTGGGTGTTCCAGGTGAAGCCCTCGCCCATCGCGTGGAAGTCCACCTCGGGAAAGCGCGCCAGCACCGCCGCCTCGCCGGTGGTCATCGCGCCCTTGACGAACTGAACCATGCCGACGCGCATCCCATGTCCGACCGCGCGGATCACCATGCCCAGCGCGGCGGTCGTCTTGCCCTTGCCCTTGCCGGTATGGACGATCACCAGCCCCTTTTCGACGTCGCGCGCGGCGACCTTCTGGTCCTGCGCGACCTTCTTCTTGGCCATGCGCTCGGCATGTTCGGCGTCGGTTCGCATCATTTCTCTCCTGAAAGGCGAAGGGGCAGCCCGGCGACCACCAGGTCGGTCGCGTCGCAGACCCGCGCCAGCCGCTGGTTCAGCGTGCCCTGCGCATCGCGGAAGCGGCGGGCCAGCGCATTGTCGGGGACGATGCCGAAGCCGACCTCGTTGCTGACCAGCACGACCGGGCCGGGTGCGTCCGCCAGCGCCGCGACCAGCGCATCCCCCGCCGCGATCAAGTCCGCGTCGCCCAGCAACAGGTTGGTCAGCCACAGCGTCAGACAGTCGACCAGTAGCACCCGGTCGGCGCGGCCATGCTCCATAATGGCTTCCGGCAGGGTAAGCGGAGCCTCCACCGTCGTCCATCGCGCGTCGCGATCGGCCTGGTGGCGCGCGATGCGGTCGCGCATCTCCTTGTCCCAGGCTTGCGCGGTGGCGATGAAGCAGCCTTCGGGTGTCATCGCCTCGGCCAGCGCCTGCGCATGGCGGCTTTTGCCCGACCGGGCACCGCCGAGCACGAGGATGGTACGGGGCTTCGTCATGCCTCTGCGCATTGCGGGAGCCGGGCTGTGACGCAAGCGGAAATGGGTGCGCTGACCCATCATGGCGGGCGGATCGATGCGGCCAGGGCGATGTTTCCGCACGCGCCCGAACCGTGGCTCGATCTGTCGACGGGGATTAATCCGGTGGCGTGGCAGCCGACCGCCGCGCTGGCGGTCGATGCCGGGCCCTTGCCCGATCGCAGTGCACTCGCCCGGCTGGAGGCATTGGCGGCGGCGCATTTTGGTGTCGCGTCCGAACGCGTGGCGGCGGTGCCGGGAAGCGAGATGGCGCTGCGTCTCCTGCCGCTGCTGGGTATCGCCCAGCCGATCGTTGCGGTCCGGCCGAGTTACGGCACCCACGATGCGATCGCGACGATGCGGGTCGATCACGCCGCGCTGGAGGAGTGGAAGGGGCAGTCGGGAAGCCTGCTGATCGCCAATCCCAACAATCCCGACGGCGTCCATCGCTCGTGCGATCAGTTGGCGCGCCTGGCCGAGGCGCAAGCCCGTGCGGGCGGCTGGCTGATCCTGGACGAAGCCTTTGCCGATGCGATGCCGGGGCCCGGCTTTGCGGGCGGTGAGCGGATCGTCGTGCTGCGGTCGTTCGGCAAGTTCTTCGGGCTGGCGGGGGTTCGGCTGGGCTTCGTCATCGCCAAGCCGGACATGCTGTCGCGGCTTCGCCTGTTGCTGGGCGACTGGCCGGTATCGAGCCATGCCATCGCTTGGGGCAGCGCGGCCTATGCCGATCGCGCATGGATCGCGGCGACCCGCATCGCGATGGCCGAGCGGGCGGCGGCGCTGGACGCGGTGCTGGCGCGCCATGGTCTGATCGCAAAAGGAGACTGTCCGCTGTTCCGCATGGTCGAGACGCCGGTGGCGGCCAGTCTGTTCGCCCGACTGGCGGCGGCGGGAATATTGGTTCGGCCCTTCGCCGACGCGCCCGAGCGGTTGCGGTTCGGCGTGCCCGAGGCGGCGGACGATCTCGCCCGGCTGGACGAGGCGTTGCGACATGGCTGATCCCGTCGCGCTGCTCGCGCTGGCGCTCGACGCCGCGATCGGTTGGCCCGACCGGCTTTACGCGCGGGTCGGGCATCCGGTGGGGGCGTTTGCCCGCTTCCTGAATGTCGCGGAGCGGCTCGGCAACCGGCCGGAGTGGCCCCAGGGCGTGCGGCGGGGTCTGGGCGTCCTGACCATCCTGCTTCTAATCGCGCTGACCGGCGCGGCGGCATGGTGGCTCGACCGGGAATCGCATCTGTTGTTCGGACGCTGGGGCTGGATCGCCAGTGCCGTCCTCGCCTGGCCCGCCTTGGCGCAGCGCAGCCTCTATCTTCATGTCCGCCCGGTGGCCGACGCGCTGATGCGCGGCGACCTTCCCGCCGCTCGCGCCCTGGTCGCGCGGGTCGTGGGGCGCGATACGCAGCGGCTGGATCAGGCGGGCGTCGCGCGCGCCGCGATCGAGACGCTGGCGGAGAGCTTTTGCGACGGGATCGTCGCGCCGCTGTTCTGGTTGCTGCTGCTCGGACTGCCGGGGGTGTGGATGTACAAGGCGATCAACACCGCCGACAGCATGATCGGGCATAAGGAGCCACGCTGGCGCGCGTTCGGCTGGGCGGCGGCGCGGATCGATGACGGCGCGAACTGGATACCGGCGCGGATCGCCGGGTTGCTGGTCTGTGTGGCGGGCGCGGGCGGCTGGGCGGTAATGAAGCGCGATGCGCGCGCCCATGCCTCGCCCAATGCGGGCTGGCCTGAGGCGGCGATGGCAGGGGCGCTGGGCGTCGCGCTGGCGGGGCCGGTCGCCTATGACGGCGTGACCCAGATCAAGCCGTGGATCGGGCGCGAAGGGCGTATGGCGGCGCCGAACGACATCGTCACTGCGCTGCAAATCTATGCGCGCGCCTGCCTGCTTCTTTGGCTGATCGCGGGGGGTGTTGCGTGGCTGGCGTGATGATTCAGGGCACCGGCTCGGACGTGGGCAAATCGGTGCTGGTCGCGGGGCTGTGCCGGGCCTTCGCCAATCGCGGCCTTCGCGTCCGCCCTTTCAAGCCGCAGAATATGAGCAACAATGCCGCCGCGACCCCCGATGGCGGTGAGATTGGGCGGGCGCAGGCGACCCAGGCCTTCGCGGCGCGGGTCGAGCCGCATGTCGACATGAATCCGGTGCTGCTCAAGCCGCAGGGCGACCGCACCTCGCAACTGATCGTGCGCGGGCAGGTGCGGGGGATGCTGCCCGCGTCGAAATGGCGCGAAGGGCGGATCGGGCTGCTGCCCGAAGTGGTGGAATGCTACCGGCGACTGGAGGCGGAGTGCGACCTCGTCATCGTCGAGGGTGCGGGGTCGCCTGCCGAGGTCAATCTGCGCAGCGGCGACATTGCCAATATGGGCTTTGCGCGCGCGGCCAACGTCCCGGTGGTGCTGGCCGGAGACATCGACCGGGGCGGGGTGATCGCGTCGCTGGTGGGAACCAGGGCGGTGATCGAACCGGCCGATGCCGCGATGATCCGGGGCTTTCTGGTCAACAAGTTTCGCGGCGACCCGGCGCTGTTCGCCGATGGCATGGCCCTGATCGCCCGGCATACCGGCTGGCATTCGCTGGGGCTGATACCCTGGCTGGCCGACGCGGCACGTCTGCCCAGCGAGGATGCAGTGATCCTGGAACGGGCGAAGGCGGGGGCCGGGGGGCGGGTGGTGATCGCCTGTCCGATCACCCCGCGTATCGCCAATTTCGACGATCTCGATCCCCTGCGCCTGGAGCCGATGGTCGATCTGGTGATGGTCCGCCCCGGCCAGCCCCTACCCGATGCCGCGATGATCGTGCTGGCGGGGTCCAAGGCGACCATCGCCGACCTTGCCTTCATCCGCGAGCAGGGCTGGCATATCGATATCGCCGCGCATCATCGGCGCGGCCGGCCGGTGCTGGGGCTATGCGGCGGATACCAGATGCTGGGCCGATTGGTCGCCGATCCGGATGGAATCGAGGGACCGGCGGGCAGCGTCGAAGGGCTGGGGCTGCTCGATGTCGAGACCGTGTTGACCGGCGAAAAGACGGTACGGCCGGTGACGGGCGAAGCCTTGGGCGCATCCTTTTCCGGTTACGAAATCCATCTCGGCCGGACCAGGGGCCCGGATGCCGCGCGTCCCGTGGGGCACCTCGCCGACGGGCGGCCCGAGGGCGCGATGAGCGCCGACGGCCTCGTCGCGGGAAGCTATATCCATGGCCTGTTGGGGGAGGCGGGGCAGCGGGCGGCATGGCTGTCGCGGATCGGCGTGGCGGGGCAGGGCCCGGATCACCGCGCCGATGTGGACGCTGCGTTGGATGCGATCGCCGCCGTGCTGGAAGCGCATGTCGATTGCGACGCGCTGCTGCGGATCGCTCAGGGAGCGGCGTAGAGCAGCGCGGCAACCAGCAGGCCCGTCTCGGTCAGTTCGATCCCCGCACCATGGACATCGCCGGTCACGCCACCGACACGACGCCGGAACCAGGCGGCCAGCACGATGATCGCGATCGGCCCCAAGATGAGCGGCGGATAGAGCGGCACGAGCGCTATCGCGACGATCGCCCAAAGTCCCAGATCGACCGGGCGCACCGCCCGTGCCACCATCGCGCCCAGGCCACCCTGCCGCAACGGTGGCAGGATGCGCGCCCAGACCAATGGCCCGATCCGCGCCACCGCCGGAACCAGCGCGATCATCGCCCAGTCCCCCGGTCGCACGCCATGCAGCAGCACCAGCTTGGCGAGCAGTTGCATCACCAGCGCGATGGTGCCGAAGCTGCCGATATGCGGATCGGCCATCACCGACAGCAGCCGCGTGCGATCGCCATGCGCCGCGCCCAGCCCGTCGGCGAGATCGGCCAGCCCATCCAGATGCAGCGCCCCGGTCGCCCAGACCCAGGCCCCCAGCGCGGCCAGCGCCCCGATCCAGGGATCGACCCGTCCGCCCAGCCAGCCCGCGCCCGCCACGATCACGCCGATCATAAGTCCCGCCAGCGGATAAAGCCGGATGGCGCGGGCGAAATCCGCCTCGTCCGCCTCGACACGCGGCATGGGCAGCCGGGTCAGGAAGCCAAGCGCGACGATCAGCGTCTTCATGCTGTGGCCAACCCTGTCACCTGCGCGGTGCGGGGGTCTCCGTCCCACACCTCCAGCGTCACCAGGCTGGCATAGGGCAGGGCGAAGGACCAGACGGCCCTTGCGTCGAACCCGCACAGCACATGCAGCGCCGCGCGCATCGCCCCGCCATGGGTCACGATCAGCGTGGGTTCGGGGGACAGCGCCATCAGGGCGGCGCGAACCCGCGCGACCAGATCGGACCAGCGCTCGCCGCCCGGCGGGGGTGCCGCATCGGGGTCTTCCCAGAACCGCCCGAGCGCGTCCCCATCGATCGCGTCCGGGGCCAGCCCGTCCCATTCCCCGAAATCCAGCTCCCGCCAGCGCGGATCGATCTCGGTCGGGCCCATCGCTTCGGCACAGGCGCGCGCGCGCGACAGGTCCGAACTGATGCGCCGTGCCACCGGCACTTGGGCAGCCCGTGCCAGACAGGCCGCAATGCCGCGTTCCGTCACCGGGCAGTCGGTGCGCCCCAGCATCCGCCCCGTCAGCTCGGGCTCGCCATGCCGGAGCAGATGGAGGCGGAAGGCGGTCACGCGGTGGCGACCCCGGCCTCGGCAAAGGTCGCCATGCCGTCATGCGCTGCGATCGCCGCACGGATGATCTGCACCGCCACCGCCGCACCGCTGCCTTCGCCCAGCCGCATGTTCAGCGACAGGATCGGCTCCAGACCCAGCCGCGACAGCAGCAGGGCGTGGCCCGGCTCGGCCGAGCAATGTCCGGCCAGGCAGTGGTCGGCGATGGCCGGATCGGCCATGGCGAGCGGCGCGATCGCCGCGGTGCCGATGAACCCGTCAATCACCACAGGCACGCGCCGGGCTCGTGCCGCCAGCACCGCACCCGCCATCGCCGCAATCTCCCGCCCGCCCAGTCGGCGGAGGATTTCGAACGCGCTGGTCAGATGCGCGCGGTGCAGCGTCAACCCATCGGTCACGGCCGCTGTCTTGCGCGACAGGCCTTCCCCATCGACGCCGGTGCCGGGGCCCACCCAAAGGGCCGCTGCACCCCCGAAACTGGCGGCTGCCAGAGCGGCGGCGGGGGTGGTATTGCCGATGCCCATCTCCCCCAGCACCAGCAGGTCGGCATCGCCCAGCGCTTCGGCGCCGGCAGACAGGGCGGCGAGGCATTCCGCCTCGCTCATCGCGGGTGCGGTGGTGAAGTCGGCGGTCGGGCGGTCCAGGTCGAGCGGGACCACCGACAATTCCAGCCCGGCCGCGGCGGCCAGCGCATTGATCGCCGCACCCCCGGCGGCGAAATTGGCGACCATCTGCGCCGTCACCTCGGCCGGAAAGGCGCTGACCCCGCGTGCGACGACGCCGTGATTTCCCGCGAAGATCACCGCGCGGCCGCGCTCGATCCGGGGGCGCTCGACGCCTTGCCACCCGGCGAGGAAGATGGCGATGTCCTCCAGGCGGCCCAGCGAGCCGGGAGGCTTGGTCAACTGGCCCTGCCGCCGCATGGCGGCCTCGCGCGCGGCGGTATCGGGACGGGACAGATCGGCCAGCGCGGCCTCGAACGCGGCGATCGTGGGGAAGGCGGTCATTCGACGACGAATCCTTCGGGCGGCGTGCGGGTCAGGAAATGGCCCTTCACCCCTTGCGGCCATTGCTTGTACGGCACCTGTCCCCAGTCGCTGTCGGCATAGGCGCGCGCATAGTCCAGGATCGCACGCGCGGCCTCCTCGTCCGGAGCGAATTTGCCCATCACATAGCCGACCTTGCCGGGGCAGCGAAGATGGACCGTGCAGAAGGACTGGCAGGCAAAGAGGCAGGGCATCTCCTCGACCGCCACATCCGCATAGGCCGGGTCGGAGGCTTTCACCGCGCGCAACGCCTCGACCAGCAGCGCGCCGCCGCGCTTGCCGTCTTCATTTTCGCGCGCGTCGTCGGACAGGCGACAGGTGTTGCAGGCGACCACGGCGGGGCCGTTCGCGGCGGGTTTCAGCATGAACAGGGCTCGGTCATCGGGGCATGTCTCCACAAAGGCGCTGTCGTCGCGCGAGGGGATAGCCCCGTCCGCCCGGTACATCCTGACCGGCCGAAAGACGACCGCGACGGGCAGGTCTCCTGGCTCGCGGGTCGGTGCCGGTCCGCCGCCTTCTCGGGAACAGGCCCCCAATGGCGTGATGGCGGATGGCTCGCCGCTTACAGTTGCAGGGGCAGCCGGGGCGTCACACCCCATTCCCTTTTCATCCCCCGAAGGGGAACCTGTCGCAGGGCGAGCGATAGGCGCGGGGAGGGCGAGAGGCAACACTGCTATTCCCTTCCCAACCCCCGCCGCCCGCCCCGGCGGAGGCCGGGGCCCAATTGCCGTGACGTTCGTGGGGCGCCTGATGGAATGCCGAAACTGGATCCCGGCCTTCGCCGGGGTGGTGCTATTGTGGCTGAGGGAAGGGTGCTATTCCTCGCCGCGCAACGCCTTCAGGAAAAAGGCATATTGCCGCCGCATCGCATAGGCCACCGGGCCGGTGCTGCGCCCGGCGGTATGCTCGCCGCCGGGGATGACCAGCAGGTCGAAATCCTTGTCCGCCTTGATCAGCGCATCGACTACCTGGGTCGTGCTGGCGGGATCGACATTGGAGTCCTGTTCGCCGACGACCAGCATCAGCTTGCCCTGCAACTGCTGCGCATGGACCACGCTCGAGGCGTCGAGATAGCTCTGGTCGACCGGATAGCCGAGCCATTGTTCGTTCCAGTCGATCTTGTCCATCCGGTTGTCGAAACACCCGGCATAGGCGACCCCGGCCTTGTAGAAATCTGGGTGGAACAGCAGTGCGTTCAGCGTGCTCTGCCCGCCCGCCGAGCCGCCATAGATGCCGACACGGGAAATATCGACGGCGGGGTCCCTGGCCGCCAGCGCCTTCATCCAGGCGATCCGGTCGGGAAAACCGCTATCGGCGAGGTTCTTCCATGCGACATCGTGAAAGGCCTTGGAGCGGTTGGCGGTGCCCATGCCGTCGATCATCACGACGATGAAGCCCAGATCGGCGAGCTGCTGCATCCCCATGACCTTGTCGCCGCCCGAGAAGCCGCCGAACGGCCAGAATGCCTTGGGCACGAAGCTGTCATGCGGCCCGGCATAGATGTTCTCGATCACCGGATAATGTTTGGCGGGGTCGTAATCGCGCGGGCGGACGACTAGGCCGTAGATATCGGTGCTGCCGTCGCGGCCCTTGGCGGTGAAGCGCTCCGGCGGGCGGAACCCGGCGGCGGTCAGCGCGGTGATGTCGCCCTTTTCCAGCGTCTGGATCAGCCGCCCGTCGCGCGCGTCGTGCAGTTCCATCGTCTCCGGCAGGTCGGTGCGGGAATAGACGTCGACATAGGTCGTCATGTCGGGGGAGAAGCGGACCTCGTGCGTCGCATTCTCCTGGGTCAGCCGGATGAGGTTGCGGCCGTCGAAATCGACCCGGAACCATTGCTTGTAATAAGGATCTTCGCCGGGCACGAAGCCGCTAGCGGAGAACCAGATCTGGCGCTTGTCGTCATCGACCTTCGCGATGTCGCGGACGATCCATTGGCCCTTGGTGATCTGGCGAACGATCCGGCCGGTCGTGCCGTCGATCATATAGAGATGCCGCCAGCCGTCCCGCTCCGACGACCAGAGAATCTCGCGGCCCATATCCTTTAAGTCGTGCGACCAGATGCGGTCGCGAAAGACGAAGGTCTTCGCGGTTTCGGTCACGGCGGCATGCGCCTTGCCGGTGTCGGCATCGACCGCGATGATCTTCGCCTCGCCGAAGCCGCGCTTCAGATCGTCGAAGGCGAAGCTCCTGCCATCGGCCCGCCAGGCCGGAGCTGACAGGGTATAGGCATTTGCGAACAGCGACGGGTCGATCTCGGTCCGCTTGCCGTCGGCGACGCGGAACAGGACGGGTGCCTCTTGATCCACCGCATCGCCGGGCTTGGGATAGAGTTGCTGCACGACCTCGGGCTGGACCTTGCCCGGCGGGGCGGCGAGGACACGGGTGACCATGCGGGGATAGCCGGGGCGGACGCGCTGGAGCGCGATATGCCGGCCGTCCGGGCTCCAGGCGATCGTCTCGGGATCGTAGAAATTGGCGGGGCTGCCGTCCTGGGACCGCCACAATTCCTTGCCGCCCCCGGCCTCCCGCACGACCAGATTGTCGTCGAGGACCAGCGCCTCCAGCCTGCCGTCGGGCGAGAGGCGGGGATGGTTGCCGGCGGGCACGCGCAAGTCGCGCACCACGCCGAAGCCGCGCGGGCGGCCGGGGTTTTCCGGCGGGACGACGGTACAGGCGGGCCGGGCAAGGACGCAGCGATAGGTGGCGCCGTCCTCATAGCCGATGCTGAAGGTGATCGCCGAACGGTCGGGCGTATAGGAGAAATGATCGAAGGGCAGGCGGAGCGGTGTGATCGGCTTGCCCATGATTCTGGCCAATGCGGGGGCGAGCGCAGCAGCGTCGAAGGCGGGGGCCTTGGCGTGGCTGGTCGCGTCCACATCGACGAAGGCGAAACCGTCCGCCACCGTCTTGCGATAATGGAAATGCCGTCCGTCCGCGTCCCACTCGGCGGGGGAGGCGATGTCGTGGGTCAGCCATTGCCATTGCTCGCGAAGGGCCAGCGACCTGGCGATACGGTCGGGCACGCCCTGCGCGGCGACCGGACCGGCGGCGAGCAACAGCGAAAGGGTCAGCAGGGTCTTCAACGGGCCGCTCCGATGGTGAAGCTGTAGGTCAGGGGCTGGAGCGGAATGCGGTACGGCATGTGCGCACGGCCATCGAGGTTCCAGCCGGTATCGCCGCCCACCCCCGCCTGCGCGGCGTCGATCAGCAGCGTGCCGTCGCCATGCGGGCGGATGTCCGAGCTATGCGCCTGGGACGGCGGCTTCATCGCCAGGTCGGCATAGGGGAAGGGCAGGGCGTTGACCGAAAGCGGCTGCGCCCCCGTCACGCGAAGCCCGACCCCAGTGCCGGTGAGCTGCAGCCAGCGCACATCGGTCTTGTTGCCGCTCTCCTGCGGCCGGGCATAGTCGTGATACTGGTCGGCCAGCGCCTCGCTCCAGCGGGCGATCATCGCGCCGGTCTTGCGGTCGGCATAGCTTTCCCACGGGCCGCGTCCGAACCAGCTGACCTGGGTGAATTGCTGCCCCGGCGTCGCGAAGGCGAGGCCGACGCGCAAGGGATCGGGCAGCGTCGCGCGCAGCGGCGTGAAGCGGACGGTCGCCGTCGCATTGCCGTCCGGCGCTATGGTCCAGCGGGTCTGCATTTTGACCGATCCGACGCCCATGTCGTGATCCACGACGATGGCATCGCCCTCGCGCCGGATCGCGTCGAGGCGGCGATGCTCAGAGAAATATTGCCACATCGCATGGCTCTTGGGCACGCCCGCGCCCACGTCATTGTCGGTCGGCGCGCGGGTGAAGTCGGGGGTGCCGCCGGTCAGCAGCGTCTTGCCGCCCCGCGCATAACGCCGGACGAGCCCGGTCGTCCGGTCGATCTCCAGCACGGCATCGCCCGCCGCCAGCGTCATCGCATCGGCGCTTTCCTGCGGCGGGACCGACCCGGCGGGTATGGCGGCGAAGACCGGGCCGGTCAGCGCGAACTGGTCCCAGCCGACGACATGGCCCGCGGGCAGCGGCGGGATCGCCCCCGCTTTGGTCCGCGCGCGCAGGATCAGCGAACGCTCGGCCGAGGCATCCCTGGGCGCGGGCAGGGTGAAGGACAGGGGCGCGCTGACCCCCGCCGCCACGGACGGCGTGGCGATGCTGCCGCGGGCCGTCTCGACGCCATTCTCCAGCATCGTCCAGTCCAGCGTGAAGCGCGACAGGTCGATATGGTCGTGGCGGTTGACCACCTGCCACCCGCCGTCCTTGTGGGTGAAGCTGATCGGCGACTGGACATGCGCCATCTCGTAATATTCGGGGTCGGGGGTCCGGTCCGACTGGATCACGCCGTCGCCGACCGGGCTGTCGTCGCCGTGCAGCCCGGCATCCTTGGGATCGGGATCATAGTCCAGGCCCTGCCCCCAATAGGGGCGGCCGTCCTTGTCCTTCAAGATCATCGTCTGGTCGACCCAATCCCAGACGAAGCCGCCCTGGAGCTTGGGATATTTGCGGAACACGTCCCAATAGCCCTGGAAGTCGCCCAGGCTGTTGCCCATCGCATGGGCATATTCGCACAGGATCAGCGGCTGGGTGAATTCTGGCCGCTGGGCATAGTCGGCCAGCTTCTCGACATCGTCATACATGGGCGCGAAGATGTCGACATAGGCATTGGTCGGATGCCGCCAGCCGCTCATGCTGTAACCCAGGAAGTTGATCAGCCGGGTCTTGTCGTGCTGGCGGATCCATTTCGCCGCCGCCTCAAAATTGGGGCCGACGCCGCTTTCATTGCCCAGCGACCAGAAGATGATCGAGGGGTGGTTGCGATCGCGCTCGACCATCCGCTGCACCCGGTCGAGATGCGCCGCCGCCCATTCGGGCTTGTGCCCCAGGTTGAGCGTCGGATCGCCCTTTTCCTGGGTGAGGCTCAAGTAACCATGGCTCTCGATATTGGCCTCGTCCATCACGTACAGGCCATATTCGTCGGCCAGGTCGTACCAGCGCGGATCATTGGGATAGTGCGAGGTGCGGACCGCGTTGATATTGGCGGCCTTCATCAGCTCGATATCCTTCCGCATCGTCTCTTCGGACACGATGCGGAAGGTGTGCGGGTCATGCTCGTGCCGGTTGACGCCGCGGATCATGATCCGCTTGCCGTTCACCCGCACCTCGCCGCCCGCAACCTCGACGGTGCGGAAGCCGATGCGGCGGCTGGTCGCCTCGATCAGCTTGCCCTTCGCGTCGACCAGTTCGACCAGCAGCGTGTAGAGGTTGGGGTCCTCGGCGCTCCACGTCTTCACCGCCGGAACCTCGGCGGCGATCGTCGCGGTCGTGCCGGTCGGCGTCGCGGTCCGGGTCAGCACGACCCGCTTGCCGTCGAGCAGCGTGGCGCGCACCGAGGTCCCCTGCGCCGCGCCCGCCAGGTCGATCGCGGCCGACAGCGTCCCGTCGCGATAGTCATGGGTCAGCCCGGCATCGATCGCCAGATCGCGGATATGCGTCTGCGGCGCGGCATAGAGGGTGATCGACCGCTCGATCCCGTTGACCCGCCAGAAATCCTGATCCTCGAGGTAGCTGCCGTCCGAATGGCGATAGAGCTCTATCGCGATGGTGTTCTTGCCCGGCTTCGCGGCCCGGCTGATGTCGAATTCGGTGGGGAGCTTCGAGTCTTCGGAATAGCCAATCTTCTCGCCGTTGACCCAGAGATAATAGGCTGCCCCCGCCGCGCCGATGTTGAGGAGCAGGCGGCGTACGGCGAAATGCGCCGGAACGGTAAAGTCGCGGCGATAGGAAGCGACCTCGTTCAGCCGATGCTCGATAAGGGGTTCGTTGCGCGGAAAGGGATAGCCGCTGCCGACAAAGACCGGGCGGCTCAGCCCCTGGGCCTGGAGGATGCCGGGAACCGCCACGTCGCGCCATTTCGACACGTCGCGGGCGGGATCCTCGAAGCCGACGGGTCGCGCCTCGGGATTGGGCGACATCTGCACCTTCCACGTCCCATCGAGCGACAGGTGATAGCGCGACCGGGTGACGTCGCCCACCAGAGCGGCCGCGCGCGTCTCGAACCCGGCGAAGCTCGTGTGCATCGGTTCCGCACCGATCCGGTCGATGGCGGGATTTTCCCACTCAAGGCGTGGCGACGGCGTTTGTGCCAGCGCGGTGCTGGCCATCATGGCCGAAAGGCTGGTCCACAAAGCCCATCGCGTCATTGCCATATCACGTCACTCCTCAGCCCGTCCAGCCATGCTAGATTATACGGAATACAATTTAAAGTCGGGCGCTGTCGATTTGGTCTTGAGATTTATGATATAGAGTATCATTTGCGAAAAGGGGCGTGACGAAAGGCTATATGATGGTTGATCAGAATGACGGCGACCTGCCGACACTGGGCCTGACGCCTTATGCCGCGCCGCGCCATGCCGGCGGGGTGGGGCTGGATCGACTGGCCATTTCCGCGTCGTCCCTGTGCCTGGTCCATTGCCTGCTGTTCCCAATCCTGATCGCGTTCCTTCCCTCGATCGCGGCATGGGCCGATCTGGGGGAGAAATTCCACATCGTCATGCTGGCGATCGCGATACCGCTGAGCGGGACCGCGCTGCTGCGGGGGTTGAGACGTCATGGGCATCGCGGTCCCATGACGTGGGGGCTTATCGGCTTGGGCCTGTTGATGCTGGGTGTCGTGTTCGAGACCAGTATGGCGGGCACCGCCCTGACCGTCGCGGGCGGGATTGTGCTGGCGGTCGCGCATGTCCTGAATCTGCGGGCCGATCGGCTGGCCGCGCTGAGCGCCTTGTAAGGAATCGACACACCCGCCAGTCGCGCTTTTTGCATCCCCGCTCTTGACCCGGACGCGCGGTTTCGCGCAGGCGCAGCCATCCAAAGCGCAACAATATCTGGCGGGAGAATGGAATGACCGAGGCACATGATCGGATCGTCGCGGGTGTCGAACTGGGCGGTACGAAATCGATTGTGCTGATCGGGCGCGGGCGGGACATTCTGGTGTCCGAACGCCTGCCCACCACCACCCCCGCCGTTACCCTGGCCGCACTGGCGCAGCGTCTGGGCGAATGGCGCGAGCAGTATAAGCCCGAGGCGTTGGGCATCGGCAGCTTCGGTCCGATCGCGCTCGACAAGAGCGGCATGGATTATGGCCATATGCTCGCCACGCCCAAGCCCGGCTGGGCGGGCGCGGACGTGGTCGGCGCGTTGGCCGAGGGCTTTGGCGAGCGGGTCGCTATCCATACCGACGTGACCGGCGCGGCGCTGGCCGAGGGGCAGTGGGGCGCGGCGCGTGGGCTGGCCGACCATATCTATGTCACGGTCGGCACCGGGGTCGGCATGGGCATCATCGTCAATGGCCAGCCGGTGTCGGGCCGGATGCACCCGGAGGCGGGGCATGTCCGCGTCCGCCGTGTCGCGGGCGATGATTTCGCCGGGGCCTGCCCCTTTCATGGCGATTGCCTGGAAGGCCTGGTCGCGGGTCCCGCGATTGCAGCGCGCGCCGGCCGTCCGGCGCAGGAACTGGATGCCGATCACCCCGCCTGGGCCTTTGTCGCCGATGCGCTGGCGGAGAGCTTTGCCGGACTGTTCCTGACGCTCGCTTGTGGGCGCATCGTGATCGGCGGCGGCGTGGGTGTGGGCCAGCCGCATCTGCTCGACATGGTCCGCCGGGCGACGGTCGAGAAGCTGTCGGGCTATCTGCCCTTCGTCGACGCAGCGCAAGTCGCCAACCGGATCGTGCACGCGCAACTGGGCGATCAGGCGGGGCCGCTCGGCACGTTGGCGCTCGCCCGCAGCGTGCTGGCCTAAGCCGCCTTCGCGAAATCGCTGTCCTACAGCGAACCGATATGGTTCACCCTCTTCGGCAATGGGGAGGATGGACATGGGGGCATGGACGGATGCGGCGGGGGTCGAGGCGCTGATCGCGCAGGTGATCGCGCGCGAGGGGGATTATAGCGACCATCCGGCCGATCGCGGCGGGGAGACCCGCTTCGGCATTACCCAGGCGATGGCGCGGGCGGACGGCTATGACGGGCCGATGCGCCGCCTGCCGCTGTCGCGCGCGGAGTCGATCTATCGCCGGCTCTACTGGATCGCGCCGGGCTTCGACCAGGTGGCCGAACGGGCCCCGCGTCTGGCGGAGGAACTGTTCGATACCGGCGTCAATATGGGCCCGGCGGTGGCGACCGGCTTCCTGCAACGCGCGCTCAATGCGCTCAATCGCGGCGGTCGCGATTATGGCGACCTGACGCCGGACGGGCGGATCGGCCCTGCCACGCTGGCGGCGCTGGAGGCGTTCCTGCGGCATCGCGGACCGCCGGGCGAAATGGTGTTGCTGAAAGCCGTGGAGGCCTTGCAGGGCGAACGCTATCTGACTCTGGCGGAGCGGCGGCCCGCCAATGAGGCGTTCCTCTATGGCTGGCTGGCGGATCGCCTGTCGTGACGGCGGAGGAAAGCACCGATGCCTGGACGCGGCGCGCGCGCCCGACCTTTCTCTATGTCATGTATGCGCTGCTGCTCTGGAGCATCCCGATGGGCGTGCTCGCCGGGTTTCGCCCGTCCATGGCGGCGGCGATGATCCGGGGCATGGCGCAATATCTCGCCGCCATACCCGAGCCGCTCTACGCGCTCTTCGGGACCGGCTATCTCGGCTATACCGTCGCGCGCGAATGGGGAAAGCGGCGTCAGTAGAAGCGGGCGAGGGTCAGCTTTCGGTCTTGCCCGTCGCAGGTGCGCAAGGTGACCATGGTACCCGGCTTGCCCACGGTCCAGCGGGCCATCGGGCTGCTGACATAGTCATGGGGGATGGGCTGTCCGTCGATGGCGCAGATCGTATCGCCTTCGCGCCAGCCGCCCTTGTCGGCAGGGCCGCCGCGCATGACGTGCAGGACGCGCAACCGGTCGCTCGCCACGCCGAGCAACAGCCCGACCGTCGAGCGAAGCGCCGGGTCGTCGGCATGCGGGCCCGGAGACAGGATCATCCGCCCCGCGCCGGGATCGAGCAGCACGCGATAGCGCTGGAGGAAACCGGACCCGATCCGTCCGGCCGCGCCGACAGACTCGCTGAAACCCTGGGCCGGTTCGATCCGCACCTCGACCTCATGCGCGGTCAGCGTGCCCAGCCTGACGCTAGGCACGATCGCCAGATCGTTGACCGACGGCCCCGCCAGGCCGAAGCCGATGGCGGTGGTGGTGGGCAGCGAGTTGAGCTTCGCCGCACGCCATCCAGCCTGCGTCACCGTCAGTGCGGAGCCGTCCCCGGTATCGACGATGACCGGCGACAGCCGCGCCGCGCCCAGCCCGACCACGCTTTCATAGACGCGCCGTTCTGGCGAGATGACCAGCGGCGCGGTCGCACCGGTGAACGGCATCCGGCCCGACGCGATCAGGCGGAAACGCTTGGCCGCATAGTCGATGTCGAGCGCGTGGTCGGCCAGCAGGTCGCGCCCGACCAGCAGGTCCACCGCAGTCGCATCCCCGGTCGCCAGCGCGGGCAGGGGGGCGACCGCGACGCCGCCACCCTTTCGGCTGAGCCCGCCAAGCGCCACGGTACGGGTCGGCATCCACCCGATCGCCACCGCTCCGCCGATCGCGCTCGCCTGTCCGCCCGGGCGAACCCGGCCCTTCGCCGCGACCGGCGAGCTTTGCGACAGCAAGGTGAAGCTGACCCCGGTATCGAGGATGGCGGTGACGCTTTGCCCGTCGATGGTCATGGCGAACCGGATCTGGTTGCCCGGGGTCAGTTGAAACGGGATCCAGCGATCCTCGGCATCGGGGGCGAGCGTCATCACGCCGGGATCGCGCGCGGCGGCGTTAACGACGTCCTCCTCGGGTGCGGTGGCGGGCCTGTCCGTATGGGACGCCAGCGGGGCCATCACCGCGGCGGCCAGCAACAGGGGAATGGGGAGCAGATAGATCGGACGACGCATCACGACCGAACGCCTAGCCGAAGCGGAAGCTGCGCGCGCGGCAAATCGGCGGGACGTGGGCGGCGTCTATGCCATGTCCGCGATGCGCGGCCCGCCCTTGCCGGGAAGCGATGCTTTGGCGTCAGGGCACGCATGCCGCTGTCGGGCCGACATGGATTTACAGACACGCCTCCAGGAGCGCCTTGTCGAATCCGAACTGCTTGGCCTTGTCCAGCGTATAAGGCCGCAGACCCGCCGAGCGATATTCGCCGATGATCTTGCCGTCGGTTCCTTCGTCCAGATATTCGAAGCTGAACAGCTCCTGCGTGATGATCACCGGCCCTTCCATACCGATGACCTCGGTGATGTTGGTCACGCGGCGGCTGCCGTCGCGAAGGCGTTTGACCTGGATGACCATGTCCACCGAATCGGCGATCTGGCGGCTGATCGCCTCCTTGGGCACCTTGATGTCCGACATCATCACCATATTCTCCATGCGGGCCAGCGCCTCGCGCGGGGAGTTGGAGTGGAGCGTGCACATCGATCCGTCATGGCCGGTGTTCATCGCCGCCAGCATGTCGAAACATTCCGAACCACGGATTTCGCCCAGGATGATCCGGTCGGGCCGCATACGCAGCGCGTTCTTCACCAGATCGCGGATGCTGATCTCGCCCTGACCCTCCAGATTGGCGGGCCGGGTTTCCAGCGGAAGCCAGTGCGGCTGTTGCAGGCGAAGCTCGGCGGCGTCCTCGATGGTCAGCACACGCTCGCCCGGGTCGATCATCTTGGACAAAGCGTTGAGCATCGTCGTCTTGCCCGAGCCGGTGCCCCCCGAAATGACGATGTTGAACCGCGACGCGCCTGCGATCTTCAGCAGCGTCGCCATGTCCTGGCTCATCGATCCACCCGCCGCCATCATGTCGAGCGTGATCGGCTTGGCGGAGAATTTGCGGATCGAGATGGCGGTGCCGCGCAAGCTCAGCGGCGGCACGATCACGTTGACGCGGCTGCCGTCCTTCAGCCGTGCGTCGGCCAGCGGCGTGGTCTGGTCGACGCGGCGGCCGACCGAATTGACGATACGCTGCGCGACCTGGAACAGATGCTCCTCGTCGCGGAACCGGATATTGGCGAGTTCGAGCCGGCCCTTTCGCTCGACATAGGTCTGCTCGGGGCCGTTGACCATGATGTCGGTGACGTCGGTATCGGCGAGCAGTTCCTCCAGCGGACCCAGGCCCAGCAACTCGTCGACCAGCACCTTTTCCAGTGCGAACTGCTCGCGCCGGTTTAGCGTCAGCTTCAGTTCGGCCAGCACCTCGCCGATGATCGGGCGGAATTCCTCGGCCAGTTCGTCCTTGCCCAGTGTCGCGGCCGCTTCGGGATCGACTCGTTCGAGCAGGCGGGGAAGCACCTGTTCCTTGATCCGGTGGATCGACGCCTCGAAACCCTCGCCGCGGGCCGGCGTCGCCTCGACGGCGGCGGCCTGGCGGTCGGCCAGCCGTTGCATCGCATCGGCCGCGGTGACGGGCGCCGCGATTTCCGCGCCGGCCAGCGCACTGAGCGGAGGGAATTGCTGACCGCCCGGACCGGGCACCTCGCTTTCGGGGCGGGGAGCGGGGCCGGGACCATGCATCGGCCGCGCGACGCCAAAGGCCGGACGGCTTCCCGGCGTGGCACCCAAACCCTGACGACGACCAAAGGCACTCATCGCGCAATTTCCCATGACATGCGGCCATTCCGTAAATGCCAACATTTACCATAAGCCTAACCGATCGCGGTTGCGGGGAATGGAAAGGGCGGGATATGGCGCTGTCCGATGCTGCATCGGTTCGTCCTTTCCCTGGTCCTGACGCTGGTCGGGCTGCTGCCGGTCGCCGCCGGGGCCGATGACATCGCCGCCACTGCGCGCGGAGTCGTGCGGGTCGTGACGATCGCGATGGTCGATGACGAGGTGGCGGGGTTCGGCCATGGGTCGGGTTTCGCCGTGGCGCCCAACCGCATCGTCACCAACGCCCATGTCGTCGAACTGGCCGAACGCTATCCCGACAATGTCGTGATCGGTGTCGTCCCCTCGGAGGGCAGCAAATCCTATCAGGGGCGGGTCATCGCCTATGATGCGCGCCGCGACCTGGCATTGATCGAGGTCAGCGAGGCCAAGCTGCCGCCCGCCGCGCTGTTCACCGGCCCGGTGACCGAAGGCGACCAGGTGATCGCGCTCGGCTATCCGGGCAATGTCGATCTGGCGACGGCGCAGTCGGCGGCGGACTATATCCGCCCGCTCTCGCCGGTCCGGTCGCAGGGTGTGGCATCGGGCCGCCGCGCGCTGACCGGGATCGAGGTGCTGCTCCACACCGCCAGCATCGCGCGCGGCAATTCGGGCGGGCCGCTGCTCGATCCGTGCGGGCGGGTGATCGGGGTCAATTCGGCGCTGACGCGCGCGGATGACGGCGATTCAACCTTTGGTTTCGCGATCGCCGATACCGAGCTGATGGCGTTCCTGCGCGCCGCCAAACAACCCTATATCTCGGTCGCGGTGCCCTGTACCTCGATCGAGGAGCGGTTGCGCGAGGATAGTGCGGCGGATGCGCGGGCGATCGCCGATGCCGCCGCCGCCAAGCGCGAGGCGATCAACGCCGCCGCAATTCGCCGCGAGGAAGCGCTCGATGCCGCGCGCGCCGCCGCCGAACGGACGCGCGAGAATGTCATGGCGATCGCCGCGCTGCTGCTGGTCGGCGGGGCGCTGGCACTGGGCGGTGCCGGGCTGCTCGAATCGCGCGGGTCCCGGCGCGCGGCGATCCGGACCGGCGGGATCGGCGGCGTGGCGATCGTCGCGGCGGTGGTCGTCTTCCTCCTGCGTCCCTCCGGCGAGATCGACCTGCCCCGCGAAGCCTCCGCCTTGCCCAGCGCCACTCCCCCCGGAAAGGCGCTGGGGCCGATGATCTGCACCCTGCAACCCGACCGCAGCCGAATCACCGTCTCCTCGACGGCGGAGACCCGGATCGATTGGGGTGCGAAGGGCTGCGCCGACGGCAATATCCAGTTCCTGGAGGGCGAGGGCGGCTGGCAGCGGATCATCGTCCCCGACGAAGAGCCGACGGTGACGGTGGCGCGCTTCGATCCCGTGACGCGCAGCTATACCCAGACACGCTATCTTTTGCCCTCCGCGACGATGGACGCGATCCGCAAGCTGCATCAGCCGACCACTCCGCGCGGCTGTGTGAAGACCGACACGGCGCTTCAGAATTTGGAAGGCGAGCAGGTGCAAATCCGCCAGCAACTGCCGCCGCTTCCCAATGAGAAGCTGGTCTATAGCTGTCGTTCGACGCGCTGATCCCGGCCGGTCAGCCCTTGGGTCACGGCCTCGAGAAAGGCGATGCGGCGCGCCGTTTCGGGCAGGTCCGGGTCGGGTAGGGGAAGTGCGGCGACCAGGCGCGTGATCGCTTCGGCCTCCACGTCGCCCAGCGTCGCGATCCGGGCGGCGGCGAAATGCTCGACGAGCATGGTCTCATCCTCATCGAATGCCAGCCGAGCGAGCCCGCGTTCGGTTGTCGCCGCCAGCATCGGCCCCAGCGGAGTCGCGATCATCGCCCAGTCGATCGTCACGCCGTCCCCGCCGCGCCGCCACTGGCCCGGCGCCATGCCGCGCCGCATCTCGCTGTCCGCATAGAAGCGACTGGGCGCGGCATAGCCCGCCTTATAGACGGCCGCCGTCACGCTATTCTGTTCCTTCAGAGCCATGTCCGCACGCCGGTTGCGCAGGCCGCGCGCGTACGCGGCGGGGGTTACGCCGGTCGCGCGCTTGAACAGCCGGTGGAAATGATGCGGAGCATAGCCGACCGCCTGCGCCAACGCCGTCAGGGAAGGGATGCCGTCGCTTTCCTCGAGAAGCGCGAGCGCGCTCGCCACAGCCTGCCGGTCGCGTGCGACCTGATCGGGCAGACAGCGCATACAGGCTCGGAAGCCCGCCGCCTGTGCGGCCTGCGGTGTCGGGTGAAAGCGGACATGCTCGCGGCGGGGGCGCCGCGCCGGGCAGCTGGGGCGGCAATAGATGCCGGTCGACATGACCGCGACGACGAACCGTCCGTCCGCCGAACGGTCGCGCCGGAAGAACGCGTCCCAGGCGGCATCCTCATCCGAAACGGACAGGCTATCATATGGTATGAGGTCGGGCATGAGGGGGCGATCCAAGACCCCGAACCATTGGGGCCGGAAGAGCTTAGCAAAGAGGCTGTGGCATTCATCCCACGGCTTGCGGCCAAAGCTGTTAAACTTGCGTCACCATCCTGTCACAAGATGCGCCACGCACCTTGCATCAACGGGTTCCCGATGCTAACCGCCCGCCAACCCATCGGAGGCGCGTTTTTCGCGCCCCGTTCCCCATGGGGCCAACCCGTTCGTTGTTCGAGGAATTCGCATCCGTGGAGATGTCCGGCGGTACTATAAGCGGCACAGGCGGCATCCAGGCGAGCCTGGGTGGTCGTTATGCGCTCGCGCTTTTCGAAACGGCCGCTGAGCGCCGTTCGATCGACACGATCGAGGCGAGCCTCGTGACCCTTCGCGATGCGCTGGCCGCCGACAAGGACCTGGCTGCGCTGACCAAGAGCCCGGTCGTGGCGCGCGGGGCCGCCGTCAAGGCGATCCTGGCGGTCGCCGACACGCTGGGCCTCGATGGCGTGACCAAGAATTTCCTCGGCGTGCTCGCCGAGAATCGGCGCCTCTCGGCGCTGCCGCAGATCATCCGCGCGTACCGCCAGCTGGCCAGCCGCCATCGCGGCGAGGTCGCCGCCGAGGTGACGAGCGCCCACCCGCTGACCGAGGGCCAGGTCGCAGAGCTGAAGCAGCAGCTGCGCACCCGGGTCGGCCGTGAGGTGTCGGTCGACCTGTCGGTCGATCCCGACCTGCTCGGCGGGCTCGTCGTCCGCATCGGTTCCCAGATGATCGATAGCTCGATCCGCACCCGTTTGAATGCGCTCGCCAGCGCGATGAAAGGCTGACGTTCCCATGGATATCCGCGCCGCAGAAATCTCCAAGGTCATCAAGGACCAGATCGCCAATTTCGGCACCGAGGCCCAGGTCAGCGAGACCGGCCAGGTGCTGAGCGTCGGTGACGGCATCGCGCGCATCTACGGCCTCGACAATGTCCAGGCGGGCGAGATGGTCGAGTTCGCCAATGGCGTTCAGGGCATGGCCCTGAACCTCGAGGCCGATAACGTCGGCGTCGTGATCTTCGGCTCGGACGCCGAGATCAAGGAAGGCGACACCGTCAAGCGCACCGGCACCATCGTCGACGTGCCGGTCGGCCGTGGCCTGCTGGGCCGCGTCGTGGACGGTCTGGGCAACCCGATCGACGGCAAGGGCCCGATCGAGGCGACCGAGCGCCGCCGCGTCGAGGTGAAGGCACCGGGCATCATCCCGCGCAAGGGCGTGCACGAGCCGGTCCAAACCGGCCTGAAGGCGATCGACGCCCTGGTTCCCGTCGGCCGTGGCCAGCGCGAGCTGATCATTGGTGACCGCCAGACCGGCAAGTCGGCCGTCGCGATCGACGCCTTCATCAACCAGAAGACGGTCAACGCCGGCACCGACGAGTCGAAGAAGCTCTACTGCATCTACGTCGCCGTGGGTCAGAAGCGCTCGACCGTGGCGCAGCTGGTCAAGACGCTCGAAGAGAATGGCGCGATGGAATATTCCATCGTCGTCGCCGCGACCGCGTCGGAGCCCGCGCCGCTTCAGTTCCTGGCGCCGTACACCGGCACCGCGATGGGCGAGTATTTCCGCGACAACGCGATGCACGCGCTGATCGTGTTCGACGATCTGTCGAAGCAGGCCGTTGCATACCGCCAGATGTCGCTGCTGCTGCGCCGTCCGCCGGGCCGTGAAGCGTACCCTGGCGACGTCTTCTATCTGCACAGCCGTCTGCTCGAGCGTGCGGCCAAGATGAACGACGCCAATGGCGCCGGTTCGCTGACCGCGCTGCCGATCATCGAGACCCAGGCGGGCGACGTGTCGGCGTACATCCCGACCAACGTGATCTCGATCACCGACGGCCAGATCTTCCTCGAAACCGACCTGTTCTTCGCGGGCATCCGCCCCGCGATCAACGTCGGCCTGTCGGTCAGCCGCGTCGGCTCGGCCGCGCAGACCAAGGCGATGAAGAAGGTGTCCGGCTCGATCAAGCTGGAGCTTGCCCAGTATCGCGAAATGGCCGCCTTCGCGCAGTTCGGCTCGGACCTCGACGCCTCGACGCAGAAGCTGCTCAACCGCGGTGCGCGCCTGACCGAGCTGCTCAAGCAGCCGCAGTTCAACCCGCTGCCTTTCGAAGAGCAGACGGCGTCGATCTTCGCCGGCACCAACGGTTACATCGACAATGTGCCGGTGGCACAGGTCGTCCGCTACGAAGCGGCGATGCTGGCGTACCTGCGCAACGATCATGCCGATGTGCTGGCGATGATCCGCGACACCAAGGATCTGGGCGACGAGGCCAAGGGCAAGCTCAAGGCCGCGCTCGACCAGTTCGCGAAGATCTTCGCGTAAAGCAGACATAAGCCCTCTCCCCGCTGGGGAGAGGGTTGGGTGAGGGGCCGCCCCAAGCGACCTCGCCCGTGGCGGGGGGGGGCCGCGCCCGCCGGCCCCCCCCGGGGGGGGGGGGGGGGGGCGGCCCCCCCCCCCCCCCCCGCCCCAAGCGACCTCGCCCGTGGCAACCCCTCACCCCGACCCTCTCCCCCGAGGGGAGAGGGAGGCAGAAGGACGAAGATGGCGAGCCTCAAGGCCCTCAAAATCCGGATCAACTCGGTCAAGTCGACCCAGAAGATCACCAAGGCGATGAAGATGGTCGCCGCCGCCAAGCTGCGCCGGGCGCAGGACGCGGCGCAGAACGGCCGTCCCTATGCCGAGCGGCTGGAAACGGTGATGGCCGGCATGGCCGCGCGCGTGGGCGGCGTCGGCGCGTCGCCGCTGCTGGCGGGCACCGGCAAGGACGATGTCCAGCTGCTGGTCGTCGCGACCTCCGAGCGTGGCCTGGCGGGGGCGTTCAACACCAACATCGTCCGCGCCGCGCGCCGCAAGGCCGAAGAGCTGACTGCGCAGGGCAAGACGGTGAAGTTCTACATCGCGGGCAAGAAGGGGCGCGTGCTGAAGCGCTTCTTCCCCAACGCGATCCTCGCCGATCATGACATGAGCGCGATCAAGGCGCCCAAGTTCGACGACGCGCGCGTCATCGCCGACGATCTAATCGCCCGCTTCGAGCGCGGCGAGTTTGACGTGGCCCACCTGTTCTATTCCAAGTTCGTCTCGGCGCTGGTGCAGGATCCGGTCGCGCAGCAGCTGATCCCGGTGCCGATGCCCGCAGCCACCAAGGCCGAAACCTCGGTCGAGGCGGTCGCCGAGTTCGAGCCGAGCGAAGAGGACATCCTCGACGCGCTGCTGCCGCGCAACGTCGCGGTGCAGATCTTCCGCGCGCTGCTGGAGAATCAGGCCGGTTTCTACGGTTCGCAGATGAACGCGATGGACAATGCCACGCGCAACGCGGGCGACATGATCCGTCGCCTCTCGATCCAGTATAACCGCACGCGTCAGGCCGCGATCACCACCGAGCTGGTCGAAATCATCTCGGGCGCCGAGGCGCTCTGATGCGTCTCGCGCTCCTTCTGGGCCTGACGGTCGCTCTGGCCGGATGCGGCCAGGCGTCCGATCAGCCGAAGGACGCGCCCAAGGCTTCGCCGACGCCGTTCGTGACGGGCGGCTGGGCGACGGTGTTCGGCAATGCGCCGGAGACGGTCAGCCTGCTCGATCGGATGGGCTTCCGCATGAGTGGCTATGCGCCCGTTCAGGGCCAATATCGCGCGATCGCACAGGCCACGCCGATGGCCGATCCGTCCGCACCGCCGATCAACATGGCCAATCTGCTCGTCGAGGGTAACGCGAAGACGCTGAACACGCTTCGCTTCTCGCTCGACCTCGTCAATCTCGACACCAGCCCGTTCGCCAAGACCCAGTTCATTCGCTGGGTGACCAAGCCGATGGATCAGCTGGGTCTGGACGGCAAGGATGCGGTTGCGGCCGCGATCCAGACCGAAAGCGCCACCACCGGCCACCTGACCGGCGCCGATTACCATGTTACCCGTGACAAGATCGACGGTGGCCGCCGTCTGGTCGTGACCTTTATCCGCCCCGAAGCTATGTCGGGCTCTACCGAACCAAGGAAGCAATGATGGCAACCGCCGCTGAGGACATCCGGCCGACCACGGCCACCAACAATGTCGGCACGATCGCCCAGGTCATCGGCGCGGTCGTCGACGTTCACTTCCCCGATCACCTGCCCGCGATCCTGTCGGCGCTGGAGACGGACAACAACGGCACCCGTCTGGTGCTCGAAGTCGCGCAGCATCTGGGCGAGAACACCGTCCGCACGATCGCGATGGACACGACCGAGGGCCTGACCCGCGGCCAGACCGTGACCGACACCGGCAACCAGATCCAGGTTCCGGTCGGCCCCGCGACGCTCGGTCGCATCCTGAACGTCGTCGGCGAGCCGATCGACGAGCGCGGGCCCGTCGCCACCGATCTGCGCGCCCCGATCCACGCCAAGGCGCCTGAGTTCGTCGAGCAGTCGACCGAGAGCGCGATCCTGGTCACCGGCATCAAGGTCATCGACCTGCTCGCGCCTTATGCGAAGGGCGGCAAGATCGGCCTGTTCGGTGGTGCGGGCGTCGGCAAGACGGTTCTGATTCAGGAACTGATCAACAACATCGCCAAGGGCCATGGCGGCACCTCGGTGTTCGCGGGCGTCGGTGAGCGGACCCGCGAGGGCAACGACCTGTATCACGAATTCCTCGACGCGGGCGTCATCGCCAAGGATGCCGAGGGCAACGCGATCAGCGAGGGCTCGAAGGTCGCGCTGGTTTATGGCCAGATGAACGAGCCGCCGGGCGCCCGTGCCCGCGTCGCGCTGTCGGGTCTCGCCATCGCGGAATATTTCCGCGACCAGGAAGGCCAGGACGTGCTGTTCTTCGTCGACAACATCTTCCGCTTCACCCAGGCGGGCGCGGAAGTGTCGGCGCTGCTCGGCCGCATTCCGTCGGCCGTGGGCTATCAGCCGACCCTGTCGACCGACATGGGCGCGCTGCAGGAGCGCATCACGTCGACCAACAAGGGTTCGATCACCTCGGTGCAGGCCGTGTACGTGCCCGCCGACGACTTGACCGACCCGGCGCCGGCCACCTCGTTCGCCCACCTGGACGCGACGACCGTGCTCAACCGCGCCATCTCGGAGCTGGGCATCTACCCGGCCGTCGACCCGCTCGACTCGACCAGCCGCGTGCTGGAGCCGCGCATCGTCGGCCAGGAGCATTATGAGACGGCCCGTGCGGTCCAGTCGCTGCTCCAGCGCTACAAGGCGCTGCAGGACATCATCGCGATCCTGGGCATGGACGAGCTGTCGGAAGAGGACAAGCTGACCGTCCAGCGCGCCCGCAAGATCCAGCGTTTCCTGTCTCAGCCCTTCCACGTCGCGGAAGTCTTCACCGGCATCTCGGGCAAGTTCGTCCAGATCGAAGACACGATCCGTTCGTTCAAGGCGGTGGTCGACGGCGAGTATGACCATCTGCCGGAAGCGGCCTTCTACATGGTCGGCGGCATCGACGAAGCCGTCGCCAAGGCCGAGAAGCTGGCTCAGGAAGCCTGATGACAGGGGGGACGGCCCGGTCCGTCCCCCTCTTTCCTCTCCCCGGCGGGGAGAGCGATGCGAGATACTAGACCATGCTGCACTTCGAACTCGTCACGCCCGAAAAGCTCCTCCGCTCGGAGGAGGTGCATATGGTGGTCGTTCCCGGCACCGAGGGCGATTTCGGCGTGCTGGAGGGCCATGCGCCCTTTATGTCGACCATCCGCGACGGCGCGATCCAGGTGTACCGCACCGACAAGGGCGAGCCGGAATCGATCCAGATCCGTGGCGGCTTCGCCGAGGTGGGGCCCAAGGGCCTGACCGTGCTGGCGGAGCATGCGGGGTAAGGTTTTCCTTACCGGGTTTTTGAAACGGTCGTGGCGGAAGCTGCGGCCGTTTTCGTTTGTGGGGAGGGGCAGGGCGTGGCCTGCGATTTCGCTCTGGCGTACCGATGGGGGGGTAGGGCGGCTATCCCCAACCGCCGTTCAGCCTGAGCGAAGTCGAAGGCCAAGGGAAACCCTCTCGACCGGCCTCGCGAAAGCGCAAAGGAGATTTGGTTCGCGCGGAGGCGCGGAGGTGTCTCGCTCGTCGCCTATACAGCCTTTCACCTCTGGCCAGTTATGAAAGGGCGGCGGTGCCGCCAATACGGCACCTCCGCGTCTCCGCGCCTCCGCGCGAACTGACCTTCTTCGATGCCCGGCTTACAAAAAGCTGTACGGGTCCACATCGACCGCGACGCGAACCTTGGCGGACCATTCCAGCCCGCCCAGCCATTCGCGAATCACATCCTGCACCGCCAGCGCGCGCCGGGCGTGGACCAGCAACCGATACCGATGCCGCCCCCGTAGCATCGCCAACGGCGCGGGCGCGGGGCCGAAGACATGCATCCCCTCCACCTTGGGAGCAGCGCGTGCGATCATCCCGGCAGCCGATTGCGCCGCGCCTTGATCCTCCGAAGAGACGATGATCGCGGCATAACGGCCGAAGGGCGGGGCATCGGCGTCCCGCCGTGCCTCGGTCTCCGCTGTGTAGAAGGCCTCGGCATCGCCCGTCACCAGCGCCTGCATCACCTGGGCCTTGGGGCTGTGGGTCTGGATGAAGACGTGGCCCGGCTTGGCGCCGCGTCCCGCGCGACCCGATACCTGGCGGATCTGCTGAAAGGTACGCTCCGCCGCGCGCAGGTCGCCGCCGTCGAGGCCCAGATCGGCGTCGATCACGCCCACCAGGGTCAGATTGGGGAAGTGATAGCCCTTGGTGATCAACTGCGTGCCGACGACGATGTCGATTTCGCCCGCCTCCATCCGCCCGACAAACTCCGCCGCCTTGGCGGGGGACCAGATGGTGTCGGAGGTGACGACCGCGATCTTGGCCTCGGGGAACAGTGCCGTCGCCTCGTCCGCGATCCGCTCGACACCGGGGCCGCAGGCGACCAGCGAATCCTCGCCGCCGCACTCTGGGCAGGCGCGCGGCGTGGGCAAGACATGGCCGCAATGATGGCAGGCCAGTCGCCGGACCAGTCGATGCTCGACCATCCAGGCGGTGCAATTGGGGCATTGGAATCGATGCCCGCAGGTCCGGCACAGGGTCAGCGGGGCATAGCCGCGCCGGTTGAGATAGAGCAGCGACTGTTCGCGCTTCTCCAGCACCTCCTTCATCGCGGCGACCAGCTGGGGCGCGATCCAGCGGCCGCGTTCGGGCGGGTCCTGGATCAGGTCGATCGCCTCGATCGTCGGCATTTGCGCCGGGCCGAAGCGGCCGGGCAGTTTCACTTCGGTATAGCGGCCCAGCGCGACCTGTTGCCGCGTCTCGATCGCGGGAGTGGCGGAGGCGAGGATGACCGGGCAGGGCTCGAACTTGCCGCGCATTACCGCCACGTCGCGCGCATGGTAATGGACGCCGTCTTCCTGCTTGAAGCTGGTTTCGTGTGCCTCGTCGACGACGATCAGGCCGAGATTGCGATAGGGCAGGAACAGCGCCGAGCGTGCGCCGACCGTGACCAGGCCCTGTCCACTGGCGATGGCCCGCCACGCCCGCCGCCGCTGTGACGAACGCAGTCCCGAATGCCACGCCACCGGCTCGCAGCCGAAGCGGTCGTGGAATCGCTTGAGGAACGGTTCGGTCAGCGCGATTTCGGGGAGGAGGACCAGCACCTGCCGCCCTTCGGCAACCGCTTGCGCCACCGCCTCGAAATAGACCTCCGTCTTGCCCGAACCGGTGACGCCGTCGAGCAGTACCGGCTGGAACGCATGCGCCGCGACGCCCGCGACGAGCGTGTCGGCCGCCGCGCGCTGGTCCTCCGAAAGCTCCGGGCGGTGATGGTCGGGATCGGGCAGCGGGAAGGGGCTGTCGATATCGACCTCCACCCCCTCGATCGCGCCGTTCTTGACCAGCCCCCGGATCACCGCGTCGGAGACGTCCGCCATCGTTGCCAGTTCGCGGATCAGGCCCTGCCGATCACCGATCCGCTCCAGCGCCTGGGCACGCTGCGGGGTCAGGCGGTCGGGGACATGGCCGGTGACGCGGTACTCGGTGACGGTCCGCGCGCCCTCCAGCGCGGAGGTGGAGGACAGCGCCATTCGCACGACCGCAGCAGGCGGGGCGAGATAATAATCCGCCGTCCACTCGATCAACCGGCGCAGCGGATCGGGCAGGGGCGGCGCGTCCGCCACACCCAGCAGCGGGCGCAGGCGATTGTCGCCGACCTCGGCATCCGACGGCATCCGTTCGGGTTCCCAGACCACGCCCAGCAGCTGCCGGGGCCCGAGCGGTGCGACGACGATCGACCCCGGCTCGACCGTCATGCCTTGCGGCACGCGATAGTCGAGAGGGCCGAGCGCGGAGTTCAGGACGAGGACGCGGGCGCGCGAAGACATGCACCCGCTATATGGGGCCATGGGCGGGTGAGGGAAGGGCCGAGCCTCGTTGACCCGCCTTGCTATCCGGCGCGGCGCCGGTCGCCCTGCCGCCGGTCGCCCCGCCGCCGCTCGCCCACCCGGTCGCGCTTGGCGGCGTATAAGCGCGTGTCGGCATGGTGCATGAAGTCGCGGATCGTCCGGCAATCCTCGGGGCGCAGCGTGACGCATACCGTGCCCGCGCAACTCATGGTCAGGTCGTTCGCCGTGATAGAGATGGTCAGCAGCGTCTCTAGCCGAGCGCGCAGCGATTCGGGTTGAGCGAGCAAGACGGGATCACGGACGATCACCCCGAACTCGTCGCCCCCCAACCGCGCGACGAAACATGCGTGCAGCCAGTCGGCGCGCAGCCGCGTGCCGACCATGCGCAACACCTCGTCCCCGGCGGGGTGACCCAGCGTGTCGTTGATCAGCTTGAACCCGTCCAGGTCGATCAGCACCAGCCCGAGCGGCTGATCCGTGGCACTGGCCTCCCTGATGGCGGCTTCCAGCGTCCGGTCGAACGCGGCGCGATTGGCGAGCAGGGTCAGCGCGTCGGTATCCGCATTACGGCGTAGCTGGACCTCAAGAGCGTGGCGCTCGGTCACGTCCTGGAACATGCCGACCAGGCCGTGGGGCCGTCCGTTCTGCATCTCGCGCTCGCCCATCACCCGGACACGGCGCTGGCGACCCTGTGCGGTGACGAAGTCCAGTTCGATGTCGAACGGATCGCCCAGACGGGCGGTGGCCTCGATCGTCGAGCGCAATATGTCGCGTGAGGCGGGCGGGTAATAGCTCAGTCCCTGTTCGACCGTCACCGGCCGCCCCGGGGGGAGTTCGTGGATGCGATAGACGCCTTCGGACCATGTCGCCTGACCGTCGGACAACCGGAGGCGCCACGATCCGATCAGGGCCAGCCGCTCGACCTGTCGCACGGTCCGCTCCTTGCCGCGCAGGTCCTCGGCCTGGCGTTCGCTCAGTTCGGCCATGGCGGTGGCGCGCCTGGCAACGGCGCGCGCAGCGATCAGCGCTTCGGCCAACCGGGCAAGATGGCGCAGCGTTCGCTCGCCCGCAGGGCTCAGCGAGCGGGGGGTGGCATCCATGACGCAGAGCGAACCGATGGCCTGGGGCGACCCATCCAGTGCCGGCACGCGGATCGGCATGCCCGCATAGAAGCGCGTCCCGGCCTCGCCGGTGACGAAGGGATTGACGGCGAAGCGCGGATCGCTGGTCAGGTCGGGCACGATCATCAGGTCGGGCGACCGGATCGTCTGGTCGCAAAAGGCGACGCTGCGCGGCATCTGGCTGGGCAGCGGACCGACCGACGACTTCACCCAGAAACGATCGCGATCGGCCAGCGTCAGCGCGGCGACCGGGCAATCCAGCATGTCCGCCGCCAGCGATACCAGCGCATCGAACTCCGCCTCCGGCTCGCTGTCGAGCAGGGCATGCGCCTGAAGCGTGGCGAGACGCCGCTCCTCGGCGGACGAAGCATCGAGGGGGATGGGGGCGGTCAACATGATGGCGGGATCATAAATTAAAGGATTATCAAAAGTTTAAACATGATTGAGGTTTTGGTGCGGAATTCGGTCCGGTTGCGGATGTACGGCGCACCACCCTTGCTCAGCCGATGCCGCGAATGACGCATTTGTCACATTATGGTCACGCCGGGGTATCCCGGCCCGATGTAGCGAAAAGCCAAGCAGTTCAACGAGCTCGGCGCCCGACACTCCCGGGGGTGCCGTCGGGGCCGGCGGAGAGCGCACTTTCCGCCGGCCTTTCCCTGAACCGATATCGGGCCTAGTCATCCGCGGGCGGACGGCGTGGACGGGATCGGGACGATGGGCTCGAACATGCCGAACGACGTCGTTGGAGCGAAGATCGCCCTATGCCGGAGCAGACGAACCGATGAGCCGCAAGATCCTGATCGTCGAAGACGATGCGTCCACCGCCGCCTATGTCGCCAAGGGACTGGCCGAGGCGGGCTATGCCGTCGAACAGTGCGGGGACGGGCGCGACGGGCTGTTCCTGGCGAGCGAGGGCATATTCGACCTGATCATCGCCGACCGGATGCTGCCGCGCCTGGACGGGCTGGCGATGGTCAGCGCGATCCGCGCGGCGGGGATCGCCACGCCCGTGCTGATCCTGTCGGCTCTTGCCACGGTCGATGACCGGGTCGATGGTTTGAAGGCGGGTGCGGACGATTATCTGTGCAAGCCCTTCTCGTTTGCCGAATTGTCGGCACGGATCGAGGCGCTGGTGCGCCGGTCTGACCGCGCGGCGTCGGAGCCGACGCGGACCAAGCTGCATGTCGGCGATCTGGAGATCGACCTGCTGGCCCGCACCGTCACCCGGGCGGGCAAGATCATCCCGGTCGGCGCGCGCGAATTCAATCTGCTGGAGTTCCTGGCGCGTCATGCGGGGCAGGTCGTCACCCGCACGATGATGCTGGAGAAGATCTGGAACTATCATTTCGACCCCGGCTCCAACGTGGTCGACGTCCATATCGGGCGGCTTCGGCGCAAGCTTGAGGAAGGATTCGGCACGCCGATCCTGCACACCGTGCGCGGCGCAGGTTACAGGCTGGCCGTCGAAGGGTGAAGTTGCGGCTGACGATCTCGGCGCGGATCGCGCTGCTGTCGATCATATTGGCGCTGGTGTCCAATCTGGCACTGGTCGGGTTCATCTGGAAACAGACCAGCGCCGATGCGGTGGCGGCGCTCCACCGCGAGATCGTCGAACAGGCCGACGCCCTTCGCGCCGTGTGGCGGACGGGCGCCTTGCCCGCGCTGGCCGATGCGATCACCCAGGCGCGCGAGCCGGGGGACGTCTCGCTGGTGCTCGCCATCTTCGATACCCAGGGGCATCGGATCGCGGGCTATGCGCCGCGTCACCTGGCCGTGCCGTTGGCCGATACGCCGTTCCGCATCGCCGTGCTGGGGCGCGACGGCGTCTGGGCGTCGCGCGAGGCGGGCTATACGCTTCACCCCATCGGCAATGACTGGCTGCTGGTCGGCCGCCCGCTCGATCTGATCGAGGCGCAGCAGGTCGCGATCGAGCGCGCCCTGGCGCTGGCGGTCTTCCTGTCGCTGATGCTGGGGGTGGGGACAGGGTTGGTCCTGGCGCGCTATGTGTCGGGGCGGCTCAATGCCATTGTGTCGGTCATGGATGCGGCGGGCGAGGGCGACCTGTCGCGGCGGGTGTCGCTGGTCCGGGGCGGCAACAGCGATGGCGACGCGTTCGACCGACTGGCGCTGCGGCTGAATGCGATGCTGGGCAAGATCGAGCAGTTGATGGCCGAACTCCGCGTCGTCACCGACAGCCTGGCGCACGACTTGCGCTCGCCCCTGGCGCGGTTGCGGACCAAGACCGAACAGGCGGTGCTGATCGCCGACCCAGCGCAGCGCGAGGCGGCGCTGGGCGGATTGCTGGTCGAAACCGACCTCATCATGCGGATGCTGACCATGGTGATCGAGATCAGCCGGTCGGAGTCGGTGACACGCGACCGCTTCACCATGGCCGCCCCCGCCGAGATGGTCGAGGAAATCGGCGAACTCTATGCCCCCGTGATCGAGGATGCGGGCCTGCGCTTCCTGATCGCGGTGGAAGATCGCCCGGCGCCGCTGCCCCTGCATCGTGAACTGATGAGCCAGGCGCTATCCAACCTGATCGACAATGCCCTGAAGCATGGCGCGTCGGGCGGGCAGGTCGGGTTGCGGCTCTATCAGGGCCATGACGGCATCGTCTTTCAGGTCGAGGATCATGGTCCGGGCATTGCCGAGGCGGACCGGGCACAGGCGCTCAAGCGGTTCGGCCGACTCGATACCGCGCGCACCACGCCCGGCGCGGGACTGGGCATGGCGCTGATCGAAGCGGTGGCGCGGCTGCATGGCGGGCGATTCGAACTGGCGGACAACGCACCGGGCCTGATTGCCCGGTTGATCATTCCGTAACGCGTTCTTTCTCCCTTTGCAGGGGCGGGAGGGCACAGGGGTTGCCCCCTTGTCCTGGCGCACTAAACCCAGGCGATGGATTCGCTGTCGCTGTTCGGCCTTGCCGCCGTGTCGTTCACGCTTCTCTGCTATGCGATGGAGGCGGGATCGCATTGGTGGACTTTCGGCTTCGTGCTGGGATGCATTGCGGGCTCCGCTTATGGTTTTCTCCAGGGCGCCTGGCCGTTTGGCGTGGTGGAGATCGTCTGGGCGATCGTGTCGTTCCGCCGCTGGCTGACACTGCGCCGGGTTCAATCGACGAAGTTTCGGGAACCGATCGCTTGACAGAGGGTTGCGCGGGGCCTAACTGACCGTCCTTCCACCACTCCCGGTTGAACGACGCGCGATTTGCGGGCGTCGCGCTTCCGCGTGGCGGAACCATCGCGTTGAGATGGAGCATGTGCGGCCATGCCATGCTTCGTGGAGCTAGGAGAACAAGTTTCATGGCACGTATCGCGGGTGTCAACCTCCCGACCAACAAGCGCGTTCTGATCGCGCTGACCTATATCCATGGCATCGGTCCGGCCAAGGCGAAGCAGATCGCCGAAAAGCTGAACATCGCCGCCGATCGTCGCGTCCAGGACCTGTCGGATCAGGAAGTGCTCCAGATCCGCGAGACCATCGACGCCGACCACACGGTGGAAGGTGATCTTCGTCGCGAGACCGCGATGAACATCAAGCGCCTGATGGACCTGGCCTGCTATCGCGGCCTGCGTCACCGCAAGGGCCTGCCGGTCCGCGGCCAGCGCACGCACACCAACGCGCGCACCCGCAAGGGCAAGGCGAAGCCGATCGCAGGCAAGAAGAAGTAATTCGTCCGGGGGACGAATTACTCCGCCGGAGGCAGGCTTGTGGCTGACCGCCCGCCGCTCTCCGCATCAGGATATTAGGTCAGGACTTTCATTCAATGGCACGTGAACCGCAGCGCATTCGCCGTCGCGAGCGCAAGAACATCACCGCCGGCGTCGCCCATGTGAACGCCAGCTTCAACAACACCATGATCACCATCACCGACGCGCAGGGCAATGCCATTTCGTGGTCGTCGGCCGGCATGATGGGCTTCAAGGGCTCGCGCAAGTCGACCCCGTATGCGGCGCAGGTCGCAGCGGAAGACGCGGGCAAGAAGGCCGCCGAGCATGGCGTGCGCACCCTGGAAGTCGAAGTGAAGGGTCCGGGTTCGGGCCGCGAGTCGGCGCTGCGCGCGCTGCAGGCGGTCGGTTTCCAGATCACCTCGATCCGTGACGTGACCTCGATCCCGCACAACGGCGTGCGGCCTTCCAAGCGTCGCCGCGTCTGATGCTTCCCATGGCCGGCTGACGAGTCGGCCATGCCTCTCTCCACGGCTGGAACCGTCCCCGTTCCGGCCCATAACTCAGGGGAACCACGTGTCTGTCAACGCAAAGAACTGGCAGGAACTGAAGAAGCCCAACGCGCTCGAAAAGAAGGGTGGCGATGGCAAGCGGAAGGCGACGTTCGTTGCCGAACCGCTGGAGCGTGGCTTCGGCCTGACGCTGGGCAACGCGCTTCGCCGCGTTCTCCTGTCGTCGCTCCAGGGCGCGGCGGTCACCTCGATCAAGATCGAGAACGTGCTGCACGAGTTCTCGTCGCTGGCCGGTGTGCGTGAAGACGTCACCGACATCGTCCTGAACGTCAAACAGCTCGCCATCCGCATGCAGGGCGAAGGTCCCAAGCGGCTCCAGCTGTCGGCGACCGGTCCCACCACCGTCAAGGCCGGCGACATCGCCGTGTCGGGCGACATCGAGGTCATGAACAAGGACCTGGTGATCTGCCATCTCGACGAAGGCGCGACGTTCAACATGGAACTGACCGCTGATATCGGGAAGGGCTATGTCCCCGCCGCGTCCAACCGTCCGGCCGATGCGCCGATCGGTCTGATCCCGGTCGATGCGCTATATTCGCCGGTTCGCCAGGTGTCGTACAAGGTCGACCCGACCCGCGTCGGTCAGGACCTGGACTATGACAAGCTGACGCTTTCGGTCGAAACCGACGGCACCGTCACCCCGGAAGACGCCGTGGCCTATGCCGCGCGCATCCTCCAGGATCAGCTGGCGCTGTTCGTGCACTTCGACGACTCGGCGCTCACCCGCGCGGCCCCCGTGGGCCAGGCGGCGATCCCCGCCGCCGGTGGCGAGCCGCAGAGCGACGCGCAGCAGATCAACCGTTACCTTCTCAAGAAGGTCGACGAGCTGGAACTGTCGGTGCGTTCGGCGAACTGCCTCAAGAACGACAACATCATCTATATCGGCGATCTGGTCGGCAAGACCGAAGCCGAGATGCTGCGCACTCCGAATTTCGGCCGCAAGTCGCTGAACGAGATCAAGGAAGTGCTGTCGTCCATGGGTCTGCGCCTGGGCATGGAAATCCCCGGCTGGCCGCCCGAGAATATCGAGGAAATGGCCAAGAAGCTGGAACAGGAGATCATGGGCTAAGCCGCACGCGGATAGCGTCGCTATCCGCGAGACGGCGAAAGCCCGGCCGGCGGGTCGCCCACGGGCGACCCGTTCGACGTCGGGATCGCGGCTTTGCCGTGATCCGTCCCGGCCACTCCAGCAGCTTTGCTGACCCGCTCCCCGGCAATACCGGAGGGCCACAAGATAGGCGAAGGTAGCAGCCTCTAACGGCTACCAGGTCTGGGGTACCGTCAAACGGCCCCTTAACGAACGAAGGAAATACCCATGCGTCATCGCGTCGGCGGCCGTAAGCTGCAGCGTACCTCGGCTCATCGTATCGCGCTCTTCCGCAACATGGCGGCAGCGCTGATCAAGCACGAGCAGATCACCACCACCGTCGCCAAGGCGAAGGAACTGCGTCCCTATGTCGAAAAGCTGGTGACGCTGGCCAAGAAGGGCGGTCTCTCGAACCGTCGTCTGGCCCATGCCCGTCTCCTCGACGATGCGCAGCTGGTGAAGCTGTTCGACGTTCTGGCGTCGCGCTATGCGGACCGCAACGGTGGCTATACCCGCATCATCAAGGCCGGCATCCGCGCGTCGGACGCTTCGCCGATGGCGATCATCGAGTTCGTCGACCGCGACGTCTCGGCGAAGGGCCAGGATTCGGGTCCGGTCATGACCGAGGAAGATTTCGACGAAGCCGCGTAATCCGCAGCCTCGAAGACCTTCGAAAAGAGGGCCGTCCCAGCGATGGGGCGGCCCTTTTTCGTGTCCGCGATTTCGCCTATGTTCAGCTTGGCGAAAGTCGGAACGAATAACGTTACGGAAGCGAACCAAGGGAGGTGGGGAATGCAGCGCATGACGGTCGGCTGGATCCTGACGGTTTCGATGCTCCCTCTGCCGCTAGCGGCGCAGACCGAGCCGTCCGCGCCCGCCACGTCTACGCAGGTCGTGCCGGCCGTGCCGTTCATTCCCTCCGATCGCGAACGGCAATGGCAGAGCCCGGAGCAACGCAAGCAGGCGAACGCCATCGCCGGAGGTTTCGTTGCGGGCGCGCTGCTGACCACGGCCGTGACGCTGATCGCAGGCAAGACGTCGACGCCCGATCATGATTCCGGCGTCATAGATGTCTCCCGCCCGGTTCGTGCCGTCGAAACGCCGTCGCCCTATCGCGCGGAAACGGACGATGAAGCGGCGGTCCATGCGTGCGCCAAGGCGGCCGAGGGCGAAGGGCGCCGCAGCTTCGCGTTGGCCCAGGTCGGGCAGGTCCGCTCGGCCCTTCCGCTGGGCAATGGCTATGACGTGCAGGGTGATGTTTTGCTGCGCACCAGTTACCGCGAGGCGGGCGAGAGCCGCCCCTTCCGCTGCCGTGTCGATGCTCAGGCGGTGCGGATGGTCGCGATCGATGGGATTCAAACCGTCCCGACCCGGTAGCATTTTCCGAAAGACATCGCTATCGGACCGCCATGGAGCACCCCGACAGCATCCTCATCGTCGATTTCGGCAGCCAAGTCACCCAGCTCATCGCGCGGCGCGTGCGCGAAGCGGGGGTTTATAGCGAAGTCGTTCCCTTCCAATCGGCCGAAGCGGCGTTCGCCCGGATCAAGCCCGCCGGCATCATCCTGTCCGGTGGCCCCGCCTCCGTGGTCGATGCCGAGTCTCCCCGCATCCCGCAGGCGATCCTGGACAGCGGCCTGCCGATGCTCGGCATCTGCTATGGCCAGCAGGCGCTGACCCAGCAGCTCGGCGGCAAGGTCGAGAAGGGCGATAGCGGCGAGTTCGGTGAGGCGTTCATCACCATCGAGGGCGAATGCGCGCTGTTCGACGGGCTGTGGAGCCAGGGAGAGCGCCATCAGGTGTGGATGAGCCATGGCGACAAGGTGACGGCGCTGGCGCCGGGCTTCCGCGTCGTCGCGACCAGCCCGGGCGCTCCCAATGCCATCATCGCCGATGATGCCCGCCGCATCTATGCGATGCAGTTCCATCCGGAGGTCGTCCACACTCCCGATGGCGCGAAGCTGATCGCCAATTTCGCGCGGCACGTCGTCGGCCTGTCGGGCGACTGGACGATGGCCGAGTTCCGTTCGGCCAAGATCGCCGAAATTCGTGAACAGGTGGGCAGCGGTCGGGTGATTTGCGGCCTGTCGGGCGGAGTCGACTCGTCGGTCGCGGCGCTGCTGATCCACGAGGCGATCGGCGACCAGCTGACCTGCGTCTTCGTCGATGGCGGCATCCTGCGCCAGGGCGAGGCCGAGCAGGTCGTCAGCCTGTTCCGGGGCCATTACAACATCCCGCTCGTCCATGTGGATGCGCAGGACCTGTTCATGGACGGCCTGGCGGGCGTCACCGATCCGGAAGCCAAGCGCAAGTTCATCGGCAAGACCTTCATCGACGTGTTCGAGGCGGAGGCCAAGAAGATCGGCGGTGCCGAATTCCTGGCGCAGGGCACGCTGTATCCGGACGTGATCGAGAGCGTCAGCTTCACCGGCGGCCCGTCGGTGACGATCAAGAGCCACCATAATGTCGGCGGCCTGCCCGAACGCATGAACATGAAGCTGGTCGAACCGCTTCGCGAGCTGTTCAAGGACGAGGTCCGCGTGCTGGGTCGCGAATTGGGGCTTCCGGACGTGTTCGTCGGTCGCCATCCATTCCCCGGACCCGGCCTCGCCATCCGCATCCCCGGCGAAGTGACGCGCGAACGCTGCGACATCCTGCGGAAGGCAGATGCGATCTATCTCGAGGAAATCCGCAACGCAGGGCTGTACGACGCCATCTGGCAGGCCTTCGCGGTGCTGCTGCCGGTTCGGTCGGTCGGCGTGATGGGGGATGGCCGCACTTATGACTCGGTGCTGGCGCTGCGCGCGGTGACGTCGGTCGACGGCATGACCGCGCAGGCGTTCGACTTTCCCGGCGACTTCCTGCCGCGCGTAACGACCCGGATCATCAACGAGGTGAAGGGCATCAACCGCGTCGTCTATGACTATACCAGCAAGCCGCCCGGCACGATCGAATGGGAGTGACGGGATAGGCTTCCCGGGCTGAACGGTAAGACGGGCAGGGGTCTGTGGCGCATGCGTGCCACAGACCCCTTTGCTTTAGATCAGCAGGTGGATGTCGTCGAACGACAATGACGGCAGGCCCTGAAAGGTGCCGTAGACGTCTTCCACGGTATAGGTCAGGCTATCGATCTTCCCAAAGCTTGAAAGGGAGACATGTTGCTGGCCAGAGATGCTCGCGACGTCGATCAAGACCGTTTTCTGGCCGACTATGCGTCCGTCATTATGTCCGGTAAATGTTACGCGCGCGACGGCATCCGGTGAATCGCCGGTCGCGACAATCATGTCGGACACGATGAAATCGACATTATGGTCCGACGAGAAGCCGAGGCCCCAGGGGTCGGCCTGCCAATAGCGATTGCCGCTCTCCGACCCGATCATCATCGTATCGCCGTCATAAACGGTGTTGAAGTGAATGACGTCCAGGCTCGGGCGGTGGTCGAAATCATAGACGACCTCGCGGGTCTGACTGCCGACATTCCCAAACCCAACGTCCATCGTCAGATAGGCGAAGTCGGTCTTCCCCGCCTTATCTGAGATTTTGTACGGAATGGATTCCGTCAGCACCGTGCCCTGGGGCGTGGAGGCCTTCACACCGGCATCGAGGTCATAGGTGAAGCGACCATCCGCCCAAATATGGAAGGTGCCATATGTCCCCTGAACATCGGTGACCGGCGGCCCCTTCTTTTCTCCAACCCTGACCCCGCCGAAAAAGCGGAGTGCCATTTCCCCTTCGTCACCGCTTCGGTCGTTGCCCAGAAGATTACCCGAAATCGAGCCATTCGATCCGAACTTGAAGTAATCGTCCTTGGCAAAAAGATCATCGCCATATTGATCGTCGTGACGCGTCATGATTGGCATACTCCCCTGTATTGATCGAAATCATCATATGGCAGAGGCAAGGGTAATCAACGGACGATCGTACCAACCTATGTATTGTTCATCGTTGGAATAGACGTTTCTCTGCCCTCAAAACCGTCCTTCGAAGCTCAGGCCCAGAATACGGGGATCGGACAGCGTGCCGCGTATGCGACCGTCAAAGTCCGTGAAGAAGGAAGTCGGCTGCTGGCGGTCGAAGATATTGCTGGCGATCAGGAAGGCGCCGAAATGCTCGCCTTGCCAACCCAGCTTGGCATTGACCAGCGTCAGGGGGCGGACGTCGCGAACACTCTGCCTGACCGTATCCTGGAAGAAGGCATCGCGATAGGTCGCGTTGACATTGGCCAGCAGGCCCGCCTTGTCATGCCAGGTCGTGCCTGCGGAAGCGGTCCAGTGCGGCGCATTGGCGAACTCATTGCCACCGGCCGATCGCGCTTCGGTACCGAAGGGCAGGGTGAAGTCGAGGAATTTGGACCGGCTGTGGCCGACCCCGGCATAGACGTCCAGCGACGGCGTCGGCCGCCCGCGCAATTCCGCCTCGAAGCCATAAAGGCGGGACTTGCCGGCATTGACGACCTGCGTGTCGAATACCGCGCCCGGGGTCAGCTGTACGCCCACCTGCTGGTCCCGCCAGTCGATATAATAGGCATTGGCGTTGAAGATCAGCTTGCGATCCAGCCATTCGGACCGCAGCGCCAGTTCGTAATTCCAGGTATATTCGGGCGAATAGGTGAAGGCCTGCGCCCGCTGCTGGTTGATCCCGGCACCGCCCGCGCGGTAGCCGCGCTGTACCGTCGCGCTCAGCCCGACATTGGGCGCGACGTCCCAGGTCAGGCCCAGCTTGGGCAGCCACGCGTCATAGGTGATGGCGCGCGTCGGCTCGACGCTGTTGGCACCGGCGGCCGTCGCCAACAGCAAGGCGTTCAGCCGGGTCACGATCGGGGCCAGCGCCGCCACGGGCAGCCTGGCGGGATCGGGCAGGCTGCCGTTCAGCGTCACCGACTGGGTCGCGCCGCGCAACTGTCGCTCATTGTCGTAGCGCAGCCCCGCACGCAGGCTGAGCCGCCCGGTCAGCGGGAAGGTCAGGTCGGTGAAGGCGGCCAGATTGCGGGTAAGGCGCGGTTGGGTGAGGCGGTTCTTGATCGGAACGACGCCGCCATAAAGCCCCAGCACCGTATCGACCATGGGCTGCGACAGGCCCAGCGCCAGCAACTGGCGATCGACGCCCAGTCGTGTCAGATTCAGGGTCTGCGTGGCTTCGAACAGATAGTCGCGATTGTCCTCGCGCAGATAATAGGCACCGATCAGGCCGCGAACCCAGGGCAGGTCGATGCCGAGCCGAATTTCCTGCTGCACCGTCCTGGCGGGATCGCGGGTCAGGCTGAGCTGACCCGGTGTGGCATTGCGGTCGGGGTCGGCGATATAGTCGGCGCGGACATCGGAGACGTTGGTGACGGAGCTCAGGTCGAACCCGCCGCCCAGCGTGTAATGGGCCTCCAGCGTCGCGATGTCGCTGACGATCTGGGTGTCGGTCGCCACATCCTCGGTCACGATTCGATCGGTGGGCGAATAGGGGGCGTCGAATTCATAGGCATAGACGCCGCGTTCGTGCCGGTCATGGACATAGGTCGCGATGACCCGCAGGCCAGGCACGGCGTCCGGGGTGAAGAGCAGCTTGCCCCGCAGCGTTTCCGACCGGCGCGGATCGGCGTCGCGGTGGAGCGTGCGGTTGTAGACCAGTCCGTCGGAACGCGCGATCTCACCCGCGATGCGAAAGGCGATCTGATCGCCGAGCAGAGGGCCGCCGATGGCCGCCGCCGCCCGGCGCTGGCCATCCGGGCCGGTCAGCATCACCCGCGCCTTGCCGCTCCAGTCATAGCCGGGATCGGTCGTCCGCACGATCACCGCCCCCGCCAGGGCATTGCGGCCCTGTACGGTCGATTGCGGGCCGCGAAACACCTCTACCTGAGCGATGTCGTACAGGTCGAGCGGCCCGGTATTGAGCGCCGCGCGGGGCAGGACCGCGCCATCGACATAGACGCTGGCCAGCGCGCCGTCGCCCGCACCCGATACGTTGAACGCATCGATACCCCGGATGGTGAAGCTGGTCCGGTTCGCCGCGATCGAGACATTGGGCGTGCGCTGGAGCACATCATAGACATCCAGCAGATTCTGGTTGGCGATCGTCTCCGCGGTGGTGATCGCGACGCTGGCAGGGGTATCCCGAAGGCTTCGGTTGGCCTTCTCGCCCAGAACGAGGATGTCGTTGCTCACGTCGTCGGTCGACTGCGCTGCCTGGCCGGGCGGCGTGCCCTGCGCCACCAGAGGCGACGACACAGTGCAAAGCAATATTGCAAGACTCGACCGAAACAGGCGCATTTTTCCCCCCAATGCTCGTTACGAGCGCGCGCCTAATGAAGGTGAATATGCGAGTCAAACGCATTAGCATTCTGGGTGTACGGAGATGCTGGCCAGTTGGCGGCCCGATGATCGCGGCGTTGAATGCCACCGATCATACGGGCCGATCGACAACCATCGGGCATCGCGCCGATCTTCGCCAGGATCGGATCGTCATCGTCCCGCGAACGGCGATGACTCGCGACGTCAGTCGCGCCGCGCCGCTGCGATGAGGGTGGGGGCGTCGATGGTGAACTTCAGCCCGAAGACGAGGGCGTTTCCGATGTTGGTCCGGCGGAAGGGCAGGCCGGTCTGGTCGGGGTGAAGGATATATTGGATGTTGGGCGACAGGCGGATGGCGGGCCCGACCTGGGCGCCATAGGCCAGTTCCATCATATATTGGTCACGGCGGATATTGGCGTCGCCGCCCGCCGAGACACGCGCCGCGCGCATCCGCGCCATGGCCAGGTCGGAAAAGCTCTGCTGGTTGATGACGAAGCCGATCGTATCCTGGTCGCGATCCGCAAAGGTGCCGGTCTGGAGCAGACCCAGCTCCAGGAAGTGCCGTTCCTCGACCCGCCCCGACAGGTTGGTCATGGCGACACCGAACACCCCCAGCCCGCGATGCGAGTTCATATCGGGTCGGGTCAGCATCTGATCGAAACGGGCATAGATGCCGCTGCGCCCCTTCAGCGTGGCCGCTGGCCGTCCGCTGAGGATCGCGATACCGCCGCGGTCGTCGCGCAACGGATCGGCATAGTCGCCCCGGTCGATCCAGCCGCCCAGGATATAGTGGCGCGGCAGCCGGTCGGTCTTGAAGTCGGACGCATAGCCCAGTTCGTACGGCACGATGAAGCCGGTGCCACCCTTGAAGCTCAGGCTGAAACCATTGTCATCGGGGCGTTTCCGATTGGGATTGACCTCGTAGATGCCGGCATGGGCGAACCAGTTGTCGGCGACCGTCAGCTTGGCCCTGGCCATCCAGCTCGACGCCGGGAAATAGGTGAAGTTGCTGTTCTTGAAGACGAAGGTCGGATTGCCACAGGCCGAATTGGTCTGGAAATGGCAGTAATAGGGCGAGTTCAGGAAATGGATGTTCGCCTGGCTCTTGCCCGCCTCGATGTCGAGCGCGCCGCCCATCAGCTTCTGTTCCCAGGTCAGGATGGCGAGGTGGGTGTTCTGGGTGCCCCAGACCTCCTGCACCGAGGTATTGTTGCCGATCGCGATCTGCGACAGGCTCTGGCCGTGGCGATTGGTGATCGCGAGGTGCAGGCCGCCGCCGGTGATACCGGCGATCTTCTCGAAATCGAGGTCGGCCCCGACATAGATCTGCCCGGTATAGGCCGACTTGCGTGCAAAGCCGCCGGTCGCGTTCGCCGCGGCCTCGCCGGTGTAGTTCAGCGCCAGGGTGATGCCGTCATCGGCCAGCGGCTGGAACGTCTCGACGCCCTTCTTCTTCTGGCCCAGCACCAACGGCACCGTCTTGGTCGCCTGTTGCGAGACCTGCGGCACGACGGGGCCGGAGGGCGTCGTCGGCCCATCCTCGGCCCGGGCGACGGATGCAGCCATCCCCATGCCCAGCGCGGCGATCGCCGCGAAGCCCTTCAATCCAGCCATGAACCTGTACCTCTTGAAATACGCCCAGTCCCCCCGGCGGGGCGTGGCGATCAGCCTTGCGCCACCGGGCGCTTCACAAATCCGACGAGTACCGCACTCACCGCCACTCCGGCCGCCAGCGCGGCGACATAGGCGACCAGATGGGTGACCGCGCCGGGGATCGGCAGCACGAAGATGCCGCCATGCGGCACCCGGAGCTCGACGCCCGCCACCATCGAGATCGCCCCCGTGATCGCCGATCCCGCCATCAGCGAGGGGATGACCCGGAGCGGATCGCGCGCCGCGAACGGGATCGCGCCTTCGCTGATGAAAGCGAGGCCGAGCACGGCGGCGGCGGCCCCGGCTTCGCGCTCATCGGCGGTGAACCGGTTGGGGAAGAGTCGGGTGGCCAGCGCGATGGCGAGCGGCGGGGTCATGCCCGCCGCCATGGTCGCCGCCATCGGCGTATAGACCTGCGAGGCGACCAGCCCGACCGAGAAGGCATAGGCGGCCTTGTTGACCGGTCCGCCCATGTCGAAGGCCATCATGCCGCCCAGGATCAGGCCCAGCAGGACCGCGTTCGACCCCTGCATCCCGCGCAGCCATTCGGTCAGGAAGGACAGCACCGCTGCGACCGGCGTGCCCACGGCATAGATCATCAAGAGACCGGTCAGCAGCGTGCCGAGCAGCGGCAGGATCAGGACGGGTTTCAGGCCCTGGAGGTTCTTGGGCAAACGGATGACGCGGTTGAGTGCGTCGACGCCATATCCCGCGATGAAGCCCGCAACGATGCCGCCCAGAAAACCCGCACCCAGGTTGCTCGCAAGCATCCCGCCGATCATGCCGGGTGCGATGCCGGGCCGGTCGGCGACCGAATAGGCGATATATCCGGCCAGCGCAGGCACCATCAGCGCGAAGCCCCCCTTCGCGCCGATGCTGAACAGCGCATAGGCCAAGGTGCCGGCATTCGCCTCGTCATTGGCGTGGATGCCGCCCAGCGCGAAGGCGAGCGCGATCAGCAGGCCGCCCGCCACCACGAAGGGCAGCATGAACGACACGCCGGTCATCAGATGCTTGTACGGCCCCGCGCGCTCGGTCGTTGCGGCGGCGGAGGAGGCGGTGGCGGCCCCACCCTGGACCTTGGCCTCGGCCAGCGCCTTTTCGATCAGCGCCGCGCCGCCGGTGATGGCGGGCTTGGTGTTGCTGACCAGCACCCGCTTACCCGCGAAGCGCGCGCGATCGACCTCGCGATCGGCGGCGATCAGGACCACATCGGCCTCGGCGATCTGCTCGGGCGTCAGCGGGTTGCCCGCGCCGACCGAGCCTTGCGTCTCGACATGGATGTCATAGCCGAGCTGGCGCGCGCCCTCCTGCAATCCCTCGGCGGCCATGAAGGTATGGGCGATGCCGGTGGGGCAGGAGGTGATCGCGACGATCTTCTTGGTCGCGACGGGCGCCTTGCTGCCGATCTTCAGCGCGGCGACCGGATCGGCGAGCACCGCTTCCAGCGTCAACAGCCGGTCGGCGCGCGCGCGGGTGTCGGCATCGGCGCTGTCTTCGGCGCCGACGAACAGCAGCATGTCGTCATTTCCGGCGGCGACCGGATTGACCACGCCTTGGGCGGTGCGCAATTCGATCTCGATCGCCTGGCCCGCATCGCGGGCCGCGCGGCGCAGTGCCTCGCCCGCCAGGACGCCGGTGACGCCCGCCTCTCCGGCGTCGACGATCGCCAACAGCCTCTTCATGAATCCTCTCCCACCATGGACGGACCGGTAACCCCGGCTCCGCTGATCGTGACCTGTGCGGCCAATGCGTCGATAGTCGCGAGGTCTGGCAGGTGCGGGCCCGGCCGCCCCAGCTTGGCGACGGCGAAGGCGGTGGACAGGCGCGCGATCCGCTCCAGTCCAGCGCCTTCGGCGATCCCGGCGGCCAGCCCCGCGACCATGGCGTCGCCCGCGCCCACCGTGCTGGCGAGCGGCCCGGCGGCCAGATGCGCGACCAGCGCGCCTTCGTCCGATACGAACAGCGCACCGTCTTCGCCCATCGACACGACCACCAGCGCCACGCCGCGCCGGTGCAGCGCCGTCGCGCACGCGGCGACCTCGGCGATGGTGTCGAGCGAGGTGTCGGCCCAGGCGGCCAGTTCCCGGCGATTGGGCTTGACGATGTGCGGCAACACATCGGCGCGCAGCGCCTGGGTCAGCGGCGCGCCGCTGGTATCGAGCAGCACCCGCGCGCCGCGCGCGGTCAGCGTCGCCACCATCCCGGCATAGAGGATCGTGTCGCATCCCGGCGGCAGGCTGCCCGACAGGACGATCAGCGCGTCCTCGCCCGCGAAATCCGTCACCGCCTGCTCGACCCGAGCGACATCGGCCTCGCCGACCACGGGGCCGCTCATGTTGATGTCGGTGGTGTCCGTGTCGTCGACGATCTTCATGTTGACGCGCGTGTCACCGCCCAAGCGCACGAAGCGGTCGTCGATCGCCTTCTGCTCGAACAGCGTTTCGAACAGGGTCGCATTGTCCTGTCCCAGCAGCCCGAACACGCTGACCGGCGCACCCCAATCGGCGAGGCAACTCGCGACGTTGACGCCCTTGCCGCCCGCATCCTGGCGGATCGAGCGCGCGCGATGGACTTCGCCGGGGACCAGCCGGTCGACCATGATTGTCTGGTCGATCGCGGGATTGAAGGTGACGGTGGCGATACGCATCACGCGGCACTCCTTTCGCGCAACTCCGCAACCGGTGCGACGTCGAGCGCGCGCACATCGGCGGCGCTCTCCATCGTCAGCGCGCGGGCGGCCAATGCCTGAAGCGCGGGCAGCTCACTGCTGCGCAGCCGCGCCTTGACCGCGGGCAGGTCGCGCGGGGTCATCGACAATTCGGTGACGCCCAGGCCGGTCAGCAGCGCCGCACCGAACGGATCGCCCGCCAGACCGCCGCACACCCCAACCCAGCGATCATGCTGCCGCGCTCCCTCCACCGTCATGGCGATCAGACGCAATACGGCCGGGTGCATCGAGTCCGCTTCGCTCGCCAGTTCGGGATTCTGCCGGTCGATGGCGAGCGCATATTGAGTCAGGTCGTTGGTGCCGACCGAGAAGAAATCGGCATGCTTCGCCAGCGCATGGGCCTGAACGGCGGCGGCGGGCACCTCGATCATGATGCCGATCGGCACCACCGGCGCGTCGAGCGACCCGCGTACCGCCTCGCACCGTTCCCGCAACGTCACGAGTTCGGCGACCGAGGTGATCATCGGGAACATGATCGACAGGTCGCCGCCATCCTTGGCGGCGCGGTAGAGCGCGCGCAACTGCGGCTCCAGCAGGTCGGGGCGGCGCAGCAGCAGCCGCGCGCCGCGCACGCCGAGGAAGGGGTTCTCCTCCTTGGGCAGGTGCAGGTGCGGCACCTGCTTGTCGCCGCCGATGTCGAGGGTGCGGACGATCAGCGGGCGACCGTCCAGCCCGTCAATCATCGCGCGGTAGACGGCATATTGTTCGTCCTCGCTGGGGCTGTCGCCACGTTCGAGGAACAGGAATTCGGTGCGCATCAGGCCGACGCCCTCGCCACCTTGCGCCAGCGCCTCGGCGACCTGATCGGGGCGGTTCACATTGGCGGCGATCGCGACGCCATGGCCGTCGAGGGTGACGGCCGGGCGGCTGCGTTCGGCTTCCTCGGCGGCACGGCGCGCGGCGATGGCGGTGATCCAGTCGCGGGCGGAGGCCAGATCCGCTTCGGACGGATCGAGCCACACCCGCCCGGTATCGCCATCGACGATCGCGACCGTCCCCGCCGCCTGCGACAACAGGTCCGCGCCCGCCGCGACGACCGAAGGCAGGCCGAGCGTGCGCGCCAGGATGGCGCTGTGCGAGGTCGGGCCGCCCAATGCGGTGGCAATGCCCGCCACGCGGTTCGTGTCGAGCGCGGCCGTATCCGATGGCGCCAGATCGGCGGCGACGAGGATGCACGGCGCTTCGGGCAGGTCGTCGAGTGTCCCCAGCCCCAATCCGGGATCGATCTGCGCCAGGACGCGGCGGCCGATGTCGCGCAGATCGGCCGAGCGTGCGGCGAGCACGGGATTGCCCAGCGCCGACAACTGGCCCGCCATGCGCTCGATCGCCTGATGCCAGGCCCAGGCGACGCCATGACCCTCGACCATCAACTGGCAGGTGAGCGTGATCAGGTCGGTATCGTCGAGCAGACCCGCCTGCGCCTTGAAGATCGCCGCGTCGCCCGCGCCCAGGCGGCGGGTGGTGTCGTCGATCAGCGCCTGCATTTGCGCCCGCGTGCGGATCAGTGCGCCCTCCAGCAGCGCACCCCCGGTGGCCAGGTCGGCGGGATGGTCGACGACCTCCAGTTCCGCCGAGGCGAGGACATGGACCGAACCGATCGCCAGTCCCGGGCTGGCCGCGACCCCCGCGATCATCGCGGGCGTCCCGACGGGTTTCCAGCCCTGGACGGGGGCCGCCGCCGCCGCCTTTTGCGCGGCACGCGCGGCATCGGCCTTTTCGCGAGTGGTCAGTCGCGTGATCGCCGCATGGAAGCTGTCCACTGCACCCCGCGCTCCGGGCCCGGAAGCCGAGATGGTGATCTGGTCCCCGGCCTTCAGTCCGAGCTGGAGCAGGGCGACCAGGCTGCGCGGATCGGCGGTTTCCCCCTCGTGCCGGACACGCAGCGCGACCGGCAGCGCCTTGGCCGCTTCCGACCAGGCGGCGGCCGGACGCGCGTGCAGGCCAGTGGGATAATCGACGGTCCATGTCACCCGCTCGTCCAGATCGTCGGCGGGCAGGCGGGTCCGATGGCTATCGGTCGCCTCGTCCTGCAACGCGGCGATGATCAGCATCGGGTCGTCGGTGGTCGCCAGCTGATGCAGTCGCGCTTCGTCCTGGATCAGGCGGGTCAGGCGGCGCAGGATTGCGATATGGCTGTCCGAACTGGCGGCGATGCCGACCACCAGATGGGCGACCTGGCCGGGATTCCACTCGATCCCATCGACGAATTGCAGCACCGCGATCCCGTCGCGACGAACCAGTCCCTTGTCCTCGCCAAGCCCATGGGGGATCGCCACTCCCGCGCCGAGAAAGGTGTTCGCGACGCCCTCGCGCGCGATCATGCTGTCCTCATAGCCAGCACCGACGCATCCCGCCGCGACGAGCAGCTGCCCCGCCTGGCGGATCGCATCCGTCTTGTCGGTCGCCGTGGCCGCGAGCCGGATGAGCTCCGGGCGGATGGCAGGGGGCGGGGCTTGGGTAGACATGTCTTTCTGGCCTCTCCGGCACGACTCTCGATCGTCGCTTGTCGTCCTAGAAAACGTTTTCTCTAAACTATGTCAATAGCGCTTGCCACGAAACGACGGAGCAGGCATGAAACTTGGGAACGCGACGTCAGAACGCGCAGTGGAGAGGAGAGAACGTTTTCCATGACCGTCGGTATCAAGGATGTGGCACTGGTCGCCAACGTCTCGACCGCGACGGTGTCGCGGGTGCTGAGCGGCCGCAATGTCGATGAGGCGATGCGCGACCGCGTGCTCGCGGCGGTGCGGTCGACCGGCTATCGCCCCAACCTCGCCGCCCGGCGGCTGCGGTCGCGACACACCAACACCATCGGGCTGGTCGTCGCCGACATCCGCAACCCCTTCTTCACCGCGGTTTCGCGCGTTATCGAAAACCTGGCCTATGCGCGCGGCCTGCGCGTAATCCTGTGCAACACCGACGAGGACCCGGTTCGCGAGGCGATGTACCTGCAACTGATGCAGGAAGAGCGCGTGACCGGCGTCATCCTGGCGCCGACCCGACAGGGTTTGGCGAAACTGGGCAAGGCGAAGCCCGACTATCCGATGATCCTGATCGACCGCGCCACGCCCGGCATCGCGCATGACTGCGTCGTGCTCGACAATGCCGCGATGGCGGCGCTGCTGGTCGAACACCTCCAGGCGCGCGGGTTCCGCCGGATCGCGGGGCTGTTCGGCGCGTCGAGCAGCACGGGCGAGGAACGCCGTGCGGGCTTCGAGGCGGCGGCGCAGCGGCTGGGCCTTACCGCCGAGGCGATCGCCGTCCCGCATGGCGATGGCGAGGTGGCGCGGATCGTCACCGACCTGCTCGCGCGGCCGGATCGCCCTCAGGCTCTGGTCGCCAGCAACGGCCTGGCCCTGATGGCGGTCCTGCGCACGCTGCACGGACTGGGCCTATCGGTACCGGGCGACATGGCGCTGGCCGGATTCGACAATGAGGGCTGGATGGACCTGGTCGGCGGCGGCCTGTCGGTCATCGAACAGCCGGTCGAGGAAATCGGCCGCACCGCCATGGCGATGCTGATCGATCGCCTCGACCATGCCGATGCCGCGGTCCGCAAGGTCGTGCTCGCCGGACGGCTGATCGCCCGCGGCTCGAGCGTCTCGGCGGCCTCCAACCCAATGCTTTCCCTCCTCTCCACCCAGCCTGGAGCTTGACCATGACACCACGAATGTCGCTCACCCGCTTCCTGATCGAACAGCAGCGGGGGCCCGCGAAGCTGCCCGGCGAATTGCGGCTGCTGATCGAGACGGTGGCGCGCGCCTGCAAGACGGTCGGCCATGCCGTGTCGAAGGGCGCGCTGGGCGAGGTGCTGGGGTCGCTGGGCAGCGAGAATGTGCAGGGCGAGGTCCAGAAGAAGCTGGACGTGATCGCCAACGACTTCCTGCTCGATGCCAATGAATGGGGCGGGCACCTCGCGGCGATGGCGTCGGAGGAAATGGAGACGATCCACCGCATTCCCAATCGCTATCCCAAGGGCGAATATCTGCTGCTGTTCGATCCCATCGACGGGTCGAGCAACATCGATGTCTGCCTGTCGGTCGGCACCATCTTCTCGGTCCTGAAGGCCCCGGCGGACGCCGCCGGTCGCGAGATTGGCGAGGAGGATTTCCTTCAGCCCGGCTCGGAGCAGGTGGCGGCGGGCTATGCCATTTACGGACCGCAGACGCTGTTGATGCTGTCGATCGGCACCGGTGTGTACGAGTTCACGCTGGACCGCGAGGTCGGGGCCTGGAACCTCACCGATGGCCCGATCCGGATGCCCGGCGGGACGCCTGAGTTCGCGATCAACGTGGCGCGGCGGCGGCAATGGTCGGATGTGGTCGCCCGCTTCGTCGACGATCGGGTGGCGGGCAGCGAAGGTCCTTGCGGCCGGGACTATTCGATGCGCTGGACTGGGTCGATGGTGGCCGATGTCCACCGCATCCTGAAACGCGGCGGCACCTTCCTCTATCCCCGCGACGAGCGCACCGGCCACGCCAGGCTCCGCCTGATGTATGAGGCCAATCCGATGAGCTATCTGATCGAACAGGCGGGCGGCGCGGCGACCGATGGCGAGAGGCGGATACTCGATATTGCGCCCACGGGGCTTCACCAGCGGGTTGGCCTTATGCTCGGCGACGCCGACGAAATTGCCGCGCTGAGCGACATTCCGACGGTGGCCACCCAGGTCCCCTCCTTCGCGGCGAACTGAAGGGGAACTGGGCAATCCGGCCAGGGGTCGAGCTTTGCCCGGCAACCATTTTAGGAACTGGCGCGCCCGGAGGGATTCGAACCCCCGACCGAGGAGGTAGAAGCTCCTTGCTCTATCCAACTGAGCTACGGACGCGCGGATGGGCGGGTTCGTAGCGTGGTTTGCGTGCTTTGGGAATGGCGATAAATGTCGGTCCGAACAGGGTGAAGGGGATCGGCATGAGTGGGGAACGGGCGGTCACGGGACGCGATGTGGAGCGGACGACGTTTCGCTGGTTTGACTTCGTGATGGCGGCGTTCGTCACCATCCTGCTGCTGTCCAACGTCATCGGTGCGGGCAAGGTCGCGGTGATCGACTTGCCGCTGGTCGGACAGTGGCCGTTCGGCGCGGGTATCCTGTTCTTTCCGCTGAGCTACGTCATCGGAGATGTGCTGACCGAAGTGTATGGCTATGCCCGCGCGCGGCGGGTCATCTGGGCGGGGACGGCGGCGGTGCTGTTCATGGCGTTCATGAGCTATGTCGTCGTCGCGCTGCCACCGGCGCCGAGCTGGACCAACCAGGCAGCCTATGAGGTGATCTTCGGCCAGGTGCCGCGCATCGTGTTGGCCAGCGTCTGCGCCTTTTGGGCGGGTGAGTTCGTCAATGCCTATGTCATGGCGCGGATGAAGGTCTGGACGGGCGGGCGGCATCTCTGGTCGCGGACCATCGGCTCGACGTTGGTGGGGCAGGGGGTCGACAGCCTGATCTTCTATCCGCTGGCCTTCTGGGGCGCGCAGGGGTGGACCACGCATCTGGTGGTCGTGGTGCTGTTCACCCAATGGGCGCTGAAAGTAGGTTGGGAGGTGTTGCTGACCCCGGTGACCTATCTGATCGTCGGCTGGCTGAAGCGCGCCGAGGGGGTGGATGTTTTCGACGAGGGAACCGACTTCACGCCATTCCGGGCGCGGGTTTGATTTGGGTTCGCGCGACGCCGCGAAGACGCAAAGGAGCGGGGCATGAATGGGTTCGCGCAGAGGCGCAGAGGGCGCGGAACTGCCCTACGCGGCGGTAGCCGCATGCTTTTGCCGCAAGCATGAGGCGAAAGGGATAGGGCGTCCACAAGACCAGACACCTCTGCGTCCTCCGCGCCTCCGCGCGAACAAAAACCTTCTTCGCGCCATCGCGGCTTCGCGCGAACAAAAAAGTGGAAGCGAGTCGCCTCGCTCCCCCTTTGTCAGATGTAGTCCCGTGGCCTTCGACTTCGCTCAGGCTGAACAGGGGAGGGGTTAGGCCCCCACCATCTCCAGCAGGCCTTCGAACAGGCGTCGGCCATGATCGCCGCCATGGGCGGCTTCGATGCGGCGTTCGGGGTGAGGCATCATGCCCAGCACGTTGCGCTTCTCGTTCAGCACGCCCGCGATGTTGCGGGCCGAGCCGTTGACGTCCTCGGCATAGCGGAAGGCCACGCGTCCTTCGCCTTCCAGACGGTCGAGCGTGTCGGCATCGGCGAAATAATTGCCGTCATGATGCGCGACCGGGATACGGATCGTCTCGCCCTGTTTGTAGAGGCGGGTGAAGGCGCTGTCGGTGTTGGCCACCTCCAGATCGACGTCGCGACACACGAAGTTAAGCGAGCGGTTGCGCATCAGCGCGCCCGGCAGCAGCCCGGTTTCGGCCAGCACCTGGAAGCCGTTGCACACGCCGAAGACCGGCGTGCCCTTGTTCGCCGACTCCACGACCGCGCGCATGATCGGCGAGCGGGCCGCGATCGCGCCGCAGCGCAGGTAATCGCCGTAAGAGAAGCCGCCCGGTACGCCGATCAGCCCCAGCCCCTCGGGCAGTTCGCTGTCGCCGTGCCAGACCATGGCCGGCTTGACGCCCGTCACCGCCTCCAGCGCGACGGCGAGGTCGCGGTCGCAGTTCGAGCCCGGAAAGACGATTACGGCGGTCTTCATCAGGCGCGCTCCACCCGGTAATTCTCGATCACGGTGTTGGCGAGGAGCTGGCGGCACATCTCGTCGATCTGCGCGTCGGTGGTCGCGTCGGCGACTTCCAGCTCGATCAGCTTGCCCGCGCGGACGTCGTTCACGCCAGCAAAGCCCAAGCTTTCCAGCGCGTGGTGGATCGCCTTGCCCTGCGGGTCGAGCACGCCGGGCTTCAGGGTGACGAAAATCTTCAGCTTCATTACTTGCCCCGGCTCTTGCGGTGTTCTTCGAGGTCGAGGACGGCGGTGTCGCCCCCCTCGGGCAGCAGGCCCAGACGGCGCGCCACTTCCTGATAGGCTTCCACCTCGCCGCCCAGGTCGCGACGGAAGCGATCCTTGTCCAGCTTTTCGTTGGTGGTCATGTCCCACAGGCGGCAGCCATCGGGGCTGATCTCGTCGGCCAGGATGATCCGACCAAAGTCATTGTCCCAGATGCGGCCGAATTCCAGCTTGAAGTCGACCAGGCGGATGCCGATCGCGGCGAACATGCCCGACAGGAAGTCGTTCACGCGGATCGCCAGGTCGGCGATGTCGTGCATCTCTTCCTGGCTGGCCCAGCCGAAGCAGGCGATATGCTCGTCGGTGACCATCGGGTCGCCCAGCGCATCGTCCTTATAGTAGTATTCGATGATCGTGCGGGGCAGCTTCACGCCCTCTTCGATGCCCAGGCGCTTGGACAGCGAGCCCGCCGCGACGTTGCGCACCACGACCTCGATCGGCACGATCTCGACCTGGCGGATCAACTGCTCGCGCATGTTCAGGCGGCGGATGAAGTGGGTCGGCACGCCGATATGGTCGAGCATGGTGAAGACATGCTCGGAGATGCGGTTGTTGAGCACGCCCTTGCCGTTGATCGTGCCCTTCTTCTGGGCATTGAACGCGGTGGCGTCGTCCTTGAAATACTGGATCAGCGTGCCGGGCTCGGGGCCCTCGTACAGGATCTTGGCCTTGCCTTCGTAGATTTGGCGGCGGCGAGCCATGCGGCGGTCCCCTGAAATGAGTACAGCCCCGGCGCCCCCATGCTGAGGCCCGAGGCGGGATGGCGCGCCTATAATGGAAGGGGCGCGGCGGCGCAATGGAGTTGGGCGCCATACTGACATGGTGCGGCGAACAGCATCGTCAAGGATGACGGCGTTGTAATCCTCGCGACACAATGAACAGTTTTTGGAGGACAGATTAAAAAATTGTAAGGCCAGAAGTAACGGAAACCGACCCTGTAGATCACGGGTTATGGCTATGCTTGCAAAGGAGGTAGTCATGAACAAGCTGATGATCGGTGTTGTTGGTGGAGCCCTGGTGTTGACGGCGGGTACTGCCGTGGCGCGGCCGATGCATGCGGCGCCGCAGCCGCAAATCTGGGAGCAGGCGCGTGTCCCGCTCGCCAACGGCATGGAGGCCATCGCGGTGGTGAAGAATGGTAATGCGGAGCGCACGGTCGCCTGCCGCGATACGGCGGACGTCCTCGCGACCTTCCATCCCGAAGTCGTCGCCTTCCAGCCGGTGCGCGGGCCGCATGGCAAGGTGAAGACCGACGAGGATGTGGCCGGGGTCGAAACCTTCACCCCCGTCGCCTTCCAGAATTGCACCGTGGCGGCGGGCGATCACTTCGCCCAGGATGTGAACCAGGCTCAGGCGACCCAGGCGTAAGCCCGGTCCCTGGTTCGACGAAGCGGGCGCGGCTACCCCACGCGTCCGCTTCGTATGTATATGTTCCCTTTTTGATCTCGCCGATTGTTCTTCGGTGCAACGCTTGCTAGAAGCGATGCTTCCATGGCGATCGATCTCCGCGACAATCCTCCCGTCGGCGTGCTGGACGCGCCCTTCGACAGTGCGCTGTCGGAGCGTTACCTCGTCTATGCGCTGTCCACGATCACCGCGCGCTCGCTGCCCGATGTGCGCGACGGGCTGAAGCCGGTGCATCGGCGGCTGCTTTGGGCGATGCGGCTGCTCAAGCTCGATCCGGCGGCGGGGTATAAGAAGTGCGCCCGCGTCGTCGGCGACGTGATCGGTAAGTACCATCCGCATGGCGACCAATCGGTCTATGACGCGATGGTTCGCCTGGCGCAGGATTTCGCCCTTCGCTACCCGCTGGTCGACGGGCAGGGCAATTTCGGCAATATCGACGGCGATAACGCCGCCGCCTACCGATATACCGAAGCAAGGCTGACCCAGGTCGCGATCGACCTGATGGACGGGCTGGATGAAGACGCCGTCGCCTATCGCCCGACCTATAATGGCGAGGAGCAGGAGCCCGAGCTGTTTCCCGGCCTGTTCCCCAACCTGCTGGCGAACGGCGCAAGCGGCATCGCGGTCGGCATGGCGACCAGCATCCCGCCGCACAACGCCGCCGAACTGCTGGAGGCCGCGATCCTGCTGGTCGATCGGCCGGACGCGGATGACGATGCGATCCTGGCGCTGGTCAAGGGACCCGATTTCCCGACCGGCGGCATCGTGGTCGATGCGCCGGCCATATTGCGCGAAAGCTACACCACCGGGCGGGGCGGCTTCCGCGTCCGCGCGCGCTGGGAGATCGAGCGCGAGAAGGGCGGCGGCTGGCAGATCGTGGTCAGCGAAATCCCTTACGGCGTCGCCAAGGGCAAGCTGATCGAACAGATCGCCACGCTGATCAACGACAAGAAGCTGCCGATCCTGGCCGATGTCCGCGACGAATCGGATGCGCAGGTTCGCATCGTGCTGGAGCCGCGCGCGCGCACCGTCGATCCGCAGGTTCTGATGGATGGGCTGTTCCGCTTCTCCGACCTGGAGACGCGGGTCAGCTTGAACCTCAACGTTCTCGACAAGGACCGCACCCCGCGCGTCATGTCGTTGCGCGAGGCGCTGGCGGCCTGGGTCGAGCATCAGTTCGTGGTGCTGCGGCGGCGTTCCGAGCATCGGCTCGGCAAGATCGCCGACCGGATCGAACTGCTCGAAGGCTATCTGGTCGCCTATCTCAATCTCGACCGGGTCATCGAGATCATCCGTACCGAGGACGAGCCCAAGGCGGTGATGATCGCGGAATTCCGCCTGACCGACCGTCAGGCCGAGGCGATCCTCAACATGCGCCTCCGTTCGCTGCGCCGTTTGGAAGAGTTCGAGATTCGCGGCGAGCGCGACAAGCTCGACAAGGAGCGCGAGCAGCTCACCCTGCTGCTGGGGTCCGACCAGCGCCAGCGGACGCGGATGAAGAAGGATCTGGGCAAGATTCGCGACCGCTATGGTCCCGAGACTGCGCTGGGCGCGCGCCGCACGCTGATCGAGGAAGCCGCGCCGACCCGCGACATACCGCTGGAGGCGATGATCGAGCGCGAGCCGATCACCGTCATCCTATCGCAACGCGGCTGGATTCGCGCGATGAAGGGGCATGTCGACCTCGCCTCGGCGGATACGGCGAAGTTCAAGGAAGGTGACGGCCCCGCCTTCGCCTTCCACGCGCAGACCACCGACAAGCTGTTGCTGGCGGCGGCGAATGGGCGCTTCTTCACGCTGGCGGCGGACAAGCTGCCCGGCGGGCGCGGCTTTGGCGAACCGGTGCGCGCGATGATCGACCTCGACGGATCGATCGGCATCGTCGGCTTCCTGCCCGCCGCGCGCGCGACCAAGCTGCTGGTCGCGGCGTCGGACGGACGCGGCTTCGTCGTGCCGACCGCCGATACCATTGCCGAAACGCGAAAAGGAAAGACCGTGCTGACCCCGCGCGCCGGGTCCCAATTGAAGGTCGTGCGTCCGGTCGGGGTCGAGGACGATTATGTCGCGGCGATCGGTGACAATCGCAAGCTGCTGGTCTTCCCGCTGACGGAGTTCGTCGAGTTGTCGCGTGGCACCGGGGTCCAGCTTCAGCGCTACCGCGATGGTGGATTGTCGGACGCCACGACCTTCGTCTTCAAGGACGGGCTGAGCTGGGCGATGGGCGGCGATAGCGGGCGGGTCCGAACCGAAACCGACCTGTCGGCCTGGCGGACGGCGCGCGGCGCGGCGGGGCGGATGCCCCCCACCGGCTTCCCGCGCGACAATCGTTTCGATTAGAGGCTTTCTGCGAAATAGGCCGGGGGACGTTCTTGCGGCATCGGCCCGCTGAAAACCGGCGTCCGGCCCGTTTCCGGGGCGAACGCCCGGGCCGGATGAACCCGTTTCGGCTCCGCGCGATCGATCGATCCGTAATCGATTGCGATGAGAGAAAACCGCCCTGTTTTTAGGGGGTTTTAAGACTCTCCGGCTAATCGGGGCGGGAGATGGCTTCAATCGCTTATCCCACGCAACGTTCCTCGACGCGAAATTCCGTGTCGCTGACGTCATGCGCGATCCAGATCATGGCGATCCCGGCGGCGGAGATCCGGCTGTCCGAGGGCTGCCTGAGCATTGTCGCCGCCAATGACGCCTTTCGCCGTGCCGGTCTTGATGAAGACCGGACCCAGATGATGCTGATGACCGAACTGGCACAGCGGATCGAGGCGTTTCTAGGGGGCGACCAGGGCTCGGTGGACTTCCCGCTGCAACTGGGCGAGGTGATCGACTGCCGTTACTATCAGGCGACCCTGACGCGCCCGGCGGAGGGGGCGGCGGATCATTGCGTCCTGATGCTCGTCGATCACACCACCCAGCATCATACCGAGCGCAGCCTGCGTCGCGAAATGATGACCGACAGTCTGACCGGGCTGCCCAATCGACAGGGCTTTGGCGACCTGATCGAGGCGATCATGGCGACCGGCCAGCGTCATGCCGTGCTGGTCATCGACCTCAACCGATTTGGTCGGCTGAACGCGTGCATGGGTTCGCTGGTCGGCGACGAATTGCTGATTACCGTGGCGCGGCGCGTAAAGGGGGCGCTGCGCGCCCGCGACTCGATCGGCCGAATCGGTGGTAATGAATTCGGCATTCTGATGATGATCGACGGCAGCGAGGACGAGGCGCATGTCCTGGCCGCCCGGATCGACCGCGCGATGCGCGCGCCGTTCCGCCTCACCGATTACGAGGTCAATGTCGAGGCATCGGTCGGTATCGCCTTCAACGAAGGGCCCGATGGCGATGCGGAGGAGTTGATCCGCCACGCGCAGTTCGCGGTGAAGCATGCCAAGGCGGCGGGCCGCACCGAAATCTATCATCCCCAGGCCTTCACCATCGCGCGCGCCCAGTTCGCGATGGAAACCGCGTTGCGCCGCGCGATCGAACAGAACGGATTGCACCTCGCCTATCAGCCGATCTGCGACCTTGCCACGGGCAAGACCGTCGCATTCGAGGCGCTGTCGCGTTGGCGCGACGTGGATGGGCAGGATCATTTGCCGTCCGAATTCATCCCCGTCGCCGAGGAATCGGGGCTGATCGTCCCGCTGGGCCGCTGGGCGGTGCGAGAGGCGCTGCGGCAGCTTGCCGAATGGGACCGGGCGGCAGGCGGCGACTGCGGGGTCCGCATATCCGTCAACGTCTCTGCGATCCAATTACAGCGCGACGATATTCCGGCGCTGATCGAAATGGCGTTGGCCGAAGCCGGCATCGCCGGCGAGCGGTTGGCGCTGGAGTTGACCGAAAGCGCGATCGTCGGCGATCCCGATCGGGTCACCGCGATCATGAAGGCGTTGAAGGCGCTGGGCACCACCATCGCGATGGACGATTTCGGCACCGGCTATTCCAGCCTGGCCTATCTTCAGAAATTGCCGATCGACGTGCTCAAGATCGATCGCAGCTTCATCAACGGGATGCTGGCCGACCGCGACAAGATCGCGATCGTCCGCGCGATCCTGGGCCTGGCCCAGGCGCTCGGCATGCAGACCACCGCCGAGGGGATCGAGGCGATCGAACTGGGGCATACGCTGGGAGCCCTGGGGTGCAATTACGGCCAGGGCTATTTCTATGCCCATCCGCTCGATCCCGATGCCGCTTGGGCGATGATCGCCGATCAGGCCTGAGCCACCGCCGCATCGGCCAAGGCGCCGACCCGCGCTTCGTCCGGGAAACCCTCCGCGATCCAGCGGGTCTCGATCTGGCGAAGCAGCCGCGCCACCTCCGGCCCCTTGCCGATCCCGCGCGCCACCAGCGCGCCCCCGGTCAGCGGCAGGGTGGGCGGGGTCCAGTCGCGTATCGGCTCGACGGGCTCCCCAGCCAGCAATAGCCGGTCGATCGCTCCACCGACCCCGACGCGATAGGCCAGCGCGCGGGGGCCTTCCTCTCCCGGTCCGGCGGTGGCGGCGATCAGGCGCTTGCGGTCGAGATTGGAGAGCTTCAGTCGGGCTCCCACCGCTTCGGCGGACGGCGGCGGGATCAGCGCGGCGAGGCGGCGAATGGCGTCGGGTGCAATCCCCTGGGCCCGCTCGCGCTCGGCCAATTGCGCCAGCCGCTCGGCCCCCTCGGCATCGATCTCCGGGAGCACTGCCCGGAAAATGCCGTGTTCGACCATCAGCGCGATCACCGGCACGGCGCGCGCCGCTACCAGCAATTTCAGCAACTCCGCCGCGATCCGCTCGCGCGACAGGGCCATCAGGTCGTTGGCGCGCTGCGTACAGGCCGCCAGCCCGGCTTCGTCCACCGCCTGGCCGAAACGGGCGTGGAAACGGAAGAAGCGCAATATCCGCAGATGATCCTCGGCAATGCGCTGCAACGGATCGCCAATGAAGCGCACCCGCCCCGCCTTCAGATCGTCCAGCCCGCCGAAATAGTCGAACATCCGGCCGGTCGCCGGATCGGCGTAAAGCGCGTTCATGGTGAAGTCGCGCCGCGCCGCGTCCTCGCGCCAGTCGTCGGTGAAGGCGACCACGGCATGGCGGCCATCGGTGGAGACGTCGCGACGCAGCGTCGTGACCTCGACCGGGCCGTCGGGCAGGACGGCGGTGATGGTACCGTGCGCGATGCCGGTCGGCACCGGCTTGAACCCGCATTCGCGCACCCGCTCGATCACCGTCTCGGGCGAGAGCGGCGTGGCGAGGTCTATGTCCGCCACCGCATGGCCCAGCAGAGAGTCTCGCACCGCGCCGCCGACGAAACGCGCCTCCAGCCGCTCGGCCAGCGCGATCAGATCGATCCGGTCCGCCCAAGGGGCGCTGGCGGCGTTCAGGTCGCCCATTGCAGTCGCCGTGACAGGTTGACGATCATCGCGGCAGTCGCGCCCCAGATGCGCCGGTCGGTCCATAAAATCTCGTAGAAATGGCGGGTCCGCCCGCGCCACGGCGCGCTGACCCGGTGGTGATGGGCAGGATCGAGGAGAAAGGCCAGCGGGACCTCGAACAGGTCGGCCACTTCCGCCTCCGCCGGGTGCAGGGTCAGGTCGGGCGGGATGACACCCAGCACCGGAGTCACCTCGAACCCGGTCACCGTGCGATAACGGTCCGCCAGCCCGACTATGGTGACGGCGCCGGGGCTTAGGCCGATTTCCTCCTCCGCCTCACGCAATGCCGTTGCGACCAGATCGGCATCGCCGGGATCGGCCCGCCCACCGGGAAAGGCGATCTGCCCGGCATGATTGCGCAAATTCTCGGTCCGCTGGGTCAGGACGACACCCGGCTCGGCCCGGTCGGTGACCGGCACCAGCACGGCGGCGGCGGTGGGCGTCACCGTCATCTCGTGCGTCTCGACTCCGTCGCCGGTCAGCAGGTCGGCGGCCGGAATGCGCGCCATCGCCTGAGCCAGCCTTTCGGCCAGCGTCATGCGGCGGCCGGACCGGTCAGGGGAAAGAACGCGCCATCACTCCACACGCCGGGCAGCTGCTCGTCCCCGACCAGCGCGCGTTCGGCCAGTTCGTAATAGACCGGCCGCGCGATCAACGCCTCCAGCCCGTCGCGGACATGCAGATAGGGGCGGGGGCCGTCTTCCCCCTCGACGAAACGCAGCCCATGGGCGGGGCCGGCAGCCACCAGATCGCCGGTGTTGAGTTGGAAAACCAGCCGGGCATCCCGCCCTTCGCCCTCGGCCTTCATCGTCACCGCGACGAACGGCGCATCCTCGACCGCGATGTCGAGCTTCTCGACCGGCGTCACCAGGACGTGGCGACCATCGGGTTCGCGTCGCAAAATGGTGGAGAACAGGCGGACCATGGCCGGACGCGTGATCGGGCTGCCCTGGTGAAACCAGGTGCCGTCGCGCGCGATCCGCATGTCGCTGTCACCGCAATGGCCGGGATTCCAATGCGACACGGGCGGCAGCTTCTGCGCTTCCATAGCCTGGACGATTTCGGCCAGGCTGAGGGAGGATAGATCGGGGGGCAGCGCCATCGGCATGATCCACCCGAGTTAGGGACGCAGACCGCTCAGGTAAAGGCCGCAGGCTCAGCCGCGGGTGGGATCCGGGCCCAGCATCCCCGCCATGGCGGGCACATCGGCACCACGGGCCAGCAGGCGATGCCGCTCGACCGGTCCCGGCAGCCGCCATTGGCCGGTACGTTCGGCAGTGAAGCCGAAGAAGCGGCCATAATATTCCGGATCGCCGATCAGCATCAGCGCGCTGTCCCGTCCCAGCGAGGCCGCCGCCGTCAGCATATGGTGAAGCAGGTGCCGACCGATGCCGTCGCGCTGGCGATCGGGTGCGACCGCGACCGGCCCGACCATCACGAGCGGATGCGCATTCCCGGCGTCATCGGTCAGCGCCACCGGCCAGCACTGAATCGAACCGATCAGCGCCTCGTCCTCGACCATCGCGAAGCAGAGCGGCGAAATGGGGGCGACGTTGCCGCGTATCTTATAGGCGGTTCGCGCCTGCCGCCCCGGCGGAAAGGCACAGTCCAGCAGGGCCTCGACCGCGGCGGGATCGACCGCGTCGAGCGGGACAAGGACGGGCGTGACGGTCAAGGGGCGGCAGTCCGGTGGGTGAGGGGGACGCGCGCCCTTAGCGCGACGGCGGAGTGATGCAAGCTTTCCCTTGCGCTTTCCTTGGGCGTACGGCCTCTGCTAGAGGCGCGGGCATGGAAGACCGTCTCCAGCTCGAAGTCCACGACCTTGAAGTGCAGGTCCTGACCGGCATTTATTCCGAGGAAACACACCTGCCGCAGCCGCTGCGCATCTCGCTGACCGTCGATCTCGACTGTCCGGCGCGCTATACCCCGGACAGTCCGCTGACCGAGTCGAAGAACTATCTCGACCTCAAACATGCCGCGACGGCGTTGCCGGAGGGCGTGCATTTCACGCTGATCGAAGGGGTTGCGGATCATATCTGCGATACGCTGTTCCTTCAGGACAAGCGGGTTCGCCGGGTGCAGGTGAAGATCGTCAAGCTGGCCATCGCCGAGGATGGCGAAGCGATCGGCATCACCCTGGTCCGTCATCGCCGCTGATCGTCATGGCGGCGCGGCGAATCGATCTCGATCCCAACGCCGATGTCGCGGTCGTGGTGGCCGCGAATCCCGGTGTCGATCTGGTCCTGGTGCTGACTCCGGGGCGTGACCCCGTGTCGCAGGCAATGGCGGAGGCGACGATCGCGCCGCTCGCCATCGCCGCCGCCCCCGGCGCGCGGATCAATGCGATCGTCCCGACGGCGGACGCCACGGCGGAATCGGTCGCGGCGGCGGTTGCCTATCTCGCCGCCGCACACGCCGTCACGGGTCAGTTGCTCGCGGTCGGCACCTGACGCTCGCGCCCGCAGGGGCCGAGCTTTTGCAGAACGAAGCGATAATCGTCGCGCGCCGCCCCGGCATCCTCGGGCGATAGCGACGCCGTGCTGTGGTCGGGCAGCGATTCCGGCAACGCGCAGGCGAGGCGATACCAGAGCAGCGTGTCGCGCGTGGGCGGTGCGGCGGATTCGTCGACAATCTCGCTCAGCGCCACGGCATAGCGGCGGTCTTCGCCCGGACGGCGCAGCACGGATAGCGAAACAGGGCGATTGTTGGCGGTGGTCAGGAAAATCTGGGTCTCGCCTTCGCCGGGCAGGCTGCCGGGTACGTAAAACGCATTGCCGACGCCGGTGATGACCGGCGGCGCATCGGGCGACAGGGCGTCGCGCGTGATGGCGCGGCTGCGCTGTTCGGCATCTGGGGTCCAGGCAAGCTGCGCATCGGGGGCGACGAGTTGCAACTGATCCGCGGCATTCGGGACGCGACGCGCATAGATCAGCACCCGCATCTTCTTCAGCCGCGGTGCCCGTCCGCGCGCATCGGTGGCGGCATCGAACAGATAGCCGACCCGTGCGGGCAAACCGCCCGCCCCCCGGATCAACGTGCCCACATCCGCCTCGACATAGAAGCGCTGATGCCCGGCCGCGACGCCCGCCGCCTCGGCCCCCTTGATCGCCGCCGCCGATCGGATCGTCACGTCCGCGATCACCGGGGCCGACAGGACCAAATCGGCCATATCGGCATAGCCGGGCCCTGTTTGCGCTACCATCGAATCACCCTGAGCGATCGACGGCCGGGTCGCGATCTGCGCCGGAACGGGGGAGGTAAAAGCGGGAATCGCCAGCGTCAAAACGCAAGCGCGAATGGCGTGGGAGAGGGGATTCATCGCTTTCGGCTACTCCTTCGTGTATTAACGGTACAGAAATAATTTCGTCATGTGCCGGTTGTACGTTTATTACGTCCGACAAACTGATTGCGCCGCGCCAGTCGTAGCGATAGGGTTCAAGGCTCTGCCGCGTGCCGTAAGAGCATGGCAGGAGTTTCCCACGTCCCCACGCTACGGCGAGGCGAAACTGGCAGACTGAGGAGTTTCGTTGCTGAATGGCCTATACTGACCAGAAGATGTCCGGGGGCAAGGTGGTCGCGATCGTTATCGTCGTGCTCATCCATGCTGCTCTGGGCTATGCCTTCGTCACGGGGCTGGCTTACCAGTACGTGAAGAAGGCCACCGAAAAGCTCGACACGTTCAACGTGGAAGAGCCGCCGCCCCCCCCACCGCCGGAAGATCCGCCGCCCCCGCCGCCGGAGCAGCCTAATGTGCCGCCGCCGCCGACCACGGTGGTGACGCCGCCGCCAATCGTGCAGCTGCCGGTTCCGGCACCCGCCGTCACGACGACGTCGGTCATCCCGCTCAGCCAGCCGACTGCGCCTCCGGCTCCGCCTGCGCCGCCGGCCCCGCCTGCGCCGCCGGCTCCGCCCGCGGTTTCGAAGGCGGCCGGTCTGCGCGGTAATCCGGGCCAGTATTTCGGTCCCGACGCCTATCCGCCCTCGGCCCAGCGCGAAGGCGCGGAAGGTCGCGTGTCGGCCAAGCTGTCGATCGGCACCGATGGGCGCGTTACCGACTGTTCGATCCTGTCGAGCAGCGGCAACCGGGCCCTGGACGATGCGACGTGCCGCATCTCCAAGGCGCGCGTTCGCTTTACCCCGGCGCAGGATGCCGGCGGTAATCCGGTCGCGTCGTCCTACACGCTTAACATCCGTTGGCAGCTGCCACAGGAATAACGGCTAAAAGCCGATCAAAACCCAACGCTTTAGTCAGAGGACCTAACCAACCATGCTCACCACCATCCTCGCCGCGGGCGGCGCCGCGGCCGGTGCCGAAAACCCCTACGGTCTCGGCCAGGCCCTGAAGGAAGGCGGCCTCATCTCGCAGTCGGTGTTCACCATCCTCTGCTTGATGTCGATCGTGTCCTTCTACATCCTGTTCTCGAAGCTGTTCGAGCAGCAGAAGATCATCAACCAGGCGAAGCGCGTTCGTCAGGGCTTCTGGTCGTCGAACTCGCTGCGCGAAGGTTCGGCCAAGCTCGAGAAGAACTCGGCCTACAAGCAGATCGTCGACGACGGTCTGGCCGCGCAGGACCAGCATTCGAAGCTGACCGATCCGGTCGAAGCGCATGACTGGCTGCATGGTTCGCTGGCCCGCTCGGAAGCCGCGATTAACTCGAAGCTGGGCGGCGGTCTCGCCTTCCTCGCGACCGTCGGTGCGACCGCGCCGTTCATCGGTCTGTTCGGTACGGTTATCGGCATCTACCGCGCGCTCATCAAGATCGGCTCGTCGGGTCAGGCGTCGATCGACGCGGTCGCCGGTCCGGTCGGTGAAGCGCTCATCATGACCGCGCTCGGCCTGGTCGTCGCGGTTCCGGCCGTGCTCGCCTTCAACTGGCTGCAGCGTCGCAACAAGGGCATCGCGGAAGACCTGTCGTCCTTCTCGAACGACGTGCTGGGCTTCCTGGCTTCGAACGGTGCGGTTCGTCCGGCCATCGCTTCGGGCGCCGCTGCCAAGCCGACCGCCGTCAAGGCGACCCCGGCGACGACCACGGCCGGTCAGGCCGGTGGCGTTCAGACGCGCGCCTGAGCCTAAGGGGGCGGGGACCGATCCTTCGGGACGCGGCCCCGCCACCCCCCGCCGACCCATTCAGGGCGGCGATAGAATGCATGGATAGGATAGCTCTCTCATGGCGATGAGCGTTGGCGGGGACTCCGCCGAGAAACCGATGTCGGAGATCAACACGACGCCCCTCGTGGACGTCATGCTGGTGCTCCTCATCATCTTCCTGATCGCGGTTCCGGTCGTGATTCAGACCGTTCCGCTGAAGCTGCCGAACGTCCGCTTCGATCCGACCACGACGAAGCCGGAAAACGTGTCGCTTTCGGTGACCAGCGAGAATGGCCAGTGCAAGGTGTACTGGAACCTGACGCCGGTGACCTCGGATGAGCTGCGGACCCGTGCGGTCGAAAAGCTGAAGGCCGAAGTCGAGCGTCTGGGGCCCAACATCACCCCGGACTCGCTGCCCGAGGCCCACATCCGCGGCGACGTGAACACGCCGTACCGGTGCATCGGCGGCACCATCTACACGATGCAGCAGGCCGGTTTCGCCCGTGTCGGCTTCATCTCCGAGCCGCCCCCCGGCGGCAACGCCCGCGCCTGATCGGCCGGGCGGACAGAATAGGAGTTAGCACGCCATGGCAATGAGCGCCGGATCCGATGATGGCGAGCCCATGATGGACATGAACACGACGCCGTTGATCGACGTCATGCTCGTGCTCCTCATCATGTTCATCATCACCATTCCGATCCAGACTCACGCGGTGAAGGTCGACCTGCCGGTCAACTCTCCGAGAAACCAGCCGCAGGTGAACAGCGAGAAGAACAAGGTCGGCATCGACGCCGCCGGCACGGTCACCTGGAACGGTGCGCCGGTCGACGAAGTCACTCTGCGCCAGTATCTGGACCAGTCGGCCGCCATGAACCCCGAGCCGGAACTGCACTTCCAGCCAGCCCCCGACGCGAAGTACGACAAGGTCGATCAGACCCTGGCCGTCATCAAGCGCTCGGCGGTGAGCAAGCTCGGCTTCATCGGCAACGAGCAGTATCGCAACGACTTCTGATCCCTCGCGGTCACTGTCGGACGACAGGAAAAGGGCGGTCTCTCCGGAGGCCGCCCTTTTTCGTTTGAGGCTCGGCATTTCGAAGGTTGGCGTTGCGGCAGGGCCCCCGGCCTGCGCCAGCGTTCCGGCTGACCGGCCGTGCGTAGGCGAAGGACGATCGTGCCACAGCGGTCTCCGATCAGGCTGGATCGGTGGCACGGAAGCGATGTCGATTTGGCGCAAGGCTGGAGGATGGGGCGAAGCTGAAACGCCGGACCGACGGGCAACGCGGCGCCGCATCGAAAGCGTTCGCGGCGCAGCGGTTGCGAGGGTCAATCGCGGTGGTCCGACTTGAACGGAAACCGCTTCAAATCGCTTCCTGCCGAAGCTTGAGTCCCGTTACCGTAGCGACTTCGGTTCGGGGCATCGCGCGAGAGGGCGCATAGCCGAAGCACCGTGAGCGGCGAGCAATATCGCTCCGGATGAAAAGCATACCATCACGCAAGCGGGCCCCAGTGGCGGCGCGACGGTGACGTGACCCGGCGGGTGATGTCCTAACGCTGTTCGGCTCGAGTACAGCCGAAGGGCACGGCAAAGTCTCGCTCCAGGGTGATCCGCCCCCAAGATCCGCAGAGCCTAAACCGGCCAAAGTTAACGCCTATAGATCCGTCTTGCCGGTGAGGCAGATAGCCGAGCCTTCAAATCAGCCTAGATGAGGGGGCATTCCAACCGTTTGGGATGGCACGGATCCGACAGATCGCGTTCCTTCCCATGCGAGCATGGCGACGCTCTGAGCGGCCTCCGTCCAGCTCCTCTGAGACCGGCAATCGGGTCGCACTGTGCCGTCGGATCCCAATCCCGCAGACATCCGATTTCCCGTTCCTGCCTGTACACAGGAACCGCATCTTTCGCCTCTTGCGGGCGTTTCACAAAAATGACAACGTAACGTCATAAAAGTGCAACATAGGAGATCGGAGATGCGCGGAGTCGTTTCGGTTTTGCTTGTGGCGGCGGCGGGCATGGCGGCCCCGGCCATGGCCCAGGATTCCTGGCCGCAGCGCACGGGGTTTCAGGAGATCGCGGCGGGCAACTTCGTGGCCGCCGAGCGCACGCTGGTTCAGGAGCGGCGCGCCAGTCCCGATAGTCCGGAACTGATGCTCAACCTTGCCGCCGTCTATGCCAAGACCGGCCGCACCGACGAAGCGCGCGCGCTTTATGCCTCCGTGCTGGAGGAGAAGGCGATTGCGATGGACATGCCATCGGGCGCGATCCTCTCGTCGCATACGGTGGCGCGCACCGGCCTGCGCCATTTGCCACAGACCATCGCCGCCCGGTGATCGCAGGAGCAAGTCCGGGCGGAACGCCGCATCGGACTTGCCGATGAATGATCCGGCATGGGTGGCACTTGTGACGTGGCCGGCGACTGATGCGCACGACTCCGGTCCAGGCGGCGCAAGGTGGAGCCTGTGCCGTGCCAAGGCCGGATCTTGCACCGCGCGGCCCGCGAAACGGGCGTTCGCGCCTTACAATCGCGGCAGGGTCACCCCGCGTTGGCCCATATATTTGCCCGCGCGATCGGCATAGCTGGTCTCGCAGGGTTCGTTCCCCTTCAGGAACAGGAACTGGCACGCGCCTTCATTGGCGTAGATCTTAGCGGGCAGGGGAGTCGTGTTGGAGAATTCCAGCGTCACATGCCCCTCCCAGCCGGGTTCGAGCGGCGTGACGTTCACGATGATTCCGCACCGCGCATAGGTCGACTTGCCTAGGCAGATGACCAGCACGTCCCGCGGCACCCGGAAATATTCGACGGTGCGAGCCAGCGCGAAGCTGTTGGGCGGGATGATGCAGACATCGGTCTTGCGATCGACGAAGCTGTTGGACGCGAAATCCTTGGGGTCGACCACCGCGCTGTCGACGTTCGTAAAGATCTTGAACTCGTCCGCCACCCGCGCGTCATAGCCATAGGATGACAGGCCATAGCTGATGCAGCCATCGCGGCGCTGATTCTCGACGAACGGCTCGATCATCCCTTGGGTCTGCGCGGCCTCGCGAATCCAGCGGTCGGACAGGATCGACATCTTCATTCCCCTTTTGCGTGGCCGCTCATCGCCGGATCGCGGGGACAGGGCAAGCGGCAACCTCCAAAAAGGGGCTTGCGGTTGACGTTGCGTCAAGCGGTAGGGTCACGCCATGACCAGCATGCTCGACATTGCCGAGATCGCACGGGCGACCGGACTCAGCAGCCGCGCGCTTCGCTTCTATGAGGCGCGGGGGCTGATCCGGCCCCTGCGCAGCGAAGGCGGGCGGCGGATTTTCGGCGCGGGCGAACTGGAACGGCTGCATGCTATCGTCGCGCTCAAAAGGGCGGGTTTCACCTTGGCGGCGATCGGGCGCATGCTCGACCGGCCCGACGCGCGGCTTGGCCCGATGGTGGCTGCACAGCTTTCGGTGGTCGAGGCGCAGCGGGCGACGCTGGCCGATACCGCCGCGCTGCTCCAATCGATCCAGTCCCGCATCGATGCCGGCGAGCGCATCGACGTCGCGACGCTCTGCTCGCTGATTCGAAAGGGAAACAGCATGACGACGACACAGTGGAAGGCGGTCGCCGACCGCCACTTCACCGCCAAGGAACAGGCCCATTGGGCCAAGCGGATGACCGCCTTGCCCGTCGATTTCGACCAGAATGCCTATCAGGCGCAATGGGCCGATCTGGGCCAGCGGATCGCGACGGCCTTGCCGCTCGACCCGGATTCGGAGGCGGCACGAGGTTTCGTGCGCGAGTGGTTCGCGCTGCTGGCTCCGTTCCGCGCGGTCGCGACGCCCGAAATGTGGTCGGGGGCAACCCGGCTCCACGAGAACCGGGCGGAGTGGGAAGGGCAGGCCGATCCGGGATTCTCCGCGGAGGTGTGGCAGTTCATCCAGGCGGCCGGGGCGGCGATGCGTGCGCGAGGCGACAAGCCCCAGGACGCTTGACGGTACGGCGTTTGAAGGAAAGTGATCTTCGCCCGGAGGCGCGGAGAGCGCAGAGAGGTCGTATCCGGTCTCGGTCGATGGCCGGTCAGCGCACGCGATGGCGTTGTGGCCGTGTTCCGCTTTCTCTGCGCTCGCGCGTCTGCGCGGGCATCCCCGTCTCCTATTCGCTGCTTCGTGAGAAAGTCAGCCGATCCCCAGATCGGCAGGACCGAAGGCATCCGGCAGCAACTCGGACAGACGATAGGTCCGCACCGCATCGCCTTCGGCAGCGCCGCAATGGACGGGCAGGTCGCGACCGCCCATCTGTGCGGCTTCGTTGATGACCTGGCGGCAGCGACCACAGGGGCTGACCGGTGTGGTGCCGGTCGGAGCGCCGTTCGCATCCATCGCGCCGCCGATCACCCCGATCGCGACGATCTCGCGCAGCCGCCCCGCAGCCGAGGCGGTCGCGATCGCGACCGTCTCGGCGCAGAGCGACAGGCCATAGCTGGCATTCTCGAAATTGGCGCCGGTGATGACCGAGCCATCCTCCATCAACAGCGCGGCCCCGACCGCGAAGCGGCTATAGGGCGCATGGGCATGGCGTGCGGCGGCGCGGGCGGCGGCGATCAGTTGCGCCGCTTTCGGATCGATCGAATTCATGAGGTGACGACATCCCAGTTGACGGGGCCTTCCACCCCTTCGACCCGGCGGAAGTCGCTCGCGCGCCACATGCGCCAGGGGCGCGCGGCGTAATCGGGTTTGAGGACATTGCCCACCGCCCAGACCGGGCGGGGCAGGGCGGCGGTGACGCTGTAATCGGATTCGAACGCCTTGGACACGCGCAGCATCACGGGCTTGCCCGTATGCGTCTCGACCATCGTCACGAAGCGGGTCAGATCGGCGACCAGTTGGCGCCGTTCGGGGCGGGCAGTGCAATCGTCATGATAGGACAGATCGATCGCCACCGGCAGCGCATCGCCGGCGCGCGGCACGAAGATGTTGAACGCGTCCGCCTGCGCTGCGGCAGGCTGGCACAGCGAATAGACATGGATCGCCCCGCGCCGCAACCCGGCCTCGGGCAGCGCGGCCCAATTCCCCTCGAACGCCGGATCGCGCCGATCCGCGCCGGATGTGGCGACGATATAGGCGAAGTCGGCACCATTGGCGCGCAATGTCCGCCACTCCACCGCAGGCGGGTTTTCGGGCAGGTCGATGCCTTGGAGGGGATAATGCTCGGTCGAAGGCTGCCAATGCGTCGCCCAATGCCGCCCGCCCGCCGTGATCGCGCCAAGGGCCAGCAGCCCCGCGCCGATTTTCCAGAGAATCGCCATTAGTTGCGGATATGCAGGACGCAGAGCAGTGTGAAGAGGCGGCGTGCGGTGTCGAAATCGACCTCGATCTTGCCGGTCAGCCGCTCCTTCAGCATTTCGGCCGCATCATTATGGATGCCACGCCTAGCCATATCGATCGTCTCGATCTGTTGCGGCGTGGCGGCGCGGATCGCCTGGTAATAGCTGTCGCAGATCGCGAAATAATCCTTGATCGGCCGCCGGAACCGCCCCAGCGCCAGCACCAGGGTTTCGATATGCGTCCCGTCTTCCCGGTACATATGGATGCCCAGCCGGCCTTCCTCCGACTCCAGCTTGATGCGGTAGGGCCCGGCATAGCCATCGGCCTGCGGCCGCTGCGGTGCGAAATAATTTTCCTCGATCAGGTCGAAGATCGCGATCCGCCGCTCCTGCTCGACATCGGCCGAGCGCCAGCCCAGGCTGCGTTCGTCCAGTTCGATAGAGATGATCCGAGGATCGGCCATGGCGAACGGAATAGTCGCGAAGCGCGCGCGCCGCAAATCCCTCGCTGATCGACGCAATCCGTTTTCATCCGGGCCCACTCCGCGCTAACGCCGAAGAAATGGCCACCCTCGCATTCCCGAACCCCGCTGCCGCCACCGAGCCGCAGCAGCTTCCCCGCAATATCGAAGCGGAGGCCGCGCTGCTGGGCGCGATGATGATCGACAACCGGCTGGCCGACGATCTGGTCGACCGGCTGGACCCGGAGCATTTCTTCGAGCCGGTGCATGGCCGCGTATTTTCTGCGATCAAGAATCTGCGCGCCACCGACATGTTGGCGACGCCAGTGACCCTGCGCCCGATGTTCGAGGCGGATGAGGGGATGAAGGCACTGGGCGGCCCGTCCTATCTGGCACAATTGACCGGATCGGGCGCGGGCCTGATCGGCGCGCGGCAATTCGCGACGCAGATTTACGATCTGGCGATGCTGCGGGCGCTGGTGACGGTGGGGCGGACGCTGGTCGACCGGGCAATGGACACCTCGGAAGAGGTCAATCCGCGCGCGCAGATCGAACTGGCCGAGAACGAGCTGTTCAAGGTCGCGGCGGACGGCGGCTCCGAGAATGCCGTGAAAAGCTTCTCTCAGGCCACCACCATGGCGGTCAAGAATGCCGAGCGCGCGCTTAACTCCGGCGGCCATGTCTCGGGCATCACCACGGGTCTCGACTCGGTCAATGCCAAGATCGGCGGTATGCACCGCTCCGACTTGATGATCCTGGCGGGCCGCCCAGGCATGGGCAAGACCTCGCTCGCCACCAACATTGCGTTCAATGCCGCGCGGCGCTGGATGCGCGACATGCAGGACGGCATCCCGCCCTCCGAGTCGGTCGGTGCCAAGGTCGCGTTCTTCAGCCTCGAAATGTCGGCCGACCAGCTGGCGACGCGTATCCTGGCCGAGCAGTCGGGGATCAGTTCCGAAGCGCTGCGCATGGGCAAGATCAGCCGCAACGAGTTCGCCCAGCTCGCCGCCGCCGCCGCCGAGCTGGAGCAGTTGCCACTGTTCATCGACGATACCGGCGGCCTTACCATCTCGGCGCTTCACACCCGCGTCCGCCGGCTTCAGCGGCGGCTGAACAACGAGCTGGGCCTGGTCGTGGTCGACTATCTCCAGCTGCTGACCGGTTCGGGCAAGTCGTCCGAGGGCAACCGAGTGCAGGAAATCTCGGAGATTTCGCGCGGGCTGAAGACGCTGGCCAAGGACATGAACGTGCCGGTGCTGGCGCTGTCCCAGCTATCCCGTGCGGTCGAGCAGCGCGAGGACAAGCGCCCGATGCTGTCCGACCTTCGCGAATCGGGCTCGATCGAGCAGGACGCCGACATGGTCTGGTTCGTGTTCCGCGAAGACTATTACATGATGCAGCGCGAGCCCAAGCGCCCGATGGAAGGCGATGACGGCAAGGTCTTCGAGGATCACGCGAAATGGGCGACCGAGGTCGAGCGGGTCTATGGCCTGGCCGAACTGATCGTCGCGAAACAGCGTCACGGCGCGACGGGGAAGGTCGTGATGAAGTTCGACCCGACGATCACGCGGTTTACCGACTTCGCGGGCTATTGAGCGAGGACAAGTTTATCCCCGCGCGCCGTTCAGTGCGAGCGGATGTTGGGGTTGGGTCTCCCACACTCCCTAACGACCCCGGCGAAGGCCGGGGCTCTAGTCGCCACCAACTTTGAGCCGGGGCGTGGGTGCCTATCTCGCCGCTCGCTTACGTCTCCGCGCTACCGAACGCATCGCAATTGGACCCCGGCCTTCGCCGGGGTGGTGTCGTTAGAGCAGGATGACATGGAGTCGACCCGAGCCCCTCCCTTGAAGGGGTGGGAGGATCAACCTGATGTCATCCCGCCCTATTGCCTGAAGGGCTCAAACCGGCTGAGCGGCTTCGACCGGACGGTGGATGCCGCATTCCACCTTGGCAAAGCCGCGCCAGCGCCCGGAGCGGGGGTCTTCGCCAGGTTTCACCTGGCTGGTGCACGGTGCGCAGCCGATCGAGGGATAGCCTTGCGCCTCCAGCGGATGGCGCGGCAGGTCGTGAGCGGCGAAATAGCCGTCCAACGCCGCCTTGTCCCAGTCCGCCAGCGGGTTGAGCTTCAACCGGCCATCCTCGACTTCAAAGCGGGGGAGGGCGCGGCGGGTGCCCGCCTGGAAGCCCTTGCGGCCGGAAATCCATGCTTCGAACGGCGCCAGGCCACGCGTCAGCGGCTCGACCTTGCGCAGGTCGCAGCAGCCATCGGGGTCGTAACCGTGGCGGATGCCCTCCGGGTCCTTGGCCGCGAGCAGCGCGGGGTCTGGCTGGATCACCCGCACATCGAGCAGGCCCAGCCGGTCGACCAGCATGTCGCGATAGGCCAGCGTTTCGGGGAACATCTTGAGCGTGTCGGTGAACACCACCGGCGTCGCCGGATCGGCCTGCGCGACCATGTGCAGCAGCACGGCGGACTCGGTGCCGAAGGACGACACCGCCGCGATCTGTCCCCGTAATTCGCCGGTCAGCAGGGTGCGCAGCATGTCCGGTGCAGACACGCCTGCGAACCGCCCTTCATACGCCGCCGCATCCTCGGCCGTATAGGCCGGGCGAACGTCGATCCGGTCCAGCTGCCGCGCCTCAGCCATGGCGCAGTTTCCACACCGGCACGCGCGCATCGGCGGCCTTTTGATAGGGCTGGGGATAGAGATTCAGCAGCTTGGTCAGCGTGGCCGCGTCGATCGGCTTTTCGGGCGCGAAACTGTCGAAGCCGCAGCGGCGCATATGCGGGATCTGGTCGACCAGCACGTCGCCCGCCGCACGCAACTCGCCCTCGAACCCCGCCTCGCGCAAAATCCGCGCCGCCGAATAACCGCGCCCGTCGCGAAACGTCGGAAAGCTGATCTCGACAAGCGCGATCTGCCCCAGATGCGACAGCAGCGCGCGCGCATCGTCGCCCGCCTCCAGCCGGACGGCGGTGGCGTTGGTCTGACCCAGAAAGGCGTCCAGCGTCACCGCCGGTTCGTCATGCACCACGTCATCGCGGAACCGCAGCAGCGTCTCGCCCGCATCGCCGTTCGCCGTGATCGGATCAACCATAGATCGCCTCCTTGAACGGTTGCATTCCGACGCGGCGATAGGTGTCGAGGAAGCGCTCGCCGCCCTCGCGCAGCGCCACGTAACGGTCGGTCACGCGCTCGATCGCGTCGACCACGCCGTCCTCATCGAAGCCGGGTCCGGTGATCTTGCCGAGCGACACATCCTCCGCACCCGATCCACCGAGCAGAAGCTGGTAATTCTCGGTGCCTTTCTTATCGACGCCGAGGATGCCGATATGCCCGGCATGATGGTGGCCGCAGGCGTTGATGCAGCCCGAAATCTTCAACTTCAACTCACCCAGCTCGCGCTGCCGCCCGGCAAATCGCTCGCCGATCTTCTGCGCCAGCGGGATGGAGCGGGCGTTCGCCAGGCTGCAATAATCCAGACCCGGGCAGGCGATGATGTCCGAGATCAGGTCGAGATTGGCCTCGGCCAGCCCGGCGTCGCGCAGGGCGGTCCAGATGGCGTAGAGATCGGCCTTGCGGACGTGCGGCAACACGATGTTCTGCGCATGGGTGACGCGTAGTTCGTCATGGCCGTAACGCTCGGCGAGGTCGGCCATCAGGTCGATCTGGTCGGCCGAGGCGTCGCCGGGGATGCCGCCGATCGGCTTCAGGCTGATCGTGACGATGGCATGGCCGGGCTGCTTGTGGGCCGCGACGTTCTGATCGAGCCAGACCGCGAAGTCGGGGTCGGAGCGATCCACCGTGTCGGGGGCGTCGCTGGCGAAATCGGGCCCGGCGAACATGGCGGTGATCCGCGCCAGTTCGGCGACCGGCGGGTCGATACCAAGATCGCGGATCGCGGCGAATTCCGCCTCCACCTGCTCTCGGTACGAGTCCACGCCGATCTCATGCAGCAGGATCTTGATCCGCGCCTTGTAGATATTATCGCGGCGGCCATAGCGGTTATAGACCCGCAGGCACGCCTCCAGATAGCTCATCAGATGGTCGGCGGTGATGAAGTCCTTCACCTCATGCGCGATCATCGGGGTGCGGCCCATGCCGCCGCCGACGAAGATCTTCGCGCCGAGCACACCGTCCCGCTCCAGCAACTGGATGCCGATATCGTGCAGCCGCATCGCCGCGCGATCCTCGTCCGCCGCGATCACCGCGATCTTGAACTTGCGCGGGAGATAGGTGAATTCCGGGTGGAAGGTCGACCATTGCCGGATCAGCTCGGCCCAGGGACGCGGATCGGCGACCTCGTCGGCGGCGGCACCGGCGAACTGGTCGGACGAGATGTTGCGGATGCAATTGCCCGAAGTCTGGATGGCATGCATCTGGACGGTCGCCAGCTCGGCCAGGATGTCAGGCGCATCGGCCAGCTTGATCCAATTATACTGGATGTTCTGCCGCGTGGTGAAGTGGCCATAGCCGCGATCGTACTTGCGCGCGATATGGCCCAGCATCCGCATCTGGCGGCTGTCCAGCGTGCCATAGGGCACCGCAATGCGCAGCATATAGGCGTGAAGCTGAAGGTAGAGGCCGTTCATCAGCCGCAGCGGCTTGAACTGATCCTCGGTCAGCGCGCCCGACAGGCGGCGTTCCACCTGATCGCGAAATTCCTCGACACGGGCATCGACGATGCTCTGGTCATATTCGTCGTAAACGTACATCGATTACTCTCTCAGATGACCCAGGCGCCGGCATCCGCATCAGCGGGCTTCAGCGTCAGGTCGGGGCGCACCGTCGGGCCGAGCGCGCGGATACGGTCCTTGATATGGGCGGGGCGGGGGCCTTGTTCGGTCGCCTCGGCATCGATCAGATAGGGCACGTTGACCCGGCGCGCGCCTTCCTCGGCCCGCAGGATCGCTTCACCGCTCGCGCCGACATCGACCGCATCTTCGACATGGCGCGACCAGTCCTGGCCGGTCCACCAGACGACATCGCCGGTCGCCAGATCATTGCCCGTCAAAAGCTTCATGCGTTCATCCCTTCCGCCACACGGGCCCAACGCGCCAGCTTGTCCTCGGCATCCGACAATTCGACGACTTCGCCCACGACGATGATCGCCGGGCTCTGCACCTTCTCACGCTCGACCATCGGGCCGAGATCGGCGAGCAGGGTACGAATGGCGCGGTGGCCCTCCAGCGTGCCGCGCTCTAGCACCGCAACCGGCATGTCGGGGGCGACGCCGTCCGCCATCAGCTTGTCGGCGATGGCGTTGGCGGTCGCGACGCCCATATAGATGACGAGCGTGCGCCCCTGGCCCGCCAGCCCCGACCAGTCCTGATCGGTCAGCCCCTTGCACTGGCCCGCGACGAACGACACCGCGGAAGCGTGATCGCGGTGCGTCAGCGGCAACATCGCCTCCGCCGCGCAGCCGAGCGCCGCCGAGACGCCGGGGATCACCTCGACGCGCAGGCCGGCGGCGCGCACCGCCTCCACCTCTTCGCCACCGCGCCCGAAGATGAAGGGGTCGCCGCCCTTCAATCGCACGACGATCGCGCCGGTCTTCACATGCGCGACGATCAGCGCGTTGATCGCGTCCTGCGACAAGGTATGCCGCGCGCGCCGCTTGGCGACCGAGATGCGCTGGGCCTGCGGCGGGGCGATATCGAGCACGCGCGGGTCGATCAGGCCGTCATGCACGACGACATCGGCCTGTTTCAGCGCTTCGACCGCACGAACGGTCAGCAGGCCCGGATCACCGGGCCCGGCACCGACAAGGATCACGCGGCCACGCGCGGCAGGGTCGAGAAGGCTAGCCATGATCTGACAGATGAGCCCCCGCCGTCCGCTCCACAACCGAGCGATGCTTGGGGAGGCGGTAGATCAACTTGGGGCAGTTCATGTTGCAGCGCATATAGTATAATATATTTGCTTGTCAGTTTAAAATGTGGTTGAATGGATTCGCAAAAATCAAAGCGGGGACGGGTCAAATGGGGGAATTTCGTTACGCGAAGCGCTTGTTAGGGGCGTCGTTGATTGCGCTGATGTGGTCGGGCGTGGCATCCGCCCAGGAGTCTGGCGGCAGTGCGACTGACCCGGCCGCGCAGGACGACACGCCGCTGACCGGTGTGGCTGCCTCGACGGACAAGATCGACGCCAAGCAGGAAAAGAGCGATCCGTCGGATGTCATCGTCACGGGCACGCGGATCGTGCGCCCCAACATGACCAGCAACGCGCCGATCACCACCATCGACTCGACCTATCTGAAGGAGCGGGGGCTTGCGCGGGTCGAGGATGCCTTGTCGCAATTGCCGCAGGTCACGCCGATGTTGGGGTTGCAGGGGCAGAGCTGGACATCGGGTGCCGCCTCGGTCGGGCTGCGCAATCTCGGTGCCGGGCGCACCCTGACGCTGCTCAACGGACAGCGGATGGACAATGACGTCAACATCATCCCCGGCGCGCTGATCGAGCGGATCGACATCATGACCGGCGGCGCCTCGGCGGTCTATGGCTCCGACGCGATCGCGGGCGTGGTCAACTTCATCGTCAAGCGCAAGTTCGACGGCATCGCCTTTGATGGCGAGGTCAGCGGCTTCAACCACAACAACGACAATCCGCTGCTCGCCAAGGTCGCACAGAATGCGGGCTATACCTATCCGCGCGGCACCTATCTGGGCGGCGGCAACTATTTCGCCTCGCTGGCGGCGGGCAAGAACCTGTTGGACGGCCGCCTGAACGTCAGCGGCTTCGCGACCTATAAAAAGGCGGACCCGATCCAGTTCCGCAATATCGATACCGTCAACTGTCCGCTTTTGATGTTCGACCCCAATAATCGCGATGCGGGCAACACGACTTGGGCGTGCGACGGCACCACGTACAACCCGTATAATTATTTCAGTATCAACGGTCAGGACCGGAGCAATGCGCGTGATGGTTCGCGCAGCTTTCGCCCCTATGACACGGCGGATGAGGTGCGTATCCAGCGCGTCGACTCGATTCAGCGGCGCAGCGAGACGTTCAATACCGGCGGCTTCCTGACGGCGGAATTGCCGCTGGGCATGCGCGTGAACGGCAGCTTCCTGTATAGCCGGATCGTCGAGACAGGAGCCAACTCGGTCGATGGCGGGCTGTGGACGCCGTCCGCGCCGGTCAATTGCGACAATCCGTTCCTCAGCGCGTCGCAGGCGCAGGAGATTTGCGGCACGGCGGCAGGAACCACCGCGCTCAGCCAACCCATCTCGCTGTCGCTGTTCCGGCCCGGCATGATCTATAACTTCCGCAACTCGACGGACGACTGGCGCGGCGCGCTCAATCTGTCGGGCATGATCGTCGACAAGATCCGGTTCGAGCTTAGCTATCAGCAGACCCGCAACATCATGCTCGGGTCGTCCGATCACCAATATGTGCCCGATCAGGCCGATCGGCTGGCACGCGGTCTTCAGGTGCGCAATGTGAACGGCGTGCCGACCTGTCTGTCGAAAATCAACGGCACCGATCCCGACTGTCAGCCGATAGACGCCTTTTCGTCGAATAGCTCGATCAGCGATGCGGTCTATAATTGGGTGACGGGCATCGGCAGTCGTCGCCAGCAGAACGATCTGCAGGTCATTAATGCGATCGTATCGGGCACGCTGGAAGATTACGGAATCAAGAGCCCGTTCGCCACCAACGGCATCGGCTTTGCGATCACCGGCGAATATCGCAAATATCGCAACCAGTCGCAGGGCTTCGGCTCATGGTCGACCTTCACGACCTTCGACGGGCGGACCAGCGTCAAGGAACTGGGCGGCGAAATCGACATCCCACTGGTCGAGGACAAGCCCTTCGCCAAGGAACTCAGCATCAATGGCGGCTATCGGATTTCCGATTACGACGTCTATCAGAACCTGATCCATAGCTGGAAGGCGGAGGCGAGCTGGGCGCCGGTGGACGGCCTGCGCTTCCGGGGCAGCTATAACCGCGCGGTGCGTGTGGGCGTGCTCCAGCGTCTGGAGGGCGAGAATCGCTATCCCAATTATCCAATGCTGGACCTGTGCGCGCCGCCGCGGGCGTCCACCGACGGCAAGGGGGCGACGCGCTACACCTTCGAACAATGCTCGATCGGCATGACGCGCGCGCAATATGATGCGCTGACCAGCTATACCGGCTGCGACACGAACGGTTTCTGCCCGACGACGCTGGTCAATGGCGGCAATTCGGACCTTCAGCCCGAACGGTCGCGCAGCAAGACGCTGGGCGTGGTGTTCCAGCCGCGCTTCATTCCCGGTCTGACTGCATCGGTCGACTGGTACGATATCAATATCCAGGGCGCGTTCGAATGGACCCGCATCGGTATGGCGTTCGACCAATGCTATCGCAACAAGGTCGAATTCTTCTGCCAGTTCTACAAGCGTGATCCGCAGACGGGACAGCTGCTGATCGCCGATGCACGCTATAACAATTCGGGCTATACGGCGACGCGGGGTATCGACTTCAGCACCAACTATGCGCTGGACCCCAAGCGTCTGGGTATGACCAACAATATCGGCACCTTCGGCCTGAACTTCAACGGAACGCTGACCACCAAATTCGAACGGCAATTCGCACCGGGCAACACGCCCTGGTCATGCCTGGGGTATTTCGGATTTGCCTGTGGCGATCCAATGCCGCGCTGGCGTCACGTCGCAGGCGTGAACTGGCAGCTGCCCTGGATCAGGGGCGGCCTGGGCTTTACCTGGCGCTATATCGGGCCGACCAGCAACTCCAAGCTGTCGACCAACACCGTGCTGGCGGCATCGGCAGGCCAGACCTATCCGCTGACGCAGCGTATTCCCGGCTACAGCTATTTCGATTTCAACACCAACATCACGCTGGTGAAGGGGATCGATGTGCGGTTCAATGTCCAGAATCTCTTCGACAAGGACCCGCCGCTGATCGGGTCCGATACCAACTATGCGACGGGTGCTTATTTCAACACCTTCCCCACCTATTACACGGTACGGGGGCGGACGTTGCGGGTCGGCATATCCGCCCGCTTCTAACTGACGGGATGGCCCGGAACCCCGGTTCCGGGCCATTTCTCCATCAGCGCAGGCCGACCGGGATCGTTGCGGCGGCCTGGTCCGCTTCGGCGCTGGCAACCGGATAGGCGCAGTAATCGGCGGCGTAATAGGCGCTGGGGCGGTGGTTGCCCGACCAGCCGATGCCCCCGAACGGGGCGCTCGATGCCGCGCCGTTGGTCGGGCGGTTCCAATTGACGATCCCGGCGCGGACGCCGCTCCAGAATTGTTCGTACCGCTCGCGCGACGGAGAGATCAGCGAGGCCGACAGGCCGTAGCGGGTGGCGTTGGCCTGCCCGATCGCATCGGCAAAGTCGCGAGTGCGGGAGACTTGCAGCACCGGGCCGAACAGCTCGTCATCGGGCCGATCGGTCACATCCATCACGTCGAGGATCGCGGGCGTGAGGAAGGGGCGGTCGGGGATCGGGCGTTCGAGCGAACGGATGACATGGGCGCCCATGTCGACGAGTTTGCCGAAAGCCATATCAAGCAATTCCGCTGCGTCATTGTCGATCACCGGCCCCATGAAGGGGGCGGGCTCGTCATGCGGCGCGCCGACGATCAGCCGGTCGGTCAGCCGGGTCAGCGCGGCGATCAGCGGATCGTAGAGCCGGTCCTCCACGATCAATCGCCGCCCCGCCGTGCACCGCTGTCCGGCGGTGGTATAGGCCGACTGGACGATCAGAGCGGCGGCGGCGTCGAGGTCGGGATCGTCCCAGACCAGCAGCGGGTTGTTGCCACCCATTTCGAGCGCGAGGATCTTCTCAGGCCGCTCGGCGAATTGCCGGTTGAGCGCGATGCCGGTGCGCGCCGAACCCGTGAAGAGCAGCCCGTCGATCCCGTCATGCCCGGCCAGGGCCCGCCCTTCATCCGGCCCACCGATCAGCAGCCGGACGACGCCCTCGGGCACCCCCGCCGCATGATAGCATTCGACCAGGAACGCTCCGGTCGCGGGCGTCTTTTCGGATGGTTTGAACACCACCGCATTGCCCGCCAGCAGCGCGGGCACGATATGGCCGTTGGGCAGATGCGCGGGGAAATTATAGGGGCCCAGCACCGCCAATACCCCATGTGGACGATGACGCAGCGCCATGCGCCCGCCACCCGGCTGATCGCTGACGCGTTCGCCGGCGCGTTCGGCTTGCGCGGTGATCGAGATGGCGACCTTGGCGATCACCGTATCGACCTCGGTCCTGGCTTCCCATAGCGGCTTGCCCGTCTCGCGCGCGATCAGATCGGCAAAGGCCTCGGCGCGGGTCCGGACGATCTCGGCGAAGCGGCGCAACGTCTCGATCCGCTCCGTCAGCGGAGTCGCCGCCCAGCCACTCCAGGCGGCGCGGGCGGTGGCTACCTCGCGTGCGGCGTCGCCGATGGGAAGCTCGGCGATCAGCGCGCCGGTGGCGGGCTCGAATGTCGACAGATGGCGGGTCATTCGGAAAGGCTAGGCCGCCGCATCGGGGGCGGCAAGCGCCGCACCCATCGCACGCACCCGCGCGACCTTGTCGTACAGCATCGACCAGTCGTCGCGCTCGGCGATCGGGGCCCAGATCGCCTCGACCTCGTCGATCAGCATCGACTCGGGTTCGCCCCGCCAATAGTCATGATCGCGGGCGCGGCGGGGCGCATAGGGCTCGATCAGGTCGCGGAGTTCGTTCCACGTCTCGTCATATTGATCCGGCACCTGCCCGCCGAACAGATCGAAATAGACGCGGTCGATCGGGGCTTGCGAGGCGCGCAGAGCCCGCTCGAACGTCTGGACCAGTGCGCGGTCTTCGGTGCCTTCGCGCGGCGTCACCCCCAGTCGCCACAGGATCGCGGTCACGATCTCCGTCTGATAACGGGTGGCGAACCCCTCCAGCGCCGCGATCAGCGGCTCGCTCTCCGCGATCAGACGCAGGCTGGAGGCGAGTTGCATCACGTCCCACTGGATCGCCTCGGGCTGGCGGGCGAGGGCATAGAGACCCGTCTGGTCGAAATAGGCGGCGGTGAACTCCGGGTCCCAGCTGGGCGCGAACCGCCACGGACCATAGTCGAAGCTTTCCCCCGTTACGTTGATATTATCCGAATTGAGCACGCCGTGCACGAACCCGGCGGCCATGTATCGCGCCGCCAGTGTCGCGGTCCGCTCCGCCACCAGGGTCAGCAGCCGCACCGGATCGTCCGAAGTCTCAGCGTAGAAATGCCGCAGCACATAGGCGACCAGGCGCCGCATATTCTCCTCGTCGCGCTCGAAGGCGAGGCGCTGGAAACTGCCGATGCGGATATGGCCATGGCTCATCCGCACCATCACCGCGGAGCGGGTGGGGGAGGGTTCGTCGCCCCGGTGCAGCGACTCGCCCGTCTCGATCAGCGACAAAGTGCGCGAGGTGGGGACGTTCAGCGCCTCCAGCATCTCGGTCGCCAGGATTTCGCGCACGCCGCCTTTCAGCGTCAGGCGGCCGTCGCCGAAACGGCTATAGGGCGTTTGCCCCGATCCCTTGGTGCCGAGTTCGAGCAACCGGCCATCCACGCCGTGCATCTGCGCGAAGGTGAAGCCGCGCCCATCGCCCAGGTCGGAATTATACTGGCGGAACTGGTGGCCGTGGTAGCGCAGCGCGAGCGGCCCCGGCAGCGTGTCGGGCAGCGGCCGGAATCGGCCGAGATGGTCGGCCCATTCGTCGTCGGTCAGCGTCTCCAGCCCGATTTCGCCCGCCGCGCGATCGTTGCGAAAGCGGACGACGGTCTGCGGAAAATCGGCCGGTGCGACGGAATCCGCGAGGAAATCGGCGACTTCGGCGAGGGCGCGGGACGGGCGATAGGCTTGCGGGGATACGGGCATGCCGCGATATGGAGGGTGCACCGGAGGACGTTCAAGCATGTCGGCCTATGAGAATCGTTATTGGTGGTCGAAAGACGGCTTGCGGTTGCATGCGCGCGACTATCCGGGGTCCGATACGCTTCCCCCGATCATCTGCATGCCGGGCCTGACCCGCAACGCCCGCGATTTCGACGGGCTGGCCCGGGCGCTCGATGGGCGTGCGCGGGTAATCGCGGTCAGCTTTCGCGGGCGCGGCGAAAGCGCCCATGCCAAGGACCCGATGACCTATGTGCCCCTGACCTATGTGCAGGACGTGCAGGCGATGCTGGACGAATACGGCATCACCCGGTTCGTCGCGGTCGGCACGTCGCTGGGCGGGATCGTGACCATGGTGCTGGCGGCGACCGCGCGCGGGCGGCTGGCGGGCGCGGTGCTCAACGATATCGGGCCGGAGATCGAGGCGGCCGGCCTGGCGCGCATTCGCGGCTATGTCGGCAAGGGGCAGAGCTTTCCGACCTGGCTTCACGCGGCGCGTTGCCTCCACGAGAATAATGAGGATGTCTATCCCGACTGGGGGGTCGAGGATTGGCTGGCCATGGCCAAGCGAACCCATAGGCTGACCAGCGCCGGGCGGATCGTGCTCGATTACGACCTGAGGATCGCCGAGCCGTTCCGCGTGCCGGGGACCGAGGCCGGGCCGGACATGTGGGCGGCGCTGTCCGCGCTGAACGGCGTACCGACGCTGGTGGTGCGGGGCGAGCGGTCCGACATTCTGAGCGCGGCCGTCGCGAACCGGATGGTCGAGATGCTGTCGCCGTCCGAACTGGTCACGGTGCCGCATGTCGGCCATACGCCGCTGTTGACCGAGCCGGAGGCGCTGGCGGGGATCGGGCGCCTGCTCGACCGCGTGGAGGGATAGGCGGTTTTCAAGCCCTGCCTTGCCCGCTAATCCGGGGCGCATGGCTCGACCGCTGAACATCCTTCACCTCCACTCCTCCTTTTCGCTGGGCGGCAAGGAGGCGCGCGCGGTCGCGCTGATGAACGCGTTCGGCGATGCGACGAGGCACACCATCGTCTCCGCCATGCCCGACGAACTCGGCGCGCGGGATTCGATCGCCAAGGGCATACGCTATGAAATCGCGCAGGATGCGCCGCCGCTGACCGGCAAGCCCTCGGTCAAGCGTTACGAGGCGATCGCGGCCTATATGCGCCGCTTCGACCTGGTGCTGACCTATAATTGGGGGGCGATCGACGGGGTGATGGCACGGCGCGTCTATCCCAAGGGTGCGCCGCCGCTGGTCCATCACGAGGATGGTTTCAACGCCGATGAAGCGCGCGGGCTGAAGCTGGAGCGCAATATCTATCGCCGCATCGCCCTGTCGGCGGCCAACGCGCTGGCGGTGCCCAGCCATGTGCTGGAGGGGATCGCGCTGCGGACCTGGAAACAGCCCGCCGAGCGGGTTCACCGCATTCCCAACGGCATCGCGACCCAGCTCTACACCCGCGATCCCGATCCCAAGGCGATTCCCGGCTTCGTCCGCCAGCCCAAGGAGATCGTCGTCGGTGCGCTGGCGGGACTGCGGGTGGTCAAGAACCTGCCGATGCTGGTCCGTGCGATGGGCGGCGTTCCGGGGCGTTTCCGGCTGGTCATCGTCGGGGAGGGGCCGGAGCGCGCGACGATCCAGCAGGCCGCCGCGGCCATGGGCATTGCCGACCGGCTGGTCATGCCGGGCTTTCTGGAACGGCCCTACAGCTTCATCCGGCATTTCGACATTGTCGCCTTGTCCTCGCTGTCCGAACAGGCGCCGATTTCGGTCCTGGAGGGAATGGCGGCGGGGCTGCCCATCGCGTCGCTGCCCGTCGGCGATGTGCGGTCGATGGTGTCCGAGCCCAATCGCCAGTTCATCGCGGATGCAGCCAATGAGGTCCGCCTGCGCGACGTCATCCAGGCGCTGATCGCCAATCCCGATCTGCGCGCTCAGGCCGGCGCCGCCAACCAGCAGCGCGCGCGGGCCGAGTTCGACCAGAGCCAGATGGTCGCCCGGTACAAGGCTCTGTACGAACAGGTCCTGGGTCGGCCCGGCGCGCTGGGCTGATCCGGCACGGGCCGGTGCCGTTAATTCCCCCTCGCCTAGCGTTCCTAACACGCTATATGAGACCCTTTCGGTCAGACAAGGTAACGACGTGTTCAAAGGCTTGAGCCCCATCCTGTATAACGGCCGCGAGGTTTGGCCGCTGATCGAAGGGGGCAAGGGTGTCGCTGCGACCAATCACGCCTCGGCGGGGGCTTGGGCGGCGGCGGGCGGCGTCGGGACCGTCTCGGCGGTCAATGCCGACAGCTATGACGCCGAAGGCAAGATCATTCCCCAGATCTACCGCGCCCTGACCCGGCGCGAGCGGCATGAGGAACTGATCGAATATGCCATCGAGGGCGCGGTCCAGCAGGTGAAGCGTGCCTGGGACATCGCCGGTGGCAAGGGCGCGATCAACATCAACGTGCTGTGGGAAATGGGCGGCGCGCAGCGGGTGCTGGAAGGCGTGCTGGCGCGTACCAAGGGGCTGGTCGCGGGCGTCACCTGCGGTGCGGGCATGCCCTACAAGCTGTCGGAGATCGCGGCGCATCATCAGGTCAGCTATCTGCCGATCGTCTCCTCGGGCCGCGCCTTCCGCGCGCTGTGGAAGCGTGCCTATTCCAAGGCGGCGGAGTGGCTGGCGGCGGTGGTCTATGAGGACCCCTGGCTGGCCGGTGGCCATAACGGCCTGTCCAACGCCGAAGACCCGTTGCAGCCCCAGGACCCGTATCCGCGCGTAAAGGCGCTACGCGACACGATGCGCGAGGGTGGTATCTCGGACGAGGTGCCGATCGTGATGGCGGGCGGCGTCTGGTACCTGCGCGACTGGAACGACTGGATCGACAATCCCGAGCTGGGCAAGATCGCCTTCCAGTTCGGCACGCGTCCCCTGCTGACGCAGGAAAGCCCGATCCCCGAAGAGTGGAAGCAGCGGCTGATGACGATCGAGCAGGGCGATGTCCTTCTCCATCGCTTCTCGCCGACCGGCTTTTATTCCAGCGCGGTGCGCAATCCCTTCCTGCGCAATCTCGAAGCGCGGTCGGACCGGCAGATCGCCTTTTCTACGCAGGAAGCGGGCGACCATGTCTTCCAGCTCGATGTCGGCGTGAAGGGCAAGAATTTCTGGGTGACCAAGGGCGATCTGCTGCGCGCGCGCGAATGGTTCGGCAGCGGCTTCACCATGGCGCTCAAGACGCCGGACAATACGCTGGTCTTCGTCAGCCCTGAAGAAGCCAAGGAAATCCGCAAGGATCAGGCCGACTGCATGGGGTGCCTGTCGCAGTGCCTGTTCTCGAGCTGGGCCGATAGCGAGACCAACTCGACCGGGCGTCTGGCGGACCCGCGCAGCTTCTGCATCCAGAAGACGCTGCAAGAGATCGCGCATGGCGGTGATGTCGAGCAGAACCTGATGTTCGCCGGGCATGCGGCCTATAACTTCAAGCGCGATCCCTTCTATTCCAACGGCTTCGTACCGAGCGTGAAGCAGCTGGTCGATCGCATCCTGACCGGCGACTGAGCCCGGAGGATGACGCCGGAGCTCGACACGACGTTGCGAAGCGTCGCGGCGGCGATGGCGTCATTTCCCGAGGGTTGGTGGATGATCGGCAGCGCGGCCTTGGCGCTGCACGGCATTGAGGCCGGGCCGGTGAAGGATGTTGATCTGTTGGTCGACCTGTCGCTGGCACCGGCGGTGCTGGACCGGCTGGGCGTCGCGCCGCTGACACTGCCGCCCGATCCGCTGTTCCGTTCGGCGGTCTTCGCGCGATGGGATGTGCCGCGCGTTCCGGTCGAGATGATGGCGGGGTTTCAAGTCTCGGTGGGCGGCATTTGGCGTCCGGTCGAGCCGCGATCCCGCGAGCGGACGATGATCGGCGATGCCCTGCTGTTCGTACCGGATCGCTCCGAATTGTTGTCGCTGTTCCGCCTCTTCGGGCGCCCCAAGGACGCCGCGCGCATTGCCGCGCTGGAGAGGGCGGGAGTGAAGCCGAGCCCGGATTCTCCCGCCCGATAGCTCAGTCGGCGACGGTGCCGACCACCGCGCCCGCCGTGCCGCCGACCGCCGCACCCTTTTCCACGCTGCCACCGGTCGCCGCCGCGACCCCGGCGCCACCCGCACCACCGATCGCCGCGCCCTTCAGCGTCGAACAGGCCGAAGTCGACAGGGCGAGCGCGGTGAAGGTGAGGGCAATTGCCAGCTTTTTCATGATGGTAGCTCCTGTTGGAATGACAGGAGGGGAATGCAGCGACGAACCCTCGGTTCCGCGTCGCAACATTTTGATATGGAGCAAGGCACGGGGCTCCATTTTCGCCTGTCCGCTGTCTGCGCGTGAAGCAGTCTGTCGACGCGCGGTTGATCGGCCCAATCGCTTGTGTCAGGCGCAGGCCATGCAGTCAGACATGCGGGCGATCATCGCCGCCTCATCCCATGCGCTCGTGAAGGGCAGGAAAGTCGCCGGACTCTATGACCAGGCGGAGGACCGCCATCGTCGGATCGCGGCGGAAGCGCGGGGCGAGCATCTGCAGGGCTTCGACGGCGACCGTGGCGTGAAATTCGGCGGCACACTACCCGAAATTCAGGACAATGCTGCCGGGGGATCGATCCATTTCGAGATCGCGGATGGCGAGGCGCGCGGCTATGATCGCAGCAGCGCCGGCCATTTCACCTGCCGAATAGACGACGATCTGGTCCGGCTATACGATCACGCGGTCGGCGCGTGGTTTACATTCGGCGTCCAGACGGTCGACTGACGCAGGCGCGAGGGGACGGGCCTAAAGCCACCCCTCCAGCACTTGATCCGGCGGGCGGTGGCCATCGGCCCAGCTTCGGATATTGGCGATGACCCGCTCGCCCGAGGCCATGCGCCCCTCCAACGTCGCCGAGCCCATATGCGGGGTCATCACCACATTGGGGAGCGCGAGCAGGCGAGGGTCGATTTCCGGCTCGTGGCGCCAGACATCCAATCCCGCCCCCGCCAGCCGTCCCGCTTCCAGCGCGTCGACCATCGCATCCTCGTCGACGATGCCGCCCCGGCTGGCATTGATGAGGTAAACGTGACTGCGCATCAGGCCGATGCGGCGACGATCGATCAGGTCGTGGCTGTCGGCGTTGAGCGGCGTGTGGATCGACACGATGTCGACCGCGCCCAGCATCGTGTCGAGATCGGCGTGCCAGGTCGCGCCCAACTCCGCTTCGATGCTGGCGGGCAGGCGGCGGCGATTATGATAATGGATCGACAGGCCGAACGCGCGTGCGCGCCGCGCCACGGCCTGTCCGATCCGCCCCATGCCGACGATGCCCAGCGCCTTGCCGCCGATCCGGTGGCCCAGCATCCCTCCGGGGCTCCACCCCTTCCAGGCGCCCGACCGGACCAGCTTCTCCCCCTCGGCCAGGCGGCGTGGAACCGACAGGATCAGCGCCATGGTCATGTCGGCAGTGTCCTCGGTCAGGACGCCCGGTGTGTTGGTGACGATGATACCGCGCGCGCGTGCCGCGCGAAGGTCGATATGGTTCACGCCCGCGCCGAAATTGGCGATCAGCTTCAGCCGGGGGCCAGCCTGGGCGATCAGATCGGCATCGATCGCATCGGTGACGGTGGGAACCAGCACGTCGCATTCCGCCACCGCCTGGACCAGCTGATCGCGGCTCCATTTCTCGTCGGTGCGGTTCAGATGCGTGTCGAACAGCGCGGCCATCCGGTCCATGATCGGATCGGGCAGTTCGCGGGTGACGACCACCCTGGGGTTCAGGCAGCGGCGCGGATCGACCATGGCCACGGGATTGCGGCAAGCCCGGCACCGCGTCAACCGGCGATGCGGCGGCGGAACATGGTTGAAGCATCCCCCCGCCTCGTCGTAGAGCCCGGAAACAGCGGGCGAGAAGAAGGAAACAGGATGCGCAGGTCCATGATCGGACTGGCCTTGGCGGCGGTGACGGTGACGATGGGGCCGGTCGCGTCGGTCGCATCCGCCGCGCCCGAGAAGCGGGCCATGCCCTATTATGGTTCGATCGGCGCGTCGCTGGCGCGGATGCGGACCGGCCCCGCGCGTGCCTATCCCGCCAGCTGGACCTATCGCCGTCCCGATCTTCCGGTGAAGGTCGTCGCCGCGTTCAAGGAATGGCGCAAGGTGCAGGACCCCGATGGGACTGAGGGGTGGATGCTCGCCGTCCTCCTGCGGAACACGCGCACCGCGATCGTGCGCGGGTCCGAACCCTTGCCGATGCGCTCCGCACCCAATGACACGGCCAAGACGCTATGGCGCGCGGCCCCCGGCGTCGTCGGGCGGTTGAGCGAATGCAATGGCGGCTGGTGCCGGCTGGACGTGAAGGGGCAGGCAGGCTTCGTGCCGGTCGGGAGCCTGTGGGGCGTCGAGCCCGGCGAAACGCTGCCGTAAAAGCCAGGCGGTCGCTGGCGGCCCTGCCCGCCCCCTCCGCCTGCGCGAGGGGGACGGAGAGCCCTTACATCAACTCCACCGCCATCGCGGTGGCCTCGCCGCCGCCGATGCATAGCGAGGCCATGCCCCGCCGCGCGCCCTTCGTTTCCAGGGCGGAGAGCAGAGTCGCCAGCACCCGCGCGCCGCTCGCCCCGATCGGGTGGCCCAGCGCACAGGCGCCGCCATGGACGTTCAGCCGGTCGTGCGACAATCCCATGTCGTGCATCGCGATCATCGCGACCGCCGCAAAGGCTTCGTTGACCTCGTAGAGATCGGCATCACCCGTCGACCAGCCCGCCCGGTCCAGCGCCTTGCGCATCGCGAAGACGGGCGCGGTCGTGAAGCGCGCGGGCGCATGGGCATGGGCGGCATGCGACACGATCCGCGCGATCGGGGTAAGGCCCAGCCGATCCGCGACGCTTGCCCGCGTCATCACCAGTGCCGCCGCACCGTCCGAGATGGACGACGCATTGGCCGCCGTGATCGTGCCGTCCTTGGCGAAAGCGGGCTTCAAGGTCGGGATCTTCGCCGGATCACCCTTGGCGGGTTGTTCGTCGAGCGTGATCCGTTCCTCGCCCTTGCGGGTCTTGACGGTGACCGGCACGATTTCCCGGTCGAACGCGCCCGAACCCTGCGCCGCCTTGGCGCGTTCCAGCGATGCGATGGCGAAATCGTCCTGCGCCGCCCGCGTGAACTGATAGTCCTGCGCCGCCTCCTCGGCGAAATGCCCCATCAGCCGCCCGCGCTCATAGGCGTCCTCCAGCCCGTCGAGGAACATATGGTCATAGAGCGTGTCATGCCCGATCCGCGCCCCGCTCCGATGCTTGTGGCTGAGATAGGGGGCGTTCGTCATGCTCTCCATGCCGCCCGCGACGATCATCTCGGCGGAACCCGCCGCCAGCGCTTCGGCGGCCATGATCGCGGCCTGCATGCCCGATCCGCACATCTTGTTGACGGTGGTCGCCTCGACATGCTCGCCCAGCCCGGCGAAGATCGCCGCCTGCCGCGCCGGGGCCTGGCCCAGACCGGCGGGCAGGACGCAACCCATATGGATGCGCTCGATGGCGGCGGGATCGACGCCCGCGCGCTCGACTGCACCCTTGACCGCCGCCGCGCCCAGTTGGGTCGCGGACAGGCTCGACAGGCTTCCCTGGAACGACCCCATGGGGGTGCGGGCATAGGACAGGATGACGATGGGATCCGTCATGGCGCATACTCTCCGATCGATATGTTTTGCCGCGGCCTTACGCCTTTTGCCCGTGGCGCGCAAAGGGGCGGCGGAGTAGGGGCGACGCCATGACGTTCGGGGCGGCATCGGGACTTTGGGCCTGTATCTATGGAGTGGCGGGGGCGATCATCGGGTCGTTCATCGCGGCCCTGGTGCTGCGCTGGCTGGACGATCGATCGGTGCTGTCGGGGCGTTCCGCCTGCGACGGATGCGGCAAGACGTTGCGCGCCTGGGAACTGATACCGATCGTCAGCGCCGTCATCCTGCGCGGGCGCTGCGCGCGCTGCGGACAGCGTATCGATCCGGTGCATATCCGCGTCGAGCTTCTGGCCGTCCTGGTCGGCGCGGTGGCAGGTTGGCTGGCGGGGCCGGACGGCTGGACGGGCGCGATGTTCGGCTGGTCGTTGCTGGCCCTGGCCTCGCTCGACGCGCTGGCCTTGTGGTTGCCCGATCGCTTGACCGCATGGCTGGCGGGGACGGGCCTGGTGACCGGAGCGCTCGGCTTCGCGCCGCTGCTGGGGGACCGGATCGTCGGGGGGCTGGCCGGTTTCGGCGCGCTCTGGGCCGTTGCCGCTGGCTATCGCCGATGGCGCGGGCGAGAGGGGATGGGCGGCGGCGATCCCAAGCTGCTGGGGGCGATCGGGCTGTGGCTGGGCTGGCGGATGCTGCCGGCCGTGCTGTTGGCGGCATGCCTGATCGGGCTGGGCCATGTGCTGGTCCGCCGGATGCTGGGCGCGCGGATCGCGGGGGACGACATGGTGCCGCTGGGGCTGTTGCTGGCGGTGGCGGCTTACCCGTGCTGGCTGTTGATGATAGCATCGGCGCCATGATGGTTTCGCCTCTCCTCGCCCTGGCGCTGATGCAAGCGCAGGTCGCCGTTCCGACGCCCGGAACCCTGCCGCGCCAGCAATTGCCGGAACGGGGATGCGCCGCCTATCTGTGGACGGTGCAGGATCAGCGCTTCGTCGCGATGGTCGAGCCGACGCGGCTGCGGCTGTCGCTGGACGGCAAGGTGATCGATCTGGCGGCGACCGAGGCGGCGGGGGGCGGCGCGCTCGGGCTGGCGAGCAGCACGCGCTATGCCGGTAACGGCGTCAGCGCGACCGTGACCATGACGATCGCGCAACGCGAAACATTGCAGGACGGCGCCATCGTCTCCGACGCCAGCCTGAGCATCGCCCGCACGGGGCAGGACGAGATCATCGTACCCGTTGGCGGGCTGGTCGGCTGCGCCCCGACGCCAAGATGACGATATTAAGGGAACCCTGGCTGACCTTGTGGCGTTTGGGAGAGGCTGGGGGATCGATCCGAACGACGGAAGACCTTTGAGCGGAAAGGGGTTTCTAACGGCGTGGCGGGACGGATTGGCAGACATTACTGGCTCGCGGTCGCGCTGATTGCTCCCTCATCGCTTACTTCCCCGGCTCTCGGGCAATTGTCGAAGCCCGGTACCGCGCCGGCCCAGGGGCCCAGCGTGCCGAAGGATCAGCGCGAGGGAATGGCCGATCCGCAGGCCAATGCCCCGATCGTTCCCGATGCCCAATTCAACGCCGCGCTGCCCCCGTTGAGCGGCGACATCAACGCGCCGCTGGAGCCCATGTCGACCATGGCGACGACCCAGCCGCAGACGCAGACCATCCCCGCGCCCCAGACTGCGACCCCGCTGCCCACGACGCCGCTGCCCACGACCCCGCTGCCAAGCGCACAGACCGCCCAGCCTTTGGCCACCGGCGAAGCGATCGGCCCGGTCGACCCCGAAGACCCGCAACTGGCCCAACCCCTCACCCCGCTCAGCAACTTCGACTCCACGCCGCTCCAGACCGCCGCCGACCCCAAGGGCGAGCGGGCACCGGACATACGCTATGATATGGAAGTCCGCGGGCTGGCCGATCTGAACTTGGACGACGAGTTCAAGGGCTTGTCATCGCTGCGCGAGGGCAAGGGCAAGGCGGCCAATGCGACCCAGGTGTCCGCCCGTGCGCGCGAGGACGAGCAGTTGGCGATCCGACTGATGAAGTCGCTCGGCTATTATGATGCGACCGCCGTCTCCACCCTGCAGCGCGAACAGCAGGGCGAGGGCGAGGCGGGCCGGTTGAAGGTCGTGCTGACCGCGACGCCGGGGCGGCTCTATCGCCTGTCGTCGATCACGGTGAATGCGCAGGCGACGACGCCACCCGATCTGGTGCGCTCCAACCTGCCGCTCAAGGTAGGTGACCCCATCGAGGCCGCCCGCATCCAGGGGGCGGAGGCCAATGTCAGCCTCGTCCTGCCGCAGCGCGGCTATCCCTTCGTCAAGGTCGGCGACCGCGACATATTGCTCGAGGATCAGGGGCCGGAACCGGTCGGGGCCTATACCCTGCCCGTCGATACGGGGCCACGCTCGGCCTTTGGCAAGCTGACCACGACCGGCGATCAGGTGTTCGACCTGAACCATTTGAATGTCTTCCCGCGCTTCGATGAGGGAGAGCTGTACGACTCGCGACTGACCGACGATCTGCGCAATGCGCTGGTCGCGACCGGCCTGTTCAACGGCGTCGCGGTCGAGCCCAAGCGGACCGGGCGGATCAACCCCGACGGCACCGAGGCGATCGACCTTCAGGTCACCCAGACCAAGGGCCCCGCACGGACCCTGTCGGGTGAAGGCGGCTATTCGACCGGGCAAGGCGTGCGCTTGCAGGGCAGCTTCACCAACCGCAACGCCTTCAAACCCGAAGGCGCGCTGATCGCGTCGATCATCGCGGGTACCCAGGAACAGGGGCTCAGCGGCACCTTCCGTCGCTCCAATGCCGGGCGGCGCGACCGGACGTTTCAGGTCATCGCTTCGGCCAGCCACCAGAATTACGACGCGTTCGATGCGTTCATCGGCACGGTCGCCTTCCGCTGGAGCTATGACTCGACGCCGATCTGGCAGAAGAAGTTCACCTATGCCTTTGGCGGCGAGCTGACCGGCACGAACGAAAGCGTCTATGATTTCACGCGTGGCGAACGGGTGCGCGGCACCTATGGCATCGCCGCCATTCCGGGGCAGGTGGTGTTCGACCAGTCCAATGACCTGCTCAACCCGACACGCGGCTATCGCCTGAAACTGAATCTCAGCCCCGAAACCTCGGTGCGCGGTGCGGTGCGCCCCTATGCGCGGACGATGGTGGAGGGGACCTTCTATTATCCCTTCAACGACAGCCTCGTCATTGCGGGTCGGGCGCGGGCGGGGGCGATCTTCGGGATCGACCGCAACGATCTGGCTCCGTCGCGGCGCTATTATGGCGGCGGCGGCGGTTCGGTACGCGGCTATGGCTTCCAGCGGCTGGGCCCGTTCGATCCGCAGGGCAATCCGGTCGGCGGGCGCAGCCTGAACGAGTTTGCGCTGGAGGCGCGCTATCGCTTCGGCAATTTCGGCATCGTGCCGTTCGTCGATGCGGGCAACAGCTATGAAAGCACGCTTCCGACGGGCAAGGATCTACGCTTCGGCGCCGGTGTCGGCGGGCGCTTCTACACCAATTTCGGGCCGTTGCGCGTCGATGTCGCGACCCCGCTGAACCCGCGTCCGGGTGACGGCAAGGTGGCCCTGTATATCTCGATCGGGCAGGCTTTCTGATGGCGGACGAACAGATCATGTCGTCCGAGCCCGCCACCGAGACCGTCGTCGTGCGTCGCCCCTTGTGGCAGCGGGTGCTCAAATGGATCGGCTTCACGATCCTGGGGCTGATCCTGCTGGTCGGGGCGATCCTGCTGGGCATCAACACCGATCCGGGTCGCCGCTTCGTCGCGGACCAGCTGGGCGGTTACACCACGGCGTCGGGGCTGAACATCAAGGTCGGGCGGATCGAGGGTTCGCTCTATGGCCGGATGAGCCTCGTCAACCTGCGGGTCAGCGATCCCAAGGGCGTGTTCCTGTCGAGCCCGCGGCTGGACGTGGACTGGCGGCCGTTCGCCTATACCAACAATCATATCGATGTCCGCTCGCTGACCGCTAACCTCGTCACGCTGGCGCGCAAGCCCGAGTTGAAGCAGACGCCGAGCGATCCGAACGCGCCGCTGCTCCCCGATCTCGACATCGACGTGAACCGGCTGGCCGTGCAGCGCTTCGTGATCGGCGCGCCGGTGACGGGGCAGCGCCATGTGCTGGCGATCGACGGCAAGGTGCATATCGCGGACCGGCGAGCGCAGGTGACCGCCAGCGCCGACGCGCTGCGCGGGCCCGGTATCGCGGGCGGCGACCGGCTGCGCCTGGTACTCGACGCGGTGCCCGATGCCGACCGGCTGGCGGTGGATGTGAAGCTGACCGCGCCGACCGGCGGTGTCGTCGCGTCCATGGCCGGGTTGAAGGCTCCGCTGACCCTGTCGGTCGATGGGCGTGGCGGTTGGAAGGCTTGGCAGGGGCGCGCCATCGCGACTTTGGGCGGCGGCGAACTCGCCAATCTGAACGCTACCGCGCGCAACGGCCATATCGAGGTGCGCGGACTGACCCGCCCCGGCCTGTATCTGGAAGGTCCGGTCGAACGACTGACCGCCCCCGCACTGCAGGTCGCGATCGACACTACGCTGAACGAGCGGCGCGCGGATACGCGGATGAAGCTGCGTTCCTCGGCCTTGATGGTCGATGCGGGCGGTATCCTCGATCTGGCGAACAGCCAGTTCGGCAATTTCGCGGTCGATGCCAAGCTGCTGACGCCAGGGGCGATCGCGCCCAATCTGACGGGCCGCGACGTGCTGGCGCGCGTGGTGCTGAACGGCGCGTTCGCGACTCCGACGGTGGACTACAAGATCCGCGCGGCGGCGCTGGGATTTGGCGAAACCTCGGTCCAGAATCTCTATGCCGAGGGTCTGGCCAAGGTGAATGCCGACCGAATCCTGGTGCCCGTCAAGGCGCGGGCGAAGCGGATCGCGGGGCTGAACGCGGCGGTGGGCGGGCTCACCAACAATGTCGCGATCCAGGGCGATTTCGCGATCGCCATGCCCAATATCCTGTCGGATAACCTGCGTATCCGGTCGGACAATATCGATGCCACGGCGGTCGTCGTCGCGAACCTGTCGACCGGGCGCTACACCGGTGCCCTCAAGGGCCGGGTGAACAATTATCGGGTCGAGAGTATCGGCATCATCAACCTGACCACGGATGCCAATCTGGTCGCGACACCGACCGGCTTCGGGATAAAGGGCCGGGTGGTCGCGCGGACGCAACAGATCTTCAACGAGGGTGCGCGCAATTTCCTGGGCGGGAATGCGATCATTCGCGCCGATGTCGAATATAGCCCCGAAGGCATCGTGACGTTCAGCGGCCTGCGGCTGGCCGCGCCACAATTCCGCGTGACGCGCGGTAGCGGACGCTACAACCCGGCCAATGGCGCGCTGGCGGTGGAGGCGGATGCCTATTCCAACCAATATGGCCCGATCACCGCAAGGGTGACGGGATCGCAGACCAACCCGGTCATCGTGCTGCGCGCGGCCAAGCCCGGCGTCGGCGTCGGGCTGGCCAACCTTCAGGCACGGGTCGTCGGACGGAACGGCGCCTATGCGGTGAACGCCAGCGGCGACACCAATTACGGGCCGTTCACCGCCAATGTGCTGGTCAGCACGGGGCGGCAGCTGGCGATCGACATACGCAGCCTGGTCTTTGCCGGGATCAACACCACTGGGCGAGTCGTGCAGACCGCCGCCGGGCCCTTCGCGGGTGCACTGCAATTCGCCGGGCAGGGGATCACCGGGCGGGTCCAACTGGCCGATCAAGGCGGCAACCAGCGCGCCGATGTGGCAGCTCGGGCCTATAATGCGCGCGTGCCCGGCATGGTCGACTTCACCATCGGCCGCGCCATCGTCAACGCCAGCATCGTCATGCTGCCGAACGCGCCGCAGATCGTCGCCGACGCGCAACTGGCCGACACCCGCTATGGCGAGGTCGTCATTCAGTCGGCCCGCGCCAAGGTGAACTATACCGGCGGGCGCGGCACGGCGCAGGCGGTGCTGACCGGATCGTCGAGCATCCCGTTCAACGTCGCGCTCAATGCGCGCCTGTCCCCCAATGATTATCTGATCGCGGCGAAGGGGCAGGCCAACGGCATCGCCTTCCGCACGACCAACCCGGCGCGGGTGCAGAATGTCGCCGGCGAGTGGCGGCTGATGCCGACCCGCATCGATCTGGGACAGGGATCGGTGCGCGTCGCCGGATCCTATGGCAACGGCATGAAGGTACAGACCCGCCTCGACCGTCTGGACATGTCGATCCTCGACGCCTTCGTCCCCAATCTGGGCATTTCGGGGCAGGCCAGCGGCGCGCTGGACTTCACCCAGGCGCAGGGCGCCAGCTTCCCGGCGGCCGAGGCCCGGCTGACCATCGCCAATTTCCGGCGCACCGGTCTGGCGGCAGTATCGGAGGCGGTGGACATCGTCTTTGCCGGACGCCTCGTGCCCGACGGTGGCGAAGCGCGTGCGCTGATCCGGCGTGGGCAGACAGTGGTCGGCCGCATGGTCGCCACCTTGCGTCCGCTGCCGCCGGGCAATGGCGGCTGGGTCAACCGGCTGATGCAGGCTCCGCTGTCGGGCGGTATCCGCTATAACGGCCCGTCCGCGGTGCTCTTCTCCTTCGCGGCGCTGCCCAACCAGCAGTTGAGCGGACCGATCGCGGTGGCCGCCGACTTCTCCGGCCGGGTTTCCGCGCCGCAGTTGAACGGCCTGATCCGCGCCGACAATCTGACCTATGACAATGAGGCCTATGGTACTCGGCTGAGCAACATGCAGCTTGCGGGCCGCTTCTCCAATGACCGGTTGGAAATCACCCGGCTCCAGGCCAAGGCGGGAGAGGGCAGCATCCAGGCGCAGGGCACGATCGGTCTGGCGGCGGATAGCGGTTATCCGATCGACATCCGAGCGCAGCTCAACAATGCCCGTCTGGCCGACAGCGATGCGCTGGCCGCCACGACCAGCGGCACGATCCGCCTGACCCATAATCGTGACGGCGGCCTGATCCAGGGCGATTTGACCGTGCCCAATGCCCGCTATCAGATCATCCGCCAGGGCCAGGCCGAGGTACCCGAGTTGACCGGCGTACGCCGTCGCAGCGAGATTCGTACCCCGCGTCCGACCGATCGTCCGGCACCCACGCCGCCGCCGGGGCTGTTCCGCCTCGACCTGCGGGTGCGCGCGGACAACCAGCTGTTCGTCTCCGGCATGGGGCTGGAGTCCGAATGGGAGATGGACCTGCGTATCGGCGGCACCAGCGCGGCGCCAACGATCAATGGTGGGCTTGATCTGGTACGCGGCACCTACAGCTTCGCGGGCAAGCGGTTCGAGGTGAATCGTGGCACGATCCGCTTCCGGGGCGGCGCGCTGACCGATCCTGACATCAATATCCAGGCCACCACGACCACCGACGGGATCACCGCGGTCATCAACGTGACCGGCACCGGCCAGCGTCCGCAGATCAGCTTCACCTCAACGCCGACCCTGCCGCAGGACGAGGTGCTCAGCCGGTTGCTGTTCGGGACCAATCCGGAGAATCTGTCGGCGACCGAGGCGATCCAACTGGCCGCCGCGCTCAACTCGCTGCGCGGGTCTGGCGGCGGCGGGCTGAACCCGCTGGGTAAGCTGCGCTCGGCCACTGGGTTCGACCGGTTGCGCGTGCTGGGCGCGGACGAGGCGACCGGGCGGGGCACCAGCCTGGCGGCGGGCAAGTATCTGACCGACAATATCTATGTCGAGATCGTGACCGATGCGCGCGGCTTCACCGCCACCCAGTTGCAGATCGCACTGACCCGCACGCTCAGCCTGTTGACCCAGACCGGATCGTTCGGTGGGTCCGCGGCATCGTTGCGCTACTCGCGCGACTTCTGACTTCCATGATGAAACCCCGCCGGAATGATTCGGCGGGGTTTCACCGGATTGTCACATCGGGCAGGATGCCGGCATGACCCCGGACCAGCTCTCCGCCCAGGCCACCGCCATATTGGCCGACCTGATCGCCATCGACACCACGTCGCGCGAATCCAACCTCGACCTGATCGCCTATGTCGAGCGGCATCTGGCGGGGTTCGGTGTTACCGGGCGGAGGGTCTTCAACGCGGACGCCAGCAAGGCCAATCTCTATGCCACCGTCGGGCCGATGGAGCCGGGTGGTGTGGTCCTGTCGGGCCATAGCGATGTGGTGCCCGTCGATGGTCAGCCCTGGACCAGCGACCCCTGGCGATTGACCCGGCGCGGCGACCGGCTGTTCGGGCGGGGCACCTGCGACATGAAAGGTTTTCTCGCCTTGTCGCTCGCACTGGCACCACATGTCGCGCGTGCGGGCGCGCGGCGTCCACTGCATCTGGCGATCTCCTATGATGAAGAGGTCGGCTGTCTGGGCGCACCGTCGATGATCGCCGAGATCGCTCGCGAGCTTCCCTCGCCCGCTGCCGTGGTTGTGGGCGAGCCGACCGAGATGGTCGTGGTAAGTGGTCATAAGGGGATCGCGACCTGGAACGTCACGGTGACGGGGCATGAGGCACATTCCAGCCTGACCCATTTGGGCGCGTCGGCCAATATGGTCGCCATCCGGCTGATGCAGCAGCTTGCCGATCTGGCCGACCGGCTGACGGGGGAAGGGGACCCGCACAGCCCCTTCTGCCCCCATCACGCCACGCTGACCATCGGGCAGATGGCGGGCGGCACCGCCGTCAACATCCTGGCGCGCGAATGTCGGTTCGTCTTCGATCTGCGGACGTTGCCGGGGCAGGAGCCGGAGGCGGTGCTGGCACCCTTCTTCGCCGCCTGCACGGAGGCCGATGCGGCGCTTCGCCTACGCTTTCCCGGGGCTGGCGTGTCGGTGGAGCGACGGTCGCGTACGCCCGCTTTCGCGCCGGAAAGGGACGGAGTGGCGGAACGGCTGGCGCGGGGCTGGGCGGGGGACAATGGTCCGGCGCGCGCGGTGCCCTATGCGGCGGAGGCCGGGCAATTTCAGGGGGCGGGTTTCTCGACGGTCATCTGCGGGCCAGGTTCGATCGCTCAGGCGCATCAACCGGACGAATATATCGAGGTGGCTCAGATGGAGCGCGGCGCTGCCTTCATGCTGCGGCTGGCGGATGACCTAAAAATCTAACCGTCAGGAAGTCGGCATTTCAACCAAAAGTCATGGGGCGATCCGGCTTCGTCGCCAGGGATCGCCCCATGGCATATCTGATTACCAAGGGCGCATGGTCTCGCCGTAGATCAGTGCGATGATGAACTTCAGCACGGATAGTCTCCCTCGTTGGCGCCCGTTTCGAAAAGCGCGGAGATATGGTTAATATAGAATTAACCAAGAGGCAATGGGTAACTGATCCGGCAACGGATTGAGAACGCCCGTAAAAGGAGGTTAACACCTTCTTCAGTGATCGCGATTACATTTGAGGTGGTGAACGACACTCCTCCTCGAATCGCCGCCAGCGCCGCTGAGCCGAACGGCCTTCCTACCGGCGCCATGGCGGCGGGGGGTGTAGTGGATCCGCAATGGCAGTTCCTGATCCTACTTGCGGTCGGCAATTTCACGATCCTGCGACGGCGCTTCGGGCGCGTGCATTTCGCCGCCCTGGTCGAGATGGTGGCCGCGCGTTTGGCCGCGGCTTTTCCCGATGGCGTCATCCGCCCGACGGCACCGGCACAGATTGAAATCATGATGCTGGCCCCGGTCCGCGATGTGCTGGAAGAGCATCTCGCGGCGATGAGCGCCTTGTTGTCCGAACCTTTTGAAGTGGCCGGCGAGCGATGCCGTATCGAGCCGGTTCTGGGCGCGGCGGTGACGACGGTGCCGCATGACGACGATATCCGCCTGTTGGAAAATGCCGAACAGGCCTTGGCCGACGCGCATATCGAATCGAGGCCCGTGGTGCGTGAGATGGCGGCGCGCGCCGACCGCCTCGACCGCATCGCGCTGGCCCGCGATCTCAGCCAGGCGGTCGAGCACGATGGCCTCTATGTCGAATATCAGCCCAAGGTCCATGTCCGTCAGCAACGGATTTGCAGCATCGAGGCACTGTTGCGCTGGCGGCATCCGACCTATGGCATGATCTCGCCGATGGAATTCATTCCGGTGGCGGAGGAGTCGCGCACCATCGCGGCGCTGACGCTATGGACGCTCCGCCGGGTGATCGCCGACCAGCGGTGCCTCAAATGCGCGGGTCATGACCTGAGGGTCTATGTCAACATCTCGGGCATGTTGTTGAGCGATCAGAATTTCGTGCGCGAGGCCTGCGCGCTGGTGACCGATAGCGGCGCCAGTATCGGGTTCGAGATCACCGAAACCTCGGTAATCCGCGATCCGGACAGCGCGATGGCGAATCTGCAGGTGTTCGTCGATATAGGGATCACCATTGCGATCGACGATTATGGCGCGGGACTGTCCTCGCTGTCCTATCTCAAGCAGTTGCCCGCTTGCGAACTCAAGATCGACAAGCTGTTCATCACCCAATTGACCAGTTCCAACCGCGATCCCCTGATCGTCCGGTCGACCATCGATCTGGCCCATGCGCTGGAAATGGAAGTGGTGGCGGAAGGGGTCGAAACCCCGGCCGCGCTCGCCCTGCTCAGCGTCATGGGGTGCGATATGGTCCAAGGCTATCTGATCAGCCGTCCGATCGGGTTGGATGCGCTGACCCATTTCCTGGCGGAACAGGGGCATGAGGCCGCCGTGGCATTGTCCCGGCCGACGCCCTTTGCCCGCTTGGTAGCGAATGCGCGCGGTTAGGATCGGATTGATCGTCGCAGCCTTGCTCGCGGCGGGACTCGAGTCGGGCGCGCGCGGAGCGAAGGGGCCGCAACCCCTGTTCGATCGTGCGATCGAGGCGGCCAAGGCCGAGATGCTCCGCGATCCGGCGGCCGCCGTTCGAAAGGCCGAAGGCGCGCGCCAATCCGCTGCGCAGATCGTGGATGCCGACCAGCGAGCGCTGGCCTTCGCGACCGCAGACTGGCTACGTGGCGAGGGCGCGCTCCGGCTTGGAGACGGTCAAAGGGCCCGTGCGGCCATTGCCGAAGCGTTGACTACCGCGCATCGACTGGCCCCCCGATCCGATCTGTATGGCAATGTCCTTTTGTCCAAGGGCAGCCTGGATACCGACAACGGCAATATCTCCGCCGCCCTTCAGTCCTTTCAAACGGCGTACCGGGTCTTTCAACATCTGAACGATCCACGCGGTCAGGCGCGGGCGCTCGTCCAGATGGCGAACCTGTATATCAACGGCAAGGATTTCGCGTCCGCGCTGCGTTATCTGGAACAGGCGCGTGCCGCCTATCAGGGGGACGACGCCCTGCGAATGGTCGTGCTCAACAACCGTTCGCTGACCCTTGGCGAGTTGGGACGCCCAGAAGATGCACTGGCTCAGTTGCGGGAGGCAGGGGCGCTGGCGCAGCAGCTCAATAGTCCCCCGATGCTGGCGCAGGTATGGCGCAATATCGCGCGCAGCGAATTGCGCCTGGGGCGCGTCGAGGCGGCAGAAGCATCGATCGCGCGTGCGCGGCGTGCCGATCCCGAAGACGCGCGTGCGCTGGATAGCATCGCAGCGCAGGTCGCATTCCAGCGCAACAGATTCGACGAGGCCGCGCGGCTGATCGATCGCAGTTTCGAAGGCGTCGATACCCTTCAGACCGGCATTTCGTTCAGGGATGCGCATCAGAGCGCCTACCAAATCTACGCAGCCATAGGTCGGACGGCGGACGCCCTGCGCCATCTGGAGGCGCTGAAGCGGATCGACGACGAGGCCACCCGCCTTGCGACCTCCACCAGCCTCGCCCTGATGGGCGCCCGGTTCGACTTCGCCAACCAGGAGTTGCGGATCGCCCGGATGAAGGCTGCCGACCTGCAACGCAATATCGCCTTCGAACGCGAGCAGTTGCGCACCGAGCGGATCATCCTGATCGGCTCGGTTGCGGCGATCATCGTGGTATTGGCGCTGCTGGGCATCTGGCTGGTCACGCTGGGTCGCAGCCGCAACCGCATCCGCGCGGCGCATGGCGATCTGGCGGTGACCAACGACCGGCTGGAAAAGGCGCTGGCGGTCAAGACCGAGTTCCTGGCGACCACCAGCCACGAGATCCGCACGCCGCTCAACGGCATTCTGGGTATGACCCAGATCATGCTGGCCGACGCCGCGCTGCCCGGCGATCAGCGCGAGCGGGTGGAGGTGATGCACGGCGCGGGCATGACCATGCGCGCGCTGGTCGATGATCTGCTGGACGTGGCCAAGATCGAGAATGGCCGCATGACACTGGAGCGCGCGCCCTTCGATCTGGCGGCCACGGTCCGTGACGCGTCGCGTCTGTTCGAGGGGCAGGCGGAGGCCAAGGCGATCGGCTTTTCGGTCGACCTGTCCGACTGTCCCGCGACGGTGCTGGGCGACTCGGCGCGTATCCGGCAGATCGTCTTCAACCTTTTGTCCAACGCGCTGAAATTCACCGCCTCGGGCCGGGTGACGCTGTCGGCGGAGCGGACGACGGACGGCGTTGCGATCCGTGTCACCGACAGCGGCATCGGCATATCGCCCGACAAGCAGGAGGAGATATTCGAGGCATTCCGCCAGGCGGACGCCAGCACTACGCGGCATTTCGGCGGCACCGGGCTGGGGCTGGCGATTTGTCGGCGACTGGCACGGGCGATGGGCGGCGACGTGACGGTGGAGAGCATGGTGGGGCAGGGATCGACCTTCACCCTGACGCTGTCGCTGGAGGAACTGGCCGTCGAGCCGGCGTCCGAGCGTCCCATCGTCCTGATCCTTGATCGCAACCCGATCCGGCGGGCGATGTGGACCAAGCTGTGTGACCCGCATGCCGCCGCCACCTTCGTCGGCGACGCGGACGAGGCGGTCGCGCGTCTGGGCGAAGGGGGTATCGCGCGCCTGCTGATCGACGATAGCGCGATTCGTGATGCCGATGGCCGCCCGATCCTGTCTCCGATCGAGACGGGCGTTTCCTCGCAAATCCCGACTTTCCTGTTGTGGCCGGAATCGGAGCCTTTGGAGAGGAACGAATATTTTGCCTCCGGGTTAATTGAGGTTATCGCAAAACCGGTCTCGGGGGTTGAGGTGATGCACAAGATGTTTGGCACCTCACCGCAAACCGCCGCCACGCCACTTGTAACGCAAGCGGCATGATCGCTAGGGCGGGATTATGATCTGCGTCATGACCGGAATGGGATGCGATACGGGGAAAGGACGCCGATGAACGTCCTTTTCATCGAGGATGATCGCATGAACCGCCGGGTGGTCCGCGATATGCTCGACGTGGCGGGCGCCAATATGGCTGAAGCGGAAAATGCCGAGATCGGCCTCGCGATGATCGAGCGCGATTCCTATCATATGATCCTGATCGATCTGCGGATGCCGGGCATGGATGGTATCACCGCCATTCAGCAGATCCGGGCCCGTGGCGATGCCAAGGGCGAAGTGCCGATCATCGTTGTCACTGCTGATAGCGGCGTCGACCTGCGCGAACGCTGTATGACGGCGGGGGCCGATGACGTCATCGTCAAGCCGGTGGCGATGGACCAGTTGTTCGAGGCGATGGGCCGCATCCTGGCGGGGGATCGCGGCGGCGCGATGATCGGCTGATCGCCTCCGCGCCGGACAGGCTTTCTATCTAGCTCGCCACATCCGGTTTGGGGCGCAGCGCATCGGCCAGCGACGCGGTCGCGCTGCCCCGCTTGGCGGGGAGCGGTTGCGAAGGGTCGGGGGCCCAGCCGGTCAGGAAGATCAGGTTGAACTGTTCCGACACCCGCCCATCGGGGTCGGCCATATCTGCAAAGGCCGCCGCCGCCGCCGCCAGTGCCGCACGGCCGATCGGCCGCCGCTCGGCCAGCATATTGCTGCTGCCCATGCCGCGCAGATCGCCCAGCAGCCGCCCGAAGTCGCGGTAGCGCACCTCCAGCGTCTCGATATCCGCGACGGGCAGGGTAAAGCCCGCCCGCATCAGCAAATCCCCCGCCGAACGGACATCGACCTGCGGATGGAGCCGCGCGACCGGCCGCTCGGCCTCCGCCACGCGCAACGCCGCGCGCAGCCGGGGGAGCGAACCGCCGCCCACGAACGCGCCGAGGAACAGTCCATCGGGGCGCAGCACCCGCCGGATCAGCGTCAGTGCGCCGGGCACGTCATCGATCTGATCGAGCACGCCCGCGCTGACCACCAGATCGAAGCTGCGATCCGCGAAGGGCAGACGATCCTCATCTCCCTGCACCCCGCCCGCCGCATGTGCGAACGCAAAGCCGGGGTCCAGCCGCGCGACCCGCGCGCCCGGCGGCGCCTGGAAGCCGCCGTCGAAGCAGCCCAGATCCAGAATGTCGCGAAACGGCCGCGTGACCGCATCCAGTCGCTCGGCAAGGCCATCCAGCATGGCCGCGCGCAGAAAGTCGTGCGCGGCGAAATCCGGCTGTGCGCGGTCGCGGCGGAGACGGCGGGCGTTACGGTCGAAGATGGTCGGGCTGTTCACCCGCGCGCTTGTGCGCGCTTGTGCGATCGGGAACAAGTCGAACCCGATGGGCGGGCAGGCGAAATGGCAGGGATTCGCGCCGGGCGGGTGGCTGGCCGGGGCGGTCCGCTGGGCCCTGCCGCCGCGCTGTCCGGGCTGTGCCGAGCCGGTCGAGGCGGATCATCGCTTCTGCGCCTCTTGCTGGGGACGGTTGCGGTTTCTGGACGGGGCGGGCTGCGTGCGTTGTGGCCTGCCGGTCGCGGAGGGCCATGGTGGGGGAGGCTGGTGCGGAACCTGTCTCGCCGATCCGCCGCGCCATGCCGGTATCCATGCCGCGGTCGCTTATGGTCCGATCGCGCGCGAATTGCCGATCCGCCTGAAACATGGCGGCCGGATTGGCGTGGCGGAGACCATGGCCGGGCCCATGGCGCGGTTGATGCCCGAACGGGCCGATCTGCTGATCCCGGTGCCGTTGCATCGCTGGCGGCTGTGGCGACGGGGGTTCAATCAGGCGGTGCTGATCGGTGCGGGCGTGTCGCGGCGGACCGGCGTTCCGCTGCTGCGCGACGGGTTGGAGCGGGTTCGCGCGACGCCGTTGCTGCGCGGCCTGTCGCCCCGTGCACGGCGGGCGGCGGTGACATCGGCCTTTCGCGCGCCCGACCCGGCGGCGGTGGCGGGGCGCCACGTCGTGCTGATCGACGATGTGTATACGACGGGTGCGACGGCGGGCGCCTGTGTCCGCGTGCTGCTGGCGGCGGGGGCGGCATCGGTGGCGATCCTGTGCTGGGCGCGGGTCGTCGATCATGACGCAACGGACCCCGACGATTGACAAGCGCGCCCACGCGCCACACCTGAGGGGGATGGCAAAGGTCGAAATCTACACCAAGGCGTTCTGTCCCTATTGCACCCGGGCCAAGGCGCTGCTCGCTTCCAAGGGCGTCGAGCCGGAGGAATTTGACATCAGTATGGGTGGTCCCAAGCGCGCCGAGATGATCGAGCGCGCCCATGGACGGACCACCGTGCCGCAGATTTTCATCGACGGACAGCATATCGGCGGTTCGGACGATCTGGCCGCGCTCGACAAACGCGGAGGGCTGGACCCGCTTCTGTCCGCATGACCGCCATCGCGGTTCTCCAGATGACGGCGGGAATCGAACCTGCCGCCAATGCCGATACGCTGGAACGCGCCATCGCCGAGGCGGGGGCGGGGGGCGCGGCGATGCTGTTCACGCCCGAAATGTCGGGGCTGATCGACCGCGATAAAGCGCGTGCGGCAGAGCATCTGATGTCGGAGGACCGCGATCCCGTCCTGGCGAGGGTGCGTTCGGCGGCGGCGGCGCATGGTTTGTGGGTTCATCTCGGCTCGCTCGCGGTGCGGCGCGAGGATGGGCGGCTGGCCAATCGCAGCTATGTCATCGACGATCGGGGCGACATTCGTGCCCGCTATGACAAGATGCACCTGTTCGACGTCGATCTGCCCAGCGGCGAAAGCTGGCGGGAATCGGCCTCCTATGCACCGGGCGAGCGGGCGGTGGTGGTCGATACGCCGGTCGGGCGGCTGGGGCTCGCCATTTGTTACGATATGCGCTTTCCCGCGCTGTTCGCCGCGCTGACGGAGGCGGGGGCTACCTTGCTGTCGGTGCCCGCCGCCTTCACCCGGCCCACCGGTGCGGCGCATTGGCATGTGCTGCTGCGCGCGCGCGCGATCGAGGCGGGGGTGCATCTCGTCGCCGCCGCGCAGACAGGCGAGCATCAGGACGGCCGCGCTACCTATGGCCATTCGCTGGTGGTCGGACCTTGGGGCGAGGTGTTGCTCGATATGGGCGAGGCGGCGGGTCTCGGCTTTGCCGCCATCGATTCGGCACAGGTCGATGCGGTCCGCCAGCGCCTGCCCGCCATCCGCCATCGCCGCCCTATCCCACCGGTGGGCCAGTCATGATCGTCTTCGACCTGCGATGCGCGCAGGGCCATGTGTTCGAGGCCTGGTTCGCCTCATCCGCCGCCTATGCCGACCAGCGCGAGGGCGGGCAGGTGGAATGTCCGCTCTGTGGCGATCGCAACATCGAGAAGGCGGTCATGGCCCCCCAGATCGCCGCCAAGGGCAATAGTCGTCCCGACACCGCGTCCCCGCAGGCGATCCGTGCCGCGCTGGAGCAACTGGCGGGGCAGCAGGCCAGGATGCTGGAGAAATCCACCTGGGTCGGGACCGCCTTCGCCGATCAGGCCCGCGCGATGCACGAGGGCGAGGCCCCGGTCGCGCAGATCCATGGCCAGGCCAGCCTGGCCGAGGCCAAGGCGCTGGTCGAGGACGGCGTACCGGTCGCGCCCTTGCCCTTTCCGGTGGTGCCGCCCAAGCAGGTGAACTGAGCCGCCGTCAAACCACTCTGGACCATGCCGTCCGTCCCGAGTATCACCGCCGCCGCGTGGGGCCCCGTAGCTCAGCAGGATAGAGCATCAGATTCCTAATCTGGGGGCCACTGGTTCGAATCCAGTCGGGGTCACCACGCAATGCCAGTAAAGTGTCTGAATTTTTTGGGTTTTTCTGATCGCATCTCCCGCGGACTCCCTCTTCCGTTCCCACATTTTGTTGCGACTAGAGCTGAATGCTGGCGAACGGAGTCGGTCAAACGACCTCTCCCGATAGGCTCTTGCGCCAGTTCAAAGATCGAGGTCTATCTGCTCTGGGCGCATGTATGGCGGTGCCGCGACATAGCCCTCAGCTGCCAAGCGCTGCAGCGACTCTACGTGCACCAGTCGTCGCCGGCCGATCTTGACGGTGGTGATCTGACCGGCCGCGACCAACTCGTAGAAGCGAGTGCGTCCGATGCCGATCATAGCAAGCGCCACCTTCACCGTGACGGTGAGAGGGTGCCGTGTGGTAATGGCGCCAGCTGGCTCCCGAATGTCCTTCATGTACCAGACTCCTAGCAGGGAGGCTGGTGGGCTCTGCGACACACGCAACTTAGTGCTGCGCGACAATCAAGGTGAGAACAGCGCGACAATCTAGATGAGAATGGCGGGGGTGTGTCTGTCGGGACGAGGGGCGAAGCCCCGAGGAGCGACAGACACACCC
>NZ_JANZXB010000006.1 GCF_025371035.1 Sphingomonas sp. LC-1 | reverse complement strand
CTCCCCGACAATCAACCTGAGACATAGGTCTTGCCAGCGGCAATCAAACACACCAAAACGACCTCGTCGCGATCAGCGCTTCTCATCCTGATCGTCGCTAACTTCTCATCCAGATCGTCGCGCTACAACTTAGGCCGGTTCGACGACAAAGAACAAGCAGCTTGGATCCTCAACGCTGCAGGCTACGTGATCCCGATCGACTACGATTTTTGCAACGCGCGTCAATGACTTGGCCATTGGGATCGGATGGGATCAAAAATTAGTCGTTTGGGATCGGCAGAGCCGTATCCGTAAACCCGCAGGAATGCTCCCTTTTTCCTAAGCGAAGCTTGCGTAGGGTGTGGATGAATCTCAAACCCCCATACATGTTTGGCGGCATCGGTAGGCATAGGTGATCAGGGGTGGATACGCCTATCCGGTTGGCATTTGCCGCCGATAGGCGGTATTCGGCTGCATCTGGGCTCTGAAGGCATTGTGCCCTAGCGCATGCCTTGGCACACCTCAGGCATGACCATTCGCTCTGTTTTTTTTGCATCATCGCTTGCCATTCTGGCGTCCTGCACCGTCCCGCAGGTCGCTCCCCGTGATGGCGTCGAGGGCGCGATCGCAACCCGCCCACTCAAGGTGGCGTCCTGGAATCTGGAGTTCTTAGCCGAGAAGGACGGCGCAGGATGCGAGCCGCGAACTGATGCCGACTATGTGGCCATGCGCCAAATCGTGGACACACTCGATGCTGACGTGATTGCTTTCCAAGAGGCAGAGAACGAGGCGGCCGCGGCGCGGGTGTTCGACACGAGGCGGTACACAATCGTGATGGAGCAGCGCCCCGGTGCCGCGTCGGGCAGTTGTGGCGGCAAGCAGCCGGGACAGCAGTTTATCCGCCAAGCCGTTGGGTTCGCGATCAGGAAGGGCGTGCCGTTTGACCGCAACCCGGATGTCACGGCGCTACAGCTCGGCAACCCAAAGTTGCGTTCCGGTGTCGATATTCGCGTGAGGGCGCCAGGACATCAGCCTGTCCGCTTGCTGGCGGTCCATCTCAAGTCCGGCTGCTTCCAAGGCGACCGCGCTCAGGCCTGTGGTGTTCTGCAACAGCAGGTGCCGGTGTTGGAGGACTGGATTGACCGAGCGGCTGTTGGTCCTGATCGATTCATTGTCCTGGGGGACTGGAACCGTCGCTTGGCTGAACCTGACGATGCGGTCTGGACCGAACTGGACGATGGCGACCCCGCCAACGCCGATCTACGGCTGGCTGATGAAGGTGTGACGCCGCGTTGCGATCCTCGGTATCGCTCTTTCATTGATCACATCGTCTTTGATCGTCGGGCGGCGGGGCAGGCGAGTGGGTTCACGGAGACGACCTATGCGCCGGGCCAGAAGCACCTTTCCGACCACTGCCCGGTTAGCGCGCTACTAGTCCGATGACTAAAATGCATGCTCCCCGCATGCTGCCAATGTTAATAATTAGGGAAATTAGTATGGAGTGGTATAAGTTACTATGACTATTGTTATTCCCTAATTGGTTATAAATAAGTTTTAGATATATGATCTAAATATACGAATTATGTTATAAGCGGTGGTTCAAAATTTTTCTACTAGCCAATAAATGCGATTGTGGCGCAGATCTATAATTTCATATAGTATCGCTGTCGTGGCATCACATCACAACAGGGGTTGGTATGATTGATGATTCCGAAGCAAATCCTTCTGACTTTCATCTCACCGAAGATGACGTTGATACGTTTTTCGGAAATGGAGATGAAAAGGGGCGGCAATCCGAAGATATTGGCGCTAGTATCGCTGCTGGTATAGAGGAAGCAGTTCGAGTCATAAAGGCGACTGCAAAAAGGGGTGCCTTTGATATAAAAGGGACTGTAATTTTTGAGGACGCGGTTCTCAGAGTAAAAACATTAAAAGTTTTTAATAGCGGGAAACTGGCATTTTCGAATATGCTTAGCTTTCCTTTCATTGCCATTGCAGCGGATGAGGTGATTATTGATAACCCGCAGGTCAGGGCAATCATCTGTCGGCCGGTTGGAATCGAATTTGATCTTCAAATAGCTGAGATGTTGAAGGGTGCTGATGGCGGGAAAGCGCAAGACGGCGTTCCCGGCCAAGGCACATCGCAACGACGCGGTGTGGATGGCGGTAACGGATATGAAGGGCCGCCAGGCGGAACGGGTGGCACACTCAATTTGCCGCCAATTTTTCTTTTTATAAAAAGGATACGGCTTGGAACGGGAACCAAGCCTCAGTCAGAGTGCGTTGAACTATTCTTTGATGGTTTGCCTGGTGGACGCGGCGGCAAAGGCGGGCGTGGGGGCAACGGCGGTATTGGTGCTAATGGCCAACGCTCATCGAGCGGGTTCGGCTTTTGTCGTTCTGGCGGGGGTGACGGCGGCCACGGGGGCTATGGTGGGATGCCAGGCCGGGGCGGTGATGCAGGTCGGGGTGGCAATGGAGCCGCAGTGTTCTTCGTTGCCGCTTCCGATCCCATAGAGATGCTGAAATTCTTCTCGGTGCGGCAGGAAGGTGGCGTGCCCGGAGAACCGGGTTTTGTTGGCCAGCCTGGTCGAGGTGGTCGAGCAGGCGAGGGAGGCCAAGGAAGTGTGCATTGTCATGGCGGTCAACGCGGGCATGATCGCTTCAATGAATATGTTCGCAGACCCGATGATGGCCGGGGTGCAAAGAGTTTAGCTGGAGCCCGAGGTGATCAAGACTACATTGAGCGCGATAATGGCGATATTTTTTGAGAGGCGTCGTTTTACATAAGGAAGATGGGGCATTTCTTGAATCGCACCCCTATCCCTAGCGCGGAGGCGTAACGAGTAATACCATCGCACTAGCCCGACTCGCGGGCAGGAGAAGACCAATGCGCTCGCTTGCCGTTATCGCATCCGCTCTGTCACTCATCGCCGTTGCTACGCCATCGATCGCAGCGCCGTGCCGCGACGCGAAGGGCAAATTTGTGAAGTGTCCTGAGGCGGCCGCACCGAAGGCCACGCGCTGTAAGGCTGCGAATGGGAAGTTCGCCAAGTGCGGTACGCCTGGTGCGAAGCCGATCAAATAATCCGCCGGCGAGCAGGTGGCGCAACGTTCTGGACTGGGTTCAGATCGGCGCCCTTGCGCTGGTGATGGCGCTGCCGGTGCTTACAGCAATGGTCGGTTATGTCAGGCGTATCATCCTCATGATGGGCATGAGAAGTCTTAATCAATTTTAACCTTGATTAATATTATAAAGTTAATTCTCGGTAGGCAGTTGGCGCGCCCAGCGCTGGGGGGCGCCAATGGATCGAAGGGACTGCCTCCGTGCAAAATCTCCGCATCTCCGGAAAGCTCATCGCGTGCTTTTCCATTCTGCTGATCGCGCTCATGGGACTAGCGGCACTCGCCGTCGTTCGCTTGGGCGATATGCGCGACGTTGCGGTCAATCTGGGTGGTGAGCAGCGGTCCCAGTTCGAGGCGATCGCTGTCATCAACGCTAGTACAGCGACGTATCGCGCCACCGTCGGGCAACATCTTTTATCCGTTACCCGCGAAGATCGTGCGGTTGCGCAACGGCGGCTGGACGAACTGCGGGACCAGATAGCGGAGCGGACGCGCTGGCTTCGGCCACGTCTGGCTGACGACGAAACACGAACCGCGCTCGATACCTTCGTCCGCGACTGGAATGAGTATCAGTCCCACGCCAAGGAAACATTGCAGGCGGCAGCAGTAGGCTCACCGAATGCGATCGAGCTTTTTCGTATCGCTCGGCCCTATTTCGTAACCGTCAACAAGGCGGCTGATACGCTGCGTCTCAAGCAATCCCGAGCTATCGATGTGCTGGTTGAAGAGGCTGAGGCCAATTACGTCACCAGTCATCGGATCATGATCGGGACTGTGTTGTCGGTCGCACTGCTGACCATCGCCATGCTGATTCTATTGGTTCGCCTCGTTGCCCGCCCTGTAGGGGCGATGAGCGGCGTGCTTGGCAAGCTGGCGGCTGGGGAGCGCGCCGTCGCCATCCCCGCGAACGATGCTCGGGATGAGGTTGGGGAAATGATGCGCGCGGCCATGGCCCTGCGCGATCAACTTGCACAAGCCGACCGTCAGAAAGAAGATCAAGCGGCACTAATCGTTTCCACGATCGGTGCGGGGATGCAGTCATTGGCGGCCGGTGATTTAACTGCTCGTATCAATGTCGAACTGGACGAGCCCTTTGCTTCTCTGGCCACCGACTTCAATAACGCCATGGCTCAGGTTGAGCAGGCGATGATCGCGGTAAGTGGTGTTTCCGAAGGCCTTCGTGCGGCCTCGGGAGAGATACGTTTAGCTTCCGAGGACCTGTCCCAGCGCACTGAGCAGCAGGCCGCGAGCTTGGAAGAGACCGCTGCCTCAATGCAGCAGATCACGGATATGGTTGGGCGTTCGGCATCGGATGCGAAACGTGCCGATACGGTGGCAGCTGACGCCAGCAGCGCGGCGCAAAATGGTGGGCAGGTCGTACGCGATGCAGTCGCCGCGATGAGCGGTATCGAGCGGTCCAGCCATGAGATCTCGGAGATAATCAGCGTGATCGATGGCATCGCGTTCCAGACCAATCTGTTGGCGCTGAACGCCGGAGTCGAGGCGGCGCGTGCCGGCGACGCGGGCAAGGGCTTCGCTGTCGTCGCCTCTGAAGTTCGAGCGCTGGCACAGCGTTCGGCAGATGCGGCCAAGGACGTAAAGGCGCGAATCTTGGCCAGCAATCAGCAGATTGGGACTGGTGTTGAACTGGTGGCGGAGACAGGGCGATCTCTCGATCAAATCATCGGCCGAGTCCAGGAGATTACGGCATTGATCAATAGCTTGGCCAACTCGGCGGAACAGCAGGCTATTGGCTTGGGGCAGGTTAATGTTGCTGTCGAGGAGATGGACGGTGTGACCCAGCGCAACGCGGCTATGGTCGAAGAAACGACTGCGGCGGCTCGTGAGCTGACGGACAAGGCGGACGAGTTGGCGGGACATGTCTCTCGCTTCCAGATTCGTGCGTCGGGGATCCGCGCGACCCAAGCTACTGGCTCACGGACTCGGCTGGCCCCGAAAGCTGCAATGCGTCTTGTCTCCGGAGGCAGCGCAGCATTTTCCGAGGATTGGTCGGAATTTTGAGAAGACCCCCGGCAGCTTCCGCGCAGTCGGGCCTCGTTTGAGCAGGGGTGAGCCAGCGCGGCTCACCAAGCCTCTGGTCAGCCTAAAGCCATAGGAAACAGACCCTTACTAGAACGTTGAAGTGGCTTACGGTAACCATAGGGCAGTCGAGCACATGTGTAACCGAGCCCGATTTGATGGTGAGCCACAGACGATATTCCAATCGGCCGCCAAGCTGTTTGACGAGCGGCCGCGCGACAACCGCTTCCACCCGCAGGAATTGCGTCCCAAGGCGCGTAGCTATGTGATCCGCGAACAGGACGGCGAGCGCGCCTGGGATGTCATGTCCTGGGACGTGCTGGGCGGGAAAGCTCCATACCCCATGACCAACGTGCGAAACCTGGAACTGCCGCAGTGGCGTCGCCTAGCCGCTGATCCGGCGAACCGCTGTATCATCCCGCTCACCGAGTTCTGCGAGTTCACCCCCGAACGCCACGACCTGGGGGACGGCAAGCCGCCGCTAAAAGGTGAGATGTGGTTCAGCGTCACCGATCAGCCGATTTTCGCCATCGCCGGGTTCTGGAAGCAGACGGTCGAGGGGCGGTCGTTTGCGATGGTCACCTGCGACGCGAACGAGTTGGTCGAGCCCATTCACCCGAAGGCGATGATTACCGTCCTGCATCCAGAGGATATAACGACTTGGTTGCGCGCGCCGGCAGACGAGGCTGTGGCGCTTCAGCGGCCATATCCCGCCGATAGGATGAGAGTACGGGGGCCGGTCTTTCCGACCCGTAACCTCGATAAAACGGCGAAGTGAATGCCAGCCGATATGCTAGCCGTAAAGTCGGAGTTTCATGACGTCATAGACTGATCGTGCCATCCGTCCACATTTGAGATTTGCGCAAATTATTCTAGATTAGACGTAATTCTCGATTGATTGCAGTTGCCCCTGAACAGGGAAAGTCTGGGGGCAATTGATATGGGTACCGCTGCAACGAGCATTCCGCTCGCGCTGTCTTTGATGATCGGCAGCTGCACCGTCGCGATGAATGGCTCATTTAATTCGCCTGATGGGCTACCGATCGTCATGCCCACACCTACGCCAACTCCGACACCAACTCCCACAGCGACGCCGACCCCGGCGGCCGGGAATCCCGACCGTTACATGATTGCCTTTACCCGGTTGCGCATGCCGAGTGGTTCGTTAGTTACCGCCGCGAACGAAACGCCGTTCGTTATGACGCGGATATTGGTTGGCTCTCCTCAGAGCGCCGTTACGTCGGTCCGCTGCCACTTTGCCGGTTTCGCCTCGACCGAAGGCGGCAGCGCGCCGCAGGAGTCGATTCTGCCGGGCAACGCAACGACTGTCGACGGCTTCTGGATGTCGATCGGCGCCACGAAGGTTCGCGCGACTTTTAATAATACCTCTGCGGCAACGATCGATAGCGGCTCAACTGGCGTGTGGACCGACGCCATTGACTTGCCGGGTGGTATCCCCGCGAACAGCGACGTCGCGATGACCACCGCCTATCACACCGCCGCTGGCGAGAAACAGATCCCGGTCTATCGTATTCAGCCAGGACGCGGTGAACGCGTATGGGGCGGTGCTGACCTAGCAAGCGTCACGGCACATCTGGACACCCCCAATGACTTCAGTACCGCTTCGCTCGATACCGGAAGCGGCCAATCACAGCCTGCTTATTATGGCCCTGACCTGTGCGTCGCGAAGGGATGGGATGGTCGCCCAGTCGCGCTAGGCACGGTGGACAGCATCGGCGAGTCTCGTCAGGAATATGCAGTCGAGGCCGACACCCGTGGCAATCTGGGCTGGCTACGCAAATGGCTGGACACCGCAGATACGACCTATGGGCGCGTGCCGCACTTCATGATTGGCATGCCGGGAGCCAAGTCGAACCTCGAGCTGAATACCGGCGCGCTTTTGCGCTGGCAGGTGATTGATCAAGCGGCGGAGTTCAACACTGGGCGCGCGTTGCCCTTCACGGTGTTGATCAACCAGCTGGGCCAGAATGACCTGAACAGCAAGTACACGACGATGAAGGCCTACTATGTCGGCTTCATCGACCGGTTCGCGGCGCGTTACCCTGGGATACGCGTCGTTGCGACCGGCGTTCTTCCTCGCACGACGAGCACCGACCTGTGGATGAGCCGGGCAGGGCAAACGGCTGCGACCGGCAACGAATGGGGAACCCCCACGGGTGGCTGGGGCAGTGGCTTCAAGTGGCAGTTGGAGGCCTATAAGGAAGCGGGCGCTGAGGGCCGTATAGCTGCTTATATTGACACCAAGCCCTTCTGGTATGACGCAGCCTCGCCTGGGACCTGGCCGGTTCTTGCAAGCCAGCCGACGCCCGAAGGCGTCCACCCCTATGCTGTAGCAGTTACTGCGATCGTCAAAGCCATTCCCCAGTCGGACAAAGCAAAGCTCCGCTAGATGGCAAAACGCTCGCCGCTCCATTTCGGGGTGGCGGGCGGACGATGCGTGTCTCGCTGATGTGAAACGCCGAGGAAGACGACCAACATTTCAACCGACTGCGGCAATATCCCGATTGCTGGGGTGAGACCGTTCAATTTGCCTAGCGGACGGCTGCCTCGGCTACTGCGGCGGTTGCGGCTCTACCTCTCCGGCGTTCCATCTCCTGCGCAGGCGACGCGCCCTGTCCGAACGACGACGTGGCGGCGGTCTGAGGCTTGAAGCGCTGGTCCAAGTACCCTCCAGCGATCGAGCCGCCCAACACCATGGCACCGATAAGACCGACGCCTAAAAACCCGGTGGTTCGTTTCATGCAACCGCTCCCAAAAGCGTCTAGGCGAATGTAGGTTAGAGACGCTTCAAACGGGGCTGTCTTGGACAGGGTCCCCGCGACATGATTTGTTACAGCAGGCAGTTGCCGGCACGGGCGCGATCAACCGCATGTTTCGTCGCCGGATGCCGCCCCGTAAGCCGTAGTGGTCGAGCCGAGGATCCCTTCGGACGCCAACGCCTATATTCCACTTAGCGCATAAAAAATTAGATGCCGGTTTTCCCAACACGCAGCATTGCCAAACCGCTGTAAATGTCTTTCCGTGAAGTTTTATTCATGTAGGCTGCCCTGGCCACAAAGGGAGAGTCGTTATGAAGCGTTTGGTGCTCGGCATTTTGACAGCGATGTGTGCCGTTACCCCGACTATTGCTCTGGCACAGGCGGGCGGCGTCCATCTGCGGACCCTCTATTACGATCGCGGCGAATTTGTCGGAGAGTCGATTATCTACTGCGATGGTACGTCTCAATTTTTCGGACGGCCGGGACCTGATAGCTTCACTGAGGAGTCGTCCTGCGACTAATTGGCCGATCAAGCCACTGGCCATTCCTTTTCCAGAGCGGCCAGTGGTGATTTGCTTCACGCCCGAACCGTCGGCACCTCATCGATACGCGTCGTCCAAGCGGGTGACCGCATCTCCGATCGAAGGCGCCATTGCCGTTTAAAGCCCTGTCCAGCAGTGACCGCGGTGAACGTCCCGAAGCGCCCGTTCACCTCGTCGAGCGCAGCCATGAGGCGGTCGCGCTTTTCCGTGTCTGCCTCGAATAGCGTCCGGGGGCGATCATCCGCCGCCATCAGGTCGTCGAGTAATATCCCGGCCTTCGTGTAGGCGTATCCATCGCGCCAGGCACGCTCGGCACACCGCCGGGCGGCGGCGATCAATTCCAAGCTATCACTCGTCATCGGGTGGAGCGTGACTGCTCGGGATCCGGCATATTGGGGGCGGTCGGGCTTGTGCTTGTTGGTATGGAAGAATGCCGTCAGGCGCCCTGCGACGAGACCATGATTGCGCAGTTTCTCCCCGGCCCGAAGCGCATATTGAGATAGCGCGCCCATCAGGCCGTCGAAGTCCGTGACGGGCGTCCCGAAGGATCGCGTGACGGCCATGCCCTTCCGCTGCGGCGCGACTGTCTCAACAGCCTCAGCAGGGATGCCGCGCAGCTCAGCGACCAGTCGCTCCAAGACGACCGTCCCGACGCCTCGAGCCTGCTTCATGGGCATGTCCCGAAGCCCGGCGGCGGTGGTTACACCCATTGCTATCAGCTTCATCGCTGTGGCCTTGCCGACGCCCCAGACGTCACCGACGGGGAAAGCCTGCATCACGTCTTGGCACAGACGTTCGTCCCGCAGGTCCGCGACACCACCGAAGCGCGGCTGCTTCTTCGCGGCAGCGTTCGCCAGCTTGGCCAGCGTCTTGGTGTCCGCGATGCCGACACAGGTGGGAATCGTCGTCCAGCGCAGGACCTGAGCGCGGAGGCGATGGGCGTGGTCGACCAGGTCGCGGTCATCGAACCCGGTCAGGTCGAGGAATATTTCATCGATCGAGTATATCTCGAAGTCTCGGACGAACGCCTGGCAGGCAGCCAAGACGCGGCGCTGCATGTCGCCATAGAGGGTGTAATTGGACGAGCGGACCTGAATGCCGTGGCGTCGAATCAGATCGCGCAGGTGATGGGCCGGATCACCCATCTTAATGCCCAGCGCCTTCGCCTCGGCAGACCGCGCGATCGCGCAGCCATCGTTGTTCGACAGCACGATGACCGGCACGCCCACCAGGCTGGAGTCGAACGCTCGTTCACAGCTGACGTAGTAGTTGTTGCAGTCGATCAGGGCGATTGGCGACGTCATACGACCTTGCGCGCTACACCCACCACGACGCCCCATATCTCGACATATTCGTCGACGAGAATGTGGGAGAAGCCGTCCGCCTCCGGGACCAGCCAATAGCGGCCGTCCATCTGCTTGAGGCGCTTCAGCGTGCGTTCGCCATGAACCAGCGCGACGACGATCGAACCGGCGCGGGCTCGCTTGGCGCGGTTGACCACGATCAGGTCGCCGTCCGTGATCCCGGCGCCTGCCATCGATCCGCCTTCGACCCGCATGATGTAACTGGCGGCGGGATGCTCGACGAGCCAAGCCCCCAGATCGATCGGCTCTTCCATGTCGTCCTGGGCGGGCGATGGGAAGCCCGCCGGGGTCCGGCACAGGAAGAACGGCACCTCGCGCGGGACGAGGTCGAACGGCACGTCATGCAGGCGCATCGCAGGCTGAGGTGTCACGTGACGGGAAGCGCGAGCTGTTCGCCAGCGGCAGCTAGGCAGGCACGTGCTGCCAATGCGCCATCGACGGCCTGACGGTAATGCACGGTCCCGTATCGCTCCGCCTCTTCGAACGCGAACTGCGCCCATTCATCTGAAGGATAGCAAGCCTCATAGATGGCGCGCGCGGCTTCGCGCAGGCGGGGGTCGTGCTGCATCATGCTCATATTCCAGCGATTCGTGACCCGGCCTAGCTGGAACGAAAAGGGAACATGCGTCAAGGGGTTGGGATGTTAACCGGAACTATACCGGACTTCAGATATTTCGGTTATTGCGTTTATTGCGATTATCGCATAGACGGCTGGCAACGGAGACGCCCCCCAATGACCATGCCCGCCTTTGCCGAGGAGCTCGGCAGCCGCCTGCCTTCCGCGCTCGAGAAGGCGGCGGCAAATCAGCTTCGCCAAATTCTCGCAGCACAAGTTTCGGGCGACGCAACGCTCCGGCTTCTTGATGACGACAAGAAACCAACAGAGGTAACCCTTACTCCTGGGCTTTCGAAGCTCCTGATGGAGGTGTTGCGCCATGTTGGGCGTGGAGATGCCGTAACTTTGGTTCCGGTTAGCCAAATGCTTACCACCCAGCAGGCAGCTGACATATTGAACGTATCTCGTCCGTTCTTGATCTCACTTTTAGAGAAGGGGGAGATTACGTTTGATATGGTAGGTCGACATCGTCGTATTAAGGCTGAGGATCTATTCTCATACAAGCGGGCGCGAGACGACAAGCGGGGGGCGGCTTTGGCGTCTCTTGCTGAAATGGATGCGGAGTACCTGTAGGTTTGTTCGCTAACAGGTACACCGCTTTCATTGATGCCTGCACCCTTGCGGGGACGCTGAAGCGCAACCTGTTGCTTACGCTTGCCGAAGCCGAATTCTTTCGTGTGCGCTGGTCGCGAAAGGTGATGGATGAAACCGAAGTAGCCATTGCTAAAATACTGACTGGGAAGGGGGCGGCGGACCCAACGCGACATGCCAATCGGGCTCGGGTGGTTATGGAGGCTGCCTTTGAGGACGCGACCGTCGAAGACTATGAAGCATTCCTTCCGGCGTGTGATGGGCTGCCCGATCCGGGCGATGCCCATGTGCTCGCGGCTGCCCTCAAGACCCAGGCCGCTACTATCGTCACAGAAAACCTCAGGGATTTTCCTGACGAATTTTTACGGTCCCGCAACATGGAAGTCCGTTCTGCGGACCAGTTCATCGCGGATACGATTGCCCTTGATCCTGGCCGTGCTGTAGCCGCGATTCGACTGATGAGGCAAAGGCTCAAAAGGCCAGAGAAGACGGCGGAAATGTTACTGCTCGATATGGAAGCCGACGGGCTTACGGAGACGGTTGACGTATTAAGAGCACATGTCTTGTCGCTCTAATGCCGACAAGCATGGCCATAGACATGAGTTGCCGACAGCCCTCGATTCAAGAATGGTGGCGATTGGTGTCACGTCATCGGTCCTGATACCGATGATTGCGTTGAGTCGAAAAATGTACGTTTGGCACTCTGGATTGTTGAGCGCTAGGATGGCGCAATGAAACTGCCGACTCCGCGATACGTCGTATACATCGACGAGGCGGGCGATCCTGGTGTGAAACAAAAATCCGCCGCTGAGCTTGAAGCGGCGTCCGAGTGGTTTGTTGTATCGGCAGTGGTGATCCGGGATGCGCGAGAGCAAGATGCGCCAGCGTGGATCGCCGACATGAGGGAGGCTGTACGGGCGCAGGGCCGATCGCCGATCCACTATCGCAAGCTATCGCGGTCGAATCAGGCGCGAGTGTGTCGCATGCTTGCTGGCAAGGACGTGCGAATTTTTATCGTTGCCTCGCATAAGACAAACATGCGGGGTTATCAAAACAAGAGGATTGGGAGTTCGTTCGGCCGCGGCGAGTTTTACAACTGGTGTCTGCGCCTCCTGTTGGAGCGCGTGACACAGTGGTGCGCTAACCGATCCAAGGTCGAAAAACGAGGCATAGAGGCTGCGCGCATCATTTTTTCGGAGCGCGGCGGCCACGATTATACGCACTTGCGCGGGTATATCGATACTCTGTGTGCTCAAGCTGAAACCGGCAGGACGTTCCTCAAGGCAAAGGAAGTCGTACCTGGCGTTCTTCACGCTGGCTTGTGTGACGTCCGGCCGCACAGTGGGCTGGCTGGGCTTCAGTTGGCTGACATAGCCGCAAGCGCGTTCTTCCAAGGTTTAGACAGTAAGTCATCGGCTTATTCGACCGAACCTGCGCTTGCCCTTCATCCTCGCGTGGCCAAAGCCCCGAAACAGCGTAGCGCAGCTGGTTTCGGCCTTTTGCGGCTGCCTTTTGGGCATCAAGGCGAGATTCCCATCAACGATCGTCCACTATTTGAGGCTTACGGATATAGCTGGGGATAGGTGACGGGCCCCGGCCTTCCTGACACCGATCAGTCGATAGGCCACCATCCTGTGGGCAACCATCTGAACGGCTGCCGTCACGCACTGGGCGTTCAGGCAGAAGGGTGTTCCGGCGCATCCCGCCGCCACCTTGGTAAGCCCCCAGGAATCTCGGTTCAACACCGCATAATTGGTGCCCGACTCCATTCGTCGCGAATATGAGTCGGCTCGACTCTGGGCCTGCCTATGAGTGAAGATTAGCCTACCACCATCGCCTCAACGATCGCCTGCATCAGCACGTGGCGCGGCACCGGGACCCCGACGGACACATACCCGGGGTTCTGCGCTGACCGCGTCCCGTAGAGGCTAATCCACTTGCGCCCATGCTGTCGCCAAGCGCGCTGTAGCGGCACGACGGGCAGCAACAGGCACATCCCGGCCGGGGCATAGGCGTACCCTATGAAGTCGGCTGCCAACGGCTTCTGGATCCACCCAGGTACCCGGCGCGCTTCGTCTGACCAGCGCTCCAGCAAGACATCGGGCCAGTCGTGCATCCGCACCTTCTCGTCGACGGCGTACGTCCGCCCGCAGGAGAGCGTGAGCAGCCGGTCTATCCCGCCTCGCTGCGCCCATCCATCTTCGCGCACGGCCACCGCTGACACCATCGTCGGGAAGGCGCGCCGGTACAGCGGGAGCCACCAATCCGCGTCCACGAAGCTCTCGGAAAGGGCCAGGCTGTCGCGGAACCGATGCACACGCGGAGAGCCCGCCGCTCGACGATCGCGAGCGACGGGCCTGTGTTCCATGCGCCGGGACGGGACCGGCGACGGTAGAGCGATGTTATTCGTGGGGTTCCTCCAGTTCGTGATCGCCGTTGTCCTCTCCGGGATCGCTGACCGGGCAGCCGGGATGCTCTAACCAGTCGGCATTCTGGTCGCAGAAGTCGTCTTCTGCGACGGTGCCGTCCAGTTCGTCACCGTTCAGTTCTACATCGGAATCCCCGTCCAGCTCGTTCATGCGGTCGATCAGCCGTTCGGTGATCCGCGCCAATTCAGCACGGGGCAGGGAAGGGATGGTGGCCAACACTGCATGTGGCGATGCGACCCGGTCCAGCCGATGCCAGGGACGGCGGCGCGATCGGCGCCAGGGCATCGCACGGTGGGCGCTGGGCGGTGGGGTGACGGCAGCGTGTCCCATCATGCCGCCTCCCCATAGTGCCGCTGCTCGATGGTCTGGCGCACCGCCTCCGCTCGGTCAGGATGCCCGACGATCTGTGCCATTAGCGGCGTCAGGTCATCCGATGGGCATTCCTGGATGACCAGCCACAGCTTGCGGTCGGACGTCAGGGCATAGCCGCCGCCGATCTGAACGAGGGCGTGGAGCCAGGCGGTTGGGTTGAAGGACGTGGGGTGGGGGAGGGTGGCCATGTCAGCGCCCCTCCCCGTTGAGGCGCTTCGCATGAGCCAACAGCCGGGCAGCATTGTCGTCATCAATGGCGCTGGCGCCACAATACGACATGTGTTCCAGCAGACGGGTAAATTCCGCCCAGGTCGTTGGTTCGGCAAGGTCTGCGTCATGCGATGCTGCACATACCGCCTGTTCCTCCTGCTCAAACGTGATGGGGTCTTGTTCCTCCAAGTCGGACGGCAGGCGGTTAAAGCGGCGGCTGGCGGTTTCAGAAGCGTCGAGCAGCGCGCAGAAGGCTTCGCTGGTGGTCGACATGTCAGCGGCCCTCCACGTTCGCGATGCGGGCCACGTCGTCTGCAATCTCTTCCAGCCAATCACGGCCATCGCCCATGTCGTTCTTGATCATGAACGCCAGCTTCGCGTGCAGGTCGGTGACGGTGCTGACCGGGTGCGTCGCAACGGCCGACTCGGCATTGGCATAGGCGTCGTTCAGGGCGTTGCTGCGATCGACCGCAGCAGTCAGGCCCGTGTCGCGATGGATACGGGTGCGGAGACGCTGCCGTTGAAGGTCGGCCGCAACCAGACGGCGCAGTCCGGGGCTATTGGGATGGTTGCGCGCCGGATCACGTTCGACGAGTCCACGGGCGACGTTGACCGCCCCCGGGTTCGCAGTGGTCCAGTAAGGATCACCATCAATGTCGACCGCGACATGCGGGATCTGGGATGCAAGCGCCTTTGCCGCCTTATCAGCGGGTTTCAGGATCAAATTGTCGTGGTCCTCCGACACCTGCCAGGCTTCCGCGCTAACCGCGATCAGCCTGGCCAGGGCAGGGCTGACGCTCGAACTGGCGGACATTGTCGATGCGACTGCCGGCACGGCAGCGGCAAGCGCGACGAGGCCAGCGCCCCCGAACAGGGCGCGACGGGTGGTTTCGGTAGTCATGGTTCAGCCCTCCGCCCGCAGTGCGTCGGCCGCGATCGTGCGCAGCGCCGCCTCGTCAATCGCGCAGTTTTCGAGATAGTCGAGCAAGGCGTTGATCTTGATGCCAACGGCGGCACGGTTCGGCGCAGGCGCGGCAGCAAGTTGATAGACGGTTTCGCGTTCGATCCGAACGGCGGCGTCCATCACATCGTCCGGAACGCCGCCCGGCGTCGCATTGTATCGCCGAACGGTTGCGTGTGCCTCGGTCCAGGCCGCGTGCGCGCGATGCCATTCGGCATGCTCGGCTTCCTGTGCCTGCGATTTGTCCGGCGGGGTCGACAGCCTGTCTTCCACCTCGTCCAGTACCGTGCTGATCTCGACCAGCTTCTCGGAGGCGATCTGGTGCGTGCACCACGCGCCAAAGGCGGCATGATGCATGGGCGACGCCGGGTCATTCAGCCGCCCGACCACCTGCTCCATGAGCTCGCTGTTGGCATTGTCCATTGTGACGATGACGCGCTCGATCGCGAGCGACATGTCGGCAATGGCCGTGACGGGGTCGGTCACGGTTGCCGCGATTGCATAGCTGGCCATCGTTCAGCCCTCCCGCCCGGCTTCGCGAGCCGCTTCGATCGCATCGTTGACGTTGGGGGCATCGCAATAGGCGCTGAACACCGCGAAGTTGCCGGTGGCGTGATAATGCTCCAGCGCCTTCTGGCCGTACGCGTCCCGGATCGCCGTCAGGCAGTCGAAGCGATAGCCAACATAGGTCCAATATTCGTCGACGGTGTTGCCGAAGCGCGGGCGGTGCCATTCGCCATGAGGCGGATGCGCAGCGACAGTCGCCAGGATCGCACGGGCGCGCCGGTCGGTCGTCCAGCAGGGAGCGGTGTCATTCGCAGGGGTAGGGGCGTTGATGCAATCCGCCGTCTGGACGGCAGGCGCAAGGATGCTATGCGCGGCAGTAGCCATAGTCGATCTCCTTCATAGATCGGTTGTGGTCAGAGCCGGGTGGAGGGGCCTAATCCTCCGCTCGGCTCGTCGAGTAACGAAAACCGTTATACACGGCTTATCGTGATGGTCAAACGAAAACCGTTGTCTTGCGTATTTTTCGTTATTCTGGTAATCCGCGAATATGTTGACCCCTGAAACGTGTCGCGCTGGAAGGGCGCTTGTCGGTGTGTCTCAGGAAGAGTTGGCGGCAGCCGCGAACCTAGGGCCGTCAACGGTTCGAAACTTCGAGGCAAAGCGGTCCACTCCGATCGCGAATAACTTGGCGGCTATGCAGGGCGTTCTCGAAGCTGCTGGCGTGCAGTTCTTGGCTGACGGGGATACGACGTCCGGCGGCGTCGGTGTCCGCTTGGCGAAACCTGAAACTACCTGATCCGGCAGCCGCGACCAAGCGTAGGCAATTTACAGCGTTATCATAAACTTGATCTGACGAAATTGAACGCAGAGACGCTTGGGGCATTCAGCCTCATATGTCCCGTCACGACCAAGTCGATACACCGCAACTCACTCGCTCGTTAGGCTTCCTATCCGGTGGCGGTGAAGCTGCCCGGCTGATCCTTGAACGGGATTGGACCGGACATCCCCTCGGTGAGCCGGAGACGTGGCCCGAGGGACTGAAGGTTGCATTGAGCCTCCTGCTCAATTCCCCGGAATCGATGATCCTCGCATGGGGGCGGGACGATCTGACGTTCTTCTTCAACGATACCTACATCCCGCTGCTGGGGCCTCGCCGCGACTGGGCAATGGGCACCCCGTTCAAGGACGTTTGGTCTGACGCTTGGGAACAGGCCAAGCCCATCATTGACGAAGCCTTTGCTGGACGAAGCCAGCGCTTCAACGATCTGCCATGGAAGCTCGACACGGATCGCGGCGCTGCCGATACGTGGTTCACCTTCTCCTATTCGCGTGTCCTAGACGCAGAGGGTGGGATTGCAGGCCTTTTCATCTTCACCAACGAGACGACCGCACGCGTGCTGGCAGATGCCGCGCTGGAAAAAAGCCAAGCACAGCTGAAGGCCGCGAACCTGATCCTCGAACAGCGGGTGGAGGAACGCACCGCAGAACGGGACCGGGTTTGGCAGCTGACCAACGACTTGATGGCAACCGCCCGATTGGATGGCTACTTGGTTCAGGTGAACCCGGCCTGGACGCGGCTGCTGGGCTGGGTAGAAGCCGAATTGCTCTCACGGCCCTTTGTCGAATTCATTGACCCGACCGATTATGCCGAAACTGCCGATGTTGTCGCGCAGCTGGCGGCGGGGGAGATGGTCACCGGCTTCGTCGATCATGTGCTGGCGAGCGACGGCAGCGCTCGCACGATCATGTGGACGGCGGTACCGGACGTAGGTTCGGACCTGTTCTACATCATCGGTCGCGATCTGACCGAGCAGCACCGAACCGAAGAGGCGTTGCGCCAGGCGCAAAAGATGGAGGCGGTGGGCCAGCTTACGGGTGGCTTGGCCCACGACTTCAACAATCTGCTCACCGGCATGATGGGCAACCTCGAACTCCTCCAGCACCGCGTCGCACGGGGGCGATTGGAGGATCTGGACCGCTTCATTCTTGCGGCCCAAGGCGCGGGCCGTCGCGCCGCCTCGCTGACCCAGCGCCTGCTGGCGTTCTCCCGCCGCCAAACCCTTGATCCGCGCCCCACCGACGTCAATCGGTTGATTAGCGGCCTAGAAGACATGCTCCGCCGGACGATGGGGCCGGAAACCAGCCTGGAAGTGGTTGGCGCCGGGGGCTTGTGGCCAGCTTGCATCGATGCTGGGCAACTCGAAAACGCGTTGCTCAACCTGTGCATCAATGCCCGCGACGCTATGCCTGAAGGGGGAAGGCTGACGATCGAGACGGCCAACAAGTGGCTCGATGATCGGAGCGGCAGGGAACGCGATCTTCCCCCAGGGCAGTACCTATCTATCTGCGTCACGGATACCGGGACTGGCATGGATCAGCATACGATCGATCGTGCGTTTGAGCCATTCTTCACGACCAAGCCCCTGGGGCACGGGACGGGCTTGGGTCTGTCGATGATCTACGGGTTTGCCAGGCAGTCAGGTGGGCAGGTCCGTATATATTCCGAGCTCGGTATGGGGACGACCATCTGCATCTATCTGCCCCGCTATGTGGGCGATGCCGAAGACGACGTGGAAGAGATGGTGGCAGCATTGCCGGATCACGGCAGCGGCACGATCCTTATCGTCGACGATGAAGCGACCATCCGGCATCTGGTCGACGAGGTGCTGGACGAGGTGGGCTATACCGTCATTGGCGCAGCAGATGGTGCGGCGGGGCTGAAAGTGCTGCAATCCGGTGCGCGTATCGATCTACTCATTACGGATGTCGGGTTGCCCAACGGCATGAACGGACGACAGGTGGCTGACGCCGGGCGATCGTTGCGCCCCGGCCTGAAGGTCTTATTCATCACGGGCTATGCAGAGAATGCGGCGGTGGGGAATGGACATCTCGAGCCAGGCATGGAGCTTTTGACCAAGCCGTTCACGCTCGATGCGCTGACCAGCAAGGTGAATGAGATGATGGCGACAAACGACTAAATTTCCACCGGAACCGTATCAGTTAGTCGATCGCCACGCTTGCAACGTTTCAGTCGGTGTGCCGTAATTAGACTAACGATATGAGGGGCTTGCATATGGTCGCCATCCGGCGCGGGGAGCCGCGTGACCTGCCGCGATTGATGGAATTCGACCGTCTTTTGGGCGATCGCGTTAATGAGATTGTCGAAAGGCGAATGCTGGTGGCGGAGGTGGACGCTACCGTCGTCGGATACCTCGCTTGGCAACACGGTGGATGCATCGGCAAGGACTATGTCAACAAGCTGGTCGTAGATGATAATTACCGACGCAGGGGGGTTGCCCAAGCATTAACCCAAGCCCTCGGGACAGCGCTAAGCGGACGAATTTATATATCTACCGGGGGCGCTAATACGGCGGCGTTGTCGCTCATCAATGGGACCGGTTGGACCGCCGCTGGGCGGATTGATGGGCTACTGCCGCTAGACGAGCCGGAGCTGTTTTTCCGCAGAGACCTTTAACTTGGAGCCATCGGCTCAGGGTCGATGCTGATGGCTCTATTTAATGGGCGACCAAGGCCCGAATTCAGAATGCCTTGCGCCGCGAGCCCTGGAACACCAATTATGCTGCAATGCACAATAGGATGTGTGCGGCAGGCATAGCCTATCCATTGCTCCCCTCTGCCGAAAAGGGGCACCGCTATGCGCTCAATTTCCGACACCATCGCCCATCTTCGCGACCTTGCCGCCTCCGCGAACCTGACGGCTCAGCAAGCCGCCCCTCTCACGCCGATCGATGATTTTGGTCAGAATCCCGGTGCTCTGCGGGGGTATCTGCACATTCCGCACGGTTTGCCCACCCATGCGCCGCTCGTCGTCGTGCTGCACGGATGCACGCAGACCGCAGGCTCGTACGATCATGGCGCAGGCTGGTCGACGCTAGCGGACAGGTTCGGTTTCGCGCTCCTGTTTCCCGAGCAGCAGCGCGCCAATAACCCCAACCTCTGTTTCAACTGGTTCGTGCCCGAAGATACGCGGCGAGGTAGCGGGGAGGTCGGATCGATCCGTGAGATGATTATCGCGGCGGTTGGGCGCTATGAACTCGATCCGGCACGGGTCTTCGTCACCGGCCTGTCCGCGGGCGGCGCGATGACGTCCGCAATGCTGGCGTGTCATCCCGAGCTTTTTGCCGGTGGCGCGATTATCGCGGGGCTGCCATTCGACACTGCTCACAGCGTGCCGGAAGCACTCGAACGCATGCGCGGTCGCGGCCACGACCGCGCTACCCTGAGTGATCGGGTGCGCAAGGCAGCCGCGCATGGCGGGCCCTGGCCAACAGTCTCGATCTGGCATGGCACGGCAGACCCCACGGTTGACGCGGTCAACGCCGGGCTGATCGTCGACCAGTGGCGGGGAATCCACGGCGTCGGCGAGCCAGACATAACTGAGCGGATCGATAGCCACAGCCGCCGCACCTGGCATAACCAGGACGGACGTGTGGTGATTGAAGAGTATATGGTCACGGGCATGGGACATGGGACGCCACTGGCTACCGATGGCGATGAGGCCTGTGGCGTGCCGGGGCCACATATGCTCCCTGTAGGCCTTTCCTCCACTTACCGGATTGCTGCGGCATGGGGCATCGTGCCCGCGGCAGCGCCGGCCCGGCCGGTAGACACTGTCGCGGCCGTACCGCAGAAACAGGCATCCGTACGGTCGATGCGCTTTGACCCGACGACCACGATCAATGGCGCACTGAGGGCGGCCGGGCTCATGAAGCCATAAAGCTGCGCAGTCGGCATAGCGCCGTCTATCGCTATATTAGGGCGGCCCCCTTTTCCTGATCATCGCGGGATGACGCCGCGCTCATTTTGCGAAGTGAAAGAGCCGGTAGAGCCGAAGGATTGATCGGCATGTTAAGCGGCGATGGACGGGGAAGCAAAACCACTCCCGTTTAACGTGTGAGCGACGCGGCGATTGCTTTGGCGATGCGATGGGCACGGCCCGAGTTTCCAGAAGGGCAGCGTACTGTTGCTAGACTGAGCGGCGTCCGGCTATCCTAGCCAGGGTCCCTGACACGGTCGGCGGGGGGCAAGCCTCGACGGAGAGTTTGTTTGGCGGGTTCGAGTCCCGCTCATGGGGCTCGCTCCGAATAAAGCTGCGTCAGCTTCCGCCCAATTGCAGCCATTCCAAAGTGGGGGCATGATCGGGGGATGATCCTAGTTATAGCGTCGTTGCTGTTGGCCGATCCTGCTAAACAGCTTGTAGCTTTCCCGTTCGCTGAAGGCCCTGCGGCAGAGGTCAGCGAGATGAAGGCAGCCATCGCGAAGTGTCATGCCCCTGCAAAAATAGTTCAATCCGGTGATAGGGCGACTGTGACACTGGCACTTACCCGATCGGATCGCGCATCAAACTGCTTGTCTGCTTGGATTGCTGAACACCCTGATGTTGGCTTCGTTAAATATGGGTTTATCGGTCGCGAGCAGCAGTAAGTCTGCCCGCCCGAACGTCCGCTATCGCCCAATTGCAGACGTTCTGGATCCTTTGGGGCGCTGCCCACTTCTGGACATGTACCGTGAGCGTTGGTCGCTTGGTGCGGCTGAGATGACCTATAGAATGCCGCTAAAACGTGACCGCTGCGGAGAAGTATCACCACCGTTGTCGCGACCGTACACCCCGACACGGGTCCGACTCGCATTGGCGGGTGACAAGCCGCCGGTCCGCTGGGCCGCTCCAGCACTATCAGGGTCGATGTTCATGCGGTTTGTGGCTTTGTGTCTTCTGCTGCTGACAGGTTTGGTCTCGCAGCCCGCGCCTGCCGAACAAGCCCGTCGAACCCGTGTGATTATTCTTGGGGTAGATCATGGGGCGCAACTCGTCTCTCAATCGGACCAGCCTGGTTTTCTCGCCGCTTACCTGCAGCAGACCCGGCCCGATGCGATCTGTATTGAGCGACCGCCAGAGCAAGCAGCGCGTGGTAGCTATTACGAGTATACCTACGAGGTTCAGGGCATTATCCTCCCCTATGCCGAGACATCTCACACGGCGCTGTGTCCCATCGACTGGATGCCACCGGTCGAGGATCAGATTCTCGGCTTCGGCCTTGATCTGGATACACCTTTGGAGGTGCGCCGAGCATCCGGTTTTCAGGGATTCCTTACCTTCCCAGATCCGAGTGCATTGAAACGAGACTTTTTCGCGGCCGAAGACGCCACGGAGACGTCAAAGGTCACTGTCTGGGCCGCCAAACCGTCGCCTCGCGCAGATCAGGATCTGCCCCGTAGGCTATACCTCTATCGCACTTTCATGCAGGCACAGCGGATCCGTGCCGCTGCTGCGGCTAGGCCGGGCAAGACCGTGCTGGTCGTGATCGGCTATTTCCATAAGCCCGATCTTGAGGCGATCCTTTCGCTGGACCCGACGATCGAGCTGGTGCGCGCTTCGGAAAACCCTCGACCGACAGTAGCTGAAGTGAATGCGGCAACGACGTTAACGCATTTGGCGGCGATCGCGGCTTTTAATATCTTGGGAATGCAGGCTGAAACGGGCAACATCAATGTGGCATGGCTCGGCTCGGTTCTCGATCGCCTTGAAGCCGACGCGCCTGGGCCGGCAAGCTCGTTGTTACGCACCCGCTTCGAACTGCTCGCAGGAAGGATCACGCTTGCCGAGGCAACGCAGCGCTACCGCAAGTTGGCGGCGCAGACGCCAGCAGAAGTCCGCTTTGGCTGGACAGGTGTGGAGGATGGCTCGCGAGTAGACTCGTTTTTCGATCCTTATGGTAACTTGCCTGTTCGCGAACGCGCTCTGGTTGAACAGGCTCGGTGTCTTTTCTTGCAAGGCCGCTTGAAAGAGGGCGACGCGATGATCGCGACTGTAGGACGGGCGTTGTCTCCGCGTAAGGCTCTTCAACTTAAGGGCTATTCTGAGCGGCTTCGGTAGGCACCGCCAACTTCTTGAGGTGCTGTTTTCTTCCCAGTTTTAGCCATCAGTACGGGCGTTTGCAGCACCGGGAGCAGACTGGCGGTAATCGCCCAATTGAAGACATTCGTTGATTGGTGCACCTTGGCCCGATGACGCGGCTGTCGCAAATTGTCCTGATAGTCGCGATAGGAATCGCCGCAGTAACGTGCTCCCATATTCGCCACCCGGCGCATCCGGCACAGCGTGAGTGGTCACAGGCTGGCTGGCATTATAGATTTGACGCTGGCCAGGATCGTGGGGCGGCAATCTATCGCTTTGGCCGCAATTCGAGCAGTTACTTCCTCGCTTTGTGTGACCGGAAACCCATGCTTATATTAAGCTACGAAGGACGCCTTCCGCCCTCTGACACATTTTTACTCATTGTCGACAGTCGCGCATGGCGCTTCCCTATCGATCGTAGCAGACATATGGGCGGCCTCTTGGTTGACGACGACGCCGTCGCTGATCTCTTAATACACTCACCGCATACAATCATTTTCAGTGTGGGTGAGAAGTGGAGGATGCATGTGCCACCAAGCCCATTGTTGGGCCGATTGATAACCGAGTGCCGCCGGCGGAACGGTCCGTTGAGCTCCAAGCACTGACTATCAAAGGCGGTTGTTCCGCAGTCGCCCAGTTGCGGACAAACCCATCATTGCTAGTCTATACGGATGGCTGACGGTTATCGCTCCGGTGGCACACCGGGAGGCAAATGGGGTTGCGGGATAGCGGCGCTGGTTGGTTTGCCACTGCTTGGGTGCGTGATTCTATTGAGCGCGCTGGGTGACTGCGTTCCCGAAGCGCCCTGCCGCCACGATCTTGATTGGCTGCTTGTCGCCGCCGCACTGGCGGTTGCCGCCGTTGTTGGCTTTGGTAGCCGCGCCGCGATCAACGCGATCATCAGCCGCTGGCACAACGGCAGCTAACCACCACGAGCAGACATGCTGCGATCGCCCAAGACCATCCGTCTACCGTTGCCGATGGCGGAAACCCCGTCTCGGATGAATCGTTAGCCAGAGCCGAGGAGAAGACCGATCGCCCATGCCAGCAACGTCGTCTATTGCGACGGACCAAACAGCCCCCACGCTTTTGACATCATCCCGCTTCAGCCGCGAAACGGGACCTTGGATGCGAAATGTCCGATCTGTCGGGGATACGGGCAATGGAACACCGAGATCGATCTGGTCAGCTTCCGGTGCAAACGGGCAATCTGCGACTATTGCCACGGGGCAGGGTGGGTCGAGACCGGCAGCGACCCCGTTGGGCATGCCGACATCACCATGTCCCCAGAAGGCTATCCGCAATGGGTGATCGCATATGAGCCGCACCAAAATCCCGATCAGCCTATCTCTGATCCCGCGGCCCCGCTGTCGCCCAACCAGATCGATCGCTAGGCGGCACGGAAGCGGTTTGACCGATTATTGCTCGGTGTTCTTTTATCGTCATCCATTCGAGGCGCTAGCAACCCGTGCCTAAAACGGAGCATCGGTGAACCCGGCACAATGTGCGCCTTCGGTTCTTGGCTGGGCAAGAGGTCGAGGGCATGTGATACTCTGCTAAGCGCCAAGTTACCCTGCTTGGACTAGGGGTCCTCAATATGACGCTTAAATTAGCGTTCGCCCTATTCGCATCTTACCAGTCCGATCATACCGTTCGTGGCTGGGAGATATATGGCGACGAATCTACATGCTCGGCGGACAAAGTTTTCGAGGACGGCACCACAGTGGGGCTGTCACTGGATCACGAGCAAAAGGACAGCTCGATCACCCTGTGGAACGATCGGTGGCAGTCGATCGACAAGAACAAGACCTATGAGGTGACCGTCCAATTCGACTCGGGCGATCCGCTTACGTTTAAGGCATTCGGCATGAAAACCGATACCGCAGGCGGCATCCTGATCGAAACCGACGGCGTTCAAACCATAGCGATGGCCATGGCTGCTCGGTCGGTGGCCTTCCGACGGGGCGGGCAACTTGTTGGACGATACAGCTTGGCGGGTTCAAATGCCGCCATGCTCGCCATAGCTCGCTGCAACGGCAAGGCCGCAAATAAGTTGGTTGATGACCCCTTTGCGGGCTAGCGGAATCATGATCGGAACCGCTGGTACCGGGCGACCCTCTCAGGGGCCTGCTGACCCGCGATCGCAACCGCTGAGTCTCTGGCTTGTGCAGCGCGACCGTCTGCATAGTTCACCAGTCGTTCGGTGAATTCCTTCGTGGTGATGCTGCCCCGCATATCCGGATTGAAATGCTGATTGATGGTGATGTTGGGCACGGCCGACCGGATCGGCGCGGCCATCATAGCAGGATTGAATACACTTAACGTTTCGTGGGCGCTGATCATGGCCTTCGGGACGCCGTTGACGCTCAGGACGTTGCGATCAACGCCACCAAGCCCACCCGCCCTGATTGTCCCACCCGACGCAAGACGGGGAAGGCTGCTAACATCGGGTGAAACGGCGCTTGCTGCAGCCCCCGTCAACAGGCCCGCAGCGCCACCTGCGCCGGGCAAAAAGCGGCCGAGCAGCGTCAGGATGCCGCGGCGTAGATATAAGCGAGCGAGATCGGCAATGATGCCGGAGATCGCTTCCCCAGCGACGCCACGCAACTTGAGGAAACTGGATGCAGCTGTCGCCAGGCTGTCGTTGAGGCGCTCCACGCCGTTGACCGCTACACCTTCCAAGGCTTCTTTCATTTCCGTCCCGGCACGCGGAATATCGTTGAGGTACGAGGCGAGGGGGCCCTGATTGTTGCGCTCCATAGCGGCCGCGCCATAGCGGCGAAGGTCCGGCAGAGCATCGAGGGTGCCCCGGGCCAGCGCCGCCTCCTGTGGGGACGCCTTGCCTTGAGCCGCGAGGTCTAACACCTTCTGCGCTGTAAGGCGCTGCTCCTCGATGCCGAGGTCCAGCAGCTTCAATTCAAGCTGTCGCCGCTCTTCTGATGTGCGCGCCAAGCCCTGTTGAGCGCGAAGAATGTCTTGCTGATTGCCGAGGCGCTGACGATCAAGTTCCAGACCGTTGTTCTGCTCCCTGATCGAGGCATTGCGGTCCACGAGCAGCAAGCGATTAGCGGTAATCTCGTCGACTACCTTCTTGCGCTCGGCATACTCCGCTGCATCAAGATCCCCACGCGATTGGCGCTCGTCGAGATCGCTAATCCGGCCAGCCTGATCCAGCCTGATGCGCTGACGGGCAAAATCGTCCTGCTGGCGTGGATCGGACGTAAGATCGGCCAACGACGATGCCCGGTCCGATCGAAGTGCCAGCAATTCGCGTTCGGCACGGGCCGCAATCCGATTTTCGCGAGCCTGCTCTCGCACGGCTTTGGCTGCATCGCGGGTGGCCTTGGCATGATCCCGCTTGGATTGGGCCGCTGCCCGTTCCGCCGCCTCGGCTAAGTTGACGGCATTATGGGCGCTGGTCAGTTCGGAGCGGTACTGATTGAGGGCTTTCGCGTCCCCGGCCTGAATGCCGCGCCCCTTCTCTTCGACCAGCACGAGGCGGGCGCGTGCCTTCTCCAAAGCCGTTGTTGATGTCTGCAACGCCACCTGTTTTTCAACAAGGCTCGTCGTTGCCGCACCGATCCCGAGCAACGCCTTTTGCTGCGCGGTGGCGGTGCCGGTCAGCACAGCCTGCTCGGCCTTTAGCTTTTGGACGCCCTGGGCAGCATCGACGGCGGCTGCGGCTTGGGCGGTGATCGTCTTTACCAACGACCGATACTCAGGCCGGTCCCCGACGGCATTTCTAACAGCCAGCGCGAAGTCGTTGATCGGCAGCGTACCCTTCGCAGCTTCGGCAGCCAGATCCCGCAACTGCTTTTTCACAGGATCGGTGATGACCGCGTCGGGCTGGCGGAAGCCAGCGGTGAATACTGGTTCCCGAACGCCCGCCGCGTCCTTGGCCGCACCGATTGCCCGGCTGCGGGCCGTTACGTATGTGCGAGTTCCGGCCTCGACATCGTTCTGACGGGCTTGGGCAGCGGCCAGCCGTTGTACGGCTGTGGTCTGGCGGTTGATGGCACCAGTCGTCGCGTCGACAAACCGGGCAAGGTCGATCTGCGATTTGGACATGGTGTCCGCCGCATCCGAACCTTCAAAAAGGCGGGGCACGAGGACGGTGGCCAGTATCGACCCGGCGCCAAGAATAGCTGCGCCCCATGGTCCGGCAAAGAACGAAGCTAATTTGGCTGCACGCCCACCGGTATCGGCCAGCGCATCGGCAATCTGCGGTGCCTGCTGAGCAAAGATCAGGCCCGGGTTCTGGCCGCCAGCGAGCTGCGTCGTGACATCGCTGATCTGTCGACCAAGATTACGCTGGGCGTTGGCAATCCGACCGGAGGAACGATCAACTTCATCAGCCGCCTTCTTCGACGCCGATCCAACGCGCGTAAAGCTGGTGGCGCTGTTTTGAGCCACTCGGTCGAGGTTGGCGTCGAGCGTTTTGGCGGCCTGTTGCATTCGCCCGGTCGACGTCTCGAATGTCCGGTCGAGATCGGCGATGCCGCTTTTCGCCTTATCAAGGCGTGCGATCACTTCGATCGCGACCGTTTCTGCGGTGACGGTCATCAGCTATTCCCACTCTTTCTGATCGCGATAGAGGCAGCCCGCGCGACAAGGTTGGCAACCTCTTTCCGCCGCATGTCGGCAGCAGGAGCCATGTAGGGACGAGCGGCCATCTTGCTGGTGCCGAATTCCAATGGCGCCGCATGCCCAGCAGTTGATACCACCAAGGCGTGCAATGGCTCGAGCTCGACGTGGTCGATGCCTCGGATCAGATCGCCTAGGTCATTGTTGGGGGGCTCGCCCGGGCGGCTAACGACGTGACGCATGAAGCTGCTCGAGCCTTGCATGATCAAACCCTTCGCCTGATCTTCGATGATCCGGGCACCCTGGGTGACGGCAGGCGCAATGTCCTGTTCTAGACGGGTAATCAGCCGGCGGAGACCGCCCCGGCCCATCAGCCTTCGTCCTTGATCGGCTCGGACGGCGGTTCAACGCCGAAGATCAATGCGCCGACGATCGCGAACGCATAATGCCACGCGTCTTCGACCGGTTGCCCCACGATATAGGCGTCGATTAGTTGGAGGGCGCGCTGGGGGGGGACGCCTGACTCAATCCCGTTGACGATGGCACGGTTGCCGCCGATCAACGCCAAGCGAATGACCTCGATGCTGTCGCGAATGGCGATCTCACTCGCCAAGGCTTCTGCCTCGCCCAGCGACGACCAGTCCGGCTCACCGTTGCTGAGGAACGCTCGGCCTTTTGCCAGCCGGGCAAAAATTGCCCCAATGCCCATTGGAATGCGGGCACCGTCGCGGCCAATATAACCGAGCGTCCGTTCGAGCTCTTCGATCTGGGGTAGGCGCAAGGTGAAACGATATATGCCGTCAGCGAACGGTACTTCGATCCACGTCACACGCCTCGGGCGACTGCGGATCTCATTATAATAGGCGCAGATCTGCGCGACCGCCGGGCTGGTCTGTGCGAACGGAGCCGTCATGCGCGTAACGCCCCATGATTGCGTGCCGATCGTGCCACGGCATTGGCTACGGTGTCGGCAAAGTCCTTCACGATGATCACGGATCGGCCTTCTGCGATCGCCTGGAATCGCTGCTGAAGATGCTGCATTTGTCGATATGCCTTGCGGTCTGCCTGAAGATCCTCGCGGCCTTCCTCATCAACCCAGCGCGAGACGACTTTCCAGCTCGTGGCGTAGTGGTCGACGACGTCCCACCCAAGGCGAATGAATTGATCTCGGAAGTCGGTCGGCCGCGCCCTCAACGGGGCACCAGCTTTCCCATCCTTCGGCATTTTTGGGGGTGTTTGGGTTTCCATACCCAATTGAATAGGCACAGAAGCGGAAGCGCTTACCGCCGTTACCTCTTTCTCATTGCGATCGAACGCAGCGGCATCACGCCAAATTATCGCTCGGTTTTGTAACCGCCGCCGCCATGATCGCCTCAACAGCTTCTGCATAACTCGGCAGCGCAGATCTCCGTCGAATTGTCGGCAATGCGTGTCCGGATTCAGCGGCGCGTGCCTCACGAAGTTCGTCGTCCCCGCATTCTCGCACCCACCGAGCGATGCATGGCCAATTGGCGTGAAAATGCTCATCGATACCGTCCCAGCCCATCTTCAGGAAATATTCGCGAAAATTGGGAGGGCAGGGGCGATAGGGACGCCGGGTGCCGTGTCGGTAATCCTTACCCGGCTTCAATGCTGCAATTCGGGCGGCCTGTTCGTCCGTCATGCAGGGCGGCTAGGGGTGGGGCTGGATGCACTCTACCGCCGCCAACGCCACCGAATAATGTGAAATGCTAGGTAAGGGGCGGGGATAACGAGGTTTCGCCACACTCCGATGGAGGCGAGCACTATACGCTAAGTGCCCTATGTCAGCTTCTCCACCCTAGGCGATCGAAGATGCGAGCGAGCGGCATCCAGTCAAATTCTGGAGACTCGATGAGTGCGGTTAGAGCGGTCGGGTCGTGTGGGAGAGATGTCAACGTTTCAAGCTCGTGACCCGTCAACATGCTCAAATCCAAAGAATTAGGCATGCGCCGCGTACGGCTCTCCATTTTTGCGATCCGCGCCTTTAACGCGGCGTTCATGCGGCGGTCCCTTCCGCAAAATCATGCTTTTGTTCCATGGCGTTCGCGCCTGTACCAGGCTGCTTGTTGGCCTTAACGACGTAGATGATGTGGATGTCATCGCTGTTCGGCGGCACGGGCTGGCCTACAAAAACGATGACGACCCGTTTGATCGGGCGGTTTGATGGGTGCCTTTCCATTACGGCCAGCCGCCGAGATAAATTACGCATGGAGCGGTTCTCCGAAGTACAGATAGCGGTTTAGGGAGCCAGGGACGTCATCCTTGGGGTGGATGCCATTGCGCTCGTAATCGATGCGCTCGGGGCCGTCTGGGGTCGAGGCCACGAAATTGTAGCAGCCGATCATGTCACCTTCTCGGGGCTCTGGCATTATATCCCACGGCATTAAAAGCAGTCGACGCCCCGCAAGACGAGGCTGCTTTGCTTCGAGCACCATGAGGCGGCGTGTCAGGGAAGCGGTCATGCGTAAAAATCCGCAGGGGCCATGCCCGCATATATCCGCTGGAGGCAGGTATCCCCGGCCCGTTCTACTACGGAACGCCATGCGATGACCGCCTCGGCAATCGTGCCGCCGCCCGGTACGCCGTCGTTGCGCAATTCGGCCTCGTACCGGACTGCGGCTTCATCAATCTCCTCCGCCGTCATTCTTGGGTCAGTCGCTACCGCACGTTCCAATCGGGCAAGTCGAACGTTGATCGAGCCCATCAGTTTTTCTCCTCCAATGCCGCGATCCGGGCTTCCAGATCGCCCGTCTCCACGATCGCCTTGTGCGCCGTCAGCACGGCCATGATGCGCCCGGCTTCATCCGGGGTGATGTCGCCGGCGGATATTGCCGCCAGGACCGCCGCTGACGCCGCGACCGCATCGGCGGCCGATCGAACCGGGGGCAACTCGATCGATACTGGTGCGTCCCGACGGGTCGGGGCCAGACGATCCAGGCACAGGCGAAGGGCAACCGTGTCGCCCTCCAGCGCCTTATTGATCGCTGCCTTGGTCAGGGATTCATGCTGGCCTTCCAGCAGCGCCTCGATGGCCAAAGTCACCCGCGAACGCGCCCCCTTCGGCTTTCCAGGGTTGCCGGGTTTGAACCGACCGTCTCCCGATTTTTCGGCCGGATTACGGGGTTCAACCATGGGCGCCGTTCCGTCGTACGGCGTGACCAACGCGACCTATTGTCGCTATTGTCTCTATTGTCAGAGCCTCCGTGTGCGTCACTGTGTTCTCCTTTTTATATGGATAGATAGAAGTCTTTTTAGGGGACGACGCGAGGGCGCAGGCACCCAGGGATCGAGACGCAGCGCCCGTGACAATAGGGACAATAGGGACAATAGGTCCGGTCACCGGCCGATCTCCCACAGCGTCACCGGGGCCACGAAGGTCGTATTCGGTCGACCCCAGCGTTCGAGATAATAGACGTCGTCGGCCGTGAACGCGCGGTGGTCGTCCATCGCGACGATCGACCGTCCCGCTATCCAGACCGCGAGCGACAGCCATTCGCTGCTCCCATGCGGGCCGATCCCGAACACGTCGTGCTCGGTCCACCCCATCGACAGCGCGGTGGTTGCCCAGCCTTCGGACGCCAGCCGGATCGCGTCGGCAACGGTTGCGTGCCATTCGTCGGGGCTGGCCAGTCGCGGTGGCTTCTGCTTCACGAGTGCCCGAAGCCCTGCTTCTACGGCGGTAGGCAGGCCATAGGCGGATGTGCGGATATAGGTCGGCGCCGTGTCAGCCAGCGCTGCCGCCGCCGATTGTCGCCAGTTACCCATGGGCCGCACCATGCACTGCGGGATTGACCAAATAGTCCTTCTTCGGACGCCCCGGGCCGTCGCCTTGCCTGGTGAAGCCTTCGCGAAGCCACCCAGCTTCCATCAGCGCTTCAACCGCCGCCTCGACGTCCTGCTTATTCCCGAGAGACGGCAGCTTTGGGTTGCGCTGCACCTCACGGGCATTGATCCGCTCGAGCCGCTCCTTGACGATGAACCGAGAAAGCGCTGCCGCGTCCTTCTCAACCGGCGGCAGAGCGGCGTCGCCAAAGACCCGCCGCGCGTGCGGCTTGAGGTAGTCCTCGATCAGCGTCAGGGCGTTGGTCAGGGACAGGACCGACACGCAAGACGGTTCACGTCCGCCAGTGTCCGCCCAGGTCAAATACTCCAGTGTCAGAGCAAGGCGAAGCGCCAGGCCACGCGCTTTGCCCGCCCAGGATGCATAAAGACCTGCCGCTTGCCGCACGTCGGCATCGTTGTCAGTGATCCATTCCTCGAAAATATCAGCGGCGCGTGCATCAAGCGGAATGGTCACCATCTCGTCTGCGGGGCGATGTACCTGCTGAAGGCGGCGATAGAGTCGATCCAAGCGCGCGGTGTCAGCAATTTGACGCGGGCGGCTGAAGCGGATCGCTTCGGGCCATACCCACATGAAACGTGCCACAAGGCCATCGTCCGATACGCCAAGTAGAGCGTCCCGCAGCTTGTCCGGCTGAATGCCGCCCAGGACGCTGACGCCGTTGAACGGGACGACGAGTGGCTTGGTCTGGCTTTTCCGGTCGACGACGAAGTGCCGCCCGCCGTACGCCTCGAGCCAGAACGCCCGGCCACCAGGCGAATAGCGCTCGAAGCTGTCCAGCCATCCGGCCAGCTCGTCACGCAGGTGCAGTGTGCCGTTGACGTTACCGGCCAGGATCGACGCCATCTCCTCGGGCGTAGAATCCTGAACCATCAGACGCGGGCGCTGCGGCGCCTCCGGCGCTTCGGCTTCCTCGGGCATGTCGGGGGTTTCGGCATTGTCCTTGGTCGCCTGCTTTACCCTGTCCTCCCACTGCTTCCGCTCTGCCTTGGCGCGCTCTGCGACCGTGGCATGGCTCATAAGGACCATGCGGTGCTGCTCGGCCAGCTCACCTTCCATGGCGCGCAGGGGTAGGGTGGCGGCATCGATGCCGGGTGACTTGTTGGACGATGGGTCACCGACAAGACCGCCCCACAGGATACAAGGCTGGTCGAAGCCCTCCCAGGCAGAAACCCAGCGCTTGCCACCGATAAGTGACGCCGCAACTGTCAGGACACCGATAGCGACATAGTCGACGGGCGCACCCTTGCCCGCGGCCAGATCCCGAACGAGCGGCATCAGGTCGCCCAGCACATCGCCGGGGAAAAGTGGAGCGGGCGAAAGGCTGGCGCGCGTAACCGACATGTCGGGAGTCGACCATCCAGCTGTGCGACCCGTGGTCGCGTACCCTTCGAAGGGCATCGAGGTGAACGACTCTGCGTCGTCGAACCGCGATTGCATGGATGCCGCGCTCATGACCGCGTCCCCATCAACTCATCGTTGAAGTCTTTGTATGGCGGGTTCGGGCGCATGATCCGCACCGCTAGGCCTGATGCTGTGAATGCCTCTGCCGCTTTACCCGCCGCGACGGACCCAGCAGCATCGCCATCGGCACCAATGACGATCGCCCGCGTCACGTCTGCGAACGTCATCTGGGGCATCATCGAAGTGCCTGCTGCCACCCACACCGACCGCCCCAACGCTTGAGTAAGCGTCAGCCCGTCCTCAAGCCCTTCCGTGACCAGCATGCTGGCGGCGGGCGGCCCGAGTTGGATCGCGCCACCGATCACCTGACCCAGGCTATACTTCACCTTCGGCTTTGGGTCGGACTCTGTCGGCGTCGTGGCTGCCTTGCGCCCATTCTCGGTCAGATAGGTGCGCTGGACACCGACGAGTTGCCCGGCCGGGTCGGTGACGATTCCGATCAGGGCGGGGAGCGGTGCGGGGCCGTTCGCAGCCAACAGGCCGTTGCCGTCGATCTTCGGGGGAGCGATCCGAGCGAACCGCAGAGTATGCGGCAGCGGCATCGTGATGCCACGCGAGCGGAGGTAGGCTTCCGCAGGAGTGCCATCGATCGATACAGACGCATCGACGATCCGCTGAGCCACGGCCCGCATATCGGACTTCGGCTTGGCAGGAGCATGCTGCTGTTCGAGTTCACGCAGGACGCCGCCGTCAAGCATGTCGATCGCCTCGATCAGGGAGACTCTGTAGGACGCCTTTACGAAGTCCAGGACGTCGCCGGTCCAGCCACACCCGAAGCAATGGGCGCGTCGATCGTCCTGATAGATCGTAAAAGAAGGCGTCCTGTCAGGGTGAAACGGGCAGCATGCTTTCCATTCCCGGCCTGCACGTTGCAGCTTCACGCCCGCCTTGGCAGCGACCCCCGACAATGGGAAGCGGTCGCGGATGCTCGCAACGACGGAGGCGAGCGCTCTGGTATCGAGCCGCCGGGTCATGCGTACCGCTCCACGATCGGCAGATCATGCTCGACCGACAGGCGGTGGGCATAATCCGATGCTTGATGCGACTTGGTGAAGCGTACGCCGACGCCACCGCCGCCCATGGGGGCCTTCACCCCGACGATGTAACCGCCTGCGACGGGGAAGACGCAGACCGACCAGCGCTCCGACTCTTCACCCAGCCCGCGCAGTTCGATCAGTTCGGCAGAGGGGCGCAGGCCATACAGTCGCTTTTCATCGGGGGAGAGGCGTAGGCGCGCACCCAGCCGCCCCTTCGGGACGGGCTGGGCACGGTACCAGGCGTCAAGCGTCGGATAGCCGACGATCCCACGATCCACGCCCAGGACGCGGGCAAGGCTGCGTGGCTCGTTCACCTGCCGCCGCAATGCGGTGACAGCGGCGATGGCGCGGGCCTGCACTTCAGGCGTCTGACGCGACGCGATGGGAATAATGGCGCCGCTCATAGGTCGACCACCATCATGCTGATCCCGGTGCGCTTAGCGATGCGGCGCAGGAACTCGTCACGTGCCAGACGGTAGGCCGGAAGGTATTTCCGACCAGAGGGCCCGATCGGCATACGGGGGGACCAATCCGCCTCAAGCTGCTGGTTGGCGAACCGGAAGGAGACGGTGAACCCGTCCCCGACCGGCATCGCGCCGCTGAACATCTCGACGTTCATCATGCGGCACCGCCTTTCTTTACTGCCTGGAAGATCATCGCCGCCGCCGTCTCGCGACAATCGACCTCAACCGCAGCATGGCGCGTCATCAATGCGCCGATCCCAACAAGAAGGCTCTGCTGCTCGGGGGTGAGAACAAGAATGGTTTCCGCCATCACCACCGCCAGATTGGCGATTGCGGGCGTCCAGAGATCAGTTTCCTGTCCGGTAGACATCTGGCTGGCGCGCAGAGCAAACAGGTCGATCAGCTTCGTGACCATCTGATGGTCGTTCATGCGTTCGCCTCCTCGGGGCTCTCGCCGGTATGCACGGGCTGCGGATCGTTCGGGGCGCAGGGAGCATTGATCCGCCAGACGATTGCCTTCGCGCCGCTGACATTGCGACGACGAACGCCGGTATCGTAGATGGCCTTGCGATCTTTTAGGGCCGTAAAGCGGGGTTGAAGCGAATACCGGGGGTACCCCGCGGCCGTGCACGTTTCGTCGACAGTTAGACCGCCGGGATTGGCATGCAGCGTCTTCATGACAATGCGCTCGAGATGGCCGGTGGCGTCGGCGATGGATGCCCAAGCTGCTGCTGATGTGTCTGTATGGCGCATCACCGCATCCCCTCGTTGTAAGAGGGAAGGGCGCCCCAATGCAGGGACGCGATCAGTTCAGCACGCAAACCGGTGATGCCAAACGCCGCATTGAGCCGTTGAAGCTGCAGCGCAGAGGTGCTATTTCCAAACTCGTCGCAGGCAAGCTGACAAGTTTTGGGAAGCCGCACGGTGCCAGCCGGGCGGCTTTCTCGCTTAGTAGGGCGCGAGTGCCCCTTTCCATTTGCCATTGCCGATCACGCCGCCTCACCGAGCAGCGCGCGACGTGCACTCGCGTCCGTGATCAGCCGCTTGCGGCCGATCTTCACCGTCTGCAATTCCCCGGATGCAATAAGCTCGTAGGCCTTGGTCTTGCCGACGCCGTAAGCAGCACAGAAGTTCTTGATGGGGTGTAAAACAGGTTGCATCTGTCGCCTCCTCGTTGCTGGCGAACACCAGCGGGCGACTACGGAATTACGTGGTGTTTCTGTCACTTGTCGTCTGATCAAAACAGATCAATTTTTGATCAGAGCGGGATACCCATGTTGTCATACATGAGATCGAATGTACGCCTAATGGCATGCTGTACGCTCGCTTCTGTCCGCATTGGATCGTTCGGGGCTACTTGACGGATGGCCTCGGACAATCTGACCCCTGTGCGAACAAGCTCTGCGGCGGAGTGAGCATATTCTTCGTGGCGTTTATTGTTGGGTCTGGCATTATTGGGAAGAGAAGCCTTTAGATTCTCATTTTTGGTGCTGCTCGCTTCGCCTTGGCTCTGAATGATGGGTGCGTTGGGGAGATCTAATAATTCGCTTATTTGCACCCCGTATCTCATAATAAGAATTTTACCTAGCCAGGTCGACCAGTCGATTAATTTGATAAAGAGCCGGGCATAGTAATAATTAGGGGTGTCTCGGGGGGACTGAATGGGTATGAATTTACCGGTAACCAGTGTGTAATGGATATTGCAGTTATTCCTCGAAAATAATACCTTCGGATCGCGCTGCCGTTCCCCCTCAGAATCAGCTGTCCATATCACGAGCTCGCCTCGAATTAGCGATCGCTCCAAGGTTTTTTCAGACAGAATGCCAAGGGTCGTGCGCTTTAACCAGTCAGCCTTTGTGGCATCATTCATGTGCTCAAGAGGTGATGACTCGTAAAACCGAAAGGCCGGATCTTGCTCATCCTTTGGTAGCAGGCCATGCCGTTCGAATGCATTGCGCAATTCAAACGCGGCATCATCGAGGCGAATGCTATTCTCCACCAGAAAGCCATCATCGTTCATTGATTGATGCCCGAAAAAATGTAGCTACCCCAAACCTCCAGTAGTCCACGCCGCATGTCGAGAAACTTGGCACGCTTATACGCGCGGATCACCTTGTCCGGCACGACGTGAGCCAGCGCGGCTTCGGCAACCGCATCAGGCACCTCGGGCATCTTTTCGGCTGCCCAGTCCCGGAACGAGCTGCGGAAGCCGTGCACGGTATAGGCGTGTCGCGCGTCCCGCAGGGCCTTGCTCAACGTCATATCGGAAAGCTGCTCACCTTTACGGTTGGGGAAGACGAGGTCGTCGGGCTCGTGACCGCCTTCCTCGAATATCTGCTTCAGCAGCGCGACCGCTGGCTTGCTCAGCGTGACGGTGTGCGCGATCCGAGTCTTCATTACCTCGGGCGGCCGGTTCCACTCTGCCTTGTCGAGGTCGAAATGCTTGCGCCGTGCCGACCGAACTTCCCCCGATCGTGCTGCCGTCAGGATTGCAAGCAACAGTGCCTGGCGCCCCTTGGTGGCAGCCCCGGCATTCAGCTGCGCGACCAGCGCAGGCACCTGCTCATAAGGCATGGCGGCATAATTCCCGCCATCCGCCTGCTTGGCCAAGCCAACGGTCACGGACCGGCGTGGTGCCTCGCTCTTCCGCCAGCCCTTCGACTTCGCGAAGTCCAGCACCTTGCTGATTCGAAACCTCACCTTGCGCGCCATTTCCGGCTTGCTGGTCCAGATGGGCGCAACCGCATCCCGGATGTGCTCGGCATCGATCTGGTCCACGCGCATCTTGCCAAGGGTGGGATAGGCATGATTGGCCAAGGTGCTGAGGAAGAGGGTGGCGGTGTTTTCAGCCCAACCGCTCTTCAGCGCCTCGTGCGTTGCCTTCGCTGCTTCCTCGAACGTCGGTGCCTTACGCCGCTCACGGTCGCGCTCGGCTATCGGGTCGAGCCCGGACTTGGCGGCCGTGCGCAGCAGCCCGGCCTTTTCCCGCGCCTCGCTCAGCGTCAGGACCTTCTTATGCAGGATTGGGATGGCGATCGGGGGAGGGGTGCTGCGATCCGCTCCAACGCGGCTGGAGGTGTCGACAGAGCCTAGACCAATATCCCGTCGCTGCCTGTCGACCTGCACGCGGAGCAGCCAGGACTTCGCGCCAGTCGGCTTGACGAGCAGGTACAGGCCCTGGCCATCGGCATGGCGTCCCGGCCTCGCGTTCCTGACTGATAGGGCTGTCAGCTTGCCCATAGTTCTCCCTCAACCATTCCCTCACTATATCGCGGCTTGTGGCGAACGTCCACGAACGATTGCGGAACAAATGGCCTTTATCTGTTCTCACCATAGGAGAGAAAGCGGTCGGGAACGAACGGTGGCGGCCAATTAGTTAGATGCCAGTCGGGGTCACCACGCCAGTGTCCCATGGGATCAGCCGACAGGATCGCACGGGTCTTCAGAGCTGGCGTCGGCCGCACCGCTCAGCGGATCGCTGTCAAACCCAGCCGCTATCCTGGTATACGCCAGAGGTGGTGCGGGAAGAGATCGGAACGCCGACTTTCGCACCGATCCCTACCGGCAAGGGCTCACTTCTGCTTTTTCGCCTTTTTGGCATAATGGTGATGGGTGAGCGCGCATCCCGCCGCGGCCCCGGCGACGCCATGTCCCTTGCCGACCATATGGCCTGCAACGCCGCCCGCGACCGCGCCACGGATACAGCCCTTGGCATAGACCGGGCTGGCGACCAGGGTCGCAGCGGCGATGGCGATAACGGAAATTCGCATGACGGGCTCCTATGTTGTGGCGTTATCCCAAAGTCTTGGAGCGGGTCGGCCGTTCCATGACAAACATGTCAGGACCATCTCGACGGCAGTGACGGAACATCGCGGCGATCTGATCGATCGATGCGGGATGGAGAACTGAGCCGATATGACTGAACCCTTGAGTGCCGCCGCCCATGTCATTCAATTGGCACTGACCCCGATATTCCTGCTGACTGCCGTGGGGTCGTTGCTTAACGTGTTCGCGACGCGGTTGGGGCGGATCAGCGACCGAATCCAGGCCCTGAAGAAGGAGGGGCGTGCGAACAGCCTGGAGATGCGCCGCCTGCGGCTGCGCTCTAAGATCCTCGATATTGCCGTGAGCCTGACGGCGGCGGCGGGGGCGATGACCTGTTGCTCGGCCATCACGCTGTTCCTTGGGACCTTGCGCGATTCCGGTCATGCATCGCTGCTGTTCTTCTTTTTCGGTGGTGGGTTGCTTTGTGCGGTTGCGGGGCTGGCCTGTTTCGTGGGGGAGATCACGATCGCCGGACGAGCGTTGCGCGACGAGAACGATACGGGTTGATGCGGCCGCACCGGATCGGGCCCCGCGACCAGTCCGCGTCAGGCCGTTCGCCCGATCACCGTGCCTGCGCGGATCGCTTGTCCCTCGACCAGAGTGTCCGCCAGCCGCATGTCCGGGGGCAGGAACAGGATGATGGTCGAACCATGTTCGAACCAGCCCATCTCCTCACCCTTGCCGATCCGCGCGGCGCAGGGGCGGCGGCCCGGGCCATGTTCGCGCAGGCTGCGTTCGGTATCCAGGCAATGGAGGCGGATGCTCGCCACCAGGATCGCGGCGACCGGGACGATCAGCAGCGGCCGCCCCGAGACCAGCGTTCGCGCCTCGATCACCGCGCGTTCGTTGCGGCAGAAAAGCCGTTCCACCCGCTTGAGCGCGATCGGGTTCACGTTCCAGCAGTCGCCGGAGAGATAGGTCACCCCCTCCACCGCCATGTCGGTCGGGGCATGGAAGCGGTGATACATGCCCGCGGTCAGCCGCAGCGTGACGAACGAGCCGTCGCGGAACCGCTCGACCAGTTCGGGGTCGGGAACCAGATCGCCCAGGCGATAGGGAAAGCCCTTGATCTGATAGAGTCGATCGTCCTCGATCCGGCCATGCGCGCCGACCAACGCATCGCAAGGCGAGGCGAGTGTGTCGGGATCGGTATCGAACGCGCGCGCGCCGTCGCGTAAAGGGCGGACGAAGCCGTCGCGCAACGATTTGAACCGCCTCGTCCGCGCATCCGACAGGTCGACGCCTGCAAAGAATTTCCACAGCGCCAGGCTGGGCTTCGCCACCAGCGGATGCTCGATCCGCGCGATTCGGCCGACCAATTGCGTGGCGAAGCGGCGGGGCAGGCGATTGGTGACGAGGAAATTGATGTCCTCGTTCAGGAAGAACCGCATGATGGGTCCGCGCATTGTCATGCCTCCGTCATGGGTACGCGGTCAAAGACCGCATGAACCCGATTCTCACTGGCCTGCTGGCCGTTTCCGCCGGTGCAGTCGCCCTGACCAAAGGGCATCGCCGCCTGACCCTGTCGCGCGCCAAGCATCCCGGGCTGGGCGGCCATGTCCGCATGGCCAAGCGGATTGCCGGGCAGATTCCGTTCTATAGCTATGGCGAGGATCGCTTCTTTCGGGTCGATGGCGCTCCCGATGCGGTGGCCGGGCAACGTCGCGCGGGGTTCGAGCGGCTGGGCGACATCTTTGCGACTCGATTCGCGCAGACGCTCGCGCTGACCCGCGAGACTCGGCCCGGTCTGTCCGACCTGCAATTCACCGGCGCTTACCGCGTGCCGTTCCAGTTTCGCGAAAAGGTCCGCACGACGCTCGCGACCGGCGCCTTCTACCAGCGGTCGGAGGGGCCGATCCTGGTCGATCTGGACGACAACCGGCTGATCGACCTGACCGGCTCCTATGGCGTCAATCTGTTCGGGAACGACTTCTACAAACAGACCATGGCCGAAGGGGCGGCGATGGTCGCCGATCTGGGCGGGGTGCTGGGGTCCTTTCACCCGGTGGTCGCCGACAATGTCCGCCGCCTGACCGAATTGTCGGGGATGGACGAGGTGTCCTTCCATATGTCGGGCACCGAGGCGGTGATGCAGGCGGTCCGGCTGGCGCGCTATCACACACGCCGTCCGCGCCTGGTGCGGTTCGCCGGGGCCTATCATGGCTGGTGGGGCGATGTTCAGCCGGGCATCGGCAATCCCATGCCCGCCGACCGCACGCTGACGCTGGCCGACATGTCGGAGCGGACGCTGAAGGTCCTCGCCACGCGCAAGGACATCGCCTGTGTGCTGGTCAATCCGCTCCAGGCGATGCACCCCAATGGCTCGGCCCCGTCCGACGGGCAACTGGTCGATGGCGGTCGCAAGGCGGGGGCGGACATGGCCGCCTATCGCGAATGGCTGCACCGGCTGGCCGATGTGTGCCGGGCGAACGGTATCGTCCTGATCTTCGACGAGGTGTTCATGGGCTTCCGCCTGGCGAAAGGCGGGATGCCCGAATATTTCGGGGTGAGGCCCGACCTCATCACCTATGGCAAGACGCTGGGCGGCGGGTTGCCGGTCGGTGTGCTCTGCGGCCCGGCCGATCTGATGAAGCGCTGGCGCGAGGATCGTCCCGTCGACATCTGCTTCGCGCGCGGCACGTTCAATTCGCACCCCATGGTCATGGGCGCGATGAACGCCTTTCTTCGGCGGCTGGAGACGCCCGAGATCGCCGCGCTCTATGACGGGCTGGACGCGCGATGGAATGCGCGGGCCGCGATGTTCAACGCAGCGATGGCGGCGGCGGGGCTTCCTTTGTCGGTCGCGCATGTCCAGACGATCTGGACCATCCTCTATGCGGTCGCCTCGCCCTATAACTGGATGCTGCAATATTATCTCCGGGCGGAAGGACTGGCGTTGAGCTGGGTCGGGACCGGGCGGCTGATCTTCAGCCTCGACATCGACGACACCCTGTTTGCCGAGATTTGCGACCGCTTCGTTGCAGCAGGACAACAGATGCGTGACGATGGCTGGTGGTGGACCTCTCCGGACGCGCCAACCGACCTCAAACTGGCGAACAAGGCGATCCGGCGGCGGATTTTAAAGGAGTCGCTGGCGGTGCGGATGGGGCGGGGGGAGTGATGGATAACGTTCGCCCAGCCCCAGTCCCTCACCCCAACCCTCTCCCTGGGGGGAGAGGGAGTAGGAAAGGCAAAAGCCCTCTCCCCATCGGGGAGAGGGTTGGGCAAGGGGTGGGGGCTGGGCGCCCCCCCCTTTGAAAACGTAGTTCCGAAGTAGGCTTACGCCGCCCTCAAATCCTCGAAATCATCGACATCGTGATGATCCATCCGCTCGCCCTTCATCAGGCGGCGCGGTGCGCTCTTGTACATCTTGAAGTCGTTGAACGGGTCGGTGACGATCTTGGTCGCCCAGACGAGGCCCGTTTCCAGATCGCGGGCGACCCAGAGTTGCATGACCCGCACGATGATCGCGCTGACGCCCAGGCCCAGCCAGCCGATGCCGACATGGCGCAAATAGCCCATGAAGCCGTCCGGATATTCCAGCGTCCCGAACAGGGTCGGCTGGACCAGCAGCACCAGCGGGATCGCGCCCCAGATGCCCATCAGCACATATTTGCGCGCCAGGTTGTAGCCGACCTTGATCTCTTCCTTATGCTCATGCGTCGCCTTGTTCACATGGTCATAGCCCTTGGGCTCGAAGAAGAAATGTCCGGCCTGGCGGCTGGTCATCGCCACGCCCCAGGCCAATAGGCTGGCGACCGCCGGGTCGATGAACAAGAGGACATAGGCGGTCAGGAAGGTGCAGGCGCTGACGAAGTGCAGGCTCTGATTGACCAGGCTGTGATGATAATAACGATGATCGTCCCACCGCTGTTCGGCGAGCTGCGTGCGAAAACCCGTCATTGGACATGTCCTTGGAGGGAAGGCTGACGCTTGGCGAAGCGGACCAGCGAGAAATGGCCGAGCGGGGGCAGCGGGCGGCTTTCGACCAGTTCCACGTCGCCGCGCGTTGCCGCCCAGTCGGTATAGCGGTGGAACGGGAAATCGGTGCGGAAGCCCAGGCGACTGGTGATCGGCATCAGCGTCTTTTCGATGCGACCGCGAAGCCCATCGCCCGCGCCTACCCGCGTCGTGATGACGATCTCGCCGCCGGGGCGGCAGATGCGAGCGAATTCGTCGAGCGCGCGTTCCGGATTGGGGACCGCGGTGATAACATATTGCGCGACCACCACGTCGAAGCTGTTGTCGGCGAATTGCAGCGCCTCGGCATCGCCGTAAGCAATCTGTTCGACATGGGCCAGGTTGCCGCGCTTCACCCGTTCGCGTGCCTTGTCGAGCATGGGCTCGGACAAATCGACACCGACGATGCGGTTGTCGCGGGAATATTGGGGCAGGGAAATGCCGGTGCCGACGCCGACCTCGATGATCCGCCCGCCGATCCGCTCGGCGGCGACGATCGCGGCGGAGCGGCCTTTCCTGAAGACGGGGCCGAAGACCAGGTCGTAAACTGGTGACCAGCGATCATAGGCCTTGGTGACGCTGGCGGTACTCATCTGCGTTGCCATCGAATGGGCATCCCGTAGTGCGGCGATCCCATCCCTGTTCGCAGCGACCCGTGACAATTTCACGACAGGAGCCGTGTCGCCTACGAGATTTCTCAATAACGCAACGAATATGTCATCCTATATGCACGGATATGTCGCAATTTGCATTTAGCTATCAAGCTGTCGATTCTCGTCCTTATGATAAATATAGGGAGGATGATTTATGCTCGGCTTAGAAATGACGGGAGCGTGGGGATATCTATTTGTAATATGTAGTAAGATAGGGCGATGCAACTTGCCCATCCTACTACCCCGCGATTTATCTGCTTACGCGAAAAGCTTGAGCGCCCAGCGCGGCGACGTGTATGGCCTCGACGGCGCAGCGTAGCAAAATTTCCCGGATCACTTGGCGAAAAACACTACAGCTTGGCGGATCGTCCTATGTGGGAATCAGCTAAGTGGCTGAAATCCGGCTTTTTCAGTGTATGGCACAACTAATGCAGTAACTCACATGCCGGGGTGATCCGGCATTCAGGGAGTTACTACCATGTTGCTGACACTGCTGATCGCATCGACCCTGTCCACCGCCGCGTCGGGCCGGGAGCCGATCGCACCGACGGTCGCCGCGCCAAGTACGGCCGCCATGACGTCGGGGGGCTCCGCAGCGTCCACTTTCCCGGCCGATACCCGTTTTTGCATTTACGATACGCCGACCGGATCGCGCATCCGCCTCAAGGTCTGCCGCACGGCGGACGAGTGGATCGCCACCGAAGGCCAAGTTCCCACCGGCCGCATCGCGCGCCGCTGATCCCCCCTCAGACACACCGCTCGTTGGAGAATCACGATGTTGTTCGCACTGCTCGCCGCCGCTGCTTCCCTGTCCGCTCCGTCGCCGCGCGATGAGGTCGCCAAGCCAGCGGCCACCCCGATCGAAGCCTCCGCGCTGCCCAGCGCCTCCGCTCCGGTCAAGCCGCCCCGCTATTGCTTCCTGAATGTCGAGGAAGATCACATCATGCGTGGCAAGGTCTGCAAGACGCGCAAACAGTGGCTGTGGAACGGCGTCGATCCGCTCAACTATATCGGCCGCAAGAAGTGATCGAAAAGGGGGTAGGGGCCACCGCTGTCGCATGGCCCCGCCCCGCGCATGTCAGCCCAGATCGCGGGCGTAGATGTTATAGGTCTTGTTCACGTCGCTCTTGATGGTCTCGGCGATCGAGCGCATCCCCTGATTGTCGTCGAGGATCCAGCCGATCTCACCCCGCGACGCGCCATATTTGGTGACCGAGGCGCGGCGGATATATTCGATCATCATGAAGGCCAGCTGGCTCGCCATGCGCGACGATTGAAGCTCCTTCACCACCCCCATCAACGGCACGCGCATCGTCCGTACCTTGGGCGCGCGCAGCCACAGCAGCAGCCTGGCCCAGCCGAAGGGGAGCAGGCTGCCCTTGAGCGGCTTGATCGCCTCGTTGAGGTCGGGAAGCGTGATCATGAACGCCACCGGCTTGCCGTCCAGTTCGGCGATGCGGATCAGGTCGTTGAACACGATCGGCTTCAGCTTGACGCCAACGTCCTTGATTTCCGGCGGCGTGAGCGGGATGAAGCCCCAATTGTCCGACCATGCGTCGTTCAGGATGCTGAGGATGATCGCGGCCTCCTCCTCGAACTTGGCCTTGTTCACCTCGCGCACGCGGATGCGCTCGTTCTTCTCGCCCGACTTGATGATCCGCTGGACGATCGGCGGGAATTCCTGCGTGATGTCCAGCTCATAGGTGAAGAGCTGCTTGATGGTGGTATAACCCGCCGCCTCGATCCAGCCCTGATATTCCGGCCGGGCATGGCCCATCATGATCGTCGGGTCCTGGTCGAACCCCTGGACCAGCAGGCCCGGCTCCTCCCACACCGATTGCGACACCGGACCGATCGCGCGTGTCATGCCCTGTTCGCGCAGCCACCCCTCGGCCGCCGACAGCAGCGCGCGGAACACCTCCTCGCGCGTCGCATCCATCAGTCCCCAGAAACCCGTGCCCGGTCCGAACCCCTTGGACACGTCCATCTCCAGCGCCAGCATATCGAGATGTGCCGAAATGCGCCCGACCACCTTGCCATTCTCTTCCGCCAGGAAAAGCTGCGCCTTGGCATGGCTGTACCAGCCATTCTTTTCCGGCGTGATCAGCCCCAGCGCTTCGCCCTTGAGCGGCGGCACCCAATGCGGATCGTCCGCGTAGAGGCCGAACGGGAAGTCCACAAAGGTCTTGCGGTCGCGCTTGGACGCTATGGGGCGGATGGAAAGGGTCATGTGGGATCGGTCCAGCGTATGATTTCGCCCTCGTACCTAACCGGCTTGGTCGATCATAGCGAGTGAGGATATCGTCATCGCCCGCCGTGGGAATGCCACCGTGTCGCCACTATATGGGGGCAAAGGATATGCCCATGGAATCGACCCTTTCTTTCGAGCGCGGCGCCTCGGCCGCCGGCACCATGCCCGGTGCGCGCCTGCCGATCGCGGACGACAAGGCAATGCTGCGCGCCGCCGCCGAACTGACGCGCGACCTGATCGCGCCAAATCCGCGCCTCTATTGGGCCGACATGGCGGGCAGTGCGCTGCTCGGCTATGCCGCACTGGCCGTGGCGGTGACGGCATCCTCGACCGGAGTGATCGTCGTCGCGTCGGTGGTCGCGGTGCTGGCTCTCTATCGCGCGCTGCTGTTCATCCACGAAGTCAGCCATATGAAGCATTCGGCGCTGCCGCGTTTCCGCGAGGGCTGGAACGCGCTGGTCGGTGTGCCGCTGCTGACCCCCGCCTTTATGTATGAGGGGGTGCATAACCTTCACCATGCGAAGACCCGCTATGGCACGGTCGACGATCCCGAATATCTGCCGCTCGCGCTGATGAAGCCGTGGACGCTGCCGGTCTTCATCCTGGTGTCGGCACTGGCGCCGCTGGGGCTGCTGATCCGCTTTGCGATCCTGTCGCCTTTGTCTTGGGTGGTTCCGGGGCTGCGCAAGATGGTGGTCGAGCGTTATTCGGCGCTGGCGATCAACCCGCAGTTCCGCCGTCGCATGCCCGAGGGCGAAGCGCTGGTGCGTTTCAACCGCACCGATGCGGCCGCCTCGATCTGGGCGGTGGCTCTGGTCGTGATGGTGGCGGTCGGCATCATTTCGCTGCGCGGCTTCGCGATCGGATTCGCCATCGGTTCGGCGGTCGCGGTGCTGAACCAGGTCCGCACGCTCGTCGCCCATTTGTGGGAGAATGAGGGCGAGCAGATGACGGTGACCGCGCAATATCTCGACTCGGTCAATGTGCCGCCCCCGGCTCTGTTGCCGGGGCTGTGGGCGCCCGTGGGCCTGCGCTATCACGCGCTGCACCATCTGCTGCCGTCGCTGCCCTATCATGCGCTAGGCGAGGCACATCGCCGGATCAGCGCGGCGCTGACCCCGGATTCGCCTTATCACAAGGCGAGCTATAGCGGGCTGCCGGGGCTGGTTGCCAAGATCGGCATGAGCACCCTTCGTCGGGGGAAGTGATTTCCCTGCATCGGACGAAGGCGGGGCACGCGCCTCGACTTCGTCCGGCGTGACGATCGGCCCTGCTGCCTGTTCAGCCTGAGCGAAGGCGAAAGCCCAAGGAAGCCGCACGCAGGCCGCCATAATGGCCTGTGCGCTTCGATTTCGCGCAGCGCGAACGGAGGTAGGAGGCAGGACGGGCGGGGCCCGCCTTATTCCTCAGTGCGAAACAGCACCGCCTCACCGATCAGGAAGAAGAGCAGGATCGGCGCCCAGGCCGCGAGGAAGGGCGGATAAGCCCCCAGATCGCCCATCGCCATCGAGAAATTGTCCGCCACGAAATAGGCGAAGCCCAGCGCCATCCCGATCACGGCGCGAACGAACAGCTTGCCCGACCGCGCGATGCCGAAGGCGGCGACCGCGCCCAGCAGCGGCATCAGCACCGCCGACATCGGCGCGGACAGCTTGTGCCAGAGCGAACCCTCCAGCGACTTGGTCGGACGGCCCGCCTCGCGCAGATCATCGATCGCGCCAGACAAGGCGCCGAAGGATAGGCTGTCGGCGTTGACGCTGGCCAGGGTCAGTTGCTCGGGCGTCACGCCCTGGCCGATGACCAGCGAGGGAATATTGGTCAGCTTGCCCGACGCCACCTCGAACCGGGTGGCCGGGCCGATCCGCCAGCCGGCTCCGTCCCGCTGTCCCCGCGGCGCGCGGACGATCGCCCGCAAATTGCCGCCGCTGCGATCGTAAAGCGTCACGCCGCCCAATTGCGTCCTGTCGCCGCGCCCCTGGATCAGGTCGACCGAAATCAGGTCGTCGCCGTCGCGTACCCAGACATTGGCCCGGTCGCCGCTATCGATGGGCAGCGGTCCATATTCGACCTTCTGCCAGGCGCTCAGCGTCGCGGTGGCGCGCGGGACGATCCGGTCGTTGAACGCGAAGCTCAGCACCGCGACGCCCGCGCTGGCGACCAGCAGCGGCGCCAGCACCTGATGCGCCGACATGCCCGCTGCCTTCAGCGCGATGACCTCCGAATTCTGGTTCATCGTGAAGAAGGTCAGGATCGTACCCAGCAGCACCGAGAAGGGCAGCAGGAAGGATATGATCTGCGGCGCGCGCAGCGAGACATAGCGCCATACCTGCGCCTGCCCGTTGCCGGGCGCGGCCAGCACCGCGCCGGACTCGCTCAGCACGTCAAGCGTCTGGAGCACCAGCGCCACCGCGAACAGAATGGCGAAGGTGCGGATCAGGAACATCTTCGCCATGTAGATGGCGATCGTCCGCGACGGGAAGATGTTGGACAGGCTCATGCCGTCTGCCCCTTCTTGCGGCGACGGCCCGGCAGCCAGCGGCCTATGGCCTTGGCCAGCTTCGCCACGCCACGCTCCAGCGCGCCGATCGGCTGGCCGCCCGGCACATAGGCAGTGACATAATACATCCAGAGAACGAGTCCCGCGAAGACCGTGAACGGCCCCCACAAGGCGAGCGCGGGATTCACCCGCCCCAGTGCGCCGATGTCGGCGGCATATTGATTCACCTTGAAATAGGTGACGAGCATGACGATCGACAGGAACACGCCCAGCGCCGAAGTCGATCGCTTGGGCGGGATGCCCAACGAGACCGCGAGCAGCGGCAACAGGAACATCGTCACCACTTCCACCACGCGGAAGTGGAATTCGGCACGGCTTCCCGCACGCGCCTCCGCACTCTGCGCCTCTTGGCCGTGCCGCGCGAGTTCGGGCAGCGTGAATTCCAGGTCGCGGCCGCCGCGCTGCCGGAAATTGTCGAACTTGGGCAGGTCGATCGGCAGGTCATGGCTGGAGAAGGTCAGGACGCGCGGCGCACGGAATTCCGGCCGGTTGTGGATCAGCGTGCCGTTGGTCAGGCGGAAGATGATGACATTGGGATCGTCGGTCGCCAGGAAGCGCCCGCGCTCCGCGGTCACGCCGATCCAGTCGCCCTTGGACGTGTTGGCGTGGACGAAGATGCCCGACAGGTCGCGGCCATTGTCGCGGCTTTCTTCGATGCGCAGCGTCATGCGGTCGCCCAGATGGGTGAATTCGCCGACCTTGATCGACGCCCCCAGCGCCCCGGTGCGCAACTCGTAGCGCAGCCCTTCATAATAATAGCGCGCGATCGGCTGGATATAGCCGACGATGGCGAGGTTGAGGGCCGCCAATATGATGGCGTACATATAGGGGACGCGCAGCAGCCGGGTATAGCTCATGCCGACGCCGCGCATCACGTCCAGTTCGGACGAGGTGGCGAGGCGGCGAAAGGCGAGCAATATGCCCAGCATCAACCCGATCGGAATGCCCAGCCCCAGATATTCGGGCAGGAGGTTGGCGAGCATCCGCCACACCACGCTGATCGGCCCGCCCTCGGTCGCGACGAATTCGAACAGGCGGCGGATGCGATCGAGCACCAGCAGCATCGCCGAGATGAGCAGCGTCGCGAACAAGGGCAACGCGATCAGCCGGGCCATGTAGCGATCGATCGACTTCATGCGGGGGACTTCATGCGGGGAACATCACTCGCGCGATAAAACGGCCATGGCTATACGGGGCGGGGCGGGGCGCGTCACCCCCTCCTTTGGGCTTTGGGTTTTCCGCGCAACGCCCATGGCCTTCGCCCGAACTGCCGCTTCAAGCCGCCGCCGAGACAGGCCCCGACGCCACCCGCTTCAACGCCGCCGCCAAAGCGCGCTCCAGTCCGGCCAGCGTGAAGGGCTTGCGCAACACCTCATGCCCCTCGAACCCGGTGGCCTGCGTCTCGCCCGCAAAGCCGGTGACGAACAGCACCGCGATGCCGGGATGGGCGGGGCGGAGGGCGGCGATCATTTCCGGACCGGTCATATGCGGCATCAGCACATCCGACACGATCAGGCGAATGCCCGGATGTCGGGCGAGCAGCTCTTCCGCCTCGCGCGGGTCGCCACAGGCGACCGGATCATGGCCGAGTTCGCGCAGCGCCCCCATCGTCGCGGCGAGCACGCGCGGATCGTCCTCCACCACCAGCATCCGCAAGCCTTCCAGCGCCGGCACCTCGGGAAGGGCGGCGGGCGCTTCTTCCGCTTTGGGGGCGTGTGTCTCGAAATGGCGAGGAAGATAGAGGCTGACCGTGGTTCCGGCCCCCGGCGCCGTGCGGATGGCGACGTCGCCCCCCATCTGGCCGACCAGCCCGAAAATCTGGCTGAGCCCCAGGCCGGTTCCCTTGCCCGCCGGCTTGGTGGTAAAAAAGGGCTCGAAGACGCGCTCGGCCACTTCGGGGGTCATGCCCGCGCCGGTGTCGGTCACCGACAGGACGACATAGTCGCCCGTCCCCGCCCGCGGCAGGGCATCGGCGTCCACCCGGACCTCTGCGGTGCGGATGGTCAGTTCGCCCCGCCCGTCCATCGCATCGCGTGCATTGACCGCCAGATTGAGGATGGCGTTTTCGACCTGCACCCGGTCGCCGAACATCGTCCAGCCGGTGGTGGTGTCCTCGACCGTCACCTTCACCCCATCGCCCAGCGTGCGGTCGAGCAGGTCGCGCATGCCGCTCACCAACTGGCGCGGGGCGAGCCATTCAGGGGTCAATGCCTCTTCACGGCTGAACATCAGCAGGCGGCGGGTCAGCGCGGCGGCGCGATGCGCGCCCTCGGTCGCGCTTTCGAGGTGGCGGATCACCGACTCGCGCCCCTCGGCCCGGCGTGCCAGTTCCAATCCACCCAGCACGACCGCCAGCATATTGTTGAAATCATGCGCGATCCCGCCGGTCAGCTGGCCCAGCGCGTCCATCTTCTGCACCTGGCGCAGCTTGGCTTCCTGCACCTTCAGTTCCTCGGTCGCGGCATCGACGGCGGCAGCGAGTTCCTCGGCGCGGGCGCGTTCGGTCCAAGCCTCGGCGCGGGCCTCCGCCCGCTCGCCCACAGTGCGGAACATCAGCCAGCCGAGCAGCATCGCCCCCAACGCCAGCGCAATCCCGAAGATCACCAGCCCCCCGGCGATCCGGTTGGCGTGGAGCACCGTTTCCTGCGCCGCCGTGCTCCGCTGATCCAGCAGAACGCGCTCCCCCTCGATCAGTGCGGTGAGCAGGCGGTTGATCTGCAACAGCGCGTCGGCCTGTCGCGCCTGGTAATAAAGGCCATAGGCCTGCCGGTTGCGGTGATAGGTGGTCGAAAGTGCGATCAACGACAATTCGTCGCCCCGCGCCTCATAAGCCTTGCGAAGCTGCTCGACGCGCTTCTGCTGGTGCGTCTCCTCGATCAGCACGTCCAGCCGTTCAAGTTGCGCGCGCGCCAGATTCCATTCGTCGACGTAAAGCTGGCCCAGCTTGCTGTCGCCCGAGATGACATAGCGACCCAGCGACGCTTCGGACCGTGCGATCGTCCCCGCCAGCGTGCGGGCCAGGATCATCACCTCATAGCTGTGCCGCTGACGCTCCAACGCCTGGTCGCGCTCGCGATTGGCGTTGCCCATCGTTACGATCAGCATGGCCAGCGTCACCGCACCGGCCAACGCCATCGCGATCAGCGCAAAGGTCCACCAGCGGCCGACCCCTCCGAGATTGTCCTGCTCGATCACGGCGTTCACGCTATCCCAGCCGCCGGATAATGCAAAGCCGCGCGCGATGGGGCGATCAGGCGATGACGCCGACCGCCTGGCCCGCCGTGCGGAACATGCCCAGCACCGTCTCGATCTGTTCGGGCGTATGCTCGGCGCAGATGGAGCAGCGCAGCAGGAAGGTGCCCGCCGGAGTCGCGGGCGGCCGCGCCATGTTGACGTAAAGGCCGCCGTCGAGCAGCGCCTGCCACATGATGACGGCCTGTTCCTGATCGTCCAGGATCACCGCGACGATCGCGCTGTCGCAGTTTTCGGTGCCCAGCTTGAATCCCATTTCCTTCAAGCCGCCGTGCAATGCGCGCGCGTTCGACCAGAGCCGCTCGCGCTTCTCATGCGCGGTCATCAGCTTGCGGATTGAGGTCGTCGCGGTCGCCACCACCGAGGGGGGCAGCGAGGCGGTAAAGATATAGGGGCGGCAGGCCAGGCGCACCGCCTCGAACTTCGGATGGTTGGACACGACGAAGCCGCCGACCGTGCCGACCGATTTGGAGAAGGTGCCGACGACGAAATCGACCTGGCCTTCCAGCCCTTGCGCCTCGTACACGCCGCGCCCGTTGGGGCCGAAAAAGCCCATCGAATGCGCCTCATCGACCAGCACCATCGCGCCATGCTTCTTGGCGACGGCGACCATCTCCTTCAGCGGGGCGATGTCGCCCAGCATCGAATAGACGCCCTCCAGCACGACCAGCTTGGCGGGTTCCTTCGGAAGCCGGCCGAGCCGCTTGTCGAGATCCTCGACCGAATTGTGGCGGAAGCGGACGATCTCGGCATTGCCCTGCTGGCAGCCGTCATAGATCGAGGCATGGCTGTCTGCGTCGAGGATGACATATTCACCCTTGCCCGCCAGCGTCGAAATGATGCCCAGATTCGCCATGTAACCGGTCGAAAAGACGATCGCGCCGGTCGTGCCGTAGAAATCGCGCAGGGCCTGTTCGACTTCCATATGGTCATGGAAGGTGCCGTTGAGCATCCGGCTGCCGTTCGTGCCAGAACCGAACTGCTCCAGTGCCGTCTTGCCCGCCGCGATCACATCCGCGTCGAAGGTCATGCCCATATAATTATAGGTGCCGAGCAGGATCGTGTCCTTGCCCCGAATCACCGCCTCGGTGGGAGACTTCACCTGTTCCATCACGATCGCGAAGGGATCGGTGACGCCCGAGTCGAGCAGCTTCTGCCGCTCGGCGATCAGGCCGTCGAACTTGGAGAGCAGGTCGCGTTCCGGCGCGATTTCGGGCGCGTCGGCGGGAAGGGCATGGGACTGGGCGGCGGCTTCGGTCATGGGAGGGTCCGTCTCGGGCGCTGTAGGGGTCAGGCTTGCTTCAGCTTTTCGACCGCGTCGACGAGCTGACCGACATTCTCGATCTCTGCCTGCATGTTCATCGTGATGATGATGTCGAACTCGTCCTCGATCGCGGCGACGAAATCCATCACGGTCAGGCTGTCCCACTCCAGGTCGCCCTGGAAGGTCGTCGCCTCGGTCAGTGCCACGCCCTTCTTGTTGAAGGGGGCGATCTGGGCCGCGACGGTGTCGAAAATGGCTTGGCGGTCGCTCATGATGATCCTTTCAAAGGGGCCAGTGGCACCCAAATGCGGCGGCTTTTCGACCGCGTGTATCGTGCTGCTATAGCAAGCCGTTGGCGCGATACCACCGCGCCGTGTCGGCCAGCCCCTTGGAGAGCGCGATTGCGGGTTGCCAAAGCTCGGGGGAAGGGCGCTTGGCGGGATCGGCGGTCCAGTCGGGATGGCAGAGATAACCGACGCGGTCGGCGGTCAGCTTGGCACCCGGCCCGCGCAGCTTTCGATCGATCCTCGCGCCCAGATTCAAGAGGCCCTTGGGCAGGTGGAGCGTCATCACGCGCCGCCCCACCGCCGCACCCATGGCGGAGGCCAGTTCGGCATGGGTCAGCACCTGCCCGTCGTCCACCTCCAGCGCGGCGCGCGGGCCATCGGTGGCGACCAATATGGTCAACAGGCGGGCGAAATCCTCGACGGCGATCAGCGAGAGCTTGCCCGGCGGCGGCATGAAGGACAGCCCCAGCCGGGCGGTGCGGAATACGTCCAGCCACTCGGTATCGTGCGGGCCATAGATGCCGCTCGGCCGCACGATCGTCCAATCGAGTCCGCTTTCCGTCACCTCATTCTCGGCCTGCCGCTTGGACCAGCCATAGATGGACAGTTCGGGCTCGCGGGCGGACAGCGAGGAGACATGGACGAAGCGCTTGATGCCCGCAGCCTTCGTCGCCTCGACCATCGCGCGGGTGCCATCGACATTGCCCGCGGCGAAACCCTCGCGATCGGGTGCATTCACCACGCCTGCGATATGCAGCACCGCGTCCGCGCCCTCGACCAGCGTGGCAAGACTCTCCGGCTTGTCGAGCGCACCCGCGATCCAGGTGATCCCGGCGCGCGACGGCTGGGCCCGCCGGGTCAGCGCACGCAGGCTCAGCCCGGAACCGGCGGCACGGTCCACCACCGCGCGACCGACAAAGCCGGTCGCTCCCGTCACCGCGACGATCACAGCAGGGCCAGATGGTTGCGATGGATCAGCGCGGCGCGCGGCGCATGGCCCAGTATCGCGGCCTGCTCGTCGGACCGCGTGCCGATCAGCGCGCGGGCCTCGGTCGAGTCATATTCGCTGAGGCCCCGTGCGATGGTGCCGTTCGGCCCCTCGACGGTGACGAGGTCGCCGCGCGCGAAATGGCCCTGAACGGCGGTGGCTCCGGCGGCGAGCAGGCTGCCGCCCTCGGCCAGCGCCTTGGCCGCGCCCGCATCGACGCTGATCGCGCCCCGCGCAGTCAGGCCGCCCGCCAGCCACGCCTTGCGGGCGGGGGCGCTTCTTTCCGCGACGAACAAAGTGTGGCGCGCCGGTGTCGACAGCGGATGGTCGATCCGCCCCGAAGCGATGGCAAGATGCGCACCCGCGCTGACCGCGATGCGCGCGGCGGCGATCTTCGACACCATGCCACCCGAACCCATCCCCGAGGCGGAGCCGCCATCGGCCATGCCGCTGACCGCGTCGATCCGATCGACCCGTTCGATATGGCGCGCCTGCGGATTGGTGTGCGGGTTGCTATCGTACAATCCGTCCACGTCGGACAGCAGCAGTACGCCGTTCGCGCCCGCCGCCTGACCCACTCGTGCCGCCAGCCGGTCGTTGTCGCCGAAGCGGATTTCCTCGGTCGCGACGCTGTCATTCTCGTTGATGACCGGCACCACGCCCAGTCCCATCAAGCGCCCGAGCGTCGCGGCGGCGTTCAGATAGCGACGGCGATCCTCCAGATCGTCCAGCGTCACCAGCATCTGCGCGGCGGTCAGCCCCTGGGCATGGAGCAGCTCGGCCCAACATTGGCTCAGCGCGATCTGCCCGGTCGCGGCGGCCGCCTGCGCATCCTCCAGGCTGGCGCGCCCGCCCTTGGGCAGGCCGAGGCGGCGGGCACCGAGTGCGATCGCCCCGGAAGAGACGATCGCGATCTGCTGCCCCTCGCGGACCCGCGCGGCGATGTCGGCGACCAGGCCGGTCAGCCAGTCGCGGCGCACTTCGCCTTCGGGCGAGACGAGAAGGGCGGAACCGACCTTGACGATCAGCCGCGAAAAGGTGGCGGGGGGGAAGATCATGCTGCGATCAGAGCGGCGACCATGTGATCTCGTCCTCGCCCTCGTCATTCGCGGGCACCGCATCCGGCCCCGGTCCGATCGCCTCCAGCAGCTTGTCGAGCACCCAGTCGACGCCCGTTCCCGCCGCACCCGATAGCGGGATGACGTCCGCGCCGCTCGCCTCGGCCAGTTCGGCGGACAGTGCTTCGATCAGCTCGTCGTCGAGCGTGTCGATCTTGTTCAGCGCAATGATGTGCGGCTTTTCGATGAGGCCGGCACCATAGGCCTCCAGCTCGTCCCGGACGATGCGATAGCTTTCGGCCACATCCTCGTCATTGGCGTCGACCAGATGCAGGAGGACGCGGCACCGCTCGATATGCCCCAGGAACCGGTCGCCGATCCCGGCGCCGTCCGCCGCGCCCTCGATCAGGCCGGGGATGTCGGCCACGACGAACTCGCGCTGGTGATGGCGCACCACGCCCAGCTGCGGCCGGGTGGTGGTGAAGGCATAGGCACCGACCTTTGCCTGCGCATTGGTCACCGCGTTGATGAAGGTCGACTTGCCGGCATTGGGCAGGCCCACCAGACCCGCATCGGCGAGCAGCTTCAGCCGCAGCCAGACCCACGCCTCCTCGTGCGGCCAGCCGGTGCCGTGCTGGCGCGGGGTGCGGTTGGTCGAGGTCTTGTAGCTGGCATTGCCGCGTCCGCCATCGCCGCCACGCAGGAACACCTCGCGCTGGCCGACCTTGGTGAAGTCGATCAGCACCTCTTCCTTGTCCTCGGACAGGACCTGCGTACCGACCGGCACCTTGATGATCAGATCATCGCCGCCGCCGCCGGTGCGGTTCGACCCCGATCCGCCATGGCCGCGCGGAGCCCGGAAATGCTGGGTGTAGCGGAAGTCGATCAGGGTGTTCAGCCCCGCGACCGCCTCGAAGATGATGTCGCCGCCCTTGCCGCCATTGCCGCCGTCGGGACCGCCATATTCGATGTATTTTTCACGACGGAAGGAAACGGCGCCGGGGCCGCCCGCGCCGGAGCGGACGAAGATCTTGGCCTGGTCAAGGAAATGCATGGTCGCGCTCTTACCTCGCAAGGACGCAAGAGGCCAGCCCGGCCTTGTCTGCGGGTGCGATCAGGCTACCAGCGCCGCCGCGCCGCACCGTGCGCCATCCACCGTGATATCCGCCTGTCCGACATGCAATCCCATCAAATCGGTCAGATTGCCGATCAGCGTGTCGAGCGCCGGCGCGACAGGCGTCAGCGCGGCACCGACGATCCCGGTCAGCCCATTCAATCCCACGCCGAAGCCCAAGGGCTCAAGCCGCAGATCGACCCGATTGATCAGCGAACTGGCGATTCCGCGGACGGCCGAATTGGCGGTAACGCTCTTGACCGTGCCGTTGGCGATATCCGTGCCGGCAAAGCTGACCCGTTGCCAAGCGGAGTCGCTGGCAAGATTGACCTGTGCCTGGCCCGTCACGCGCGCGAGCGGTACCTGGAGCAGCGTGGCGGGCCCTGCGATCGGCGACTGCTGCATGTCGTCGAAACGGGCACGATCGATCTGCGCGATGGCGAGCGTGCCGGGCGAGGGAAGCGTATCGATGGTCACCGATGGCGTCGTCCCCGAACAGGTGACGCTGTTCAGCCGCGCCTGTGCCGCTGCGGTTTCGACGAAGATCGGCAGTTGCACGGAAGCTAGCAGGGGTGTGCCGATCTGGGTTTCCAGCAACATCCGCTGCTGCGCCGTTCGAACGGTCATCGTTCCGTCCCGCGCGACGGCGAGCCAGGGTGTGGTGACGGGGCGCTCGCCGATCGACAGCATCACCTTCGTCGAGGCCAGTCCGGGGATGGATCCGCCGAGATCGAGTGCCACTTGTCGGCGTCCATTGGAGACCGACAGTGATTCGCGCAGCATCTCATAGACATCCACCCAGACAGAGTCGCGTGAGTGGGCCTTGGTGAGGGTGCCCAGCGGTCCCAAGTCGATCAAACGGGTAAGCGGCACCTTGGACCCAGGCACGCGCAGCGCGATGCGTCGGAGCACAGCCGCCGCTCCCGCATCGCCCGTCGTATCCGCCATCGCCGTCAGCAGAACGGGCAAGGTGACATCCGCCGCCAATATGGTGTCGAAGCTCGCCCCCGTCAGGCCGATGCGGGTGCCCAGCAGCGGGATCGCCTTCAGCAAATCGATCTTTGCTCCGACGAGCGCTTGATAATCGAAGAGGGAGAGAGACAGATCGGTGCCGGCCAGCCCGTTGAGCAAGGCGCCGGGCAGCCCCCCTTCGACATTGACCAACCGGCTGCCGAGCGAAAAGGCGGCATAATCCATTCGCCGGGCGATCGCGCTCGCCGCGACCGGCTTCGAGGCGGTGCCGGTCAGGATTCGGCCGAAGACCAACGGAACCGGACGTCGTAATGTAACGCGGATCGCGTCTCCATCCGCGCCTGCGGCAAAGCGCGCTTCGGGCGCAACGGCTGGGTCGGCGCGATAGGTGCCCAAGGTCATGGTGCTCGACGCATCGCTGACGCCATTGGCGGCCAGTATCTGTCCAACGGCTTGCGCGCGGCGGTTGGGGCTAGAGGCCATGGCGGCCATCGCGGCCTGGTCGGCGACGCCCTGAAGCTGGCGCTGCGACAGGGTCATCATGCCGATATCGATACCAAAGGCCGCGCCGCCGATGATCATCACCCCTGCCAAGGCGGTCAGAATGCTGACGCTGCCTTGCCGATTATGCCTGAGCGCGTTGATCATGACAGGCCGCCGACCAACGCCGCACTGGTCGCGGTCATTTTGCGGCTAAGCGCGGGAACGAATGGCAAGTTGAGCAAAGGGTCAGCCGACGCGTCGTACTGGATCGAAACGGTCAGGATATTGTCCTTCTCGATTGTTTCGATTCGTCCGCGATCGGCGCGTAACACGCCCGTCGAATTGAGCATGCGCTGGGCGGTGGCGATCGCGATCGTCCTGCGTTCGGGGGCGTCCAATCCCGCCAAAGCCGCGCGGGCCGCATCGCTTGCCGATTGCTGGACAAGATGAGCGGTCAGGAAATAGTCGCCGACGCTGACAATTCCCAACAGGACCGATAACAGCACTGGCAGCACCAGCGCCATTTCCACCGCAGCGACGCCGCGCTGACTGCGTACGATTCGCACACCCGGGCCCCTTGATCCCGTGACGTGGCGCGCGTCGATATCCGTTCTCGCTCCCATGAGCCCGACCATCGATGTTCTCCGGCGATTGACTGCCTGCGAACACCAGTCCTGCTGAAATTGCTTGCAAAAGGATTAAGATCGAACCCACGCTCCAAATTATGCTTGTCTAGGCAATATTCATGGCCATTTTGGCTGGAAATGTGGACGCGCAAAAAGTTTTGTGTCCAGAATGGTAATAAACCAGCCGTATAATCGTTGAACTGAAAATAGATCGGCCATCACCCTTGCCAAACCGGCACGGTGATTCGCATGGATCAATGATCGATTTTTATCGCCTCGACGGGTCTGCCATCAGCCGAAACTGGCAGGGCGAACCGGAATGCCGGAACGGCGCCAATCTTTGTGGCTGCCGCCCGGCTTTTCTTCCATCATGCCGCCAGCGGCATCGTCCGGCATCGGTCTGCTTCCAGGTCGATAGCATAATGGATGCTCGGCGCACTTCCTCCGCGACCGACCGAGGCCCGGAACATCTGCTGACCCGTGGGCACAAAACCGAGCTTGGTCAGCACGCGCCCCGAGGAGGGATTGTCGGCGAAATGCCACGCGCCCAACCGCCGAATTGGCAACGCATGCCGGGCAATGGCGACGATGGCCTGCCCCGCCTCGGTCGCGTATCCCCGTCCCCATGCCGACGGGGTCAGCCAATAGCCGATCTCATGACCCGTATCGCCAGCGATGATCGCGATGCCGCCGATCAATTCGGGCGCGCCGCCACGATCGAGCGCGGTGATGAGGAAACGCGGCTCGGTCGCGCTGCATGGTTGCGCCAGCCAGTTGCTCGCGTCTTCCGAGGTATAGGGGTAGGGGACCCGCGCCGCCATGCGGGCGATCGACTCGTGCCCGATGGCCTCCGCCAGGGGGGTAGCATCTTCCGGCCATGCCGGCCGTAACAACAATCTTTCGGTCCGCGCGAACATCACTCGACAACTCCTCGTCGCGTCGGGCCTGCCCCTGCCACGTCTGGATGACGGGATGGCGACATGGGCCCGGAAGCGGTGGAGGGAGCATGAAAAAAAAGGGAGCCGGGGTGACCCGTCTCCCTTTTTTGCTGGTTCCGTCGCGGAACCCGGGTCACCCTGGTGGGCAACCCGGCACGGTTACCCGATTATTCGGCCGCTGCGGCCAGTTCGACCGAACAGAATTTACGGCCAAGCTTGCCCTCGTGGAACGAGACGCGACCATCGACGAGCGCGAACAGGGTATGGTCCTTGCCCATGCCCACGTTGCGACCCGGATAGAACTTCGTCCCGCGCTGACGCACGAGGATGTTGCCGGCGATGGCTTCCTGGCCGCCGAACTTCTTCACGCCAAGGCGACGGCCGGCCGAATCACGACCGTTGCGCGACGAACCGCCTGCTTTCTTATGTGCCATTGCGAACTACTCCTGGATTTCGTTGGGTGGCGCGACTGAGGTTCAGGCGCCGACCGACACGATCTTCAGGATCGTGTGCTGCTGACGGTGGCCGTTGCGACGACGATAGTTGTGGCGACGACGCTTCTTGAAGACGATGACCTTGTCGGCCTTCGCCTGAGCGATGATTTCGGCGGCGACCGTGATGCCGTCGACCGCCTTCAGCTCCGAGCCTTCGCCCGCCAGCAGAACGTCACCCAGCGTCACCGACGCGCCGGCTTCGCCCTCGATCTTCTCGACGACGATCTTATCTCCGGCGGCGACGCGATACTGCTTGCCGCCCGTGCGCACGACTGCGAACATGGCTCTTATCACTTCCCAAATGCATGGCTCCCGCGCGGGAATGCCCACCGGGAAAGAAAGGCCAGCTAGGCAAAGGTGGGCCGATTGTCAACCAAGGATTCGAATTTCAAGGGCATGCGCCGGCCCCGAACGGATCAATGCCGATGTTCGCGCCGCAAGAGGTAGCGCCCATCGACATAGCCGGTGAACATCCCGTCGATGGCCGGATGTTCCACCGGTTCGTCGCTGTCGTCGTGCAGCAGATTCTGCTGGCTGACATAGGCGACATAGCTCGATTCGGCATTCTCCGCGAGCAGATGGTAGAAGGGCTGATCCTTGGCGGGACGAATCTTCTCGGGGATGGCGTCATACCATTCGTCGCTATTGGCGAAGACGGGGTCGACGTCGAAGATCACGCCGCGAATGTCGAACATGCGGTGGCGCACCACGTCCCCGATCGCGAACCGCGCGGTCGCGACGATCGGCGCTTGCGCTTCCTGGCCCAAGGGGTGGGGGAGGGTGTCGATACGATCCATGGGTCTGATTTAATGCCTTTGTCGCGTCGCACAAGTTTAGGCGCTTGCAATGCATAAAAAGCTGATCTAGGAGCGCGCCTCCAATCGACCGGCCCCGATGGCAAAGCGCCTTAGGATCGTCCTCGCGGAGAGGTGGCAGAGTGGTCGAATGCACCGCACTCGAAATGCGGCGTACCGGCAACGGTACCGAGGGTTCGAATCCCTCCCTCTCCGCCATTTACCCCGCATAAATCAGCCATTTGTCGCAATCATGCCGCACCAAGTTCGGCACGATGAGCACCGGCTCTGGAATGATCCCGGATACCGGGCAATGATGCCGCCCGCGAGCGCCGAGGCGTCGAGGTGGCTGTACTGCTTCGTGATGATGCTGACGTCCGAGTGACCGGCCCACATCGATAGGCGCTGTAGCTCCATCCCGCCGAACGCGAGTCGGGTGATGCAGGTGTGCCGCAGGATGTGCAGGCCGACGTCGCCGATGTCGTGGCCCATCGCCTTCACGTCGTTGTGGATGTTGCTGTCGAGTTGGAACCAGCACCCGCCGACCGCCTGCTTGTTGAGCGTGTCCAACAGGGCGACGACGGTGTCCGTCGCGGGCACCATGTGCGCCTTGCCGTTCTTCGTCTTGTGCAGCGGCAAGGGCCAGGGACGGGCGGCGCTGGCCGTCCACGTCCACCATGACGATGCTCTTCTCGCCCGCCATCCGCACCGCGCGCACCTCAGGCGAAAACTTGTTGATCGTCTTGCTCGCCATAGCCCCTTCCTCTCAGGAGTTGGGGCCTCCGACAAACCCAGCGCGGTTCAGTGGGTGCGTAACGTCCGGACCAGACATATTCGTGGGGCTGAATGCGTCCATCTCGCAGGGGCTTCATATTGGCCAAGGTGCGACGATCGGTGCCGGCGCCGTAGTTACCCGTCAGGTCGGCGACAGAACGACGGTCGTCGGGGTTCCAGCCCGTCAGATCGGCAGCTAGGCGCCCTTCCCGGAGTACGACCCCAATAGGAATGGCCCGCCCGTCTCATACGCCCTTCGTGTTTGATATCCTGACCGCGGCACCATCGTGATCAGACTGCGACACCGCAGATGTGCGCCAATGTTACAATTTGGACTGCCGCTCGGCGCCCGCTACCAGTGGGGGACTTGGCGAGGGGGGCGATGTGAAGCGGGTTTTACTGGCTATGACGTTGGTGGCGCTGGCCCTGCCGGGCCCTGCGACCGGGGCGCGTTCTCGGCAGGCCTTCGACATCGTGCCACTGGGGGTCAAGGGTGGCCTCGAAGAGGGCGAAACGACGGCCTGGTATATCGCATCGGCGGGCAGCCGCCGCGGCGTCGCCTGCGACGCGGGTACGCTGGTGCCCGGTATCAGGGCGGGCATTCGGGCCGGGGCGTTCGGGCGTGGCGCGAAGGTGGCGGACGTGCTGCACGACCGGATCGGCGCCTATCTGATCACCCATGCCCATCTCGACCATGTCGCGGGGCTGGTGATGGCCTCGCCCGACGACACGGCCAAGCCGATCTTCGCGCTACCGGCGGTCAATGCGGCGCTGGCGGCGGACTATTTCAACGGGAGCGCCTGGCCCAACATGGCCGATCGTGGCCCCGCGCCGCGACTGAATCGCTATACCTATCGCGATCTGGTACCCGGTGCGCCGCCCGTGCCGATCGCCGGGACGGGGCTGAATGTATCGGCTTTCCCGTTGTCCCATGGCGGTACCGTGTCCACCGCCTTCCTGATCCGCTCCGGCGCCGACGCGATCCTGTGCATGGGGGATACCGGTCCCGACGCCGTCGAAAGAAGCGGCGCGCTGGCGCTTCTTTGGACGGCGGTGGCGCCCTTGATCCGCGAGGGGCGGCTGAGGGCGATCATCGTCGAGACATCCTATCCCGATCCCCGGCCGGATGGCCAATTGTTCGGCCACCTGACGCCGCGCTGGCTGCACAGCGAATTGTCGCGGCTGGCCGACGTCGCGGGATCGCTGGCGGGCGTGCCGATCGTCATCGGCCATATCAAGCCGGACCTGTCGGGCAGCGATACGGTCGAACGGCGGGTGATGGCGCAACTGGCCGAGCCCGGCGGTCCCGAGGCGCACTATATACAGGCGCAGCAGGGGCAGGCGCTGCACTTCTGAACGGGGGCTCGTCAGTCGGTGAAGGCGATGGTCTTTGCGCCGTTGAGCAGGACCCGGTCGGCAAGACGATGCCGCACGGAGCGCCAGCACGCACCGTTCGATATCCCGACCCTCGCGCACGAGGGCATCGGGTGGATCCGCATGGGCCACGAGTGCCACATCCTTTGGCGATGATCGGGCGCTCATCCAGACAGGTGACGACGTTGTGCCCGGTCGCACCGATCATCTACCCACTAGGGAAAGGGCCCGATGATAGGGTTTTACGCCCCTGAGGCCGGGCAGGAAGCTGTAATGGAGTTGATGCACTGCCCTGACAGGAAGGCGGCGAGAGGGCCGGGGTCTTGCCGCGAGGATCGGTAAGCGGGAATCGGCGCTCGCTTAATATGGTGTTCCGTCTTTGTGGAAAAATCGCCAGCCTTCCACAGTGCGCTCGGCCTTAAGGTCGTCTCGGGGATAGCTGACCTCATCGCCCGCCTGCCGGTCACCGACCTCCATGTAGGTCGCGTCCGCATCCGAGCGGTTGACAAGGTGATGGGCGGTTCCGTCATGCGCGAAGCCGGCGCACATGCCGGGTGTGAGGACGGCCTCTCCGGCATCATGGACCAAGGTGGATCTGTCCCATAAGCACGATGACGAACTCGTCTTGAACCGAGTGCCGGTGATGGAGCGCGGATATTGCGCCGGGCGGAAGCGTCACATGGTTCACGCCGAAGCTCCGTAACCCAAACAGGTCGCCGATCGGGCGTTTGACCCGTCCGGCCATCATGGATGCAAAAGGTTCGGGATAGTTTGAGGGCTTTATCCTCGGCGCCACCTCAGCGGCCTGCACGGCTACGAGGTTAATGGATTGATCGGACACACCGTAACTCCTGCCGAGTGGACCGTATGACCGAACAAGGCTGACGCTGTCATCCGTCTTCTCGAAACAGGGTGTAATCGCAGGAGCGGTATTCTGACCTGCCATGGGGTAGTATATCGCGCTCGATGTTTCGTCGGAGAGAGACAGCGGTATCCATTCGACGTGATGGCAAACGGGTATGGCGCGGCAAGTGCGCCTTCGATCCGGCATCACTTCCAACCCTGATCGGCAACGACGCGGCTGAATCCGAGCGAGCGGTCTTCGCGACCGGCGCGGTGGTTTACCGGATCATGTTAACGCCTGATGTGATGACGGTGGACGGCGCACCGGTCGGGCCCGCAATCGGCTTCAATCCCGGCGACCGTCTGCTTCATGCCCAATGGTCAGGGAAATTGCTGACGGTGTGGGCCGCTCCCATGTGAGCCGGGCTTCGTCTTACGATGGGTGGAGCCAGCCCTGGCAGCCTGGCACCAGTGGAAATGGACGCCCTGGTCCTAGGTTGGCATCGGCCCTCTTCATAGTCTCGCGAGGCAAATTCAGCATGTCCGCCCGCCTGCTAGCGACACAATTCGCCAGTGGCACGGATATGGGAAGGCAACGCGAGCAAGGAGATTCCCCATGGCCAGCGAACCCATTGCCCAAGGCGACACGGCACCGAAAGCCCGTAGCGTCAGCACCGGCTCTCGCAACAGCAATCCGGCCGAGTGGACGCCCTTCGCCTGGGACGATCCCGTATTCGGCCCCCAGACCAAGGGCGAAGTCGCGCCGATCCCGTTCGAGAATACAAGCGGATCGTTGCAACTTGGTCTCTGGCGAACCGGCAAGGGCATCGCAGGATGCCATGAAGACGGATCGTGCCATGTCGACTATTCCGCGCCGCTCGGCGACGAGACCATGGTCATTCTCGAGGGAAGTGCGACCGTCACGATCGCGGCGACCGGCAAACAGTATCGCCTTGAAGCGGGCACGATCATCAGCGACCCCAAGGATGTGGTGCTCACCTGGGACATCGATGCGCCCTTCCTCAAGAAATTCTGGATTTTGTGGGATTCGCCGTCGCCCAGCGTCAAGGAAGACGATGTCTATGTCGGTCATATCAGCGACAATCCCGACAATTGGGAGCCTTTTGCATGGGACGAGCCAGAGCATGGCGCCATGGTATGCGGCGAACTGTTCAAACTGCGCGCGAGGGGAAGCACCGGAACTCTCCTCTGCGGCCTGTGGCGGGCGGGCGTCGGCATAGCCGGTTGCGAGCCCGACGGATCGACGGTGATTCCCTATACGTCTCCGCTCGGCGACGAGATCGAGTTGCTGCTCGAAGGCCAATTCCAGGTCGTCGACGAAAGTACCGGCGAGACACATGAACTCAAGGGAGGCGACATCCTCGCCATACCATGTGGCACCAAGCTCACCTGGTCGTCCAAAGCGCCCTTCGCCAAAAAATTCTGGTTGATCGCAAACGCCGAAGTGTCCGGGTAATTTTTCGTCCTCATTCGGTGGAGCCGCATCACGAAAGCAGGCTTATTGCGGAAGGGGCGGCCGCTATTAATGGAGGCGCCGCTCCACCACCTTGACGGAAATTCGTGCTATCAGTGTTAAATCCGTGTTCGCTGACTTTCCGACTTGGTGTCCAGTCCCGGCATCTGGTGGATCGGGTCGGCGATGAACCGGTCTGGCTCTGACGTCCAAATCTTGGCAACGTCTTTTAGGGCGTGAGCTCGCTGAGCGTCTTGAGCCGGCGGCGAAATTGTAGGTTGTCGTGAAGTTGGCGGGGTGCGCCCGTGGCTGGTCGTGGCGTTCGTAATGGAAGCGTTTGACGGCATGGCTTCCTTCCATTCCAACGAAAGAACCCCATCATCAAAATCTGGGACAAGACACCTGGCGCTTGACGGCTGCGTTCAGCCGGATCGGACAGGCGCTCAGGATTCATCAGTGTTGGGTCTTTCCCCATCGATCCGCATTTCCCCGCACTTTTGACATCAAGGGCGAACACCGGGGAAGGAGCCCGCTTCCCTTCCCGTTCAGGCGGCGTTCGACGCGTTTTGAGGGGCACCCGCCGGGCGTCCCCGGACGATCCGCGCCAGCTCATTTGATTCGTGGCGAAAAATCAGACGGCAGGAATTTTGCGCCCCTGATCGCCAAAAAAATATGGGCTCCATGGGACGGCTTGGCCGAGGCGCAACAAAATCTGCTTTTTGTGGAATAAGTTATACCCGGTCATATAACGAAAGTAACAATAAAAGTTTTTGGTGACCTATTTGGTATTAATTGGTATCTTTCCTGCCTAGGTGCAGGGGGCGTCCACCGTCGGGAGGGATCGACGCCCCGCGCACTTTCGTCCGTCGAGAGACGGCCGAAGCTCGGTCCACCCCAATAGGGGGCGTGGACCGAAAAAAGGGGGGTTTATCATCATGCGCCTGCGCAAATGCATTCTCGCGACCACTATCCTGGCGGGCCTGACCGGCACAGCGCAGGCTCAGACCACGACCGTATCCGCCACCACGCCGACCCAGGACGAAAGCGCCGTCGGCCAGGAAAACGACATCGTCGTGCGTGGCATCCGCAAGAGCCTTCAGGATGCGATCGACACGAAGCGCAAGACCAATGCGATCGTCGACGTCATCAGTGCCGAGGATGTCGGCAAATTCCCCGACACCAATGTCGCGGAATCGCTGTCGCATTTGCCGGGCGTGACGGTCGACCACCAGTTCGGCGAGGGCGAGCAGGTGTCGATCGCGGGTGTCGAGCCGGCGCTGAACCGCGTGCTGATCGATGGCCACTCGATCGCCTCGGCCGACTGGGGCGGCAACCCCGGCGACCGGTCGAGCCGCACCTTTAACTATTCGCTGCTCTCGCCCGAGATCATCAGCCAGGCCGTCGTCTACAAGACGCCCGAGGCGCGGCTGCAGGAAGGCGCGATCGGCGGTACCGTCGACATCGTCACGCGCAAGCCGCTGGACCTGAAGCCCGGCACCATCACTGCGACCGGCGGTTATGAGTATAACGACCGCTCGGCCAAGGGAAATTTCCGTGGATCGGCGCTCTATAGCTGGCACAATGACAGCGACACCTTCGCGATCCTGGGTTCGGTCAATTACGACAAGGAAAATCTCGCCCGCGCCGGTGTCGCGGTCTATGGCTATCTGACCGGCAGCCAGTTCACCACCACCGACGCGTCGGGCCAGACCGTGCTGATCAACCCGAACGCCAAGATTACCGGGGGCACGGTCAACGACCTGAAGGCCGCACGCCTGCCCGCCTATCTGGCGCATGAATATTTCCAGCAGACGCGCCAGCGCCTGGGCTTCACCGGCACGATGCAGTTCAAGCCGACGGACAATTTCACCCTGACCGCCAATGCGATCGTGATCCGCGGCAATTACGACAATTTCAGCAATTCCGAATATAGCTACAACACGCGCGGGTCGCAGCTGACCGCCGCGACGATCAGCAACGGTCTGATCACCTCGGCGACCTTCGCGGCGCAGCCCAGCACCAGCAAGACGTGGATGGGCGAACTCGACACCAATTTCCGTCGCACCCGGATCAAGAACGACAGCTACAGCGCGTTGTTCGACTGGGATGTCGATGGGTGGAAGATCACCGGCAATGCCGGCTACACCCGCGCGACCGGCGGCAAGGACCCCGAATATCTGCTGAACTTCCGCACCCGTCAGGGCTTCACCGTGGGCGCGAACGGCCGCAACACCACGCTGAACTGGGACAATCCGGCCAGCGACGGCACCCAGTGGATCAGCACCTCGCCCGCCGAATCCAGTCTGCGCAAGGATTCCGCCGTGCTGGCCGCGACCAATGGCCAAGGCTTCTATGGCGCCCAGATCGGTGGCATCACCCGCGCCGAGAACACGGTCGACCAAGAGAAATTCGGCCAGATCGACTTCGCACGTGACCTCGACAGCGGTCTGCTGAAGACGGTGCGCTTCGGGGTACGCGCCAACATCCATGACAACCGTCAGACGACCTATGGCGGGGCGACCTACACCAACAACTTCTTCACTTTGGCCGATCTGGTCTCCTATGTGCTGAGCGGCAGCGTCTATGACGGCCTGTCGACCACCGGCAACGCCGTGCCCTATGCCACGCTGACCAAGGAAGCCGCGATCAAGGCGCTGAACGCGCCCGGCACGCTGAACATCACCCGTCCGCTCGATACCGGCTCCTTCTTCCAGGTGCAGGAACGGATCGGCACGGCCTATGTCCAGGTCGATTACGAGGCCGGCAAGTTCCGCGGCAATATCGGCGGTCGCTTCGTCCGCACCCGCGACATCTCGACCTATTATCTGTCCTCGGCGGGGCAGACCAAGCTGGTGACGGCGCCGCGCACCGACGACCGCTTCCTGCCTGCGTTCAACATCGCCTATGACGCCGGGCCCAGCGTCGTGCTGCGCGGTGCGGCGGCCAAGGTCATCGCACGGCCGCGCTACAGCGACCTTGCTGGCTCGCTGTCGCTCGACGACACGCAGAAGACCGGCGGAGGCGGCAATCCCGACCTGAAGCCCTATGCCGCGACCAATTTCGGCCTGTCGGCGGAATGGTATTTCGCTCCCGCCAGCTATCTGTCGGGCGAGGTGTTCTACCGCGACATCAGCAATTATATTGGCAATGTCGTCGACAACGGTCCCGATGGCCAGGGCGTGGAATACACCAACGCGGTCACGGGCCTGACCAACAAATACGCCATTAACCGCCCGGTCAATGGCGGTAAGGCGACGGTCACCGGCTTCTCGCTGACCGGGCAGGCCAACATCATCTGGGGCTTCGGCATCCAGTCCAACTATACCTTCGCCAGCGGTGAGACCGCCGTCGTGGGCCAGGGCCTGCCCTATCTGTCGCGCAACACCTACAATATCGTCCCCTATTTCGAGAAGGGACCCTTCCAGGCGCGGCTAAGCTACAATTACCGCTCGAAATATTTCTATGGCTTCGGGCGTCTCCAGTCGTCGAACTTCACCGACTCCTATCGTCAGCTCGACTTCTCGGCGTCGTACAACATCAACGACCATTTCCGCGTGACGGCGAATGCGTCGAACCTGCTGGACGAGACCTATTACCAGTATAGCAGCACGCCGTCGGCTCCGACTGCGCTGTACAAGAATGGGCGCGTCTTCTCGCTGACGGGAACCGCGCGCTTCTGATCTACCCCGGGAGGGCGGTCGCGCAGCCGCCTTCCGCTGGCCCCGGCAGCGATGCCGGGGCCTTTTTTCTGCGCCGATGGCGCGGCACAAGACCAAAATGAAACCACGGAGCAGAATGTGACCGGCACCGTCCTTCTTTCGCCCTGGAGCGCCGCATGATCCTGGCGGCAACCGCGCTCGCGGCGTCCTGTGTCACGGCCGGGGCCGGGGGCGAGGTTGCGGCCGATCTGCTCCATCGCCGGATGGCGGAGCGGGTACAGCATTGCGGGACCGTTCGGCTGGTGATCGCTCCGCCGGACGCGGTCGCCAGGGCGTTGCCGCGCCGATGGCGGGAACAGTGGCGCCGCCCGGCATCGCTGGGCCGCGAGGGCTTCGAGATTCGGCGGGTCGGCCCCGTCACCGTCATCACGGCCGAGGGGACGCGCGGTCTGGTCTATGGCGCGGGCTGGGTGCTGCGCCATCTCGATGTCGCAGGCGGGACTGCGCGCCTGTCCCTGAAAGGACCGGTCCGCCAGTCGCCAGCCTATGCCACGCGGCTGACCCAGATCGGCTATCGCCCCAAGAACAACAGTTATGACGCCTGGACGCTGCCGATGTTTCAGCGGCGGATCGAGGATTTTGCGCTTTGGGGCGCGAGCGGGGTGCAGGTGATCGCGCCTGTCTCGGACGATGACGAGACCGGGCCGCTCTTCCCCGCGCCCGCGCGTGAGACGCTGGCGGGCATCGCGACCATCGCCCATCGGCTGGGGTTGGACGTCGCGCTCTATTATCCCGAACTTGGCCATTACGAAAAGCCGGGTGCAGTCGCGGCTGAACTCGCCGCCTTCCGGCGGACGCTCGCCGATCTGCCCTATGTCGACGCGCTTTATGTTCCGGGCGGCGATCCGGGCCATACGTCTCCGTCGCTCCTGTTCCCGCTGGTGGCGCAGCAGGCGGCGTTGCTCCGTGCGCGCAATCCCGGGGCTCCCGTCTATATATCGTCACAAGGCTTCGACGCTGCCGGGTTCGAGGATTTCTATCGTGAGTTGGACAAGCGCCCCGACTGGCTGACCGGCATTTTCGTCGGGCCGCAGACCCGCGATCCGCTGCCGCTCGAACGCGCGCGGATTCCCGTGCGCTATCCGCTGATCCTCTATCCCGACATCGCGCACACGATGCACGCGCAATTCCCCGTGCCGCGCTGGTGGCCCGAATTCGCGCTGACCGAGGGGCGCGAGCCGATCAATCCGCGCCCGGCCGCCTATGCGCATATCTTCGCGCGCTTTATGCCCCTGACGTCTGGGTTCATCACCTATTCCGAAGGGGTGAACGACGATTTCAACCAGTTCCTCTGGTTCCGTCTGGGCTGGAACCCGCAAACCGATTCGAAGGCCTTCGCCAGCGACTATGCCCGGATGTTCATTGGCGATCCGATGGCCGCGATGCTTCCGCCCGCGCTGGAGGCCAATTGGATCGGCGATCCGGCGAGCAACGAACGGATCGACGCGACGCTGCGCCTGGCGGACGCGATCCGTCCCGCCGCCTTTGCCGACTGGCGGATCGACGCGCTGCGTTACCGCGCGGTCTATGACGCGTTGGTCCGTCGCCGCACCATCGCCGCGCGCGCGCGCCGGGCGGCTGCCCTGGCGGCTCCCGATGCCGAACGGGCGCGGGCGATCCTGGCGACCGGGGAGGGGCCGGAGGTGGCGGCGCTGCTCGCCCGGCTGAACGGGCTGGCCGAGCGGTTGTGGCAGCAGGCGCGGTTGCAGCTCAGCGTGACGCGCTTCGGTGCGTCCAACATCGAACGCGGTGCCAATCTCGACCGCGCCGATGTCGACCTGACCGGCCGCGCCTGGATCGAGGCGCAGATGGCAAAGGGCTGGCCCATCCCCGATCGCAGCCGACGTGCAGAGGGCGCGCTCTACGACGATCTCGGCCGCCCCGATGCCGAGCCGCATCTGGTGCGCGGGCCGGGCTTCGCGACCGATCCGCAGATGTTCACCACCGCGATCGACGGCATCGCCGACCGCACGCCTGAAGACGGCTGGTGGCCGGGCGAGCTCGACTATGCCGAGACATTGTATGACAGCCCGCTGCGGCTGCATTATACCGGCCTCGACCCGCGCCGCCGCTACCGGCTGACCGTCACCTATGCGGGGGAGGACTATACGCTGCCGATCCGGCTGGTCGCCAACGGGCATATCGTGTTGCAGGATCAGTTCGCCCGCACCGCCAACCCGATGCAGGTAACGCTCTCTATTCCGCGCGAAGCCACCGCTGGGGGCACGCTCGACCTGGCATGGACGCGGCCGCCCGGAATGGGCGGCAGCGGACGCGGGAAACAGGTCGCGGAAACCTGGCTGATCCCGGATCGGTGAGGGGCCTTCCGCCCGGTGCGATGCCGCTTCAGCGCCCCGAGGGCGCGCGGCGACCGGGCGGAAAGGCGAAACGGCGTGCGGCCAGCGCGATGAGGAAGGCGAGCAGAGCCAGCGCGGCGACTGCGGGCGGCAGCAGCGCCGTCCCGCCGGTGGTAAGCAGTGCTCCGCCCAACGCACCGCCCGCCGCGATCGCCAGATTCCAGGCTGTGGTCACCATGGCCTGTGCCAGGTCGATGCCATCTCCGGCCGCGTCCGCCGACGCCGTCTGCATCATGGCTCCTGCGCCGCCGAACCCAAGTCCCCAGATGACGGCAGCGGCATAGACGACAACGCCCTGCTCGCCAGCGATGGTTAGGAGGATCGCGACCGTCGCGAACGACCCGATCGCGAGCAGCACAAGCGCGCGCAGCATCTGGTCCACCAGTCGCCCGACCACCCAGATGCCCGCGAGCGAACTGACGCCGAATGCCAGGAGGACCAGATCGATCCGCACCCCCGCGGCCGTCGCGAAGGGTGCGATATAGGTATAGAGGATGTTGTGCGCCGTCATCCAGGCGAGGATGACGAGCAGGATCGGCACGACGCCCGGCGTGGCGATCACTTGGCGCAGCGAGGAACGATCGTCGCCCGACCGACCGGGCGCGTCGGGCACTTTGGCGATGATCCAGCCGATCAATACGATGCTGAGCGCCGAGAGGATCAGGAACGATCCGCGCCATCCGACCAGGCCGCCAAGGAAGGTCCCCAGGGGAACACCCAGCGAGAGCGCCAGCGGCACGCCGACCATCGCAACTGCCATCGCCGGACCGGTCTGGTCCGGCCGCACGATGCTGCGCGCGTACCCCGCAAGGATTCCCCAGGCCAGCCCGGCTGCGCAGCCGGCGACGAACCGCGCGACCAATATGACCCCGACCGATCCCGCCCATGCCGTCAGGCTATTGCCGATCACGAAGCAGAAGATCGTCGCCAGCAGGACGGCCCGCCGGGAAAGGCCCTGGGTCAGGCTCGTCAGCGGGATCGCGGCCAGCAGGGACCCCAGGGCATAGACCGCGACGAGTTGGCCCGCAATTGCCTCGGAAATTTGCAGACCGGACGCGATCTGCGGCAACAGGCCGGCGGGAAGCGTCTCGGTCACGATGCACAGGAAACCACTGGCGGCGAGGCCGGAAAGTGCTGCGACAGGCAGATCGGCATGCGGGGCCGATCCTGTTTCGACGCGGCTCGGCAAGGGGGATGGCGGCATGACGGTCCTTCTTCGGCGGTTCCCACGCCTGCCCCGCACCGAGGCGATCCGGGCATGGCGATTTCTATGAATGGCCGCTATACAAATGCCGTCGGGTGAGGCAAATGGATTCTGTAATGACCATTAAAGAAAATAGGCGGCTGCGGGGACGGCCACGCGGGTTTGCGCTCGACGCTGCGGTCGAGGTCGGGCAGCATCTGTTCCATCAGCATGGTTACGAGAATGTCAGCGTGGCGGCGCTGACCGAGGCGATCGGGATAACCCCGCCGAGTTTCTACGCGGCCTTCGGCAGCAAGACCGCCTTCTTCAAGGACGCGCTCAACCGTTATTCGGCGACCGTCGTGCCGTTGGACCGCTTCCTGGTCCCGGGAAACGCGCCCCTGACCGCCATTGCCGACATGCTATGCGCCGCAGCGCATGCTTATGCCGAGCATCCTCAGCGGCGGGGGTGCCTCATCCTCGAACATGCCAAGACCGTGACGACCGATTGGGGCAGCGCGGCTGCGCAGATCGCCGGGGAAAACCGGGAGAAAGTGCACGCGTTCCTGACCGAGTCCGGTATCGAGGCGCCCGGGCGTATCGCCGATACCATCGCCACGACGATGCTCGGTCTGTCGGCCGCTGCCCGCGAAGGGTGGAACGAGGAAAGACTCTGCGCGGTCGCGGAAACGGCAGCGCTGATCTTGGGTCGGCTCGACCGCAAGGATTCCTGAATGGCCTGACCGGCTATTCCTATGGTTCCGTCGATTAAGTCAGCAATTTAATTGGTTTAGCGCGTACGCGTGACCTCGTGACACCCTTGGCAAGGCGGCGTGTATCGGGAAAGATGGACCGATAGGGCGAAAAGGGGAGTGGGGATGGCGATACGGGGCATGATGTTGGGCCTGGCATTGCTTTCCGCCAGCGCGTCGGCGCAGCGGGCCATGGTCGATGAGGTCGATCCCTTTATCGGCACCGGCGGAGAGGGGCACAGCTTTCCGGGAGCGGTCGCGCCGTTCGGCATGGTGCAGCTATCGCCCGATACCGATACCCAATGTGCGCTTCGCGAATGCTACGGCCACGCCGCCGGATACCGCCATGATGATCCGACGATCCAGGGTTTCAGCCACACGCATTTCTCCGGCGCGGGGCATTCCGATCTGGGCGACCTTCTCCTGATGCCGGTGTCGGGGGATGCGGTTCCGATGGACCCCGGCACGCCCGACAAGCCGGGATACCGCTCGCCCTTCCGCCATGCGACGGAGGAAGCGCGGCCCGGCTATTATGCGGTGACGCTGGACGGGCCGGAGGTGCGCGCGGAAATGACCGCCGCCACTCGGGCGGGGGTGCATCGCTATACCTTCCCGACCGGCAAGGCCGCGCATCTGGTCATCGACTTCCGCTCGTCGCTCTACAATTATCCGGGCAAGATCCTGTGGTCGGGCCTGCGGCTTCGCCCCGATGGCACGCTGACCGGGTTTCGCGAGACGCGCGGTTGGGCACCAGGGCGCAAATTCTTCTTCGCCATGCGTTTCTCCGCTCCGCTCGTCGCGCACGCGCTGGTCAACCGGGAGACGGACGTTCCCTATAAGGGCTTCCAGGGCCCGGGGCGCGGCAGCGATGCGGTGGCCGAGCGGCTGGGCCGGGCGCTGATGGCGCGGCTCGACTTCGGCACGCTCGACCGGCCACTGGAGGTCAAGGTAGCGATCTCGGGCGTGGACGAGGCGGGTGCGATCGCCAATCTCGACAGCGAGCCGGGCGGCTTCGACGCGGTGCGCGATCGGACCCGCGCCGCCTGGACCCAGGCCCTGGGCGCGGTCGAGGTGGAGGGGGCGGCCCCGATGCGCCGGATGGTCGCCACCGCGCTCTATCACAGCCTGCTCGCACCGAGTGTGTGGAGCGACAGCGACGGGCGGTATCGCGGGCCCGACGATCAGGTGCATCAGGCGACGGGCTTTGCCTTCCGCTCGACCTTTTCGCTCTGGGATACGTTCCGCGCCGAGCATCCGCTGCTGACCCTGATCCAGCCGGAAAAGGTCAATGCCGAGATCGTCCGGTCCCTGCTCGCGAGCCAGGCGGTCAGCCCGGAAGGCCTATTGCCGGTGTGGCAATTCCACGGACGCGAAACCTGGACGATGATCGGCTATCACGCGGTGCCGGTCATCGCCGACGCCTATATGAAGGGCATCAGGGGGTTCGACGCCGAGGCCGCGCTGGCGGCGATGGTCGCGAGCGCGCGCTATGCGCCCTATGGCGGTCTGGGCGAATATATGACGCGCGGCTATGTGCCGATCGACCGCGAGCCGGAGGCCGCGTCCAAGACGGTCGAATATGCCTATGACGACTGGACGATCGCCCGCATGGCCGCGGCGATGGGGCGGCGCGACATCGCCGCCGATTTCGACAGGCGGGCGGGCAACTGGCGCAACAGCTTCGATGCGAAGACCGGCTTCCTGCGGGCGCGCAAGGCCGATGGGAGCTGGCGCGTGCCATTCGATCCCACCGCGATCAACTATGGGTCGGATTATACCGAGGGCAATGCCTGGCAATATAGCTGGTTCGTGCCCCAGGATCAGGCCGGACTGTTCCGGACGATGGGCGGCGACAAGAAGGTGGTCGCCAAGCTCGACCGCATGTTCGACTATGACAATTCCAAGCTCGATTATAGCCATGCCGAGGATATTGCGGGCCTGATCGGCCAGTATATCCATGGCAACGAACCCAGCCACCATGTCGCCTATCTCTACAGCTATGCCGGACAGCCATGGCGGACGCAGGAACGGCTGAAACAGATCGTCGACAGCCAGTATAAGCCGACGCCGGACGGGCTGTCGGGCAATGACGATCTGGGCCAGATGTCGGCGTGGCTGGCGTTCACGGCGTTGGGTTTCTACCCGGTCACGCCCGGGACCAACCAATATGTCATCGGCCGTCCCTTCGTCAGCCGCGCGGTGCTCAACCTGCCCAATGGCAAGCGCTTCGCGATCAGTGCCGAGGGGCTAAACGATGATCATCCCTATATCGGATCGGTACGGCTCAACGGGCAGCCGCTAAGGCACGGTTACATCCGGCATGAGGAGATCATGGCGGGGGGCACGCTAGAGTTCCGGATGGCGGCGCGACCCAATCGGACATGGGCGACGGCTGCGAAAGACAGACCCTATTCGATGAGCCGGTAATCGCTGTCTCGCTGGCGCTCCCCTCACGCAGGTGGGGGCGGGTCTAGAATGCGGGGGATCAGGCCGCGCGCAACTGGGGGAGATGGGCCAGGAAATTGGCGATCTCTCGACGTCGCAGGCGTTCCTCCGCAAATTCGCCGTCCACTCCCAGGTGCCAGCGCAACGCGCGGCTGTCGGGGCGATCGTGCAGGGCATCCATGACGGCGGCGCGCTCCTGAACCTCGTCCTCGCGTTCCGCCAGCCCCGCCGCGACTAAGTCGGCGGCTTGCGCGGAGACCGCGATGGCGATTTCGCGCAACGCGAGTTCGGGATGATATTGCACACCCCAGAATATCCCGCGGTCGAAGCGTATTTCCGCCGCCTGAACCCGCGTGACCGCGTTGCTGGCGAGCAGGGTCGCGCCGGGCGGCAGATCCAGCACCTCGTCCCCATGGATTGCCGGAGCGTCCCAACTGGCCGGGCGGCCCGCCAACAAGGGATGCGTCCGGCCACTCTCCGTCGCGCTGATCCGGCGGGCGATCCCCGCCTCCATTCGCTCGGGCATCTTGCGCACCCGACCGCCGGCGGCGGCGACCGCGATCTGGAGACCCGCGCAGGAACCGAAGGACGGTACGCCCGCCGCGAAGACGTCGCGCATGAAATCGAGCTGCCGCCGAACCTCGGGCCCGTCGTCATAGACATGCATGGGAGAGCCGGTCAGGAAGACGGCGTCATAGTCCGCCAGCCGCTCGACCGGTATGGCCGCATCGTCGTCGGCGGGCGAGACGACGCTGATCTCGACCCCCGGCTGCATCTGGCGGAGGGTGGCGGCATAGGTTTCGCCGGAACTCTTGCCGGCGCGCTTGCGACGGGCCTCCCGTTCCTCGGGGCGTTCGCTTTGCGCGATCAGGAAATGCGGCACGCTTTGCTTTCGATGGTGTCGGGCCGTAACGCGCAGCGATGCATGGTGCTCCGCTAAGTGCCTCATATGGCGAAAAAAGCGGCGCGCTTGCGCAAGGCGATATTGTGTCGGACCATCTGGCGGCGCGGATCGTTCAGCGGCCATGGCCAGTGCAGTCCCATCAGTGAGCAGCGACAAGACGGCGTGGCGGCCCAGACGGCTGCTGGTCACGCGGTCGGCCATGGGTTTTGCCCAGGGCCGCGCCATTGTCGAACGCGCCGAGGCGCAGGGCGTGGAGATCGTGTTGCTACCGGGTGACCGGCTGGCGCTCGACCTGCCCGACGATCCGCGCCGCGCCTATGCCGCAGCCAAGACGACGCTGGCCGTGGTGGTGGCGCCGCCGTCCAAGCGCCGGCTGCAACCCATCGCCCCCAGCGCCGACTGGCGCGTCGATCTGGCGGAGGGCTGTCCGGCGCATTGCAGCTATTGCTATCTCGCCGGGTCGCTCAAGGGCCCGCCGATCACCCGCGTCTATGCCAATCTGGACGAGATACTGGACGGGCTTCCGGCCTATCTGGGACAGGGGACGATCACCTCGCGCAATCGGGATCGGGCGCATGAGGGCACGACGTTCGAGGCGTCCTGCTATACCGATCCGCTGGCCCTGGAGCCGATCACCGGATCGCTGTCGGCGGCCATCGCGCGGTTCGGCCGATGGGACGCCCCGGTCCAGCTTCGTTTCACCACCAAATTCGCCGATGTCGGCCCCTTGCTGAATATCGATCATCAGGGGCGGACGCGGATGCGCGCGTCGGTCAACCCCCGGATATATGCGCGTTTCGAGGGCGGCACATCGGCGGTCGCGGACCGCTTGGCCGCGCTTCGCCGGATGGCGATGGCGGGTTATCCGGTCGGTCTCACCATCGCGCCGATCATCGCAGCGGAGGGGTGGCGGCAGGCTTATGGCGAATTGCTGGCCAATGCGGGGGCCGCGCTGGCGGGTGTGCCAGAGCTGGACCTGACGATCGAGCTCATCACCCACCGCTTTACGGCGGGGTCGAAGGCGGTGCTGGACAGCTGGTATCCGGGATCGTCGCTCGACATGGGCGCAACCCGCCGCGTCACCAAACGGACCAAGTTCGGCACCGAGAAGCAGGTGTACGACGCGACGACGATGCGCGAACTGCGCGGCTTTTTCGAAGAGGGGATCGCATCGGCCTTGCCGTCCGCCCGCATCCTGTATTGGACATGACCCTGTTCTTCACCGCCGATACGCATTTTGGCGATCACCGCACCATCAATATCCAGAAGCGGCCGTTCCGCAATGTGGCCGAGATGGATGCCATGTTGATAGCGCGGTGGAACGCCGTGGTAGGGCTGGACGATGTGGTCTGGCATCTGGGCGACGTCGCGCGCCGCCCCGCCGATGTACCCGCGCTGTTGACGCGGCTGAACGGCACCAAGCACTTGTTGCGCGGCAATAACGATCCGGCGGCCACGCTGATGGCGCCAGGATGGGCCAGCACCGGGGATTATGCCGAAATCGAAGTGGATGGACACGCGCTGGTCCTTTGCCATTATCCCTTTCGAAGCTGGAATGGGCAGCATCGGCGCGCCATCAATCTTCACGGCCACAGCCATGGCCGGTTGAAGCCGATGCCCCGCCAATTCGACGTCGGCGTCGATGTGCATCATTTTATGCCAGTGACGCTCGATCAAATCCTGACACACTCGAAAAATGTGCAATAGATAAGACCATGCTCAAGACACGAATGAAACGGATCGCCGATCATCATGCCACGACCGCAAGGACGGTGGCCCGGATCGAGGCGTCGATCACCGCCTTGGGCAATGACGACCTGCTCGACCTCGCTGACATATTCCAGCAGGCGCCGCGCACGCCGCTGGCCGAAATGGCCTTTGCCGAGATGGCGAAGCGGGGCATCTCGCTATGACCATCGTCTTGCGGTGCATCGCCAAAGCTCTAGGCTGAGCCGATGGCCGCTTTTGACGACAGCTTCGATCCCGCGCTTGGCGCCGCCTGCAACCGTCTGGCGGCATGGGTCGAGACCCTGCCCGAGGGGGTGGTCGTCGACGCCGCGTCCGGTCTGAGCGAGGACGATCTGGCGATGATCCTGCGCCACCTCTACGCCACGCGACATGACGGGCCGGGCGGGCCGCGTCCGGCCTCTGCCCCGGCGGCGCGGGCCTCGGTTCCGGTGACGGCCAGGGGCTGACCAGCCCGGCGACGCGCTTACGACTTGACCTGGAATAATATTCCGCTGCGGAGCACGGCTCCGACGGCGTTCTGGGACGTTCTGTGCAGGGTCGACGCCAAGCCCGTGGAGCCAGCATGTCCGATACGCCCGACCCCAGCCCCGATCCCTCCGCCGACAAGCGCGAAGAAACGGGGCCGGCCAAGGATCGTCCGCATGCTGCGCCACCCGGCGACGCGACCCTTGCCAAGCGCGCCGAGGACGAGGCCGCCGATCTGGGCGACTTCGCCTGACTCTCGGCAACGCGCCGCGCCGAACATCGAAACGGGAGCAAACAGGATGGAAGACGCACGCCTTTGGAGCTTTGAGGAAAGCCTTTGGACCGAGGGGCCGGACAATTATCGTGAAAAGGTCGATCCCGAAGTCGTGATGGTCCTGCCGCGCCCGCCCTTCGTCCTGTCGGGCAGCGCCGCGATCGATGCGGTGGCCGATACGCCCGTCTGGGACCGCGCCGAGCTGACCGAACGACAGGTTTCCCGCCCGCAGGAGGGGCTGATCGTCATCGGCTATCACGTGGCCGCCCATCGGGGCGACGAACATTATGAGGCGCACTGCACCTCCGTCATCCGCCGCCTCGAACATGAAGTCTGGCGGGTGGTGCAGCATCAGCAGACGCCGGTCCTGGCCAGGTCGACGAGCCAGGCCTGATTCGACGGGCCGAGTGATAGGCGGGACCGGCATGATCCGGTCTCGCCCGCTCGTCCGGATCGGCGGAACGCCTTTGGGGAGCATGCATTGGTTCGTTCAGGAGAGCGACCATGACCGATGCGATCAAGCCCACCACCGAAACCCGTCGTCCCAATCTTTCGACCGAGCATCAAAAGGATGGCGATGCGCGCCGCCCCAGCGATACGCTCGACCGGGGACAGGATAGCACCGAGGGGCAGGATGCGCCCAAGCGCAAATCCTCGCTGACGTGACGTGAGAAAACAGGACGGCGGCGAAGGTGAGAGACGCCCCGCCCGATCCGTAGTGACACGATGATGAGCGGGGCGCCAAGGACGTGCGGAAGCTCGACCTCGCCCCTTTGTAACGACCATGGCTGCAAAAAGCTGCCCTCTGCCGGTGTTCCGGCGGAATATATTTTTCGAGCGGACGGATGCACCGCCCTGTCATCGAAACGACTTCGATGTGTCACAAAAGATTCTTGTAAAATGCATCTTGGCGTCATGAGCCGCGCCTAACGCCCGGTCCGGGATCGACAGGGGGACCTTGTCTTGAGTCGATCATCGGGCGGCCATTCGCCCGATATGGCAACGATAAGATCGGGAGTTTTTCGGCGATGGCGAGCATCAAGCGCTTAGGCCTCATTCTCATGACCAGCTCGGCCTGTGCGGCCCTTGCCGCGTGCGGCGGTGCCGACAGCGTCGCCTCGCCGGGGGCGGGCAGCGTCGTGATCGTTCAGCCGCAGCCGACGCCGACCCCGTCGCCCACCCCGACGCCGACCGCCAACATCACCGCCGCGCAGTTCGCCGCCGTGAACACGGTTAACAGCATCTCGATCACCGCCGACGAGCAGCTGGCGATCGTGAATGCCGGGTCCAACAACAACGTCAACGGCACCGGCGCGGCGCTGAACGGCATCTATCCGACCAGCAGCACCTCGCTGACCACCGCGTCGGACCCGTCGACGCTGAACAGCTTCTTCACCTCGACCAACTATGTCGGTGCGCTCAACGGCCCGTCGGATACGGCCTTCCAGGGTTGGACCTGCAACTCGACCTCGGCCGAATTCGGCGGTTCGGGCGCGCGTTGTACGGCGGTTCCGTCGATCGGCACCTATGCCGCCGCCACGTCGGTCTGCCCGACCGGCACGATCGACGACGGCACCAACAGTTCGTCCTCGCCCAGCTTCCGCTACTGCCGCATCGACAACACCATCACGACCACCCAGAATGTGACGCTGCCCAAGATTGCGGGCGTCGTCTATCGCCTGCGTGGCCAGACCGAAGTCGGCACCGATCTGGGTTCGACCGGCGGCGCCGGTGTCACGCTGACCATCGCGCCGGGCGTGGTGATCGCGGCGGACTCGTCGGAAGCGACCAACGACCTGCTGCTGGTCAACCGTGGGTCGAAGATTTCGGCCGTCGGCACCCGCGACGCGCCGATCATCTTCACCTCGCAGCAGAATCTGGTGAACAACGGCGTATCGGACGCCAGCCAGGGTCAGTGGGGCGGCATCATCCTGCTCGGCCGCGCGCCGACCGCGGTCTGCGCCACCGGCACCGGCCCGAACAATGCCGCCGGCACCTCCACCACCTGCCAGCTGGCGATCGAAGGCGTGACGGGCCGCTTCTATGGCGGCGCGAACCAGGCCGACTCGTCGGGCCAGATGTCCTATGTCCAGATCCGCTATTCGGGCATCGCCATCTCGGACGGCAACGAGCTTCAGGGCCTGACGCTGGGCGGCACCGGTTCGGGCACGGTTCTGGATCATATCCAGAGCCACAACTCGGCCGATGACGGCATCGAGATCTTCGGCGGCACGTCGAACCTGAAATATATCGCGATCACCGGCGCGGACGATGACGGCTTCGACATCGACAATGGCTATCGCGGCTTCATGCAGTTCCTGATCGCGGCACAGCGCACGATCGGCGCGACCGCCGACAGCTTCTCGACCGAGATCGACTCGAACAATGCCGAAGACCTGTTGCCGCGCACCTTCGGCCGCTATGCCAACTTCACCTTCGTCCAGACGGCCAATGCGCCGGCGGCCATCCGTCTGCGCGGCGGTGCCGACATGACCTTCATCAACGGCATCGTGAAGTCGACCCAGTCCGGCGTGGCCTGCATCAACCTGATCGCGGGCGAAGGCTCGGGCTCGGGCCGCACCACGATCCGTGCGGCCGACAGCGCGCTGCAGGATCAGGGGCCGCCGGTCTTCACCTCGGTCTATTTCAGCTGCAACGGCCGCTAAGGCCCCGCTGACCATGCGCCCCTGGCTCGACCGGGCGCTCTCGGCAGGCCGGGGTGGCGAACATCGCCGCCCCGGCTTTCCTCCATATATCTGATCGGATGAACCGGCCATGCAGCGACGCCTCGCTTATGCCTCCCTCCTTCTGCTGACCTCGCAGCTCGTCGCGCCCGCTCTGCTCGCGCAGACGGCCGGTGCGCCGCCGCAGACCAGCACCACCGCGACCAGCCCCGATGGGCAGGCCACGCCGCAGAGCCAGACCCCGACGGGCCAGGACGGTCAGTCGACGGAAGAGCCGGTCGAAATCTCGGCCCCCGGCGTCGATAGCTCGGCCAGCAACGAGATCGTCGTCGTCGGCCGCAACATCCCCAACACGATCCGCGCCACGCCGCAGATCGTCTCGGTCCTGTCCGCCGCCGACATCGCGCGCACGGGCGAGGGCGACATTGCGGGCGCGCTGACCCGCGTCACCGGCCTGTCGGTCGTCGGCGGCGGCTTCGTCTATGTCCGCGGTCTGGGCGATCGCTACTCCTCGTCGCTGCTCAACGGCTCACCCTTGCCCAGCCCCGAGCCGCTGCGCCGCTCGGTCCCGCTCGACATCTTCCCGACCACGATCGTCGGCTCGGCGCTGGTCCAGAAGACCTATTCGGTCAACTACCCCGGCGAGTTCGGCGGCGGCGTCATCAACCTGACGACCAAGGCGATCCCGGCCAAGAACTTCATCTCGGGCGGGTTTACCGTCGCGGCCGACGATGTCACGACCAGCGAGCTGGGCTATACCTATGCGGGCGGTGATGCCGACTGGCTGGGCTTCGATGACGGCACGCGCGGCGTGCCGCAGTTCGTGCGCGACGTACAGGCGGGCAAGGGCTCGGGCATCGTTCCCGCCGCGCAGGTGGCGGGCCTGTCCAACGCCTCGACCACCTTGCTCCAGCGCAACAACCAGCTGCCCGCCAATCTGTCGGGCGAGCTGTCGGCGGGCTCGGTCTTCGACATCGGCAGCGACCGCCTGGGCGTGATCTCCTCGCTCTCGCTCTCCAACACCTTCCGCACCCGCTCGGCGATCCAGCAGGACTCGGTGTCGCCCGACGGCACGATCCGCAACGATTTCCGCACGCTGCTGACCGACAATCGCATCGTCGCCAATGCGCTGGTCGGGCTGGGCTATGAATTCGGCGACAACACGGTGCGCTGGACCAACGTCTATATCCACGACACGCTGAAGCAGGGTCGCGGCTCGGCGGCGGAAGTCTATAACAATGCCAGCGGCCTGCGCTTCCAGCAGAACACCAACTGGTTCGAGCGCCAGCTGATCGAAAGCCAGCTCGTCGGCGAGTTCAAGCTGACCGACGCGTTGAAGTTCGACGCGCGCGGCGCCTTCGCGAACTCCAAGCGCAATGCGCCCTATGAGCGGCAGTTCGACTATCTTTGTTCCGCACGGACCAGCAACGGCCTGCCGATCAGCTATGACGGCGCGAATGGCGCTGGCGGATTGCAGTGCAACGGCGCCTATCAGGTGACGCAGCGCTTTACCCCCTTCGCCTCGATCATCTTCTCGGAATTGAACGAGAATCTGTGGACCGGACAGGCCGATCTTTCCTACAAGATCGACAGCGACCGCCCGATCACGCTCAGCACCGGTTATTTCTACCAGGGCACGGACCGCTATTCGAGCCGTATCCAGTTCAACTATCAGACCAGCGACGGTGCGGGCACCGCGCCGGGCTTCCCGTACAATCTCTATCGCCCGGACTATCTGCTGAGCCCGGACGTCATCAACAATGCCTGTCCGCTGCGCGGGCAGGGGGCGTGTACGCTCCAGTTGCAATTCTCGACCCAGGCGGGCGCTTATGCGTACGACGCGAAGCTGAACGTCCATGCCGGTTATGCGCAGGCGGAAGCGGAAGTGACCGACGGCCTGCGTGCGGTGGCGGGCCTCCGTTATGAGACGGCGGTCGAGACGGTGACGCCGGTACAGAGCGCCACCACGCGGCTGAAGAACGACTATTTCCTGCCCGCCGGTACGCTGACCTGGAATTTCGCCGCCGACATGCAATTGCGCGCGAGCGGCGCGAAGACCATCTCGCGCCCGCAGTTCCGCGAATTGGCGCCGCAGCAGTTCCGCGACCCGGATTCGGACCGCCTGTTCTTCGGTAACCCGAACCTGCGCGACAGCGAATTGTGGAACCTGGAAGCGCGCTACGAATGGTTCTATGCTCGCGATCAGCGCTTCACGCTGGCGGGCTTCTATAAGCGGATCAAGAACCCGATCGAACAGGTCGGCTTCTACACCGGTGCGGACGACCGGTTGCAGACGGGCTTCACCTATCTGCCTTCGGCGACCCTTTATGGTGCGGAAGTCGAGTTGCAGAAATATGTGCCGCTGGCCGGACTGGGTGGGGATTTCTTCGCCACCCGCCGCCTCGTCGCGATCGCGAACTACACCTACACCAAGTCGAAGATCAATGCGGACGCGACCTGCGTGCCCAACCCGGCATCGGCGGCGGGTTCGCCGGGGCTCGCGGGCTGTGCCTCGGGCTTCGGCCCCGCGCGGCTGCTGTTCCGGGACGGGGCTTCGCTGACCGGCCAGTCGGATCATCTGGTCAACCTGCAACTGGGCCTGGAGGATACCGCCGCGCTGTCGCAGATCACGCTGCTGTTCAACTATGCCAGCAACCGCGTGACCAATCGCGGACCGTCCAACCTGTCGGGTACGGGTTTCCAGCCGGACATCGTCGAGGTGCCGGGCATCCGCCTCGACCTCGTGGCGCGGCAGGGCTTCGAGTTGATGGGCGGCAAGTTCGAATTGAAGGCCGAAGCCCGCAACCTGACCCGCACGCGGTATAACGAGCGGCAGGATTTCGGGAATGGCCGGTTCGTGTATCTGAACCGCTATGATCTGGGCCGCGTGTTCTCGCTGGGGATCAGCACGACCTTCTAATCCCTTAGGCGGGTTTCGGTGATGGGCCGCCGTCCGGGGTGATCCGGACGGCGGCTTTTTTCCGTTTGGGGAGGGGCGGGGAGTGGGCTTCGACTTCGCTCAGGAAGAACGGAGGTTCGTCTTCACCCCCGCCAGGGCAATTCCCGATACCATTTGGTGATGACATATTTCACCCCCGCCCGCACCTTCATCGCCTGATGCAGCGTGGCGGGGTTGGTCGAGCCGTCCGCGCGACGGTTGCTCCAGGCGACCAGCTTGCCGGGTTCGGGCTGGATCATCTTGTCCACCACCTTGAACCGCGTCGCGCCGCCCGCTTCCGGCGTGTTCAGATACAGCATCACCGTCCAGGTCCGGTTGCCCGACAGGGCGCAATAGCGATGATAGTCCAACCCCTTGGGTTCGAAATAATCGGTATGCTGCTTGAATTCCTGCCCCACGGCATAGCGCTGTCCCTGGATCGGCTCGCCATATTCGCCCGACAGGCCGGTCAGCATCGCGATCCGCCGTTCGGTTTCGATCACGGCCGGATCGTCTGCGGGCAGGTCGCCAGTCTCGCTGGTGCGATAGGCGGTGTCGCCATTGGCGTCGGCGATGGTCGAGGGGCGGCGGACCGCATCGATTCGCGCCATCAGCACGGCGCATAGATCGGGCGGCAGAATGTCGCGCGCGATGAACAGTGTCAGCTTGGGGCTGGGCAGGCGCTGCACGCCCGGCATGGCGCTCAGCCGCGCGACGATCGGTGTCGGATCAAGACCATTGCCCAGTGTCGGCGAGTTCGTAGCGGGCCTGTTCATCGCAATGTCCATGTGAAACGAGTATGACGAACATGTTTCGGGGGTTTGACGCAAACGTGTAACATGCCATGCCTAGTGGCTGAAAAGCGGATGGGGTCTAATTTCATGCGGTTGAGGCTCGACGCGCGCGGGCGCCGATTGTTGCGGCGCTTGCCGGTCGTGAATGTCTACTCGGTGGCCGAACTGGCCCTGATGGCGGGTCTCGCCGTTCAGGGTGCGCGGCTGCTATGGGTGATTGTGACGCCGATTTCGCCGTTGGGTGACTGGCGGCCGGTTGCCCCTGTCGTCGCAGGCTCGACGGCGGCGATCCTCGAAGGCTTCGACCCGTTTTTCCGCTTGCAGGGGGCACAGGCCGCCCCGGCTGCCGTCACCAACCTTCAGCTGACCCTCTACGGCACCCGGATCGACGAGGCGATGGGACGCGGCTCGGCCATCGTCGCGGGGGCCGACGGCGTCCAGCGTTCGGTGTCGGTCGGCGAGGAAATCCAGCCGGGCGTCACGTTGAAGGCGGTGGCGTTCGACCATATCACCATCGATCGCGGCGGTGCGACCGAGGATCTGTATCTCGACCAGTCCGACGCGCCACCCGCCACCGTCTCCGCCCCGGTCCCGGGCGCGCCGTCCGCGCCGCTATCCGGCCCCGTCCCGCCCCAGGGTGGCGTCGCGATCGCGCAGTTGCGCAGCGATATCGGCTTCATCCCGCGGCTGGACGGCGGGCGCGTCTCGGGCCTGGTCGTCCGGCCGATGGGTTCGGGTGCGGCGTTCCGCGCGGCGGGCCTGCGCGAAGGCGATATCGTTACCGCACTGGGCGGGCGCTCCGTCAGCGGGCCAGGCGACCTTGACCGGCTGGCAAGCGATTTCGCACAGGGCGGTTCTCTCTCCATCACGGTCGAGCGGGGCGACCAGACGCTGCCGCTCTCCCTCCAGATTGCGGCACCACGGCCATGAAGAAGCTCGTCCTCGGTTCGGTTCTGGCGCTCGCCCTGGCGGCGGGGGTGCAGGCGCAGACCACGCTCAACGTCCGCGACGCCGATATCCGCGCCTTCATCGCCGATGCCGCCAAGGTGACGGGCCGCACCTTCATCATCGACAGCCGGGTGAACGGCAAGGTGACGGTGGTGACCGACCGACCGCTGTCCCGGTCCGAATATTTCGAGATATTCCTCTCGACGCTGCGCTCCAACGGCCTGGTCGCAGTGCCCAGCGCGGGCGGGGCGTTCCGGGTGCAGCCGATCGACAATGCCGCCTCGCAGCCCAGCCGGATCGGATCGTCGGGGGCGAACCGCAATTCCTATGTCACCGAGATCATCCGCCTGCGCGCGATCGACGCGAACAGCGCGCTGGAGACGGTGCGCCCGCTGGTCAGCGCGCAAGGATCGGTGACGGCGAACCGCGCGGGCAACAGCCTGGTCGTGGTCGACTTCGCCGACAATATCCGCCGCATCCGCGAGGTGGTTCGCCGGATCGACGCCGACAACGCGTCGACCCGCGTCATCGCGCTGAGGAATGCGGGCGCGCGCGAGATCGCGACCGCGCTCCAGACGCTGGCGGGCGGTGGCGGTGGCGGTGGCGGGCAGGGCGGCGCGCCTGCGCAAGGCGGAACCGGTGTGTCGGTGGTCGCGATCGACAGTTCCAACTCGATCGCGCTGCGCGGCGATCCGTCGAGCGTGGCGCGCTTCGCCCAGATCGCGATCGACCTGGACAACAAGGCGAAGAGCGGCACCGAGATTCGCGTCGTCTTCCTGCAAAATGCCGATGCCGAGCAGCTTTTGCCGGTACTCCAGCAACTGGTCGGCCAGACGCCCGATCCGGTGCAGGAAACCACCCTGTCGCGCGGCAGCTTCACCCAGACCAATTCCCAGGCGGGCTCGGCGGCGGGCACCGCGATCGCCCAGCGTATCCAGCCCGTGGCGCAGCCCCAGGCGGCCGGTGCCCCCGGAGCCGGCGGCCAGAGCGGACAGCAGCCCGCGATCAGCACGCAAGGCGGGCGGACGGCGGCGGTCGTCACCCGCTTCACCGGCGCCAACGCCATCGTGATCGCCGGCCCCGCCGACATCCAGCGCCAGATCGGCGAGGTGATCCGCCAACTCGACGTACGCCGCGAACAGGTACTGATCGAGGCGATCGTCGCCGAAGTGTCCGACCAGACCGCGCGGCGGCTGGGGGCGCAATTCCTGCTCGGCAGCCTGTCGGGCGGGGCGTTCGCCGCATCGACCTATGGCAATACCGCACCCAACATCCTCCAGATCGCAGGCGCGGTCGGGGCGAACACGATCGGCGGCACCACGACCACGGTGGTCGCGCCCGACGGCACGCGGACCACGACCAACGTCCCCAACCAGGCCTATAGCCAGCTGACCCAGTCGGCGGTTCAGTCGATCCTGGGCACCACCGGCGGCTTTGCCGGCTGGGGCGGGCAGATCGGCGACACGGTGTTCGGCGCGATCATCAATGCGGTGAAGAGCGATACGACGTCCAATCTGCTCCAGGTTCCGCACATCATCACGCTCGACAATCAACAGGCGCACAGCCTGGTCGGGCAGGAAATCCCGGTGACCACCGGCCAGGCATTGTCGAACAATTTCGACAATGCCTTCCGCACCGTGCAGCGCCAGAATGTCGGCATCCAGCTCGACGTGAAGCCGCAGGTCAATGCGGGTGGCTCGCTGAAGCTCTATGTTAGACTGGAGGTGAGTTCGATCGCCGGACCCGTGTCGAGCAACAACAGCGAGCTGATCCTCAACAAGCGCGCCTTCGAGAATGTCTTCACCCCCGATGACGGCCAGATCACGGTCATCGGCGGCCTGCTCGACGACAATGAGCGCCGCACCATCGAGAAGATCCCGCTGCTCGGCGACATACCCGGCCTGGGCGCGCTGTTCCGCTCCAAGGCGCGCAGCCGGTCCAAGACCAATCTGATGGTCTTCATCCGCCCGACCATCCTGCGCACGCCCGAGGACAGCCGCCGCGTCACCGAGCAGCGTTACGGCTATCTCCGCCAGCTTCAGGGCTATGCCCAGCCCGGCGTCGAGCCCTCGATCGACGAGCTGGTCCGTGATTACATGAACGCCGCGCCGCCCATCCCGCATGCGCCGATGCCCGGCAATATCGAGGACCCGCGCATCGCGGTCCCCGTCGCCAAGTCGGTCGAACCGATCAAGCGCCGTGACTGACGAGCCGCAATCCGTCTCTTCCGGGGATATGGTCCCCCTGCCGCTGGGGGCCGCCGAGCCCGTCGGTGGCGGCGATGCCTTGCCCATGTCGCCGGTGGAGGAAACGGTAGAGGCGCTGGAGCTGGTCGCGCCGCTGACCATCCCCTATGCCTATGCGCGCAAGTTCGGCACGGTGGTGCAGGCCGCGGACCCGCTGACCATAGCATTGCGCGACGGGGCGGACCCACGTGCGCTGATCGAACTGCGCCGCCATATCGGCCGCCCCTTCGCCGTTGCACGGGTCGAGGCGCCCGCTTTCGACCGCCTTCTGTCCGACGCCTATGCGATGGACGGACAGGCGACCGCGATCGCGGCGGTGGGCATGGGCGACGAGCTGGACATGCTGGCCGACGGCATCCCGACCGCCGAGGACCTGCTCGACACCGCCGACGACGCGCCTGCCATCCGTCTGATCAACGGCATCATCGCCGACGCCGCGCGCAACGGCGTGTCGGACATCCATATCGAGCCCTACGAGACCGGCCTGGTCGTGCGGATGCGGATCGATGGCGTGCTGCGCGAGACGCTGCGCATGCCGCCGCATGTCGCGCCCGTGGTGGTCAGCCGTATCAAGGTCATGGCGCGGCTCGACATCGCCGAACGCCGTGTGCCGCAGGACGGGCGCATGGCGCTGACTTTGGGCGGCAAGCTGCTCGACGTGCGCGTCTCGACCCTGCCCAGCCGGGCGGGCGAGCGGGTGGTGCTGCGTATCCTCGACAAGGAGAATGCCGGGATCGACCTCGACGCGCTGGGGATGAACCCGGCCATGTACGCGCTGCTGCGCGAGGCGCTCAGCGAGCCCAACGGCATCATCCTGGTCACTGGGCCTACGGGCTCGGGCAAGACGACCAGCCTCTATGCCGCGCTCCGCCTGCTCAACGATGGCAGCCGCAACATCCTGACCGTTGAGGACCCGGTCGAATATGCGGTCGAGGGGGTGGGGCAGACCCAGGTCAACGCCAAGGTCGGCCTGACCTTCGCGGCCGGATTGCGTGCGATCCTGCGTCAGGACCCGGACGTGGTGATGGTCGGCGAAATCCGCGACCGCGAAACTGCCGAGATCGCGGTGCAGGCGTCGCTGACCGGGCATCTGGTGCTGTCGACCGTGCACACCAACGACGCGGTCGGCGCGATCACCCGGATGCGCGACATGAAGGTCGAACCGTTCCTGCTCGCCTCGACCCTGCGCGCCGTCATCGCGCAGCGGCTGGTGCGGCGGCTGTGCCCGGCGTGCAAGCGGCCGGTGAAGGCCAAGCATACGGTGGCACCGCTGCTCGGGATCGAGAACAAGGCGATCGTGTATGAGGCGGTCGGCTGTCCGCAGTGCAACGGCACCGGGTATAAGGGGCGGACCGGCGTGTACGAGGCGGTGCGCGTCGACGACACGATCCGGCGGCTGATCAACGAGGGCGGCGACGAACAGGCCATCGCGGCCCATGCCTTTGCCCGACAGCAACCGCTGGCGGCGGCGGCGCGCGCGCTGGTGCTGGATGGCGTGACGACGGCGGAAGAAGCCATCCGCGTGTCCCGCCGCGACTCCGACGCGGGGTGAGGAGGGTGTCTATCGTCCCATCACGATCCTCCAGCCCGGCGAAGGCCGGGGTCCAGTCGCCATGCGTCACGAATTCGGGTTCACTCGAAGCCGCGAAGCCGCGAAGAAGAAGGGCGTGTTCGCGCAGAGGCGCGGAGGGCGCAGAGAGGTTGTCTTCGCCGCGCCAGCGGCCGTCATCTTTCGCTCGGTTGAAAGAACAGAGCGCTGCCGCGCGCCAGACACCTCTGCGTCCTCTGCGCCCCTGCGCGAACCCATCTTCTCTTCGCGGCTTCGCGGCTTCGCGTGAGATAAAATCTCGATCCCATATACCTCACCGCAACTGGACCCCGGCCTTCGCCGGGGTGGTGCGGTGTCATGGGGTGAGGCACTGACATGGCCGGGTTCGACTATGTCGCTATCGATACCAAGGGCGCGGAGAGGCGTGGGTTCATCCCTGCCGAAACCAGCGACGCCGCCCGCGCCGCGCTGGAGAAGCAGCGGCTTTATGTCGTCTCGGTCAAGCCGGGCAGCGGCGATACCGCCGAACGCCGCCCGCTCTTCGGGCTGAAGCTCGGCCGGGCGCGCATGTCGGTCAAGCAACTGACGCTGTTCACCCGCCAACTCGCGACGCTCAACCGCGTCTCGCCGCTGGAAGAGTCCCTGCGCACCATCACCCGGCAGACCGAACAGGAGCGGGTGCGCGCCATCGTTTCCACAGTGCATCAAGGCGTGACCGAAGGCCGCCGCCTGGCCGACGCCATGGCGCGCGAGCCCAAGAGTTTCCCGCCGCTCTACCGCGCGATGGTTGCTGCGGGGGAGAGTTCGGGGACTTTGCCGACGATCCTCGAAAGGCTCGCCGCGCTGCTGGAGCGGCAGGCGGAGATTCGTGGCAAGCTGATCACCGCGCTCGCCTATCCGACGATCCTCGCCATCGTCGCGCTGGGCGTCGTCACCGCGTTGATGATGTTCGTCGTGCCACAGGTGGTCGAGCAGTTCGATACGGTCGGGCAGGAATTGCCGTTCCTGACGCGCATGGTGATCGGGGTTTCGGACCTGCTGGTCGGCTGGTGGTGGCTGATGCTGGGCGTCGCGGTGGTCGCGGGCATCGGTTTCTGGCGGGCGCTGAAGGTGCCGTCGATCCGGCTGTCCTTCGACACCTGGCTGCTGAAGCTGCCGCTGCTGGGGCGGTTGCTGCGCGATCTGCACGCTGCGCGGATGGCGCGTACCCTGGGGACGATGGTGGCGAGCCGCCTGCCGCTGCTCGAAGGGCTAACCCTGACCGCCGGAACCATTCACAACCGCCGCCTGCGCGTCGCGTCCGATGCGATCGTCGATGCGATCCGGGGCGGTGGCAGCCTGTCGGCGGCGATGCGGCGGGCGGGGGTGTTTCCGCCGCTGCTCACCTATCTGGCGGCGAGCGGCGAGGCGGCGGGGCGGCTGGACGAGATGCTGGAGCGCGCTGCCGACTATCTGGAACGCGAGTTCGACCGCTTCACCGCCACCGCGCTGTCGCTTCTGGAACCGGCGATCATCGTCGTGATGGGCGGCGTGGTCGCGACGATCGTGCTATCCATCCTGCTGCCCATCCTCCAGCTCAACACGCTGGCGGGACAATAGCCCATGAGGACAAGTTGATGCGTAACCCCACCCCCCGGCGGATCCGCCGCAAGCGCCCCGCCAACGGCTTCACGCTGGTCGAGTTGATGGTCGTCATCGTCATCATCGGCCTGCTGGCGACGATCGTCGCGCTGAACGTGCTTCCCTCGGGCGATACTGCGCGCGTGCAGAAGGCCAAGGCCGACATCGCGCAGATCGAGGGCGGGCTGGAGCTCTACAAGCTGCAGAACCTGACCTTCCCGACGACGTCGCAGGGCCTTCCGGCGCTGGTGTCGATGCCCGCCGGCCTCGCCGATCCGTCGCGCTATCAGAAGGGTGGGTATCTGAAGAAGCTGCCCGACGACCCCTGGGGCCGTCCGTATCTCTATGCTTCGCCCGGCCAGCATGGCGAGGCGGATGTCTGGACTTACGGCGCCGACGGCAAGGAAGGCGGCGAGGGGATCAACGCCGATATCGGCAACTGGGATAAGTGAGCAAGGCCGCCCGCCTGGATGCCGGGAACGGCGGCGGGCGGGGCCTGCGCGTGGTGAGGCGAGGGACCTCATCCCAATCCTCCGTTCAGCCTGAGCGGAGTCGAAGGCCAAGCCGAGCCCTCCCCCCATGCACTTCGACTTCGCTCAGTGCGAACCGATTGAGGGAGCGGGGCTTTACCCTTGTTGAGCTGATGGTCGTCATCACCGTGATTGGCCTCGCCTCCGCCATCGCGGTCTGGTCGCTGCCCGATCGACGCGGACGCGTGACCGACGAGGCGCTGCGTTTCGCCGCGCGCGTCCGCGCCGCGCATGACGTGGCGGTGGTCGAGGCTTCGCCGGTCAGCATCTGGGTGACGCGCGGCGGCTATGGCTTCGACCGGCGAACGGACGGCGCGTGGAGCCCGATGACCGCCAAGCCGTTGCGCGTCGCCCAATGGGAGGACGGCACCCAGGCCCTGATCCCCGATGCGAGCGGGCGGGTGCGGATCACCTTTGACGTGACGGGGCTGGCCGATCGCCCGGTCGAACTCCGCCTGACCCGCGAGCGGGCGAGCAGCATTGTCCGGATCGGCGCCGACGGCACGGTGCGGGTCGATGGTTGAGGGGCGTTTCAATCCTCCCCGGCACGGGGAGGTGGCAGACCAAAGGCCTGACGGAGGGGGGCTTCCACGAGGGGCACGCTATGCGGCCCGCCCCCTCCACCATCCTTCGGATGGTCCCCCTCCCCGTGCCGGGGAGGATGGCTTTACCCTCATCGAGATCATGGTCGCGCTGGCGGTGTTCAGCCTGGCGGCGATGGCGCTCGTCCGGCTGGAGAGCGCGACGATCCGGGGTGCCTCGATTCTCGACGAGACGCTGGTGGCCCAGATGGTCGCGCGCAATGTCGCGATCTCGGCCGTCACCGACCCGCAGGCGCCCGCGCTAGGGCGGACCAGCGGCGCGGAGGTGAATGGCGGGCGAAGCTGGAAATGGACCCGGATCGTCAGCGGGACAGGCGATGCGCGCGTGGTGCGGATCGATGTCGCGGTCGCCAATGCCGGGGGGAGCATTGTCGGCCGGATGACGATGGTGCGTCCGCCGATGGCGACGGCGGCGATCGGGGTGGCGGCATCGTGATGTTCACCTTGCACCACCCCGGCGAAGGCTGGGGTCCAGCTTCGGCGGACCTTGAAAGGGCGGGCAAATGTCGCTGCGCGCCTCATTCCGCACGGCAACGGGATCCCGGCCTTCGCCGGTGTGGCACCCATTCCAACGGCTTCACCCTGGTCGAGGTCATGGTGGCGTTGCTCATCTTCTCGATGCTGGCCGCCGCCGCCGTGGCGATCCTGTCGTTGAGCGTGCGGGCGCAAGCGGTGACGGGCCAGAAGCTCGACGCGATGTCGGCGGTCAGCCGGACGACCGCGATCCTGTCCGCCGACCTGGCACAGGCAGTCGACCGGCCGACCCGCGACGAAGGCGGCGTACAGACCCCCGCCATGGTCGCCGGGCCCGATGCGATGCGGTTGGTGCGTGCCGGTTGGAGCAACCTCGACGCCGCACCGCGGCCGTCATTGCAGAAAGTCGCCTATCGCCTGAACGGTGACGTTCTGGAGCGGGTCGCCTGGCCGCTGCTCGACGGGGCCGCGCCGATGGAGCCCGCCGCGCTGATGGACCATGTCCGTGAACTGCATCTGCGCTATCGGTTTGGCGGCGCATGGCTCGACCAGTGGCAGGGGCAAGCGGGCGTCGCGCTGCCCCAGGCGGCGGAGGTCACGATCGTTCGCGATGACGGCATGATCTTCCGGCAATTGTTCCTCATCGGCACCGGCTATGTCAGCGTGCCGAATGGGATGTCGCCGAGCAGCTCTCCGACCCCCAGCCCGACCGCGACACCCAATGGCTGAGCCCCGGCCCGGTCCGGGCGAACGCGGAGCGGCTCTGCTGACCGTCCTGATCCTCGTCGCGGTGATCGCGGTGCTGGCCGCGACCGCGCTGGAGAAGCTGCGGCTGTCGACCCGGCTCGGCGGCAATGCGGTGGCGATCGAGCAGGCGCGCGGATATGCCTATGCGGCGGAGGCGCTGGCGATCATCCGCATCGGCGATCTGCTGGAACGCGCCCAAGGCAAGGTCTCGCTGCTCGGCGGGTGGAGCGATCGGCCCTTCGCGCTGCCGCTGGGCGATGGGGCGGGCGGCGTAACGGCGGTGGCGCGCGTGACCGATGGCGGCAACTGCTTCAACCTGAACGGGCTGGCGCAACCCATTCCCGGTCAGCCCGGCGTGCTGATCGGCAACGCGGTCGAGGTCGCGCATTTCGGCCGGCTGATGCGGCTGCTCGGCATCCCCGATCAGGTCGCGGTGCAGGTGGCGACGGCGACCTCCGACTGGATCGACAGCGACCAGAATCCGCAAGGGGGCGGGGCGGAGGATGCGCTGTATCTGGCACGCGATCCGCCTTACCGGACCGGTGGCGCCATGATGGCGGATGTCAGCGAGTTGCGGATGGTCAACGGCGTCACGCCGGAACTCTATGCCACGCTGCGCCCCTGGATATGCACCTTGCCCGAGGCGAAGCCGACCAGCGTCAACATCAACACCTTGGCGCCCGAGCAGGCGCCGCTCGTCGCGATGGCGCAGATCGACACGATTTCGCCCGCCGGCATCGCTCAGGCCCTTTTGCGTCGCCCGCCGCAAGGCTATGCGGACGCGAGCGCTTTCTGGGCGCAGATACCGGGGGCGAGCGGCGCGGGCGGGGTGGCGACGACGACCCGCTGGTTCGATCTGCGGATCGACGTGACGCTGGGCAGCGTCCAGGTCAACGAACGCGCCCTGGTCGATGCGTCGCGACTGCCGCCGCGACTGGTGGCGCGGAGATGGGGGGAAGAGTGATGAGTGCGACCAACCTCCTGTTCCTGCCGCCGGGCGAGGGCGGCGACTATCGCTGGATGCGGATCGAGGATGCGCGCGTCGCCGCCGCCGGCGAGGGCCTCCCGCAAGGCGACGGCGAGGTGATCGCGGTCGCGCCCGCCGATGCGGTGTCGCTGCACTGGGCAGAGATTCCTGCCCGCTCGACCGCGCAGGCGGCTGCCGCCGCGCGATTGCTGGCGGCGGAGGTCAGCGCCGCGCCGATGGACGAACTCCATGTCGCGGTCGGCGAGGACGAGGCGGGGAGCCGGGCAATCGGCATCGTCAATCGCGGCGCGATGGCGGTATGGCTCAGCCTGTTGGCGGGCAAGGGGATCGATCCGGTCGCGGTGGTGCCCGCGCCCTTGCTGCTGCCGCGCCCCGAGCAAGGCTATGTTCGCGGCGACCTCGCCGGGCAGGGCGTAGTGCGCGGGCGCGCGTCGGGTTTTGCCGACGAACCGGGCTTTACCGAGATCGTCACGGGTGAGGAGCCGCTCGTCGATCTCGACGCCGACGGGATCGAAAGCGCGCTGAGTGTGGCGGTGGCGGCGCCCGCGCTCGACCTGAGACAGGGGGTGTTCGCGCGGCGGCGGAGCTTTGCGATCGACTGGCGGCTGGTGCGGCGGCTCGGCTGGCTGGGGCTGGCGATCGTCGCGGTGACGCTGGCGATCGATCTGGTGCGCTGGACCAAATACAGCTTCGCCGCCGACGCGACCGAGGCGAAGATCGAACAGGTCGCCCGCACCGCGCTGCCCCGTGGCGAGACGCTGGTCGATGCCGACCGGCAACTGACCGAACGTCTGGCGGCGGTGCGCGGTCCGGGCCAGGGGTTCAGCCGGACGGCGGCAGCGGTCTTTTCGGCGGTGCGCAGCGTGCCCGGCAGCGAGTTGACCGCGATGGATTTCCAGCCGACCGGCGACATAAGGCTGGGCGTGGCGGTGGACCGCGAGGCGCTGGCCACCGACCTGAAGCGCGCGGTCGAGGCGCAGGGCTTCACGGTCCAGCCGAGCACCTTCGTCGCGGCGAATGGCCGGATCACGGGAGAATTTACGGTGCGCGCACGATGAGGGCGTTGAGGCTCTGGTTCGATGGGCGTTCGACCCGCGAGAAGCGGCTGTTGCTGGTCATGGCCGCACTGCTGATCGTCACGATCATATGGGGCGGCATCTTGCGGCCCATGGGCGACGGCTTGTCGAGCGCGCGCGAACGCCATGCCGATGCGGTTATCCGACTGGGCGAGGCGGAGGCCATCGCGGACGAACTGCGCCAGCGCCGCCGCCGTCCGGCCGCTTTGTCGGGAACGCTGGCCGACACGGTGCGGGTGTCGGCGGAGCAGGCAGGCTTTACCCTGTCCGCGCTGACCGAGGATGGCCCTGGTCGGGTTCGTGCGCAGATCGCCGCGGCCCGGCCCGCCGCGCTGACGCCGTGGCTTGCCCGGCTGGAGCGGGGCGGGGTGCTGGTCGAACAGGCGACGCTGACCGATAATGGCGACCGCACGGTCGGCGTGGCGCTGCTCCTGCGGACGCGGGTGGTATGATGCGCTTGCGGCTTACTACGCGACCCTCGGTGTTGTTCGCGGCGATGCTGGTCGTCGCGCTGATCGTCTTTCTGCCCATGCGGCTGGCGCTGGGTGCGACGGGCCTTGCCGACGAAGGGCTGAGCGCGCGGCGCGTCGGCGGTACCATCTGGGGTGGCAGCCTGCTGGAGGCGCGGTTCGGGCAGGTTGCGCTGGGCGATCTGCGCGTCTCGCTCTCACCCCTTGCGCTGCTGCTGGGACGGGCGCGTCTGGCGTTCGAGGGGGCCGGGGTCGATGGCCGTCCGATCATCGGCGCGGCGACGATCAGCCGTCATGCCATGGGAATCGATGGCGTCACCGCCAGCCTGCCCGCTGCCGCCTTGTTTGCGCCGCTCCCCGTCACGACGCTGATGCTGGAGGATGTGACCGTCCGCTTCCGCGACGGCGTGTGCGAGGAGGCGGGCGGTCGTGTCCGGGCGACGGTGGCGGGCGAGGCGGGCGGCCTGCCCTTGCCCCCGATGATGATGGGCAATGCCCGGTGCGAGGCGGGGGCATTGCTGCTGCCGATGACGGGGCAGGGGGGTACGGAGGCGGTGAACCTGCGCATCCGCCCCGATGGTCGCTACACCGCGGATCTGGTCCTGACGCCCGGCGATCCGGCGGCAGCGGCGCGGCTGGAGCAACTCGGTTTCGTCGCGGGCTCGGGCGGTGGATACCGACTTTCGGCGGAAGGGCGCTTTTGACCGCTTGACGAAAGGCCGTCATCCCGTTTAGGGGCGCAAGCCTTCGCGGCGACCGTAGTTCAATTGGTTAGAGCGCCGGCTTGTGATGCCGGAAGTTGCGGGTTCAAGTCCCGTCGGTCGCCCCATTCTTCCCGGCCATTTCTCTGGCCACGGCACCGGCCCCTTTCGTGCCCGTGTCCCCCCTAAATCCTCACCGATAGGGTGGCCGGATCGGAAGACTCGGTCCGGTTCCGCTTTTGTCGGACCGAAGGACGAGCATGACGAACTGGGGCTTTCCCGATTTCGACGCGCATGAAGGCGTGCATCTGTTCACCGATCCCGCATCGGGGTTGCAGGCGGTGATCGCGGTGCATTCCACCCATCTCGGCCCGGCGGCGGGCGGTGCGCGCTTCTGGCATTATGCCACCCCCGCGCTCGCCATCACCGACGCGCTGCGCCTGTCGCGCGGCATGAGCTATAAGAATGCGATGGCCGGCCTGGCGCTGGGCGGTGGCAAGGGCGTGGTGCTTGCGGCCAAGCCGGGTGACGTCATCACCACCGCGCAGCTCGAGGCATTCGGCCGCGCGGTCGAATCGCTGGGTGGCCGTTACGTCACCGCCGAGGACGTGGGCATGTCCGAGGAGCGGATGAAGGTCATCGCGACCCAGACCCGCTATGTCTCCGGCCTGCCGGTCGCGAGCGGCGCGGCGGGCGGCGATCCCGGCCCCTACACCGCGCACGGCGTCTATCTGGGCGTCAAGGCCGCCGCCAAGCGCGGACTGGGCGCGACCGACATGAAGGGCGTCCGCGTCGCGATCCAGGGCGTCGGCTCGGTCGGTGGCGGTCTGGCCAAGCTGTTGGCCAAGGACGGCGCGGTGCTGACCATCGCCGACGTCGACCAGGCCCGCGCCGAAGCGATGGCGGCGGAACTGGGCGCGAGCGTTGCCTCGGCCGACGAGATCCTGTTCGCCGATGTCGATCTGGTCAGCCCCAATGCACTGGGCGCGGTGCTGACCGCCGATTCGATCCAGCGGCTGAAGGCGAAGGTCGTCGCGGGCGGCGCCAACAACCAGCTGGCGACCCGCGAGGACGGCGCACGCGTGGCGGAAGCGGGCATCCTCTATGCCCCTGATTACGTCATCAACGCGGGCGGCATTATCAATGTCGGCTTGGAATATCTGGGCCAGGGCGACGCGGCCGAGGTCATGGCGCGCATCGCCAAGATCCCCGAGCGGCTGGAACAGGTGTGGCAGCGGTCGGCCGAGACGGGCCATCCGGCCTCGGACGTGGCGGACGAGATCGCACAAGGCCTGATCGGGCGCTGACTTTAATTCCCCCCCTCCCCGGGGCGGGGGCAGTCCGAAGGACTGACGGAGGGGTGTCCCCATCAGCGGCGACACCCCTCCACCACCGCTTCGCGGCGGTCCCCCTCCCCGTGCCGGGGAGGATTTCACTCACACCGATCGAAAATCCCGTACGTATTCGCGGTTGACGAACCGGCCCCTCACGCCCATTTGCCAATCGGACCAAATCCATCCGATTGGGAGTTCATGCGCCTTTCCAGCCTAGCCGATTACGCGGTCGTGATGATGACCGCCGCCGCGCGCGAAGGTGCCGGTGGGCGGAGCAATGCGACCCTGCTGGCCGGCCAGACGGGCGTGCCGCTGCCCACCGCGCAGAAGCTGGTCAGCCGTCTGGCGGGCGCTGGCCTGATAGAGAGCACACGCGGCACCGGCGGCGGCATCCGCCTCGCCCGCGATGCCGATACGATCAGCCTGGCCGACATCGTCGAGGCGGTGGACGGCCCGATCGCGCTGACCGCCTGTGTCGAGGGCGCCGCGCATGACTGCGGCCTGGAAATGCAATGTCGCGTCCGGCCGCATTGGCATGTCGTCAATCAGGCGGTACGCGCCGCCTTTTCCGGGGTGACGCTCGCGACGCTCGCCGCCGATCCTGTTGAATCGCAAGTGATGGGCGCCGATCTGCGTCCGGGGGTATTCGCCTGATGGCCACGAAAAACGCAGAGGCGCTCGCCGCCGCCAACAAGAAGTATGAGTGGGGCTTCGCCACCGAGATCGAGCAGGACTTCGCGCCCAAGGGGCTGAGCGAGGATACGGTCCGCTATATCTCGGCCAAGAAGGGCGAGCCCGAATGGATGCTCGACTGGCGGCTGAAGGCGTTTCGCCTGTGGCAGACGCTGGAGACGCCCGACTGGGCCAAGCTCAACATCCCGCCGATCGACTATCAGGACGCGTATTACTACGCGGAGCCCAAGCAGAAAAAGACGATCGCGTCGCTGGACGAGCTCGACCCCGAGATTCGCCGCACCTACGAAAAGCTGGGCATCCCCATCGCCGAGCAGGAAGTGCTGGCGGGCGTGGAGGGTGCGCGCAAGGTCGCGGTCGACGCGGTGTTCGACTCGGTGTCCGTCGCGACCACCTTCCGCAAGGAGCTGGAAGCGGCAGGCGTCATCTTCCGGTCGATCTCCGAGGCGATCAAGGAATATCCCGATCTGGTCCGCAAGTGGCTGGGCAAGGTCGTGCCGCAGCGCGATAACTACTTCGCGACGCTCAACTCGGCGGTCTTCTCCGACGGCACTTTCGTCTACATCCCCGAGGGCGTTCGCTGCCCGATGGAGCTGTCGACCTATTTCCGCATCAACGCGGAGAATACCGGCCAGTTTGAGCGCACGCTGATCGTCGCGGACAAGGGGGCCTATGTCTCCTATCTCGAAGGCTGCACCGCGCCGATGCGCGACGAGAACCAGCTGCACGCGGCGGTCGTCGAGCTGGTCGCGCTGGACGATGCCGAGATCAAGTACTCGACCGTCCAGAACTGGTATCCGGGCGACGAGAATGGCGTCGGTGGCATCTACAATTTCGTCACCAAGCGGGCGCTGTGTCAGGGCAAGAATAGCAAGGTGTCGTGGACCCAGGTCGAAACCGGCTCGGCGGTGACGTGGAAATACCCGTCCTGTGTGCTGGCGGGCGACGGATCGGTCGGCGAGTTCTACTCGGTCGCGGTGACCAATAATCGCCAGCAGGCCGATACCGGCACCAAGATGATCCATCTGGGCAAGAATACCCGTTCCACCATCGTGTCGAAGGGGATTTCGGCCGGGCGTTCGGACAACACCTATCGCGGCCTTGTCCGCGTGGCGGCGACCGCCGAGAATGTTCGCAACTTCACCCAGTGCGACAGCCTGTTGCTGGGCGACCAGTGCGGCGCGCATACCGTGCCGTATATCGAGGTGAAGAACCCCAGCGCGCAGATCGAGCATGAGGCGACAACCAGCAAGATCAGCGAGGACCAGCTCTTCTATGCGATGAGCCGTGGGCTGGACCAGGAAGCGGCGGTCGCGCTGATCGTCAACGGTTTTGCGCGCGAGGTGCTGCAGCAGCTGCCGATGGAATTCGCGGTCGAAGCGCAGAAGCTGCTGGGGATTTCGCTGGAGGGGAGCGTGGGGTGATACGCTTCGTCGCTTTCTGGTCCGTGGCAATTTTATGGTTGGCTGTAGCCCTTCCAATTCTGCTTTGGAGTGTGGTCACTTTGGAAATTCCATTGTGGCCGGAATTTAGCGCTGAAAGTACATCGGAAGGCATGCTCGTTTGGGCAATCGTAGCTGCATTTTTCTATTTTGCCCCAATACTACTTTTCCTGAACAAGAAGGCTGGACGACGGCCTTCCAAGCTGATGGTCGCAAATGCTGAAAATTGAAAACCTCCACGCCGAGATTGACGGCAAGCCGATCCTCAAGGGCCTGACGCTTGAGGTGAATGCGGGCGAAGTCCATGCGATCATGGGCCCCAACGGCGCGGGCAAGTCGACGCTGGGCTATGTGCTGGGCGGGCGTCCGGGTTACGAAGTGACCGAGGGTTCGGTGACGTTCGACGGCGTCGACCTTCTCGAACTGGAGCCGAACGAGCGCGCCGCTGCGGGCCTGTTCCTGGGTTTCCAGTACCCGGTCGAAATCCCCGGCGTGTCCAACGTCCAGTTCCTGCGCGAGAGCCTGAACGCGCAGCGCGGGCAGCGTGACGAAAAGCCACTGTCCGGCGCCGAGTTCCTGAAGCTCGCCCGTGCACAGGCCGATGGGCTGGGGCTGAACCAGGACATGCTCAAGCGTCCGGTCAATGTCGGCTTCTCGGGCGGCGAGAAGAAGCGCAACGAGATGGTCCAGATGGGCATCCTGAACCCCAAGTTCGCGATCCTGGACGAGACGGACTCCGGCCTCGACATCGACGCGCTGCGCATCGTGGGCGACGGCATCAACCGCATCATGCGCGCGCCCGATAAGGCGGTGCTGCTGATCACCCATTATCAGCGACTGCTCGACTATGTGCAGCCTGACCGGGTGCATGTGCTGGCCGATGGCCGCATCGTGCGTTCGGGCGGCCCCGAACTCGCGCTCGAGCTGGAGCGTGAGGGCTATGCGGGCGTCGAGGGAGCGGCGGCGTGACCACCACGCTGGAACTCCCCTCCACGCGTGAGGAGGCCTGGCGCTGGGCCGATATCGATGCGCTTCGCCGCGCGGCGGAGAGCGAGCGGGCGGTGCCGGTGGCGGGCGCGGATCGCTTCCTCGATCTGCCGGGCGCGCGGTTGCTGTTCGTCGACGGCGTGCTGGATGAAAGCGCCAGCAGCCTCGGCCCGGTCCAGCTGACCCAGATCGACGCGAGCGATCATCCGTTGGGTCGCCAAGCGCTTGGGCGCGGCTGGTCGCTGCGGCTGGAGCGTGACGCGGTCGCGGAGCCCGTACAGATCGTCCATGTCGCCAGCGGCGCGGCCAACCATCTGCCCGCCGAGATCGTTCTGGCCGAGGATGCGGCGGCGCAGGTCTATGAGACCTATGTCGGGCGCGGCTGGACCAACCGGCTGACGCGGCTGAAGCTCGCCGCATCGGCGCGGCTGATGCGCGCGGTGCGGCTGTTGCAGGACGACGGCTTCGTGTCGCTGCGCGAGGAAGCCGAGCTGGGCGAGGGCGCGAGCCTGACCGCAACCTTCCTGGCGGCGGGGAATATGGGCGCGCGGATCGACGGTGGGATCACCCAGACCGGCGACGGTGCTTATGCCGAGTTCGGTGGTGCGCTGCTGACCAAGGGCGAATTGAAGCAGGAGTGCGCGGTGGGCCTGCGCCATGCCGCGCTGAACGGCCAGAGCCATCAGTTGTGGCGCGCGGTTGCTGCCGATCGCAGTCAGGCGAGCCTCGCTGCACGTGTCGAAGTGGCGCGTGATGCGCAGAAGACCGATGGCGAACAGTCGCTTCGCGGCCTGCTGCTCCAGCGGACCGCGACGGTGAACCTCAAGCCCGAGCTGGAAATCTTCGCCGACGACGTGAAGTGCGCGCACGGCGCGACCGTGGGCGAACTCGATGCCAAGGCGCTGTTCTACATGCAGAGCCGCGGCATTCCGAAGCCCCGCGCACAGGCGCTGCTGACCCGTGCCTTCGTAGCGGACGCGATCGACCGGATCGGTAACGAGGTGGTGCGCGAGGCCTTTGCGGCGGACGCGGACGCCTGGCTGGAGGCGGCGCTTTGACGAGCGCCGCGCCTCTCGACCGGGTGGCGGATTTCCCCGCCATCCCGGACGGCTGGGCCTATCTCGACACCGCCGCGACCGCACAGAAGCCGCAGGCCGTCATCGACGCGATCACCCGCGCCTATGACACCAGCTACGCCACGGTGCATCGCGGCGTCTATCAGCGTTCGGCCGACATGACGCTCGCCTATGAGGCGGCGCGCGAGGCGACGGCGCGGTTCATCGGGGCGGGATCGGCGAACGAGATCGTCTTCACGCGCGGCGCGACCGAGGGGATCAACCTCGTCGCGCAATGCTGGGCCGCTACGAACCTAAAGGCGGGCGACCGTATCCTGTTGTCGATGCTGGAGCATCATTCCAACATCGTGCCGTGGCAGATGGTCGCCGAGCGGCTGGGCGTCGCGATCGACGTGCTGCCGCTGACGCACGATCACCGCATCGATCTGGACGCGATGGCGCGGATGCTGACCCCGGCGCATAAGCTGGTGTCGCTGGGCCATGTGTCGAATGTGCTGGGATCGGTGCTCGACGGGCGTCGTGCGGCCGATCTGGCGCATCGGGTTGGCGCGAAGATCCTGCTCGATGGGTGCCAGGCGGTGCCGCGCATCGCGGTCGATGTGAAGGCGCTCGACTGCGACTTCTATGTCTTCTCGGGCCACAAGCTCTATGGCCCAACCGGGATCGGCGTGCTGTGGGCGCGGCCCGAACTGCTCGAGGCGATGCCGCCCTATCAGGGTGGTGGGTCGATGATCGACCGGGTGAGCTTCGAGAAGACGACCTATGCCCCGCCGCCCGGCCGGTTCGAGGCGGGGACGCCGCATATCGTCGGGGCGCTCGGGCTCCATGCCGCGATCGACTATGTGTCGGCCATCGGGCTGGACGCGATCCATGCGCATGAGGCCGCCCTGGTCGCGCAGGCGCGCGAGGGGCTGTCGGCGATCAATTCGGTGCGACTGCTGGGGCCGGAGGACTCCGCCGGAATCGTCAGTTTCGCGGTCGAGGGGGTTCATCCCCACGACATCGGCACCATATTGGACGAAAGCCGGGTGGCGATCCGGGCGGGCCATCATTGCGCCCAGCCCTTGATGGAGGCGCTCGGCTTGCCCGCCACCGCGCGGGCGAGTTTCGGCGTGTATAACGGACCCGATGACGTCGCGGCGCTGGTGGATGGCGTCCGGCGGGTCACGAGGATTTTCGGATGAGCGACTATAAGATCGAGGAAGTGGACAGCGTCGCACAGCCGCCCAAGGCGCGCGTGCAGGACGTGGTCGAGGCACCGGCCGAGCGGCAGCGCGACTATCTGTCGGGCTTTCTCTCGCAAAAGCCGACCGCCGACGATCCGACCCAGCCGGGCGGCGCGCTGTATGACGGGATCATTGACGCGCTGAAGGACATTTACGACCCCGAAATCCCGGTCAACATCTATGACCTGGGGCTGATCTACGGCGTCGAGGTGACCGAGGGCGGCCATGCGATCGTGACCATGACGCTGACCACCCCGCATTGCCCGGTCGCCGAGTCGATGCCGGGCGAGGTCGAACTGCGCGTCTCGGCCGTGCCGGGGATCGCGACCGCCGACGTCAACCTGATCTGGGACCCGCCCTGGGACCCGCAGAAGATGTCGGACGACGCCAAGCTCGAACTGGGGATGCTCTGACCATGGCGACCACACTCCGCCCGCGTCCTGCCGCGTTGAACCTGACGCCCTCGGCCGAGGCGCGGATCGCCGACCTGATGGCGCGTGCGCCGGAGGGGGCGATCGGGGTCAAGCTGTCAACGCCGCGCCGGGGATGCTCGGGTCTGGCCTATTCGGTGGATTACGTCACCAAGGCTAAGGCGTTCGACGAGAAGATCGATACGCCCGGCGGCACGCTGTTCGTCGATGGCGGCTCGATCCTGTATCTGATCGGGTCGACCATGGATTGGGTCGAGGACGACTTCACGGCGGGCTTCGTGTTCCAGAATCCCAATGCCAAGGGCGCGTGCGGGTGCGGGGAAAGCTTCACGGTTTGAGGGGGAGGGCTTAGCCTTCGACCGCGCTCAGGCTGAACGGGGTTGGGGAGGGCAAGCAATCTCTAGCCCGTTCCCCGGCAAAAGCTGCGGCCCAGTTGCTATGGCTTTTCAATGGCGGGGGGCATCTGCCTCCCACGCGGCGATATCCCGCCATCTCGGCCGGATAGAAACTGGACCCCGGCCTTCGCCGGGGAACAGGTTGGATCAGACCCGGTGTTCGAGCTTCAGGCTGGCGCCGTCCCACTCCACCGCCAGGTCGCGATAATCCGCCACCGTCGCATGGGGCGTATCCATCGCTCCCCGATGCGTCTCGGTAATCACCACCACCGTCATCCCAGCCGCCTCGGCCGCCGCGATCCCGGCGGGGGCGTCTTCGAAGGCCAGGCAATCCTTCGGCGCGACGCCTAGCCGCTTGGCCCCGAGCAGGAAGCCATCGGGCGCGGGCTTGCTCCGCTCCGCATCCTCCGCCGTCACGAACACGCCGGGTAAAGGCAGCCCCGCCGCCTTCAGCCGTACCTCCGCCAGCCGCTTGGGTGCAGAGGTGACGATGGCCCAGCGATCCGGCGGCAGCGCGGCCAGAAACGCGGCCGCGCCACCGATCGGCACGACGTCGTCCACATCCAGCATCTCCGCCTCGGTCAGTGCATGCGCTTCTGCGATCGGATCTATGCCGGGCAGGTTCAGCCGCCGGATCGTCTCGACCGACTGAACCCCGTGGATGGTCGGCAGGAACGCCGCGACGTCCAGCCCCTGCCGTGTCGCCCAGACGGTCCAGGCGCGTTCGGCGGAGGCGATCGAACTCAGGATCGTCCCATCCATGTCGAACAGGAAACCGCCAAAAGCGCGGGTCGGCAGGGCTTTGGTCATCGGCGCTCCAGCGAGGATCAGTTGGCCTGGAACACGCCGCAGGCGATGCGGCCGCCGCTATTGCCGCTCGGATCGGTCTTCAGGTCGTCGGCGGCGGCATGGATGACGATCGCCGAGCCGTCCGCATCGAGCAGTCCCGCCATGGTCGCACCCGGCAGCACGACGCCCAGCGTCCCGCGCCCGTCATTGCCGACGGTCATGTTGGGCATATCGCCCTCATGCGGACCCTGCGGGTTCATGCTGCCATGCTGGCGCTGCGTGGGGTTCCAGTGGCCGCCCGCCGTGGTGAAGTCGGGCGCGTCGCAGCGACCCACGGTGTGGACATGGACGCCGTGCATCCCGGCCGGAACGTTCATCGCGTCCAGCGTGATGCGCAACCCGCCCGCCACCTCGGTCGCGGTCGCGCGTCCGGCCTCGACACCGGTGCCGGTGCGTAGGCTGGCGGTTGCGCTGGGACCGCCGGGGACCGGGGAGCCGGTTTCCATCTTGTTCTGGTCGCAGGCGGCCAGCCCGAGCGTGACTACGGCGCCGGTCATCAATGCGATATATTTCATGTCGGAAGCTCCCTGATCGAAAGAACTATAGGCGGTCCGGCCTTATCGTCCACCGGTATCGAGCGGCCAACGCATCACCGGTTCATAGGATGCGCCCCCATGCCCCAGGTGACTTTGATAGAGCAGGATATGCTCCATGGCGAAGGGGGCGCTGGACAGGCCGGCGTGAACAGCGCGCCACCCCTCGATCTCGGGGGCGGCGCCCGCGGAGCGCGGCAGCCGGGCCAGCGTGACATGCGGGCGATAGGCACGCGAATCCGGCGGCAGGCCGGCCCGCACGCAGGCCTGATCCACCTTGCGATGCAGGTGCGCCAGCGCATCCTGCGGGCTGACATCGGCCCATAGGGTGTCGACCCGACCGCGATGATCGAACACCCCGACCCCCGAAATCCGGACGACGGGTGCGGGGGCATGGACCTGGCCTAGCGCGGCGGCGACATCCTCCGCCACCGGGCGATCGACTTCGCCGATGAAGCGCAGCGTCAGGTGAAGCTGATCGTCATCCTGCCACCGGGCCTGCGGCACGCCGTCCATGACGTCGGACAGCAGGTCGCGAATGGCAGGGGGCGGGCGAAGGGCGACGAACAGGCGAAGCATGACAAAACATGTCTATCGCACTCTGTCGGCGCGACGGGAACCTCTCCCGCTTGAAATGAGTCACGAACGGGACGATATTTCGCGTAACCGGCATCTGGCCGGGCAAAGGAGCAATGTTTCACCATGGCAAACTGGTCTGATCCACGGCCGAGCGCCGCGCCGTTCGGTACCACAGCCACCACAGGCTCGACCGCCTATGATGCGGGTCTGCGCTCGTACATGCTGTCCGTCTATAACTACATGACGTCGGGTGTGCTGCTGACGGGTATCGTCGCGCTGCTCTTCGCATGGGGCGGGCGCGACAGCATGGCCGCGCAGGTCTTCCTGAACGGCGGTCCGCTCAAATATGTCATCATGTTCGCGCCGCTCGGCTTCGTGTTCGCGCTGAGCATGGGCGTCAACCGGATGAAGACCTCGACGATGCAGATGCTGTTCTGGGCATTCGCGGTCGTCATGGGTCTGTCGCTGTCGACCATCTTCCTGGTCTATAGCGGCGGTTCGATCGCTGGCGCGTTCTTCGCGACGGCGGCGGGCTTCGCGGCGCTCAGCCTCTATGGCTATACCACCAAGCGTGACCTGTCGGCGTTCGGCACCTTTCTGATCATCGGTCTGGTCGGCCTGATCGTCGCCAGCGTGATCAACATCTTCCTTCAGTCGGGTACGATGGCGCTGGTCATCAGCTTCGTCGGCGTGCTGCTGTTCGCCGGTCTGACGGCCTATGACACGCAGCGGACTAAGGAAATGTATTATCAGGTGCGCGGCACGTCGATGCAGGACCGCGTGGTCATCATGTCGGCGTTGAGCCTGTATCTCGACTTCATCAACATGTTCCTGTTCATCCTGCGTCTGTTCGGCTCCAGCCGCGACTGATCGTCAGGTAACGGATTTGGACATGGGGCCCGGCGGTGTGTCCGCCGGGCCTTTTTTCGTGGAAGGAACATGGCCCATGCGCCTGTCGATCGAAGTCACGCTGGACTATGGCCTTCGCGAGGCCGCCGATATTCTGCTCCAGATCGAGGTGGCGGCGATGGCGGATCAGCGGCTGGAGCATCAGGCGCTGACCATCTGGTCCGACCACGGCGTCACTGCGGTGACGGGCGAGGAGGGCATCGGACAGCGATGCTGGGTGCGTGCGGACCATGCCCTGATGGCGCGCTATGAAGCGGTGGTGGAGATTGCGCGACCGGTCCTGCGACTGGACGCCATGCGGCCGACCCCGGCGCGGGCGCTGACCGGCGATCTCATCCCCTATCTGCTGCCCAGCCGCTATTGCGAGTCCGACCGGCTGGAGGGGTTTGTGCGGCGGCGTTTCGCGGGTCTGTCGGGCGGGGCGATGGCGGCGGCGCTGATCGAATGGGTCTCGACCCGTTTGACTTATCAATCAGGCAGTTCGAGCGGACTGACCACCGCGCTCGATACCTTCGGGATGCGCAGCGGCGTGTGCCGCGACTATGCCCATCTGCTCGTCGCGCTGGCACGCGCGGCGGAGATTCCGGCACGCTGCGTCTCGGCCTATGCGCCCGGCGTCGATCCGCCCGATTTCCATGCGGTTGCGGAATTGTGGCTGGAGGGGAGCTGGCATCTGGTGGACGCGACCGGCATGGCCCGCGCCGACGAGATTGCGCGCGTCTGCGTCGGTCGGGATGCGACCGACATCGCCTTTATGACCGTCTTCGGCGAGGCGCAGCTTTGCGATCAACGGGTGGTCGTCCGCCGTCTCGACTGAAGCGGGCAGGAACGCTTGCGCGGGCTGGCTCGTTGGTCCGGTCCACTCGTGATGGGGAAGTGACATGAACGACAGCATCGACGACCGCGCGCTCGACAGCGTATCGGTGGCGCCGGGCGGCGAACAGGCCGAACAGGGCAACCGTCCGCGTCCGCCCGAGCAGGATGCCGGGCAGGACCCGGACATTGCCGGCGGTCTGGCGAAGAACCCCGAGGATGTCGACGCACAGCTCGACGAAAGCCTCGACGAATCGATGGACGCCAGCGATCCGCCCTCCATCACCCAGCCTGGCCGCGATGGCCCGGCGGAATCGTCCGGCTTCAAGGAATAGGATCGCTGATCCTGCGATCCGGGCGGAGGAACGGCCTCTGGCCTCCTACTCCGCCCGGCCCGGGGGTGGCTGGGCCGTTCGATTTCCGGCCGCGTGACCATGAAGACGGCCTGCATCCCTTTTGCCTCTATTTTTCCGGCCTTTGTGGAAAATGATTGCCGCGATAACCGTTCGTCGCAATCAATGTTGCGGCGCGGCGAATTTCGTGGTCGTTTGCCTAAGGCCCGTTCAGCGTTGCGTTAACCTAATTGGCGCAGGATGATCGGGTAGTTACGATGGGCGGGGTAAAGGATATGGGATCGAGGAACCGACCGGCCGAAGGCACGATGACATTGGCCGAGATGAAGGAGTTTGCGGGCTTCGCCGCAGCGACGCAGCGTTACATCCGCCGCTCGCTCGACATCGGGCTGGACCGCGAGGATGCGATGGCGCGCTGGTCGCGCGATGTGGTCGAAGCGGCAAGCATCCGCGCCCAGGCCCGGCTGTATCGCAACCTGCCCGAAATCCGTCACCTGATCCCGGTGGACAGCGGCCTGGAGGCGCTGGAGCCTTTCATGGCTTCGTCCGTGACTATCGCGGCGTTCGACCTGGGGCAGGGGCGGCTGACCAGCTTTTCGGCTTTCCGCTTCCTGTATGAGCGGCTGATCGGGGCAGAGGTTCGCCCTTGGCTTCCCTCGGTCTTCTGCGCGGCGGCGGCGCTGCCGCACCTGCACCCCGAATTGCGGCGCAAGCTGCTCCAGTCGATCAGTGAGGCGGCGGCCACCGCCTCCGGCTGGTCGAGCCGTCAGCCCGCCTTTTTCCCCCATTGGGTGGAAAAGGTGGATAGCAACGGCACGTCGCTGGCCAATTGATCGCATCCCGGCGCGCCCGTCAGCGGCAGGCGCGCCAGCCCATCGGCCCGCGATAGGCCTGATCCAGATGGAAATGGTCGGCATGGGCCGCATTGTAGTCGGGTGACAGGGTGGTTGCGAACAGATCGCACGCATCGTCGCGGACCTGGCGGAGGAAGCGCCCCACCGCGCCCTGATCGCGCCAGTCGCGCACCACGCTGATCCGGCGTCCGTCGCTTAAGCGAAATCCCGCAATATCCACGGCATTGGCGCGGGCATGTTCGCTCCAGTCGCTGGAACTCCGCCCATTGATCCGGCGGCAATTGTAACTGCCCAGATGGTCGATCGCGACCACCTCCGCCCCCAACAGGGCGCGTGCGGCGGGCTGGACGCTGTTCCACTCCCAAAGCGCGAGCGAGGCGGCGACTGGGCAGGAGACGCCCAGTGCAGCGGGGCGGTAGCCGATCGCGCGTGCGCCGCCGGATGCGAAGCGGACCGCATCGTCATAGCCGCACTGCGCCTCCGGCGTTCGCGCAGGCAGCGCGGTATAGGCAATCCCCGCCTGGTCGAGCAGCCCGCGGCACTTGGCAGCGTCCTGGGTCAAGGCGGTCAGCTTGCGCCCGGTAAACAGTCCCACCGGCTGACCGAGGTCAAGCGGGGCCCAAGGCACGTCCTGCGGCCGCTGCCGCATCATGCCCCAGAGCAGGAGCGCCAGCACCGCTGCCCCGGCGATCACGACCAACAGGGTCGTCCATCGCCGCAACGCGCGCATCAGCCGCGTCTGGCGGCGGAAAGGGGTTCCGAGGTGATCGGATAGCCCAGATCGTCGGGTATGCAGATCGATGGCACGCCGTCACGCTCCGCCTGAAAGGGAATGATCCGCCGGATCGGCCATGCACGCGCATCGGCCTTCGCGGATAGGAAATCGCCATACTGCGCCAATCGTTCCAGCGTCCGCCGGGTCGGGAAGATGATATGGATCTCGCCCCGATCCGCCGCCGCGAGCGTCGCACGGGCGGTCAGCCATTCGGCCCGCGCGGTCTCCCCGCCGTCGATAACGGGCGTGGAGGCGTCGCGCGGGACCTCCGCCAGATAGAAGCGCGCATCGAACCGCCGAACTGGTACATGCTCGGGGCACCAGCGGGCGAAGGGGGTCAGTACGGTCTCGTCTATCTCCACATGCCGTTCGGTCAGCGCCGCCGCGAAGGCTTGCCCTTGGGCCAGATCCGCGCGGATGGACGCGACCGTCATGTCGTCCAGGTGGGGCACCAGCCCGATCGCCAGCCCGACCTCCTCGATCGTTTCGCGAATGGCGGCGATGCGGGCGGCGCTGTCGTCTGGATCGGGGGCATGGGGAGGGACCATCGCATGATCGCCGGGATCGACCCGGCCGCCCGGAAACACCATCGCTCCACCGAGAAAGGCCAGCGTCGCGCCGCGTTCGACCATCAGGATTTCGGGCGGCGCCCCACGCTGCGCCGCTTCGCGCATCAGGATCAGGGTAGCGGCGGGAATAGGATCGGGCATCATCGCCAGGTCAACCTGCCGGATCGCACAATGTCAGCGATGGGAGGAAATATCACCGTCGCACAATCCGGTGAAAGGGGTGGTGGAGCTGAGGGGAATCGAACCCCTGACCTCTGCAGTGCGATTGCAGCGCTCTCCCATCTGAGCTACAGCCCCGCCCCATATCCCGACCATGGTCGGGAGCGACGCCATTAGCTGGTGATCGAAAGCGACGCAACACCGCATCGCCTGCGGGCGGCAAATTTTTTCGGCCACGATCAACCCTTCGCTTCGGGCATTCCGTCGTGCGAAGCGCCGTGTCGACGGAACAATGTCTTGATCTGCCTCATTGAAACCATCGGAAGGCACGGCCCGCCAGACGAGCGGCGTCGGCCCCCGCAGGACCGATTTTCAGGAGGGTTTAGGATGGCTTACGATCGCTATTCCCGCGACGCCAATCGTGGCGGTCGCGACTTCGACTATGGCCGGGACTATGGCTCGGGGCGGGACTATACCTATTCCAGCGCACGCGATTACGAAGCGGCGGGCGCCTTTGACGACGACCGTAACGACAACCGGAACGATGGCCGCCGGGGTTATGGCGCGCGCGATTATGGCCACCAGGGTTATGGCCGCCAGGGCTATGACCAGAATGAGGGCTATCGCGGTTCGCGTCAGGAATTCGGCGGACGCTATGGTCAGGGTCGCGAGAATGAAGGCCGTTATGGCGAGGGCCGCTCGGGCGACTATGGCCGGGACGGCTATCGCGGTGGCCAGCGCGATTATGGGCGCGAAGGCTATCGTCCGTCGGGCTATAGCGACACGGCACGCGGCTATGGCGACTCCGCGCGGGGCTATGGCTATACCGGCGACCGCTATGGCCGCGACGACCGGCAGGACCGGGGCGACTATGGTCGCCAGCAGTCGGGCCGCGACTATGGCCGTCAGCCGCAGGGCTATGATTATGAGGATCGCGGATTCTTTGCCCGCGCCGGCGACGAGGTGCGTTCGTGGTTCGGCGACGAGGAGGCCGAACGCCGCCGCGAGGCCGACGCCAAGTTCGACGAGCGCTATTATGCCGCGCAGGATCATGACTATAACAACTGGCGCTCGGGCCAGATCGCCGCGCTCGACCGCGATTATGACGAATATCGCAGCGAGAACCGCACCAAGTTCGAGAACGAGTTCAGCAGCTGGCGCACCGAGCGCCAGGGCCAGCGCGGCCTGCTGTCCAAGGTGACCGAGCATCAGGAAGTGCTCGGTTCGGACGGCGCGCATGTCGGCACGGTGGACAAGGTGCGGGGCGACCGCATTCTGCTGACCAAGAACGACAAGGACGCGGGCGGCCAGCATCACTCGATCCCGTCGCGCTGGCTGAAGTCGGTCGACGACAAGATCACGCTGACCAAGACCGCCGAGGAAGCCAAGACCCATTGGCGCGACGAGGAGAATGCGCGCGCCATGTTCGGCGATCGCACCAGCGAGACCGGCTCGAACCGGTACGGCCAGTCGAATCCTTATGGCCAGTCGAGCAGCTACGGTCAGTCGAACAGCTATGGCCAGAACAGCCAGGGTACGACCGGCTCCGCCAGCACGGCCGGTCAGAGCACGACCGGCACCACCGGTGGCACCACCGGCGGCACGACCACCGCTGGTACCACCGGTACGACGGGCAGCACCTCGGACACCAACCGGGGTTATTGAGGACAGAAAACGTCACTGAAGGGTGAGTTTTCTTGGAGGGCTCGGGTGGACATCATCCGGGCCCTTTCCCATGTCCGGCGCAAATGATGAAAAGGATGACGGTTATGAAGGCATGGACACTCGCGGCCCGGCCCAAGGGAATGCCACGCCAGGACGATTTCGCCTTGATCGAGCAGGCGCTGCCCGAACTGGGCGAGGGGCAGGTTCGGATTGCGAACCGCTGGCTGTCGGTCGACCCCTATATGCGCGGGCGGATGAACGACGCGAAAAGCTACGTCCCGCCCTTCCAGTTGGACGAGCCGATGCAGGGCGGCGCGATCGGCGAAGTGGTGGAGAGCCGCGCGGAGAATATTCCGGTTGGCACGCTCGTCAGCCATATGGCGGGTTGGCGCGACGAGGCGATCCTGCCCGCCCAGCATGTCCAGCCGCTACCCGATCTGGCGGTCGATCCGCAGGCGTTTCTGGGGCAGTTCGGCATGCCGGGCATGACCGCTTATTACGGCCTGCTCCAGATTGCGGAGGCCAGGCCGGGCGAGACGGTGTTCGTGTCGGCGGCGGCGGGCGCGGTGGGGTCGACCGTGGTCCAGATCGCCAAGGCCAAGGGGATGACGGTCATCGGCTCGGCCGGTGGCGCGGACAAGGGTGAATGGGTGCGTTCGCTGGGTGCCGATGCGGTCATCGACTATAAGGCGGGCAAGCCGGTCGTCGAGGCGCTGGGCGAAGCGGCCCCGGACGGGATCGACGTCTATTTCGACAATGTCGGCGGCGATCATCTTGATGCGGCTCTGGCCCATGCGCGGCAGGGGGCCCGTTTCGCGATCTGCGGAATGATCGACGTCTATAACGAGGCGAAGCCGACCAGCCTCAAATATCTGGCGCGGCTGATCGGCAACCGCGTGCGGATGCAGGGCTTCATCGTCTCCGACTTCCGGGACCATGCCGGCTTTTATCGCGACATGGCCGCGATGCTGAACGACGGGAAGTTGCAGCGCGAAGAGACGGTATTCGAAGGGTTGGACAAGACGCCGGAGGCCTTCCTCGCGCTCTTCTCGGGCGGCAACAAGGGGAAGATGCTGGTCAAGCTCTGATCCTCCTTGGCCGTCAACCCGGCTGATGCCGGGATGACGGCGCAGGGTTCAGATGGCCCCCGAAAACGTGTCGCACTGGGCCGGGTCGCCGGTCTCCATACCCCGGCGCAGCCAGCGCATTCGCTGTTCCGAAGTGCCGTGGGTGAAGCTGTCGGGTACGACCCGCCCGGTCGCCTCGCGTTGCAACGTGTCGTCACCGATCGCCCGGGCGGCGGTCATGCCTTCCTCGACATCGCCGGGCTCCAGCCGGTCGCGGTTCTTTGCCGCCCATACGCCGGCATAGCAGTCCGCCTGCAATTCCAGCCGGACCGAAAGGGCATTGCCCTCCGCCTGGCCCGCCGCCTGTTGCGCGCGATGGACCTGTTCCGACGTGCCCAGCAGGGTCTGAATATGATGGCCGAACTCATGCGCGACGACATAATTGCGGGCGAAGTCGCCCTTCGCGCCGAAGCGGTTGGCCAGTTCGTCGAAGAATTTGGTGTCCAGATAGATTTTGCGGTCGGTCGGGCAATAGAAGGGTCCCACCGCCGATTGGGCGACCCCGCAGCCCGATTGGGCCGATCCGGCGTCCGGCTTGAAGAAGCGCAGGCCCGGCGCTTCGAACCGCTGGCCGCTCTGGGCGAAGATCTTTTCCCAGGTATTGTCCGCGTTGCTGAACGCTTGGCAGGTTTCGCGGCGTTCCGGCGAAACTTCGCAAACTTGGCGCGCATTCTGTTCACCCGACGAACCGGCGGAGCGGGTGACCGGCGCCGTGTTGCTGCCGCCGCCGGTCAGCAACCCCAGCGGGTTCATGCCCAGCACGGCCAGGATGATCAGGACGACGATGATCCCGCCGCATCCGAAACGGCTGCCGATCAGCGGCAACAGCCCGAACAACAGGCCACCGCCACCACCTCCGCCGCCAAAGCCTCCGCCGCTCTGCGCCTCGCCGACGTCGATATCATTGTCATAATCGTCGAGCCGCATGGCACCGTCACCCCTTTGTCGCCTCGCCCGCCTATCGGGTCTTGCGGCATTGAACCCGCAAAGCCTTGCGGCGGTTGCACGACCGATAATCTGGCAGCATGGTGCGTGCCATACCAAGGGAGAATGGCATGTTCCTGAAGGGCAAGACGGCGGTGATCTCGGGCTCCACGTCGGGGATCGGGCTGGCCTATGCCAAGGCGCTGGCGGCGGAGGGCGCAAGCGTGATGCTCAACGGCTTCGGCGATGCCGAGGCGATCGAGGCGGAGCGGGTCGCGCTGGAAAAGCTGAGCGGTGCGGCGGCGCTTTACGACCCGGCCGACATGACCCGGCCCGATCAGATCACGGCGATGATCGACCGCGCGGTGGCGGAAACCGGATCGGTGGACATCGTCATCAACAATGCGGGCATCCAGCACGTCGCCCCGATCGCCGAGTTTCCGGTCGAGAAATGGGATGCGATCATCGCGATCAACCTGTCCTCCGCCTGGCACATGATGCGCGCGGCCATCCCGCATATGCGGCAAAAGGGGTGGGGCCGGATCATCACCACGGCCTCGGCGCACAGCTTGGTCGCCAGCCCCAACAAGTCGGCCTATGTCGCGGCCAAGCATGGTGTCGTCGGCATCACCAAGACGGTGGCACTGGAAGTGGCGACCGACGGCATCACCGCCAACTGCATCTCGCCCGGCTATGTCTGGACGCCGTTGGTCGAGAACCAGATTCCCGACACGATGAAGGCGCGCGGCCTGACCCGCGAGCAGGTGGTCGACGATGTGCTGTTGAAGGCGCAACCGACCAAGCAGTTCGTGACGATCGAGGAGGTGGCGGCGCTCGCGCTGTTCCTGTGCCGGGACGAGGCGCGCTCGATCACCGGCGCGAACCTGTCGGTCGATGGCGGATGGACCGCGCAATGAGGGGCGCCACCGTCCTGCTGGCCACGGCCCTGGCGGTGGGTGCGGTCGGTGCCGCCATGGCGCAGCGGGTCGAACAGGCGTCCGACTGGCGATTGGCGGCGACCGAGGACGATCGCGTCCGCCTGCGCGGCTGGCGCACCGCCTGGGTGAAGGGGCTGGCACAGGCGCGGGCGGGCGGTTCGGCGGCGGCCCTGGCGGAACTTGGTCCGCTCGCCAACCCCGACCACTCGATCGCGGACCCCAAATTGCCCGATGGTGATTATCGGTGCCGGACGATCAAGATGGGGTCGCAGGGGCGGGCGGTGCTGACCTATGTCGCCTATCCCTTCTTCCGGTGCCGCGTGTCGGAGAACGGCGTCCGTCTGACCAAGCTGGATGGGTCGCAGCGGCTGACCGGGCGCCTCTATCCCGACACCGACGCGCGCAGCATCTTCCTGGGCACGCTGATGCTGGGGGACGAGGAGCGGTCCTATGCCTATGGGCGGGACCGGGCGCGCGACATGGCCGGGGTGCTGGAGAGGATCGACACCGACAGGTGGCGGATCGCCTTTCCCTATCCGGCTTATGAGTCGGTGGTCGACATACTCGAACTCGTGCCTGCCGCCGGGGCCTGAACCACGGGAGCCGGGGCGGCGGGCGAAGCGGCGGTGGCCGTCGCCGCTCCGCTCGGCAACGGGGGCAGCGACGCCAGATAGGTCTTGCCGTTCTGGCCGATGACGGTCACCCGGTCGGCATTGGCCTGCGCCACGGCCTTGAGGTAGGAACGGGGCTTCTTCATCAATTCGGGATGGTCCAGCCCGACCAGCCCCAGCCGCCGCGCCGCCTCCTGCACGAAATGCACGCAGTTGCGGTTGTTGAGATTGTAACGCGCATCCCCCGTCTTCTCGTCCCAGGCGGCGATCAGCGCGAGTATGTCCGCATATTGCGCGTCGCTCATCACATAGGAGAATTGCGCGTCGCTGGTCGAAACGTAGAAGGGTTTGGAGATGTCCAGCCGACCCTTGACGGTACCCATCAGCAAGGCGGGCGAAATTGACTTGGCGGTAAAGCCGTAATTGGCGTCCACCGGCGCGCCGGTGGCATCGACCGTCCCGCGCAGGCTGAAGAAGCTATGGGGGAAACTATTCCCCAGTTCATGGCTCCAGAAGGTGATCGTCACCGCCGCCTGTGCGGGCAAGGCGCAGCCGAGCCAGAGAAACAGGGCAATGGCGAGTCGCGTCAGCTTCGTCATGGCGGTCCTTATAGCGTTGCGGACGGTACGGGCGCAGCGGCATTTTCGTGTTTCTCGGGCCGGATATAGATGGAGGACAGGCTGGGGACGGCGCGTCGCAGGTCATCCTCCAATATCTCGATCAGCGTTTCAGCTTCTCCCATGGGCAGGCTGTCGACGAAATCGGCGCTGATCGCCGCGAAGATGCTGTCGGGCGCGGTATGGATGGTGCGGACATGGTTGACCCGTGTGATCCACGGACGCGACGCGACGATGCTGCGGATCGTCTCCACCACCTTGGGTTCGGCGCGCTCGCCGATCAGCAACCCCTTGGCCTCGCGCGCCAACAGGATCGCAACCAGCCCCAGCACCAGCCCGATTAGGATCGAGGCGACCCCGTCGATCCGCGGATCGTCCAGCGCATGGGACAGCCACACGCCCAGCCCCGCAATCACCAGTCCCGCCAGCGCCGCCGAGTCCTCGAACAGCACGATGAAGCCTGCCGGGTCCTTCGATTCATGGATCGCCTGCCACCAGCCGCCATCGCCCTTCGCGCGCGAAAATTCGCGGACCGCGATCGTCCATGACGCACCCTCCAGCGCGAAGGCGATGGCGAGGACGACGTAGTTGACCGTCGGATCGCGGAGCGGCTCGGGCGTGCGGATATGCAGCCAGCCTTCATAGATCGAGATGCCCGCGCCCAGCGCGAAGATCAGGATCGCGACGACGAACGCCCAGAAATAGAGTTCGCGTCCATAGCCGAAAGGATGGACCGCATCGGGCGCGCGCCGCGCCCGCTTCTGGCCATAGAGCAGCAGGATCTGGTTGCCGCTATCCACCACCGAGTGGACGCCCTCGGTCAACATCGAGGAGGAGCCGGTGATCCCGGCCGCGATGAACTTGGCGACGGCAATGCCCAGATTGGCCGCGAGCGCGCCGTAAAGGACGAGATTCTCGCGTATCCGCGCGGTCAGGCCGGTTTCGGGCATGCGCGGTTAAGCGTGCGACCGTGGCGCTTGTTCCGCGCCACGAACAAACCCCGCCGACGATCGCCGGCGGGGTCGCTTCCTTCCCCAAGGAAGAGGGGGCTTCGACCTGATCGGCACGACCGGAGAAGGGCTTCGTGGCCCAGCGCCGTCCAGCCGAAGGCCGAAGCGCGACTCTCAGGACGCGATGCGGCCCAGCCGATGGTAGAGATGCGCGAATTTGATCGAGCGGGGATCGTCGGCGACGCGCTTGACGTGTTCGGCAAGGGCTTCCTTCAACAGCGCGAAATCCTCCGTGGAGAAGACGGCGCGGCTGCGTTGCGGTTCGGTCGGCATGGCATTTCTCCTTTGTGGGTCAGGCGGCCTGGACGAATTGGGCGGCTTCGGTCGAATGGGCCAGCGCAGTGGTCGAACTGTCGCCGCCCGCGACCAGCTGTGCGACCAGGTCGAAATAGCCGGTCCCTACCTCGCGCTGATGGCGCGTCGCGGTGTAGCCATAAGGCTCGGCGGCGAACTCGGCCTGTTGCAGTTCGGAATAGGCCGTCATGCCGCGATCGCGATAACCGCGTGCCAGCTCGAACATGCCATAGTTCAACTGGTGGAACCCCGCGAGCGTGACGAACTGGAACTTGTAACCCATGGCGCCGATCTCCCGCTGGAACCGGGCGATGTCGTCGCGATCGAGATTCTTCTCCCAGTTGAAGCTGGGCGAGCAGTTATAGGCCAGCATCTTGTCCGGATATTCGCGCCGGATCGCCTCGGCGAAGCGGCGGGCATCGGTCAGGTCCGGATGCGAGGTTTCCCACCACAACAGGTCGGCATGCGGGGCGAAGGCCAGACCGCGCTGGATGCAATGGTCGACGCCAGTGCCCGGTTTCAGGCGGAAAAAGCCCTCGGCCGTCCGCTCGCCGGTCAGGAAGGCCCGGTCGCGTTCGTCCACGTCCGAGGTGATCAGCCGGGCGCTTTCGGCATCGGTGCGCGCGCAGATGACGGTCGGAACTCCCGCCACATCCGCCGCCAGCCGTGCCGCGTTCAGATTGCGGATATGCGCCGATGTCGGGATCAGCACCTTGCCACCCAGATGGCCGCACTTCTTCTCCGACGCCAGCTGATCTTCGAAATGCACGCCCGCCGCGCCCGCCGCGATATAGGACTTCATGATTTCGTAGCAGTTGAGCGGGCCGCCGAACCCGGCCTCAGCGTCGGCGACGATGGGGGCGAACCAGTCGCGCGTCGCGCCGCCTTCCGCATGTTCGATCTGGTCGGCGCGCGCCAGTGTCGCGTTGATCCGCCGCGCCAGCTCGGGACCGGCATTGGCGGGGTAGAGCGACTGGTCGGGATACATCTGCCCAGCGGTATTGGCGTCCGCCGCCACTTGCCAGCCCGACAGGTAAATGGCCTTCAGCCCGGCACGGACCATCTGCATCGCCTGATTGCCCGACAGCGCGCCCAGCGCATGGACATAATCCTCAGTTTTGAGGAGGTCCCATAATTTCAGCGCCCCGCGCCGCGCCAGCGTATGTTCGACGGTGATCGAACCGCGCAACCGCGCGACGTCCGCCGGGGTGTAGGGCCGGGCGATGCCGTCGAAACGACCGGCGGGCGCGGGCACGAGGTCTGGAAAGCCGGTCATACAGCGTCCTTTACAAAAGCTCGGTTATTGACGTCCTTTCGTGACGCACTTTGCCGTCATGGAGAATGGATTGGGCTTCCATATCGGCGTCTTGCGGTCGGCATCACGGGTGCCCGCGATTGTATCTTTGTAAAGAATTGACAGGCTGCCTGGGTCGCTTCACCCTCCCGGAAAAAGGCGATGGAGAGCGGCAATGGGTGGAGCCAAGCTGATTGCGGGCCATGCGGTCCGACGGGTGCGGCGGCAGCACGGGCTATCGCAGGCCGCAATGGCCGAGATGCTGGATATCTCGCCCAGCTATCTGAACCTGATCGAGCGGAACCAGCGGCCTGTCTCCTCCATGCTGCTCGTCCGACTGGTCGAGGCGTTCGATTTCGATCCGCGCAGCTTGACCACGGACGCACCGGGTGGCGGGGCGGCGGCGATGCGGCGGCGGCTGGCCGATCCGATGTTCGCCGATCTGGAAATCGACCGTAGCGAATTGGAGGAATGGCTGGCGGCCGCGCCGGGAGGCGCGGAGGCCTTTGCGCGCGCCTTCGACCGGTGGGGCGGTGGAAGTGGCGAGACTGGCGAGCGAAGCGCGAGCCCGGACCCGACCACGCTCGTCCGGCGCGAGATCGAGCGATGGCGCAACCACTTCCCCGATCTCGATGCGATGGCGGAAGGCTTGGCCGATGAGTTGCGGATCGCGGCGGGCGATCTGTACGGCGCGCTGGCAGAGCGGTTGCGCACTCGCCACGCGCTGACCATCCGCGTGCTGCCGGTCGACATCCTGCCCGATCGCCTCGTCCGGATGGACCTTCACGCGCGTCAGTTGCAATTGTCCGAACTGCTGGAGGCGCCGGCGCGGGTCTTCGCGCTGGCGGTGCAATTGGGGCAATGGGAAGCGCGCGCCGAGATCGAGGCGCTGGTCCGCGGCGCGGCCTTTGGCGATCGGATCGCGGAGCGGCTGTTCCGGCGTTACCTGGCGCAGTATTTCGCCGCGGCCTTGGCCATGCCCTATGCCCGTTTTCTGCGGGCGTGCGAGGCGACCAGCTATGACACGGCCATCCTCCAGCGACGCTTTGGCGTGTCGTTCGAGCAATTGGCGCACCGTCTGACCACGATGAACCGCGTCGGCGCGCGGGGTCTGCCCTTTTTCCTGATGCGGATCGACCGGGCGGGCCAGGTGTCGAAACGCTTCGCTGGCATGGCCCAGGCCGCGCTGGTCGAGGCTGAGAGTCTATGCCCGCTCTGGAACGTCTTCGGATCGTTCGCGCGGCGGGGGGACAGCCTGTTTCAGGCGGTGGCGATGCCAGACGATACGTGCTTCGTCACCCTGGTCCGCGCCGAGCGGCGCGCTGGCGCGTCGGTGAGGGGCGTAGAAGCGAGCTTCGCGGTCATTCTCGGCTTGGAGGCGGGGCTGGCACGCCATCTCGCGTCGGCGCGCGGATGCGATCCCGAGGGGGAGGCGGTGCCGATCGGGCCGGGATGCCGCCGCTGCCCGCGTGCGGATTGCCCGCAACGTTCCCACCCTCCGATCGGGCGCGCGATGCAGGTGCATGAGCGCGAACGACCGCTCAACGCCCTGGTTTTTGCAGACGACTAAAGCCTCGTGCTTTCACGAAAAGCTAGGAAGTAACATATATCAATTGCGCATGAGGTGGTTCACACGCCGGTTGCGGTCGATCGAATTCTGCTTTGCCGCGATGTTGACGGCTGTCTTCTCCATTTTCATGGCGCTGAGCGCGGTGAGTTGGATGTTCAACCGGCAATTGCTGTCGATGATCGATACCAGCCGCCGGATCACGGTCACGCTGGAGGGCTATGCCGCCAAGGAGGCCAGTCTACTCCAGTTGCGCGGGTCCATCCTGACCATCGCGGCGCGTGAGGAGTGGCCGGGATCGGTATCGACCATGCAGCGAGACCGGGTACGACGCGCGATACTGGGCCAAATCGGCAAGTCGATGGTCGTCGATGAAACGCTGCCCGAGCGCGTCCGGGCGCCCGAGAAGCAGGTGCGCCTGGCCGAACGCCGCTTCGTTCGCGCGGCCATGGACCTGATCCGGCAGGCGCAGAAACAGCCGACGAACGTCGCCGCCGCCATACGTGTCTTCGAGCGGGCTTCGCAGACGTTGCAGGCCCGCCGGGACATTCTCCGCCAGGCCCTGCGGGCGGAACTGGACGCGCGTGCCATACAGGTCGAGGCGCTGACCAGGCGTGCGCTCGTCCAGATGGCGCTGGCCGCCGGATATATGCTGATCCTGGTCGGCGGGCTGTTCCTGTGGCTGCGCTGGCGGATCATGCAGCCGTTGATGGCGATGGTCGCGGCCGTCCGTGCGATGAGTGTGGGCCATGCGCTTCCCCGACTGTGCTCGACCCGGCGGGCCGACGAACTGGGCGAGTTGGCGCGCGGTCTTCAGGCCCTGTCGCGCGCCGCGGAAGAGCGCGAACGCATTCAGCGTCAGGTCGAATATCTGGCGCATCACGACAGCCTGACCGGGCTGGCCAACCGCGTCGTCTTCGGCGAACGGCTGGCCAGTGCGTTGCAGGCCGGGAAACGAATCGCGCTGCTCGCCATCGATCTGGACGGGTTCAAGGGGGTGAACGACACGCTGGGCCATGCGCGTGGCGATGCCATGCTCCAACGGGCCAGTGCGGTGCTGATGGCGGCGGTGCGCGAAGACGATGTTGTCGCCCGGATCGGTGGCGACGAGTTCGCCATCGTCCATCATCTGCGGCCCGACGAAGAGGATGCCTCCGCGCTGGTCGACCGCATCTTCGCGATCATCGCCGCCGACCGCGACAGCCCCGCCATTCGCCTAAGCATCGGCATCGCCCTGTCGCAGCGGCACGGCGTCGAGAGCGACGAACTCCATGCCTGTGCCGACATCGCGCTCTACCGGGCGAAGGCCGATGGCCGCCACCGTGCCAGCCATTACGACGCCGCGATGGACGAGGAACGCCGCCAGCGGAACTGGCTGGCACATGAGCTGCGCGACGCGGGCGCACGCGGTGACATCACGCTGGCGTTCCAGCCCATCGCCGATTGCGCGACGCGTGCGATCATCGGGCAGGAAGCGCTCGCCCGCTGGACCCACCCGGTGCTCGGGCCGATCAGACCCGACATCTTCATCCCCATCGCCGAAGAAAGCGGCCTGATCGTCGAGATCGGCCAGCGGCTGTTCCTCAACGCCTTGCACGCCCTTCGCCAATGGCCATCGCACTGGATGATGGCGGTCAACCTGTCGCCGGTCCAGTTGCGCGACCCACATCTTGCCACGCGAATGCTGTCGACGATCACGGGGCAGGGTATCGACCCGCGCCGGATCGAAGTGGAGGTGACCGAAGGGGTACTGATCGACCACCGGGAAACCGCGACCGCCAACCTCAGCCAGTTGCGCGCGGCCGGCCTGCGCATCGTCATGGACGATTTCGGCACCGGCTATTCCTCGCTCAGCAGCCTGCAGCAATTTTCGTTCGACAAGATCAAGATCGACCGCAGCTTCACCAGCGCGATGGGGCAGCATGGCCCCGCTCTATCGATCGTCCGCGCCTCGATCGGGCTGGGGCGCAGCCTGAATATCCCGATCGTTGCCGAGGGGGTGGAGACGGAGGCGCAACATCGGATGCTATGCGAAATGGGATGCGATCAGATTCAAGGCTATCTGATCGGCCGTCCGATGACCGATCATCAGGAGGCCGCCTGACGATCGTCGCCGCTCTCCGCCAGTTTCTGCGTCAACAGAGCGATAATGTCGCGTGCGCTATAGGGTTTGGGAATGAAGTGCACGCCTTCGGGCAAGCCATCGGGAAGGTAGGTCTGGTCGCCCGACGTGACCAGAACCGCGACATGCGGATGCGACTCGTGGACGCATACCGCCAGGGCGGCTCCGTCGAGCGTGCCCGGCATGGCGACATCGGTAAACACCGCCTGAATCTCCGGATGCCGCTTCAGGGCGACCAGGGCGTCATCGGCGCTGGCCGCCTGGATCACGACATAACCCGCATCCTCCAGCGCAAACTGGACATGGATCAGCAGGAGCGGCTGATCTTCGACGATCAAGATGGTCGGGGGAGGACGCGTCATAGATGGGATATAAATCCCGGTTGCACGACGCGTTCCAAAACTGATGTATATCAATAGACTGTTTCGAGCCGTTCAGGTGCCGCTATCATCCAGTCGCCCGACCTGCTCCTTGCTTAGATTCAGCCTCATCGCCGGCATGAGTTCGGAGAGTTGCTCCACGCCGGTCGCGCTGGCGATGGGAGCGGTCACGCCTTCTTGCGCCATCAGCCAGGCCAGCGCCACCTGCGCCTGGGTCGCGCCTGTTTCGTCCGCCACCTGGTCGAGTGCGGCGAGTACCGCGCCGCCCTTGCCGTGCAGCAACTCGCCCATTCGGGCACCGCGCACGCTTTGCGACAGGTCGGCGTCGCTGCGATATTTGCCGGTCAGGAACCCGGCGGCGAGACCGTAATAGGGGACAACCCCGATATTTTCGGTCACGCAATAATCTTGCAGCTCGCCCTCGAACTTGTGGCGGCTGACCAAATTATATTCGGGTTGGAGGACGTGATAGCGGGGCAGGCCGGCTGCGCGCGCCGCGTCGTTGGCCGACTTCAACCGCGCCGCATGGAAGTTGGACGCGCCGATGACCCGCACCTTGCCCGCCTCGACCAGCTTGGCAAAGGCCTCCATCACCGCCTCCTGCGGCTGATCCTCGTCATCTTGATGCGCGAAATACAGGTCGATGCGATCGGTGCCGAGCCGCTGGAGCGAGGCCTCCGCCGCCGCCACGATCCGGGCGGGGGCCAGCTTCTCGCCACCTTCGCCGGGCAGCATGCCGACCTTGGTCGCGATCAATATCCGGTCGCGCTTGCCGCTGGCCTTCAGCCATTCGCCGATCTTCGTCTCGGACTCGCCGCCGCGATGGCCCTCGACCCAGGCGGAATAGACATCCGCCGTATCGATCATCGTACCGCCTTGATCGACAAAGGCATCCAGCACAGCGAAGCTCGCCGCCCGGTCCGCCGTCCAGCCGAAGACATTGCCGCCCAGTACCAGCGGCGCGATCATCAGGTCGGTCGAGCCCAGGCGGCGGAGCGGCATATCGGTCATGGACGATCAGCTTTCATTGTCGGTGGTTATTTCCTCATCAACGCCCGAAGGGGCCATCGCGTTCAGATCGACCGCATTGGCGTCGAGCATCGCGGCGGCCTCGTTCAACTGGCGGTTCTCCTCGGCGCTGAGCCCCGTGGGCTGGTCGCTGGAGGAACAGGCGGCGAGCGACAGCAGCGCGGCGGTCAGAAGAAAGCGGATCATGCCGCCACCATGGCGCAGCCGGGGGTGGGTGGGGAAGGGGGCCTGGCCAGCGGGTAAGGAACCCTTTGCGCCAGCGCAGGCGTTGTGGCGACCAGTTTCTCCCCCCATCCAAGAGGTAACGTCATGCTCGCATCGTTCAAAATGGGTCTGGTCGGCGGGCAGCGGGCGATGACTCCGCTTGCCGCCGTGTCGATCGCGGCGGCGCGGGGCGAATTGCCGCTGGGCAAGGGGGTGTTGCGTTGGCTGGGCAATCCCTTCGTCGCGGCGGGAACGCTGGCCCTCGCGATCGGCGAGATGGCCGGCGACAAGCAGAAGACCGCGCCCGACCGGATCGTCCCCATCGGCTTGGCGGCGCGCTTCACCACCTCCGCCATCGCGGGCGCGGCGCTGGCCAGCCCCAAGAACCGCTGGCTGGGCGCGGCAATCGGCGGCGTGACGGCGGTGGTCGCCTCCTATCCCGGCTGGCGCGGCCGCATGGCAGCGCTCGGGCGCTATGGCCAGACGAAGACGGGCTTTGCCGAAGACGCCGCCGTGCTGGCGGGCGCGGCGGCGATCGTGCGGGGGCGCAAGGCGGCGGGTTAAGTAGCCGCCGTTTCCCGGCGTCGCTCCACCTCCACCGATGGAACGTCGCGGCCCATGGCAAGGCAGGCGCGCATGGCGTGGGCGGTCTCCACAAAACCCAGCTTGGCCAGCACCCGGCCCGAGGCGGGATTGTCCTGGAAATAGCCCGACGTGACGAGGGACAAATTCAGCATATCGAAGCCATAGGACAGAACCGCCCGACCCGCCTCCGACATGATGCCTTTGCCCCAGTGATCGGGATCGAGCCAATAACCGAGCTCGGCCCGATCGCCTTGCCTGCCCGGCGTCAGGCCGATGATACCGAACAGATCGTCGGTGCCGTACCGGGTAATGGCCCAAATCCACTGCTTGGGTACGACCTCGGTCAGGAACAGATGCGCGTCCTCGACGGTATAGGGGTGGGGGACGGGTGTCAGTCGTCTGGCGACATCCCATTGCCCGGCAATCCGGGCAATGGCCGCCGCATCCCGTATCGCGGGCCGTCGCAGTGACAGGCGTGCCGTGGACAGGCCCGGATAGTCGGGAATATGGCATTTGTCGGTCATCGTCATCGAAACGGCTTCCCCGCCCGTCAATCCTGAGGCGCAGGCTTATCGACCTTGGGAAAGACCGTCCATTTCTCCGCCGATCCGGCGCTCGCCAGCACCGCCTCGACAAAGGCCATGGTCCGCAATCCCGGCTCCAATCCGGGGAACCAGGTCGCCTCGCCTAGCGCGCCGCCCTCGGCCGGTCCGCCATCGCGGAGCGTATCCGCCACCGCGCGATAAAGATTGCCGAACGCTTCGATATAGCCCTCCGGATGGCCCGAGGGGGTGCGCAGCCGCGGCAGGGTGGTGGGGGCGAGGCCGGGGCCGCCCGCCCGTACGGTTTCGGCGGGTCGGTCCAGCCAGCGCAGGATGAGCGTATTGGGCTCCATCTGTGACCATTCCAGCCCGCCCTTCTCGCCATGGATGCGCAGGCGCAGGCCGTTCTCCTCGCCCGCCGCCACCTGAGTCGCCCGTAGCGTGCCCCGCGCGCCTTCGGCAAAGCGCAGGAGGACGTTCACATCGTCGTCGAGCATCCGCCCCGCGACATGGGTCGTCACGTCGGCGGACAGCGCCTCGACCTTCAGACCTGCGACATGCTCGGCCAGTTGGAAGGCATGGGTGCCGATATCGCCCAGCGCGCCGCCCAGTCCGGCACGCGCAGGGTCGGTGCGCCATTCGGCCTGCTTGTTGCCCTCGCGGTCGAGCGGGCTGCTGAGCCAGCCCTGGACATATTCAACATGGACCAGGCGGATGCGGCCGAAATCGCCGCGCGCGACGCGGGCCCGCGCCTCCTCGACCATCGGATAGCCGCTATAGGTGAAGGCCAGGGCATAGAGCTGGCCCGAGGCGCGTGCGGCGTCGGCGATGGCGCGCGCTTCGGCGAGATTCATCGCCATCGGTTTCTCGCTGAACACCGGGAACCCGGCGTTCAGCGCGGCGATCGCCATGGGGGCATGGAGATGATTGGGGGTGACGATCGCGACCGCGTCGATCCGTTCCGCCTCGGGACGCATCCGCTCGTCGGCGAGGAGCGCCTCGATCGAGGCATGGACGCGGTCGGGGGCTAGGCCAAGCTGCTCGCCGCTCCGCCGGTTCCGCTCGGCATCGCTGCTGAACGTGCCCGCGACCAGTTGCCAGTCGCCGTCCAGCGCGGCCGCCATCCGGTGTACGCCGCCGATGAACGCGCCCTCGCCACCGCCCGCCATCGCCAGTTTCAGCTTGCGTCCTGCCATCATCCTCTCCTCTATCCTGTCGCTCATCGGGCGACATTCGGTGCTTGCACCGCATCGGTTTACCGTTAAACTCCAGCATGAACCAGTGAGTCTGGGAAAGAAAATGACAGGAGAGAGTGAATGAGGCAGCTGATCTGGCTGGCCGCGTTGCCCTGTGCCGTGGCTTTGGTCATCGCCGCCAACGCGCCATCGACGGCCCAGTCCGCCCCCGCCGGGGCGCAGGCCTTTGCCGCCTGCCGCGCCTGCCATACGCTCAACAAGGGCGGGCGCAACGGCGTCGGGCCGAATCTCAACGGCGTGTTCGGACGGCAGGCGGGCACGGTGGCGGGCTTCAACTACTCCCCCGCGATGAAAGCCTCGGGGCTGAAGTGGGACGACAAGACATTGAACGACTTCATCGCCGCGCCGATGAAGAAGGTGCCCGGCACGCGGATGCCGATCGGCGTCGCGGATCCCGCCAAGCGCGCCGCGCTGATCGCCTATCTCAAGACCGAGACCGCCAAGTGAGCGCCGGGACCGCCCCGATGATGCGCGGTCCGGGCATTTTCCTGGCGCAGTTCATGGGCGATGCCGCACCGTTCGACACGCTCGACTCGGCGGCGCGCTGGATGGCGGAGGCGGGTTATGAAGGCGTGCAGATTCCGACCTGGGACGCCCGCTGCATCGACCTGAAGACGGCCGCCGAAAGCCAGGATTATTGCGACGATCTGGCCGGTCGCTGTGCCGATGCCGGGGTCGCGATCACCGAATTGTCGACCCATTTGCAGGGGCAGTTGGTCGCGGTCCACCCGGCCTATGACGCCGCCTTCGACGGCTTCGCGCCCGAGGCGGTGCGGGGCAAACCCGCCGAGCGACAGGCTTGGGCGGTCGAGCAGCTCCGTTATGCCGCCAAGGCCAGTCGCCGGCTGGGGTTGAAGGCGCACGCGACCTTTTCGGGCGCGCTGCTCTGGCCGTTCGTCTATCCCTGGCCGCAGCGTCCCGCCGGACTGGTGGCGGAGGGCTTTGCCGAACTCGGCAAGCGCTGGCGGCCGATCCTGGATGCGTTCGAGGAGGAGGGCGTCGACCTCTGCTACGAACTCCATCCCGGCGAGGATCTGCACGACGGCACGACCTTCGAACGTTTCCTGGATTCGGTCGGTGGCCATGCCCGCGCCAACATCCTCTACGACCCTAGCCATTTCGTGCTGCAGGCGATGGATTATCTGCAATTCATCGACTTTTATCACGACCGCATCCGCATGTTCCACGTCAAGGATGCCGAGTTCAACCCGACCGGACGGGCGGGCGTCTATGGCAGTTACAGCGATTGGATCGACCGGCCGGGGCGGTTCCGCTCGCTGGGCGACGGGCAGGTCGATTTCGGCGGGATCTTCTCGAAGCTGACCCAATATGGCTATGCCGGTTGGGCGGTGCTGGAGTGGGAATGCTGCCTGAAGCACCCGGAGGATGGCGCGCGCGAAGGGGCGCCCTTTATCGCCGCGCATATGATTCGACGCGCCGAGCGCGCCTTTGACGATTTCGCCGGTGGAGGCGATCCCGACGCCAATAAGCGATGGCTGGGAATTTAAGCGATTCAATGACTTGACCGTCCGCCCCGGAAGGTCAAGTCTGACAAAAAGCATAAGCGGGAGAGGGGCATGGAAGCGGTACCGGACAATCGGTCGCGACTATTCTGGCTGAGCGTGCTGGCCCTATTTACGGCCGCCGCGAGTGCGGCCTTGCGCGCGGCGGTGGCGAGCAGCCTGAAGGCGCAGTGGATCGATCCTATCGCACCGGTCGAGGCGGGGGAGTTGATCGGATCGGCCCTGGGATCGGCCTTTCTGGGCTTCGCCGCGACGCTGTTCGTGGCGAGCGCGCTGCTCGACCGGATCGGCGCGCGGCGGATGCTGATCGGGTGCGGACTATGCTTTCTGGTCGGCACCACGGCGATCATTGGGGCGGGACAGGTCGCCAGCGGCATGGCGGTCTATCACATCGTCTGGGGCGGGATGCTGCTCAGCGGGATCGGCTGGGGACTGGCGGAGGCCTCGATCAACCCGCTGACCGCGCGGCTCTATCCAGACGAGACGACGCATCGGCTGAACGTGCTGCACGCCTGGTATCCCGGCGGGCTGATCGTCGGTGGACTAGCGGGCGTGCTCCTCGCCGAAGTCCTGTCCTGGCAGACGATCATGGCGCTGGTGCTGATTCCCGCGCTGGGCGTGCTGATGATGGCAGCGACCACGCATTTCCCGCCGGTCCCACGCGAAGTGCGCGATGTCGGCTTCGGCGGGATGATCGCGGAAGTCTTCAAGCGGCCCAGCTTCTTCGTCTGGTTCGGCGCGATGTTCCTGACCGCCGCGTCCGAACTGGCGCCGGGCCAGTGGCTCGACGTGGCGCTGAGCAGTCGCGTCGGGATGCGCGGCATCCTGCTGCTCGTCTATGTCAGCGCGCTGATGTTCGTGTTCCGCCATTTCGCCGGGCGGATCGCCGGGCGGCTGTCCAATCCGGGGCTGCTCTGGGTGTCCAGCCTGATGGCGGGGATCGGCCTGTTCCTGTTGTCGCGGGCGCAGTCGCCGGTGGCGGCGATCCTGGCCTCGACCGTCTGGGGGCTGGGCGTCTGCGCGATGTGGCCGACCATGCTGGCGTCGGTTGCGGAGCGGTATCCCCGCGGCGGGGCCTGGGCATTGGGATTGGTCGGATCGGCGGGCGCGCTGGCGAGCTTCTTCGTCCTGCCGCGTCTCGGCGCGATGTTCGATGCTGCCAAGGTTGAACTCGCCGGTGGACCGGAAGCCTTCAAGCGGTTGACCGGCGAAGCGCTGCGCCAGGTCGAGGATGCGGCGGCGTCGCAGTCCTTTGCACGGCTGGCGCTGGTGCCGGTGATCTTGTTGTTCGTCTTCGGTGGCATCTGGCTGGCCGAGCGTCGTCGTCCTCGCGGCCGGGTCATGGAGACCGTCGCATGAGCTGGTCGCGACGCACCATCCTCGGTGGGATTGCCGCCGCTGCGCCGGTTGCCGCGCTGGCGGCGCAGAAGGCGGGCAAATCCTCCAACGCCGCGCGTTTCACCCTGGGCTTCGCGCCGCATCTGGGCAGCTTCGCCAGCCGGGGTGACAGCTCGGTCGAGCAGATCGCCTATGCCGCCGATCAGGGTTTCTGGGCGTGGGAGGACAATGAATATCGCCTTCGCCCGGTGGCCGAACAGGAAGCGATCGCCAAGGCGCTGCGCGACCGGAAAATGACGATGGGCGTGTTCGTCGCGTCCATGCCCAAATGGTCCGAGTCCCGGCCGCTGCTGGGCGGTGACGACGATGCCGAGCGACAGGCTTTCCTGGCCGATGTGACCAGCGCGGTCGATGTCGCCAAGCGGGTCGGCGCGACGCGGATGACCGTGGTCACCGGCTTCATGGACAAGCGTCTTCACCCTGCGATCCAGATGGGCCGGATCATCGACGTGATGCGCCGCGCGGGCGAGATCGTCGCGCCGCACGGAATGGCGCTGGTGATGGAGCCGCTCAACACCCGGACCAACCATCCCGGCGTCTTCATGCAGTCGATCGCAGAGGGCTATGCGGTGGCGCGCGGGGCGAACAGTCCGGGCGTGAAGGTGCTGGCCGACCTGTATCACGAGCAGATCCAGTCGGGGAATCTGATCCCGACCATGAAACTCTGCTGGGACGAGATCGGCTATATCCAGTTCGGCGACAATCCCGGCCGCAACGAGCCGGGCAGCGGCGAGATCAACTATGCCAATATCTGCCGCTTCTTGAAGGCACAGGGCTATGCCGGGGTGATCGGCATGGAACATGGCAATTCGGTCAAGGGCCGCGCGGGCGAAGAGAGACTGATCGCCGCCTACCGCGCGATCGATCCTACAGCATGAGGAGGGGAGCGATGCGGATGCTATCGTTGATCGCGCTGGCCGTGGCGAGCGGCGCGGCGGCCCAGGACAAGCCGGGCCTGGGGTTTCGCGACACGCCGATGCTGCCCGGCGGCCAATGGCATGTCCATGATCCGGACCGGCCCGCGCCGCGCGTCGTGACGCCCGCCGCGCAGCCCGGCGGTGCGCCGTCGGATGCGGTGGTGCTGTTCGACGGGCGCTCGCTGGACGCCTGGACGGCCAGCGGCAAGCCCTGGTTGCTTCAGGGCGGGGTGCTGACCGTGCCGCCGCGCGACGGCAAGGCGGAGAGCGTGCTGGTCAGCAAGCAGAGCTTCGGCGATGTCCAGCTGCACCTCGAATTCCGCTCGCCCAACCCGCCACAGAAGAGTTCGCAGGATCGCGGCAATAGCGGCATCTGGTTCATGCAACGCTATGAGGTCCAGATCCTCGACGGCTATAATAATCCGACCTATGCCGATGGGCAGGTGGGGGCGGTCTATGCCTGGAAGCCGCCGCTGGTGAACGCCGCGCGCAAGCCCGGCGAGTGGCAAAGCTATGACATCATCTTCGAGCGGCCACGCTTTGCCGCCGATGGCAAGCTGACCCGCCCCGCCTATGTCACCGCGCTGCTGAACGGCGTCGTCGTCCAGAACCATCAGGCGATGCTGGGCACCACCGTCTGGCGGCAGGTCGAAAAATACCAGGCGCATGGCGATGCCGCGCCGATCCAGCTTCAGGATCACGACTCGCCCGTCTCGTTCCGCAACATCTGGGTCCGCCCGCTGCCGCCCGAGGCGATCGCGCAGGACCTGCCGGAGGATGCCCGATGATCGCCCACCCCCATATCGACCGCAGACATGCCCTGGCGGGGATCACCGCCATGTTCGGCTCCGCGCTGTTCGCGCCCATCGCCCGTGCGGCGGGCGCGGTCGAGCAGACGCGCGGCGCTATTCCCGTCATCTCGAACGGCCCGCCCAGCGTGGCGGTCTTCACCCCCGTCCAGCGCGCGACGATGACCGCGTTGGCCGAACGCGTGCTGCCGACCACCGATACGCCCGGCGCGATCGCGGCCGGGGTGCCCGAATTCATCGAGAAGATGCTGGCCGACTGGTCGCTGCCTGCCGACCGGGTGCCGATCATCGCCGGGCTGAACGCGATCGAGGCGCGCAGCCAGAGTGTCCACCGCGTGCCCGCCGCCAAGGCGACGGCGGCGCAGCAGGACACGCTGCTGACCGAAGCGATGGAGGGCGTGCTGCCCGAGGGCCGCGCCTTCTTCGAGCCGTTCCGGCAACTGGTCATCACCGGCTATTACACGTCGGAGATCGGCATCACGCAGGAACGCGAATATCTGCCCGTGCCCGGCGAGTATAACGGTGCCTTCCCCTATTCTCAGGTCAACAAGGTATATTCGGCATGATCGATCGTCGTTCGCTGATGGGCGCTGGGCTGGGGCTGGGCGCGGGCGCGCTGCTGCCGGGGATGGCGCAGGCCGCGCGGCTGGGCGCCATCGGGCTACAGCTCTACACGATCCGCGAGCTGTTCGCGGCCGATCCGGTCAAGACGCTCGAGGCGGTGGCGAAGATCGGGTACCGCGAGATCGAATATGGCGGCGGCGGTTACGACGCGATGGACCATGCCATGCTCCGCCGCACGCAGGACCGGCTGGGGCTGAAGGCACCCTCGGTGCATGTCCCCTATGACGCGCTGCTCGGCAATTTCGGGAAATGCGTGACCATGGCGAAGACGCTGGGCGCGGACACCGTCATCCTGCCCTATATGACCGACGAGCATCGGACCGAGGCGGGCTGGAATGCGGCGCTGCCCAACATCAACCGCTTCGCCGAGCAGTTGAAGAAGGCGGGGCTGGGCTTCGCCTATCACAATCACGATTTCGAGTTCACCAACAAGCCCGGTGGCGTCAGCCTGTATGACCGGCTGCTCAAGGGCACCGATCCGAAGCTCGTGAAGCTGGAGATCGACCTGTACTGGGCGATCCATGCGGGCGAGGATGCGGCGGCGCTGATCCGGCGGCTGGCGGGGCGCATCTATGCCTATCACGTCAAGGATGCGCGCGCCGATGGCAGCATGACCGCGGTGGGGGCGGGCAAGATCGACTTCGCTGCGATCTTCAAGCTCAACGGCCTGTCGGGCGTGAAGCATTTCTATGTCGAGAACGACCAGGCACCCGCGCCTTACCTGCCCGACATCACGACCAGTTTCCGGACGCTGCAAGCGCTTCGATTCTAAAACGATAAGAAACATTTAGGAGGATGGCCATGGCGGCGACGAACCGTTTTGACGCGATCGTGATCGGGTCGGGCATCAGTGGCGGTTATGCCGCCAAGGAACTGACCGAAAAGGGCCTGCGCGTCCTGATGCTCGACCGGGGCGTCATGGTGGAGCATGGCGAGGGCTATCCCTATGACGGCAAGCCGCCTTTCGAGGTGCCCGCGCGCAACATCATGCCCAAGCCCTTGGTGGAGAGCGATTATTTCATCGCCAAACAGGGCTATGTCGCGCCCAGCAACCAGAAATTCTACAATGACGACCGGCTGAACCCCTATGCCTATGACGAGGGGAGCAAATTCTACTGGATCCGCCCCGGCGCGGTCGGCGGCAAGTCGCTGATCTGGGGCCGCTGGTCGTTCCGCTGGAGCCCCGACGATTTCGAGGCGAACAAACGCGAGGGCGTCGCCGCTGACTGGCCGATCCGCTATGACGACGTCGCGCCGTGGTATTCCTATGTCGAGAAATATATCGGCGTATCGGGGTCGCGCGAGAACCTGCCCTATCTCCCCGACAGCGAGTTCCAGCCGCCGATCCCGATGAACGTCGCGGAGAAGTGGTTGAAGGAGCGGCTGGAGGGTCAGTTTCCGGGCCGCAAGCTGATCAACACCCGCCTGTCCAACATGACCGAGGACAAGCCCGACCAGAACCGCACCAAATGCCAGTTCCGCAACCAGTGCGGCAATGGATGCTCGTTCGGCGCCTATTTCTCGACGCAAGCCGTGACGTTGCCCGCCGCGCGCGCGACCGGGCGGTTGACGCTGCAATCGGACGCGGTGGTGACCGGGATCGACTATGATCCTGCCGCCAAGAAGGTCACCGGCGTCCGCTATGTCGATGCGAAGACGGGGCAGGCGCAGACGGTCGCCGCCAATCTCGTCTTCGTCTGCGCCTCGGCCATGGCGTCGGTGCAGATCCTGATGAACTCGCGCGCGCCCGGCTCGGAGCGCAGCCATTTCGACAGCAGCGGGACGCTGGGCCGCTATGTCATGGACCATATCTTCCGCGTCGGCGTGTCGGGCGAAATTCCTGGCATGGACGATCTGATCGAATATGGTCGCCGTCCGGGCGGGGTCTATGTGCCGCGCTTCCGCAACCTCAAGGGGGACGAGGGGCTCGGCTTCAAGCGCGGCTATGGCTATCAGGGCTCGGCCTATCGCAACGCGGCCAAGCCGGTCGGCTTCGGCGCGGAGATGAAGCATGGCATGCGACGCTATGGCCCGTGGCAGTTCAGCATGGGCGCGTTCGGCGAATGCCTGCCTTATGAGGACAATCGCATCTCGCTTCATCCGAGCAAGGTTGATCGCTTCGGCGTGCCGCTGCTGAAGTTCGACGTGACCTTCCGCGACAATGAGTTGAAGATGATGGCGGACGCCCGGCGCGAAGGCGAAGCGATGCTGCGTGCGGCGGGGCTAAGGAACGTCACCAGTGGCGAGCAGGAGCATGTTCCCGGCGACGCCATCCATGAAATGGGTGGCGCGCGCATGGGGGCGGACCCCCGCAATTCGGTGCTCAACAAATGGAGCCAGGCGCATGACGCGTCCAACCTCTATGTCACCGATGGCGCGCAGATGACGTCCGTATCGTGCGTGAATCCCTCGCTGACCTTCATGGCGCTGACTGCGCGCGCGGCCGATCATGCGGTCAAGGGGATGAAGGCGGGGGCGGTCTGATCGCACGGCGGATGATCGCCGATAGCCAAGGGGGGATGGCTGCGCTAGCGGATCATCCCCTATGAGCAGCAAAAGGCCCGAAGGCGTCACCATCCGCGCGGTCGGCGAGCGTGCGGGCGTATCGGCGATGACCGTATCCAACGTCATCAACGGCGTCGGCCGGGCCAGTCCTGCGACGCGCGCGGCGGTGCTCGCCGCGATCGAGGCGCTGGGCTATGTCCCCAATATCGCCGCGCGTCGTCTGGCCAAGGCGCGGGCCACCACCCTGGGGCTGCTCTATAGCGACAAGCGGACGCCCTTCATCGACTCGGTCCTGCTTGGTGCGCTGCGGGCGAGCAATGCGCGCGGGTTGCAGTTCATCGCGCAGGCGGAGGAGGGGCTGACCCGCGAGGCGGCGGCGGCGGCGGTGCGTGCGCTGGTGCAGAGCGGGGCGGCGGGCGTGCTGCTGGTCCCGCCCTTTGCCGAATTGCTCAGCGGGTCGGGGTTGTTCGAGGAACTGGGCGTCGCGGCGGCGGCGATCGCGACCGGGCAGGGGCTGCCCGACATCTCGACCGTACGCGTCGACAACCGCGCGGCGATGGCGGCGATGACGGCCCATGTCGCTCAGGCGGGGCATCGGCGCATCGGCTTCATGGCGGGACCGCAAAGCTTTTCGGTCGCGGACGAGCGGCTGGCCGGATTTCACGACGGCATGGCGGCGAGCGGGCTGGCGGTGGACCCTATGCTGGTCGTGCGGGGCGGGTTCGAGCCTGCCGCGGGCGCGGAGGCGGGGCGGACCCTGTTGTCGCTGGCCGACCGGCCCAGCGCGATCCTGTGCAGCAGCGACGACATGGCCGCCGGTCTGATCGGCGAGGCACATCGCATGGGACTGCGGCTGCCCGACGATCTGACGGTGACGGGGTTCGACGACACCGCGATCGCCGCCCGCGTCTGGCCTCCGCTCAGCGTGATCCGCCAGCCGGTGGGCGACATGGCGTTCCGCGCGGTCGAACAGGTGCTGACGGCGCTACGCTCGCGCACGGTCGAGGATCGGGTGGTGGACTTCGAACTGGTGCTGCGGGAGTCCGTGGGGCGGGTTTAGGGGGCGGACCGGACGGATAGGGATTCCCTTGGCCTTCGACTTCGCTCAAGCTGAACGGAGGGGGGTATCCCTTCGACCCCGGCGAAGGCCGGGGCCCAGGCGCCACCCGGCCGATGGCGCGCCGGGCGAAGCGGGGGGAGGCAGGTTCATCCCGTTTTTCCAGCCACATGGTAACTGGGCCCCGGCCTTCGCCGGGGTCAAAGGGATGTCTGGATTTCGATAACCCGGCCCGCCCTCCGATCAGCCTGAGCTAAGTCGAAGGCTACGGAAAACCCTCACCCCGTCCGGCCATATTCCGCGACCAGCGCCACTTCCTCCGCATCGCCCAGCACGACGCCGACCCGCTGGTGCAGGCCGATCGCCTCGACATCCATGATGCGGATCGCCCCGTCGATCGACGCGCCGCCCGCCTGTTCGATCAGGAAGCTCATCGGATTGGCCTCATAGAGCAGGCGCAACTTGGCCTTGCCGGCCTCACGATGGTCGCCGGGATAGAGGAACACGCCGCCGCGCTTCAGGATGCGGTGGATGTCGGCAACCATCGATGCGGTCCAGCGCATATTGTAATCGACGCCGCACGGTCCCTCGCTGCCCTGGATACGCTCCTCGATATAGCGGGCGATGCCCGGCGACCATTGGCGGCGGCGGGCCATGTTGATCGCGAACTCGCGCGTCCCCGCCGGAATGCGCATCGGTCCGTCGGTCAGCCGCCACGATCCCAGTTCGCGGTCGAGGGTGAACTCATACACGCCTTCGCCCACGGTCAGGACCAGCAGGGTCTGCGGCCCGTAAATGGCGTAGCCCGCCGCCACCTGCGCCCGGCCCGGTTGCAGGAAGTCGGCCTCGGTCACTTCGCGGCCCGCGCAATCTTCGGGCGCGCGCAGCACCGAGAAGATGGTGCCGACCGACAGGTCGACATCGACATTGCTCGACCCGTCGATCGGATCGAACAGCAGCAGATATTCGCCCTTGGGGTAGCGATTGGGGATTCGGTGGATCGTCTCCATTTCCTCCGACGCCATCGCCGCGAGGTGCCCGCCCCATTCATTGGCGTCGAGCAGCAGGTCGTTGGCGATCACGTCCAGCTTCTTCTGGACCTCACCCTGCACATTCTCGCTGCCCAGCGAACCCAACACATCGCCCAGCGCCCCCTTGGAGATCGCCTGGTTCACCGCCTTGCAGGCGCGCGCGACCGTTTCGATCAACAGGCGAAGCTCAGGGGGGCAGGTTTCGGGCGACCGGCGTTGCTGCTCGATCAGGAAACGGGTCAGCGTCGTCTGGCGTGGAGTGGTCATCGTCGCACGGCTCCGGGGATAGGATAGGGACGATCGACCTTGCGGGCTCCCTTCCCGCCGGGCCGAACCATGCTGGCACGCGCCTCCATGCCCAAGCCCCGCCGCATCCGCAACCGCACGTTAAGACAAGCGCGTGCTTTATAGGGACGTAGCATTTCTGTTATATCCCATTCAAGAACTGGGATATGATAGGGGTCGGAGGATCGTGATGACGACCAGCAAGCTGACCGCCACCCCCCGCGCCGGGGAAGACGCCGCGACCGGGATCGACGGCATCGTCTCTTCGCTGCGCACCGCTCGCCATGGCTGGCGCCAGCGTCAGGATGCGGGGCGCGATGTCGAACGGTTTCCGTCGCGCGCCGGGGTCGAGGACGTCGTCGCGCTGGTCGCTGCCGCGCTCTATCCGCGCCGCCTGGGTCATTTCCGGGGTGCGGGCGTGGAGGAGGATCGCTTCGTCGCCGCCAAGCTGCTCGCCGCGCTGACCGCTTTGGAGCGGGAGATCGGGGCCGAGCTCGCTTATTGGCAGAAGGACGCCGATGCCGCTTTCCCGCCCGAACAGGCGGCGTTGATCGCGCGGCTGTTCGGCGCGACCCTGCCGCATGTGCGCGAATTGATCGACACCGATGTCGAGGCGGCCTTCTTGGCCGACCCGGCGGCGCGTAGCGTCGACGAGATATTGCTCTGCTATCCCGGTGCGGTCGCCAGCCTGCATCACCGTATCGCGCATGAGCTGAATGCGCTGGGCGCGCCGATCGTCGCGCGGATGATCTCCGAACTCGCCAATGAGCGGACCGGGATCGACATCCATCCCGGCGCGACCATCGGACGCTATTTCTTCGTCGATCACGGCACCGGCGTCGTCGTCGGCGAGACGGCGATCATCGGCGAGCGGGTGCGCGTCTATCAGCATGTGACGCTGGGCGCGCGATCGGCGCTGGGCACGGCGCCGCGCTCGCCGCGCGACCGCTTCGCCCGGCATCCGATCGTCGAGGACGATGTCATCATCTATGCTGGCGCGACGATATTGGGTCGGGTTAAGATCGGCGCGCGCTCGGTGATCGGGGGCAATGTCTGGCTGCTGAGCGACGTCGCGCCGGACAGCGTCCTGGTCCAGCCCGAGGCGCGGGCCCTGCAGCGGGCGGAGGGGCGCGCACTGCGGCAGGAATTGGAGGGCACGGCATGACGCGGACGGCAAAGCCCATCGTCGGACTGATGTGCGGGAACGAGGTCGCGGGTCGCCCGATCCAGGCGGTGGCGACGCGATTCATCGAGCCGGTGGTGCGGCTGTGCGGGGCGAATGTGGTCATGGTTCCCGCGGTGCGCGAGGCGGTCGATCCGGTCGCGATGGCCGACATGCTCGACGGGCTGCTGCTGACGGGTGGACGGTCGCATGTCGAGCCCGCCCAATATGAGGATCGCGGCCATCTCGCCCGCCATCTGTGCGATCCGGAGCGGGACAGCGTCGCCCTGGCGCTGGCGGGGCGGATGATCGAGCGCGGCAAGCCCGTCTATGGCATCTGCCGGGGGATGCAGGAGATCAACGTGCTGTTCGGCGGGACGCTGACCTGCCTGGGCGGGCTGCCGCGCCACCATCGCGGCTCATGGGACGAGGATTACGAAGCGTTGTTCGGTCATCATCACCCTGTCGATCTGGCGGCGGGCGGCGTGCTGGCGGGGCGCAGCGGGCATCGGCGGCTGGAGGTGAATTCGGTCCACCAGCAGGGCGTCGACCGGCTGGGCTATGGCTTGGTGGTCGAGGCGCGCGACAGCGAGGATGGGCTGATCGAGGCATTCCGCGCACCGGGCTGTGGGGCGGACGTGCTGGCGGTGCAATGGCATCCCGAATGGGACGGCGCGCAATGCCATGTGGCGCGCAGCTTCTTCACATTGCTCGGGGAATCGATGCAGGGTCGCGCCTGATCAGAACGTTCGAAGACCTCCGCGCCCCTCTCGCTGCCATCGTGCCATCGCCCCGATGATCGGGCACCCGGTCAGTAGATGTCGCGGGCATAGCGACCCGTCGCCGCCATCGTCTCCAGCAGATCGTCGCCCAGAATGTCGGTCAGCACGCGGTGCACATCGCCCGCCATGCCCTTCAGACTGCCGCAGACATAGATGGCCGCGCCGCCGGCGACCGCTTCGCGAACCAGCTTCGCCGAGTCCTGCAGCGCATGTTGGACATAGCGGGGGCCATGACCCAGACGGGACCAGGCGGTCGTCATGCCCGACGCTATCCCGGCATCGCACAGCGCCCGGCGCTCGTCGCGGTGATAGTCGTCATGATCGGGATGCCGCTCTCCCCAGAACAGCCAGACGGGGCCGCCGCCGCTCGCCGCCCGCCCGCGCAGATGGGCGAGCAGGCCCGCCAGACCCGTGCCGTTGCCGATCAGGATCATCGGCGTGGCGGGATCGGCGGGGGAGTGGAACGCCGCATTGGCGTGAATCCGCGCCCGCACCACGCCGCCCAATGGCGCGCCATGGCACAGCCAGCCGGACCCCAACCCCGGCAGGCCGTCCTCGGCCTGCGCCAGCCGGACGATCAACTCGGCCCGGCCCGCCGGCGCGACCGACGCGATCGAATATTCGCGATGCGCCAGCGGGCGGAGAGTGGCAGCGTCGAAGCCGGGGCCCGCTGCGGTCGGCAGGATGCTGTCCATCAGGCGCTCGCGCATGTCGGGCGCGTCGTTCAGCCCCGTGGCGGCCAGGAAAGCATCGACACGGCGGCGATCCTGCCGGGGCAGGATTTCCAATATGTCGCCTGCCGCCCAGGAGGCGGGGGCCGCAACCGGCTCCAGCGCGACATGCCAGGTTTCGCCGCCGCTGCTGCCTGGATTGAGCAACCGCCGCTCGACCAGCCGCCAGTCGGCCATGGGGGCGGGGGCCCAGTCCGGTTGATCGGTGCGCGCGCCGAGCCCGGCCAGTTGCTGCTGCCACAGGCGCTGCGCATCGGCATCCTCGCCATCCTGCTCGATCGCGTCGAACAGCCGCTGCGCCCCGCCGCTGTGCAGCCATTGGTCGATCCGGTGACCAAAGGCGCAGAAGTCGGGATATTCCCGATCACCCAGCGCCAGCACGGCGTAGGACAGGTGCGACAGATCCGATGGCGGCTCTGCCATGGTCCGCGCAAAGGCGCGCGCCGCGTCCGGCGGCTCCCCCTCGCCATAGGTGCTGGCGACGACAAACAGCTTGTTCACCCGGGTCAGTTGATCGGCGGTCAGCGAGGCGATCGGCAGCGCGGCGGCATCGGGCAAAGCCTGCGCCGTCAGTCGGGCGATGCGCTCGGCCGAGCCCGTCTGGCTGGCATAGGCGACCAGGGTGCTCGCTGCGTCGGTCGGCACCAACGCGCTATCTGCATTCACCGCCCGGAGCGCCGCCTTGCGCCGCCGCCGCGCGAAATAGAGGAGGAAGCCGGTGATGGTGAACAGCGGCATGGTCAGGCTGGCCAGCGCCATCAGAATCCGCCCGGCCAGCCCGAAATAGGCACCGCGGTGAATCTCATAGACGCTGGTCAGGATGTCGTCGCCCAGTGGCCGCTGCGCATAGGGTTGGTTGGAAGCGATGCGCCCGGTCGCGGCGTCGATGCTCACCTCGTCGGACACGCGGTCATGCCGACCGCCGGGAAGCTTGGCGCGGAACTGGGCCTTGCCTTCGCGGATCGAGGCGGTGACGCGCTCATAGGTTTGATGCTCGGTCGCCTGCTCGAATTGCCCCCAGAGGCTTGCCAGATCGACCGGTGCATCATCCTGCGCCTTGCCATGGCGGCGCTTGCCGCCTTCGCGCGGACCATGCGCGGCCTGTTCGCTCGACAGGAGATGGCGGACGCCGGTGCGATACCAGTCATAGGACCACCACAGGCCGGTGCCCGCGCTGATCAGGTAGAAGATCAACACCCAGCCACCGATGACCGCGTGCAGCGCCCGGTACAGATTGCGTCCCGTCATTCGCAGGTCGAGGACGAACCAGTTGCGCCAGTCCAATGGCTTGCGCGGCCAACGCAGATACAGGCCCGACAAGGCGAAATAGATCAGCGACAGCGCCGCAAAGCCGGTAATCTGGCGGCCGATGCCATTCCCTTTGCCGGGCAGCGCCAGCCAGCGATGGAGATTCTCGACCGTCTCGAACAATTCCGCCCCGCGCGGCGGGCCCAGCATCCGGCCCGACGTCGGGTCGACATAGCCCCATAGCCGTTCCTTGCGATCGCCGACGGTATAGCTGACGAAGACGGCCTTGCTGGGGTCGCGTTCGATCGTCAGTCGCGTGATGTGGATATTGGGCACCTGCGCGTCGATCCGCGCGATCAGGGCCGGAGGAGGCAGCGGTGCACCGCGCCCCGGTGTCACCGTCACGATGCCCGGATTCGTAACGGCCAGTATCTCCGACTCGAAACTGATCAGCGCCCCGGTGACGCCCATGACGGCCAGTACGAGCCCGGCGGTGATCCCCAGGAACCAGTGAATCTGGAACAGCAGCGTACGGGTCGAAACCACCGGCTGATCAGCCCTTGTTATTGATAATCACTTGCGTTAGTTGGCCGCGCCGTTCACGTCAATGGTTACGGGGGAAGAATGAAGCGGTCGGGGAAAATTCGTCCGAAGGCAGGGCTTGGGGCGATGGCGTTCGGGGGGTCGCTGGCCGCCCTGATCGCGGGATCGTCGATGGCGATGGCGCAGAGCCTGCCCCCGTCGGACGCCACTGCCACGACGCAGGACGAGGCACCGCAGGACCGCGAAGTCGTCGTCACCGCGGCGCGCACCGTCCTGCCGCCCAATGCCCTGCCGTTGACCATCGACATCATCGACAAGGAAGCGCTGGACCGCCAGATCGCGATTTCGGGCAGCGTGACCGATGCCGTCGCGGTGCTGACGCCCAGCTTTTCGCCGACGCGCGGCAAGTTGTCGGGCGCGGGCGAGACGCTGCGCGGACGATCGCCCCTCTATGCCATCAACGGCATTCCGCAGACGACGCCGCTGCGCGACGGCAGCCGGGACGGATTCACCATCGATGGCTTCTTCATCGATCGGGTCGAACTGATCTATGGTTCCAACGCGCTTCAGGGAATCGGTGGGACAGGCGGCATCGTCAACCAGGTGACGGTCGGACCGCCGAAAACCGAAGGGCTGTCGGGGCGGACGCTGGTGCAGGGCACGGTCGCCAACGGGATCGAGTCGGACTCGCCGGGTGGCAAGGTGGCGGGGCTGGTCCAGTACAAGGCCGGCATCTTCGACGCGACGCTGGGGGCGTCCTATGAACGGCGCGGCGTCTTCTACGATGCGCAAGGTCGCCGGATCGGCATCAACCTGACCCAGGGCGAAACGCAGGATTCGCGCGCCACCGATGTGTTCGCGCGTCTGGGCGCGCAGGTGCGCGAGAGCGGGCGGTTCGACCTGATCCTCAACCGCTATGAACTGAATGGCGAAGGGCGCTTCGTCCCGCTGGCGGGCAATCGGCGCACGGGACTGCCGACCAGCGCGGTGCGCGGCACCCCGCCGGGCAAACCCGCCGCCAACCTGGCCGAAGCGGTATCGCTATCCTATACCGACCATGACGTGGCGGGCGGCAATCTGGTCGCGCAGCTCTTCTTCAATCGCACTTATGACACGTTCGGCGGCGAACCGACGCCAATCGCCACTTTCCAGGACCCTGCGATCGCCCCGGTCGGCACGCTGCTCGACCAGTCGGAGAACCGTTCGCGCAAGCTCGGGCTGCGGGCCAGCTATGAGCGTGCGGTGCCGGGATTCGACGCGCTTGTCGCGACGATCGGCTTCGACGCGCTTGCCGACAAGTCGGAACAGCGGCTGATCGCGACCAACCGCGTCTGGGTGCCGCCCGCCGATTTCCGCAGCTTGGCGCCCTTCGTCCAGGCCAATCTGAAGCTGTTCGACGGCGTGGTGCGGCTGGCCGGCGGCGCGCGGTGGGAGAATGTGAAGGTCCGCATCGCCGATTACCACACGCTCGCCTCCAACACCTATGATGGGCGCAACCTGGCGACCTATGGCGGGGTCAGCGTCAAGGGCGGCGAGCCCGGTTTCAACCGGATCATGGCCAATGGCGGCGTCATCGTCGAGCCGCTGGCGGGCATTCGCGCCTATGCCAGCTATGCCGAAGGCTTCACCATGGCCGATATCGGTCGCATCACCCGCGCGGTCGACACGCCCGGCACCGATTTGAGCAGTTTCCGCGCGATCGACCCGGTCATCTCCAACAATCGCGAAATCGGGTTGGAGGTGAAGCGCGGGCCGCTCGACGCCAGCACCACCTATTTCTGGTCGACCAGCAAAAATGGCCAGGTGCTGCTCGCACTGGGCAACGGCATCTTCCAGGTTCAGCGCCAGCGGGTGGAGATCAAGGGGCTGGAGATCAATCTGGGCCTGCGCACCCCGGTTCCGGGCCTGCGCCTGTCGACCGGCTATGCCCATCTGATCGGGCGCTATGACAGCGACACGCGGAACCCGGACGGGATCGTCGATACCGATCTGGACGGCACCAACATCTCACCCGACCGGATGAACGCCGCCGCCGACTTCGCCTCGGGCCCGGTGACGGCGCGCGTGCAGACCCAGATGTATCTGTCGCGGACCTTCCACGGCAAGGCGAACCCCGATCCCCGCAACAATTTCGGCGGCTATACGGTGACCGACGCCTATGTCCGCTATCAGACCCGCTTCGGCGGCCTGTCGCTGAGCGCGCAGAACATCTTCAACCGCTTCTATATCGACTATAACAGCGACACCCGGCTGCCGAACGACAATCTGGCCTTCTTCGCCGGGCGAGGCCGTACCTTCACCTTGGGGTGGGACGCGCGCTGGTAACGCGCGCCCGCCGCCTTCACCGATTCTCGGCGTCGGCCATCGTCAGATAGAGGTGGCGGAGCATCGCGGTCATCGCGTCCGTTCCGCGCTCCGTCAGGGTGACGGCCAGCCGCCGGTGATCGGCGGGATCGGTCCGTCGCTGCAGCAGCCCAGTGCTCTCCAGCCGATCGATCCGTCGCAGCGCACTGGTCGAGGTTTCGCCGGAGACGAGGATCAGTTCCTTGACGCAGATCGGACGGCGCTCCTGCTCGGCAATGAAAAGCTCGAGCATCATGTCCCAGGCGGAATCGCGGAAGATGTCGCGCGGGAAGAATTCGGCGATATGGGCGCGCATCGCCTGGGTCTGACGTGCCAGATCGACAAGCGTGACCCGACCCTGTCCACCGATCCGGATCGTGGGGATCGGTACGCGGGCGTGCGGCGCGAACTCACGGGCGGCCATAGGTTTCGTCATCGGCATATCCTGAGCTGAAGCCATGGGCGGGGGGTGCCCGTGGGGTGGCATGGGATGGGAGGGGTTGGAGGGCGGATGGGAGAGGGGGCGCTCATCGCTCGCGCATCGCCTCGCGCGCGCGGTTCAGCGGCTTGAGCAGATATTGCAGCACGGTCTTGCTGCCCGTGTGGATGTCGGCGGTGGCGATCATGCCCGGCACGATGGGAAAGCGCCGCCCGGCCTTGTTGACCAGCGAGTCCGCCGTTGTCCGCACGAAGACACGGTAATAATAGACGTCCGGGTTCACCTCGTCCCGGATCGTGTCGGGCGAGATGCTGCTGACCTTGCCCTCCAGCCCGCCGAAAATCGCATAGTCATAGGCGGTGATCTTCACGCTGGCGCGCTGGCCGGGGCGGATGAAGGCGATGTCGCGCGGAGAGATGCGCGCCTCGACCAGAAGGCGCTCGTCCATCGGCACGATCTCCATGATCTTGCCGCCTGGCGGAATGACGCCACCGATGGTCGATACCTCGATATTCTTGACCACCCCGCGTACCGGCGAGCGCAGGGTCAGGCGGCTAAGCGTGTCCGACCGCCCGCGTACCACGGGGGCGAGCGCCTCCACCTCTTCGCTGACCTTGGTCAGGTCCTGCCGCGCCTCGACGATATATTGCGAGCGCAGATCGGCCTTTTTCAGATCCAGGTCGGCGCGCTGTCGCTTCAGGCGCAACACCTCGACATTGCTGGCCGCGCCGACTTCGATCAGCGACTCGCCGATCCCGACCTCGCGCCCGATCAGCGTCAGGGATTCGTCGATCAGCCCCAGCGAGCCGGCCAGGCTGCGGCGGCGGGCGTCGTACAGGCGTTGCTGTTCGGCCTTGAGCGCGGGGAAGCCGTTCAGCTCGGTCGGAAAGGACAGGGGCGTGCCGTTGACCTCGGCCTGCAACCGCGCCTGGGCGGCGAGCGCGGCGCGGTATTTGGCGGCGCTTTCCTCGACCGTCGAGCCCGCCTGTGTCGGGTCGAGCTGCGCGAGGATCTGGCCCGGTTTCACGATGTCGTCCTGCCGCACCAGCATCTTGGCCAGGATGCCACCCTCCAGCGATTGCAGCACCTGTTCGCGGCTGGTGGGCACCACCCGGCCGGTGCCGGTCGCGACCTCGTCCAGTTCGGCGAACCATGCCCAGACCAGCGCGACGACGAACAGCGCGGTCAGCACCCACAGCATCCGCCGGGCGGCGAGCAATTGCGCCCCGCCTTCATCGGCGAAGGGCCGGTCGTCGAAGGCCGCCGCGGCGCTCATGCCGCCTGGCTCCGTGCCGCACCCTGAAGCGTGGCGAGCGCCTGCGCCTTGGGCTGATCGAGCAGGATCAGGCCGTTGTCGATCACGATCACCCGGTCCACCCAGTCGAGCACGCGCATCCGGTGGGTGGCGACCACCACCGTCCGGTCGCGGCTCCATTCCTTGAAGCGCGCGATGAACTGGCGTTCGGAGGCTTCGTCCATGGCCGCGGTCGGCTCGTCGAGCAGCATGACCTGGGGCTGACGGATCAGCAGCCGCGCGAGCAGCAGCGCCTGTTGCTGCCCACCCGACAGGCCCAGCCCGCCTTCCAGCACGACATGCTCCAACCCGTCGCGCAGGCGGCGGACGAAATCGACCGCGCCGACCATCTCCAGCGCAGCGAGGATCGCCTGGTCGGTCGCCATCGGCGCGCCCATGGTCAGGTTTTCGCGCAAGGACCCGTGGAACAACCGGCTATTCTGAGTCAGCAGGGCGACCTCGCGCCGGACATCGGCGGGATCGATCTGGTGCAGCGCCAGATCGTCGAGCAGCACCTCGCCCGACACCGGCTGCAACATGCCCGACAGGCCCTGGAGCAGCGTCGACTTGCCCGCGCCGTTGCGGCCCAGCACCGCGACCTTCTCGCCCCCTGCGATCTCCAGCCGGGGGACGGTCAGCGCCGGGGGCGATTGCGGATCGGCATAGGAAAAGACGGCGGTGCGCAAGGTGAAGCCGCCGCGTGCCGAGGGCAGGGGGATGCGGTGTTCGGCGTCGGGATTGTCGACGGGCAGCGCCATGATCTGGTCCAGGCTGTTCGCCGCGACCTTGGCATGTTGATAGCGGCCGAGCAGGTGCGACACCTGCCCCATCGGCGCCATCATCCGGCCGGCCAGCATCGACGTGGCGACCAGTGCGCCGGTCGTGATGTCCCCGGCGATCACCATCGGCGCGCCGACGAAGATGACGGTGGCGTAGACCGCATTCTGAACGCTCTGCGCCCAGGTCGACAGGCTGGCGGTCAGGCCGCGCAGCCGCAACTGCGCCTCGCCCGCCACCGCGTTGCAATGGTTCCACTGGCGCTGGAACCGCTCCTCGGCCTGGAGCGCCTTGATGTCCTCGATCCCCTGCACCGCCTCGACCAGCAGGGCGTTGCGCAGCGAGGTTTCGCGCATCGATTCCGTGGCATAGGCGCGCAGCCGCCGCTGGGCGAGCAGGCTGGGGAGCAACAGCGCGACCAGCGCCACCACCGGCACCAGCGCCAGCACGCCGCCGATGAACGCGAGGATGACGAGGAACAGCAGGAAGAAGGGCAGGTCCGCCACCGCCGCGACGGTGGTGGAGGTCAGCATGTCGCGCACCTGGTCCAGATCGCGAAGCTGCGCGATGAAGGTGCCGGTCGAGGTCGGCCGAGCTCGGTTCCGGACGCGCAGCGCATGGCCGAAGACGCGGTCCGACAGCCGTAGATCGGCGCGCTTGCCGAGAATGTCGGTGATCCCGACCCGCAATCGCCGCAGCACGAAGTCGAACCCGGTCGCCAGCAGCACGCCCAGGAAAAGGATATAGAGCGTCGGCATCGACTGGGCGGGCACGACCCGGTCATAGACCTGCATTGAGAAGAGCACGCCCGCCAGCCCCAGGCAGTTGGTCACCACTGATGCGACGGCGACATGGCCATAGCTCCGCGCGTCCTGCAACAACAGGCTGCGCAGCCAATGCTCCTCAAAGGGGCGGATATAGCTGTCGACGCGGACATCCGCCGCCGACCGCGCCGGACGGGGGACGACGAAGAGCCGCGTCTGCTCGACCAGCATCGCCAGCGGGCGCTGCACGGCGAGGCCGTCTTCGCCCGCGACGGTGAACAGCGCCTGCCCATCGGCATCGATCCCGGTGACGAGCGCGAGTTCGCCATCGGTCAGGCACGCGACGACCGGCAGCCGCCAACTGGTCAAACGCATCGCTGCCGGCGCGACGAAGCGCACCGACAGGCCAGAGGCGCGCGCGATCGCCCGCACCCGCGTCTCTTCGTCGCCGCCGCCCTGCCACAGGGCGGTCAGCCGCGCGCGCTGTTCGGCAAAGGGCATGCGGAAATGCCGCGCCACCTGTCCCAGCATGTCGATCCAGGCCAGCGAGTCGGTCGGGGGCAGGGCCGAGGCGGTCAAAGCGTGACGCCCCGGATCGCGGTGCCGGTCAGCCCGAACTCGTCGCGCGCCTTGCCTGAGACATAGAGGCATTCCATCGCCAGCCGCCGCAGATCGTGGACCGTGTTGACGGCATCGAACCGGGCCTGTTGCAACTCCTGCTCGGCATTGAGCAGGTCGACCAGGGTGCGTGTGCCCATGTCGAGATATTGCAGGCGATAGAGCTTGCCGGTCTCCACCATATTGTCCTGCCGCGCGGCCAGCGTGTCGAGCAGCCGGGACAGCCCGGCGATCTGCTGCTGCGCCTCGGCCAGTTGCGATGCGACTTCGTTGCGGGCCTGGCGTTCGGCGGCCTCGGCGGCGCGGACGCCATGATCGGCGCTGCGCACACGGGCGCGAACGGCATTGCCGCCGAACACGTCGCTGCTGACGTTCAGTCCGAAATTATACAGGCTGCGGTCCGAAAAGGGCGAACTGACATCAGCCGCCGCATCCCCCGCCAGCGCGACGGTGGGCAGGCGCGCGGCGTGGACGCGCCGGCTCTCGGCCGTCGCCTGTTCATATTGTGCACGGGCGCGCATGATGGCGGGGACGTCGGCCCATTCGACCGTCGCGGCACGGGTGCAACTGCCCATCAGCCAGTCGGGCACGTCGGGGTCGACCGTGGGAGGCGTATCGCGACCGAGCAGGAAGGACAGGCCGGTGGTCCAGCGCCGCTGCTCCGCCTCGATCCGGGTCAGCGTCGCCTCGGCGGCGGCGACACGCGATTGCGCCTGGAGCGCATCGGAGCGCGTCGTCGCGCCCTTGCCGAACCGCTTGTCGACCAGATCGCTGATCTCGCGAATGCGCGATAGCTGTTCGATCGCGATGCCGCGCAGCGCCGCGTTGCGCTGAACTTCGATCATCGCATAGCCCGTGTCGCGGATCAGCCCGTCGACCGCCAGCAGCATGTCGGCCCGCCCGATCCGCGTTCCGGCGCGCGCGGCATCGACCGCGCCCGCGACCTTGCCGAAGTCGAACAGCATCTGCGAGGCCGAAATCTGCGGGCGGGGACGCCAGATGCTGCCCAGCCGGCTGTCATAGCCGCTGCCTACCCCGGCGCTGATCCTGGGTAGATAGCCCGCCCGTGCGACCTCCACATCCTCGCCGCGCGCTTCCACGGTGGCGGCGGCCTGCGTGACGGCGGGATGCCATTGCAGCACCTCGTGCATGGCACTTTGCAGGGTGATGGCCGGCTCTGCACTTGCCGCCGTTGCGATGATCGAGGCTAGCATAGCCGTCATCCTCCTCCCTGATCGCATTCGGTAACGTTCCCGTCATTCGGGTTGCTTGGCCCACCGATGCTTAGCTTCTGTCTCAGTGGTTGCTGCTAACATATTTAATAGATGGAGAATTGGTGCCGAGGAAAAGGCTCCTCGGCACCGGAAATCAACTCCGATTCTGGACGGCTGTGCAAGATGGTCAGATGACGTGCACTTGCGCCAATCTGTCATGATCGGGATCGACCGAAACGGTCAGATAGCCGAGCGGGTCGGTCGGCTCCGGCGCGATCGTCATCATATCCGCGACGACCGGCATCGCATGCGATTCGGAGTCGGTCGGGGCGGGTTCGGTCGTACCCTGCTGTGCGTCGAGATAACGGGACAGCACATCCTCCAGACTGCCTTGCCCCTCCATCAGCGACAGGGCGAGCCTGGCATCGGCGTTGCCGTTCGTGGCCACATGATCGACCGGCTCCGCGCGCAGGGTCATCGGCACCACATCGGCCTCCAGCGTGACGGCGTCATGGACCGACAGGCTGGTGATCGTCGCGGTCGGGAAGACCGGCGCCACGCCGTTGTTCAGGTCGATCGCCACGTCCAGCCGTGCGGTCGCGACCTGTCCGTCGGGCTGGACGATCTGATAGGTGAAGCGATCCACCGGATCGGTCGTGGCATAGCCCAGCGTCGAGAAGGGCTGATAGCTGTAATGCCCGACCTCATCGATGGTCAGCGTGCCGTGGGCGCCGGTCAGCGTGCGTGGCGTATCGCCGACATCCACGAATTGGCCGCCAGACAGCACCCGGATTGCTAGGAACGGGCTGCCCAATATGTCGTTGGCGAGCAGTTCGCCGGTGACGGGCGTGGTTCCGGTCAGCGCGAACTGGTCGAGATGGGTGACGGTCTGGCCGACATAGACGCTGGTCGTATAGCCCGTGCCCAGCGTATTGGTGCTGGTGACGGTATAGTTGTACGTGCCGGAGGGAAGGGCGGGGAGCGAGACGCTGATCCCCGAACCCAGCAGCCCGCCGACCCCGGCCACCGCGAGGCCGGAGGCGGTTCCGACCACCAGCCCCGCCGCGTTGGTGACGACGATCGAATAGCTGGGCAGCACGGCCAGCCCCGGCGCGATCACCGCCGAAAGGGTGACGTTGGCCGTGCTGTTCGGCTCGACCGTGAAGCTGTCGCTGATTCGTCCGGTCTGCGTCCCGGTCAGCACCCCCGCCGTGGGCGTGGCGAAGCTGCTGTCGATCACCGGCGCGCGGGTTTCCACGACATTGGCGAAGCTGGCGGCGGCGATGGCGGTATCGTTGACCGCGACCGGCGATCCGGCGATGTCCGGGCTGGCGATCGCGATGGACAGCGTTGCGCTCGCCCGCTCGCCATCGCTGGCGTCGAACAGCGTATAGGTGAAGCTGTCCACCTTCCCCAGCGCGGCGGTGTCGGCATTGGGGGTATAGGCATAGCTGCCATCGCGGTCGATGGTCAGCCTGCCCCATTGCCCGACGATCACCGTATCGTCGGCGACGATGGCGGTCGTCACGCCGTTCAGCGTCACGCTCTCGACACGGGTCTGGGGGCTGACGACATCGACCTGTCCGCCCACGCCGACGTCGGTGATGACATTGCCCAGCGTGGGCGAGGGAATGACCTGAGTGATGTCGGTGAAGTCGGAATCGACGCCCGTGACTCTCAATCCGCCCAGCACGCCGACGCCCAGCGTGTTGTCGAACGTGACGAAGGCACGGTACTGGCCCGGCCCCAGATCGGCGCTGGCCACCAGATTGCCACCCAGCAGACTGACGTCGAGCAGCGTGGAATTGCCGCCTCCGCCATTGATCCCGACCCAATTGGTGCCGTTGAACCGCTGGATCACCACCGCATAGCCGCTTGCGACGCCCAGGTTCAGCGTCGCGTCATAGGTAAAGGTCGCATCCAGCGTGTGGCCCTGCTGAACGGTGAATGCGACATTGGGAACCGCCAGCACCTGTGCGTCGAGATTGACGAGGCCGAGCGAGGCGAGCGCCGTATAATTGGCGTTGCCCAGCGCCTGGTTGCTCTGGACCGGGACCAGGTCGACCAGCGCAGTCGCCGTATCGTCAAAGGCGATGATGTCGAACGGCGCGATGATCGAGACCGTGGCCGAGACATTGCCCGCCGCGTCGCGCAGACCGACATTCAGGGTCTCGCCCGCCACCTGCGGGACGGGCAGGGTGAGGGCGAAGGTGCCGCCCGCGCTGACCCCGCCGCTGGCGAGCACGGTGCCGCCCGCGGTCCGTATCTCGACAATGGTGCCCGGCTCGCCGGTGCCGGTGACGAGGGTGCCCGCGCCGTTGATCGCGGCGGCGGGTGGGGCGGGCGGGGTGATGTCCGGCGCGATCACGGGGGTCGCGACGGATCCGTTGCCGGCCGCATCGACCTGCGCCACGGTCAGGGCCTGGCCATTGGCCTGCGGGATGGTCAGCGTCGCGCTGTAAGTCCCGTTTGCCCCAACCAGTGCGGTGCCGACGACCAGCCCCTGCGGATCGAGGATGCGCACCGTCGCGCCGACCTCGCCGGTGCCGGTGACGATCGTACCCGTTCCGTCGACCAAAGCGGTGGGCGCGGCGGGCGGCGTGATGTCGGGCGCGACCAGCGGGGTGGGGGCGGAGGCGTTTCCGGCCCCATCCGCCTGCACGACGGTCAGCGGCTGGCCATTGGCCTGGGCCGTGGTCAACGTCACACTGTAGAGGCCATTGGGTGCGACGATGGCGGTGCCGATCACCGCGCCGCCCGCATCGCGGACCGTGACGGTCGCGCCGGCTTCACCCTGGCCGGTCACGAGCACGCCGGTGGCATTGATCGCGGCGGTCAGGCCGGTGGGGGCGGTGATGTCCGGCGCGATCGCCTGCGCGACGCCCGAGACATTGCCGGCCAGATCGGCCTGGGTCAGCGTAAGTAGCTGCCCATTGGCCTGCGCGGGGGTCAGGGTGGCGGTGAAGCTGCCATCCGCACCGACGAGCGCGCTGCCCAGCGCGACGCCGCCCGCGCCCCGGATGGTGACGGTTGCGCCCGGCTCGCCCGTGCCGGTCAGGGTGGCGCCATCGGCCGCGACGGCGCCGATCGGGGCGAGCGGGGCGATACGGTCAGGCGCGGTGACGGCGGCGGGGGTGGAGGCATTACCCGCCGCATCCGCTTGGATCACCGACAGTGCCTGGCCATTGATCTGCGGCGTGGTCAGGATCGCGGCGTAGCTGCCATTGGCGGCGACGGTCGTGGTGGCCAGCACCGCGCCACCCGCATCGCGGATGGTGACGGTCGCGCCAGCCTCGCCCTGACCGGTGACGACCGTGCCCGCACCGTTGATCGCGGCGGTCAGCCCGATGGGAGCGGTGATGTCGGGCGCGATCGCCTGCGCGGTGGCCGAGACATTGCCCGCCGGGTCGGACTGGGTCAGCGACAGCAATTGGCCATTGGCCTGGGCGGGGGCGAGCGGCGCGGTGAAGCTGCCATCGGCCGCCACCACGGCGGTGCCGATCACCGCTCCGCCGACGCTCCGGATGGTCACCGTCGCACCCGCCTCGCCGGTGCCGATCAGGGTCGTGCCGTCCGCCGAGACGAGGCCGATCGGTGCGGCCGGTGGCGTCAGATCGGGTGCCGTGACCGTGGCGGGCGCCGAAGCATTGCCCGCCGCATCGGCCTGTGTCGCCTGAAGCAACTGACCATCGATCTGCGGGGGTGTGAGGATCGCGGCATAGCTGCCATTGGCGGCGACGAGCGCGGTGCCCAGCACCGTCCCGCCCGCATCGCGGATGGTGACGGTGGCGCCCGCTTCCCCCTCGCCGATGACGAGCGTCCCGGCGCTGTCGATGGCGGCGGTCAGGCCGGTGGGGGCAGTGACGTCCGGCGCAGTCGCCAGCGTCGGGACCGAGACATTGCCCGCCGGATCGGCCTGGGTCAGCGTCACGACCTGACCATTGGCCTGGGGCGGGGTCAGGGTCGCGGTATAGCTGCCGTCCGCGGCAACCAGCGCGGTGCCAATCACCGCGCCGCCGGCTCCCCTGATGGTGACGGTGGCGCCCGCCTCGCCGGTGCCGGTGACGCTGGCACCGTCCGCCGCCACCACGCCCAGCGGAGCAGCGGGTGGTGTCAGGTCCGGCGCGATCACGGCGGCGGGGGCGGAGGGATTGCCGCCGCCGTCGCTCTGGATCACGGTCAGCGCTTCGCCATTGATCTGCGGCGTGGTCAGCGACAGGGCATAGTTGCCGTTCGCCCCTACCGTCGCAGAGCCCAGGACCGCGCCGCCCGCGTCGGTGACCTGCACCGTCGCGCCGACTTCGCCCGTGCCGCTGACGATCGTGCCCGTGGGATCGATCACCGCGACCGGCAAGGCAGGCGGGGTCAGGTCGGGCGCGATGGCGGATGCGGGGGGCGAGACATCGCCCTCTGCATCCGTCTGCGTCAAGCGGACCACCTCACCGTTCAATTGCGGGGTGGTCAAGGTGGCGGTATAGAGGCCATTGGCCGCGACCACGGTGGTGCCGATCACGGTGCCGGTGGCATCGCGAACGGTGATGGTGGCGTCGGGCTGCCCCGTGCCGGTGACGCTTGCCCCGTCCAGCGCGACGATCGCGGTCGGTGCCGGCGGCGTGTCGTTGGGGATCAGGTCGGGCGCGATCGCCGTGCCGGGGACGGAGACATTGCCAGCCGCATCCGCCTGGGTCAGCGTCAGCACCTGTCCGTTGGTCAATGGCGGGGCGAGCGTGACGGTGAAGCCGCCATCCGCACCGACCGGTACCGTGGCGAGCACCAGCCCGACCGGATCGGTGATCGTCACCGTGGCGCCGATCTCACCCGTACCCGACACCGTCACGCCATCGGCGGAGACGATCGCGACGGGGGCTGCCGGGGGCGTCTGGTCCAGTGCGACCAGCGTCGTCGTGGTCGATAGATTGCCGGTCGCATCCGCCTGGATGACGGTCAGCACCTGGCGGTCGATCTGCGGGGTCGCGAGGGTGATGGCGTAATTGCCCTGCGGGTCGGCGATCACGCTGCCCAACACATTCCCGCCAGCGTCGCGCACGGTGACGGTGGCGCCCGCCTCGCCAATGCCGGTGACGATGGTGCCGGTCGGATCGAGCGCGGCGAGCGGCGCGGCGGGGGGCGTGACGTCGGGAGCCGTCACGGTTGCGATGGGGGAGACATTGCCCGCCGCATCGCTGAGTGTCGCACTCACCGTGCCGCCATTGCCTTGCGCGGGCGTCAGGGCGACGGCGAAGCTGCCGTCCGCCGCCACCACGGTGGTGCCGATCACCGAGCCGCCCACGTCGCGAATGGTGACGGTCGCGCCGACCTCACCGATGCCGCTGGCGGTCGTGCCGGTCGCATTCAGGGCAAAGAGCGGCGCGTCGGGCGCGGTGAGGTCGGGGGCGGTCACCGCGACGGGGGCCGACGGATTGCCGGTGCCATCGGCCTGGGTCACCTGAAGCACTTGGCCGTTCAGCTGCGGCGTGGTCAGGACCAGCGCATAGGCCCCGGTGACGGAGGCGGTGCCGGTGCCGATCACCTGTCCGGCGGGATCGCGTACGGTGACGGTGGCGCCCGCCTCCGCTTGGCCGCTGACGATCGTGCCGGCGGCGTCCAGCGTCGCGGTCAGCCCGGTCGGCGGCGTCGTGTCGAGCGCGGTCAGCGCCAGCGGTGGCGAGACATTGCCCGCCGCATCCGCCTGCACCACCGATAGAAACTGCCCATTCAGCTGCGGCGTGACGAGCGGCACCACAAAGCTGCCGTCCGCTGCCGCGACGGCGCTGCCCAGCACGGTACCGTCGGCGGCGCGCACGGTGACGGTCGCGCCCGCCTCTCCGACGCCGGTGACGACGGTGCCGTCCACCGCCAGCGCCCCAAGCGGCGCGGCCGGGGCGGTGAGGTCCGGGGCGATAGGCGTGACGGGGGTGGAGACGTTGCCGGTCGCATCGGCCTGTACGACCTGCAACGTCTCGCCATTGCGCTGCGCCGGGCTAAGGGCGACGGCATAGCTGCCATCCGCGTCGACCTGCGCGGTACCGATCGTCACGCCGGCCGGATCGCGTACCGTGACGGTCGCACCCACTTCACCTTGCCCGGTCACGATAGCGCCATCGGCGCTGATCGCGGCGGTCAGCCCGGTCGGGGCGGTGGTGTCCGGCGCGGTGAGGGTGACGATCGGCGAGGCATTGCCAGCCGCATCGCTCTGGACAAGTTGCAGGGTTTCGCCATTGGTCTGGGCGGGGATCAGCGTGACGCTGAAATTGCCGTCCGCGCCTACCGGCCCGGTGCCGATCACGCTGCCATCGGCGGCGCGGACGGTGACGGTCGCGCCGGCTTCGCCCGTGCCGGTCAGGGTCGCGCCATTGTCGATGATCGTTCCAGTCGGCGCCAGCGGCGGGGTGGTGTCGGGTGCGATGACGGTCGTGGGGGCGGAGACATTGCCCGCCGCATCGGCCTGGGTCACCTGAAGTGTTTCGCCATTGGTCTGCGGCGTATTCAACGTCGCGCTATAGACGCCGTTCGCGGCGACGGTCGCGGTGCCGATCACGGTGCCGCCCGCATCGCGGATCGTGACGCTGGCCCCCGCTTCGCCGGTTCCGGTGACGAAGCTGCCGTCACCGCTGACGGCGGCGGTCAGACCAGTCGGTGCCGTGATATCGGGCGCGGTCAGCGTTGCCGAGGGGGACAGGTTGCCGCCCCGATCGCTTTGGTCGACCGACAGTGTCTCGCCATTGGCCTGAACCGGGGACAGCGCGATGGCGAAGCCGCCGTCCGCGCCGGCCACGACCTGGCCGATGATCGTACCATTGGCTTGCCGGACCGTCACGGTGGCGAAGGGTTCGCCGGTGCCAGTGACGATGGTGCCGTCGGGCGAGACGGTCGCCACGGGGGCGTCCGGCGCGGTCACGTCGGGCGCGCCCACGATGCTGGGCGGTGAGATATTGCCTGCCGCGTCGCTCTGCACCGCGGTCAGCGTCTGGCCATTGGTCTGGGGAGGGGTCAGGGCCAGGGTAAAGCTGGTGTCCACGCCGACCACGGCGGTGCCCAGCGGGATGCCGTTCGCATCGACCACGCGGACGGTCGCCCCGGCCTCGCCATTGCCATAAACCGCCGTGCCGTCCGCCGACAGGATAGCGGTGGGCGGCGCGGGCGGGGTGATGTCGGGGGCGGTGACGATCGCAGGCGGAGAGGCGTTTCCGGCGGCATCGCTCTGAATGACGGTCAGCGTCTCGCCATTGACCTGCGGCGTGGCAAGCGCGACGTCATAAGTGCCGGCAGGCGATACCAGGACGGTGGCGATCACCGATCCGGCGGCATCGCGGACCTGCACCGTCGCACCGGGTTCGCCGGTGCCGCTGACGCTGGTGCCGTCGCTGCTCAGGATGGCGGTCGGGGCTGCGGGGGCGACGAGATCGGGCGTGGCGACCGTGGCGGCGGGCGATACATTCCCTGCGGCGTCGGTCTGCACCACCGACAGCGCCTGGCCGGAGGACACCTCGGCGGGCAAGGTCAGGCTGAAGCTGCCGTCTGCGCCCACCGTGGCGGTTCCAATCGGCTGGCCGGCGGAATCGGTGACGCCGATCGTCGCACCCGCCTCGCCCGTGCCGGTCAGGGTCGTGCCGTCCGCGCTGACACTGGCGATGGGGGCGGCGGGGGGCGTGATGTCCGGCGCTGCGAGAGTGATGACGGGCGAGGCATTGCCGGTTGCGTCGCTCTGAACGACGGACAGCGTGCCGCCATTGGCCTGCGGCGTGGTCAGGGCGACGGTGTAGTTGCCCTGCGCATCGACTGTGGCCTGGCCGAGGGTCTGGCCCGCCGCGTCACGCACGGTGACGGTCGCGCCTGCCTCGCCGCTGCCCGAGATGCTGGTCCCCTGCGCATCGATCGTGGCGGTCGGGGCCAGCGGCGCGGTGGTGTCGGGGGCGGTGACGGTTGCGGCGGGGGAGATGTTGCCCGCTGCATCTGTTTGGGTGACGCTCAGCGTCTCGCCATTGGCCTGCGCTGCAGAGAGCGGCGCGGTAAAGCTGCCGTCCGCGCCGACCGTGGTGGTGCCCAGTATTTGCCCGTCGGGCCCGGTGATCTGCACCGTGGCGCCGGGCTCGCCCGTGCCGGTGACGATGGTGCCGCCCTGATCGAGCGTGACGGCGGGCGCGGCCGGTGCGGTGGTGTCCGCCGTTGTCAGTGTGGTCGGCGGCGAGACATTGCCCGCCGCATCAGCCTGCGTCACGGACAGGGTGCCGCCATCGGCCTGAGGACTGGTCAGGGCGACGGTGTAGTTGCCCTGCGCATCGACGGTGGCCTGGCCCAGCGTCTGGCCCGCCGCGTCACGCACGGTGACGGTCGCGCCTGCCTCGCCGCTGCCCGAGATGCTGGTCCCCTGCGTATCGATGGTGGCGGTCGGGGCCAGCGGCGCAGTGGTGTCGGGGGCGGTGACGGTTGCGGCAGGGGAGACGTTACCCGCAGCATCTGTTTGGGTGACGCTCAGAGTCTCGCCATTGGCCTGCGCTGCAGAGAGCGGCGCGGTAAAGCTGCCGTCCGCGCCGACCGTGGTGGTGCCCAGTATTTGCCCGTCGGGCCCGGTGATCTGCACCGTCGCGCCGGGTTCGCCCGTGCCGGTGACGATGGTGCCGCCCTGATCGAGCGTGACGGCGGGCGCGGCCGGTGCGGTGCTGTCCGCCGGTGTCAGAGTCGTTTGCGGCGAGACATTGCCTGCCGCATCAGCCTGCGTCACGGACAGCGTGCCGCCATTGGCCTGAGGACTGGTCAGGGCGACAGTGTAGTTGCCCTGCGCATCGACGGTCGCCTGGCCGAGCGTCTGGCCCGCCGCGTCACGCACGGTGACGGTCCCGCCTGCTTCGCCGGTGCCCGAGATGCTGGTGCCCTGCGCATCGATCGTGGCGGTCGGGGCCAGCGGCGCGGTCGTGTCCGGGGCGGTGATGGTTGCAGCGGGGGAGACGTTGCCCGCTGCATCCGCCTGGGTGACGGTCAGCGTCTCGCCATTGGCCTGGGCGGTGGAGAGCGGCGCAGTAAAGCTGCCGTCCGCGCCGACCGTGGTGGTGCCCAGTATCTGCCCGTCGGGCCCGGTGATCTGCACCGTTGCGCCGGGTTCGCCGGTGCCGGTGACGGCGGTGCCACCCTGGTCGAGCGTGACGACGGGCGCGGCGGGCGCGGTGGTGTCTGCGGGGATCAGCGTGGTTTCGGGTGAGACATTGCCGGCCGCGTCGCTCTGAGTCACGGTCAGGGTGCCGCCATTGGTCTGCGGCGTCGTCAGCGTCAGGGAGTAGCTGCCCTGCGCGCCAACCACGGCGGTACCCAGTATCTGTCCGGCGGCGTCGCGCACCGTGACGGTCGCGCCCACCTCTCCGGATCCGGTGATCGTCGTGCCCTGTCCGTCCAGCGTCGCGATCGGCGCGGTGGGGGGCGTCATGTCGGGGGCGCTGACGCTCAGCCCTGGGGAGACGTTGCCCGCCGGATCGGACTGGGTGATGGTGACGGGCTGGCCATTGGTCTGGGGCGGGTTGACCGGCACGCTGAAGCTGCCATCCGCGCCGACCGTACCGGTGCCGATCACATTGCCTGCCGCATCGACGACGCGGACGATCGCGCCGGGTTCGCCGGTGCCGCTGACGCTGCTGCCGGTGGTGGAGAAACTTGCGGCGGGGCGGCCCGGGGCCTGCGTATCGACCGTGGGCTCGGGAGTCCGGTTGCCGCCATTGCCGCCGCCCGATACCGCCGCGACTAGGGCGCCGACCCCCGCCACGCCCAGCACCGCAGGAAGGATGAACGAGGAACTCGCCCCCTCCGCGCCCGCGCTGGCGCCGAGCAGCTCGTCGAGATCGCCGAGCGTGGTGAAACGGCCCGCGCCCGTGGCCGCCGGATGGGCCAGCCACTGCGCACCCTGATCGTCGCGCAGGACCAGATCGCTGATCACCCCCTGTTGCTGCTGATAGAAATGATCGATGCGCAGCGTGCTGCCATCGGTCAGCCGGAGGATCAGGTCATCGCCGTCCCGCTCCATCGCCGCCACTTGCGAGCGATCGAGGTTCAACCGGACGATGCTGGGGGTATTGAGTTCGACGACGTCAGCGCTGGTCGTCGTGGTGGCGCGGTTCGACTTGGCGATGATCTCGATCTGCACGGCCTGTTCCTCCCGTCATGTGTCCACCCCCGGTCGGGGGATGGGCGGGGAGGGCCAGCCATGAGTCTTCGCGCATGCGCTCGCGACCTCCCCTTATGCGAAGGCCGAAACCATGGTGAAGCAGGATGCGATGCCGAAATTCCGATTTCGGAATTTATTGAGATGGTTAATGGAAGTTTAAATCGCGACCTTTCGCGTGGGTGGCGAAAGGTCGCGCTCCTGGCGATCAGCGTCGGCGTGCCGAGGCCAGCACGGGCGCATCCGCGTCGGTCATCCGCACCGGGCGGATCGTGCCGTCTGGGGCATAGGTGATACGGTCGATCGCGACGACGCGCTCGCCCTGAAACGGCCCCGGTCCCGGTGCGCGGTCCCAGCGGTGATAGACGATCAGCCACCGGCCATCGGGCGTCTTGACGAAGCTGTGATGCCCCGGCCCCTGATGCCGATCGTCGCTGGTCAGGATCGCACCGCGATAGCGCCACGGCCCGATAGGCGAGGGGGCCGTGGCATAATGGACCGAATAGTCCGGGCCGTTGAAGCGCCCATGGCTATAGGACAGATAATAGACACCGTTCCGCTCATGCATGAAGGGGCCTTCGGTGAATTGCGGCGGGTTGGGAACCTTCACCTCGCGGGCGACGGTGACCATGTCGGGCTTCAATTCCCATACGCGCAGGGTCGAGCCCGCGCTGCCACCCGCATAGAGATAGATTTTGCCCGACCTGCGATCGGGGAAGACCATCGGGTCGATCGCCTCGAACCCCTTGTCGCCGGTGATCAACGGGCGTCCGCTATCACGGTACGGGCCCGCCGGACGGTCGGCCACCGCAACGCCGATCCGGCTGGGGGTCGGATTTTGCGGACCGACCGAATAATAGAGATAATATTTCCCGTTCCGGGTCGCGATGCCGGGGGCCCAGAGGAAATGCTCGGGCGCGCCGTCATCCTTGATCCAGCCGATCTGGTCGCGCCGGATCAATTCGCCACGCGGACGCCATGTCTTGAGGTCGCGGCTGGAAAAGGCGCCGAACCGGTCGGCGGCCCAGCTTCCCCCCGGCCCGCCGGTGGGGAATACCCATAGTTCCCGGCCGATCATGACCGCATGGGGGTCCGCCCCCTGGAATTGCGGATTGCGGGCGGTGACCGTGCCCGCCAGCGTCAGGGCGAGCGCACCGGCGGCGGCAAGGGTTCGCAAAAGCTTCATCGTCATCCTCCCCGATCAGAAACGGAACCGCACGCCCAGCGAATAGGTCCGCTCGATATAGCGCACCTGGAACGGATAGCTGTCCCCGGCGGCGTTGTAGCTCCGCTCGGTCCGCACTGGCGTGCCCAGCAGATTGAGCACATCGAACGCGACCGTCACATTCTTCGTCGGCGTAACGGTGGCGGAAAAGTCCATCACCCCCAGAGCCTTCTGATAGAGCGGCGACAGGAAGCCGTTCTGCAGATCCTGATATTCGATCACAAAGCGTGACCGCCAATTATAGGCCAGGCGCGCCGAGAAGACCGGCCGCTCGTAGAGGCCGACCAGGTTGAAGGCGTGCTTGGAGACACCAGGGAAGGACTGCTGCCCCGGCAGGCGGTCCTGGAAGGCGGGCTGCAACTCGGTCGCGGCATCGAGATAGGTGTAATTGGCCTGCATCCCGAAGCCACGCGCCCATTCGGGCAGCGCGTCGATGTCGAGGAAGCCGGTGAACGACGCCTCCAGCCCCTGGATACGCCCCTTGCCGCCATTGCTGGGAGCGTTGACGCGGCGGTCGGGCTGGCCCGCAATCTCGGTCAGCACCGTGTTGCGGAAGATGAAGTTGTCGACGTCGCGGCGGAACAGCCCGGCGGTCAGCGACCCGGTGCGCGAGAAATACCATTCCAGCGACAGGTCGTAATTGTTCGAGGTCAGCGGGCGCAGGTTCGGATTGCCGCTGCTGATGTCGATGATGCAGTTGGGCGCGTCCGGCCCCGTCGTCGGATCACCCGCGACCGGCGTACAGGCCAGCGGCGCGGTGTTGACGACGCTCGACGGATTCAGATCGATGAAGTTGGGCCGCGTCCGCGTCTGGGTATAGGCGAGGCGCAGTTGCAGCGTGCGGGTTAGCTCTGCCCGGAGCGAGGCGTTGGGCAGGTAATCGGTATATTCGTTGGTCTGCGCCACCGGCGTAAAGGTGTTGGTCGCGGCGTCATAGGTGTTGCCGTTCACCCGCGTGCGCGTGCGGATGACACGCACACCCAGATTGCCGTCGATCGGGATGCCGGGATTCACCGCATAACGGAGCTGCGCGTAACCGGCATAGGCGCGCTCGTTCGCGGTGAACGTCTCCTGCTCGTTGAACGGCACGTCGCCTTCCGGGAAGCCCGCGATCCCGCGAAGCGCGTCGAGATTGGCGAACACGCTGTCGAAGGTCGCACCGGGGAACACCGTATCGCGCTGTGCCTGGTCGAAGCGGAAGCCGCGCGTGATCGGTGCGATCGTGACCGGCAACTGGCCATAGCCGATGCCACGGTCGAGCAGGCTTTGATAACGCTGTCCGTTGTACCGCGCGGCATCGCGGTCGTTGAAGCGGAACCCGGCCTGGATGCGGGGCAGGAACGGGATGCCGGTTTCATACTCGGCATCGACCCGCGCCTGCACATCCTGACCTTCGGCACGGAACTGGCGGTCGAACAGGCCGCGCAGCAGATAATTGGCCGGATCGGCGGCGTTGAAGTTCACGAACTCGAACGTGCCGCCGCCATGGTTGCCGCTGATGTCGAAGGCGACGTTGCGCGTGGGCGAACTGGCAAAGGCATAGTCGATATTGGCCTGATGCTCGGTATAGCGGCTGTTCGTGTAGGCGAGGTCGGTCGTCAGCTTCAACCGATCGCCCGACCAGATCGCACCGCCCGCAATCTGATAGGTGTCGGTGCGCGCGCGGGTGAAGCCGTCATAGCCGTCTGGCGCGTTGGCGCCGCTGACCGTCATGCTGTTCGCCGCATTGCTGCCGTCGCCGCGCAGCACGACATTGGTATATTGTGCGTTCGCCCCGAAGGTCGGCACGAACAGCCAGTGATTGCGGTCCTCGGCACGATAGCCCTGGAACAGCCCGTCGACATAGATTTCCAGCCGCTCGGCAGGCTTCCACTGGATCGCGGCATTGACCGATGGGCGCCAGCGATTGCCGCTGCCATAGAACAGGCCATTGCCGTTGGGCCGGGTAAAGCCGAACGCATCGGCCGCGTCGCCCGGTGCGGGGGTGACGAACCGATCGACCTCGCGCGTCGAATCCAGATAGTCGATGTTGGTCATCGCGGCGTTCACGAGCACGCCGATCTCGCCGATGCCGGTGTTCCAGCGGTCGCTGATCAGGATATTGCCGTTGTAATCGACGCTCTGGCTCTGCTGCCAATGCACCCCGTTGAGCGAACCCGACAGCTCGAATCCGTCGAAGTCGAATGGACGGCGCGAGCGGACATTGACCTGTCCGCCGATCCCGCCCTCGATCAGGTTGGCGGTGCCGGACTTATAGACCTCCAGCGCCTGCACCGCGCCCGCTGGGAAATCCTGGATCGCGACGAAGCGGTTCTCGGCGGTGAAGATTTCGCGGCCATTATAGGTGGTGGAGATGTCGGGCAGGCCGCGGATCTGGACCTGCGCTGCTTCGCCCGCCGCGCGGTTGACCTGAACGCCGGTGACGCGGGCCAGTGCGGCGGAGGCGGTCACGTCGGGCAGCTTGCCGATATCCTCGGCGACGATCGCATCGACGATCCCCTCGGCATTGCGCTTGATCGCCTGGGCGGAGGCCAGGCTGCGGCGCAGGCCGGTGACAACGATCTCACCCCCTTCGACGGGCGCGGCCTGTTCGGCGGGGGCGGGGGTGGTGGGGCTGACGCTCTGGTCGGCCGCGCCGACGGGCTTGGGGGCCTCCTGCGCGATGGCGGGGGCCGCCATGACGAGCGCGAGAAGCGAAACCGATGCCGAACCCCGTGCCGATACGGTCATAGCCATAAGCTGCCGCATGATCCTCTCCTGACAAAATATTGATAAGTCCGACTTTTTCACGGGCTTTGCGAAAGGCTGCTACAGAGCGGCGATCGGTTCATCAACCCCTGAAAGGCATATAATATGTTGGAAAGTCAGCGATTTCTTGGGTAACCTCGGCAAAACAAATCAGACCATTAGGGAGGAACGGGATGAGAATGCGGCTGCTGACGGGAATCGCGCTGGTCGCGATCATGCCCTGCGCGCCTGCCGAGGCGCGGGCCCGCTGGAGCGAGGCGCAGGCGAAGAGCTGGTATGATCGGCAGCCCTGGCTGGTCGGCGCCAATTACACGCCCGCCAGCGCGATCAACCAGCTCGAGATGTGGCAGGCCGAGACCTGGGATCCCAAGCGGATCGATTATGAACTGGGCCTCGCCCAGGGGATCGGCATGAACACGATGCGCGTGTTCCTGCACGACCAGCTTTGGGCGCAGGATCCGGAAGGCTTCAAGCGCCGCATCGACGAATTCCTGACCATCGCCCAGCGCCACGGCATCCGCCCGCTCTTCGTGCTGTTCGATAGCTGCTGGGACCCCGATCCCAAGCTGGGGCCGCAGCATCCGCCGATCCCCGGCGTCCACAATTCGGGCTGGGTGCAGGGGCCGGGCATGGCGGGGCTGCGCGACCGCGCGAACTGGCCCAAATATCGCGGCTATGTCCAGGGCGTGATCGGTGCGTTCAAGGACGATCCGCGCATCCTGGGCTGGGACCTGTGGAACGAGCCCGACAATGGCGCCGACCAGTATAAGGGGCAGGAGGGCAAGGAGCCGCTGGTTCGTGCGATGCTGGCGCAGGTGTTCGACTGGGCGCGCGCGGCCGAACCCTCGCAGCCGCTGACCTCCGGCGTGTGGCAGGGCGACGATTGGACGCCGGGCGGACGCAACTCGGCGATGGACAGGCTGCAATTGTCGCAGTCCGACGTCATCACCTTCCACGACTATAGCTGGCCCGAAACCTTCGAGCGGCGGGTAAAGCAGTTGCAGCTTTATAAGCGGCCGATCCTGTGCACCGAATATATGGCGCGCGGCAACGGATCGACCTTCGACGGGTCGCTGCCCATCGCCAAGCGCTACAATATCGCGATGATGAACTGGGGCTTCGTCGATGGGAAGACGCAGACGCGGCTGCCCTGGGATAGTTGGAAGAAACCCTATGTGCTGGAGGAGCCGACCATCTGGTTCCACGAGGTGTTCCGCGCCGATGGCCAACCCTATCGCCAGGCGGAAACCGATCTGATCCGCCGCATGTCCGCCGCACCCAAGGGAGTGGTTCCGGCGGTGCGTTAAGGGGCGGGGGCGGCGAACCGATCGCCGCCCCCCGGACGTCACGCCCGAAGCCGGTACAGTCCCGCGCCATGCGGGGGCAGGGTCTGGGCGAAGCGGCCCTTGGCCCTGCCGAGGGAGGCGCCGCTCCATAGATCGGTCACGCCTACCTCCCGCGACAGGCCCAGATGATGCAATGCGAGGCCGACCCGCTTGGGCTTGTCGGTCGTGTTGAACAGCGCGAGGTAACGGTCGGCGGCGGCTCCCTCGGGCTTGGCGGACCAGATGCGCGCGCCATCCTCCACGAAATGCGGCTGATTGTCGGTCGAGGCCTGGTTGACCGCCAGCACCGCGCGGTTGGTCAATAACGCCAGCGTCGACGCGTCCAGATAGCGCAGGTCGCCGCCCATGATCAGCGGAGAGCGCGCGATCGACCATAGGGTCATCAGCGTCTTCTGCTCGTCGGGCGTGAATTTCGTATCGCGCTTGCCGAGCGCCAGCCGCCCGAGCGGGAGCATGTCGGCATCGGGCCAAGAGCCGGGCCCGCGATAGGGCGTCCAGTTTTCCAATCGGGTGAACTGCGCCTCCAGCATCGCCCATTCGTCCCAGAAATCGTCCGAGCTGCGCCACATCTGCGCGAAGCGGCGGACATGGGGGCCGCGAAGGACGGGGGTCTCGCCTGGCGACAGGCTGAGGATCATCGGGCGGCCGGTGGCCCCGATCGCCTTGTGTGCCGCCTCGATCTCGGGCGCATGCGCGTCATAGGGGCGGCTCATATCGTCCATCTTGACGAAATCGACGCCCCATGAGGCGTACAGCGCAAAGACGCTGTCATAATAGGCCTGTGCGCCCGCCTTGGTCATATCGACCCCGTACATGTCGGGGTTCCAGGTGCAGATGCTGTCGGTATCGGCAATATCGGCGGCGCGGTAGCGGGTACCCAGGATCGGCAGGTTCTTCTTTACCGCCAGACGCGGAATGCCACGCATCAGGTGGATGCCGAACTTCATCCCCATGGCATGGACATCGGCAGCAAGCCTGGTGAAGCCCGATCCGTCCACGCTGGACGGAAAGCGGTTGGGTGCGGGGATCAACCGGCCATAGCCGTCCATCGCGGGCACCGGTTCGGCGTTATAGGTATAGCTCGACGCCTCGGGCTCATACCACTGAATGTCGACGGTGAAGACGTCATAGCCGAAGGGGAGCAGCTTCTCGCGCATGATCGCCGCGGTCTCGCGCGCCTGCGCCTCGGTGATGGTGGTGGCGAAACTGTTCCAACTGTTCCACCCCATGGGCGGGTGCGGCGCCAGTGGGCCTGCCGCAGGTCGCGCGCCCTGCGCCGCGCCGCTCGCCAGCATGGCGGTGCCTGTCCAGGCGGCACCCGCCAGCGCCTGCCTGCGGCTGATCGCCGCCCCGATGTCCGTCATTCCTCCACTCCCGTATCGATGGCTTATAGTCGAACAAGTGTAGAGCGGATGCGGGCCGCAGCAAGCGCTAGCACCGGGCAAAGGATGGAAATTCCTGCGATTTGGACGGGTCGTTAAAGTCCGACATTGCGCAGGCGCGCCCGTCATCGACCGGGCATGGGCTTCCGCTTGTCTTCCCGGGGAATTTTGTCGATCATCCGCTTTGGCGGCTGGCGGAGCCCGGTCGTTTCCTCCCCCGTTCCACAGGGTTCGCGATGCCGACTATCCTCGATCCAGGCCATGACGGCCCGACCCTCAACCGCCGTACGATGATGGCCGGGACGGGGGCGGCCATCCTAGGCCTGGCCAGCCCCGTATCCGCCGAGCCCGGCATGGCGGCGATCGTCGATCCCGCCGCCCGCTTGCGCACGCTTCATAGCGGTGGGCGCTGGATGGAGGGGCCCGCCTGGGACCGTCGCCGGGGTGCGCTGATCTGTAGCGACGTGAAGCGCAACGTCATGCTGCGTATCGATGCCAAAGGCACGGGTGTGTTCCGTACGCCTTCCAACAACGCCAACGGCAATTGTTTCGACTCGCGCGGTCGTCTCCTGACCTGCGAGCATCGCACTCGCCGCGTGGTACGGCAGGAGGCGGATGGCCGGATGACTGTTCTTGCCGATCGATACCAGGGCAGGCGACTGAATTCGCCCAATGATCTCGCGGTCGCGCCCGACGGAGCGGTCTGGTTCACCGACCCGATCTACGGCATCACTGTGCCGGATGAGGGAATTCGCGCCGAACCGGAACAGCCGGGGCGCTTCGTCTATCGCATCGACCCTTCGGGCGCGCTGACCATGGTCGAGGGCGAGATGGACCAGCCCAATGGGATCGTCTTCTCACCCGATGGCCGCACCTTGTATATCAGCGAGACCGGCGGCGCGATGAATCCCGATGGGCCACGCGAAATCCTGGCCTTCGACGTGGTCGATGGGCGCAGACTGGCGCGGCGGCGCGTCTTCGCGCGACTGGACCAAGGTATTCCCGATGGACTGGCGGTGGATCGGACCGGACGCGTCTATGCCGGGGTGGCGGAGGGGGCGGGCATCTGGTCCGCCCATGGCGAACGGCTGGGCACTATCCCGACCCCGAAGCCCTGCGCGAACATCGCCTTTGGCGGGCGCGACGGGCGAACGCTTTACCTCTGCGCCACCGATAGCGTGCATGCGATCGCATTGCGGACGCAGGGCCTATTCTGAAGGCAGCGAGCGCGGCTGGCGTGCCGCGCCCGTGTCATGACCCTCAGTCGCGGAACAGCAGCGGCGCCATCGCCTGAAGGCTGCGCCGCCAGGTCTGGAATTCATGCCCCGTATCGGGGGATACGAAGAACACGCTGTTGAGTCCGGCCTGCTTGAGCGCCGCCGCATTGGCGCGCGGATCGCTGCGCGGCCCACCGGGCGGGCCGCTGCGTCCGCCCTCCAACTCGCGGCTGCCGAAGCTGACAAAGGTCAGCTTGACCTTGTCGCGATAACCCGGCGTCGCCTTCACGTCGTCCAGCGAGACGGTGCCACCGCTGAGCAACCCGATATAGGCGAAGGTGTCGAGATGCTTGGGCGCGATCAGCTTTGTCTCGAACCCGCCCATCGACAGGCCCGCCATGGCGCGGTAGCGCTGGTCGGACAAGGTCCGGAAATGCCCGTCGACATAGGGGATCAGCTCGTTCAGCAACACCGTCTGGAAAGGGCGGATGTCGAACGCGGCCAGCCCGCCGGGAGCACCCGGGCGCATGTCGTTGGTCATGCCATAGGTCATGACGATGAGGAACGGCCGCGTCTTTCCGGCGGCGATCAGATTGTCCATGATCAGATTGGCATGGCCCTGGTTCGACCAGGCGGTCTCGTCCTCGCCCCAGCCATGCTGGAGATAGAGCACCGGATAGCGCTCCCGCGCATTCTTGTCATAGCCCGGCGGCGTGTAGACGAAAGCCCGCCGCTGCGTCGCGCTACTGGGGGAGGGGAACAATATCTGCTCGACCCGGCCATGGGGCACATCCTTCAGCGCATAGAAATCCGCATCATGCGCCGGAATCTCGATCCCGCTTTCCCATCGGGTCGAGCCATAGAAGTTCAAAGTACCCGGATCGTTGAACGTCCCGCCATCGACCGTCAGGTGATAATAATGGAAACCTTCGTCCAGCGGCCCTTCCGACGTCCCGACCCATGCACCGTCCGGCCCTTTGGTAAGCACCGTGCCGCCTCGTCCGCCAAGCCCCAGGCTGACCTTCACCGCCTTGGCATCGGGGGCGACGATGCGGAAACGGGCATAGCCTTGCGAATTGACCTGCAGATAGGATTGGCCCGGCTGGTTGAGTGAGGAGGGTTTGAAGTCTTCGATGACGGGGGCCGCCGCAGCGGGGGCTGGCGCCTTCTGGGCGAAGGCTGGTGGGACCGCTACCATAGCCGATAGCAAAGCGGCGCAGACTAACCTCATCGACATCCTCCCGTTTCGATTGCCGGCCAGCCCTGTCGGCCATGCCTTGTGCGGGGCTATGGTGAACCCAAGTGCGATAGGACACAAGACCTGCCGCACATCGCTCCGATAACGGAGCAGATCTGGGGCTCGGATCGGAGTGCCCTGCTCGTCAAGGCTGCAACCGCCTCGCTATCGTCAGCGCGTGGCGATGTTGTTCGACCGATCGCGGTCGGGCAGCTTGTGATCGGGGTCGAGCTCGACCTTCACCACCTTGCCCGCCGGCACCGGCACCGCCGTGGATGTCTGGCGTATCCAGGTCTCGGCGGGCAGGCGTATGTCGCGCGTCTTGCCATCGGCATAGCCGACCCGCAGCGTCGCAGGCATCACCAGCTTGTCGCGCGACGCCACCCGGACCAGCGGCGTGCCGTCCTTGGCTGCCTCTATCCCCGTCACCGCCAGATCGAGTTGCCAGTTGTTGGCGTACCAGCCAGGCCACCAATAGGAGAGATCCTCGCCCGCCTCGCTTTCCATCGCGCGGAAGAAGTCGGCGGGTTGCGGATGGCGATAGGCCCAGGTGGCGATGAAGCGGCGGAAGGCGGGGTCGAAGCGCTCCGGCCCCAATATCTGTTCGCGCAGCAGGACCAGGCCCAGCGCCGATTTGAAATAGGTGACCGGATGCCGCCACTTTTCGATCACGGTATCCGCGCGGGACAGGATCGGCGGCGCATCCTTGTCGGCCAGGACGGGCAGGATCTCGTCGACCGGATTGCCGCCGCCCTCGGCATATTCGCTGTCGCGCTTGGGGCCATATTCGCCGTGGTTGAAGTCATCCGACTGATAGACGTCGATGAAGGTGTTGAAGCCCTCGTCCATCCACGCATGGCGTCGTTCGTCGAAGCCGACGATCATCGGGAACCAATTGTGTCCGATCTCATGCGCGGTGACCCAGAACAGCTCCTTGCCCGCGTCCTCGGGCGCGTCGAACACGATGCCGGGATATTCCATGCCGCTGGTCGGCCCCGCGACGTTGATCGCGGCGGGCCAGGGATAGGGATACCAGCGCGCCGAAAAGCGCTCGACCGTGTCCTTCACATATTCGGTCGAGCGGCCCCAGCGCGCGGTCCCCGCGCTTTCGGCCGGGTAATAGGACATGGCGAGCGACGCGCCGCCGTTCGGCAGGCGGATGCGCGCGGCGTCCCAGGCAAAGGCGGACGAGGCGGCGAAGGCGACGTCGCGCGTATTCTGCATCCGGTAATGCCAGGTCAGCGTACCGCCGCGCGTCGGGCGGGAGGCGGGATCGGCGATTTCCGCGACGCTGCGGATCGGGACGGTCGCATCGCTGCCCCGTGCCTTGTCCAACCGCGCGACCTGCGTCGGGGTCAGCACCTCGCGCGGGTTCATGAGCTCGCCCGATCCCGCCATCAGCATCGACGCGGGCAACGTCACCCAATAGTCGAAATCGCCATATTCGAGGTAGAATTCCTGCGCGAGATAGGGTGCCGTGTCCCAACCGCGAATATCGTCATACACCGCCATGCGCGGATACCATTGCGCGATGTCGTAAATGTCGCCGCCCGGCGATTTGCCCCAGGAGGTGCGGCCGCCCCAGGCCTCGGGGATGGTATAGTGATAGCGGATCGTCACCGCCGCCTTGGCATGCGGGGCGAGCGGGGTCGGCAGGCGGAGTTGCGCGCGGGTATCGCTGACCAGCGGCGTCACCGCTGCCGCCGGGCCGCCGGCGACGGCGATGCCGACCGCTTCCATCACCATGCCATCGGTATGGCCCGCCGGGGCACCGCCACGCGCCATGCCGCCGCGCGATCCCGGCTTGTAGAGATTTTGGTCGATCTGCAGCCACAGCACGTCGAGCGTGTCGGGGCTGTTGTTGGTGTAGGTGATCGTCGCCGTCCCCGCGATCGTCCGGGTCGTGGGGTCGAGGGTCACGCGCAATTGATAGTCCGCGCGATTCTGCCAGAAATCGGGGCCGGGCAGGCCGTTCGCGCTGCGATAGCGGTTGACGGCCTGACCCATGTCGAACGGCGCGAAGGTCTCGCGCGGCTGATAGTCCTGCGCGCTCGCGGTGGCGGCGACCAGCGCGAGAAGGGGAAGGACGCGCCTCAACGGTCGAGCCTCGGCATGACGCGCTGTGCGATCAGCGACTCCTCGGCGGCGCAGCCTTGCGGCTTGGGGCTTGCGGGATCGGCACGCAGCCGGGCGATCTCCTCGCGGGCGGCGGCCAGATCCTGCTGGTAGGCGGGCTTGGTACGGACCAGCGCCATGGTCGCGCTGGCGGAGAGCATCCCGCCCTCCACCGCGCTTTCGTTATGCGCGCCGCAGACGAAGCGGCTGTCGCCATAGGCCCGGCCGCGGCGCAGGATCGGCCCGGCGCGGTCGGGTGCCAGTTCGGTGAGGATCAGCGCCCAGGTCCAGCCCCAGGTGGTATGGCCGGACGGATAGTCGAAGCTGTCGGCAAGCTGCGCAACCGGCTGGCACACCCTTCCCTTGTCCTGATGGAAGGGGCGAGCCCGGCGATAGACATTCTTGGCGATATTGGTCTGCCCGGCGGTATCGGCTCCGGCGCGCGACACCAGCCGGAGCGTCAGCGGCGCATTCTCCGGCGTCAGCGCGACGCCGATGGCGCAGCTGAAGTCGCGCATCAGCGCGGGCCGCGAGGTATCGACATCGTTGGTCGCCAATTGCCAGCGCGGGGTATCCGCCAGCGTGCGCGTCGCCCGGAAAATCCTGCGGTCGGTATCGTAGCGTGGATCGCCCTTGCGCGGGGCGGGCTCGATCACCTGCGTCACGTCGAATTCGCCGGGGGCGAGATAACCCGCATAACCGTCATTCCTCGCGACGCTGGCGCTCGTCGACAAGGCGATCAACAGGCCACCCGCCAGACCGGCGACGACCCGCCGCGCGCGACGATTGGCGGATGAGGGGAGGGCGTTCATGGGCATGGACCGATCTCGTAAGGGGATTCTTGGGATACCATGTATCATTCATTTCGCACCGGCAACGGGTGTCCGGTGTTTTCGGACGGGCAGCGGCGGTGGTGGTTGATCGCTCTAGCGCTGGTCGATGCTCGCGCGGCGGTAATCAAGCGGCGGCTTTCGGTCGCCGAGCATGGCCTTGTACCGGAAGTCGGGGCCCCGGCGGCGGATCAGTTCGGCCTTGGCATCGGCCAGCAATTGCGGTGCGACCATCAGATCGGCGGCGGTCAGCGCGATGGTCTTCGCCGCGACGGTGCCGCCCTTGGCACCGATCGAGAAGCCCGATGCCGCCACCGCCTGCCAGCTATGGGCGGGCGTGCCCGGCACCCAGGTCGCCGCGTTGAGCCCGATCGTCGGCACCACCCATGACACATCGGCGACGTCGGTCGATGCGCCCATGTCCGCATCGGTGATCGCGGCGACGCTGGCCGCGCTTTCGAGCGGCTTTCGGACCGGCAGGGTCGATTGAAGCCCGCTAGCCCAGGCATTTTCCTCCGGCGTCCAGCGCACACCACCGACCGCGTGCAGGTTCGCGTCCATCACCTTCGCCAACGTCTCGCTGGCCAGCATCGAATAGACGCCGCCGGTCGCCTCGAACTCGGATGTCGTACCGGTCGCGATCGCGGCCCCCTCGGCGGCCTTGCGGACGCGCTCCATCACGTCGCGAACGACCTGCGGGTCGGTGTGACGGACATAGTAATAGCTTTCGGCGAAATCGGGGACGACATTGGGTGCCTCGCCACCCTTGGTGACCACGTAGTGGATCCGTGTCGTCATCGGCACATGCTCGCGCAGATAATTCACCGCGACGTTCATCACCTCGACCCCGTCCAGCGCGGAACGCCCCTTGTCAGGCGCGGCGGAGGCATGGGCCGACAGGCCGTGAAAGCGGAACTTGCCCGAGATATTGGCCTGGCTCGTCCCGGTGCTGACCTGGTTGATGTCGCCCGGATGCCAGTGGAGGACGGCATCCACGTCATCGAAGAGCCCGGCGCGGACGAGGTATACCTTGCCCGATCCGCCCTCTTCGGCGGGGGAGCCATAGACGCGGACCTCGCCATCGATCCGGTTGGCGACCATCCAGTCCTTGACCGCCACGGCTGCCGTGATCGACGCCGCACCGAAGATATTGTGGCCGCAACCATGGCCCGCCGCCTGGCCGGCGATCGGCTCGCGCTTCGGCTCCGCGCGCTGGGCGAGACCGGGAAGGGCGTCATATTCGGCGAGGATACCGATCACCGGTCCCGTGCCGCGCCGAAAGCTCGCAATGAAGGCGGTGGGCATGTCGGCGACGCCGGGCGTGACGGTGAAGCCCGCGCGTTTCAACTCGGCTTGCAACAGCGCGCTGCTCTTCGTCTCCTGATAGCCGACCTCGGCGGCGTTCCAGATGGCGAGTGCGGTACGCGCCAGATCGGGGGCGCGCGCATCCACGTCCGCCAGGATCGCCTGGCGCTGCGGCTCGGCGATCTGGGCGGTGGCCGGAGTGGCAGCGAGAATGGCGAAGGCCAAGGTCATATGGTGCATGTCGTGCTCCTAGCGAACGGCTATGGCGGCGGCGTCGGGTCGGCGGGTATCGGCGGCGCCGAGGAAGCGTTCGCCATCGACCATGATCGACTGGATCGAACCCATGGTGTTCGAGCGGCGGACTTTGTGTCCCTTCGCTTCGAGCAGGGGGACGATGTCGGGCGAGAAGCCTTCCTCCAGCTCCAGCGCGGCATCGCCGCCGCCCTGGTTGATGCGGGGGCGCTCCGCCGCCTCGCTGACGTTGAGGCCATGGTCGATGACGTTCGACAGGAGCTGCACCATCGTCGCGATGATATAGCCCCCGCCGGGGGTTCCGGTGACCAGCCATGGCCGGTCGGCGTCGAAGACGATGATCGGGGTGATCGTCGATCCGACGCGCTTGTTGGCGACGGGCCGCGTCGCGCGCCGTTCGCTGGCGGTGCCCCGGCGGCCCCAGGCGAGGTTGCCGAGGGAATTGTTGAGCAGGATGCCGGTCCCCGGTGCGACGACATGCGCACCATAAGAGGCGGACAGGGTGTAGGTGTTGCTGACCGCGTTGCCCGCCGCGTCCGCGACCGAGAAATGCGTCGTGTCACGGCTTTCATAGGGATAGGGGTTGCCGTCGGGGACATCGTCCTTGCCCAGCGACTTGTCCGGGCGGATCAGCTTGGCCCGCTCGGCGGCATAGCCCTTGCTGGCGAGGCCGAGCGCGGGCGTGCGCCAATCGGGGCCGCCGCCCACCAGCCGACGGTCGGCGGACACGATCTTCATCGTCTCGGACAGAAGGTGCAGGTTGGCGACGCTGCCCCATTTCGCTTGCGCGACCGGAAAGGTTTCGAGGATGTTCATCGCCTCGGCGACGCTGACGCCCGAGGCGGTCGGCGGCATATAGGCGATGCGCTTGCCACGATAGCTCGACCAGATCGGCGCGGAGACGATCGCGCGATAGCCTGCGAGGTCGCCCGCATCGATGATGCCGCCACCGGCGCGGATACCCGCCGCGATCCGTTCGGCCAGCGGGCCGGTATAGAAGCCGTCGCGACCCTTGGCGGCGATCGTCCTGAGCGTGGCGGCGAGGTCCGGCTGGTGGAAGGTCTCGCCCGGCGCATAGGCGCTGCCGTCCGGCTTGAAGAACATGGCCGTCGCCGCGGGATCGTCGGCCATCAGCTTGCGCTGCGCGGCCTGCGCCTGGGCTTCGTCGTCGGACAGGGTGACGCCCTTCTCCGCCATGGCGATGGCGGGGGCGATCAGCGTTCCCCAGGGCAGCGAACCGAAGCGGCGATGCGCCTCCCACAGCCCCGCGACGGTGCCGGGGATGGCCACGCCCTTCATCGACATGACCTTGGCGGGATCGACCTTGCCGTCCGTACCGAGCAGCAGGTCGTCGGTCGTGTGGCGCGAGGCCTGGCCATAATAGTCGATGGCAATGTCCTGCGCGGGCTTGCCGTCCTTCGCCGCCATGTGGACGAGCATATAGCCGCCACCGCCGACATTGCCCGCGCGCGGCAGTGTCACCGCCAGCGCAAAGCCGACCGCGACGGCGGCGTCGACCGCGTTGCCGCCCTTGCGCAGAATGTCCGCGCCGATGTCGGCGGCCAGCTTGTTCTGGCTGACGACCATCCCGCCCCGCCCGACGACCGGCTTGTGGATCTGGTCATAGGCGACGATGTCGCCGCCGGAGGGCGAGCGAGCCTGTGGTTCCTCCTCCTGCGCGGCCAGCAGCGACGGGAAGAGCAGCGCGATCAGCGCCAGACGATGGATTCGCATCAGAAGGACGCCTGGATATTGGCGTACCAGTAGCGGCCATAGGGATTGTACAGCGAACCGAGGAAGCCGTTCGACGATAGTGGCGGCTTTTCGTTGGTAAGGTTCCTGACGCCGATCCGCATGCGATACTGCCCCTCGCGCTTGTTGCCCACGCTGACCTGGCCATAGAGGTTATAGGTCATCTGATCCTGGATCAGCCATGCCGCGCCTGTCGAATCGATCAGGCCGGTATCGTCCACATCGCCGGTATATTGGGTAAAGCCCCCGATCTGGAAATTGCGATAGCGCCACGTCACTGTCCCGGTCGCGCGCCAGCGCGGCTTACCGTTCTGGCGGACGAGATCACCCGCGTCGGCGATCCTGGTTCCGGCGTTGATCGTGCTGGCGGCGCGCGCGTCGATCAGCGCCTGGATCGGATCGGAGGGTTCGAGGAAGAAGCGGCGGAGATAGGCGGCATTGGCGGACAGCGTCAGTTCCCCCGCGCCGAAATCGGGCAGCCGCCAGTTGAAGCCGAGGTCCAGGCCCGACGCCTGTTGCGGCAACAGGTTGACGTAGCGATCATTGACATAGAGCACGCGGCCCGCGGGCTGGAGCCCCGATCCGGCGAACAGCGCGATGTCGTCGGCGGTGGGTGCCTGACGGACGACATTGGGGTTGGTGGTGCCGCCGACACGCGCCAGATAGTCGGCGATCAATGCATTGCCTTCGCCGAAGATGCCGACAATGCCCTTCTGCTTCACGTTCCAATAATCGGCGGTCAGGGTGATCCGGCCGATCACGGTGTCGAGGAAATGCGGCTCCAGTACGACGCCTGCGCTCCATGTGTTCGACGTTTCGGGCTTCAGATCGGGATTGCCCGAACGCTGCGCGCTGATCGCGAACGATTGGCTGCAATTGGCGAAGGAGCTGATCGCGCCGGTCCGCAATTGCGCTTCGCACCGCACATAATCCACGCGACTGTTTGAGCGGGTGACGACGCGGGCGTTGATCTGTTCGAGATTGGGGGCCTTGAACCCCTCCGCATAGGAGCCGCGCAGGCGGATGCCGCGGACCACGTCCCAGGCACCGGCGATCTTCGGCTTCGCGACCGAGCCGACGTCGCTATAATGTTCGAACCGCCCCGCAAGCTGGAATTCGAGGTTGCGGACCAGCGGGACATGCATCGACGGGTCGATGACCGGCACCGCCAGTTCGGCATAGGCGGCGGCGACGGTGCGGCGGCCGCTGGTGTCGGGCGACGGGCTGGTGCCGACCAGGTCCGACCCATAAGTCAGGCCGCTGACGCTGTCGGTGAAGGTCGTCGTACCGTCGACGCGCGGGTCGCGATCGTCGAGCTGCGTCTCGCGGCGGATTTCGGCACCCAGCGCCAGGCCGAGATTGCCGCCGGGCAGGCTCAGCAGGCTGGCGTTCGACAGCTTGACGTCCGCAAGCGCCAGCGTCGCCTTGCTGAATCGCGTCGTCTTGATGCGGATCGCCTGGAGTGCGGCGGCGTTGCTTAGCGTCGTGTCGCGACCCGAAGGGTTTGACAGGTCGCTGCCGTTGAACGGGTTATAGACGTCCGGTGTCGACAGCGCGAGCTGGCGCTGGAGCAGGGTCGAACTGATCCCGTCCGACGTGTCCCGCACCTGCGCTTCCGAATAAAGCGCGGCGCTTTCCCATTGGAAACCCAGCCAGTTCCAGCGCAGCCCGGCGAGGACGCGATACTGGTCATTCTCGACATGGACGAGGTTGGGACCGGCATCGGCGATATTGTAGCTCGACAGCGTGACCGCGAGGCCGCTGGCCGGCGTGTTGATGCCGGGCAGGCGATTGGGATTGGCTGCGCCGTTCAGCACGGTCGGACCGAACGGATTATAATAGTTGGTGGCGGGCACGATGATCGGCAGCGAGCTGAGCGTGCCGGACGACGACTGGATACTGTCGGTGGTCGCCTTGTAATAGCCAGCCTCGCCTAACAGTTCGAGGCCCGGCGTCAGTTCGTAATGGCCGTTGGCGAACAGGTTCAGCCGCTCGACCGAGGGGATGATATAGCTGTCATAAGCCGCGCGGGAGTCGAAGCGCAGGTTGCGGTCTGCGGCGGCGGTATTGGTGCCGTCGTCGATGCACAGCCCGTTGCGAAGGCCGGTGGCAGCGTTGGTCTGGCAACCGCTATTGGTCAGCGGCTGGACGTGGAACTGGCCCGATGCGTTGGTCAGGGCCGTCGTACCCTGGCGCACCGGGACGTTGCCGACGGTCTGGAACGAGCCCCAGGGCGTGATCGAAGACCGGCCGTCGAGCGAGGTCGCCCCGTCGAACCGGGTGCCCACGAACAGCGGCCTGATGTCGTCGGAGGCGGTGTAATCCTGTTCCGAACCGCGCAACGCGGTACGGTCGGTATAGCTGGCGAACAGGGTGATATTGCCGCGCCCCTTGCCGATATCGGTCCCGGCGAGCAGGGTCAGATTATTCTCGGTCTGGCTGGTATGTTCGGGATAGCCGGTCTGGCCCTCAATCTGAATGCCGGTGAAATCGGTGCGCAACACGGTGTTGACCACGCCCGCTACCGCATCCGAGCCATAGATGGCGGCGGCACCGTCGCGCAGCACCTCCAGCCGCTCCAGCCCGAAGACGGGGATGGCGTTGGTGTTGTAGGTGAGCACCGGCACCAGATTTTCGTCCGCGCGGCTGGTCGGGTGGTTCACGACGCGGCGACCGTTGAGCAGCACCAGCGTGTTGCCGACGCCCAGATTGCGCAGGTTGACCGAACCGACATCGCCGCGCGCCGCGTTCGAGCTGTTCGGCAGATAGGAGCTGTTGAAGGTGACGTCGCCGAGCTGCGGGATCGAACGGAACAGTTCGTCGCCGCTGACCGCGGCCGTGGCGGCGATCTGCCGCGGGTCGATGATCGTCACGGGCAGGGCGGCGGTGGTCTTCGCCCCTTTGATCTGCGATCCGACGACGACGATGTCCGATGTCGGCGGCGCCCCGACAGGATCGGCGTCGACCGTCGCTTCGACTGCGGCGTTGGAGGGGGCGAGGCGTTCCTGCCCGACATTTTGTGCGGAAGGCAGCGAAACCTGGCCCATGCTGACCATGGTGAGCGAGGCGGTGTCGACCGGCATGACGCGGACCGTTCGCGGCCCGGTATAGCGCCAGCCGAAGCCGCTGCGCGCGAGCAGGAGGTCGAGCGCCGCGCCGGGCGTATAGCGCCCGTTGATCCGGGGGGCGCGGCGATCCGCGACGGCGGGGTCGGTGAAGACCAGTTGCAATCCCGCCTGGCGTGCGACACTCAGCAGCGCCTCGTCGAGCCGACCCGCAGGCACATCGATCGCGACCGTCCGCTGTTCCTTCGCCGCCGCCGCCGTCGGCACGATCATCGCCGTCGCACACACGGACAGCAGCAGTCGGTAAGCCCTCGTCATCTTTGATTTCCCCCCGGAAGATGTCGCAGCTTTTCGCTGCGTCTGCCTCTATCGACGCAATGACAGGCCTGATGCGAACCCTCGCTGCGACATTTTTTTACGATTTTTCTCATGGAGGTTCGCGGACGCCCCCGATCTGCGTCATAGTGGTGAGGGGGGCGGGGAGCGCGTGCAGCAGGATTCGAACAACAAGGCCGCCGCGACCGATGGCGAGCGGACCGCGGACATAGAGGGTGATTCACTCGGCGCCTATCGCGCCGCGCTGCGTGCCTTCGTCGCGCGTCGCATCGGCGATCCGCACGAGGCCGAGGATTTGGTTCAGGAAGCGTGCGCGCGGCTGATCGCGACGGCACGCCAGCGTTCCCTCAACGAGCCGCAGGCCTATCTCTTCCGCATCGCCGCCAACCTCATCGCCGATCGCGGGCGGCGTGGTCCGGCCGTCCTGCCTCTGACCGAGGAACTCCATCCCTCTATCGCGCCGCGACAGGAGGAACGCCGTCGCGTCGTCGATCTGCAACAGGCGCTGGACGCGGCGCTGGCTGAACTGAGCCCGAGGGCGCGGACGATCTTCGTCATGCGCCGCTTCGACGAGATGAGCACCGGGGACATCGCCCGTTCGCTCGGGATCAGCCCACGCATGGTGCAGAAGCATCTCACCCATGCCGTCAGCCATCTTTACGACAGGCTGGCCTATCTGCGGGAGGTGGCGCCATGACCGATCGTCACGATCTGGGGCAACGCCGGGAGGCGGTGTTCGACGCGCTGCTCGGGGGGCGGGCGGACGATCTCCATCCCGCCGACCGGCGCGAGGCGGAAGCCTTTTGGGACTGGCTGGGCGAACAGCCGCGTCCGGTGACGGAACAGCCGCGGGCAAGCCGGTCCGTGGCGACCCGCTGGACGATCGCGGCGGCGCTGGCGCTGATGATGGCCGCGAGCACGCCATTTTGGGTGTCCGGCGACGATGCCGCCGCGTCGGTGACGCGCTATGCCGCCGGACGGGCGGAGCGAAAGGTGATCCGGCTCAAGGACGGTTCCACCGTCACGCTTGCGGCGCGTACCACGCTGACGGTCAGCTTCACGCCCGATCGGCGACGGCTGATGCTGGAGGGGGGCGAAGCCCTGTTCGAGGTTGCGCATGACCAGCGCCGTCCGTTCGTCGTGCAGACGCCGTTCGGTGCCGTCACGGCGGTCGGCACCGCGTTCGATGTCGCGGTCGGTCGCCGTGACGCCGACGTCTCGGTCACCCAGGGCACGGTGCGCGTCACCGTGGCGGTCGACACGCCCGGCCAGGGCACGCCCGTCGCCAAGCTGGCGCGTAAGGGGGAACGGGTGGCGTTCGGCACCGCGGTTCAGGGTGGGACGCGAATGGGCTTCATCAGCCAGGCCGAATCCGTCGGTACGGCCGATGCGGTTGCGTGGACGCGCGGCCAACTCGTCTTTCACGGCGAACCGCTCGAGGATGTCATCGACATGGTCAACCGTTACGCCGTGCGCGCCTCCGACGAATTGACGCTGACCGACCGGCGCGCGGCGCGCATACCCGTTTTTGGTATCGTGGATCAGGGCAACCCGGCCGCGATCCGCGACCTGATCGACAATCCCCATGCGGTGACCGTCAGACCGATCCGGAGCGACGCTGACTCGCCCAGGTCGGGCGGCGCGCCAGCCTGACGAGTATCCCTTCGAGGACCGCGTGAACCAGCACCGCGATCGCCGCGCCCAGCAGTACTTCGCTGCCCCGTTCCAGCCCGGTCTGGGCGACGGTTCGGCCCGGTTGCGTCGTCATCAGCACGATCGCAGAGGTCCACATGCAGACACGCAGCGCGGGCCAGTGGCGGGCGATCGCGGCGCATGCCGTGATCGCCACGACCAGTCGCAGCGTGGGGTGGGCCGCATCGCCCGGCACCACGCTGCCCACCCCGATCGCCACCACCAGTCCGATCGCGGTCGCCGCAACCCGCCACAGAAACGAGCGACGCGTATCGGCCGCGCTGTCCTGTGACACTACCAATGCCGACACGACCGCCCAGATCGGATGGTCCAGCCCCACCGCGTCCGCCACCAACGCAGCGAGCATCGCCGATCCGGTGCAGCGCGCAACGAATGCCACCGCGCCCAGCCTTCCGGCCGACCATGTCGGGTGCAGCGAGGCGATCACCGAAAGATATTGGCCTTGGCCAGTTCGATCACCTCGTCGCCGCGCCCGCTGAGCACGGCGCGTGCCGCATAGAGGCTGAAGCCCTTGGCCTGTTCCGCCTGGATCTTGGGTGGCATGATCAGTTCGAACCCCTCGGTCACCACATCGACCAGCGCCGGGCCGTTATGCGCGAAGGCGTCGCGCAACGCCTGTTCCAGCGCATCGGATCGCGTGACGCGGACGCCGAAATAGCCCATTTCGCGCGCCACGGCGGCGAAGTCCGGATTGTCGAGCGAGACATTGGTGTCGACATAGCCCGATGCCTTCTGCTCCAGTTCGACAAAGCCCAGCGTCGAGTTGTTGAAGACGACGATCTTGATCGGCAGCGCCATCTGCACCGCGGTCAGCATGTCGCCCATCAACATGGACAGCCCGCCATCGCCCGACAGCGATATGATTTGCCGCCCCGGAAACGCGCCCTGTGCGCCCAGCGCCTGGGGCAGGGCATTGGCCATCGATCCGTGGTTGAACGATCCGACGATCCGCCGCCGACCGTTCATCGTCAGATAGCGCGCGGCCCAGACGGCGGGCGTGCCGACATCGGCGGTGAACACCGCGTCCTCCGCCGCGATCCGATCGACCAACGTCGCGACATATTGCGGATGAAGCGGCTTTTCCCCGGTGCGCGGGGTGGCGAGGTCGTCCAGCCCCTCGCGGGCATCGCGATAATGCGCCCGCGCCTTGTCGAGGAAGGCGCCGTCGCGTCCTGTCCGGATCAGGGGTAGCAGGCCGCTGGCCACTTCCTTCACATCGGCGACCACCGCCATGTCCAGCGGCACGCGCCGCCCCAGCGCGCTCGGGTCGCGATCGACCTGCACCACTTTCGCCTTGTCGGGATAGAAATTGCGATAGGGGAAGTCGGTGCCCAGCATCAGCAGCGTGTCGCACTCCATCATCGCGTGATAGCCCGACGAAAAGCCGATCAGCCCGGTCATGCCGACGTCATAAGGGTTGTCATATTCGATCCATTCCTTGCCACGATAGGCATGGACGATCGGCGCCTGGAGCGCTTCGGCCAGCGCCACGACCTCATCATGTGCGCCTGCGGTGCCCGAACCGCATAGCAGCGTGACCGCTCGGGATTGGTCGAGCAGCGCGGCGATGCTGGCCAAATCCTGCTGCTGAGGCACCAGCCGGGGTGTTGCGGGCGGCGCGAACGCCACCGCGCGCGTCTCGGGCGCGGGCTGCAACGCGACGTCGCCGGGGATGACCAGCACCGCGACCCCGCGCTGTCCAATGGCGGTGCGGATCGCCCGGTGCAGAAGCTCGGGCATCTGGCGCGCGTCCTGCACCATTTCGCAGAAATGGCTGCATTCGCGGAACAACTCGGTCGGGCGCGTTTCCTGAAAATAGCGCAGCCCGATCTCACTCGACGGGATATGCGCCGCGATCGCCAGCACCGGCACATGATTGCGGTGACAATCGTACAGCCCGTTGATGAGGTGCAGATTGCCCGGCCCGCAACTGCCCGCGCACACCGCCAGTTCGCCCGTCACCGCCGCCTCGGCCCCGGCGGCGAAGGCGCCCGCTTCCTCGTTGCGGACGTGCATCCAGGCGATCTTGCCCGACCGGCGCATGCTGTCGTTGAAGCCGTTGAGGCTGTCGCCCGTCACACCCCAGATACGCGACACGCCGGCCTCGACCAGCGTGTCGTTCAACATATCGGCGATCGTCCTGGCCATAGTCCGCTATTCCCTTGCCGTGGCGGGCCGAGCGGCCCTCTCAGCAGGAGATAACGTTTCGGCTGCGGCAAGTTGCGTTCGAAGTGCAGCCCGTCGATTGCAGTTTATGCATGCAACTGATGGAAAAAGTTGCCGATGTCTCTGCTTGGGAGACATCGGCAGCGGTCTTCACTCCGCCGCCTGGAGCAGGGGTTCGGGCTTCAGCGCACGACTGGAGCCGCCGTTCAGGCCTACCGGGACCGATCCCGCGATCGTCGCGCGGCGCAGGTGGCGCCGCTGTTTGCCGAAGTCGGCGATCGCCCGGTGCTGCGTCGCGCGATTGTCCCAGATCGCCACGTCGCCAGGCTGCCAGCGCCATCGCACCGTGTTCTCGGGCTTGGTGACCTGATCCTGCAGAATCTGGAACACGCGGTTAGAATCGTCGCGGTTGAGGCCGACGAAGCTCTTGACGAAATTGCCCAGCAGCAGCGCCTTCTCGCCGGTCACCGGATGGATGTGCACCACCGGATGCTCCGTCTCATAGACGGTGGAGGCGAAGATCTCGCGGTGGCGGCGGATCGCCTCCGACGATGCCTCCGGGCTGGCGGTGGCATAGTCATAGGCGTTGGTGTGCACCGCGCGCAGATCGTCGACCAGCGCCTTGAGCGCGGGGGGCAGCCCGTCATAGGCGGCGACGGCATTGGCCCATAGCGTGTCGCCGCCCGCCGGTGGGATCACCAGCGCGCGCAGGATCGATGCGGCGGGGAAGGCGGGGAGGAAGGTGATGTCGGTATGCCATTGCGATGCCGCCTCGCCCTCTCGCGAGTTGAGTTCGAGCAGGAAGCGCGACCCTTCCGCCACCGGGACGGTGGGATGCGCCAGCGGCTCGCCCAGCCGTGCGGCGAAGGCTTCGTGCGTCTCGTCGTCGAGATGCGTCTGGCCACGGAAGAAGATCACCTTGTGGCGGCCGAGCGCCTGTTTGATCGCGTCGACGGTCGGGTCGTCGAGATCGCCGGATAGCGCGACGCCGCGGATTTCGGCCCCGATCCGCCCTGCGACGGGTACGATGTCGAGCGGGTTCTGGGTGTCGGCGGCATTGTAGAATTGGTGCTGGATCACGGTCATGTCACACACTCCTTCAGGCTTCGACGGGAACGGTGGCCGCACGCGCATCGAGTGCGCGGCGGATCGCGGCGTGGCGGGTCTGGTCGAGCGGAAAATGCCAGATCAGCGCCGCCGAGATGATGTGCGCGACGGCAGGGCCGAGCGCGAAGACGTATTTGAGGGCTTCCAGCGCGGCGGGCGCGCTATGCCCCTTGGGTTGGAAGCCCAGCCAGGCGAGTAGGGGGAGCGCCACGCCGATGCCGATTGCGGGACCCGCCTTGGTCGCCAGGCTGAACACCGAGAAGAACAGGCCGGTGCGGTTGTGCCCCGTCGCCAGTTCATGGGCGTCGGCGACATCGGCGACCATCGCGCGCAGCATCAGGTTGCCCGACCCCTGGGTCAGCCCCTGCGCCACCGCCAGCGCGATCAACAGCCACAGCATGTCCGGAAAGACCGCGAGCAAGGAGATGTTGATCGCCGCTTGCACCAGTTCGCCGGCAATCGCCGTCTCGCGCTTGCCCAGCCGTCGCCCGATCGCCAGCCAGAGCGGCCCGGCGGCAACGCCGAAGACGAATTGCAGCAGATAGAGCCCGCTCGCCCATTGCGGCAGCCCCATATAGCTGACGCAGAAGAAGGCGATCAGGCCTGCGCGGATCGACTGGCCGGCGGTCACCGCCAGGTCGGAGGCGAGCACGCGCAGCAGCAATCGGTCTCGGAAGACGACCGTCGCTGTCCGCCAGAAGCCGGGGCGATGGGAGGACAGGGCGGCGACCGGCGGCTCGGCTATCGCGTTCAGGCCAAGTGGCAGAGCAACCGCCAGGGTCCCCAGGACGAAAAGGCCTGTGGCGTGCAGCTTCAGCACGCCGTCCGCCGGGCGCCATTGCTCGATCAACGTCGGCAGGATCAGAACCAGCAACAGACCGATGGCGGACATGGTCTGTTTGTAGGTCACGATGCGCGTGCGCTCATGATATGCGTCCGACAACTCCCCTGCCCAGGCGGAGAAGGGAATTTCGATCATCGTCCAGCCCGCGTAGAAGACGAAGAGGGCCGCACCCAGATAAAGCGGTGCGACGGTTGCGGGCGGGAAGAACAGCAGCGCCGAGCCGATTCCGAACAGCAGGCCGCCCGCCGCGATCCACGGCTTTCGTCGCCCGAAGCGGCTGCGGGTGCGATCCGATAGCGTACCGACGATCGGATCCGCCGCCACGTCCCAGAAGCGGCCGAGGAAGAAGATGAAGCCGATCGTCGCCAGCGACAGCCCGAAATGGCTGGCATAGAGCTGCGGCACGAACAGCGCGAGCGGAAGGCCAGCACCCGCCAGCGGAATGGCGAGTGATCCAAAGCCGATCAGTCGGTGCGCCGCCGCGCCGTCGCTCCGTTCGACGGAGCTTTGGTCGCGCGGGGCGCGTACGTCATCGAAGGGAATGCTGGCCATCGCCGTCTCCGTCAGAAACGGACCTTGAGCGTCGCGCCATAGGTGCCCGGATCGCCCAGAATGGCGGAGACGAGCCCGTAATTGACGACGTTCAAAGTCTGGAAATAGTCTTTGTCGAACAGGTTGCGCGCCCAGACCGACAGGTCGTAGCGACCATCCTCGCCCAGCCGGATGCCGGCGCGCGCATTGACCAAGCCATAGCCGGGGACGAGCCCGTATCGGCTGTTGCTGGCGACGGTGTAGTAGGAGGAGCGGTACGACCAGTCGCCGTGCAGATAGGCCTCCGCACGGCCGCCGATCGTGCGGGTCACGTCGGCGCCGACCGAGGCCGCCCATTTGGGCACGCCCGCCAGACGCTCGCCCGTGAAATCGCGCACCGGCGACCCGCCGGGACTGGCGGCGGTCGGGTTGAGCGCCTCCACCGGTGTCGGGCCGTTGGGATAGTCGCGATAGGTCGCGTCGGTATAGGCGACCGAGCCGGTCAGGTTCAGCCAATCTGCGGGACGGACCGCCAGATCGCCCTCCAACCCGCGCGAGCGGACCTTGGGGATGTTGGCGATATAGTTGATATAGGTGTTGGTGCCGATCACCTGCTGGACGATCGTCGTCTGATAATCATGCACGTTGGTCTGGTAGGCAGCGAGGTTGAGCGTCACGCGCCGGTCGAGGAATTGCGATTTCAACCCGACCTCGAAATTGTCGACCGTTTCGGGCCGGACGACCGGGTCGATCCCGGCGGGGAGATTGGTGAGGTTCAGGCCCTGCGACTTCGCGCCGCGCGAATAGGTGGCATAGACCAGCACGTCCTCCACCGGCTTCCACCCCAGCGTGGCGAGCCCCGAGACGCTGTCGTCGTCGGTGTCGACCGAAAAGGCCTGAACCGGGGTCAACGCGTTGCGGATCGCGGCGACGCGCGCGATCTGTGCTGCGGTCAGCCCGGTGGTCGGCTGCGCGAAGAGAAGGTCGTTGGCGTAGCTGCCCCATTTCTCTTCATGGGTGTAGCGGAGACCGCCGGTCAGGCTGAGCGCGGGGCTGATATGCCAAGTCGCCTGGCCGAAGAATGCCCCGCTCTTGGTATGCGGATCGGACCGGGCGCCGGAGAGCAGGCCGTTGGTGGCGATGCTCGCGACCGTCTGATTGTCCGATGGGAAGAGCGCGAGTGCGGCATCCGGCCCGAATTCGGTGCGGCCATAGCCGCGCACCACCTGCTGGAAATAGTAGACGCCCAGCAGCCAGTCGACCGTGCGGGAGCCGGTGGAGGCGAGCCGCAATTCCTGGCTGAACTGCCGCTGGAAATTGAGGATATGGCCCTGCGTGTTGATCGACAGCGCGGTCAGGTCGCCGTCATTGCGCGGGAACCAGTTCCATTGCCGCACCGCCGTGATCGAGGTCAGCGCCGCGCCGCCAAGATCATAATCGACCTGACCCGACACGCCCCATGTGTCCATATTCGCCTGGAACGGCGAATTGGCGTCGGTCCGGCGGGCGAAGGGATCGATCGGCAGCGGCGTATAATTCGGGAAACGCGCCAGCCTCTGCAGGAAATTGTTCGCGATGGGGGCGCCATTGTCATAGGCCGTGAAGGTCCGGACCGGCACGTTGATACAGCAGGACTGGTCCTGCTGGCCCCAGTCGCCGATGACGCGGACGGTCAGGGCGGGGGCGGGCGTCAGCAGCAACTGGCCGCGCACCGTGGCATTCTCATAATCATGGACGCGGCGCCGCGTCGTCGTGTCGTAGAGAAAGCCGTCGCGGCGCGTATAGGCGGCGCTCAGGCGAAAGGCAGCCAGGCCGTCGATCAACGGGCCGGTGACGGAGCCGCGCACCTGTCGATAATCGTAATTGCCGATATCGGCCTGTCCGTCGGCGTGCCATTGGAACTGCGGCAGGCGGCTGGAGATGTTGATCGCGCCTGCGGTGGTGTTCTTGCCGAACAGCGTGCCCTGCGGTCCGCGCAGCACCTCGACCCGATCGAGATCGACGAGGTCGAACTGGCTCTGTCCGACGCGCCCATAATAGACATTGTCGATATAGACGCCGACGCCATTCTCCAGACCGTCATTGGTCAGTGCGACATTGGAGCCGAGCCCGCGGATGTTGATGTTGGTATTACGCGGGTTGAAACTGAAGACCTGGAGCGACGGCACCAGTTGCTGCACCTGATCCAGCCGATAGTCGCCACGGATCCCGAGCTGCTCTGCGCCGACCACGCTGAGCGCGATCGGCACGTCCTGCGCCCGCTCTTCGCGCCGCCGTGCGGTGACGAGAATCTCACCGGCGGAATCATCCACGGCGTCGGCCGCTCGGGCATCGGTGCTTGGCGCAGTCGCCTCCGCCTTTGCCGATACATCGTTGCTGGCGAGAACGACCTGCGCGGCGGCACCCGAGGGCAGCAGCGCGGTGGCGGCGAGCAGCAGGTAGCGGCGGCGATGGGCGAGCGCCATCTTCGCCGGAAATCCCCTTTTCATGGATTGGCTTTCTTATGGTTTTGGCGATCGATCGCGGGCGCGTTTCTTCCCGTGCGGACGCGCCAATCGCGGCCGACATGGGGCGGAACCGTCGCTCGAAAAGGCCGGGCGTTACCCGGCGGCGCGGTCGTTAGCGGTCAGTATGTCGGATGCTTCGCCCCGGCGGGCGGATCGTGGAATCGGATCGGGCTCATCCCAGTCTCCCTCATGCACCGGGCCATCGGCGCAGGGATAATCCTATCGATAAGATGGGAATTAGGGGAAAAGCATATGTTGCGCAGCGGTTAGGCAAGCTATCCGCACCGGCGTTTCGCCAGCAGATCATTTTTCCGGTCTAGGGGGATGGCTGTGTCACCCCTAGCGACGCCGGCATGGCGGGCATGCGATGGTACGCTTTTGAACCGCTTGGCCGCCACGATCCACCGCTTGGCGTGCGTCGGGGGCGTGCGGACCAGCCATGTCGGAGCCGATAGCCAAGCGCCCGACTTCCGGGGGGCATAAGGACGTGATGGTGTCCACCACCGTATGCCCCCGGAGTGACCTAGAGACGGATGCCCAGGCCGACGCCGAACACCAGCGGGTCGAGGCCGAGCTTGACCTTCTGGGTGCCGGCTGCGGCGGTGTCGAGCTGAACGCGCGTGTCGATGTCGATATATTTGACGTCGAGGTTCAGGAAGACCTTCGGCGTGATGTCCATGTCGACCCCGGCTTGCGCCGCCCAGCCGAAGCTGTCCTTCATGTGGACGCGGGTCGTGCCGACGGCGGCCTGCAGCCCGTCGGATGCCTTCTTGTTCCAGAAGATCGTGTAGTTGATGCCCGCGCCGAGATAGGGACGCACATGGCTGGTCGGTGCGAAGTGATATTGCGCGGTCAGCGTCGGCGGCAGGACCCAGGTCGTCGCCAGCTTGCCGATGCCGCCGGTCGTGCCGCTCGTCCCCTTGGCGGTATGTTTGGTCGTCGAGGCGATCAGTTCGAAGCCGATATGGTCGGTCGCCATATAGGTTACGTCCAATTCGGGCATGACCGCGTTGCCGACAGACAGCCGTTCCTGTGGAAAGGCGGGGGTGATGCCGCCCGAATCCTCGTTCGGTACGACCGTGATTGCGCGCGCGCGCACCAGCACGTCACCGGCCGCGATGCCGATGCGGGGCGCGGCATTGGGCGGCTCGGCGGTCTGCGCCATGGCGGGAACCGCGACGGTGGCGGCGGACATCGCCCCCAGCGCCAATGCCGCGTTCTTTACGATCGTCATTCCCCGAACCTCCTTTGTCACGACAGGGTGTGAGGGAGGACGTAAACCCGCAGATCCCGAGCCGACTTGACCACGGACAAGCCCGAAGTTGATCGCGGTCAAATTTCAAAGCGTTGACGGGCGGACGGGCGACACATTCATCCGTCCCTGCTACACTGGGTCCCATGATCCAGACCAAGATTTGCGCGGATTGTGCCGTCCGCGATCATGCACTGTGCGGCAGCCTCGACGATCGCGAGTTGAAGGTGCTGAACGAGCTCGGCCAACGTCGCCATGTCGCACGGGGGCAGACCGTGGTCTGGAGCGGCGACGAGGCGGTGGTGTGCGGCAACGTCCTGTCGGGCGTGCTGAAACTGGTGGCCGGGACGGCGGACGGTCGCGAGCAGATCGTCGGCCTGCTGTATCAGGCGGATTTCTTCGGTCAGCCCTATGCCGGGGTGGCGGATTTCACGACCGTGGCGTTGAGCGACGCCGAACTGTGCGTGTTTCCCCGCGCGGCGTTCCAGAATGTCCTGGAAGAGCATCCGCGCATGGAGCATCTGCTTCTCCAGCGCACCTTCGCGTCGTTGAACGAGGCGCGCGGGCGGATGCTGGTGCTGGCGCGGCAGTCGGCGAGCGAGAAGCTGGCCGGTTTTCTCGTCGATGTCGCGGGCCGCCTGGGGGAGAAGGCGTGCAACGCATGTCCCGACACGCCGGTCCGCTTCGACCTTCCCCTGACGCGCGGTCAAATCGCCGATGTTTTGGGCATGACGATCGAAACGGTCAGCCGCCAATTGACCCGATTGAAGGAGGCGGGTGTCATCGCTTTGCCAGGCGGTCGCGCGATCACGATCATGGATGGCGCATCGCTGGCCGCGCGGGCCGAGGCGGCCTGAGCTTTCGCACCGGCCCCGTACGTCGGCAGGACAATATAGGGGGTAGGATCATGGCCGCGCCCGGAAGCGATGCCATGACCCCGATATATCTATCTATTCCATCGGTCCGCGCGTCGGCGGCAGGTCCTCCTCCTGCGGCAGGTGGAATTCATGCCACATGCCGTTCAGCACACCGAAGCCGAGCGCGAGGCCGAGGCCGAGGACCCAGGAAAAATACCACATGGCAGGAGCCTTTCAGTAGAAATCGGGACTGGTGCGCACCGCGTCGCTGGTCACGCGCCCGAACATCACCCGGTATGCCCAGGCGGTGTAGGCGAGCACGATCGGCAGGAAGACGATGGTGACGATCAGCATGATGCCCAGCGTCTTGTGCGTGGAGGATGCGTTCCACACCGTCAGGCTGCTATGGGCATCGATGCTGGATGGCAGGATGAAGGGAAACATCGAACAGCCCACCGTGGCGATGATCCCCGTCGCCGCCAGCGAGGAGCCGGCGAAGGCCAGCGCCTCACGCCCGCCACGGATGCCGATCAGCGCCAGCACCGCACCGGCAAAGCCGATCAGGGGCAGCACCATCATCCAGGGATAGGTTGTATAGTTGGTCAGCCATGCGCCGCCCGCTGGTTCCGCCGTCATGCGCAGCGGGTTGGACGGCCCCTGCGGATCGACCGCGCCGATGACCCGGTACCCGATATCGCCCCAGGCGACGAAGGCGAACCCGGCCGCGAAGAGCAGGATCGCCGCGATCGCCGCCACCGTTCCGAAGGTTCGCGCCCGGTCGTGCACCGGCCCATGCTCGACCTTGATCGACAGCCATGCCGCGCCGTGCAACACCAGCATCGCCACCGACAACAGGCCGCACAGCAGCGCGAAGGGGGTGAACAGGCCGATTAGCGTGCCGTCGTAGAAGGCGCGCAGATCGCCATCGAGACGGAAGGGCGCACCCAGCAGCACATTGCCGACCGCGACGCCGAATACCAGCGCGGGCACCAGACCGCCGACGAACAGCGCCCAGTCCCAACGAGCGCGCCATGCCGGGTCGGGCTTTTTCGAACGGTATTTGAACCCCACCGGCCGCAGGATCAGCGCGGCCAGAACGAGGAACATCGCCAGATAAAAGCCCGAAAAGCTGACCGCATAGACGAAGGGCCAGGCGGCGAAGATCGCGCCGCCCCCTAGGATGAACCACACCTGGTTGCCCTCCCAGGTCGGCCCGACCGAGTTGATGACCATTCGCCGCTCGGTATCGTCCCTCGCGACGAAGGGCAGGAGGGCGGCAACGCCAAGATCGAACCCGTCGGTCAGCGCGAAACCGATCAGCAGCACGCCGAGCAGCGCCCACCAGATGAGGCGTAACATTTCATAATCGAACATGTCCCAGTCCCTTTCTTCAGGCGGTGACGGGAATGGCGGCGGGGATCGCCCCCAGTGCCGGCTGGTCGTCGCGTTCCTCGGGGCCATGGGCGATGGCGGCGAGGATCAAGCGCACCTCGATCACCGCCAGCATGCCATAGAGCAGGGTGAAACCCGCAAGCGTCGTCCAGAGTGCCCCGCGCGACAGCGAACTGGTCGCCAGGAAGGTCGGAAGCACGCCCTCGATCGCCCAAGGCTGTCGCCCCAGTTCGGCGACGAGCCATCCCAGCTCGATCGCGACCCAGGGCAGCGGGATTGCCGCCACCGCCAGCTTCAGGAACCAGCGCGCATCCATATGCATCCGAAGCGAACACAGGATGAAGGCGGTCGCGAACAACCCGATCATTGCGAAGCCGATCGCCGCCATGATGCGGAAGCTCCAGAAGAGCAGGCCGACATCGGGCACCGTGTCCCAGGCCGCCGCCTCGATCTGCTTCGGCGTCGCGCTGCGCGGATCGGCCATTTGCCGCTTGAGCAGCAAGGCATAGCCCAGGTCGCGCTTGTGCGCCTCGAACCGTGCCCGCTGGACCATGTCCTGCGGGTCGGCCTTCAGCCGTTGCACCGCGTCATAGGCGATCACGCCCGAGGCGATGCGCTCCTGCGCTTTCAGCACCAGTTCGGACATGCCCGTCACCGTGCCGTCCAGGCTGCGCGTCGCGATCAAACCGAGTAGCCACGGAATCTCGACCTTGTAGCGCGTCTCGCGTGCCACCGTGTCGGGATAGCCGAACAGGGTCAGGCCGGAGGGGCCGGGCTCGGTATGCCAGACCGCCTCGATCGCGGCGAGCTTCATCTTCTGGTTGTCGGTCAGTGCATAGCCGCTCTCGTCGCCCAGCACGACGACCGACAGCGAGGAGGCGAGGCCGAACGCCGCCGCTACCGTCATCGACCGGCGCGCGACGGGCAGGAAGCGGCCCTTGAGCAGCCAGAAGGCCGACACGCCCAGCACCACGACCGAGGCGCAGACATAGCCCGCGCTGACCGTATGGACGAACTTGGCCTGGGCGACCGGGTTGAACAGCACCGCGCCGAAATCCGCGACTTCCATCCGCATCGTATCGGGGTTGAAGGTCGCGCCGACCGGATTCTGCATCCAGCCATTGGCGATCAGGATCCACAGTGCCGACAGGTTGGTGCCGAGCGCGACCATGAAGGTGACGATCAGATGGCCCAGCTTCGACAAGCGGTCCCAGCCGAAGAACATCAGCCCGACGAACGTGGCCTCCAGAAAGAAGGCCATCAGTCCTTCGATCGCCAGTGGCGCGCCGAAGATGTCGCCGACATAGTGCGAGAAATAGGACCAGTTGGTGCCGAACTGGAATTCCATGGTCAGGCCGGTGGCGACGCCCAGCACGAAGTTGATGCCGAAGATCTTGCCCCAGAACCGCGTCGTGACCCGCCATTCCGGGCGATTGGTCATGACATAGACCGATTCCATGATGACCAGCATCATCGACAGGCCGAGCGTCAACGGCACGAACAGGAAATGATACAGGGCGGTGGCCGCGAATTGCAGCCGTGACAGGTCGATGACTCCGGGGTCCATGTGACTCCTCCATAAAAGGAGCCATCCCCGGCCCCTTGTCGCGCGAGTCGCTAGGCGTCGGTCCGGGTTCCGACATTGACGGCGGTCAAAGACGGTGGCGGCCGTCGCTGCGACGGTCCCGGCATGACGACGGTCACTCATGATCCCATCGCGGCCAAGGCGCGCACCCGATGGCTGAAGCAAGCGGCCGGACGCCGTGACGGTGCAGCGGGCCTGTTGCTGCTCGATACGGGCGCGGCGATCGGCTTTGCGGTGGGGATCGCGGGCGGGGTGACGGCAGTCTCGACACAGGCGATGCTGCTGCCCTGGCTATTGCTGGCGGTCGCGGGCGGCGGGTTGCGCGGCGCGTTCGCCACCATGGCCATGCGGCAGGGGGCGGTGCGGGCGGGGGGCGTCAAGCGGGCGCAACGGCGGCGCGTCGTCGACGCCGTGCTGCACCGGACGGCCGGGGAAGCTTTGGACAGCGGGATGCTGGCGACGCGCGCCGTGGATGCGGTCGAGGCGCTGGACGGCTATGTCGCGCGCTTCCTGCCCGCGCGAAAGGCCGCCGCCGCCGCACCGATACTGGTGATCGCCGCGACCGCCTGCGCCAGTTGGGTCGCGGCGCTCATCCTTGCCGCAACCCTGTTGCCCTTCCTCGCGACGATGATCCTGGCGGGCGGCGCGGCGGCGGAGGAATCGCGCCGCCAGTTCGTCGCGCTGCATCGCCTGTCGGCGCGGTTCGCCGACCGCGTGCGCGCCCTGCCGGTGGTGCTCGCCTTTCGCGCCGAAACCCGCGAGACCGACGCCATCGGCGCGGCCGCGCAGGAACTTGCGGAGCGCACCATGCGGGTGCTGCGCGTGGCCTTTCTGTCCTCCGCCGCGCTGGAGTTTTTCGCGGCGCTGTCGGTCGCGCTGGTCGCGGTCTATTGCGGCTTTTCGCTGCTCGGCCTGCTGCCCTTTGCTGCGCCGGAGACGCTGACCCTGGGCAGTGCATTCTTTGTGCTGGCGCTGGCACCCGAATTCTATGCGCCGATGCGTCGGCTCGCTGCCGCCTATCATGACAAGCAGGCGGCGGAGACGGCGGCCGATGCGCTGATCCCGCTGCCCGATCCGGTTGTCGCGACGGCGGGAGCGGTGATGGCCCCGCTCGCCTTGCGCGACGTGACGATCCATTATCCGGGCAGCGACGCACCCGCCGTGTCGCATCTGTCATTGCATATCGATGCAGGCGAGACGGTGGTGCTGCTGGGCCCATCGGGCAGCGGCAAGACCAGCGTCCTGCATCTGCTGCTGGGGCTCGCGCCCTTGTCGGTTGGGACGATCGAGGCGGGCGGTAAGGCCTTTGTCTCTCTGGCCGGACAGGCGAGCTGGGCGGGGCAGCATCCCCTGCTGATCGCGGGCACGATCCGCGAAAATCTGGTGCTGGCGCATCCACAGGCCGACGAAATGGCGATCCACAGGGCGGTCGCGGCGGCGGGGCTTGGCCCGATGCTGGCGCGTCGGCCGGGCGGACTGGACGCGCCGCTCGACGCGCGGGGCAGCGGCCTGTCCGGCGGCGAGCGGCGGCGCATCGCGTTGGCCCGCGCCTTGCTCCGCCCCGCGCCGTTCCTGCTGCTCGACGAGCCGACCGCGCATCTCGACGCGGCGGCCGAAGCCGATCTGATCGCGACCATCGCGTGTGCCGCCCATGGGCGTACGACGCTGATCGCCACCCATAGCACCGCGCTCGCTGCCATCGCGACGCGGGTCGTCCGCCTGGGACCTGCCGCATGACCCTTCATAGCCTGATCGCCGCCGAACGTCGCAACGAACGCCGCCGCTTGCGACAGGCTGGGGCATGCGCCGCCCTGGTCGCCGCCGCGTCGGTGCTGCTTCTCGCGCTGTCGGGCTGGTTCCTGACCGCGGCGGCGCTGGCGGGTGGGGCGGGGATCGTCGCGGCGCAGGCGTTCAACTATATGCTGCCCTCCGCCGCGATCCGTTTGCTGGCGATCGTGCGGACGGGCGCGCGTTATGGTGAGCGGCTGGCGGGGCATGGCGCAGCCTTCGGCGCGCTGGCGCGGCTGCGCCCGGCGCTCTACCGCGCCGTCACCGCTGCGCCGCCCGCCATGGCGTTGGCGCTTGGCCGGGGCGAGGCGACCGCGCGACTGATCGGCGATGTCGATGCGGTGGAATGGCGGTTCGTGCGGCTGTCGGGGCCCTGGGGTGTCGCCGCCGCTCTGCTATCCGGTGCGGCGCTGACCTCGCTGGGAGGCTGGCCCGCGATGGTCTCGACGCTGGCGTGCGTGGCGGGCGCGCTGCTGGTGGGGCGGTACTGGGCGCGTCAGTTCGAGGAGCGGGGGCGGGCGGTGCAGCGCGCCGCCGGCGTCTTGCGCGAAGAGGTCGCCATGCTCGGCGGTGCGGCAGCGGAGCTGCGCTGCTTCGCGCTGGAGGATTGGGCGGCGACCCGGATCGCGGCGGCGGGCGACCGGCTGGCCGAGGCGCAGGTCCGGCAGGCCGGGGTCGCGGCGCGGTTCGAGGCGCTGCACGCTATCGGCATCGCCGTCGCGGCCGCATCGGCGCTGGCGCTGTCGGCGGGGGCGGGCGCGCCGACCGCGTCACTCGCGGCGCTGGCGGCGGCAATGACGGTCGATGCGATCGCGCCGCTACTGCGATCGCTGACCGAAGGCGGACGGCTGCGCGAGGCGGAGGCGCGGCTCGATGGGATATTCAGCGCGGTGGAGGCGGAGCGGCCGGTCGGCGCTTTGCCGGGTGACGCGGTGCTGACCATCGATGGCGACCGCTTCGCACCCGGTACGCGCATCGCGCTGACGGGACGTTCGGGATGCGGCAAGACGACGCTGATCGAGGGGATGCTGGGGCTTCGTCCGCTGGAGCCCGGGCGGATCACGGTCGACGGACGGGATGGGGCGACCCTCGCGCCCGAGACGCTGCGCGCGACCTTCGCCTGGGCGCCGCAGGATGCCGCGCTCCTCACCGGTACGGTTCGCGAGAACCTGCTGCTTGCCGATCCCGATGCGGACGAGGATCGGATGTGGCAGGCGCTGGAGGATGCGGCGATCGACGGCGTGGTGCGGGCTTTGCCGTACGGGCTCGATAGCTGGCTGGGCGACGATGGCACGCGCCTGTCGGGTGGCGAGAGGCGGCGTCTGTCACTGGCGCGTGTCTTTCTGGCGGATGCGCCCTGGCTGCTGCTCGACGAGCCTGGCGAAGGGCTGGATGCGGAGGTCGCCGCCCAGGTCGCGCGCCGTCTCGACGCACGGCTCGCGCGGACCGGGCAGGGGATGATCCTGGTCAGCCACCGCCCGGTGCTGACCGCGCTGTGCGAGTGGCAATGGTCGGCGGAAAGCACGCAGCGCCGGTCCGCCGCCTAGGAGCATCCCGCAATGGCGGCGAGGCGTACCGGGTCGATCAGGCGTAGCCGATGCGGCCCGGATGTGGCGATCAGCCCCTGTTGGTCAAATTCGGTCATGTGGCGGCTCACCGTCTCGATCGCCAGGCCCAGCGCCTCGGCCATCGCGCCGCGCGACAGCGGCGATCGGAACAGGCCTTGCGCATCCGCCTCGCACCGCTGCGCCATGTCGATCAGCAGCGCGGCCACGCGCGCTTCCGCCCGGCCGCAAGCCAGAATGGCCATCCACCGGCGCGCTTCGGTAAGTTTCGCCCATGAGCGTCTCAGCAGGAGCCGTCCAATGGCGGGCTGGTCGATCAGCAACGCCTCCAGGGCCCCGCGCGGATAGACGCACAGATCGGCATCGTTCAGCGCCACGATCGTGTCGGGCGATCGTTCGGCAAAGAGGATGCCGGCAAAGTCGCCGGGATAGAGCAGGCCGACGATCTGCACACGCCCGTCCGGTTCGCCGCGCAACACCTTGAGCACGCCGGAGACGAGATTGGCGCAAGTGGCGGCGGGGTCGCCCGCCCAGCCCAGCGCCTGCCCGGCGGCCAGCCGACGGCGACGACCGATATGATTCAGCGCCACGATCTGCCGACGATCCAGTGCCCCGCACAGGGCCACGCCATGGGCGGCACAGGCCGCACAGCGCGGCGGCGGGTCAGACGGCATGGCTGAAGCGCATATCGTCCTCCGTTCGCCATGCGTCGAAGGCGGCGGCTATACTGCGCGCATAGGGCAGGGCATCGCCGTTCAGCCGCAGGCGCGTTCCCTGCCAGTCGATCAGTCCGGCTTGCTCGAAGCGGTGGAGGCGCAGGCGGATCGCCTCCCGTTCGGGCAGATCGGCGAGTTCGGCGCGGCCGTGGCACAGCACCGCCGCGATCGCCCTGGCGCGTCGTTGCTCCACCGGGTCGCGCGCCACTCCTCGGGCGGTGGCGAAGCGACCCGCGCCGATCGCCTGATGCCACTCCCCGGCATTCTTGGCATTTTGCAGCAGGCGATCGGGAAACTCGCTGATCGCGCTGGCGCCCAGCCCGATCAGGGTCTCGGCCTGATCCTCGGTGAAGCCCTGGAAATTGCGGCGCAGCGTTCCGCTGTCGGCGGAGCGGGCCAGGGTGTCGTCGGCAAGCGCGAAATGGTCGAAGCCGACCGCGCGATAGCCCGCCGAGGTCAGCCGCTCATGCGCCAGCGCCGCCTGTGCGAAGCGCTCCGCCGCACCGGGCAGCGCGCGTGCATCGATCCGTCGCTGGCGCGGGATGAGGTGCGGGACATGCGCATAGCCGAAAACCGCCAGCCGTTCCGGGGCGAGCGCGATGCTCTGCTCCAGCGTCGCCGCCAACGCCGCTTCGTCCTGACCGGGCAGGCCGTACATCAGGTCGAAATTGATCGAGCCAACCCCGGCGGCGCGCAGCAGGCCGACTGTCCGGATAATCTCGTCATGCGGCTGAACCCGGCCGATCGCGGCCTGAAGCGCGGGATCGAAGGTCTGCACGCCCAGGCTGGCGCGCGTGACGCCGGCATCCGCGACGACCGCCGCCCAGTCGGAGTCGAACCCGCGGGGATCGATTTCCAGCGACAGGGTCATCCGCTCGGAGGCGAATGCGGCACGAAGATGCGCGACCAGCGCGGCAAAGGCGGCGGGCGGAATCGCATTGGGGCTGCCCCCGCCAAAGGCGATCCGCCCGATCCGCCCCCGTCCGCCCAGCCGCGCGGCGACCAGATCGATCTCCTCATGCAACCGCGCCAGATAGGCGTCGAGTCGTGCGGTTCGGTTCGCCGCCCCGGTGTTGCATCCGCAATACCAGCAGATCGCCCGGCAATAGGGGATGTGCAGGTAGAGCGAGATCGACGTATCGCCCTCCACTTCGTCCAGCGCGGCGGCCATGTCGCCATGGCCCACCGCATCCCGGAATTCGGCGGCGGTGGGATAGCTGGTGTAGCGCGGTACGGGCCGCGCGAGCAGTTCGGGATGATAGGGCCACATGCCCGACCTTGTGCCCCGCGGCCGGGTCGATGCCTTTGACCGCTGTCAAACCGGCGATGGCAGGGGGTCGGGCTGCGGGATGCGCTAGCGCCGTGCGGCGGCGAAGCGCTCCGATACCGTCTTCCAGTCCACGACCTGCCACCATGCATCCAGATAGTCGGCGCGGCGGTTGCGATGCTTCAGATAATAGGCATGTTCCCACACATCGTTGCCGAGCAGCGGCGTGCCGTGGGTTTCGGCCACGTCCATCAGCGGATTGTCCTGATTGGGTGTCGAGGCGATGGCGAGCCTGCTGTCCGGTCCCAGGATCAGCCAGACCCAGCCCGAGCCGAAGCGCCCCGTGCCTGCCGTTTTAAACGCCGCCTTCATCGCGTCCATTGACCCGAAGGCGGCATCGATCGCCCGCGCGAGTTCGGGCGAAGGCTGGCCGCCGGTGCCCGGACGCGCCATCGTCTTCCAGAAGAAGCTGTGGTTCCAATGGCCGCCCGCATTGTTGCGCACCGCCGCCGGTTCCGCCCCGGCGACGGCGAGCAACTGCTCCAGCGACCGCCCCGCCAGTGCCGGATCGGCGGCGATCGCCTTGTTGAGCGAATCGATATAGGCCTGATGATGCCGGTCATGGTGCAGCGTCATCGTTTCGGCGTCGATCACCGGCTCAAGCGCGGTGGCCGGATAGGGAAGCGGCGCAAGGACGAACGGCGTCGTGGCCTTCTGTTCCTGCGCGGTGGCGGGCGTCGCAAGCGCGGCGAGACAGGCAATCCAGTATGTCATCGTTGCTCTCCGGTTCAGAGGGGCTGGTGTGATGTGCGGTCCGGCACAAGTCGCCGTTATCCACGAACGCGGCGAAGCCGTCCGCTGATCGCGGCGCCTGTCATTCGGCGGCCTGCAACTGCGGCGTGCCCCATGCGGGGAAGGGGTCGTGCAGCGTCGCCCACAGGTTCGGCGTGAAGGCGGGGGCGGCGAGGAGGCAGGCGTCGAGCCGCTGCCGGATGCGTGCCTCGTCCATGCCGATGCCGATGAACACCAGTTCCTGTCGCCGATCGCCCCAGATGGGGTCCCAGTGGCTGGCGACGAATTCCTCGAACCGGCCGTCATCCGGCCACTGGTTCTTCGGGATCGACGCCCACCAGCGGCCGAGGCGGGAGCTCATCGTCTGGCTGCCCGCCACCGCCAGTTCGCCGACCCAGTCTGGCCGCGTCGCCAGCCAGAAATGCCCCTTGGCGCGCACTATGTGATCCAGGCCGCCATCGGTCAGGAAGGCGCGGAACTTCGCCGGATCGAAGGGCTGCCGGGCGCGATAGACGAAGCTCTCTATGCCATATTCCTCCGTCTCGGGCTGGTGGTGCTCATAGCCGTAAAGCTCCTTGGCCCAGAGCGGGTGGCGCGACGCTTTCTCCTCGTCGAACAGGCCGGTGGCGAGAACGAGGTCCAGATCGACCCGGCCATGGTCGGCGGGCACGATGACGGCATCGGCGTTGAGGCTGGCGACCAGCTTCCTGACGGTCGCGAACTGTTCGGGCGACACCGACGACGCCTTGTTGATCACCACCACATCGGCGAACTCGATCTGTTCGACCAGCAGGCCGACCAGACTGCGCGTGTCCTCCTCACCCATCGTCTCGCCGCGATCGGCGAGGAAATCCTGGCTGGAATAATCGGCCAGCAGGTTGATGGCATCGACCACCGTCACCATCGTGTCGAGCAGCGCCACATCGCCCAGCGACACGCCCTCCTCGTCGCGGAAGGAGAAGGTGGTGGCGACGGGCAGCGGTTCGGAAATGCCGGTCGACTCGATCACCAGATAGTCGAACCGCCCCGCCTCGGCGAGCGCGCGCACCTCCGCCAGCAGGTCGTCGCGCAGCGTGCAGCAGATGCAGCCATTGGTCATCTCGACCAGCGCCTCTTCCGATCGCGATAGTGCCGCCTCGCCGCCACGCACCAGATCGGCGTCGATATTCACTTCCGACATATCGTTGACGATCACGGCGACGCGGCGCCCCTCGCGATTGGCCAGGATATGGTTGAGCAGCGTCGTCTTTCCCGCGCCGAGAAAACCCGACAGCACCGTGACGGGGAGACGATCCTGAGACGGAAGGGTTGCCATGACGATATTCCCATGTGATACGTTACAACATAACTTAATGGAAAGAGCTATTCGGTGTCCAGTGTCTTCAAGATCGCTTTTGGTCGGCAATATTGGCTCGACGGTTTCGCGGTGACCGCGTCGGTGCTGTGCCTGATCCACTGCCTGTTGCTGCCGGTCCTGCTGGTCGCGCTGCCGGTGCTGGCGACGATGCTGACGGTGCCCGAAAGCTTCCATGCCGTCGCCTTCGCGCTGGCGCTGCCGACCAGCATGCTGGCGATGGCGCTGGGGCGGCGGCGGCATGACAGCCGCTGGCCCCTGCGCCTCGCGGTCGTCGGGCTGGCGCTGCTCGGTATCGGAGCCTTTGCCGTCTCGGTCGAGACGACCGAGCGCGGGGTCAGCAGCCTGGGCGCAGTGCTGCTCGCGGTGGCGCATGTCGGGAATTGGCGAGCCATGTCACATGGGAAGGGCGCACCCGCCGCCTGCCCGGCGGAGGACCGGGCGTGAGCGGCGTGGTGGCGGACGCGCGCATTCCGGTCTCGGTACTGACCGGCTTTCTCGGCAGCGGCAAGACGACGGTCCTCAATCATCTGGTCCGTTCGGCGGACATGGCGCGGGCGCTGGTCGTCATCAACGAGTTCGGCGCGGTCGGGCTGGATCATGATCTCGTCGCGCGGTCGAACGAGGATATGGTCGTCGAAATGATCGGCGGCTGCCTGTGCTGCACGATCAGGGGCGATCTGGCGCGCACCTTGCGGGACGCACCATGGCGCTTCGCACGCAGTGGTCAGCCATGGTTCGACCGGGTGGTGATCGAGACGACGGGGCTGGCCGATCCGGCACCGATCCTGCACACGCTGATGACCGACCCCCGGCTGGCATCGCTCTATCGGCTCGACGCGGTCATCGCGACGGTCGATGCGGCGACTGGGATGGCGACGCTGGACAGCCAGGCCGAGGCGGTGAAGCAGGCCGCGGTTGCCGATCGGCTCTTGCTGACCAAGACCGATCTGGTCGGGATGGGCGCGCAGGACAGGCTGCGCGATCGCCTGGCCACGCTCAACCCCGCCGCACCGGTCATCCCCGTCACCAACGGCATCGTCGACGCCGCTCTATTGTTCGGCGTGGGGCTGTACGATCCCGCCGCCAAGAGCGAGGATGTCCGCCGCTGGCTGGCCGACGAAGCCTATCAGGACGGGCACCACCACCACCATCACGACCATCATCACCACGACGTCAATCGCCATGACGACGGCATCCGCGCCACCTGTCTGACCTTCGACACGCCGCTCGACCCGGTCGCCTTCGACCGCTGGCTGGGGCTGCTCACCATGTTCAAGGGCGCGGACCTGCTGCGCGTGAAGGGAATCGTCAACCTGGCGGGGTTCGATGCGCCGGTGGTGGTGCACGGCGTGCAGCACATATTCCACCCGCCGGTCGAGCTGGAACGATGGCCATCCGACGACCGACGCACGCGCATGGTGTTCATCACGCGGGGGATCGACCCGGAGGAGCTTCGCGGAACCCTTGCCCTGATGACGCTGGGGCTGAACGAGGTGCAGTTGCAGGGGCTGGTGGAGAGCGTCGCGGCGAGCGACCGCGTATGACCCATGACGGCAAGGTCGCGCCCCGGCGGCGTTGTGGCGAGATCGAGGCGCTGGTCCATGGCATATTGGCGGAAGGGGGCCGACCGCTCAGCGCCTATGACATTGCCGCGCGGGCCAGCGAGCGGGTCAATCCGATCGTCCCGGCGCAGGTTTATCGCACGCTCGCGCGACTGGTCCGCCAGCGGCGCGTGCTGCGGGTCGAGATGCTGCGCGCCTATGTCGTGTGTTCGCGGCCGATCGATCTGTGCTTCGTCTGCCTGTCTTGCCACCATGTGCAATTGATCGAGCATGGCGCGATGCGGTCCATCCAAGCGCAAGCGGTGCAGCGCGGTTTCGTACTGGCCGCCGCACCGCTCGAAGCCGCCGGCTTGTGCGATGCCTGCGCCGGCCATGCCTCTGCGTCATCCGCGCGAAACATGGCTGCGACAGGATATGGTCATGCTTGATCTCACCCCGACCCGCCGCTCCGCCACGCTCGGCCTGACCGCCACCGCCTTTGCGGGCCTTGCCCGTATCGCGAATGCCGCCGTCCCCGACACGGGCCGGGTCGGATACGGCCCGCTGCTGCCCGATCCCGCCGGACTGCTCGACCTGCCAAGCGGCTTTTCCTACCGCATCGTCTCGGCGCTGGGTGACAGGATGGACGATGGGCTGGTCGTACCCGATCACGCCGACGGCATGGGCTGCATCCCGCTGCCCGGCAAACGCCATGCCCTGGTCCGCAACCACGAGCTTTTGCCCGAGGATGCCGCAAAGGGTGCGCGTGCCGGTGCCTTGGGAGCGGCGTTCGACCGCCACCCCGATGGGCTCGCCCTGCCGGGTGGTACGACCACGCTGGTCATCGACGATGCCAGCGGACGGGTCCTGTCACAGCATCTGAGCCTGGCGGGAACGATCCGCAATTGTGCTGGTGGAACGACGCCATGGGGAAGCTGGCTGACCTGCGAAGAGGATGTGACCCGTGCGGGCGGTGGCGTCTCGCAGGATCATGGCTGGGTCTTCGAGGTGCCGGCGGCGGCGCGCGGGCGCGTCGATCCGGTGCCGTTGCGCGCCATGGGTCGTTTCAACCACGAGGCGGCGGCGGTCGATCCGCGCACCGGCATCGTCTATCTGACCGAGGATCGCGACGACAGCCTGCTCTATCGGTTTCTGCCCGCCCGCCCCGGCCGGCTGGTGGCGGGCGGACGGCTCCAGGCGCTTGCGGCGCGCGATCCGGCGCGGCGCGACAGCCGGAACTGGACGGGTATCGGCGTGGCGCCGGGCGAATGGCTGCCGACCCGCTGGATCGATCTCGACCATGTCGACAGCCCGCAGGACGATCTGCGCGCGCGCGGCGCGGCCGCTGGAGCATTGTTGTTCGCCCGTGGCGAGGGCATCCATATGGGCCGTGGCGAACTCTATTTCTGCTGTACGTCGGGCGGGGCGGCCGGGCTGGGCCAGATCATGCGCTATCGCCCCGCCCGCGACGAAGGGCATCAGGCGACGGGCGGCATGGTCCAGATCTTCGTCGAGTCGACCGGCAAGCCGATGCTCGACTTCGGAGACAATCTGACGGTCGCGCCGAACGGCCATCTGATCATGTGCGAGGACCAATATACCGAGACCGTCACCAACCGGCTCATCGGCGTCACGCCCGCGGGGCAGACCTATATATTGGGCTTTCTGCACGCACAGACCGAGTTGGCGGGGGCCTGTTTCTCACCCGATGGCCGCACCCTCTACGTCAACCTTTACAGCCCGGCACGGACCCTAGCGATTACCATGCCCGCAAGCGTGCTGGCTTGAGCTTTTCGCCGCTTTTCGGGGGCGTGCCTTGGTCCATCGCTGTCGCTGCCGAGGAACGTAACGGCTGACGGCATTGCCGATCCGTGGAGGATAGCTGGGGCCCCGATGCAGATACGGCGCTGGGCCCCATCCCGAAGCGATTTACCTCCCGAGAATTCCACAAGCATCTTAATCCCTTACCAAATGCGATTGACTCGCATTATCTATCGTAGCTAAGGGCGATCCCGCATTGTCCGCGACGGGCCTCAAGGGCAGCGGATACCAGGGGCGGGAGACCTATGAAGATTTATTGGGGTGTCGGGTTGCTGCTGTCTTCGGCGGCATCGCCGGCGGTGGCGCAGGAAAAAACCGGCGACGCACTGCGCAACAGCGAGATCGTCGTGACGGCTACCGGACAGACTCAGGCGACGTCGGGAACCAAAACCTCGACGCGTTTGATCGAGGTGCCGCAATCCATCTCGGTCATCACCCGCGAGGAACTCGACGTCCGTGCGGTCCATAGCGTCACCGAGGCGCTGGCTTACACCGCGGGCGTCCAGGCCGAGCAGGACGGTATCGACAGCCGTGCCGACAGCTTTTCGGTACGCGGCTTCGCGGCCGGCAGCTTCAGTGACAATCTGTTCCTCGACGGCATTCGCCTACCGTCCGGCGGGCAATGGACGCGGACCGCGTTCGACCCGTTCGCGCTTCAGCAGATCGAGGTCCTGAAGGGCCCTTCGGCGGTGCTGTTCGGGCAGGTGGCGCCGGGCGGTATCGTCAATCTGGTCACGAAGCGCCCGACCGCGCGTCCGCGCGGCGAGATCATGGTGCAGGGGGCCGGGTTCACCGATCTCGGCAAATGGCAATATCAGGGCGCGGCCGACATATCCGGGCCACTCACACGCGACGGCACGATCAGCGCGCGGCTCGTCGGCCTGGCGCGCTATGGCGATGCACAGATCGATGCGATCAAGACCGGGCGTTATTATATCGCCCCCAGCCTGAGCTGGGCACCCGACGCGGCGACCAGCATCACGCTTATGGCGCAATATCAGCGTGACGAGGGCGGATCGACCTTCCAGTTCCTGCCCGATGTCGGATCGCGGCAGCCGGGGGCGGGGGGGCGCCATATCCGGCTCGACGCCTTTCTCGGCGAACCCCAGTTCAACACCTTCGATCGCGACCAGTATCTGGTCGGATACGAAATGCGCCATGCCTTTTCCGATCGGCTCGAACTGCGGCAGAATGGTCGCTACACCCATGTCGAGACGCTGTTTCAGGGAACCGTACTGCGTGGCGGCACACTGGCCAATGGTCAGACGATCAACCGGCGCGCGGTGCAAGGCGTCGGCCATTCGGATGGCTATGGCCTTGATACCAAGATCGAAGGCCGTATCGACACGGGTCCCCTGGCGCACCGGGTACTGGTCGGCCTCGATCTGCTCGATACCGAATGGCGGCACCGGCGCGATCTGTCGACGGACGTTCCACCGATGCCCGACATCTTCAATCCCGTGTCGCAAGGCGTGGGGCGGATCTTCCAGACGCTGAAGCCGCAGGTCTATCTGAACGCGCGGGTGGAGCAGGTCGGCGCCTATGGCCAGGATCAGATCACGCTCGGCCAGCTTCATGTCACGCTGGGCGCGCGCTATGACTGGGCGAAGAACCATCAGGTCAACGAGCTGGCGACCGGCAGCACCGATCCGGTGACGCTGACCAAGGCCGACAAGATGACGTGGCGGGCGGGCGCGACCTGGGTCTCGCCGAGCGGCCTTGCGCCCTATGCCAGCTATTCCACCTCGTTCCAGCCGACGACCGGCCAGTATTTTGACGGCACGCCGTTCAAGCCGACGACCGGCGAGCAATATGAGGCGGGCGTCAAGTTCCAGCCGCGTGGCAGCAACGCGCTGCTGACCGCGGCGGCGTATCAGTTGACCCAGAACAATCTCGCCAGTCCCGACCCGGACGAAAGCCATGTCTGCGCGGGCGGAACCTGCCAGGTCCAGACCGGACAGGGCCGCATTCGGGGAGTCGAATTGGAAGGCAAGGCGACGCTGGTCGGCGGGCTCAGCATGATCGCGACCGGCACCTATATGGATAGCGAGATCACGCGTGGCGCGGCCGGGCAACAGGGCAATCGGCTGGCGCAGGTGCCTGATTGGATGGGGTCGCTATTTGCCGACTATCGCTTTGCCGAGGGCGGGCCGCTGGGCGGGGTCGGGCTTGGCGGCGGCGTACGCTATGTCGGCGTTTCCTATGGCGACACGGCCAATGCCTATCGTGTGCCCAGCTATACCCTGTACGATCTGTTCCTGCGCAAGGCCTTTGCCAGCGGCATCATCCTGTCGGTCAATGCGCGCAACCTGACCAATCATCGCTATGTCGCGCTGTGTTCGTCGCCTTCCGCCTGTTATTACGGGTCGGGGCGGACGCTGAATCTCCGGCTGCAATACCGGTGGTGAGCATGCTGGCAACCCTCTTGCTCGCACTGGCCGGACCCGCCGCGCCGGTGGCGGCGGAGACGCCCTATACGCTGTCGCACAGCGTCGAGCGGGTCGTCCACGCCAAAAGCGGAGAGGCGTATCGCATCTTCATCGCCTGGCCGGAGGCGCCTCCGCCGCCCGGCGGCTATCCTGTGCTCTACGTGCTGGACGGTGAGGATAATTTTGCGATCGCGGCGCTCACCGCGCGCCGGCTGGCGCGGGCAGGTGCACGGAGCGGCGTTTCGGATGGCATCGTCGTCGGGATCGCGGCCGGGCCGCTGGAGCGCCGCGTCCGCGACTATACGCCCGCGACGCCCGGCTGGACGATCCCCGCGACCACGCCCGCCAGCGGACTCGCGACCGGTGGAGCGGAGGCCTTTCTCGACCTCATCGAACGTCAGGTTCAGCCGCTCGTCCGCCAGCGCTGGCGGGTTGATCTGTCTCGGGAGACACTGCTCGGCCACAGCTTCGGCGGTCTGGTCGGCTTGCATGCCGCCCTGACCCGCCCGGCGATGTTCGATACGGTGGTCGCGGTCAGTCCGTCGCTCTGGTTCGGCGATGGGCTGATCGCACGCGAAGCCGCCACGGCGACGGACGGACCCCGCATCCTGATCGCGGAAGGGGAGGCTGCCGCTGCATCCCCCGCCGAACTGGCCCGGTCGCTTGATCGCGGCGGAGGGGTCGGCCGGGCACGTTTCCTCCCGCTGCCGGGGCAGTCGCACGGAACGACGATGCTGGCGGCCATGGCCCCGGCGATCCGCTTCGCCTTTGGGGAGCCGGAACGATGATCTCCGATGGCGCGTGGTGTTTGCCGCGATCGGCGTAGCATCGCGCCTCTATGCCATCGCCCCTGGTTGGCGCATCCCTTGGCGGCTCGCCGGGGCAATGCCGTTGAGCGCGGGATCAGGAGAAGGCGACATCGGCCAGCATCCGGGCATGGGCGAATGCGTCACGCGCACCTTGAAGCATCCGGGCGATGTCTGCCTGGTCCAGGTCGAGCCAGTGCACCGCCTCGATAAAGGCTTTTCAGGAAGGCCTGCGCCCATCGGGATGCACAGCGAGATGCCGGGCCCCAAACGATCCATCGAGGCCCAGCGCGGCTGCGCGTCTCGACAGTGATGCGGCGTCGAGATTCAACCCTCCCGCCACCCATAGCCTGGCGTGTCGCCGTAATGTTTTTCAAAGCGTGTCACGGTGGGTCGTGCAATACTGACCGTCAAACGCTTCCACTTAAATGGCCGCACGATCAGCTATGGATTATCTCGCCGCCTCCTTCGTCGCCTGCATTTTTATTTCAGCGTCAAGCCGCTGGGCGTCCTTACAACTTACGAAGATATCGTAAAATTTGGACGTCAGGACGAAACTGTTCATCGTCAATCCGATCCAGCAAATGACAGGACTGAACACCTAAGCCGCGATTTGACCAGAAAGTTGGGTCGAGTGTCGTTGCGAGCAGCCAGGAGGGCCTGCGCAGGGAGCCATAATGGGCGGCCTGAGGCTTATTCGCTGGATTTCCTTTGAATGAGCCGCATTCGGCTTGCATTGGCTGGGCAAATGAGGGACTAATCGGGAAACAAAATAGCGGGGATTCACTCGCCAGGCATACGAGTGCAAACGCACCACGGGGCCGTAGAATGGGAGAGGGTCCTATGTCTGCGGTCTATTCGCTATCGTCATGCATTGAATGGCAGTTCGCCGAAGCTGGAGCGCTGGATGCGCGTCTTCGCGCGGCCAAGGCGGCCGGGTTGGAATTGGCCGAATTTCACCTTTGGCGTGACAAGCCCATCGACGCGCTCGCGGTGGCGCTCTCGGACACGGGAATGCGGCTGACCAGCCTGTGCGTCGATCCGCGCCGCTCGATCGTCGATCCCGCTGAGCGTGAGGAGATGGTCACCGCCGTTCGCGAAACCATCGCCGCCACCGCCAAGCTCGGCAAGCCCGCCCTGATCGTCGCCTCGGGTTTCCGGGTGGAGGGCATGAGCGAGCAAGAGCATTTCGACAATGCCGTGGCCGCCTTGCGCGCCGCGGCCGATGCGGCGGAGGAGGCGGGCGTCATGCTCCTGCTCGAGCCGCTCAACACCCGGCTTTTCGCGACCATGTATCTGGTCAGCACCACGCTCGGCCTCGACCTGGTCGAGGCGGTGGGCAGCCCGAACCTGCGTCTCCTGTACGATGTCTGGCACAGTGCCGTGATGGGTGAGGACATGCGCACGGTACTCACCGGGCGTATTGATCTGGTCGCCCATGTGCAGGTCGCCGATATGCCCGACCGCAACGAGCCGGGGACCGGCGCTGTCGACTGGAAGGAGGTCACGCAGACCTTGCGTGATCTTGGCTATACCGGCGCCATCGGTCTCGAATATTTTCCGACGCTGCCCATGGTGCAATCGCTGGCCGTTTCGCAAGAAGCGCTGGCCGACTGACCCGCATCCGCTGCTTCCCAGTCCTGAACGGGTCATCGTCATGCAAAAAAGCGAATTGGGCTTTGTCGAGCGCCTGAGTTACGGCTTTGGCGACATGGGAACCAGTCTGGCCTATAATATGGCCAGCGGTTTCCTGCTGTTCTATTACACCAATGTCGTGGGCTTGCCCGCGGCGTCGGTCGGCACGGTATTTCTGGTCGCGCGGATATTGGACGCCGTGGTCGATGTGCTGGTCGGCATCGGGGTCGATAAGACCCGCACCCGCTGGGGGCGTACCCGCGTCTATTTCCTGTGCACGGCCATTCCCTATGCGCTGTTGACCGTTGCCGTCTTCTCGATGCCTGCATGGAGCCAGGGCGCGCAACTCGTCTACGCCTTCGTCACCTTCAAGGCGCTGGGTATCGTCATGTCGCTTCAGGCGATCCCCTATACCGCGTTGATGCCGATGATGACGCTGGACGGCAAGGAGCGGCTGCGGCTGTCGGGCCTGCGTTCGATCGGCACCGCGACCGGCGTCGTGCTGGGAACGGCGGCGGTCATGCCATTGGTCGGTTTGCTGGGCGGAGGAAACCAGCAGCGAGGGTTCACGCTCGTTGCCGTGCTGTTCGCGATCGTCGGGCTGATCTGCACGCTGGCGCTCTTCCGCAACTGCAAGGAGCGGTACGAGGATGATGCCCCGCCGGGCTTCGCCATTCTTTCCGCGGTCGGCGAGATGTTGCGCAACCGTGCCTGGCTGGTCGTCTTCTTCCATTGCCTGCTCTATTTCGCGCGCTTCGGCATGATGATGGCCGCCACCGCCTATTTCGCCATCGACGTCATGAAGCGGCCATGGATGATCTCGGTCATGCTGCCCGCCGTCGCGGGTATGCTGCTCCTGTCCGCCTTCTTCGCGCCCGCGATCCTGACGCGCACCGGCCTGCGGAACGGCACGGCCGGCGCGCTCGCCATCGCGGCAGTGCTGTTCGGAGCGTTGCCCTTCGTTCAGGACAATGTGCCGGTATTTCTGGGCTTCTACGTCGCGGGCTGCCTGGCGACCTCGATCACGATCACCTCGACCTATGCGATGATCGCGGAAACCGTAAATTACCACGAGGCGAAGTTCGGCGCCCGTCGCGAGGGGCTGTTATCCGCAGGCATCAGTCTTTCGACGAAGCTCGGCATGGCGCTGGGCACGGCTGGCTTCGCCTATGTGCTGGGCGCATTCGACTATGCCCCCGGCCATGTCAGCGACGCCGCGCGGGAGGCCATCCGCTGGACCTATAGCGGCGGCGCGGTGGCGGTGCTCGCCGTCCAGACGCTCGTCGTTCTCTGCTGGCCCCGGACGGGACCGGCCAAGCGTTAGTCATACCAATCCGGGTGTCGCGCGGCGACGCATCCGTGAAAACGATGGAAACCGACATGAACAAAGATACGATCGGCATAAGCCTGGATCTGATCAATCGCCATTATCAGGAACCCAACCGAAACCGGTATGAAGGCAAATATTTCTGGGAGGAGCTGTATCCGCTGATCAGTGCGAGCGGGTTTCGCGCGATCGAGATCCCCTATGAGCCGGTCTGGCAATTTGGCGGCCGCAGCGGCGTTCCGATGAACCGCTATTGCATCAACACAAAATATCAAAGCGCCGCCAATTACCGGGACGTGTTGCGCCAAAGCGGCATCGACCGGGTCGTCGGCGTTACCTTCGATCCCAATCTGTTCATGCGCAATGACAATATGGGCTTCTTCTTCGGGGCCAGCGGCCATTTCGCGGGCGAGGCGCTTTCCCATGCCGCCGACCTCGGTGCCGATTATTTTGCGATCAGCCCGTCCGCCTTTTACGGGCGGATGGCGCATTATCACCCCGATCTGGACGCGAAGATGGATGACATCGTCGCGCGCGTGACCGAACTGCTTCAGGGCCTTGCCGCCAAGGCGCAGGAGGTGGGCGTCACCCTGGTGCTGCGTAACGAATATTGGAGCCTTTTCCGGGGCGAGCGCATCCTTCCGCTGCTCGACGCCCTGCCCGAAAGCGTCACGCTCGACGTCGATACCGCGACCTTGACGATCGCGGGCGTTTCGCCCGCCGCGTTCATCAGCGCGCATATCGGCCGGATCGGCTGCGTGCACCTCACCGATACCGATTTCCTCGATACGGACGAGACATGGAAGAGCCCGAACCCCGAATTCCCGGCCGGGCGGGCCACACAGGTGTTCCGCGATCCCGGAACCGGATCGGTCGATCTGTCGCGTATCGTCCAGCTACTGGATGATCTGGGCTATGACGGACCGGTCGTCTGCAGCGCCCGCCAGACACGCGATCCGTTCCGCGCTCTTCTGCGCACTCGTGCCTTCCTCAACCAACTGCCGAACCAGGCCGGACGGAGTGCCCTGTGATGCCCAATATCCGCTACGCCAATATGAGCCATTGGAAGGCGATCCCCTATCGGCAGATCGAGAACTTCCGCGATTTCTATTACGAGAACAATACGAACTCCGCCTATTATTCCGACTGGGACACGATCCTGAAATACCAGTCGGCGCTCGGCTTTGACGGTATCGAGATCGCGCCCTGGGACCTCGCCGACATCCTGCCCCTGTTCGGCTCGCCCGAGGCATTCACCGCGTTCGCGAAGGATCGCGGCGTCGATGTGATCGGGATGTTCCACGGCGCCCATGCCTCGCATGCCGCCGATCATTTCGAGGAAGCGGTGCGCTCGGGACGGGAGGCCGTGGACACGATCGTGAAGTTCGGCGGCACCTATATGAACACCTGTCCGACCAACAACTATTACGGGTCGGGTCCGCTGTCGCGCGAACAGGTTCAGCAATGTGCCCGGACGATCAACGAGATCGGGCGCTATGCGACCGACCACGGCGTCAAGATCGGTCTTCACAACGAGTTCTTCTGCGCGATCAATCTGCCGAACCACCGCGAGTTCATCGAAAGCACCGATCCTGAGCTGGTTCACTATTGCATCGACACGGCGCAGGTCGCGATCATGGGCGAGGATCTGCTGACCTTCTACGAGGATTATCACGACCGGATCAGCACCTTCCACCTGAAGGATACGGCCTCGGTCCGCCAGCCCGATGAAGTCCGCTATGCTCAGGACCCGGAGATCACCGATGACGGCACACGCTGGTTCTGGGAGCCCGGCCTGGGTGAGTTGGACCTGAAGGGCCTGTATCACCTGTTGAAGAAATATCAGTTCAAGGGCTGGATGTCGGTCGAATATGACGGGTCGCCGGACCTTCTCGCGTCGATGGCCCTGACACGATACCACATCGATAAGGAATTGCGGCCCATCTACGACTGAGGGGAGGGCGCAACTGCCCCCCTCAATCGAATAGTCGCTCCGGCAGGCGGGTCAGCAGCAAAGCGATGGCCAGCAGATCCGCCGCCACCACCAATGTCGCGATCAGGAAGGCGGTTACGGGCGGCCGATGATCGCCCGTCATCGAGAAATAGATGGTGGCGATCAGGGCCGTGCCCATGGCGCCGCCGATCTGTTGCATCGTCTTGTGCATGGCTCCCGCGACACCCGCATGGTTGCGATCGACGCGTGACAGGGTGATCGGCCCCAGTGGACCGCTGAGTGTCCCCATGCCGACACCCGCAAATAGCAGCAACGCGCCGATGACCACGCTCGGAAGGGCGATGTGCACGGCGACCCCGGTCGCCGAACAGGCGAGCGCCATCAGGATCGCTCCCGTTATCGGCACACGACGTCCATGGACGGGCAGGGCCTTGCGCCCGATCTGACTGATGCCCGCCATGACCCCCATGCCAAAGGGTATGTGGAGCAGCGCGACATCGACCGGGCTGTAGCCCAGCCCCTGTTGCAGCGTCAGGCTGAAGGTCAGCAGGAAGCCGCCCGAGGCGATCGCGAAGGCTCCCGTTGAGGCCAGTCCGACCCGAAAACTGCGGTCATGGAACAGCGACGGTTCGATCAGCGCCGACCCCAGTCGGGACCGGCGTGCGCCTTCATAACGCCAGAACCACCACCATAGGCCAGCACTCGTCAGGACCAATGCCGCCGTCCACCACGGCCACCCGGCGCTCCGCCCCTCGATCAGGGGGAGCAGCAGCGTGCCGAGCGCGAGGAACAGCAACAGCGATCCCGGCCCGTCGACACGCAGCGCATGGCCCGAGCGTCCCGGTGGCAGCAACGTCAGCCCGGCAATCAGCGCCAGTGCGCCGAAGGGCAGATTGATCAGGAAGACACTGCGCCAGCCCAGATCGAACGGGTTGAGCTCAATCAACAAGCCGCCAAGCACCGGGCCGCCGATCGCTGCCAGCCCGCCGACCACGCCAAAGGCGGCCAGTCGGCCGATCCGTTCGCTGGGTGAATATAAAAGCTGGATCAGCGCCACGCCCTGCGGTGCCATGATCGCGGCGGCCGCTCCCTGCGACAGCCGCGCGACGGCAAGCGTCGTCGCATCCTGCGCCAGTCCGCACCCCAGCGACGCGATGGAAAAACCCGCCACCCCGATTGCGAACATCCGCGCATAGCCGAACAGATCACCCAACCGACCGCCCACGACCAGCAGCACGGCGAAGGTCAGGAAATAGCCCGACACGACCCATTGCATCGCGCGGTCCGACGCCCCCAATCCCTGCTGGATTGCGGGCAGTGCGGTGTTGACGATCGTCGAATCCGCCACGTCCATGACGAAGGCGAGCAGCACCGTCGCGAACGCCAGCGTCCTTTGTCGCTCGCTCAACCGATCCGAAACCGCGCGTGTCGCCACCGTGATGATCCTTGCTTGACAGAGTGGCACGTCATGGCGATACCACGTATCAGAATGCAAGTTCTAATTAAGCCGTAAGAGCGGCGAATCGATTGGGAGAGAAGCCGATGGTCATGACGCCGGAAGACCCCGAGGCACGCCGACCCGGTATAGGTCAGGGTATCACCGTCATCACCGCCGGCTTTTTGCCGATTCTGGCCATCGCGTCGCTGTTTCCGGCGGTGCCGTCCATCATCGACCATTTCTCGGCCGACCCGTCCGCGTCGTGGAAGGTGCCCGCCATGGTATCGGCGCCAGGCCTGACGATTGCTGTGGTCGCGCTGTTCGCAGGAATTCTCGTCGATCGCTTCGGACGGCGCAAATTGATGCTGGCCGCGACCCTGCTCTACGCGCTGTTCGGCGCGGCACCCTTTTTCCTCGACAGTCTGAACGGCATCTACGCCTCGCGGCTGTTGCTGGGCGTGTCGGAGGCGGTGATCCTGACCACGCTCAACACGCTGATCGGGGATTATTGGGACGAGAAGGGGCGGCGCAACTGGCTGACCATGCAGGGGCTGGCTGGGCCGTTCCTGGCCAGCGGGGTTATTTTGGCTTCGGGCTTCCTGACCGGCCTGCGCTGGAACGGCATCTTCCTGATCTATCTGGTCGCCTTCCCGATCTTCATCGCGGCGGTGAAGTTTCTCTACGAGCCGCAGAGCGATGCGACGGCGCGCAAGATGCTGGGCATCGGTCAGGCGCCCGCGCGTACGCCGTTCCCGATGGCGTCGGTCGCCATGATCGGCGGCGTGACCCTGTTCGCCTCTGCCCTCTACTATGTCTTCATCATCAATGGCGGCATGGCGTTCCGCGAAGTCGGTATCCAGTCGTCGCAGGACCTCAGCAAGCTGACCTTCATTCCCAGCCTGTTCGTGATGCTGGGCTCTGCGATCTTTTGGGTGACGGGTCGGGCACGCCCGGTGGTGCAACTCGGCATCTTCCTGTCGTTGATCGGCGGTGGGTTGGCGACGATCGGTCTGGCGCCGGACTGGCGCTGGATGATTGCGGGCCTGGTGGTGCAGCAGACCGGTGCGGGCATGGCGGTGCCGACCCTAATCGCATGGGCGCAGTCCAAGCTGCCCTTCGAGCATCGCGGTCGCGGCATGGGCGTGTGGACCGCGTGTTTCTTCTTCGGCCAGTTCTCCAGCCCGTTCCTGGTCTCGATGTTCCGAACCCAGGCGGGGACGATGCAGGCGGCATTCCTGATCATGGGTGCCGCCGGGGTCGTCGGCGCGGTCACGGCCTTCCTTATCGCGTCAGCCCGTCGTGGCGGCGGTACGCCGGCCATTGCCGCCGCTGTCTGATCCCCATTCCTACCATTCAGGACGATATGACATGACGATCAAGCGGGGCGTCAGCCTCTACAGCTATCAGAACGAAACCTTCCTCGGCAAAATGTCGCTGGAGGACTGCATCCGCACCACTGTCGGCTTCGGCGCCGACGGGATCGAGGTCATCGGCGAACAGACCTTCTGGGGCTGGCCCGAAGCTGGCGTCGCGGACGAGAAGATCGCCGAGTGGCATCACCTGATCAATAAATATGACGCGGTGCCGGTCTGCCATGACTTCATGCTCGACTATAAACGCTACAAGGGCCGCGAAATGCCGTTCGCCGAGCAGGTTGCGAGCGTGCGCAATGATATCGAATTCGCCGCAAGGCTCGGCGTGAAATATGTCCGCGCGCTGGTGGCGATTGCACCTGAGGTGCTGGTCGCCGCCGCGCCTTATGCCGAGGAAAAGGGGATCAAGATCCTGATCGAGGTGCATGCCCCGCTGCACTTCGACCATCCCTGGATCGTCCGCCATGCCGAAGCCTTTGAAAAGTCGGGCAGCGATGCGCTGGGCTTCCTGCCCGACATGGGCATGTTCCTGTTCCAGTTTCCGCCGGTGTGGAAGGAGCGCTTCATCCGCAACGGCGTGCCCCAGAACATCGCCGACTATATCATCAAGGCCTATGAGGACCGGGTTCTCAGCGAATATGTCATCCTGAACGTGCGCGAGATGGGCGGGGTCGGCCCGGCGATCGCGATGGCCGAGACGCTGCGCCACAATGCCGCGTTCGAGCCGAAGCGGATGCTCGATTACATGCACCGCATCCACAATGTGCACGGCAAATTCTACCAGATGGATGAGAATCTGGTCGAACCCAGCATCCCCTATGACGAGATCGTCCAAGTCCTGAAGCAGGGGAATTACGACGGCTATATCTGCTCGGAATATGAGGGCAATCGCTGGATTGAGGACGCGCATGAGGTCGACTCGGTCGAACAGGTCCGCCGCCATCAGGACATGCTGAAGCAACTCATCGACGTGCCCGCCAACACCACCATCGCCGCCTGAAGGACTTGACCGATGTTCGACAACAAGATGATCGTGGAAGACAGCCTGAAGGCGACCGACACCGGTTTCACCATTGAGGCGCGGTTGCCCTATTATCGGGGCCTGGGCCTGTCGATGATCGAGAATGTGGCGGTCAGCGTCGATGGCGAACCAGTCCGGCGCGAGGACATCACCGTGTCGCTGCGTGGGCGCACTTGGACGCTGGACGAGATGGAAACCGAATATAGCGACCGCTGGAATTTCGGCGAGAAGGCGCTGGTGGGCGTGAAGCGGGCAGGGGGGCTGGCGCCGGGCGAGCACCGGATCGAACTGGCCGAGACGATGCGCATCTCCTATCTGCCGTTCGTGCCGACGACCAAGGATAGCAAGACGCTGATGCTGCGCTGATCGGCGGCTTCGGTGAATAATAAAGGGGCGGCCTTCCGATCGGAAGGCCGCCCCTTTTCTTATGTGTCGTTTAGATCGCGCCTTCCTTCAGCATCGACACGGCGTTCGCGCAGGCCCGCGCGGTCAGCGCCATATAGGTCAGCGACGGATTCTGGCAGGCCGAGGACGACATCTGCGCGCCATCGGTGACGAACAGGTTGGGCACGTCATGCGCCTGGCTCCACTTGTTGAGCACGCTTGTCCGGGGATCATGCCCCATGCGCGCGCCGCCCATCTCGTGAATGGCCGAGCCCCCTGGATTGGGCGTGTCCATACCCATGATGACATGGCCCCCGGCGGCGGTCAGCATCGCGGCGGCTTCCGCCTTGGCATCGGCGAGTGCGGCATGTTCCTGCGCCCCGTGTGAGAAGTTGATGCGCAGGGCGGGGAGGCCCGCGGCGTCCTTGACGGTCGGGTCGAGTGTGATGCGGTTGCTGGGACGCGGCATGGAGTCGGCAAAGGCGACCAGCACCATGCGCCACATGCCGGGCTCACGCAGGCTGTCCTTATAGTCTTTGCCCACGCCGGGCGCGCGCTTGCCACCCGTCCAGGCTGCGCGGAATGCGCCGCCCTGATAGGAGAAGCCGCGCGTATGCCCTTTGCCGTCGATCGTATCCAGGTTGCGGAAGCGCGGGATGACCACACCGGTCGGGCGATTGCCGAAATAGGTATGCTGCTCGAACCCCGGCATGACCGCGATCCCGGCGACCGTCTGGGCATGGTCCATGATGTGGGTGCCTAGCACGCCGCTGGAATTGGCAAGGCCGTGGGGATTGGCTTCGTTCGCCGAACGAAGCAGCACGCCGACGCTGTTGAACGACCCGGCGTTCAGGAACACGATCCGGGCGTGAGCGCGCTGTCGCGTGCCGTCTTTGGTGTTGATGAAGCGCACGCCGGTGGCGCGGCCGGTCGCCGGGTCCTGCTCGATCGCCTCGACCACCGCGTCGGTGACGAGCGTCAGATTGCCGGTCTTTTGCGCGGCGGGCAGCGTCGAACTCTGCGTCGAGAAATAGGCGCCATAGGAACAGCCGCGTGCGCATATCGAGCGATACTGACACGCCGCGCGCCCCTGGTCGGGCTTGGCCTCGGTAAGATTGGCGTTGCGTCCGATCGTCAGGCGCCGGCCGGGCCATTGGCGGCCGATCACCTCGCGCGTGTGTTGCTCGACGGCATTCAGCGCCATGGGCGGCTGAAAGCGTCCATCGGGAAGCTGGGGCAGGCCCTCCGCCATGCCCGCGACGCCGATAAACTCCTCAACCTTGTCGTACCAGGGTGCTAGATCGGCGTAGCGGATCGGCCAGTCGGTGCCATGCCCGTCGCGGCGATTGGCGTCGAAATCATAATCCGACCAGCGATAGCATTGCCGTCCCCAGGTCAGCGACCGCCCGCCCAGCTGGTAGCTGCGCCACCAGTTGAATTCGGTTTCGCCTTCGGTGGTGTAGGGGTTCTCGCGGTCGTTGACGAAATGGTCCTGCGTGAACTCGGTAAAGTGCCGGTTCTTGCGCTGGACGGCATAGTCCTTGCCATAGAGTTCGGCGTCGCCGACCCCGCGAAATTCCAGATCCCAGGGTGCCAGCGTCTCGCGCGTGTAGCCGCTGCCATGTTCGATCATCGGCCCACGCTCGATCATCAGGACCTTCAGCCCGGCTTCGGTCAGTTCCTTGGCCGCCAGACCGCCGGTAATGCCCGAGCCCACCACGATGGCGTCGAAAACGGGTTGTTGCGCCATCAGCTGAACTCCACTGCGGTCCAGTCGCTCGACCAGGCGCGGTTTCCGGGGATATAGGGGATGTCGGCGTCCCACCGACCGGGAACGAGCTCATATTGCAACTCGCGTGAGCCGCCGACCTCGGAGGTGTAATAGGCGGTGAGGATCAGGCCCTTCAGCTTGCGCCAGGGCGATTCGACCGCGTCGGGTCCAGCATCGGCAAAGGCGGCCTTGTCGATCGCCGCGACCGCTGCCTCCCGCCCGGCCGGGGGGACGGCCAGGTAATCGCCATGCGTCGCGGCGTCGAGCTGCCATTCCAGCCAGTCGAGATAGTCGAGCGTCCCATTGCGGCGTTGATGGCGGGTGATCGTCGCGGGCAGGGCCGCTCCGGCGGCCGGAGCGCGGGTGCCGTCCAGCCCATGGGCAAGCGCGAGAATGACGAAGTCATGCGCGCCGATCTCGCCCGCGCCGGGGGTGGTGGTTCGGGGCAGGACACGCTGGGCGACGTCGCGCAGAAGCGCACGTTGCCGGTCGGTGACGACCTCTGCAGTGTCGGTCCAGCGGACGGCGGCGACGGGAACGCCCACCGCCATCGCGAACAGCGCCGCCCCTCCCAATAGCTCGCGCCGAGCCAAGCCCGTATCGGCCATGCCGTGCCTCATCCTCGCCTACGCCGCTTTTGCCAGCGGCTATAATTAGAACTGTCATTCTAGTAAGGCGATTTGGAAGACGGTGCAAGCGCTAAGCGCGGGTGGGGCGCGCCTTGGGGCTGGTCGAAAGATAGGCGGCGAGCATGTCGGCCAGATCCGCCTTCAATTCGGTCCAGTCGCCTTCGCCCGCCGCGTCGATCGACGAGCCGAAGCCCAGATAGCGCGCGATCGAGGCGTAGAGGATACGGAAACCCGCATCGGCGGCATGCTCGGGATCGGGATGGCGGATCGAGTCGCGATTGCTGAGCAATGTGGCGATCACCGCCTCGCTGGTGCGGCCATAGCTGCGCTTGCCGATGGCGGCGATCACCGGATCGGCGCTCGCGCGGAGCATCAGCGGGCGCATCAGGTCGGCATAGCGTCGCAGCACTTCGGCCACCGATTCGACCAGATCGTGCACCATGTCGATCAGGCCGCCGCCGCGCGCAGCCAGATCGGCGATCACGGCCAGCATGTCGGCGTCCACCCGTTCCAGCACCCGCAGCTGCACGACATGGACAAGGTCGTCCTTGCTGTCGAAGCGGCAATAGATCGAACCGATCGACACTTTGCCGTGCTTGGCGACCTCGTTCAGCGTGAATTCGTCCGAACCGCGCTGCGTCATCAATTCCTCGGCGGTGGCCAGCATCCGCTCGAAACTCGCCTTGCTGCGGCCCTGCTGTGGCGCGCGCGCCTTCGCCAAGATCGTCTCGATATCCATCAACACCCCATTGACAGCCCGTGGGGGACCGTCATATCAGAATTGCAGTTCTAATTTTATTTTAGACGAACCGCATCAATGCGGCAACGCGCCGGACCACGGCGGGCATGATAAAAAGGGAGAGGTTTGATGCGTTTCTCGGTATTTCTCAACGCACGGTCCATGGCGCCTGACGAGGATCGCGCGCTGATCCACGGTCTGACCTGCCATGCCGAGCGGGCCGCCGCGCTCGGTTTCGACGCGCTTTTCATGCCGGATCACCATTTCAACGGCTATATGCCGATCGCCAGCGACAGCTATATGTTCGCATCCTATCTGGCGGCGAAATTCCCGCACATGCATTTCGGCTTTTCGGTGACGTCGGTGCCGCTGCATCACCCGGTGCGCTTCGTCGAGCGGATCAACATTCTCGACCAGCTGACCGACGGCAAGCTGCTGGTCGGTGTCGGCTCGGGCACCACGCCCGAGGAGATGATCGGCTTCGGCGTCGATTACCGCGATGCGGGCGCCATTTCGGAAAAGAACCTTGCCCTGGCCGAACAGCTTTGGGCCAAGACGATGGACGATCCGGCGGTCGAGATCGACAACGGCCCGCACCAGGGCCGGGTGCTGCAACGGATCGCACCGGCGCCCTATAGCGAGGGCCATGCCCGGTTGATGCCGGTGGCGATGAAGGAGTCGAGCGCCCGCCGCGCCGCGGAGAACGCCTGGCCCGCCTTCATCCCGGCCTTCACCCCGCCGCAGATCGGCGGGACCGAGCCGATGAAGCACGTCGCCAAATATTTCGGCATCTATCGCGCCTTGCTGGACGAGGCCGGGCACAGTGCGGAGAAGATCGCCCGTGCGCTGGACTGGACGACCCATACCTATCAGCTGGTTCATCTGGCCGACAGCGACGAACAGGCGCGCGACGAGATGATGACCATCCTGCGCGCCTATCAGGACGCGATCGAACGCGAGGCCGAATTCAATGCCCGCGCCGAATCGAACGACGCCAACAAGAAGACCGACCGTACGCCCAACGCGCTGACCGAGGACTGGATCGGCACCTGGTGCCTGTACGGCTCGCCCGAGACGGTGATCGAACATCTCAAGCCCTATGAGGAACTGGGCATCGGCAACATCCTGTGCGGAACGACGACCGGTCCATTGACCGACGAACGGCTGCGGCTGGGCGACCAGACGCTGCGGCTGCTGTCCGAAAAGGTCATGCCCGCGTTCAAGAAGGCCTGAGCCGATGGCACGGCATATCGTGGGGATCGGCGGCACCTTCCGACCCCGTTCGTCGAGCGAGATGCTGGTCCGCTCGGTTTTGGCCGAGTGCGAGCGCATGCGGGCGAAGACCACCATGTTCGACGGTCCGGCGCTGGCGGCACTGCCGCACTTCAACCCGGAGCGTCCCGAGCGTACCGCCGAACAGGAGGCCTTCGTCGCCGCGCTGCGCGAAGCGGATGGTCTGGTTATCGGGACGCCCGGCTATCATGGCGGCGTATCGGGCGTCGTGAAGAACGCCATCGACCTGCTCGAGGATCTGCGCGGGGACGAGCGGGTCTATTTCGATGGCATGCCGGTGGGGCTGATCGTCTCGGCGGCGGGATGGCAGGCGGGCGGCGTCACGCTGGCGGCGCTGCGCGGGATCGTCCATGCCATGCGCGGCTGGCCGACCCCGGCGGGGATCGCGATCAACTCGATCGCGCAGAAGCCGTTCGGCGCGGACGGCGCGATCGTCGATGATGGCGTGGCGGGGCAGATCGCGACCCAGGCGCGGCAGATCATGGCCTTCCGGCTGGAGCCGGTCGCATGAGCGCGCTGACGCTCGCGCAGCAGGCCAGCCTGACCGCCGGAGCGGCCATGTGGCGATCGGTCGCGATCCCGGAGGCGGGTATCCCGTCGCTGCACATGAGCGATGGGCCGATGGGCATCGCGAGCGGCAAGGTCGACGAACGCGACGTCGCGCGTCTGTCGCCCTGCGCAACGGCACTCGGCGCCAGCTTCGATGTCGCGCTGATCGCGCGGGTCGCGGCGCTGGTCGGTGGCGAGGCGATCCGCATGGGTGTCGACCTCGTCCTGGCGCCCAACGTCAACATGGCGCGCAGCCCGCTCGCCGGGCGGGCATTCGAGTATTTTTCCGAAGACCCGCTGCTGACCGGCCTGGCCGGAGCAGCATGGACGCGGGGGCTTCAGTCGACCGGCGTCGGCGCCTGCGTCAAGCATCTGGTCTGCAACGACAGCGAGACCGACCGCGACCGCATGAACGCGGTGGTGGACGAGCGGACTCTGCGCGAAATCTATCTGCTGCCCTTCGAGCTTTGCGCGGCAGCCGGGGCGGGGGCGATGCTGACCGCCTATAACCGGGTCAATGGCGACTGGTGCGCCGAGCACGGCCATATCTCGACCATCGTGAAGCGCGAATGGGGTTTCGAGGGCCCGTTCATCAGCGACTGGTTCGGAACGCATTCGACGGCGGGCAGCCTGAACGGCGGGCTCGACCTCGAGATGCCGGGGCCAGCACGCTTCGTCGGTGCCAAGGCCGTCGCGGCGGTCGAGGCGGGCGAGGTCGCGGCCGAGCGGGTGGCCGATGCTGCCGAGCGGGTGGCCCGAGCGGCCCGCCGCTGGTCCGGTCCGAAATCGGCGCCCGAGGAGGATGCCGATGCCTTGCTGGTCGAGGCGGCGGCGGCCGGTATGGTGCTGCTGCGCAACGAGGGGGATTTGTTGCCGATGACGCCGGGCAGGCATCGCCGGATCGCGGTGATCGGCCCGAATGCTGCCGCGCCCTGCTACCAGGGCGGTACCTTTGCCAAGATCGCGCTCTCGCCCGATGCGGCTCGCCCCCTGGAGGCGATCATGGCGCGATATGCCGGGACCGCGGACATCGTCTACGAACCCGGCGTCGACCCGCAACCGCGGCTGCCCGCCATGCCGGTCGCGCCGGTGCGGGGCGAGGGGCCGGGCATGACGGTCGAATATTTCGCCGATGGCGATCTGTCCGGCCAGCCCATGGGGCAGGAAGTGCGCGATACCAACTCGCTCGTCTGGTTCGTCGGCGTCCATGATCAGGGGGTGTTCGACCGTTCGGCTGCGATCCGCGCCAGCGGTTGGTTTACGGCCTCTGCGGATGGCGCCCACCGCTTTTATGTGGGCGCGACCGGCGCGGTCAGATTGAAAGTCGATGGCCAGCCGCTGATCGACCAGCCCGAGCGGATGGCGGCCTCCGACGTCATGGGATCGCTCAAGCGGGGCGATGCCGACAGCGCCGAGCTGATGCTCACCGCCGGGCAACGCGTGCTGGTGGAGGTCGAATTCCACTATGACGGCGCCCGCGTGCATGGCCTCTGGTACGGTATTCGCGGCCCGGACAGTGCGGAGGCGATGCTGGCGCGCGCGGTCGAAGCCGCGACCGGCGCCGATGCGGTGATCCTGATGATCGGCGAAACGTCCGACTCCAGCGTCGAGAGCAAGGATCGGCCTGATACGGCGATCGCGCCGGAGCAGCGCACGCTGATCGACGCGATCTGCGCCGCGAACCCAAACACCGCGATCATCGCCAATATCGGCCATGCTTTCGATGCGACGTGGAGCGACCAGGCATCCGCGCTGATATCCGCTTGGTATCCCGGCGAGGGGTTCGGCCCCGCGCTCGCGGCGGTCCTGGCGGGCGATGTGGAACCGGGAGGCCGTCTGCCAGTCACATTGGCACGGCGGGAGGCGGACTATCCCGCCTTGTCCCTCCAGCCGGACGGGCAGGGGGACCTAGCTTATGACGATGGTGTGCTGATCGGCTATCGGGGTCTGAAAGCGCGGGGAACGACGCCGCTCTACGCCTTTGGGGCAGGGCAGGGTTATACGCGGTTCGAATGGTTGGGTGTCGACGCCGACGGGGGTGATGTTCTGGTCCGATTGCGCAATGTCGGCGATCGCGCCGGAAGCGACGTCGTGCAGCTCTATCGTCACGCCCCCGAATTCGCGCTGGTCGGATTCGCCAAGGTCACGCTGGCGGCGGGAGAAACCGCGACCGTTCGGGTGACTCCGGAGCCCCGTCTGTTCCGCATCTGGGGGGATCATGGTTGGCGCGTTGCGGTCGATCGTGCGGTGTTGGCCGTCGGTCGGGCAAGCGACGATCTGCCCTTCACCGTTGAGGTGACGTTATGAAGGCGTTGTTCCATGCATTTGTCCTGACGGCGCCGTTCCTGGCTCCCGCTGCGATCGCCGGATCAGGCGCGACGCTGACCGAGCGCAACCGCGCGATCATCACCGACTTCGCCGATCGCTTCTATACCCGCCGCGATGTGGCGGGGGCGTTCGAGCGCTACGTGGTGCCCGACTATATCCAGCATAATCCGGGGCTGGCCGATGGACGGGAGGCGGCGGTCGCCGCGCTCGCCCCCAAATTCGCGACGCCGGGCGCCCGGTTCGATGTGAAACGGATCATCGTCGACGGCGACATGGCGGTCATTCACCTCCATGGCCGCACCGATCCGGCCTCCGCCGGCGGCGCGGTCGCGGACATCTATCGCCTGAAGGACGGCAAGATCGTCGAGCATTGGGACGTCATCCAGCCCATGCCGACGACCTCGCGCAATCCGCATCCGATGTTCTGAACGACCGCGCAAAATAATCGGGCGGGGCTGTATATCAGCGCTTGACTTGAACAATAAACAGAACAATCATTCTAGTTCTAAACGAGAGGCGGGTACGCCTCCGATCAAAGGAGAGGGGATCGTATGATGAGGTTCCGTCGCGTCGCAACCACGGCGCTCACCACCACCGCCATGTGGGTGGCCAACCCGGCCTTTGCCCAGGTCGCCGATCCGGCGGGTGCCACGCCCCAGACGTCGGCCAACAAGACGACGACGGCGGCGTCCTACGATACGATGAATTCCGAAGACATCATCGTCACCGCGACCAAGGTCGAAACCCGGTTGCAGGATACGCCGATCGCCATCCGCGCGATCGGTGGTGCAGACCTGACCAAGGCGCAGGTGACCGACGTCAGCGGGCTTCAGCGTCTCGCCCCGGATCTGGGCATCACTCCGGACTCGGTCTTCACGAAGATCGCGATCCGGGGCGTATCCAGCCAGGATATTTCGGAAAGCGCCGATCCGGCGCTGACCGTTTCGATCGACGGCGAGTATATCAATCGCCCGGTCGGCCTGAACGCCAACTTCTTCGACCTGGAACGGATCGAAGTCCTGCGCGGGCCGCAGGGGACGCTGTTCGGTCGCAACTCGACGGCGGGTGCGCTCAACATCGTCGCGGCCAAGCCGGTGCTCCAGAGCTTCGAGGGCTCGGCGACGGCGGGCTATGGCAATTACAACGCGATCTACGCGACGGGCGCGGTCAATGTGCCGATCGGTGACAAGCTGGCGATCCGCGTGGCCGGGCTGCACAATCAGCATGACGGCTATGTCAACAACGGCCCGGCGGGGCGCGGCGACGATGCCAATGTCGATGCGGTTCGCGGCAGCATATTGTTCGCTCCCGGTGCGCTCGAGGTCTATCTCGCGGGCGAATATGTCGACATCGACCAGACCGGGCCGATGCAATATGGGCTGCCCGTCAGCGGGACGACCCCCGGGGTAACGGAACTGCCTGCGTCCGTGGCCTCGCCCACGACCTATCCCACGCTGGCCCAGCGTCAGGTCCCGTCGTTCGTGGACGTGCCGCAGGGCTTCGATCCCGCCAACTTCCCCCTCGGCCGGATGGGCAGCTTCAAGAGCCAGCAATATGCGGTGCGCGGTCGCATCTCCTATGATTTCGGCGGTGCGACGCTCAGCTACATCGGCGGTTACCGGCATGTCGACAACCAGGCCGTCATCCCGCAAAACGGCTATCTGCCGGAGCTGTTCACTTTCTATAACGACCGCTACGACACGCGCACGCAGAGCCATGAGGTCCGTCTGAACGGCGGTACGCAGGGCCAGTTTGTCTGGCAGGTCGGTGGCTTCTATTTCCACGAAAACCAGATCATCGCGCGTGGTCTTTATTTGACTACGGCAAGTGCCTTCGCCAATTTCTTCTATCGCCCCTACGTCACCTCGGACTCCAAGTCGGCCTTTGCCCAGGCGACCTATTGGGTCGTGCCCGACACGCTGAGCTTCACCGGCGGCATTCGCTATACGGATGACAAGAAGGACGCGAAGTACATCAATTACGGCTTCTATCGCTCGCCGACCATGGCACGGCCGCCCGCCGACGGCAGCGGGGCGGGGGCGTTGATCCGCTATCCGACCTATAAGGAAGACAAGATCACCTGGACGGCGGGTGTCGAATACAAGCCCGCCCGCGACAACCTGCTCTACGCGAAGGTCAGCACCGGATACAAAAGCGGCGGCTTTGATCTGGTCGGGTCGTTCAATGCGGAAAATCTGACCGCCTATGAGATCGGCTCGAAGAACCGCTTCATGGGCAACCAGCTCGAATTCAACGCCAGCGCCTTCTATTACGACTATAAGGACCAGCAGGTTCAGGTGTATATCGACACCACGGTCGGCGCGCGCACCTTCAACGCGGGCAAGAGCCGGGTCTGGGGTATCGAAACCGACACCGCCGTTCGCCTGTCGCCGAACGACCGGGTCAGCCTGATCGTCAACTATATCGATGCACGGTTGCAGCAGTTCGCTGGCATTCCGGCGCCCACGCTGGCCAACCCGGCGTCCACTGTCGCGCGCCTGACGCTGGATCTGGCGGGCAATGTCGCCCCGCAGGCCCCGAAATGGACGATCGGTATCAACTATACCAAGACGATCGAGCTGGGTGACGGCTACAAGCTGGTCGCCAACGGCTTCAGCCGGTTCAAGTCGCGCTACTTCCTCACCGCCTTCAACTACAAGGGCGACGAAGTGGACGCGTTCACCACCACCGATCTCAGCCTGGAACTCAACATGCCGAACAACCGGTTCAGCATCCAGGGCTATGTCCGCAATCTGGAGGACAATCGGGTGAAGACCTATGCCGGGTTCACCGGCGGCGGCATCAACATCTACAACTGGAATTTCGGCCAGCCGCGCACCTACGGCGTGCAGGGCTCATTCCGCTTCTGACGACCCTTTCCCCGGCGGGGCGGGTGGCCACCGCCGGGGAATGCCTCACCCCTGGAGCATGACATGGCAAGAGTGACCGAGATCCGTTACGTCGGCTACGGCGTCGCCGACCTTGATGCCGAGCGCGCCTTTTATCGCGACGACTGGAAACTGGTGGAGGCGGGCGAGCAGGACGGCCTGTATCACTTCGCCGCCGAAGGGCATGACGAGGCCTATGTCGTTCGCCTGCGGCAGGATGATGCTAACCGTATCGACGTCATCGCGCTGGCCGCCGACACCCGCGCCGATGTCGATGCGTTGCATGACAAGGTCGTGGACGCGGGTTGCCGGATCATCTTCGCCCCGCGCGACCTGACGACGATGGGCGGTGGCTATGGCTTCCGCTTCTTCTCGCCCGACGGTCTGCCCTTCGAGATTTCGTCGGATGTCGAGCGCCGCACACCACGTGTGCTCAGCCGCTGGGAAGGCATTCCGCAGAAGATCAGCCATATCGTGCTCCACTCGCCCGATCACCGGGCGATGGTGGCCTTCTTCACCGACGTGCTGGGCTTCCGCGTATCGGATTGGCTGGGCGATTTCATGTGCTTCCTGCGCTGCAACTCGGCCCATCATCGTCTCGCGATCCTGCCGGGGCCGCCCTGCCTCAATCATGTCGCCTATGACATGCTGACAGTCGACGACATGATGGCGGGCATCCGGCGCCTGAAGCAGGCGGGGACGGACATTCGCTGGGGGCCGGGTCGCCATACGGCGGGCAACAATACCTTCAGCTATTTCACGACGCCCAACGGTTTCGCGGTCGAATATACCTCCGAGCTGGAGCATGTCGATTTCGAGACCCACGAGCATCAGGTGCATGTCCCCGGCCCCGGCACGATGGACCAATGGGGCATCGGTGTCGGCGGTCCGCAGACCATGCCGCATCCCAAGCCCGATGCCGGGCTGTTCCAGCCGGTCTTGGTGTAGGCCCGATGGCGCTCTACGAACCCTTTCCCAACTATATCTGGAATCTGTCGGTCGCGATCGCGATGGAGTCGGGCGCGCAGCTCGGCGAGATCATCGACATGTGCCAGCCGATCAAGGACGCGGCGGCCAGCGGCGCGGACGCCGGCACGCCGATGTTCATGAAGGCCTGGGCCGCGATGGGCGACAAGCTGATCGCGCTTGCGGCCGAAGATGAGGCGAAGGGGCGGGGCTTCTCCGCCTCCAACAAGCTGGAGCGGGCCAGCCTGTACCTCATCACCGCCGAGCGAATGCAGGGCCATGGCCATCCGGGCCGCCGCGAAACCTTTGCACGGGCGCGCAATGCCTTCGATCGTTCTACGGTGTTGGGTCAACTCAACCGGCAGCGTGTGGAAATCCCGTTGACGGTCGGTACCATGCCCGCGCTCTATACCCGCGCGTCCGGTGACGGCCGCAAGCCCGTGGTCGTGTTCTGCAACGGTCTCGATAGCTGCAAGGAATTGCTCTACTGGACGCGGCTACCGCAGGAACTGGCGCGGCGCGGCATTTCGACCCTGTGCCTCGACCAGCCAGGCTCCGGCGAGGCATTGCGGCTTCAGGACCTCCCGGTCGACCCACATAGCGAAAACTGGGCCAGCGCGGCGGTCGATTGGCTGGAACGGCAGCCCGATGTCGATCCCAAGCGGATCGGCATGACCGGCATTTCGCTGGGCGGACACTTCGCCCCCCGCGCGGTCGCCTATGAGCCCCGCTTCGCCAGCGGCGCGGTGTGGGGGGCGAACCACAATTGGCGCGAGGTGCAGGACAGGCGCATGGCGCGCGAGGGCGAAAACCCCGTTCCGCATTACTGGGCGCATGTCCACTGGGCGTTTGGCGCCAAGGATCAGGAAGATTTTCTCGCCAAGTCGGAGGCGATGAACCTCAACGGCCATATGGATCGGATCAAGGTGCCGTTCCTCGTCACCCACGGCGCAAACGACCGCCAGATCAGCGTGCAATATGCCGACGACCTTTACGATCAGCTGGTGAATTCGCCCCGCCGCGAGAAGGTCGTCTTCACGGCGCGTGAAGGCGGTGTCGAGCATGTCGGAGCTGACAACATGGCCTATGGCCGCGACCTGATTTCCGACTGGTTCGCCGAGACATTGGGAGGGCACACGGCATGACGCGCCGCATCGTCGACCTGTCGATCGCGATCGACCCCGAGGTCATCACTGATCCACCCTTCATGCGGCCCAGCATCACCCGCCAGACGCACCGCGAGACGGTGGCGGAGGCCGCGATGTTCTTCCCCGGCATCACCGCCGAGGCGATGGCGGGTGGCGAGGGCTTTGCCGCGTCCGAGATGCTGACGCTCAGCACGCATAACGGCACGCATCTCGATGCGCCCTGGCATTACCATCCCACGATGGACGAGGCGCTGGCGGATGGCGGCAGGCGTGCGCTCACCATCGACGAGGTTCCGCTGGAATGGTGCGTCCAGCCGGGCGTGAAACTCGATTTCCGACACCTGCCCGATGGCCATGTCGTGACGGCGGCCGAGGTCGAAGCGGAACTGGCACGGATCGGCCACGAGCTACGACCGCTCGACATCGTGCTGGTCAACACCGGCGCAGGCGCGGCGCTGGGCCAGCCCGATTTTCTCGGACGCGGGTGCGGCATGGGCTATGAAGCAACCATGTATCTGACCGAGCGCGGTGTGCGCGTGACCGGCACCGACGCCTGGAGCTGGGACGCGCCGTTCAGCCACACCGCCGCGCGCGTTGCCCAGACCGGTGATTATTCGCTGGTCTGGGAAGGGCACAAGGCCGGGCGAGAGATCGGCTATTGCCACATGGAAAAGCTGACCCGGCTGGCCGAGCTTCCGTCCACCGGTTTCACCGTCTCCTGCCTGCCGGTGAAGGTGAAGGGCGGCTCGGCGGGCTGGTGCCGCGCCGTCGCCATCTTCGAGGATTGATCGCGATGCGGCTTGCGACCCGAGACGATGGCAGCCGGGACGGAGCGTTGGTCGTGGTCTCGACCGACGGCCGCCACTGTCTGCATACGGGCCTATCGATGCAGGCGGCGCTGGACGATTGGACGCGCGTCGAACCCGCTCTGCGCGCACTGGCCGGGCGGGTCGATGCGGAGGGGGAGGCGCTGGACGGGACCGCGTTACTGGCTCCGTTACCGCGCGCCTGGCAGTGGCTCGACGGCTCGGCCTTCCCGACGCACGGCGCGTTGATGCAGAAGGCATTCAACCTGCCGCCGATCGAGACCGACAAGCCGCTGATGTATCAGGGCATGTCGCACCGCTTCCTCGCGGCGACGCAGGACGTGCCGCTCCCCAGCGAGGCCGACGGCATTGATTTCGAGGGTGAGTTCGCGGTGGTGACGGGCGATGTGCCGATGGGGTGCACACCGGAGGCGGCGCTTGGCCATGTCCGATTGGTCCTCCTGCTCAACGATTGGTCGTTGCGCGCGATCGCCCCGATCGAGATGAAGACCGGCTTCGGCTGGGTCCAGGCGAAGCCCGCCTGTTCGGTCGCGCCGTTTGCGGTCACGCCCGAGGCACTTGGCGATGACTGGCGCGACGGTCGCGTCTGCCTGCCGCTGACGGTCGAGATCAACGGTGCGTGGTTCGGAAATCCGGTGGGTGACGAAATGGCCTATGGCTTCCACGAACTGATCGCACACGCCGCACGGACCCGCGACCTGCCCGCGGGGACGATCATCGGTTCGGGCACCGTGTCGAATGTCGATCATGCGCGGGTCGGCTCCACTTGCCTGTCCGAGCGCCGGGCGATTGAGATGATCGAGGGCGGTACGCCGCGTACGCCTTTCCTGTCCTTCGGCGATCGGGTGACGATGCGGGCGGGGCCGCTGTTCGGCTCCATCGACCAGTGCGTGGTCCGCGCATGACCGGCGGCCACGCCTTTCTTTCCACCCCCGAGGAGATCATCGACGAAGCGCGTAACGGGCGCATGTTCATCCTGGTCGACGATGAGGATCGCGAGAATGAGGGCGATCTGGTCGTCCCTGCCCAGATGGCCACCCCCGATGCCATCAACTTCATGGCGCGGCATGGGCGCGGTCTGATCTGCCTCGCGATGGCGCGTGCACGGGTCGAACAGCTCGGGCTGGACCTGATGACGCGCACCAACGGGACGCGGCACGAGACAGCCTTTACCATCTCGATCGAAGCACGCGATGGCGTGACCACCGGCATTTCCGCCGCCGACCGCGCCCGCACCATCGCGGTTGCGATCGACGCGGCCCAGGGCGCGGACGCGATCGTGAGCCCGGGTCACGTCTTCCCGCTGGTGGCGCGCGACGGCGGCGTGTTGGTCCGCGCCGGGCATACCGAGGCGGCGGTCGATGTCGCGCGGCTCGCCGGGCTCAATCCCTCCGGCGTGATCTGCGAGATCATGGACGAGGACGGGACGATGGCGCGGCTCGACCGGCTCGTTACCTTCGCGCAATTCCATGGATTGAAGATCGGGACGATCCGAGACCTGATCGCCTATCGTCGCCGTCACGATCATCTGGTCGAAAAGCGCGCGGAAACGGTGTTCGACAGCGAATGGGGCGGACAATGGCGGGCCATGACCTTTTGGAATCGCGCGACCGGCAGCGAGCAGGTCGCGCTGGTCAAGGGGAAGGTCGATCCGACGCGGCCGACGCTGGTGCGGATGCATGCTCTGTCGCCCTTTGTCGACCTGTTCGGTGAGGCGGGTGCGCGCAGCGGTCTGCTTCGCCGGTCGATGGAAGCGATTGGCCAGGAGGGACGCGGGATCGTCGTGGTCATCAACCGCCCGCGCCCCGATGGCCTGACGCTGGCGATCCATGCCCGTGCCGGTGCAGCGGTGCCCGATATGGAGGAGCTGCGCGACTATGGTGTGGGCGCGATGATCCTGAATGAATTGGGCGTCGAGGAGATGATCCTGTTGACCAACAGCCGCCACACGCTGGTCGGGCTGGAGGGCTATGGGTTGCGCGTGGCGGGTGAGCGCGCGATCTGATCGCATCGCGGATCAGCTATTGCCCATTTGGCGATACGCCCGCATGGCAGGTAAAGAAGCGCGTGAAATAGGCCGGGTCGGAAAAGCCGATCGAATAGCCCACCTCCGCTACCGACAAATTGGTGTAGAGGAGCGCCCGCTTGGCATCGAGCATGGCGCGCTGGTCCAGCATCGCGGTGGGCGGTAGAGCCGCGATCCGGGCACAGGCGACACGCAGGCGGCTTTCGCTGGTCCCCAGTGCGTCGGCATAGTCCGCGACCGGTTCGCGCAGCCGAAAACGCTCGTCGATCCGCGCGCGGAGGCGGGCAACGAGGCTGTGAGGATGGCGCGGCACAGACCGCGCGCCGCCCTGCATCGCGTCCAAGGCGCGCAGTGTCTCGACCAGGATTGTCAGCAGTGCGGCATCGATCGCCGCGCCATGTCCCGGTGCGGACCAACCCAGCTCCCGCATCATGGTCGCAATCCCGGCGCGGATCGTCGTCATGTTCGCCAGCTCCCACCATTGCTGACCGCCCGGTCGGCTAGGGGAACTGCATCCGGTCTGCGTTGGGTTCCACAATCCACGGTCCACACTCCAGCCGGGCAAGCAGCAGAGGTTCGATGCCATCGAGGGTCGCGTCCGTCAATGTGGTGTAAAATCGGGTGTGGCCACTGGGCTGCATTTTCAGGCGGCCTTGGGTGTAATCTGTAGCGGCTGTGCCTCCTCGATCATTGGTGTGGCAAGGGCGGCCATGCCC
>NZ_JANZXB010000005.1 GCF_025371035.1 Sphingomonas sp. LC-1 | reverse complement strand
GCCACTTGAGGTTATCGTCGCTCATGCCGCAGCATCACCCAAGGCGACTACATCCGCAATGGGCCGGCCGGCGAGGAAGGAACGATCGATAAACTGCTTATCGCGACGGTGGTGAGCAGACGCTTACCGTCCTGCCGCACCAGGGTTAACGACACTTTCACCTGTCGGATGGCAAAAGGCGGTTGGACGAACCCTTTGACCCTTGCTCGATCTTTTGGCGCCGTCGCCCTTCTGTTCCTGGCTCTGTTGCCGTCATTGGCATGGGGCGAGGGGGGCGATGCATGGGCGAAATGGCAATGGGCGGCATTCTCGCGGATAGGCGGCGACGCGGGACTGCCCCATGTCACCGCGACCGCGATCACCCGCGCGCCGGATGGGACGATGTGGATCGGGACGCGCGGCGGCCTGGTCCGCTATGACGGGCAGCGGCTCCGCAGCTTCAAGCAGCGCTTGGCCGACCCGCATTCGCTACCCGACAATTATGTCCGCTCGCTGCTGGCCCTGCCCGATGGCAGCATAATGGTCGGCACCAATGTCGGCGGAACCGCGCGTTACGACCCTGGTACCGGCCAGTTTCGACGCCTGAAAGCGATAAGGGGGCGGATCGGAGCGCGGGTCTATGGCTTCACGCCGGACGGTCGCGGGGGGGCCTATATCGGGTCCGATGGCGGCGTGCATCACTATGTCCGCCAAGCCGACGCGATCGACCCGATGGCCGAGCAGGCGATCCATTCGCAGGATGGACGGCCGCAAGGATCTTTCTCCATCCACCGCGATGCCGACGGCACGCTATGGGCAGGATGCGAAGAAGGGTTGTGGATGCGTCGCCCCGGGGCGAGCCGCTTCGAGCTCGTGGAACTGGGCGAGGATCGGGGCAAAAGCGACATATGGTCGATCTTGCGCGATGGCCAGGGACGGCTCTGGGTCGGGACGGGGGCCGATGGCCTGTATCTTTCGGCCGGACGTGATCAGCCGTTTCGCGTCTTGCCCGGATTGGACGGTGCGTCTGCGCTGGTCGGCCACCGTACCGTTCGCGCGCTCGTTCAGGACGGGCGGGGACGGATATGGGTCGGCACCGACGGCATGGGGATCATCCTGATCGATCCGGCTCAGGACTTTGCCGGACAGCCCATTCGACATCTGGCCGCCAATCCGTTCTCGTTGGTGGGAGATACGGTTCGTTCGCTGGCGCTGGACGGATCGGGCGGGATATGGGCAGCGACCGAACTGGGGGCGGCGCGGACGCAGGGGCCGGGCGGCGGCGTACTTCGAATCGGTTCGGCCATGCCCGACCCGCATATGTCGCTGTCCGACGAGAATGTTCGGGGGATCATGGTCGATCGGCACGACCGGATCTGGCTGGGCTTGAGCAAGGGCGGGGTCGACCGGCTGGACCGGGCGGCGGGCCAAGTGCGCCGTATCGCGCTGGAGGGCCGTCATGCCGGACAGGACATAAAAGCGCTGCTCGAATCCGATGACGGCACCATCCTGGTCGGTGCGCGAGGCGTGGTGGCGATCGACCCGAAAAGCCTGTGCCAGCGGCCCGTCCCGGTTACGGGTTTGGACGATCTTCCCGTCATTTCGCTGGCGGAGACGCCGGATTTGCTGCTGATCGGTACCTATAAGGGACTGTTCGTCCGGCGGCGGGCGAACGGCGTGGTCCGGCATTTGCAGCATGACGCCGCCAATCCGAACAGCCTGCCCAACAACGAAGTGATCAATATCGTCATTCAACCGGGGCTCGTGGCGTTGATCGCCACGCCCGGGGGCATTGGCCGGCTCGACCTGCGAACGGGGCGCTTCACCAATTTCGCCAGCCGTGCGGGGGACGCAACCAGCCTGCCGCAGGACTATGCGGGGTCGATCATTCCCTTTGGCCGCGACATCTGGGTCGGCACCTATGGCGGCGTGGGATATGGCCAGGCGGTGCCCGGCGGCTGGCGGTTTCGTGCGATTACTGAGGCGCAAGGATTGGCGGGGGACAATGTCGCCTCGCTCGTCCGGGATCGCCGGGACCGCTTGTGGGTCGCAAGTACGGGCGGCATTTCGCTGATCGATCCTGCGGGTCGTCATGTCCGGGTGATGAGCCGCCGCGACGGCCTAACTATGGGCGCGTTCAATCAGCGTGCGGCGGCGCGAACCGCCGACGGATCGTTGCTGTTCGGCTCTCCGGATGGACTTTTGGTGCTGCAGCCCGATCTTTTGCTGGGGCAGAAGGCGGCGGTGGATCCCGCGCGAATGATCGTCAGCGGGGCGGAGTTGGATGGGCATGCGCTGCCCGGTGATCCGGTCTCGCCGGACTTCGCCCTGCGGCTGAACGGGGATGAGCGGACGCTCCGTGTCGGCTTTGCGCTGACCGATTACGCCGCACCGGATGAGATCCGATACGGCTATCGGCTGGAGGGGTTCGATCGGCAGTGGATGATCGTGCCCGCGGGCACACCCGCCAGTGCGACGTACACCAATTTGCCCGCAGGCGAATATTGGCTGGACCTGCGCGCCAATGTTCCGGGCTTTGCCGCCAAGGTGGTGAGCCGCCGCTTACGCCTGATCGTCGAGCCGCAATGGTATGAAAGCTGGCCCGCCCGGCTTGGGCTCGCCATCCTCGCGATCGTTTCGTTGGGGGGGGTGATCCTGTTGGTGACGGCGGTCGTTCGCCGCCGGGCTCGGATGCTGGAAGTGATGGTCGAGGAACGCACCGGTGCCCTTCGCGCGGCGAACGCACAGCTCGATCTATTGGCAAGTACCGATCCCTTGACGGGGCTGGCCAACCGCCGAACCCTGATGGCCGCGATCCAGGATGCGCGCGACCATGCGGTGGAAGAGGGAGAGGCCTTTTCCTTCGCGCTGCTGGACCTCGATCATTTCAAGCGGATCAACGATGAATATGGCCACGGCGCCGGCGACGAGGTGCTGATCGAGACGGCCGCCCGGTTGCGACAGGGCGTTCGCGGTCGGGACATGATCGCGCGCTATGGCGGCGAGGAAATCGCCATCCTTTTCCCGGCGGCCTCGATCGATGCGGCGGCGGGCGTGGTCGAGCGGTTGCGCAAGGCGGTGGCGGAGCGACCGATCGTCGTCGAGAGCCGGTCGATTCCGGTCACGTTCAGCGGGGGCGTGGCGGAATGGCGCGATGGCGAGGATATCGAGACGACCATCCGGCGCGCCGACCATGCCCTGTATCACGCCAAGGGGTTGGGCCGCGACCGGGTAGGACTGGCGATGTGACGGCTTGCCGGAACCCGAGAGACTAGCGGGCGATTGCAGAGCGTCATGGATATTGATCATTCCCAAGCCCAGCGGACCGTCACGGGTCGCCTGTTGCGTCACCACGGTGCCTTCATTCTGCAATGCGACGAAGGCGGGGAATTGGAGCTGCGCCTGCCGCGCGTACCGGTCGATCTTGTCGGCAAGTCGGTGTGCGTCGTGGGGCGGATGCTCGGCCCGGCGCTGATGGAGGCGGAGGGGGTTCGCGGCGCCTGACCTCGCGCCCCCTCCGACATGTTTAGTGGGCGGTCTTCCGAGGAATGAGGTGCAGGATGCCCACGATCACCGCCCCGACGATCAGACCGACAATGGCTGACCCGACGGCGCCGACGATCCAGGCCACGGCCGACCCCGCGACGGGTATTGCTTCTCCGGCGTGATGCGCGGTGTCGTGGATGAGGTGGGGCAGGGTGGTGAGGCCGAACTCCTCCATGCCATGCACGATGATCCCTCCGCCGACCCAGACCATCGCGGCGGTGCCGACCACCGCCAGCACGCGCAGGACCACGGGCATGGCCTTGACGAGGCCGCGCCCGATCGCCTGCGCCGCGCTGCTCTCCCGCTGGGCCAGGTGGAGCCCGATGTCATCCATCTTCACGATCGCTGCGACCAGTCCATAGACGCCGACCGTGATCGCGATCCCGACAAGCGCCAGCGCGATCGCCTGTGTTCCGATCGACAGGTCGGGCAGTTCCGACAGGGCGATCGCCATGATCTCCGCCGACAGGATCAGGTCGGTCCGGATCGCGCCTGACACCTGCCGGTCCTCCAGCGTCTTGGGATCGGCGGCCACCGCCTCTTCGGCTTCGGCATGGCCGCCGATCAGGCTCTCGAGGATCTTCTCGCTCGCCTCGAAGCACAGGAATGCGCCGCCCGCCATCAGGATCGGGGTGATCGCCCAAGGTGCGAAGGCACTCAGCAACAGGGCGGCGGGCAGCAGGAAGAGCAGCTTGTTGCGGAGCGAACCCAAGGCGATCTTGCCGATGATCGGCAATTCCCGTTGCGGTGCCAGACCGACGACATAGCGCGGCGTGACGGCCGTATCGTCGATGACGACCCCGGCAGCCTTCGCACCGGCGCGCGCGGATGCGCCCGCCACGTCGTCCAGCGACGCCGCCGCCAGCTTGGCGATCGCCGCCACGTCGTCGAGCAATGCGACCAGACCCCCTGCCATCGACCTTCTACTCCCTGTAAAGCTTTTGTTCTGCCTAGAGCCGGACGCCGGGCGATGCACGGAAAAATGACGAAGTCGTCATGTAGCCCATGGCGCGGCGCGCCAGATCGCGGTCAGATGATCGATGAGGGCAGCCACGGCGGCGGGGGCTCCGGCTTGGGTATGCAGGGCCCATAGCGCCACGGCCTGCGCGCCCTCATGCTCCGGCAGGACCCGCACCAGCCGCCCATCGGCGAGTGTGTCCGCCACGTCCCATAGCGAACGCAACGCAATGCCCGCCCCCGCCAGAACCAGTTCCCGCACGACTTCGCTGGAATTGGTCTCGATCCAGCTCCGCCCGGGCACGGTGACGCCCGCCAGGTGCCATGGCAACTGCCCCGACGCGGCAAGCAGACGGTGTCCGGCAAGGTCTTCCAGGCTTTCCGGTCGTCCCGCTTCGGCAAGATAGCGTGGGCTGGCGCAAAGGATCCGACGATTGGCCATCAACCGATGGGCGGCGACGCCGCCCGGCGGTGTCGCGGTGATACGAAAAGCGACATCGATCCGTCCGCCGATCAGATCATCGAAATTATCGGCCAGATCGATCTGCAACTGAACGGCCGGATAGCGTCGCAGAAAGGTGGGAAGATAAGGCGCGATCCAGAGCCGACCGAAAGAAGTTGGCGCGCTGATGCGCAACGGGCCCGATGGCTCCGCCGCGGCCTGCATCATGCGTGCTTGCGCCGCGCGTAGATTCGCGACTAGCGGCGCGACCTCGGCATGGAAGGCCGCGCCAATGGGCGTTGTCGCCAGCCTGCGGGTCGTTCGTTGAAGCAGGCGCACGCCGAACCGCTCCTCCAGACGGGCGATCCGTTTCGACACCATCGCCGGGGACAGCCGCCACACCCGCGCCGCTGCCGCCAGACTCCCTTCCCGCACCACATCCACGAACAGCGCAACGTCCGGGTCCATTCGTTCCTCCGGCGATCGACAGCACTTCGATTATGCCCACTACCGAAGGGTATGGCGACTCCCTATCACCGGCATGAGAGCAGGGCGGAGTGAAGCTATGGTTGAGGAGAGCAACATGATCGATCGCTACGGCCTGTCCGTCGCACCCGCGCTGGTCCGGTTCCTCGAGGAGAAGGTGCTGCCGGGCAGCGGAATCGAACCGCGGCAATTTTGGGAAGGACTGGCCAGCATCCTGGAGTGCTTCGCGCCCGAAAACGCCGACCTACTGCGCCGTCGCGATGCTCTCCAGCAGCAGATTGACGACTGGTATCGGCAGGGTGGCGCCACCGACGGCGAGGCGCAGCGGCGTTTTCTGACAGATATCGGCTATCTGGTGCCCGAACCCGAACCCTTTGTCATTTCGCCGACCGGGGTTGATGACGAAGTCTCCCGGCTGGCGGGGCCGCAACTTGTCGTGCCGATGCTGAACGCCCGGTTCCTTCTCAACGCGGCCAATGCGCGCTGGGGCAGTCTTTACGACGCGCTTTACGGCACTGACGCGATCGCACCGCCTTCCTGTGCTCCGGGGTACGACCAAGATCGGGGAGCCGCCGTCATTCGTTGGGTGCGCGCCTTCTTGAATGACGCTCTGCCGATCGAGGGGGATTGGGCGACCATATCCGACCTGCAAACTGCGATCGGCCTGTTGCGAGAGCCAGGGCAATTTCGCGGGCGCAGCGAGAAAGGATGGCTGTTCCGCCATCATGGCCTGCACATCGAGATCGTCGTCGATGCAGCGCACCCGATCGGAAGCACCGATCCGGCGGGCATTGCCGACGTGCTGCTAGAATCCGCGCTGACCACCATCTGCGATCTGGAGGATTCCGTGGCGGCGGTCGATGCGCAGGACAAGGTCGCGGGCTATGCGCATTGGCTCGGCTTGATCAAGGGGACCCTTACCGCCCCGGTCGGGAGGGGCGGCAAAGTCGTGACCCGGCGGCTGGCACCGGATCGATCCTATCAGGGGCCGGGCGGCGAAGCGTTCACACTCCCAGGCCGCAGCCTGTTGTTCGTGCGCAATGTCGGGCATTTGATGACCACGCCCGCCATTCGCCTTCCGAACGGTGGCGAGGCCCCGGAGGGTATTGTCGACGCCGTCGTCACCAGCCTGATCGCGATGCGCGATGGGCGGAGCGGCCAGCCGCCCCGTAACGGGCGCTTCGGTTCCATCTACATCGTGAAGCCCAAGATGCATGGCCCCGAAGAGGCGGCCTTTGCAAATCGGCTGTTCGATGCGGTCGAGGATATGCTGGGGCTCGATCGACATCGAATCAAGATTGGCGTGATGGATGAGGAACGCCGGACCTCCGCCAATCTGGCGGCGTGCATCCATGCGGTGCGGCACCGGGTCGTCTTCATCAATACCGGTTTCCTCGACCGGACCGGGGATGAAATACATAGCGCGATGCAGGCCGGGCCGATGATCCGCAAAGGCGCGATGAAGGAGGCGGACTGGATCGCGGCCTATGAGGACCGGAACGTCCAGATCGGTCTGGCGTGCGGCTTTGCGGGGCGGGCGCAGATCGGGAAGGGCATGTGGGCGGCACCGGACCGTATGGCCGATATGCTGGCGCAGAAGGAGGCGCATCCGCGTTCCGGCGCGACCACCGCCTGGGTGCCGTCCCCGACCGCAGCGACGCTCCACGCGACGCATTACCACCGCGTCGACGTTTCGGCCCGCCAAGCCGCGCGAGGCGCCGAACCGGTGGCGGCGATCGAACGTCTGGTGACCCCGCCGGTGGCGCTCGCGCCCGACTGGGCCGCGCAGGATATTGCCGACGAACTCGACAACAATGCGCAAGGGCTGCTCGGCTATGTCGTCCGCTGGATCGACCAGGGTGTGGGATGTTCGAAGGTGCCCGATCTGCACGACATCGGCCTGATGGAGGATCGCGCCACGTTGCGCATCTCGTCCCAGCATATCGCCAACTGGCTGCATCACGGCATCGTCACGTCCGATCAGGTCGAGGCGGCGCTGGCCCGGATGGCGGCGAAGGTCGATGAGCAGAATCGTGACGACCCCGGCTATCGTCCGCTGCTCGGTTCCCAGGGGGACAGCCTGGCCTTGCAGGCCGCCCGCGCGTTGATTTTCGAGGGGCGCGAGCAACCGAACGGCTATACCGAGCCGCTGCTTCATCGCTATCGTCAACTCGCCAAGCAGCAGGGAACAGGCTGATGCCGCTTTACGCTATGGGCGAACATCGCCCGGTCATCGATCCGTCCGCCTGGATCGCCCCGTCGGCGGATGTCGTCGGACAGGCGATTGTCGCCGAGCAGGTCAGTCTGTGGTTCGGCGCGATCGTGCGCGCCGACAATGGCCCGATCCACATCGGCGCGCGGAGCAATGTGCAGGACGGCGCGGTCCTCCATTCCGATCCGGGCAGCCCGTTGACCATCGGGGCAGACTGCACCATCGGGCACCGCGCCATCCTGCATGGCTGTACGGTGGAGGATGGCTGCCTGATCGGCATGGGGGCGACCATATTGAACGATGCGGTGATCGGCAGCGGGTCGCTGGTCGGGGCGGGCGCGTTGGTTACGGAAGGAAAGATATTCCCGCCCCATAGCCTGATCGTCGGCGTGCCCGCCCGCGCGGTGCGAACGCTGGAGCCCGATCAAGTCGCCCGGCTTGGCCTGTCGGCGGAGGGCTATGCCGCCCGCGCCGCGCGATATGCCGTGCATCTGCAGCGGCTTGACGCGGATCAGGCCGAGCCGGTCGTTGACGTGCGCGGCCCGGCTGCCTAGCCAAGCACGGTGACCCCGCCTACCATCCTGATCGTCGAGGACGATCCCGCCCTTCGCACCCTGACCGCCCGCGCGCTTCAGGAGAACGGATTCGCCGTGAAGCTGGCCAATGCCGCGCCCGAAATGTGGCAGGCGCTTGAGGTCGGGCAGATCGACCTGATCCTGCTCGACATCATGCTGCCCGGCACCAGCGGCATCGATCTGTGTCGTCAGGTGCGTCAGAAGAATGCCGTTCCGATCATTTTCATCAGCGCCAAGGGCAGCGAGGTCGACCGCGTCGTCGGGCTGGAACTGGGGGCGGATGATTACCTCGCCAAGCCGTTCGGCACGCGCGAACTGGTGGCGCGAATTCGGGCGGTGCTGCGTCGCGGCGGTCTGGAGAATGCACCGGGCGAGCGAGAGGCGGGTATATTGGGCTTTGACGGCTGGACCGCGAACCTGCCGCGTCGCGAGCTGATGTCGCCCTCGGGCGCGCAGGTGGAATTGACCGGTGCCGAGTTCGATCTGCTGGTCGCCTTCCTCGACAATGCGCAGCGGGTCGTGGCGCGCGAGCGGCTGATCGAATTGTCGCGCGCGCGGATCGGGGACAGTTCGGATCGCAGCATCGACGTGTTGGTCAGCCGTCTGCGTCGCAAATTATCGGGGGCTGGGGGAGCCGCCCCCATCGTCACGGTCCGCGGGGTCGGCTATATGCTCAACGTGCCGGTGGAGCGGCGGTGATCCGCCCGTCGGTCGGCCTGCTCGGCCGGATCGTCGCGATCCTGCTGCTGGCGGTGACGATCGAGTTTGCGGTCTCCACCTATCTCTACGAGCGCGCCAGCCATGTCTCGGTCCGTGACGACGAGGCACGGCGGCTGGCGGAGCATCTGATCGTCGCGCGCCGCGTCCTGAACGAGCGTCCCCGGATCGAGCGCCCCGAAGTGGCCGGGGAGCTGACCACCGACCGCTATATCGTCAGCTGGTCGGCGGAGGCGCCGCCCCGGCCCACCATTGCGCCGGCGATGGACAGCATGCGACGCCAGATCGTCGACTGGGAACCGTCGCTGGCGGCGACCGACATTCACCTGCGCCTGACCTCGCCGGGACGGACCTCGGTCGTGTCGGGGGATTTGCGCCTGGACGATGGCTCGTTGCTCAGCTTCCGAATGCGGGAGGGGGTTCGCACCCTCGACCTCGCCTTCGGGCGCGTGCTGCTCGCGCTTATCCCCGCGATCGCGTTGATGTTGCTCAGCGGGGCGCTGATCGGGCGTATCCTTCATCCGCTGCGAACGCTCGCTCGCGCCGCCGACACATTGGGACGCGGACAAAGCGGGGGCCAGGGAGCGGCCCTTCTCGTCCCCGAACGTGGGCCCGGCGAGGTTCGTCACGTCACCCGCGCGTTTAACCGGATGCAGGCACGAATCGGTCGGTTGATCGACGAGCGAACCCGTGCCCTGGCGGCGGTCGGCCATGACCTGCGCACGCCGCTCGCACGATTGCGTCTTCGCGCCGACGCGATCCAAGACGACGACGTTCGCGAGGCCATCGGTACCGACATCGAAGAGATGGAGGCGATGGTTTCCTCGCTTCTGGCCTTTCTGGGCGGCGAGGGCGATGCCGAGCAACCCGAACTGACCGACTTGGCGATCCTCTGCGCCAATCTCGCCGATGATGCCGCGGATCATGGCCGGGACGTTCGCTATGTCGGTCCCGACCATTTCGACTGTCGCCTGCGCCGCTTCGGCATGAAGCGCGCGCTCACCAACCTGGTCGAAAATGCACTCCATTACGGCGAGCACGCGATCATCACCTTAAGGGCCGATCCGGCGGACGATGTATCTATCCGTGTCGAAGACGACGGCCCCGGCATCCCGGAAGAGTCGCTTGAACTGGTGCTGGAACCCTTCGTCCGGCTGGACACCGCGCGGCGGCGCGACACCGTGGGGTTTGGTTTAGGTCTGTCCATCGTCGCGCGGGTCGTCGCGGCGGAAGGCGGCGAACTGACCCTCGCCAACCGCCCGGAGGGGGGGCTTTGCGCGGAAATTCGACTTCCGCATTGTCGGACATGATTTGTCACGTTTTCGCTGCACGACAGCAAAACTCGCAGCGTATCTACTGAGTGCAGAAGCTGGACGCCGTCGCAATGGCGCGATGGAAGGTCCGGCTTCGCCGGATAGGTGTTCGCCGCCCGCCAACGAAGCGGTGACGGACAGCGTTTTGGGTTGTGACATCACTCGGGAGATAGCCGATGACGATGGAGTTCGATTTGACCGCGCTGGAATTGCAGGGTGCCCTGCTCGTGTTGGCGGTGATCATCACCTTCGCCGCTATCGAGGGCTGGAAGGCCCGCTAACCGACTTCAAGGTTTCGCAAGGGTTCCGCTGCCGCCCCCCTCCGGCATGAACCCGACCGGAAAGGGGTAGGCGACCCGGCTCACGGCCGGGTCGTCTGCTCCATAATCTCCAACTGATCACGAATGGCGGCAATCAGCCGATGCGACGAATAGGGCTTGGTCAGTAGTGCGGCGCCCATGTCCGCCGCTTCCACCGCCATGCCGCCATCCCCCGTCGCGAAGACCACCGACAAGGTCGGGCGGAGCTGGCGAGAGCGCTTGGCAAGCTCGATACCCGACTCGCCGGGCAGGTTGAGGTCGGTCACGAGCACGTCGATCTGCGCGGTCTGAAGCGCGGTCATCGCCTCTTCCGCCGTGACCGCATGCACCACGACGAAACCCGCATCCTGCAAGGCTTCGGCGGTGTTGGCGCGGATCAGATCGTCATCCTCGACTAGCAGGATCGTGCGCCCGTCGTGCATTGGTCGGGGGGAGGGTTCTTCCGGAGCCCTAACCTCACGCCCACTTTTGTCCTGCGATACGCCGGGCGAGGCCATCCGGCGCTGCTTCTGGTTGCCCAGCACATGGCGGAACTTCCGCGCTAGGGCTTCGCGGGTATAGGGCTTGGACAGCAGCTCGACACCCTTGTCGAGGCGACCGCCATGAACGATCGAATTTTCGGTATAGCCAGAGGTAAACAGAACCGCGATGTCGGGTAGGCGTTCGCGCGCCTTGCGGGCCAGTTCGGGGCTTTTGAGCGTGCCGGGCATGACGACATCGGTAAAGAGCATGTCGATCGGAATGCCGCTTTCGATGACGTTGAGCGCACTTTGTGCGTCCACCGCCTTCAAGACGCGATAGCCCAGGTCGGACAGCAATTCGACCACGGTGGCGCGCACTTCCGCATCGTCCTCGACGACCAGCACTGTTTCCGAACCGCCGGTGATCGGGCCGGTGTCGACCGCGACCTCGACGTCCTCCGCTTCCATCGCGCGGGGCAGATAGAGCTTGATCGTCGTGCCATGGCCGATCTCGGAATAGATCTTCACATGGCCGCCCGACTGCTTGACGAAGCCATAGACCATCGACAGCCCGAGCCCCGATCCCTTGCCCTCGCCCTTGGTCGAGAAAAAGGGTTCGAAGACCTTTTCGATGATGTCGTCCGACATGCCGCTGCCTGTGTCGGACACGGCGAGCATGACATATTGCCCCGGCGTCACCTCGTCATGGCTGCGGGCATATTCGTCGTCGAGATGGGCATTGCTCAACTCGATGGTCAGCTTGCCCTGACCCTCCATGGCATCGCGTGCGTTGATCGCGAGGTTCAGCAGCGCATTTTCGATCTGGTTGGGATCGATGAAGGTGTTCCACAGACCGCCACCGACGATCGTCTCGATCTCCACGCCTTCGCCGATCGCGCGGCGGAGCATATCGTCCATCCCCTGGACGAAACGGGTGACGTTGACGACCTTGGGCTCCAAGGCCTGCCGCCGTCCGAGGGCCAGCAATTGCGCCGCGAGCTTCGACCCGCGCGAGACGCCGGCCATCGCATTGGCGACCCGCTGTTCGGCGCGGTCGTTGCCGGCGACGTCCTTGCCCAGCAGTTGAAGATTGCCCGAGACGACTTGGAGGAGATTGTTGAAGTCGTGCGCGACGCCGCCGGTCAGCTTGCCGATCGTCTCCATCTTCTGGGCTTGGGCCAGCGCCTGTTCAGCCTGGCGGCGTTCGCTGATCTCTTCGATGACGCGGGTCTCCAGCGTCTCGTTGAGCTGGCGAAGTTGCGCCTCGGCACGCTCGCGGTGATGGACCTGTCGAGCCAGCACATTGGCCTGGTCGCGGAGCGCCTGCTCGGCGGCGCGCTGTTCGGTGATGTCGGTATGGACGCCGACCCATTCGATCAACTCGCCGTCCGCCCCGATGATCGGCAGCGCACGGATCGCATAGGTACGCCATTCGCCATCGTGACGGCGGACGCGATGTTCGTGGACGAACATGCCCTTGACCGCGACCGCCTCATTCCAGGCGACGATCGAAGCCTCGGCATCGTCGGGGTGAACCGCGTTCGCCCAGCCGAAGCCCTGATAGTCTTCATAGGTCTGCCCGGTGATCGCCGCCCATCCGGGTTGTTCGCCGACCATCCGACCATCCGCGCTGTTGGTCCACAGCACGCCGTGCACCGCATCCATTGCCGCGCGAAAACGGCGATTGCTGCGCTCGATCGCTTCGGCGTGGCGCATCCGTTCGTCCACGTCGAAGACCAGGATATGGAAGCCGATCACGCTGCCCGCCGCATCGCGGCGCGGGATGTAACGCGTCTCTGCGCGCCGCCGAGTGCCGTCACGGTGGTGCAGATGCACATCGGCCACCACGTCTTCACCGGCAAGCGCACGCTCGATCAGCGGCAGACGATCGGCATAATCAGCCTCTGTCAGGACATCGCCGATCCGCGTGCCGACCATAGCCTCGGGATCGATGCCGAGAAATTCGCGATAATGGTTGTTGGCGAAGCGATAGCGCTGGTCCCGGTCCACGAACGCGACCAGCACCGGCATCGAATCGGTGATCGTCCGCAATTCCGCTTCGCTCTCGGCCAGCCGTCGCTCCGCCGCGACCCGGCCCGTATTCTCGACGACGGTGCACATAACCCCGCCGACATCACCCTCGTTGAAATAGACCGGCGTGTAATAGAGGTCGAACACCACCTCTTCCTGAACGCCCGCCCGCGTGACGATCATCTTCTGATCGCGATAGGCGATCTCCTCGCCCTGGAAACCGCGCTCCAATATGTCACGGTTCCAGTCCCAGATTTCCGGCCAGACATCCGCCACGAGGCCGCCGAACGCTGCCGGGTGACGGGCACCTGCGATGGCCCGATAGGCGTCATTATAGATCATGACATGGGAATCGCCCCACATCAGTACCTTGGCGATGGGCGAATGCACGATGTTGGCGACCGTAGTCCGCAATTCACCCGGCCATTCGCACATCGAGCCGAGCGGCGTCGTCGACCAATCAAGGTCGCGCACCCGCTGCCCGCATTCGCCGCCACCGACCAGCCAGGCCTTCAGGTCCGCGGGCACGCTTTCGGCGCGCAGCCGGTCGATCGCGGCGAGCAGCAACGCCTGCTCACTCGGAAACTGGCCCGTATCCAAGGCGTGGGTAACATATCGGTCGAGCTGCGGCGGGAGCGACAGCATGCGCGACTGGGAAGTGGTCATGGTTTCCGGCATGAGAAAGCTACATCTTCAAGTCAATCGGCACGGAGGCCAATCACGCTGATTTCCGTCAGATTTCAGCCCGGTGAACCTCATGCGCGCTCGGCGGGCATTTGGGGATGATGGGGCTCCAGGATCAGGGTCGATCCCTCCACCCGCCAACTTTTCAGTCGGGAAAGGAAGTTCATCCCCAGGACATCCGTCTCTCCGAATGCCGCCGACACCACCACCGGCACATTATCGGCGCGGATCGTCCCGATACGTAGCGACTGGACGCGCCCCGTCTGCGCCCGGATCATGCCGTTCGCGGTATTGAGCACCACCGGAAAGACGGGCGCGGAGGGGCGCAATCCGGCGGCGCGCGCGGTTTCCGTCGACAGCGCGGTCAGGGTCGCGCCGCTATCCACGAGCATCCGGCGGGTCACGCCATCGATCGTCACGCGCGCCCAGAAATGACCGTCCGGCGCCATGCGAATGCGCACGGTATCCCCGACGACGCTCTGATCCTGAAGATTGAGGATCTGCATCGCCCGCTGGATATAGGGATCGAACTGCTCGCGTTGTTGCAGCACGACGAACAGCAGGCCCGCCAGCAACACCCAACTGACCAGATTGATCGCCACGCGGAGGACCGGCACACGGCGTGCGACGATACCGGCGACGACGACCGCGATGACGATGATGACCAGGGGCGTCGGAACGCCCAGATCGGCAAACATGATTGTCCGAAGTCCTTGATCGACCCGAAGACCGGGTCCTGAGGACAGATGTTTAGCCGATCCTGTGTGTACAATAGCTGACCGCGGGAAAATCAGCCCTGGTCGTGCATGCCCACTTCCGACGCGCTGAAACGACGCCCCCCGTACCAGCGGCGAAAGCTTCCATCCGGCTGCCGGTAATATAGGGCACCGTCATGGCGGACCGGTGCGCCGAGAGAACGATAGGCTGCCCAAATGCCATAGACCATGGCGACCACCGCCAGGACCTTGATCCACTCCATCGACTCGCCCTTTTTCTTGTTATGAAGCGAGGCTGATTAGAAATATGGTCGGTATCAAGAAAATAAGTTTTTGCAGTGCGGCCAAAATATGGCTTCAGTCATGGTGCAATGCAGCGCTTTCATCAGGGAACTGGCGGCTGAGCCAAGGCGAATGTTTCAGACCATAGCGTCGCATCCGGTCCGCGGCCTTGGAAATCCCGATCCGCGGTCCGGTCATGATCTGGGGCGATTCACCGGCATCCGTCAGGAGGAACGGCAGCTCGTTCAGCGAGGCACCGTCGAGCGTCAGATCAATAGCCAGCGCGGTACAAAGCCGTCCGGGACCGGAACATAGGAGCCGGGACGCCATCTCCACGCCCCGTCTTTGCCGCATCACGTCCAGACCGAAACGCGGCTCGATCGCGCGGATGAGGACCGCGCTACCCGGCGTGCCGCAAACGATGTTCAGGCAGCGATGCAGGCCATATATGCGATAGACATAGGCGCGGCCGACCGGCCCGAACATCGCCGCATTGCGCCGTGTTCGGCCGACAAAGCTGTGCGAGGCAGGATCGGCCGCGTCATAGGCTTCGGTCTCCACGATCGGGCCGCCAACGCCATCGACGGTCAGGATCACCCCGATCAACGCCTGGGCCACGGCGTCGACATCCTGCGTGTAGAAATTCGGGGGCAGGGCCTGCACGACTTAGCCTGGATTGGAGAGCGAGCGCATTTCGTACCACACGGGCTTGTCCCTCAAAAGGTCAGCGACACGCTTCGACCCTTCGGGCAGCAGGACCTCCGTATCGCGCCAATCCACAAATCCATCCGCGTCCGCCAATCCCGCCAGCCGCAATCCGAAGACGCAGAGAAGCGTGCTGTCTTCACGCCGCCGTTCGAACCCGATTGCGCAGTCGCGACCATGGCCGGTGATCGAAAGAGGCCGATATTCGCCAGCGGTGAAGAGTTCAGGGTTCTTGCCTCTCAAGGCAAGAAGATCGGCGATCAGCGCTTGCTTGGCGACGCTGCAATCCGTCAGCGCGGCTTCGCGGGCTTCATAATCCACCGGTCGGCGATTGTCCGGATCGACGAGGCTCAGGTCGGCGAATTCGGTTCCCTGATAGCAATCGGGAATGCCGGGCGCCGTATAGCGCAAGGCGACTTGAACCAATGAGTTTGCCTCCGCCGCCGCACCGATACGGGTCAGCAGGGCTTCAACCCCTTCGCGGAAAGCGGCACCCGCCTCCTCCTCGATCAAGGTCTTGGCGAGCGCGTTGCAGCGGGCCTCATAATCGGTATCGGGCGCTTCCCAAGAGGATCGCAGCTTGGCTTCGCGCAGCGCCTTTTCCTGCCATGCTGCGATACGCTCGGCGAAGTCGCCCATGTCCTCGGGGGCAGGCCATGCGCCGACCAGCGTCTGGATCAGCATATACCAGTCGGCGGGATCGATCCCTTCCGAAAGCGACAAGGTCTGTCGCTGCCAAAGCTCGATCTGCTCGCGCCATGTATCGGGTATTGCGCTCAGCACTGCCAATCGTGCGCGAACATCCTCGCCGCGCTTATGGTCATGGGTCGCGGTGGTGAGCATGGCGTGGGGAAAGCGCTTGGCCCGACCCGCCATGCGATCATGAAAGGCGGCGACCGACAGGCTCAGCCGCCCGGCGTCGAAGCCCACATCATTGCGCGAAAGCAGAATGGCGTGGCGATAAAAGGCGGTGTCCTCTACCGCCTTTGCCGCGATGGGCGCGGACAATTGCTGGAACCGCCTGACGGCGTCCGCCAGCAGGACGCGGTCGCCCGGCCCGCGACCGGACAGCCATTCCAGCACGCGGTCCACGACAAACCCCTCACCCGGCGGCACGTGGCGCTCGACGCGCTGGCGAACTGCGGCACGAACCGGTTCATCGGTGGCGGGGGCGTTCGGGCCATAGGTTCGATAGACCGGAAAGACCCAGAGCAATCGTTCGATCGCCCGACGCAGCATCGCAGTAGTGATCGCGCCGGTCAGATCGGGCACAGAGGCAAGCAGCGCCGCGAAGGAGGCAACGCACTGATCCATCTGCCCCGCAAATTGCCAGACCAGCAGATCCTGCCGCGCCTGTAGTTCCTCGGGCCTGAATTCGACCGGTCGACCGCTCAACTGGCCCCATAATTCGCCGAGCGGGCGCGTCCCTTCCGGGGCATGGAGAAGCGCGGCGACCTCTTCCATGAAGTCGTATCCGCTGGTTCCGTCGACGCCCCAATCATCGCCCATCGCCTCGTCGGCGGCGAGGATTTTCTCGACCACGATATAGGCGCGATTGCCGTCGTCTCGATCGAGGGCGTCGAAGCGTGCACGCAAGGTTCGGCAATATCCGATCGGATCATTCAGCCCGTCGACATGATCGATCCGCACGCCATCGATCAGCCCCTCGCGATAGAGGCGAAAATACAGAGCGTGGCTTTCCTCGAAAACCTCGTCATCTTCGACGCGCAGTCCGGCAAGATCGTTGATCGTGAAGAAGCGCCGCCAGTTGAGTTCGTCATTCGACACCCGCCATGAGGCGAGGCGGTAATGCTGGCGCTCCAGCAATTCGGCTAAGTCCGCCGTCTCTGCCCCGTCCTGATCCTCGTCGCGGATCGGCAGCCTGTGTTCCCCATAGGCGACGATCCAGGCGCGTCCATCCTGGCGTTCGACCATGATCTGTCCGTCGGCGATGACCTTCGCCAGGGGATCACCCAAGATCGGCAGAACGAGTTTCCTCGACCAGTCTATATCGAAGAAGCGCGCATAGCGGCTGGCCTGGCCATGGGTCAGCACGTCGTCCCACCAGCGATTGCCGCCGCCCGCCACGCCCATATGGTTCGGAACGATATCGATGATGACGCCCATACCGCGGCGGCGGGCCGCTTCGGACAGGCTGCGGAACGCCGCTTCGCCACCCAGTTCGGGGTTGATCCGTGTTGGATCGATCACGTCATATCCATGCATCGACCCGGCCGCCGCGGTGGTGATCGGCGAGGCATAGACATGGCTGATTCCCAGCCGATCCAGATAGGGTAGCAAGGCCTCCGCCCTCGCGAAGGGGAAGTCCTTGTGGAACTGGAAACGATAAGTGGCGCGCGGCGTCATGGGCGCAATCCTTTGGGCAAGAAGCGGATCAGCGGGCGTTGAGAGTGGCGATACGGCGCGCCGCATCGGGGTCGGCCAGGCAAGTGGCGAGATCGCCGGGGAGGCGACGGCGCCAATTGGGATGTTCGTCCGTGGTGCCGGGCAGATTGGGCTGCTCCTCCAGCGCCAGCAAATCCTCGACCGGCACGATGGCAAGTGGACAGGGCGTCGAGGCCACCGCGTGGATCGCCGCTTCGACGACCGGGGTCGCATCGTCGGGCTGAGGTGTGCCCTGACCAACCATATCCCAGAGTGACGTTCGTTCCTTGCCGCGGTTTTGTTCGTCGTCGGGAGAAACGGGCTTTCCGGCGATCCGAGCCCGCCACGTCAGGTCGCGGCCCTGCCACCAACCCGCGACGGTCGGGATGTCATGGGTCGCGGTCATCGCAATCGCCTGTTCGTCCCAGCGTTCGGGAGGCGTGAACCCGCCATGCTGATCGCGTTCGAACGGCAGGACGCGCATGCCCAGCATCCCGGCACCAGCCATCACGTCGCGGAAGCCGGGTGGGACGGTGCCCAGATCCTCACCGATCACGATCGCACCGCGCCCGCCATTGGCGCGGTGCGCCTCGATCTTCAGGATGCGCAGCATGTCGGCGAACGGCATCGCCAGATAGGCACCCTGATCGGCAGGGGCTCCATCGGGAACGACCCAGAGGCGACAAAGCCCCAACGCATGATCGATACGAATGCCGCCAGCATGGGCGAAGACGGCGCGGAGGGTGTCGATGAAGGGCGCGAAACCCTGACGCCGCAGCGCGAAGGGGGAGAGGGCGGTAATCCCCCAATTCTGCCCGTCCGGCCCCAGGGGATCGGGGGGGGCGCCGATCGACAGGCCGGTCAACAAATCCTGTGGTCGGCTCCAGCCGTCGGCGCCGTTGGCCGCGACCCCGATCGCAAGGTCGGCGATCAGCCCGATCGCCATGCCGCTTTGTCGTGCCGCTTCCGCCGCTGCCTCCAGCGCGCGCTCCGCATGCCACTGCGCAAAGGCATGGAAGCGGATGGCATCCTCATGCTCCTCGGCGAAGCGCGCCACGGCGTCCCCGTTTGGATCGCGATAGGCGACTGGCCAGTCGGGCCAGCCGGCGGCGCGGTCGCGCTGATGGAAATAGGCGTGCAGCGTGTCGTAAAGCGCCTGCGCCGCCAGCCGTTCGCCCGCCTGTCGCCGCCATTCGGCAAAGGCCTGCTCTTCCGACCCCGAAAGCCGATCATAGGCCAATCGCAAATCCCGCATCCGGTCGGGCGCGGCGCTGGGCCAGTCGATCAGGTCATCGTCTTGCGGGACGGGCTCGCCAGCGGGCGCGAGCCAGATGTTCCGGAACAGGCGGCTCGACGGGGCATAGGGGCTGAACCGGCTCGCATCCGCCGGGAACAGCGCATGAACCGGACTGATCGCCAGCGCGGCGGCCCCGGCCCGCCCCAATGTCGAGGCGGCGGCGGCGAGGCTGGCGAAGTCGCCATAAGTCCCGCCCCCTTCGCGCAGGGAAGGGATCTGGACCGCGCTTCCCCAATGCCGTCCCGACGGGGGAGCGGGGCATCGCGGCGGCGCGATGGCGAGCGTCAGCGCACGCCCCGCCTGTTCCAGTCTGTGATAGCCGCATATCGCCTGCACCGGCAGGCGAACGCCATCTTGATGCTCTTCCAGCATCACCGACAGGGTCGCACCGTCTTCCCGCGTCAACTGCGCGGCTCCGGCCCGCCACCCATGCGGCAGTGCGACACTCTGTTCCGCATCGCCCGAGACGAAGGTCACTTCCCCCGTTTCGATGTCCAACCGTTCGAGGATGGCCGACAGCACATCGTCGGATACGCGTTGTGTCTTCCCCTTGGCGTCTTCCCATTCGAGCGACAGTCCAGCCGCCTCGGCGCGGGCGTGAAGATCGCTCATGTCGCGATCCATGCCGCGAAGCGATCGGCTTCACGGAAGATCAGGTCGCCGTCATCGCCATTGGGGAGGACGGGCGTATCGCTGAGGTCGATGGCGATGGTCAGGATCGCGCCGCCCGCCATTCGCCAGCGCGCCTTGACCCCTGCGGTGCCATGGACGTCCGCCGCCAGACCGACCGCGCCTTGCAAGCGCGGTACGATGTGGGCGCAACGCAGGCTCAGCAATTCGCGATACAATGCACGCCATTCGCCGGCGGCAGGACCCGGTTTGGGGATCGACGCCTCGAAGGTTGCGAGGGCGTTGGGGTCCGGGATTTTCTCGCGCGCTTTCGCGTCGGCAAAGGCGTCGAATTTGGCGAATTCGCGGCGTCGCCCTTCACGCACCGCGTCGGCAAGTTCGTCGTGGAAATCGGTGAAGAACAGGAACGGGCTCTCGCTCCCTTCATCCTCGCCCATGAACAACAGGGGTATCTGTGGGCCGAGCAGCAGTAAGGCCGTGGCGGCGCGCAGCTTGTCACGGTCGGTCAGGTGGATCAGCCGCTCGCCCATGGCCCGGTTGCCGACCTGATCGTGATTTTGCAGAAAGGCGACGAAGGCCGTGCTCGGCAAATGGCCGGAGGGCTTGCCACGGGGCGCGCCGTCATGATTGGCCGAGCCTTCGCCCTGATATATGAACCCGTCTTTCAGACAGCGGGCGAGGCGTTCCGCCGGGCGATCCGCAAAGTCGCCATAATAGGCGCTCGTCTCGCCGGTCAAAAGGACGTGCAGGACATTGTGGAAGTCGTCGTTCCACTGCGCGTCATAGCGTCCCGGCCCCAGCCGCTCGGCATCGTTCTTCTCGTTCTCCAGCACCAGATGGACATGGCGTTCGGGCAGGGCAGCACGGATTTCGGTCGCCATGCGATCAAGAAAGCCGTCATTGGCGATGGCATGAACCGCGTCGAAGCGCAGTCCGTCGATCCGATAGTCGCGCAACCACATCAGCGCGTTATCGACGAAGAAGCGGTGCACCGGGTCCGCATCGACCGCCACCGCCCCGCCCCAGGGCGTGTCCACGTCCGGGTCGAAGAAGGCGCTGGCATAGGCGTTCAGGTAATTTCCGTCGGGCCCGAAGTGATTATACACCACGTCGAGGAAGACGGAGACGCCCAGCGCATGGGCGCTGTCCACCAGCGTCTTCAACTCGGCGGGTGAGCCATAAGGCTCCGCCACGGCATAAGGCAGCACGCCGTCATAACCCCAGTTGCGCGTGCCTCCGAACGTGTTGACCGGCATCAGTTCGATCGCGGTGATCCCGGACGCGGCGATGGCAGGCAGGCTATCGCGGATGCCCGCAAAGCCGCCTAACGCGCCCGCATGGACCTCCAACAGGACCGTTTCCTCCCACGGCCGTCCGCGCCATTCGGTCGCACTCCAGGCAAAGGCCGGGTCGACGACCACGCTCCAGCCATGGACGCCGCCGGACTGTAGACGCGAGGCGGGATCGGGCACCGCCAGCTCGGCATCCAGCCGGAAGCGATAGCGCGTCCCCGCTCCGGCAGGCGCGTCGGCGTGGAACCAGCCTTCGCCATCGCGGCGCATGGGAACCGAGGGAGCACCATCGATTTCCAGCGTCACCGCGTCCCGGTCCGGCGCCCAGAGGCGAAAGACGGTGTCCGCGCCCTCGCGTAGTTGGGGGCCCCAATGCGTCATGCCGCGACCACATTGCGCCAGGTGATCAGCACCGCGCTCTGCGGCCCGACTTCATAGCTGTCGTCAATCTCGACTTCGCCCTGTTCGGGCTTGGCGCTGTCGATCAGGACGGTGCGGGTGGCGTGGGGCGGGGGCAGGGTGAAGGTGATCGGATCGGGCGAGGCGTTGAGCAGCAGCGATACCGCCTCCACCGATCCATCCTCGATCGCGGTGGCGCGCCGCATCATCAGCGCGCGGCCCTCGGGATTGTCCCAATCCTCTGGGCTCAGCTGTTCACCGCGCTCGTCCCACCATTCGATGTCGTTGATGCCATGGCCCGGCGTATCCTGACCGTACAGGAAGTGCGGCGCGCGCAGGACCTGATAGCGGCGGCGCAATTCGGCCAGCCTGGCGGTGAAGGCGATCATCGTCTCGCCCTCCTCCGACGCCGCGGCCTTCCAATCGAGCCAGCTGATCTCGTTATCCTGGCAATAGGCGTTGTTGTTGCCCTGCTGAGTCCGGCCGAACTCGTCCCCCGCCACGATCATCGGCGTTCCAAGCGACACGAACAAGGTGGTCATCATCGACCGCATCACGCGCCCGCGTGCGGCGTTGATGCTTTCGTCCTCGGTCGGCCCTTCGGCGCCCCAGTTGCGGGAATAGTTTTCGGAATGGCCGTCGCGATTGTCTTCCTTGTTCGCTTCGTTGTGGCGCTCCTCGTACATCACGGTATCGGCCAAAGTGAAACCGTCATGCGCCGCGAGCATGTTGAGGCTGGCCCAGGGGCGCCGCGCCCGGCGGTCGAACAGGTCGCCCGAGCCGGACAGCCGCGCCGCGAGTTCGCCGCGCTGCCCCGCGTCGCCGCGCCAGAACTTGCGGACGGTGTCCCGATATTTGTCGTTCCACTCCGAGAAGCCAGGCGGAAAGTTGCCAAGCTGATAGCCGCCCGGGCCCACATCCCATGGTTCGGTCAGGAGCTTGAGACGGCCCAGAACCGGGTCCTGCCGAAGCACGTCGAAAAAGGCCGAGCCGGGGTCGAACCCGTCCGCCTCACGCCCCAGCGTCAAGCCCAGGTCGAAGCGGAAGCCGTCCACGCCGAAGCTGGTCGCCCAGTAACGCAGCGAGTCCGCCACCATCTGAATGACCCGCGCCTTGGACAGGTTCAGCGTGTTGCCGGTACCGGTATCGTTGATGGTGTAGCGTGGCTGATCCTGTACCAGCCGATAATAGCTGGCATTGTCGAGGCCGCGCCAGGACAGGGTCGGGCCCTTTTCCGAGCCTTCGCAGGTGTGGTTGTAGACGACGTCGAGGATAACCTCGATCCCCGCCTTATGGAGCCGGTGCACCGCCCGGCGCAGCTCGTCCTGGGTATCGCTCGCAAAATAGGCCTGCTCCGGGGCGAAGAAGCCCAGCGTGTTATAGCCCCAATAGTTGCGCAGCCCCTTTTCCTGAAGGAAGCGATCCTGTGTGAAGCTATGGATCGGCAGCAACTCGATCGCCGTGACGCCGATCCGCTTCAGATGCTTGATGACCGCCGGGTGGCCGAGTCCGGCATACGTGCCGCGCTCACGCGGGGGCACAAGGTCCATCAGCTTGGTCAGGCCCTTGACATGCGCTTCGTAAATGACCGTCTCGGACCAGGGGGTGTTCGGTTTGACGTCGCGCGACCAGTCGAAATGATCGTCCACCACGACCGCCTTGGGCATGGCGGCGGCACTGTCCCGCTTGTCGAAGCTGAGATCTTCCTTCTTGGACCGGATCTGATAGCCGTGCAGCGCATCGGTCCACTTGATCTCGCCATGCAGCTTGCGCGCATAGGGGTCGAGAAGCAGCTTGTTGGGGTTGAAACGATGGCCCGCCTCCGGCTCATAGCGGCCATGCGCGCGGTATCCGTATAATAGGCCGGGGCCGACATCGGGCAGATAGCCGTGCCATACCTCATCGGTGCACTCAGGAAGCGTGTAGCGCTTGAGTTCGCGCTTGCCCTGGGGATCGAACACGCAAAGCTCGATCCTGTCGGCATTGGCCGAGAATACGGCGAAATTCACGCCTTCACCGTCGAAGGTGGCGCCCAGCGGATGGGCGGAACCGGAAAGAATCTGGTCGGGCAATGCGGTCAAGGAAGCTCTCCGGCAAAAGTCGGACGACTATGCGACAGGTCAACACGGCAGGATTGCGGAACACGCGGGGAGAGGCCCCGACGACCGCCGTTAAGGTGGCGCATCATCGGGGCAAATCGTCAGCCCGGTTTGGCGACCCGTGGCTTTCGCGTCTTGGGCTTGGCGCCAGGTTCCGAAGTTTCCGCCTCCGACGGGGCGGACGCAACGGCCTTTTTCCGACGTGGCGCGGCCGCTTTCGGCTTGGCGGCATCCTCCGTCACCGGTGCCGAGGTCTCGTCGGAAGCCGGCGTGAACTCGCGTTCGGCCATCTCCCAATGTTCACGGTCGCGCCCATGCGGCTCGCCCTCAGCCTGCCAGATGTCATAGGCCCGTTGGCGAAGCTTTTCGTCCCGATCTTCCACCGTCACCTCCCTAACGTAACACCAGATATGTCATCGCGAGCGTAACGATTGATGCCGTTATTCCGCTCCGCGTAAAATGGCCTAATTGCGATCAATGCGCGCCGGTCGGCGATTTCGCCTTCACGGGCTCCGGCGGACTGACTGCCGATAGGGTCTGGCGCTGGCTCGCCGGGTCGATACGGCGGGTGCGGGTGAACGGCGGCAGCTCCACGCGCCCACCGGTTTGCAACGCCTTGACGATGCCTTCGATCACGCGAAGGTCCGACAATCCCTCTTCGGCGTCCGGCTCGGGATCGCGATCGTTTAGGATACAATCGGAGAAATAGCGCATCTCGCCGCCGAAGTGATCGGTATGCTTGAATTTCTCATGGCTCTGCTTGTCGCCGATCGTGACATTCTGTTCGATTGCCGACTGAAAGCCATAGGCCGGACTCATATGGATCGAGCCCTTCATGCCCGCCACGATCAGGCTGTCGATATTGTTCATCACATAGCTGACGGTGAAGCTGGCCAGCTTGTCGCCCGGCATCCGCAATACCACCGCAAAGGTATCGTCGAGGTCGCCCAGCCCGGCGCTCGGCTGTCGCGTGGCGACCGCGCTCTCGACCGCGACGGGCTCGGCACCGAAGAGATAGCGGATGGCGTTGATGGGGTAGGGCGCCATGTCGAGCAACGGCCCGGCTTCCAGCCCATGCTTGGCGCGGTGATTGTCGGGATCGAGCTTCTGCCCGAAGCAGGAAGTGAAGCCGACCAATTCACCCAGTTCGCCGTTCCGGATCTTCTCGATCGCATCCAGCGTGCCGGGCTCGAAGTGGAGGCGATAGGCGGTCATCAGCTTTGCGGTCGAGCGGCGCTCTGCATCCTGAATGGCGCGTGCCTTCTCGACCGAAATCTCGAGCGGCTTTTCGCAAAGGACGTGAATGCCAGCTTCCAGCGCCGGTATCGCGAACTCTGCATGACGCCAATTGGGAGTGCCGAGATAGATGGCGTCACAGACATTGGCGGTCAGCAGCTTGTCGAACTCGGCATAGGAGTAGACATGCTCGACGCCATATTTCTTGGCGAGAAGGCGACCCTTTTCGGCGTCGCCGGTGACGATGGCGGTCAGTTCGGAGTTGCCGGTGTGGCTGATGCCGGGGAGCATCGCCGACTGAGTGATGTCGCCCGCGCCGACAACGGCATAGCGAACTTTTTTCGAACCGAATCCCAATGCCGATGCCAGGCTCATGCCGATGCTCCCAAATGTCGATACGGATGCTGCAACGCGCAAATGCCAGGAAGGTCCCACGGAGACTTAATGCATTTGGCGAGTTTCCAGAGACTAACCTGCATCATTACCCATATCTGGAGCGAGCATCCCCGTGACATTGCCCGATCAGCATGCCGATCCGCTCCGTGACGCCGACGGGTTCCTGGATCTGGAAAATTATGCCGCGCTGGGCGATGGGCGCAGCGTCGCCTTGAGCGGTGCGGACGGTTCGATCGACTGGTGGTGCGTGCCCAATATGGACTCCGCGCCGTTGTTCGACCGACTGCTGGATGGTGAGCGTGGCGGATGCTTTTCGATCACCCCGGTCGAGCCCTTCACCGTCGCGCGCACCTACCGCCCCGACAGCAATGTGCTGGAGACGATCTTCACCACCGCAAGCGGTCGCGCCAAGCTGGTCGAGTCGATCAACAGCGGGCCGGCGGGGCGTTTGCCTTGGGCGGAATTGGCGCGGCGGGTGGAAGGGCTGGACGGACATGTCCGCTTCGCGATCACGCTGCGCTTCAGCCGAAGGGCGGACACGGTCAGCCCTTATTTCGCGCCGGCGGGTGGGCATAATGTTTTTCACGTCGACCGGGTGCTCGGCATATTTCGCCACTGTGCGCATGTGACCATCGACCGGGTCGAGGATGGGTTGGTGACCGGCACGGCGGCGGTCGGGCCGGGTGACCGGGCCCGCATCGCGATCATCGCGGGCGAGGACGAGCCCCTGGTCTGTCAGGACATCGAACAGATCGACGCACGGATCGACCTCTCGGACTTCGAATGGCGGCAATGGTCGGGCAATTTGAAGGTACCGGACCTGCACCGCGACCGCATCCTGCGGAGCGCGCTCGCGCTCAAACTGCTTCTCTACTCACCGACTGGCGCGATCACCGCCGCGGCGACGACCTCTTTACCGGAGGGGATCGGAGGCTCCAAGAACTACGACTATCGCTACGCGTGGGTCCGGGATGCAGGCTATACGATCAAGGCGTTCCTGCGCATCGGCGCTTATGGCGAAGCGAAGGCGGCGTTTACCTGGTTGCTCAAGCGTCTGGGAGAGGGCGAGCCGCAGGTCTGCTACACGCTGGAGGGGCAGCCCGTGCCCGCCGAGCAGGAGATTGCGGTATCCGGTTATCGCCATTCCCGCCCCGTCAGGGTCGGAAATCTGGCCGGCAGCCAGCATCAGCACGGCATTTACGGCGATATTTTCGAGACGGCGAGCCGTTTCGTGGCGTGCGGCAATTTTCTCGACACTTCCAGCGCCGAGACCTTGTCACATTTGGCGGACAGCTGCGCCGATCGCTGGCGCCTGCCCGACGCTGGCATATGGGAACTGCCCGAGCAGCGCCACTATACCATGTCGAAGATCAGTTGCTGGCAGGCGCTGGCGCGCGCGGTGGAACTGGCCGACGAGGGGCAAATCCCCACGACCTGCCGCGACCGATGGGCACGCGAACGCGACAGGATCGAAGCGTGGATCGGCGAACATTGCTGGTCGGAAAAGCGCGGCGCCTATCTGATGCATCCCGACAGTGACGCTCTCGACGCCAGCCTGGCGCTGGCGGTGCGGTTTCGCTTCGACGGGCAGGACCGTTTGGCGCGGACGCTCGACGCACTCGACCGGGAATTGGGTGAGGGGGCGTTCCACTATCGCTATTCCGGCGTCCATAAGGAGGAGGCGTGCTTCCTCGCCTGCACCTTCTGGATGATCGAGGCGCGTGCGATTCTGGGCCAGCATGACGCAGCGAAGGCTGCGTTCGACGCCGCGACAGAGGCGCTCGATAGCCGGGGCTGCGGGCTCTATGCGGAGATGATCGATGCCGGGACCGGCCATTATCTGGGCAACATGCCGCAAGGATTGACCCACCTCGCCGTCATCCAGGCGGCTGCGACTCTGGCTGGCGAAGAGCTCTGAGATATGGCGGTCGGCTGTGGGATAGTAGCGAACCGAGTTCACAATCGTCGGGAACAAGCCCTTCCGGACGAAGGGAGAGGCCGCATGCGTAAGCCTCGCGCGACTGGTCAACCTCGGATTTAGCGTCCCATTTGGCCGGAATCGATGCTTCTGATCTAGGCCACCGCGCGCTCTGGCCCCTTCCACCCGCTTCGACGCAATCTGGGCGGATGCGCTGGCCTTCTCTCGATACGCAGGTCATGTCGGTCGGCAGCGGAATCTCGCGTATCGAACCTCGCACGCGCCGTGCGAAGCGATGCCGTGTGAAGGGTCTGGATCATCGGATCACCGCATCCAAAGTCCTCGCGGTCGGTCGGCACATCATCCGATAAAGGGCAGCGAGGGCGCGCTGCGCGCGACCAAAAACAGCTGTAACACCGTCTAAAACATAGGGCTATCACCAGTTGACGACCAGCATCGCGCACATTTGCCGCAATTTGCTGGCCGTCATTCGCGTCTTGATCGACCCGCTGGCCCGGCGGGCGTGCGTCAGTCGAGATCGTTCTCGCTGACGACAATCAACGTTTGCTCCATATTCCGACCGAGCGCCGTCAGGGCTGCCTCCAATATGTCATCGGAATAGCGTTCAAACAGTTCAACGGCATCGCCATCCGGGACGTCGCCGCTCAGTGCTTCGAGCAAATCATATTGCACGGCGAACTGGTATTCCTCGCCCTCCACCTCTCCGACGAATTCGACCTGCCGTTCGGAGACATTGTCCTCGACCGTATCCTTGATGACCGTTAGCGCATCGTCAGCCATGGTGTTCCTTCCCTATTGCCTGGGTCCGGGACGCGGCAGACGGGCTCCGGTTCCATCGCCTTCATCATTTGACGCGCTGCCAACGTTGCTCGCGGCATCCCAGCCGGCCGAAAAGGCAACCCTCGCCGACCAGTGTCCTGGCGTCGATCTGGGTGATGGTACCCTCGACCTCGCGCCCGATATCGGGGATGAAGACGGTCCCGGCCCAACGACCCGGTTCCTCCTCCTCGAAGTCGGCGAATAGCTGTGTACCGACCAGCCGGTCGGTGCCGCCACGCGCGGCGTCGGCCTTGGCCTGCTCGCTGGCCCAGACGACCGTTCCGCACATCAGCTGCGCGTCCCGACCACGCCCGCATGGCGCGAAGCGAACCTGTACAGTCTTCGAAGGGTTGGCCCAGATACCGGCCGGGACACGCGCATCCGCCACGCCCGAGATCATCGCCACACCGGTGGTCGCCACAGCGAGCAAGGCGATGCGCCAGTTGCTTATCCTCATATCGGCTCTACTCCCAGCCCAGTCCCATTCGTCGGGAATGTAGGAAGCGAAACGCACAAAGCAAAACGGCCAGTGGATCGCTCCACCGGCCGTTTCTTTGGAAAGCGTGCTAGAGGCGCCCGATCAGGAAGCGCGCTTGGCCAGTTCCTTGTTGATACCCAGCGCGGCCAACGTGCCGACGGCCCCCGACAGCAGATAGACGCCGACCGACAGCAAACCGAAATTGCTCGACAGCAGCAGCGCGGCCAGTGGGGCGAAGCCGGCACCCAGCAGCCATGCCAGGTCCGAAGTGATCGCGGCACCGGTATAGCGACGCAACGGCGAGAAGCCCGAGTTGATGACGCCCGACGACTGACCGAAGCCCAGACCAAGAAGCAGGAAGCCGAGCACGATATAGATCGTCTCGCCGATGCCGCCCTGATCCAGAAGCTGCGGCGCGAAGCCCGCATAGGCAGCGATCGCGGCGGCCGAGAAGCCCAGCAGGGTGCGACGCCCGACACGGTCGGCGATCTTGCCCGAGGCGAGGATCGCGAACACACCGACGATGCTGCCGATGATCTCGATCATCATGAAGTCTTGCGGCTTTTCGCGGTTGAACAGCACGACCCAGGACAGCGGGAACACCGTCACGATGTGGAACATCGCGAAGCTGGCGAGCGGCGCGAACGCGCCGAGGATGACGGTGCGACCCTCGGTGCTCAGCGTCTCGCCGACCGGCGCGGGCTGAAGCTCGCGGGTCTCGAACAGGCGCTGGAATTCCGGCGTCGCCACGATCCGCAGGCGGGCGAACAGCGCCACGACGTTGATCGCGAAGGCGACGAAGAACGGATAGCGCCAGCCCCAATCCAGGAAGTCTGCGGTGCTCAGCGTCGTCAGGAAGAATGCGAACAGCCCGTTGGCGACCAGCAGGCCGAGGGGGGCGCCCAGCTGCGGGATCATCGCGTACCAGCCGCGACGGCGCTCCGGCGCGTTCAACGACAGGAGCGACGGCAGGCCGTCCCAGGCGCCGCCCAGCGCCAGCCCCTGCATGATCCGAAAGATACCGAGCAGGACGGCGGCCGACGTGCCGATCTGCGCATAGCCGGGCAGGAAGGCGATCGCCATGGTCGATCCGCCCAGCAGGAACAGCGCGATGGTCAGCTTGACCCCGCGTCCCAGATTACGATCGACCGCCATGAAGATGAAGGTGCCGATCGGGCGCGCGATGAACGCCAGCGAGAACAGGGCGAACGAATAGAGCGTGCCGGTCAGCGCATCGACATAGGGGAAGATGAGCGACGGGAAAACCAGCACCGAGGCGATGGCGTAGACGAAGAAGTCGAAGAACTCCGACGTACGCCCGATGATGACGCCGATGGCGATGTCGCCCGGTGCGACATGGTGCGGATCGCGGGCATTGACCAGCCGCGCGTCCCGCTCAAGGGGCGTCGAGGTCGATGCGGTTAACTCTGCGCTCATCGGCTGCCAGTCCTGACTTCTTCCAAGTTATTGAGGCAGGTCGGTTGCGGTGCAAAAAGACCGCGCATGACCGCCATTCTGCTGCGCCTATGCGCCTTTCGATCGTCCGGGGGGATTGGACAAACTGTCCAATGTGCGCAGGTGCAGCAAAGGCGTAGCGGCCCTTCCCATATGTCTCATTCGTCGAGCCTTGCGCGCCTGCGCCCTCTTCGCTGGGCCGCCTTGCCCCTCCTGGCCATGCTGGGGGGATGCGACGCGGTCGTGCTCAACCCTGCCGGTGACGTCGCCGTGCAGCAACGCGATCTGGTGCTGATCGCAACTGCCCTGATGCTGCTCATCATCATTCCGGTGATGGCGCTCACGGTGCTGTTCGCCTGGCGCTATCGCAAGAGCAACACGCAAGCCGAATATGATCCCGAATTCGACCATTCGACGATGCTCGAACTGGTGATCTGGTCGGCCCCGCTGCTGATCATCATCTGCCTGGGCGCAGTGACGTGGACGAGCACCCATCTGCTCGATCCCTATCGCCCGATCGAGCGGACCGCGCCGGGCCAGGCGATCGCTGCGGGCGTCAAGCCGCTGGAGGTCCAAGTCGTCGCGCTCGACTGGAAATGGCTGTTCATCTATCCGGAGCAGGGTATCGCGACGGTCAACGAACTGGCGCTGCCGGTCGATCGCCCGGTCGAGTTCCGCCTGACCGGAACCTCGGTCATGAACGCCTTCTACATCCCGGCGATGGCGGGCATGATCTATACCATGCCCGGCATGGAGACGAAGCTTCATGCGGTCCTGAACCGCGAGGGCACGTTCAAGGGCCTGTCGTCGCACTATAGCGGCGCGGGCTTCTCCGGCATGCACTTCCCGGTCTACGCATTGCAGTCGAGCGGCTTCGACCAGTGGGTCGACAAGGTCCGGTCTTCGCAGGCAGGGCAGCAGAAGGGGCAGGGGCAGTTGACCCGCGCGTCCTTCCTGACCATCGAAAAGCCGAGCGAATATGTGCCCGCCATGTACTTCAACGGCGTGCAGGGCGGATTGTTCGACCGCGTGGTCAATCGCTGCGTCGCGGACAACACGCCGTGCATGTCGGACGTGATGATGCACGATCGGATGACCGGTGGCGGCGATCCCCACAAGATGAAGGTCGGCGAGGGTAATCCGCCGGTCAACAACACCGGGCCGATGCACGGTGAGCGGACCAAGGGCGCGCTCGAAAAGTCGCCCGAGGAAATCCAGACCTCGCCGCATCAGAGCAAGGAGCCTGTGCCCTCGAACGGCGTGCAGGAACCGGGCGAGATGAAGAATCGCCGCATGTCCTTCCTTTCCATCCCGCAGACCCCCGGCCATGCCGGCGCGGGTCGCGGCTGAGGCACGCCATCATGGACAACATCATAAAGACCATCTTCGGACGGCTATCGATCGAGTCGCTACCGATCCACGAGCCCATCGTCGTCGGCACCTTCCTGGGTGTCGCAGTCGGCGGTATCGCGGTGTTGGCGCTCATCACCAAGTTCAAGCTGTGGGGCTATCTCTGGAAGGAGTGGTTCACCACCGTCGATCACAAGCGCATCGGGATCATGTACATGATCCTGGGCATCGTGATGCTGCTGCGCGGCTTTGCCGACGCGCTGATGATGCGCGGGCAGCAGGCGATCGCCTTCGGTGACAATCAGGGCTTCTTGAACTCGCACCACTATGATCAGGTGTTCACCGCCCACGGCGTCATCATGATCTTCTTCGTGGCGATGCCGATCATCACCGGCCTGATGAACTATGTGGTGCCGCTCCAGATCGGTGCGCGCGACGTGTCCTTCCCGTATCTCAACAATCTGAGCTTCTGGATGACCGCGGGCGGCGTTGTGCTGGTCATGGCGTCGCTGTTCATCGGCGAGTTCGCGCGGACCGGCTGGCTGGCCTTCCCACCGCTGTCGGAACTGGACTTCAGTCCCGATGTCGGCGTCGATTATTATATCTGGGCACTCCAGGTGGCCGGTGTCGGTACGACTCTGTCGGGCATCAACCTGATCGCGACCATCATCAAGATGCGCGCGCCGGGCATGACCATGATGAAGCTGCCGGTGTTCTGCTGGACCTCGCTGTGCGCGAACGTCCTGATCGTCGCGAGCTTCCCCGTGCTGACCGCCACGCTCGTGCTGCTGTCGCTCGACCGCTATGTCGGCACCAACTTCTTCACGAACAATCTCGGCGGCAACCCGATGATGTACGTGAACCTGATCTGGATCTGGGGCCACCCCGAGGTTTACATCCTGATCCTGCCGCTGTTCGGCGTGTTCTCGGAAGTCACCTCGACCTTCTCGGGCAAGCGTCTGTTCGGCTATACGTCGATGGTCTACGCCACGATCGTCATCACGATCCTGTCGTACCTAGTGTGGCTGCACCACTTCTTCACCATGGGTTCGGGCGCGAGCGTCAACTCGTTCTTCGGCATCACCACTATGGTGATCTCGATCCCGACGGGGGCGAAGATCTTCAACTGGCTGTTCACCATGTACAAGGGGCGCATCCGGTTCGAGCTGCCGATGATGTGGACCATCGCGTTCATGCTGACCTTTACCATCGGTGGCATGACCGGCGTTCTGCTGGCCGTTCCGCCCGCCGACTTCGTGCTGCATAATTCGCTGTTCCTGATCGCGCACTTCCATAACGTGATCATCGGCGGCGTGCTGTTCGGCGCCTTTGCCGCGATCAACTACTGGTGGCCCAAGGCCTTCGGGTTCAAGCTCAACCAGTTCTGGGGCAAGGTGTCGTTCTGGCTGTGGGTCATCGGCTTCTGGGTCGCCTTCACGCCGCTCTACATCATGGGTCTGATGGGTGTGACGCGTCGCCTCCATCACTTCGACGATCCGTCGCTGCAGATTTACTTCGTCGTCGCGCTGCTGGGTGCGCTGATGATCGCGGGCGGCATCGGGGCCTTCCTGGTTCAGATCGGCGTGTCGATCTGGAAGAAGGAAGAACTGCGCGACGTGACGGGCGATCCCTGGGACGGCCGTACGCTGGAGTGGGCGACCTCGTCGCCGCCGCCGGATTACAACTTCGCGTTCACGCCCGTCATCCATGAGCTGGATGCCTGGTACGACATGAAGGACAAGAAGGCGCAGGCACCGATCGAAGGCTACCGGGCGATCCACATGCCCAAGAACACGGGCACCGGCGTCATCATCGCCGGCCTGTCGACCGCCGCCGGTTTCGGCATGATCTGGTACATGTGGTGGCTCGCCGCTCTCGGCCTGATCGGTGTCGTCGTCGTCGCCATCTGGCACACGTTCAACTATGACCGCGATTACTACATCCCCGTCGATGAAGTCGTGGCAACGGAAAACGAGCGGCGCCGCCTGCTCGGTCAGGGGGCCTGATCCATGTCGACCGACGTTCTGAGCGCCGATCCGGCAAAGAACCCGACCTATTATCTGGTCGAGGACGAGGTTCATCATCACGAATCCGGTGGCTCGACCGCCATCGGCTTCTGGATGTACCTGATGAGCGACTGCCTCATCTTCGCCATCCTGTTCGCCACCTATGGCGTGTTGGGCACCAGCTATGCGGGCGGGCCGACCCCGCGGGAGATTTTTGAGCTCCCGCTGGTTGCGCTCAACACCTCGATGCTGCTGCTGTCGTCGATCACCTATGGCTTCGCCATGATCGCGATGGAGAAGAACCAGAAGTCGAACACCCTGATCTGGCTGGGCATCACCGGCCTGTTCGGTCTCGCCTTCTTGTCGATCGAGCTCTACGAATTCGCCAACCTCATCCATGAGGGCGCGGGTCCGCAGCGTTCGGCCTTCCTGTCGTCCTTCTTCACGCTGGTCGGCACGCACGGTCTGCACGTCACCTTCGGTTCGATCTGGCTGGTCACGCTGATGGTCCAGGTCGGCCGCTTCGGCCTGATCGAGGCGAACAAGCGGCGCCTGATGTGCCTGTCGATGTTCTGGCACTTCCTGGACGTTGTCTGGATCGGCGTCTTCACCTTTGTCTATCTGCTGGGAGTTCTCCGTTGAGCGCTCATCCTCCCCATGGTCATGGCGATCACGCCAATCTGGACCATGACCTCCACGCACATGGCGACACGCATGGTCACGGCTCGATGAAGGGCTATATGATCGGGTTCGTGCTGTCGGTGATCCTGACGGCCATCCCGTTCTGGGCGGTCATGACCGGCGCGCTGGGCGATACCCAGACGACCGCGCTCGTCATCATGGGTCTGGCCTTCGTCCAGATCGTCGTCCACATGATCTACTTCCTCCACATGAACACCAAGTCGGAGGGTGGCTGGACGATGATGGCGCTGGTGTTTACCGCCGTGCTGGTCGTCATCACGCTGAGCGGGTCGATCTGGGTCATGTATCACATGAACAGCAACATGATGCCGGACATGGCCGCCCAGATGGGCGGTGGCATGTAATGACGGAGGCCGGCACGAGTGGTGAGCGGCGCGGCCGCTCGCCGCTGGTGTTGGCGATCCTGACCGCGATCGGTGTCGCGCTGATCGCGGCGTTTGTTTCTCTCGGCGTATGGCAGTTGCAGCGCCGGCTATGGAAGCTGGACCTGATCGCCAAGGTCGATGCACGGCTCCACGCACCCGCCGTCATAGCGCCCCCTTTCGCTGATCCTGAAGACGTTTATCGACGGGTGACCGCAACAGGCGTCTTTCGCAACGATCGGGAAAGCTTCGTTCAGGCAGTGACCGAGCGGGGCCCAGGTTACTGGGTCCTGACGCCGCTGGTGACCCCGCGCTTCACCATCCTCGTCAATCGCGGTTTCGTGCCAGCTGAGCGCCGCAAGGCGCATGACCGGCCCGGCGGAACGGTTCGCGTCACAGGGTTGATCCGGATGAGTGAGCCCAAGGGCGCATTCCTCCGCTCGAATGATCCGGCTGCCGATCGCTGGTATTCGCGGGATGTTCCGGCCATCGCGGCGGCCAAGGATTTGGGTCGGGTCGCGCCCTACTTCATTGATGCCGATGCGATGGCCAATCCCGGCGGGTATCCGGTCGGCGGGCTTACGGTCGTCGCCTTTCGCAACAGCCATCTGTCCTACGCGCTGACCTGGTTTGCGCTGGCCATCCTGACCGGTGTCGGTCTGGTCATCCTTTGGCGGCGAGGACGGGAGTGACACCCGGCGTTCCGCCGTTCCTGCCCTTCACGGTCCGCCCGCGAGAACCGGACGTGACCGCCGGGACGGCCAATATGCGGCAATTGATCCACCTGCGCTGGATGGCGGTGGTGGGACAGTTGGTGACGATCCTGATCGTCAATCGGGTCATGGGGGTTCAGCTTCCGGTCGCGGCGATGATGGGCGTGCTGGCCATGGCGGTGGCGATCAACCTGCTCAGTCATTTTCGCCTTCGCTTCCACCGCATCACCAATACCGAATTGCTGTTCGCGCTGATGTTCGATGTGGGCACGCTGACGTTGCAGCTCTTCCTCGCGGGCGGGGCGACCAACCCGTTCATTTCGCTCTATCTGATCCAGGTGGTACTCGGTGCCGTCCTGCTGGAGACATGGTCCGCCTGGGCGCTGGCGGGGATAACCGGTGTCTGCTTCGGGCTATTGTCGCTCCATCATCGGCCACTGGCATTCCCGCCATGGCTGTTTGGGGATATTGCGGGGCTTCACACGCTGGGCAATTGGCTGGGCTTTGCGTTGGTGGCCGGGCTGCTGATCCTGTTCGTCACCCGGATCAGCCACAATTTGCGCCAGAGCGCGGCGCGCCTTGCCGACCTACGCGAACAGGCGTCGGAGGAGGAGCATATCGTACGCATGGGCTTGCTCGCGTCGGGCGCGGCGCATGAGCTCGGCACCCCGCTTGCCAGCCTGTCGGTGATCCTCAGCGACTGGCGGCGAGTGCCCAAGCTTCGCGACGATAGCGAACTCATGGGAGAGATTGCGGAGATGCAGGCGGAGGTGCAGCGCTGCAAGGCGATCGTGACCCGCATCCTGCAATCGGCCGGGGAACCGCGCGGCGAGGCCGCGGAACTGTCGGAGGTCGGGCGGTTCATCGACGCGATCGTCGGCGAATGGCGGCAAAGCCATGCTCAGGTCGTGCTGGATTATCAGCGGACCGACGACGATGCCACGATCGTCTCCGACCCGGCGATCAAACAGGCGGTCTGGAACGTCCTCGACAATGCGGCGGAGGCATCACCGCGCTGGGTCGGGCTGACCGTTGCGCGCGAAGGCGGCGCGGTGGCCGTGCGGGTCACCGATCGCGGGCCGGGCTTCACCTCCACGACGCTATCGCAGGTCGGACGCCCCCAGCAATCGACCAAGGGTGAGGGGCATGGTGTCGGCCTGTTCCTGGTGTCGAGCGTCGTTCGCAAGCTGGGTGGGCGGGTGGAAGCCGGCAATCGCCCGGAGGGTGGCGCGGTCGTCACGCTGACACTACCTCTGAGCATGATCGGCTTATCGGATCGGGAGGCATGATGGACGAAGAACGATCGCTCGTGATCGTCGAGGATGACGAGACCTTTGCACGCACGCTGCAGCGGTCTTTCGAGCGGCGCGGCTATCGTGTCTGGGTCGCGCAGAGCCCGGATGCGCTGGTCGCCATCCTGTCGGAGACGACACCGCGTTATGCCGTGGTCGATCTGAAGCTCGGACAGGCGTCCGGTCTCGCCTGCGTGCAGACATTGCACGCGCATGATCCGGAAATGCTGATCGTGGTCCTGACCGGCTTTGCGAGTATCGCGACCGCTGTCGAGGCGATCAAGCTGGGGGCATGCCACTATCTCGCCAAACCCTCCAATACCGACGACATCGAGGCGGCCTTTCACAAGGCGGCAGGCGATACGACCACGGCGATCACCGACCGCCCGAGCTCGATCAAGACCCTTGAATGGGAGCGGATCAACGAGACGCTGGCCGAAACCAACTTCAACATCTCCGAAACCGCGCGGCGGCTCGGGATGCACCGGCGGACGCTGGCTCGGAAGCTGGAAAAGCGCCACGTCCCCTGACGTGGCGCTCTTGCCGATCAGCCGCGCCGCTTCTCCGCCGCGATCCAGTCCGCGATCTTCTTTTCCAGGACCGGCATCGGCAGTGCACCCGTGTCCAGTACCTCCGCATGGAACCGACGCGGATCGAATTTCGAACCAAGTTCCGCCCTGGCCTGCGCCTTGAGGCGGCTGATCGTCAGTTGGCCGATCTTATACGCCAGCGCTTGACCGGGGATGGCGATATAGCGCTCGACCTCGGCAGTCGCGTCGGTGCGGGCCATGGGGGAGTTGGCGAGCATATAGTCGATCGCCTGATCGCGCGTCCAACCCTTGGCATGGATACCCGTATCGACGACCAGGCGCATCGCGCGCAGCATCTCGTCATTCAGGCCGCCCATACGCTGATAGGGGTCGGTCTCCATACCCAGTTCCGGCCATAGGGTTTCGGCATAAAGCGCCCAGCCCTCCGCATAAGCGGTATTGCCACCGAACCGCATGAAGGCGGGAAGTGCGGCATTCTCTTGCGCCAGGCTGATCTGAAAGTGATGCCCCGGCACTGCCTCGTGCAGATAGAGGGTCTCCATCTCCCACATATAGCGCGAGGGCAGGTCGTAGGTGTTGTAGTAGAAGACACCGGGCCGTGCGCCATCCGGCGTGCCGCCCTGATAGGAGCCGCCCGCGTCGGTCTTTTCCTTGAAAGCTGGAACGGGGCGAATTTCGAGCCGCGTCTTGGGGATCAGCGAGAATTGCTCGCGAATGCGCGCGTCGACACGCCGCCCGATCGCCTCGTAACCCTCGCGAAGCTGTGCGGCCGATTTGGGCTGGAAGCGCGGATCGGTGCGTAGGAAAGTGAAGAATTCGGGCAGGCTGCCCTTGAACCCGACCGCCTGTTTCTGGACTTCCATGGCCTTCAGGATGCGGGCGACTTCGGACAGGCCGAGCTGATGTACCGCGTCCGCCTGGAGGGGCAGGGTGGTGTTCTGTTCGATCAGATATGAATAAAGCTTGGCACCACCCGGCATTCCGACGAGACCGACCGACTCTCTGGCGGCGGGAAGATAGGTGTCGGCCAGGAACGTCCGCATCCGTTTCTCGGCAGGAATGATGACGTCGCGAATCTGAGCGGCATAGGTGGCCTTGAGGCGCGTCTGCTCGCCCGCTGGAATGGCGGCGGGGAAGCGCTTGACCGGGCCATAGAAGGTCGAATCCTCGACCGTTCCCGCCAGCAGATTGTCGAACTGGGCGATCATGTTGCGCACGACCAGCTTGGGCTGGACGACGCCCGTCGCCATGCCTTGCCGGAACCGCCCGATCGCCTCGTCGAGCAGATGGGCATATTCGACATTGCGCTTCAGATTATTGTCATAGTCCGCCACCGTATTGAACGGGGCCGCGCCCTGGCCCGTTGCGAATTCGGGATAGAAGGTCTGGATGCCGAAGAAATGGTCCATCGGCCGCACGATGATCAGCGCGACCAGGGCGGGGTCAAAGCCTTTCAGCGTCGTCTCGGTCTGCTGGCGAAATACGTCATAGGCGATCTGGTTCGTCGGCGTGAGCTTGGCCCGATCGATCTGATCCAGGCGCTTTAGGTCGTTCTCGGCCGCCGCGCGTTCCGCAGCGATATACGCGTCCGAGAAAAAGTCGCCGATGCGATCGGCCCGCCGCATATCGCCCCGGAACAACCCGTTGATCGGGTTGCGCGCCAAGCTGGCTTCGTCGCTGTCATGGAAAAGCTGCTTCAGCCGGGCGTCCTGTTGACCTTCGCCGGGCTGTGCGGGAGAGGGGGGAATGGCTTGCGCCGCAAGCGGCGTGGCAGGCAGCGCCAAGGAGGCGAGAAGGGCGGCGAGGGGGAGGTGGCGCAAACGAGTATCCCGTTCAAAAGCTGACGAACCGCCTTGGTAGAAAGCCCGTCCGTCGCCCGCAAGCCACCGTCTGCCGCCCTTCACCGCAAAGGGCGCACCGCGTCCATCGTGGATCGCGAGGCGCCCTTCATGGCATCATCAGATGGCCGGTTCGGATGACGACTTGTTCGTTGCCGCCTTGGCCGCGGCCGAACCTGCGTTGCTTGCCGCCTTGACGACATCGTCGAACAACGAACGGGCGCGATCCTTCGCTGCGTCCTTGGTGAGCCCTGCATCTTCCAGCTCGCGCAGGCCGGCTTCGCGTGCCGCCTGCGTCGCCTGACGCACGGTCTCGCCCAGCTTCTTGCCAAGCGGGGCCAGCAATTCCTTCTCGCGCGACGAACGGGGGAGCAATGCCCCCGCGATCACACCGACGGCGAGACCGCCGACCAGAATGCCGAGCGGGTTGGCTTCGATGGTCTGCGCGGTCTTATGCGCCAGTTCACCTGCCTTGTCCTTGGCATCGTGATAGGCCTGCGATGCCGTTTCGCGACCATGATCCAGCTTCTCGCGGAAGCGGTCATTTTGCTGTTCGTTCTGGGTTTCGGTGGTCATTGCGAACATCCTTCTGGGCTATGTCGCCGATGGTTGCCCATCGGCGGGCCAAATCAGCGCTTGCGCTTGAACAGGCGGGCGATCCGCCGACGATTGAGCAACAGGCCAAGAACCGCGACTCCGCCGGCGACGGCCGCCGGGTTGCTCTTTGCGCAGTCCAGGCTCGACTTTACGGCGGACATCCCGGCTTCCTTGGCTTGCGACGCCAGGGCATGGGGTTCCAACCGGGCCTGCAAGCGAGAGGCGGTCTGGTTCATCCGCTCACGGGCGGCAGCGGCGCGAACCTCGGCTTCGACGACGGTCATGCTGCTCCTCCCGTCAGGCGGGACTTGCCGATCATGGCCAGCACACCCGCCGCAACCAGCACCACGCCGACGACGATCAACGTCGCCCCCAGCGGACCGGTCGCCGGTGCCAAGGCGAAGATCAGCCCGACGAGCAGGGCGATCAGTGCCGCCAGTGCCAATACGGCCGCGGCCCCAATGAAGATCGCGGCGCTACGATAACGCGCGATCTTGTCCGAGGCCCGTGCCTTGGCCAGATCGATTTCGGCCGTGATATAGGACCGGCCGTCATCAACCAGCTGTGACACCAGCGACGTCAGCGTTTCCGGGTCCTGCCGCGTTGCCGACAAGGGGGCGGTGACCCTGGTCACGCCGCAGTGTCGGCCGATGGGCGGGCTTCCACGCCCGACTGAACGACGCGCGCCAGCACGAAGCCCAGCGCGGCGGCAATGCCGATCGCGACCGCCGGGCTCTTCGCCACGAAGGCGCGGGCGTCGCCGATCAGTTCCTCGACATCCTTGTCCTTGATCGCACCCGAGAAGGATGTGACGGTATCGGCGGCCGAACGGGCATATTGACCATATTGGGCGCCCAGCTTTTCATCGACCTGACCGGCGGCATCGTTCAGGAGCTGCGCGACCTGATCGAGCGCGGAACCGGCCTTGGCCTTGCCGTCGCCGGCGAGTGCGTAGACCTTGTCCACCGCCTGCTGCTGGACCTTGGAGGCGCCTTCCTTCACCTGCTGCTTGGCATCCGACAGGGTCGCCTTGCTCTTTGTGGAATCTTCGGCGTCGAACGTGCCGGGCGCCGCGTCGGGCGCGGCCACTTCGGGCGCGACCGCGACGTTGCCGCCGAAGTTGGGCGTAACGTCCTGCGACAGTGGGAAGTTATTGTCCGTGTCGGCCATGGGAAACCCTTTCCTCTTTGGCCCGGATGACCGGGCAGTGCGCCTCTTAACCCCGGCAGCGGAACCACGGTTCCATGCTTTCCCGCAATTGCCCTTCGCGCGGTCACACGATAGAGCCCGCCGGGACCTTCAAGGCTGATGTAGGAGCATCGTTACGTGACCGCAATCATCGACATCCATGCGCGGCAAATCCTGGACAGCCGGGGCAATCCGACCGTCGAAGTGGACGTTCTGCTCGACGATGGCAGCTTCGGCCGCGCCGCCGTCCCCTCGGGTGCATCGACCGGCGCGCATGAAGCAGTCGAGAAGCGCGACGGCGACAAGAGCCGCTGGATGGGCAAGGGCGTCGAAGCCGCCGTCGAGGCGGTGAACGACGAGATCGCCGATGCGATCATCGGGCTGGATGCGGAAGACCAGGCCGATCTGGATCGCACGATGATCGAGCTGGACGGCACCGAGAATAAGGGCCGGCTGGGCGCGAACGCGATCCTGGGCGTCAGCCTTGCGGCGGCCAAGGCCGCTGCCGAGGCACGCGGCCTGCCGCTGTATAAATATGTCGGGGGCGTCTCGGCCCACCTGCTGCCCGTACCGATGATGAACATCATCAACGGTGGCGAGCATGCCGACAATCCGATCGACTTCCAGGAATTCATGATCATGCCGGTCGGCGCGACCAGCATCATGGAAGCGGTCCGTTGCGGTTCGGAGATCTTCCACACGCTGAAGAAGGCGCTGCACGACAAGGGTCTGGCGACCGGCGTGGGTGACGAGGGCGGCTTCGCCCCGAACATCGCCTCGACCACCGAAGCGCTCGACTTCATCATGGCGTCGGTTGAGAAGGCCGGGTACAAGCCCGGCGACGACGTGATGATCGCGCTCGACTGCGCCGCGACCGAGTTCTTCAAGGACGGCAAGTACAATATCTCGGGCGAAGGCAAGATCCTGTCGAGCCATGAGATGGCCGAATATCTCGCCAATTTGACCCGCAACTACCCGATCCTGTCGATCGAGGACGGCATGGCCGAGGACGATTGGGAAGGGTGGAAGGCGCTGACCGACATGATCGGCGACAAGGTTCAGCTGGTCGGCGACGATCTGTTCGTCACCAACCCCAAGCGTCTGAAGCAGGGCATCGACGGCGGCTACGCCAACTCGCTGCTGGTCAAGGTCAACCAGATCGGCACGCTGACCGAGACACTGGAGGCGGTGTCGCTGGCGCAGCGTTCGCGCTACACGGCGGTCATGTCGCACCGTTCGGGCGAGACCGAGGATGCGACCATCGCCGATCTGGCGGTGGCCACGAACTGCGGTCAGATCAAGACGGGCTCGCTCGCTCGCTCGGACCGGCTCGCCAAGTACAACCAGCTGATCCGTATCGAGGAAGAGCTGGGCGATTCGGCGCGCTATGCGGGCCGTGACGTGTTGATACGCGCTTGAAATTGAAGGGTGTCGGTACGACAATGGCGATCGTGACCAGAAAGCCGACGCCCTTCATGCGGACCATGCGGCGGGCAGCCCTGCCCGCCCTTGGGTTGACGATCGTTGCGTTCTTCGGCGCCTATGCGGTGCTGGGGCGCAACGGTCTGCTCGCTTATGGCGAGTATCAGCGCCAGCTGGTGAAACGCGAACAGGATTATGCCGCGCTCGACAAGAAGCGGACGATCCTCAAGAACCGCGTCGCCTTGCTCGACCCGGACCATGCCAATCCCGACATGGTCGACGAAATGGTGCGCAAGGAACTGAACGTCGCCCATCCGGACGAAGTGATCGTCCCGCTGAAATAGGAAGGGCGGCCTGGGTATCCGGGCCGCCCTTTTGCTGTCAGCGGCCCAGGAACGTCAGCAGATCGCCGGTCAGGCGATCGCTATGCGTGACGTTCAGGCCGTGCGGCGCACCGTCATATTCGACCAATTGCGAATGGGCGATCCCGGCCGCCGCTGCCCGGCCCGCCGGATCGATGGGCACGGTCTGATCACCCGTGCCGTGAACAATCAGCGTCGGCACGCGGAAGGCCGACAGGTCCGGCCGGAAATCGGTCTGGCTGAACGCTTCGGCACAGGCCAGGGTAGGCTTCAGGCCCGCCTGCATCGCGACGCTGGTCGCCCAGTCCAGCACCTCGTCGCTCACCGGGCTGGTGATATAGCCGACACCGAAAAACTGCTTGAAGAAGGTGTGGCGCAGGAAATGCGCGCGATCGTCACGCAGGCCCTGACCGATCTGGTCGAACACCGACTGGTCGGTACCCTGCGGATTATCGTCGGTCTTGGGCATATAGGGCACGACCGAGGCGATCAGTCCTGCGGCGATGACGCCCTTTCCGTCATGACGGCTCATATAGCGCGCAACTTCGCCACCGCCCATCGAGAAGCCGATGATCGCTGCGTCGCGCGCGCCGGTCGCTTCCAGAACATCGGCCAGATCGTCGGACAACGTGTCATAGTCATAGCCCGACCAAGGCTGTCCCGAGCGCCCGAAGCCGCGCCGGTCATAGGCGATGGCGCGGAAACCAGCTTCCGCAAGCGCCATCATCTGCGCATCCCACATATCGGCGGACAGAGGCCAGCCGTGGAGGAGGACGACCGGACGACCTTCGCCCCAATCCTTGACATAGATGTCGGTACCGTCGCGGGTTTTTACATATGGCATCGTCTGCTCCTGAGCATTCGTGCGGGGAATGAGCAGGCTGAACGGACCGGTGGGTAAGCCGTTCCGTCTGCGTGACGGAAGCACACTGCCCCAAATGCCATCGATTTCAGCGGCTTCGCCTGTGGAATAACGGAACGCCAGCGAGCGACATAATTGGGAAAAGCCTTGGGGAAGCATTGCCAGCCCCGCGTGATGAAGTCACATTCCGCCCACCAGAGTGTAGGACGGAGCATAACGAATGCGGGGATGGCGGTGGATGCTGGCGGGCTCGATGCTGGCCAGCCAGCTTGTGACGGGAGCGGCGATGGCGCAGACGAACCAGATGACCGAGAATGATCCCTATATCTGGCTGGAGGACAAGGACGGGCCCAAATCGCTCGCCTGGGTGGAGGCTGAGAATGCCAAAACCCTGCCGCGTCTTCAGAACGATCCGCGCTACCAGAGCTTTTATGGCGAGGCGCTCGCCATCGCATCCGCCAAGGATCGCATTCCAATGCCGGGCCAGATGTATGGCCGGATCGTCAATTTCTGGCGCGATGCGGACCATCCGCAGGGTCTGTGGCGCTGGACGACGGAGGAGGATTACGCCTCGGCCAATCCACATTGGACGACGTTGCTCGACCTCGACGCGCTCAGCAAGGCGGAGGGAAAGAAATGGGTCTGGAAAGGTGTCAATTGCCTCAGTCCCGAAGATCGCCTGTGCCTGGTCGCCTTGTCGGAAGGCGGTGAGGACGCGATCGAATATCGCGAGTTCGACATGCAGACCGGGCACTTCGTGCCGGGTGGCTTCCGCCTGTCGACGTCCAAGCAAGGAGCGGCATGGCTCGACAAGGATACGCTGCTGGTCAGCCGCGACTGGGGAGAGGGCACGCTGACCAAGTCCAGCTATCCCTTTGTCGTGAAGATGGTGAAGCGCGGGACGCCGCTGTCGCAGGCGACCGAAATCTTCCGGGGCGCGCCGACGGACGAACTGGGCACCTATGCGGGTGTGCTCACCGACGCCAAGGGCAACCGTGCCGTGGTGATTGAGCGGCGGCAGACCTTCTTCGGCGGCGACAAGCTGCTTTGGACGCCCAAGGGCGGCGCCAAGCCGCTCACGATGCCGGCGCGCGCGTTCCCCGCAGGCATGGTTGATGGCCGCGTGATCTTCCAGACTAGCGACGCCTGGGGTGACCATCCCGCCGGGTCGGTCGTCTGGGCGCCGCTGTCGGAACTGGAGTCCGGGACGATCGCACCTCAGGCGTTGTTCACGCCTACCGACCGTCAGGCGGTGGAAGGCGTCTCCACCACCAGGGATCGGGTGGTCGTCTCCTATATCGACAATGTCCGCGGCCGGGCGAGCGTCTTCGCGCCGCAGGAAAGCGGATGGTCTTCGGCGACGGTACAGGTGCCGGACAATATGGCAGTTGATGTGGTCAGCACCAGCGACCGCTCCGACATCGTCTACCTGTCCACGGCGGGCTTCACCACGCCGACCGTCCTATCACGCTTTGACGCCAGCCGTCCTGGCGCACCGCGGGTGTTGAAGACTCTTCCTGCCCGTTTCGACGCGGCCGGTACCACGGTCCACCAATATGAAGCGACCTCGACCGACGGGACCAAAATCCCCTACTTCGTCGTGCTGCCCAAGGGTGCGAAGCTGGACGGAAGCACACCGACGCTGATGACCGCCTATGGCGGGTTCGAAATTGCGCGGCTGCCCACCTATCTGGGATCGACCGGCAAGATCTGGACGGAGCGGGGCGGCGCCTATGTGCTGGCCAATATCCGGGGTGGTGGCGAGTTCGGGCCCAAATGGCATGATGCCGGTCGCAAGACCAAGCGGCAGATCATCTATGACGATTTCGCATCGGTGGCGAAGGATCTGTTCACGCGGAAGATCACCAGTCCCCAAAAGCTGGGTATCTATGGCGGCTCGAACGGCGGCCTGCTGATGGGGGTCGAACTGACCCAGCATCCCGAATTGTGGAAGGCGGTGACCATCCAGGTCCCGCTGCTCGACATGGTGCGGTACCAGAAGATTGCGGCGGGCGATTCGTGGAAGGACGAATATGGCTCGATCGACGTCCCCGAAGAAGCAGCGTTCCTCCGCAAGATTTCGCCCTATGCCAATATCCGCAAAGGCGTGGCCTATCCCGAGCCCTATATCTGGACGACGACCAAGGACGACCGGGTCGGGCCGCAGCATGCGCGCAAATTCGCCGCGCGCCTGTCCGAATATGGCATCCCCTATCTTTTCTATGAGGATACGGCGGGTGGTCATTCGGGCGACGCCGACATCGCGCAGGGTGCCCGGTTGAGCGCCCAGCAAATGGTCTATTTCGCGCAAAAACTGATGGATACGCCCAAGCAGTGAGGGCCGGAGGCCGGGCGCTGGTGCCGCCCGGCCTTTGCCTGTATGACCTATGCGTAAATATAGGTCTTGCTGCGGTGCGGCAGGATGGGCAAATGCAAGGCATGACCGATATGACGACGACCGAGCGCCGTCCGGCTGAGCCGGCGGCAGGCGCTCCCGCCATCATCTTCGAAGCGATTGTCAAGATGCAGGCAGTGTCTGCCATGTACAATCGCGGGGAAGTGGTGCTGGCGCCTCATGTGATCTTTACGCGTCACGATGAGCTATATGTCGATGCGACGACCATCGAGCGTGATGGAAAGCCACCGCGCGAGGAAAAAATGGGGACCTTCAAGCTGGCGGGGCTGGGCTCGTTGCGGCTGACACCGCGCCGCTTCACCGCCAGCGCCTTATTCGAGCGCGATGCGGACAAATATCGTGACGCCGCACTGATGATGGTAGAGCCCGCCTGATCCTTTCCGGGCAGCGCCGCCCCACACATGATGGGAGCGGCGGCGATCCCGTCAGCGGCAGCGAACCTGATTCTGGTCGATCGAACGTCCGGCCAGCGCGCCGCCTGCCGCGCCGAGCAACGTCGCGATGGTGCTGCTCCGCCCGCCGACGAGATTGCCCAGGATACCGCCCGCGGCACCGCCGATGATCAGGCCGGTCGTCCCGTCCGAACGGCGGCAGTAATAGCGTCCATCGGTTCCTGCATAGACACGGTCCTGCGGCTGCAGCACACGTTCGCGATATTGCGGACCGTCGCGATAATCGCCCACGGGATCATAATAGGGCTCGGCATTGCTGTTATAACCATCGGCCGGGATCGGGGGCGCGACACGATAGCCGCCGGGCCCGCCGGGTGGCGGAGCGGGGCGATAGTCGCCGTCATCATAGCCGCCCCGTTCACGACGGGACTGGTATAGGTCGACCTCTTGCCGATAGATTTGATATTCGCGATCGAAACGGGCCTGCGCCGCGCGGAACCGCGCATCGTCGGCGGCAGATTGCGCGGCGGCGGGAACGGCCGTAGTGATGACGGCGGTCGTGATTGCAGCGATGGCCAGATGACGAAAGCCCATCGATCCTATCCTCCATGCCCGGACAATCGGGCGATGCGACCGATACGGCTGCGAATTGATATGGTTCCTGAACGGGCTTCCGCCCCGGTCGCCGAAGATTACCTACGCCGATCGCTCATCCCTTGGTGACGAAGCTGTCCATCACGCGCTTGCGGCCCGCTTGTTCGAAATCGATCTCCAGCTTGTTGCCCTCGATCGTCGCGATCTGTCCGTAACCGAATTTCTGGTGAAAGACCCGTTCGCCCAGGCTGAGGTCGTCGCGGCCCTTTTGGCCCAGTCCCACGGAGGGCGCCCGCGACTCAACCACGCGCGCGTTCCGGCCCGGCACCCCCTGCGGGCTGGCGGCGGCGCGCTGCCACCCCGGCCCCCGGCCGGTCCCTCGTGCAACATCGGCAAAGGGATCGGCATGTTCGGACCAGTTGGCCCGCCACAGGCTTTCGCCCCCGGTCATGCTGGTTTCGCTGTCGATGTGCTCCGGCGGGAGTTCGCCAACGAACCGGCTGGGCAGGCTGGAGGTCCACTGGCCATAGATGCGGCGGTTGGCCGCATGCAGGATCACCGCCTTGCGACGCGCGCGAGTGATGGCGACATAAGCAAGCCGTCGTTCCTCTTCCAGACTGCGGGTGCCGCCTTCGTCAATGGCGCGTTGCGAAGGAAACAGCCCTTCCTCCCATCCCGCCAGGAAAACGGTATCAAATTCCAGGCCCTTGGCGGCGTGGATCGTCATGATCGTCACCTCGGGTTCCCGTTGGTCGCCGTCCCGGTCCATGACCAGCGAAACATGCTCCAGAAAGGCGCCGAGCGACTCGTAATCCTCCATGGCGCGCACGAGTTCGGAAAGATTCTCCAGCCGCCCGGCCGCTTCGGCGGATTTTTCATTCTGATACATCGCGGTGTAGCCGCTCTCGTCCAGCATCTGCCGGGCAAGTTCGGGATGGGCAAGGTCGCGGGCCATGTCGCGCCACCGGGCGATGTCGCCGACCAGATTGCCCAGACTGCGGCGCGCCTGCGGCGTCAGTTCGTCGGTGTCGAGGATACGGGCCGAGGCGATCGTCAACGGCAATCCTTCCGTTCGGGCAAGTTGGTGAATCTTTGCCAAAGCCTTGTCACCCAGGCCGCGCTTGGGGACATTGACGATCCGTTCGAACGCCAGATCGTCCGACGGCTGGTTGACGATGCGCAGATAGGCGAGCGCGTCGCGGATTTCGGCGCGTTCGTAGAAGCGGAAGCCTCCGACGATGCGGTACGGCATGCCGATCGCGATGAAGCGATCTTCGAATTCGCGTGTCTGGTGCGACGCGCGAACCAGAATGGCGATGTCGCCATAGGATGTGCCGGAGCGCTTCGCCGCCTCGATCTCCTCACCGACACGCCGTGCTTCCTCGGGACCGTCCCATACGCCGAGCACGCGAACCTTTTCGCCCACATCCAATTCAGTCCAGAGGGTCTTGCCCAAACGCCCGCCATTGTTGGCGATCACGCCCGATGCTGCGCCCAGGATATGGGGCGTGGAACGGTAATTCTGTTCCAGCCGGATGACCTTTGCGCCGGGAAAATCCCGCTCGAACCGCAGGATATTCTCGACCTGCGCACCGCGCCACGAATAGATGGATTGGTCGTCATCGCCCACACAGGCGATATTCTTGCGCGCCTGCGCAAGCATCCGAAGCCAGAGATATTGGACGCTGTTGGTGTCCTGATACTCGTCGACCATGATGTAGCGGAAACGCTGCTGATAATGCTCCAGCACGTCGTGATGGGTCTTCAATATGGTCAACATGTGGAGCAGCAGATCGCCGAAGTCGCAGGCGTTCACGCTGCGCAGCCGCTCCTGATACTGCCGGTAGAGTTCGGCGCCTTGCCCGTTGGCGTAACGCTCTGCCTCGCCCGCGTCGATGTCGCCGGGCACCAGCCCCTTATTTTTCCATTCGTCGATCAGGCCGCCCAGCGCGCGGGCGGGGAAGCGCTTTTCGTCGATGTCCGCGGCGACGATCAACTGCTTGAGCAGACGAAGTTGATCGTCGGTGTCCAGGATCGTGAAGTTGGATTGCAGCCCGACCAGTTCGGCATGGCGTCGCAACATCTTCGCGCCGATGGCGTGGAACGTGCCTAGCCACGGCATCCCCTCCACCGCGTCGCCGACCAGCCGACCGACCCGCTCCCGCATCTCGCGCGCCGCCTTGTTGGTGAAGGTGACGGACAGGATCTCAAAAGGCCAGGCTTTGCGCGTGTAGAGCAAATGCGCCAACCGCGCGGTCAGCGCCGCCGTCTTGCCCGTACCCGCCCCCGCCAGAACCAGGACCGGTCCGTCCGTGGTCAGGACCGCCTCTCGCTGCGCCGGGTTGAGTGTCCGCAGATAGGGATAATCGGCGAGCTGGGCGGCGGTATCGGGGTGGGCAGGAGTCATCGCGAACAGTTAGGGAACGTTTGCAGGCGGGGCAACCATCCAGTGCGCATCGGAAGAATTGTTTCCCCGGCTGCGAGCCTTACCGAACCCGATCCTTCTGGGCATTGCCGCTTCAGAATGCGACCTGCAAACTCCGCGACACGTTCCGGGATGGGAATACGCCAAGTCTGGCGTCATCAAAGTGTCACCGGAGAAGCGCAACGGGGGATCACCATGACATCCTTTGCACTCGCCGGTGGCCAATCCGAATCGCGCGCTCGTGGTCCCCGTCTCGATGCCAGCCTTCATCCCATGGGGCGCTGGATATTCGCGGGCCTGTTGGTCGGCGGGCTGGCCTATGCCGGCTACAGCATCGCGCTGGACACGGCGCGGGTCGGAGAGCCGATGGCGATCGGCGTCTTCGCCTTCCTGGGCCTTGCGCTATTGATCGCGCTGGGGTTCGAATTCGTGAACGGCTTTCACGACACCGCGAATGCGGTCGCGACGGTGATCTATACCCATTCCATGCCCGCGCCGCTGGCGGTGGTCTGGTCCGGCTTCTTCAATTTCCTTGGGGTGCTCTGCTCGACGGGAGCAGTGGCCTATTCGATCATCACGCTTTTGCCGATCGATCTGATGCTGCACGTCGGGTCGGGGGCGGGCTTTGCGATGATCTTCGCGCTGCTATTGGCGGCAGTGCTGTGGAATTTGGCGACATGGGCGGTCGGCCTGCCCAATTCGTCCAGCCATGCGCTGATCGGATCGATCCTGGGCGTAGGGCTCGCCAACCAGATGCTGTCCACCATTCCCGGCACGTCGGGGGTGGACATGGCACAGGTGCAGAAGGTGCTATCCGCGCTGCTGTTCAGTCCGCTGATCGGTTTCGGTGCTGCCCTGCTGCTTCTGCTTGTCATGAAGCGTTTCCTGCGCAACGAACGGCTGTATCGCGAGCCCGAAGGCGATACGCCGCCGCCGCGTGGCATTCGCGCACTGTTGATCTTCACCTGTACGGCGGTCAGCTTCGCGCATGGCGGCAATGATGGGCAAAAGGGCATGGGTCTCATTATGCTCATCCTTATCGGCTGCGCGCCGACCGCCTATGCGTTGAACCGGACGTTGCCGGAAAGCGCTATGCCCGCATTCGTACGAAGCGCGCAGACCGGCTCCGCTGCCTATGCCGCCCATGGCGCGGGCGGAAATCCCACCATCGACCAGGCTCGTGCGATCGTCGTCGCCGGCGTCCGCGCCAAGGCGGTAGACAAGCCCGAAGTCTATACCGGCCTTTCCGTCCTTTCCCGCGACATTGGCGAGCGGATCGGCAATTACGGGGCGCTCAGCCGCGTGCCCGCCGCAATCGTACCCAATTTGCGCAACGACATGTATCTCGTCCTCGATACGACGCGCATGATCACGAAGAGCGAGACGGCCAAGAGCCGCTTCACCGCAACCGAGATCGAATCGCTCAACGGTTATGCCACACAGCTGGAGCGAGGCACGCGGTATATTCCCCTGTGGGTAAAGGTGACCGTCGCGCTGGCGCTTGGCCTTGGCACCATGGTGGGATGGAAACGGATCGTGACGACGGTCGGAGAACGGATCGGCAAGACGCATCTGACCTATGGCATGGGAGCCGCGGCCGAGTTGACCACCGCCGCGACGATCATGATCGCGGAGTTTATGGGGCGGCCCGTGTCCACCACCCATATCCTGACGTCCGGCGTGGCGGGCGCGTCGGTCGCCAACGGAGCGGGGCTTCAGGTTCGTACGATCCGCAACATGATCCTGGCCTGGGTCCTGACCCTGCCGGCCGCGATGCTGCTTTCCGGCTTGCTCTACTGGATGCTGCTGGGTTTGGCTGGCGTGGTCGCGCACTAAGTCCGCGATCGAGGCGTTCTGGTCGGGATAGGCCTTTACGTATTCGTTTCGTTTCTGCACGGGCGAAGCATGACTCACGCATCGCCACCGTCGCACCGCCATATCCTGCTGGCCAGCCTGACCGGTACGGCGGTCGAGTTCTATGACTTCTACATCTATGCGACGGCGGCGGCGCTGGTCTTCGGACCGCTATTCTTTCCGGCGTCATCCGCGACCGCCCAGTTGCTGCTATCCTATGCCAGCTTCGGCCTGGCCTTTGTCGCGCGCCCCGTGGGTGCGATTGCCTTTGGTCATTTCGGCGACCGAGTGGGCCGCAAGTCGACCTTGGTCGCCAGCCTGATGCTGATGGGGGGATCGACCGTCGCCATCGCCTTCCTGCCGACCTATGCGCAGGCGGGTTGGATCGCGCCGCTACTCTTGTGCATCGCGCGATTGGGGCAGGGGCTCGGTCTGGGGGGCGAATGGGGTGGTGCTGCCCTGCTGGCCGTCGAGAACGCGCCGCCGGGGCGCCGCAACACCTGGGGCATGTTTCCTCCGCTCGGCGCGCCGGTAGGCTTCATCCTGGCCAATGGCTTCTTCCTGTTGCTGGGCCTTGTCCTGACTGACGCGCAGTTCCGCGCCTGGGGCTGGCGGCTGCCGTTCCTGGCAAGCGCGGTGCTGGTGATGCTGGGGCTTTGGGTTCGGCTTCGTCTGACCGAAACGCATGACTTTACCGAGGCCAAGCGGTCCGAAGCCTTGCCCCGTATTCCTTTCGCGACATTGGTGCAGGATCATGGCCGCGCGCTGCTGGCCGGGACCGGCGGCGTGGTTGCCTGCTTCGCGATCTTCTATCTCGCGACGGCCTTCGCGCTTGGATATGGCACGACCGTCCTGAACTATCCGCGCGAGGCATTTCTAGGCATTCAGCTCATCGCGATCCTGTTCCTGGCGCTGGGGGTCATCATCTCCAGCGTGATGGCGGACCGTCGCGGAGCCCCCGCCATGCTGACCTTGGGCTTTGCGGGTTGCGTTCTGGTCGGCCTCGTCATGGGGCCGATGCTGGGTGCAGGATCGCTGGTCGTGGTGTTCGTTTGGCTCGCGCTCGCGCTGTTCGTAATGGGCTTTGCCTATGGTCCGCTCGGCGGATGGCTGCCCGCGCTGTTCCCAGCCGGTGTGCGCTATACGGGGGTGTCGATGACGTTCAATCTGGGTGGGATCATCGGCGGCGCGCTCGCCCCCATCGCCGCGCAGGCTCTGACCGAGCGTGGCGGGCTGAACTTTGTCGGCGGCTATCTGGTCGCCGCCGGTCTGCTCAGCCTCGCCGGGCTTGCCCTGATGCGCGGGAAAAGCGTTCAGGCCTGACGCAGCAGGGTCAGCCGAGCCTTGCCGTGGACGCGTGAGGCGTCGACGGTGAAGCCCGCCAGTTCGACTTCCTCTTGCTTGGCGGTTTCGATGCTGATCCACGTTCCGGCACCGACCCAGCCGAGCCGCGCCAGCTTGTCGAGCGCCACGCTCCCCGCACCGGTGCCATAAGGTGGGTCCATCAAGATCAGGTCCAGCGGCTGGCGAGCGGGCCCCAGCGCCATGACCGAGGCGGCGCGGACGTCCGCCTTGGCACCCAGCTTTTCGAGATTGGCGCGGAGGGCGTCCAGCACGCCGCGATCCTGCTCGACGAACAGACAGGACGCCGCCCCGCGCGACAAGGCCTCGATCCCCAGCGCGCCCGAGCCCGCGAAGAAATCGCCCACGGCCAGGCCGTCGAAATCACCCAGCCGAGCCGTCAGCATCGAGAACAACGCCTCCCGCGTCCGATCGGCGGTCGGGCGGGTGACGTCACCCTTTGGCGCGACGAGCGGGCGACCCCGCCATTGTCCAGCAATCACCCGCATCAACGATCTCCCCGCGGGCGGCCGGGCCGCGATCCGCCGCCGCCGCCCGGTCGACCACCAGGCCGCCCGGAAGGCCGATCGCCATTCCGCCCGTCGGATCTGGGACGCGCTGGACCCCGTGGGCTGGGGGAAGCGCCGCGCTCGGTCCGGTCCCCACGCTCCATACGACCTTCGGTCGGCCGCTTGCCGTATGGCTTTCGTTCGCCGGAATTTGCTCGGCCCGTCGGGCGGTCGCCACCGCGCTCATTCGGGGCAAACCGCCCTTGACGTGCATTCGGCGAGGCGGCGGCGCGTCCCGGACGCTCGCTGCGGTCCTGGCGATCATCGGCCCGTGGGGGGCGCTTAGCGAAGGGTTTCGCCCGGTCGCCCTGGTTTGCGGAGGGGCGTGGGCTGCGCGCGGGGACGGCGTCCCGGCGTACCTCGCCGTCCCGCTCCGTGCGGGCACGCGCCGGTGCGGTTCGTGTCGGGGGCGTGCGGAAGCCTGCGCGTGGTGCCGGCCGTACGGCATCGGCAGGGATGCCGCCCTCCAACGTCTTGCGGAACTCGACGATCTCGTATCCCTTCACCTCACCGATTTCACCGGCCGGGAGATCGCCGAGCAGGAACGGGCCATAGCGTAGCCGAATCAACCGGCTGACCTGCAACCCCAGATGTTCGAGAACGCGGCGGACTTCGCGATTCTTGCCCTCTCGCAGGGTCATCTCGATCCAGACATTGGCCCCGGTCCGTCGTTCCAGATTGGCGTCGATCTGGCCATAGCGGATCCCGTCGATCTCGACCCCGTGGATCAGTTCCTCGAGCTGCGCCTGCGTGATGTCGCCATAGGCGCGCGCGCGATAGGTCCGCTCGACGCCGGTGGCGGGCAGCTCCAACTGGCGCTTGAAGCCGCCATCGGTGGTCAGCAGCAACAACCCCTCGGTATTGAGGTCGAGCCGTCCGACCGGCACCAGCCGGGGCAGGTCCGCGGGCAGCCGGTCATAGATGGTCGGCCGCCCCTTGGGATCGCGTTCTGTCACCAGCAGGCCGTTAGGCTTGTGATAGAGGAACAGTCGGGTCGGCTCGGGCGCGGCGACCGGCTGTCCGTCGACGGTGATGCCGTCGAGCGAGGAAAGCAGGGTCGCTGGCGTGTCGATCGCGACGCCGTTCAGGGCGATACGCCCCTCGGCGATCATCCGCTCGACCTCTCGACGCGATGCGACACCGGCCCGGGCCAGCAGCTTGGCGATACGTTGATCTGATGTCATGATCGACGCTGATACATAGGGTGTAGGCCAAAGGAAATTAATTGCGTCGTTTCTGCCGGACAAAGCGTTACGGCGATGAGTGGGGCAAGAAAGACGGGCCGATAGAGGGATGAAATTCTTCGGGCGGAAAAAGCGGCAGCTGGTCAGGCTGCTTGTGGTCGAAGACGAACCGCTGGTCGCCTTCGACACCGAGCATGTGCTGAGCGATGCCGATTACGAAGTGGTGGGGACGGTCGACCGGGTCAGCAAGGCCATCACGCTCATCGAAGGCGGTACCGCGATCGACCTTGTCTTGGCCGATGTGCAATTGGCGGACGGCAGTGGCGTCGATGTCGCCAGGGCGGCGCACGAACGCGATATTCCCGTCCTGTTCCTTACGGGCACGCCGCCGGATGGCGTGGAAAATCTCGCCGAGGGGATATTGATGAAGCCTTATGGCGCGCGGGACTTGCTTGGCGCCATTGCCGCGATCGAGGAACGCCGGACCGGCAAGGCGCCCAGTCGCTTGCCCGCCGGTTTCCGATTGTTCGCCCGCGCCTGATCCGCGCCCCGTTGCCCGGCGAGGGCAAGCGCATTACGGTCCGCGCTTTGCGATAGGGCGGGTCTGTTTCATATGGCGAGTGCGCGTTGGCTGGACGGAGTGCGGCCCTATGTCGAGGCGGCCCCGCTGGCCTCTCTGGCACTCGGCATATCCTCCGCCTTCCCGCTGACGATGATCAACGCGACGCTGGCCAGCCGGTTGGCGGAAGCGGGGATCGAGAAGAAGAGCGTCACGGCTTTCGCGCTCGTCATCCTGGCCTATAATTTCAAATTTCTCTGGGCCTGGATCGTCGAGGGCGTGAAAATCCCCGTGCTGCATCGGCTCGGCCAGCGTGTGTCCTGGCTGTTCGTCGTCGCGGCACTGGTCTGTCTTGCGGCGGTCGGCCTGGGGCTGACCGATCCGCGCGTTTCCCTAGCGCAAACGGCCTTGGCCGCCATCGCACTGGGGGTTGCGGGCGCGACTTTCGACATCGTGATCGACGCCTATCGCATCGAACTTCTCGAACCCCGTCAGCTCGGCGTAGGGGCGGGCATGGGCCAATATGGCTGGCGCATCGGCTCTGCGCTGGTGGCATCGCTGTCGCTGGTCGTGGCAACGCGGGCGGGATGGAGCGTCGCCTATCTCGTCAGTTGCGCCTTCGCCTTGCCCGCGATCCTGACCGCCCTCGTCATGGGTGAGCCCGCGCGTCATAGCGAGATCACGGCGAAACGACCGACCGAAGGAATCGTCCGGGCCGTGGTGGGCCCATTCGCCGAATTCTTCCGGCGTCAGGGCGCGGCCATCATCCTGGCGTTCATCCTCGTCCACAAGATCGGCGACACGTTGGCCAATCTGACGTTTCGGCTGCTGTTCAACGACTTGGGCTTCAGCAAGGACGAGATTGCGCTCTATGACGTCGGGGTCGGTTTCTGGGCGCTCTTGGTGGGTGTCTTCGTCGGCGGCGTTCTATACGCGCGGCTGGGCATGAAGCGGTCGGTCATCATCAGCCTGATCCTGATGGCGGTGTCCAACCTGTCCTTTGCCGGTCTCGCGGCGCTCGGCCATTCCAATTGGGGCATGGCGGGCGCGATCGGGTTCGAGAATTTCTCCAGTGGAATCGGCGGCGTGACGGTAGTGGCCTATTTCTCCGCCTTGACCGATCTGCGTTTCACCGCTGCGCAATATGCCCTGATCTCCGCGGCGGCTAGCATCGTCGGGCGAATCCTCAGTGGGACGACCGCCGGGGCATTGGTCGAGCGGTTCGGTTATGTCGACTTCTATCTACTTACGACCATCGCCGCGGTGCCGGGGGTCATCCTGTTCTGGTGGATGGCGCGCTCCGGCCTGGTCGACCGCTCAATCGGTAGCGCGGGCGTCGCAGGAGAGGGCGACGCCCGTCGCGAGGTGCCCGTTACCCAGTGATCGGGCGCCCCTCATCGGCAAAGGCGGCGCTGACGGCGGCCGCGCTGGCGAGTACGCCGTCCACCCGCCGCACGCCGAGCAGGTCGCTCATCAGATAGCGCGCCTTGTCCGGCGCCCTTTCCATCTGCGCCAATATGGTGATGAGCGCGGCTTCGGCAGCGGTCATTCGGGCGCAGCAGCACGGCGCGATCGCGATCTGGCCCGAAGCATGCGCGGCGAGATCGGCCATCAACGTCCGCATGAGCAACAAGGGCCGCCGGAAGTCCTGGCCAAAGACGGTGAACAGCGTATGCGCGGCGCGTGCATCCCCCAGGCCGTGGGCGCCCATCCGACGTACCGCGAACAACGCTATCCGCGCATAGGGGCAGGCCGGCAGCATGTGGGGAAGCGTGGTGGAAAGGGTCGTGGTTTCGGCCATCGGCTGGGACTCCGTGATGATGGAGCCCATGCTAATTGCTCGCTATTGATAGTCAATCGCAAATAAAGGGGTTTGCTGCGGCGCTTCGTCGCATCATTGCGGCACTTCGTCATTGAGCGCCAACACATGCCCTGCGAGATACAACGACCCGGCGATCAGAACACGGACCGGCTTCTGAAAGCGATGGGCGATCACCTTCAGAGCCTCTGCCGGATCGGCTGCCGCGAGCGCCTCGATACCAAGTTGCCGCGCTTGGCTTGCCAGTTCCTCGGGGGCGTGGGTGGCGTGATCGGGGACTGGTACCGTCACGATGAAATCGACCATCGCGCCCAGCTTCTGCAGGACCGGCCCTGCTTCCTTGTTCGCCAGCATTCCCAACACCAGAGCGCTCGGCCCCTGCGATTGCCAGTGCATCATGGCACGGGCGACGGGGCCGGCCGCCGAGGGATTGTGCGCGCCATCGAGCCAGCAGCTGCTCCCCCCGGGGAGGCGGGCGGTCAGAGGGCCATCATCCAGGGGCTGCATGCGGGCGGGCCAGTGGGTTTGCGTCGCCGCAGCCTGCAAAGCTTCGTCGGGAATGGACAGCTTGTCCTGGTGCCGGATCATCGCCGTCGCCAGCGCGAGATTCCGCGCTTGATGCCCGCCGATCAGGGCGGGGCGGGGCAGGGTGATCTCTCCCCGCTCGTCGCGATAATCGACCTTGCCCGGCCGGGAACGACTGAACCAATCCCGACCACGCGACACCAAAGGCGTACCGGCGTTTGCCGCCACCTGCGCGATCGCCTCGTGGAGAGATCGTGGATAGTCCATCGTGACGAGCGGTGTCCCGGCCTTGGCGATGCCCGCCTTCTCCCGCGCGATGCCGATCAGACTGCGGCCCAGAAACGCCTCATGATCGATGCCGAGCGCCGCGATCCCGCAGACGGCGGGCGGAGGCAGGATGTTCGTTGCGTCCAGACGCCCGCCCAGACCGACCTCGATGATCGTCGCAGCCGCCGGCGTACGCGCGAAGGCCAGAAAGGCCGCCGCCGTCGTCACCTCGAAGAAGCTGGCCCCGATCCCCTCGGCCTGGCCAAGCACCTCATCCAACAGGGCGGCGAGGGCGTCGTCCTCGATCAAATCGCCTGCGATGCGAATACGCTCGTTGAAGCGCACCAGATGCGGGCTCGAATAGACATGGACGCGCCGACCGGACGCCTCGATCGCGGTACGCAGAAAGGCGCAGGTCGAACCCTTGCCGTTGGTACCGGCAACGTGAAAGACGGGGGGCAGATGGTTCTGCGGATCGCCCAACCGTGCCAGCAATTGCGTGATCCGCTCCAGCCCCAATATGTCCGCTCCGGGCGACAGCGACCACAGTCGATCGAGCTGCGCCTGTACGGCCGGGTTTTGGGAGCGGGCATGATCGGGCATCGGCCGGTCTCGCATAGGGGCGGGGGATATGAAAGGGGCGGACCTCTCGGCCCGCCCTTCTAAAGACATCGCCCTTCAAAGGCGACGCTCGCGACTGTTCGGATCAGGCGGCTTTGCGCGATCCCGTCAGATAGCCGATGACGGTCGCCAGACGCTCGCGCAGATCGTGGCGGTGGACGACCATGTCGAGCATGCCGTGGTCGAGATAATATTCGGACGTCTGGAAATCGTCGGGCAGCTTTTCGCGGATCGTGTTCTCGATCACCCGGCGGCCGGTGAAGGCCAAGGTCGCCTTCGGCTCGGCGATCTGGACGTCGCCCAGCATGGCATAGGCGGCCATCACGCCGCCCGAGGTCGGATCGGTCAGCACGACGATATAGGGCAGGCCCGCATCGTGCAGCATCTGGATCGCGACAGTGGTGCGCGGCATCTGCATCAGGCTGAGGATACCCTCCTGCATCCGCGCGCCGCCCGATGCGGTGAAGATGACATAGGGGCATTGGTCGGCAATCGCCGCCTCGACCCCGCGCACAAAGGCTTCGCCCACCGCAAGGCCCATCGAGCCGCCCATGAAGGCGAAATCCTGTACCCCAATCACGACCTTGTGACCCAGGATCGTGCCACGCGCATTGACGAGCGCGTCATTCTCCGCCGCATTGGCGCGGGCGGCCTTCAACCGGTCGGCATAGCGCTTTGAGTCGCGGAACTTGAGCGGATCCTCCGGTACCTTGGCGGCGGGAAGCTCGTTGCAGCTCCCTTCGTCCAGCAGGTGACGGAAGCGTGCCTTGGGACCGATACGATCATGATGGTCGCACTTGGGGCAGACGTTCAGATTGTCTTCCAATTCCTTGGTGAAGACCATCTGCCCGCATCCCCTGCACTTGTGCCAGAGATTGTCGGGCGTTTCCCGCTTGGCGACGAAGGGGATGACGTTACGGACGCTGTTGAGCCAGCTCATGCGAGTTCCTTGCGTGCATCGGCCAGTGCCGACGACAGAGTTTCGATATAGGCCCGGACCGGTGCCGGTGCAGCGGCACCATGTTCGCCGACCAGATCGACGATGGCGGAACCGACCACGACGCCGTCCGCCACGCGACCGATCGCCGCGGCCTGTTCAGGCGTGCGGACGCCGAAGCCGACCGCGACGGGCAACTGCGTCGCCGCCTTCAACCGGGCAGCCGCCTCTTCGATCGAGGATTGCGCGGCCTGTTGCTGTCCGGTGATCCCCGCGACCGAGACATAATAGAGAAAACCATCGGCGCCGGTCAGGATCGTCGGGAGACGGGCGGCGTCGCTGGTCGGGGTGGCAAGCCGGATCGACGCCACACCCTCGGCGCGCAGCGCGACGCCCAAGGCATCGTCTTCCTCGGCAGGAACGTCGACGCAGATCACGCCGTCCACTCCGGCTTCGGACGCAGCCTTGGCGAACCACTCGGGGCCGCGCACCGTCATCGGATTGGCATAGCCCATCAGGACCAACGGCACGTCCGGATGACGTTCGCGAAAGGCCGAAGCGATCGACAGGACGTCGGCGGTGCGGGTGCCAGCGCCCAGGCTGCGGATGTTCGCCTTCTGAATGGCGGGCCCGTCCGCCATCGGATCGGTGAAGGGCATGCCGAGTTCGATCACATCGGCTCCGCCCTGGACCAGGGCGTCGAGGATCGCGGCAGTATCGCCCGGCGTCGGGTCGCCCGCCGTCACGAAGGTCACCAACGCGGCGCGGCCAGACTGGGCACAGCGCGCGAAGCGGTCGGCGATCCGGCTCACATCTTCACTCCCATGGCATCGGCAACGGTGAAGATGTCCTTGTCGCCACGCCCCGAGATGTTGACGAGTGCGATCTGGTCGCGATCCATCGACGGCGCGCGCTTGATCAGACCCGCCAGCGCATGGCTGCTTTCGAGAGCGGGAATGATCCCCTCAATCTTGCAGCAAAGCTGGAATGCCTCCAGTGCCTCGGTATCGGTGATCCCCTCATAGACCACGCGGCCGGTATCGTTCAGCCAGCTATGCTCGGGCCCGATGCCCGGATAGTCGAGACCTGCCGAGATCGAATGCGCCTCAGTGATCTGGCCATCCTCGTCCTGAAGCAGATAAGTCTTGTTTCCGTGCAGTATGCCGGGCTTGCCGCCGGTCAGGCTGGCGGCGTGTTGCGTGGTGGCAAGGCCATGGCCTGCCGCCTCAATCCCGAGCATCGCGACGTCGGGATCGTCGAGGAACGGATGGAAAAGGCCGATCGCATTCGACCCGCCCCCGACCGCCGCGATGAGCAGGTCGGGGAGGCGGCCTTCCGCCTCCATGATCTGACGGCGCGATTCGGTTCCGATCACCGACTGGAAGTCGCGCACCATCTCTGGATAGGGATGCGGTCCCGCCGCTGTGCCGATGATGTAGAACGTGTCATGGACATTGGCGACCCAGTCGCGCAGCGCCTCGTTCATCGCGTCCTTGAGCGTCTGTGCGCCCGACGTCACCGGGCGCACTTCCGCGCCGAGCAGCTTCATGCGGAAGACATTGGGCGCCTGCCGCTCGATATCGCGTGCACCCATGAAAATGGTGCAGGGCAGGCCGAAACGCGCGGCAACCGTCGCGGTGGCGACGCCATGCTGGCCGGCGCCCGTCTCGGCGATGATCCTCGTCTTGCCCATCCGCTTGGCAAGCAGGATCTGGCCGATGCAGTTGTTGATCTTGTGCGCGCCGGTGTGGTTCAGTTCCTCGCGTTTGAAATAGACCTTGGGCCCCTTGCCTTCGGGCGCGGTCTCGCGGAGCATCGCGGTCAGCCGTTCCGCATAATACATCGGGCTGGGACGCCCGACATAATGGGTCATCAGGCCGTCGAATTCGGCCTGGAAAGCCGGGTCGACCTGCGCCGCGCGATATTCGCGTTCGAGGTCGAGGATCAGCGGCATCAGCGTCTCGGCGACGTAGCGGCCGCCGAATTCACCGAAATGGCCGCGCTCGTCGGGCTGGGCGCGGAAGGAGTTGGGGGCGTTCATTTCGTATCCCTTGAGCATCTGCGGGGCGAGCCCTGCAAACGATCCTGTCACTGATTTGTCGCAACGGCTTTAAGGAACGCGGCGATCTTGTCCATATCCTTGACGCCGGGCGCGCTTTCCACGCCGGACGAAACATCGACCAGCGGCGCGCCCGTACGGCGTATGGCTTCGGCAACGTTGCCCGCATCCAGTCCACCCGACAGCGCCCAGCGCAAGGGATGCCGAACGCCGTCGAGCAGGCTCCAGTCGAACCGCAATCCCATGCCTCCGGGCAGCGAGGCCTCGTCCGGCGTCTTCGCGTCATACAGGATCAGGGTGGCGGCACCGGCATAGTCGCGCGCCTTGTCCACATCGTCACGCACCTTGATGGCGACCGCGGCCCAGACCTCCTTATCGAACCGGGCACGGATCGCCGCCACGCGGGCGGGGGCCGTGCGATGAAGCTGGATGGCGTCGAGAGTCCCTGCCCGAACGGCGGCTTCGAGCAATTGGTCGTCGGGATCGACGAAGACGCCGACTCGTCGGACGTGATCCGGCACCCGCCCCGCGAGCCCGGCGGCGGCATCGAAGGTCAGATGCCGGGGCGAGGCCGGGAAGAAGACGAAGCCGACATGGCTCGCCCCGCCGCCCAGTGCCGCGTCGAGCGTCGCGGTCGTGGTCAGTCCGCAAATCTTGGCAGTGGTCGGCATGGCCTGTTCCGGGATGAGAGGAAATCGACGGAGAAAGGCGTCAAAGCGTGGCGGCAATGGCCCGTGCGGCGGCGTCGGGATCATCGGCCTGGGTGATGGGGCGACCGATGACCAGGATGGACGCGCCCGCGTCCACCGCAGCACGCGGGGTAACCACCCGCTTCTGGTCGCCGACCACGCCATTGGCCGGGCGGACGCCCGGGACCACGAAGAAGCCCTTCGGCCAAGCTTTCCGTGCCGCTGCGACTTCTTCGCCGGAGCAGACGATGCCGTCTACGCCCGCCTCCGCCGCCAGATCGGCGAGGCGACGGACATGATCGGCGGGGCTCCCGGTCACGCCGGTATCGGTCAGGTCGGTGGCATCCAGGCTGGTGAGCATGGTGACGGCCACGACCTTGGTTCCCGTCGGTGCTGCCGCCTTGGCATCCTCCAGCATCGCACGACCGCCCGCCGCATGAACCGTCAGGATCGCAGGCGCGAGCGGACCCAGCGACTGCACCGCCTTAGCGACGGTATTGGGAATGTCGTGCAGCTTCAGGTCGAGGAAGATCGGCAGGCCGATATGCGCCATCTCCCGCACGCCCGTGGCGCCATGCGCGCAGAAGAACTCCAGGCCGAGCTTCAGGCCGCCGACATGATGACGCACCTTTTGCGCCAGCGCCTGCGCGCGGGCCAGATCGGGCGTGTCGATCGCGACATAGATGCGATTGCTCATAAGGGGATCAGACCATGGGCTGGGTGGAAAGGGGGGCGGGCTCGACCGGGGCGGCATAGAGGCCGGTCTCGGTCGAGGAGGTGGCGGTCGCCAGCGCGCGTTCGGTTGCGTTCAACCGCTGCCGCAAGCGCCAGCGCGCCGCATGCTGCCAGATGAGCGTGGGGACCAGCCCGAGCAGAAAGGTCAGGAACAGCAGAAGCGGCAGGTTCACATCCGCCACCAGGCCGCCAACCAGCCGGATCGGCACAGTCGTCCAATTGCCCAGCGTGAAGGCCGCGGCCAGGAAGGCCAGCAGGCACCAGAACAGCATTTTCAGGAACTGCATGCGCTTCTCCGCCTAACCTATAACCGAACCGCCCAAGAGGCGGCCGGACATCGCTTGCGCGACGCGGTCTAGCCGCGTTGGTCCGGCATGACCAGCCTTCAGCCGATCTCGCGGCGAAGCGAGGCGATCAGCGGTGCGATCGCGGTGAGGCGATCCTCTTCTTCGTTCAGGATCGCCACGAAAGCTCGCCGCTTGAAGGCCGCGACCGCACCGGGTTTGAGGCGGATGGTCGGGGGGAGGGTGGAAACGGCGATGTCGATCATCCTCTCCGCGCCATGCAGCCGTCCCCAGAGATAGTCGTTCTCGCGGTAGCTGCGACTGAAGAACGCCCCGAAGGTCAGGAATTGAATGCCCTTCAGCGTCGCTTCCGCGCCGCCCGAGCGGATCGCGGTCGCGTCGTCGGGGGATATGCGATCGACCTTGATCGGGTCGAACTCGTCCAGACCCTCGCCCTGCAGAAGCGGTAGGGTCGCCACGTCGAAATAGGGGAAGCCAAGATAGGTCAGCAACAATGTGCGCCGCGCCGCGCGGGGTAGGCCCGCAAAGGCGCTCGCCAACCGCGCATCCGTTTCGCCGTCCAGGCGTGTCAGGTCGAGCCTTTTCCGCAATTCCTCGAGGACCCGTCCGCCGTCGCTCCGTACGGAACGGACGTCATGTGCCATGTCGGCATAGGCGCCGCCATTTTGCCGTTCCAGAAATTCGGCAAGCGATTCGTAGAGGGCGTCGCGAACGGGAGCGAGTTCCGTCTCGCTATGCTCACCCTCGAGTTCGGTCAGGCGGCGGGCAAGCAGCCGCAGGCGGCGGATGCGATAACCCAGGTCGAAGCCACGAAGGAATGCCTTTGCCCCTTCACTGGGGCCGCCGGTGAAGCCAATCGCTTCGCCATTGCCGCTTCGCGCGGCCAACGTCCGCTCGACCATCGCGCGAAGCCGACTGCGCCTCGCGGTCCCGTCGTCGCCGGTGGCCTCCGCCAGCATGGTCGCAATCATATCGACGACGCCCGCGATCTTCAGATGACCATAAGCGGCATAGCTGAACCCAGCCTTCGCGGCGGCGGCCGCTTGCGCTCGCACCCGCCAGGAGGCGAGACGGGCGGCGGTCGGGCGATCGAGGAAGAAGGTGCCGCCGAACAGTTGTTCGATCTCCTGCTCGACATTCTCGCGGATCGCGGCGACGATCGCCTGCATCCGGTCGATCCGCCCGGACCGGGCGGCGATCGCTTCCAGATTGTCGCGGATAGGCTGTTGTCGGGGAAGTTCGCTGATCGCGCCGATGATCGTCTGGGAGAAGCCGGGATGACCGCCGCCGCCGGGAAGGCGGAAATGCATGCCCGGAAAAGGGTCGATATAGACGAAACGCCGATCGACCTGCCGACGCGCCGGGCGGCGGCCGAGTGCGTCGATAGCGGGACGAAAGGGCGCGTTGACCAGCACCGAACCATCGATCAGCACCGCCTTGTCCGCTGCTCCGGCGGCATGATGGCGTGGCAGCACCCGGCGCAGAAAGGCGTCCCGCTCGGGCCAGGACTGATCGCGTGCTTCGAGGACGCGGTCGAGTTCGGCCACAGTGAACGGCGGGAAGGCCCCCGGAAAACTGGAGGTCGCGCGCGCGGCAAAGACGAGTTCGGGGACGGCCGCCAGCTTGCCGTCTCCGCTGTCGGTAAAGTCGACCACCATGCGATGCTCGGTCTCCACCACCTCGCCGGGCGAATGCAGCCGGAGCCGCTGCGGCTGGCCGGTAAAATCGGTAACGGTGACGAACAGGTCGAGCGGCTGGCCGGGCGGCAGAAGCCGCTTGCCCGCTGGCGCTGCGGCCATCCGGTCGAACGCCTCCAGCAACCGACCGGTAAAGTCGTCGGCGGCAAAGGGCGGCTCGAACCAGCGTGAGCGGATGAGATGGCCCAGCTTGCGGCGAACCTCCTCGCGGGTTTCCTCGTCCAGCCCCTCGATCTTGTCCCCGCTGCGCCCGGCGGCCATCCAGGCGATGGGGAGCGCCCACATCTTGGAAAAGCGCGACGTCGGCGCGGCATCCGGTGCGATCAGCGACTCGATGTCGGCTGCTTCCAGCCACAAATCGGTCAGGGGGTCGAGCGACTGGCCGGTGGACAATGCCTGCCCCAGAAAAATTCCGTTGATGCCACCCGCGCTTGCGCCCGCGATAATGTCGGCCAGGATGCGAACCCGCACGCCGCCGCGCGCTGCCATTTCGTCAAGCAATTCATGATAGACCGCATCGACGGCGGAGGCGGGTGGATCCCCCTCATGCGAGGCTCGGCTGGCGCGTACCACGCGCCAGATCTCCTTGGTGATGCCGTGCATGTAGACGGCCAGGCTGATCCCGCCATAACAGACCAGCGCCAGCCGCAACTCCTTTTCCCGCATCAGCGCGGTCCGATCCTCGCCCAGATGGGCAGGTGATCCGATGCCTTTCGAGAGGTCGGGCTGGCATGAACCCCGCATTCGGCAATGCGGAGATCGGGGGACACCATGATCCGGTCCAGCCGTCCGATCGGGCGACGCGCATGGAAGCTCGGACCGGTATCGGCCATGGTGAAGTCACGGCAGAAATCGCGCAGGCAGCCCGAACCGCGGGTCCACTCGTTCAGGTCACCCATCATCACCGTGGGGTGGCGATGCAGGCAACTCGCCAAATGGGACAGGATCGCCGCCGCCTGGCGTCGCCGCCATAGCCCGGACAGGTCCAGATGCATGCCGACGACGCGGATCACGCCGCCTGCGGTCCGCAAATCGGCCATCACGGCCCCGCGCGGCTCCAACGACGGAAGGTGGATCGCCTCGAAGTCGAGTATCTGGGTCGATTTGCGGACGAGGATCGTATTGCCGTGCCAGCCCAGGGACCTGGCCTTCATACCATAGACGATCGGCTTCCAGTCGCTGTGATCGTCGAGCATGTGAAGGGGAATCACACCCTCCCGGTCACCGAAGCGACGATCCGCTTCCTGGAGCGCAATAACGTCGGCATCGACTTCGCGCAGGACATCGAGGATGCGGTCGGGATTGCGGCGTCGATCGGCGCCGATCCCCTTCCGGATATTATAGCTGGCGACCTTGATCATTCCGCGAATGTAACGCACCCCAACGGCTTTGGTGCCACATGGATCAAGCGCGACCGGCGGGAAATGGTGCCGGTTGAGGGGCTCGAACCCCCGACCCCCTGATTACAAATCAGGTGCACTACCAACTGTGCTAAACCGGCATTGCCGTCCCCATGCGTCAAGATACGCCGAAGGTCCAGCCCTCCGTTCGCGCGATCAGCGGAGAAAGCCCGGCTGGGTGCCATAGATCATCGCGAACGGCCATCTTGCGTAGCCAAGCCGAGGTCAGGATCGCATCGGTGCTATGATCGTCGTAGCGGTCGAGGGGCCGATGCCGCTCGCTCCCCAAGGTCATAAGGGCGTCGTCCAGAGCTTCGGCGCTCCTGATCTTGCTTCGCCCGCGCGGTCGCCCGGCGTCGCGCGCGGCGATCGAGGTATAGATTTCGACGACCAGCGCTCCAGTGGAGGGGATGGGATCGAACGGCCAGATCGCGACATGGCTATCGATCCGCCGAAGCAGGCGCATCCCAGCGAAACTGGCCTTGGCGACCTGCGACGCGCCGATCGCATCATAGACGGTCGACGGTTTGCGACCGCCATCCGGCGCGATCTCGCATGCGCGCCAGTGAAGGAAGTCGGCCTTTCGCCCATCCGCAACCCCGAAATAGAAATGCCGCCCGCGCCGGGCCTCCAGAAAGCTGCGAGCGCCAAGGTCGGGATCGTCGCTGCTCTTATCGACATAATCCCATAGCGCGCGCGCATCCACGGTCGGCCGGTCGCCGGGCAGATGCGCACCACGGGAGACGAAAGGGGCGGAAAAGCTGAAATCGAAACCGATCAACAGCGGCTCGGCGGCGCGTTCCAGCAACCAGGCCGCGACGCCTTCACGCGACCAGGCTCGACCAGGCGGCATGACGAGTTCGGGCGGCGCCTGGCCACTCCCGCACATCGCCATGCGGATACCCGGATGGGACGTGCCATGCGCGCCGGACCAGTCGATCGCGACGAAGCCGGTAAAGCGGTCAGGCGCGATGGCTGTCTTCTCCATCCTGTTGGCGCAAAGCGCGCCGCCGCTCTTCCCACCATGCCATCCGTTCGGCGATGCGCTTTTCCAGCCCTCGCCCGGACGGCTCGTAAAAATTCTGGGGCGGCAGTTCGTCCGGCCAATAGTTGGCCCCCGAAAAGCCGCCGTCCGCATCGTGATCATATTGATAGTTCGCACCATAGCCGATCTGCTTCATCAGCTTGGTCGGGGCATTCAGGATATTGGTCGGCGGCATCAGCGATCCCGTTTCCTTAGCCGACCGCCAAGCCCGTTTCTGGGCCATGTATGCGGCATTCGATTTGGGCGCGGTTGCGAGATAGAGACAGGCCTGGACGATCGCCAATTCACCCTCCGGTGAGCCGAGAAAGTCATAGGCGTCCTTCGCGGCAAGGCATTGGCTCAAGGCCTGTGGATCGGCGAGCCCGATGTCCTCGACGGCGGCGCGTGTCAGCCGGCGCAGCACATAGAGCGGTTCCTCGCCCGCCGTCAGCATCCGCGCCAGGTAGTAAAGCGCGGCTTGCGGGTCCGACCCCCGGATCGACTTGTGAAGCGCAGAAATGAGGTTGTAATGCCCCTCCCGATCCTTGTCATAGACCGCGACCCGTCGCTGTAGGAACGCCGACAGTCCGGCGGCGTCGAGCGGTTCGGGTAGATCGACCGCAAACAGCGTCTCAGCCTGATTGAGTAGGAACCGTCCATCGCCATCAGCGCTGGCGAGCAAGGCTTCACGCGCCGCCGACTGGAGGGGTAGGGGGCGGGCCATCTCCGTCTCCGCCCTCGTCAGCAATTGCTCCAGCGCAGATTGACCGAGACGGTGCAGGATCAGGACCTGCGCACGGCTGAGCAACGCGGCGTTGAGTTCGAAGGAGGGATTCTCGGTTGTCGCGCCGACCAGCGTTACGGTGCCGTCCTCGACAAAGGGCAGAAACCCATCCTGTTGCGCGCGGTTGAAACGGTGAATCTCGTCTACGAACAACAGGGTGCGCTGTCCCAGTCGGGCATGGTCGCGAGCTTCGGCAAAGACCTTTTTCAAGTCCGCCACACCCGAAAACACAGCCGAAATCGACGAGAACCGCAAGCCTACTGCTGCGGCCAGAAGGCGGGCGATCGTGGTCTTTCCGGTGCCTGGTGGTCCCCACAGGATCATCGACGATAGACGCTGTGCCGCGACCATCCGTCCGATTGCTCCTTCCGGCCCGGTGAGATGATCCTGCCCAACGACATCGCTTAACTGGTTCGGCCGAAGCCGATCCGCCAGCGGCGCGTCCGGCGATAGGGGAGGAGCGACAGGGGCGGGGTCCATACCCGCAAAGAGATCGGCCATGCCCATCATGTAGGAGATCGAAGCTCGATCGTCACCAACCCGTCTTAAGATATATCTCAATCTATCTTGACTTAGGCCCTCTGCGATATATCTTGATGCTATCGCAATAGGAGATTTCATGCGACATCATCATTTGGGCCGGATGCACGGCCACAGGCATTCGGGATCGTCCGGCTTCGGCTGGGACGACCTAGACGTTGGGATGCAGGGTCCGCGCGGAGGGCGACGAGGCCCGTTTGGCGGCGACTGGTTTGCAGGCGGAGAACGTCCCGGCGGCGGGCGTCGCTCTCGGATGTTTGACGGAAGCGAGCTTCGCCTCGTCCTGCTCAAGCTGATCGCCGACGAGGCCCGGCATGGGTATGATCTGATCCGCGAGATCGAGGCCATGACCGGCGGCGCCTATGCACCGAGCCCGGGCGTCATCTATCCGACCATGACCCTTCTCGACGAGATGGGCTTCATCGCGGAGCAGCATTCCGAAGGGTCCAAGAAACGGTTCGCCGCGACTGACGAGGGCCGCGCGCACCTGACGGAGAATAGCGAACGGGTCGAGGCCCTGATCGCCCGTCTGCGGGCGTTGGGCGAGCATCGGGATCGCATCGACGCCGCGCCGATCCGCCGTGCGATGGGCAGTCTGAAGGTCGCCCTCGGCCAACGCTTCGCCCGGAGTGATCTGTCGCAGGAGAGTCTGCACGACATCGCCGCGATGATCGATGAACTTGCCCAGAAAGTGGAGCGCCTGAAATGAACCAGTCCGTCGCCCGCGTGCCGACCCACTCGGCCAGCCGCTATCTTCAGCAACTCGCCAAACATTGGTCGCACAAAATGGAGGTGGATTTTACACCGGAGGATGGGACGATCCTGTTTCCCAACGGCTCCAAGCTGGAAATGCGTGCCGACAGCGACACGCTCGACATCGTGCTGACGGTGCCGGAAGCTGAGGACATCGAGCGGGTGCGCGAAGTCGTTTCGAGCCATCTCGACCGCTTCGCCTTTCGCGAAGCACCGCTGACCTTCGACTGGCGCGAGGCTTAGGTCAGGAGTTTCCGGTAAAGAGCGCGCGATACGCCTCGAGCACCGCGTCGTTTACCTTGTCCCAGCGGTAATCGGCGACGCGGGCATGTCCCGCCTCGCTGAACCGGCGGCGCAACGCGGCATCGCTGGCAATCCGCTCCAGTGCGTCGGCATAGCCGCGAATGTCCCGTGCGCCGACCAGATAGCCCGTTTCCCCATTCACCACGAGATCCATCGCGCCCGTCGCATGGGCCGCGACCACGGGAACGCCCGCCGCCATCGCCTCTGTCGTGACATTGCCGAATGTTTCGGTGACGCTGGGGTTGAAGAAGATGTCCATCGACGCGACCGCCCGGCCCAGATCGTTGCCGGTCTGATAGCCCGCGAAGATCGCATCCGGGGTCGCCTTGGCGAACCAGTCCTGAGCGGGGCCCTTGCCGACCACCAGCACCTTGTGCGGAACCCCGCGCCGACGAAGCTCGGCCAGCGCATCCGCAAAGACGTCGAGGCCCTTTTCCTTGACCAGCCTTCCCAAAAAGCCGATCGCAACCTCGTCGTCCGCGATCCCCAGCGCACGCCGCCATTCGACACTGCGACGCGAGGGGCGGAACCGGTCATGGTCGATCCCGCGTGACCAAATACCCATGGGTGGCGTCACGCCCCATCCACGAAGTAGCGCGATCATGCTGGGGCTGGGGGCCACGACACGGTCGAACTTGTTATAGAAGCGCGTCAGCAACCGGATGATGGCGGGCTCGAGGAAGCCCAGCCCGTAATAGGCGGGATAGGTCTCGAACCGCGTATGGACCGAGGCGATCGACGCGACCCCATTTTCCCGCGCCCAGCGAACCGCGGCATGGCCCAGAAATTCCGGAGCGGAGACATGGACGATATTGGGCGCGAACGCTTCCAGATCGGCCCGGACCTTGGCCGGTAGCCCGCGCGCCAGCTTATAATCGGCCCGGAAGGGCAGCGGGATCGCGGGCACATCGACCAGGTCGCCGACAGGTGGGAATGCGGGCGTGGAAGAGGTCGGCGAATAGACGCGCACCGCCACTCCGCGATCGAGCAAATGCCCGACGAGCCGGTTCAGCGTCTGGTTCGCGCCGTCGCGCGTATAATTATAGTTGCCGCTGAACAGGGCGACGCGAAACGGGTCTGGGGTCATGGCGGTCGGCCCATAGCGGGCATGGCGCTCAAAAACTATCCCACTGCCTGTCCATGAACGATGTTCCATTTTCGTTCCACGGCTATTAGATGCACGTCATGGCCAAGGTTCAAAAGCGCTATGTCTGCCAATCCTGCGGATCGGTTTCCTCTCGCTGGCAGGGGCAATGCCCCGATTGCTCCGAATGGAACACGATGTTGGAAGAAGCGCCGGTGCAGGTCACGCCCTTTGCCGCGAAGCATAATCTTCAGGGCGGCGGCCGTGCGATCCAACTGGTCGGGCTGGATGCGGATATTCCGCTGCCCGATCGGATGGCCACGGGGATAGCCGAACTCGATCGTGCGCTGGGCGGAGGCTTTGTCGAGGGATCGGCAACACTGATCGGCGGCGATCCGGGCATCGGCAAATCGACGTTGCTGCTCCAGGCGGCGGCGAAGCTGGCGATGGCGGGAAAGCCTGTCGCCTATGTGTCGGGCGAAGAGGCGGCGGATCAGGTCCGGCTGCGCGCCCGGCGGCTGGGGCTGGGGCAAGCGCCGGTCCGGTTGGCGGCGGCGACATCGGTTCGCGACATCCTGACCACGCTATCGATCGGCACGCCGCCTGCGCTGCTTATCATCGATTCCATCCAGACGATGCACTCGGACCTGATCGAGGGTGCGCCCGGCACCGTCAGTCAGGTCCGAGCGTCGGGTCAGGAACTGATCCGCTTTGCGAAGGAACGTGGAACCGCCGTCGTGCTGGTCGGCCACGTTACCAAGGACGGATCGATCGCCGGTCCTCGGGTGCTGGAACATATGGTGGACACGGTCCTCGCCTTCGAGGGTGAGCGTAGCCATCAATATCGTATCCTGCGTGCGATCAAGAACCGTTTCGGCGGCACCGACGAGATCGGCGTGTTCGCCATGCAGACCGAGGGTTTGACCGAGGTCGGCAACCCGTCCTCTCTGTTCCTGACCAACCGGGAAGAGGGGGTGACCGGAGCCACCGTCTTCCCCGCGCTCGAGGGCACAAGGCCCGTGCTGGTGGAAATCCAGGCGCTGACCGTCCGGCTCGCATCGGGCGCGACACCGCGACGCGCGGTCGTGGGGTGGGACAATGGTCGCCTCGCCATGATCCTGGCAGTGCTGGAGGCGAGATGCGGGCTGAGCTTCTCCTCTGCGGAAGTCTATCTGAACATTGCGGGCGGCTATCGCGTGCAGGACCCCGCCGCCGATATGGCGGTGGCGGCGGCGCTGATATCCGCCCTGTCGGAGCGTCCAGTGCCGGCCGATGCGATCGTCTTCGGCGAGATCGCGTTGTCGGGTGAAATCCGCTCCGTCGCGCATGGGCCGCTGCGCTTGAAGGAGGCGGGCAAGCTCGGCTTCGAAAAGGCGATGGTCCCGCGCGCAATGGCTGGGGACGAAGGGGGGCTACGAATGACCGGGTTTCGGACCTTGGCCGAGTTCGTTGACCATATGCTGGGGCGGGGGTAGCGAAGAGGGGCGCGTGCCGCCATGTCCGTCCCTCGCCTGATGGCGAACATGGCCGCTCGTCATGCTTGGGATAAGGTATTGGACATAAAGCATTGACCGCCCTCGATATACTTGTCCTCATTGCGGTTTTCGGAGCAGCCATTCAGGGCTTCCTGCGTGGCTTCGTGACCGAGGTTCTGGCGCTATTCGCCTGGATCGCGATCGTCGCGGCGCTCAAATTATTCCATATTCCTTTGGCGCAAGCGCTGACGGGGGTCGTCGGGACGGTCTCGGGCGCGGCCGTTCTTGCCTTTGCCCTGATCGTCGCCGTTACCTATCTCGGCGGCCGCATGGTCGCCCGCGCGATCGGCAGCCGGACGCGGACCTCAATCCTCGGGCCGGTCGACCGGGCGCTCGGCTTCGGCTTCGGCGCGCTCAAGGGGCTGATCTTGGCCAGCCTCGTCTTCCTCGTGGTCGCGCTGATGATCGACACGGTCGGCGGCGGCCCGGCGCGGCGGCCCGAATGGATGGTGAAGAGCCGGACCTACAAGCTGCTCAACGCAACCAGTGCGGGCATTGCCGATTTTGTCGATCGTCGCCGTCGCGGCCTGCCGGTGTTCGGCGCGCCGACCCCCTCCACGGACAGCGGCCCCGCCAATGCCAGCGAGACCCCATCATGAACGCTCCCCTCTATAATGCCGAAATCCTGCGTCTCACCACGGCCATTCCCCATGATCGGCGTCTGGCCGACCCGATGGGCAGCATCGAGCGACGCTCACCCATTTGTGGTAGCCGGGTGACGGTCGACGTCAATCTGGATGCGGACGGGCGGGTGAGCGAGGTCGGGATGCTCGTCCGGGCCTGTGCCTTGGGCCAAGCGTCGGCGGCGTTGCTGTCGAACCATATCATTGGGCGTGACGCTCGCGAATTGGCGGCAGCGCGCGACGCTCTGGCCGGCTGGCTGGCGGGCACGCGGGGCGAAGCGCCCGAATGGCCCGGTCTGGATGTCTTCGCACCGGCTCTGACCTATAGCGCTCGTCACCCCTCGATCCGCCTTGCATTCGAGGCCGCGGCCGAGGCCGTCGACGAAGCCGCCGCAAAGGCCTGCGCCGATGCACGGTGAAATCTCGCTGTTGCGGGACGGGGCGATCCTGCTCGGCTTCGGACTGGCTTTTGTCCTCGTCTTCCGTCGGCTGGGCCTGGGCGCGACGCTGGGCTATCTCGTCGCGGGTGCGGCGGTGGGCCCCCATGTGCTGGGGCTGGTCGGCGACGCCGAGTCGAAGCTGGGTATCGCCGAGATCGGTATTACGCTTCTGCTGTTCATCGTCGGGCTGGAACTCAATCCGGCCCGGCTTTGGCGCATGAAGCATGAGATTTTCGGCCTAGGCTTGCTCCAGGTCGCGGCTTGCGGCCTGGCGATCAGCGGTATCGTGCTGCTTGCGCACTTCTCGATGGAGGCTGCCCTGGCGCTCGGCCTGCCGCTGGCCTTGTCTTCGACGGCGCAGGTGCTGCCGATGCTGCAATCCTCGGGCCGGTTGCGCACGCCCTTTGGCGAGCGGGCCTTTTCGATCCTGCTGTTTCAAGATCTTTCGATCGTCCCGCTGATCACCATCGTCGCCGCCATGTCGCGCAATCCCGCAGATCATGCCGGGCCGCCGGGATGGATCCTGGCGCTGGAGACGGTGGGAGCGATCGTCGGTCTGATCGTGGCGGGGCGGTTCCTCCTGAGGCCGCTGTTCCGCCTGATTGGCAATATGGGCGAGCGGGAGATGTTCGTCTTCGCCGGGCTGTTCACGGTCATTGCCAGTGCGGCAGTGATGGAGTTGCTGGGCCTATCCACCGCGCTGGGCGCTTTCATCGCGGGAGTAATGCTGGCCGATAGTCCGTATCGCCACGAGCTCGAGGCCGATGTGGAGCCGTTCCGCTCGATCCTGCTCGGCCTGTTCTTCCTGGCGGTGGGCATGATGCTCAACCTGCCGGCGATCATTGAGCGGCCGGTCTTCGTGGCGGTAATGGCGCTGGCCCTGATCGCGACCAAGACGCTGGTCATCTTTTTGATCGGGCTGGCCTTTCGGATGAACTGGCGCTCTGCCTTCGCTCTGGGTCTGCTGATGAGCCAGGGCGGTGAGTTCGGCTTCGTGCTGTTCGCGCAAGCGCAGGCGGGCTATCTGGTCGCACCGGAGGCGGCGAGCCTGTTCGGGGCGATCATCACCTTGTCCATGGCGACCACGCCGTTCCTGATGCGCGCGACCCGCCGTATTCGCGAAGAGCCGGTCATCATGCGCGGCGAAAAGCGGGAAGGGCCCGTCACCGACGGCGCCAACGCCCTGATCGTCGGCTATGGCCGCTTCGGCCAGACGGTGGCGCAGATGCTGATCGCCAGCGACATTCCGGTGACCCTGATCGACCGCGACATCGAGATGATCGACATCGCCGCCGAGTTCGGGGCGAAAGTCTATTATGGCGACGGTACCCGTCTGGACCTGTTACGACAGGCCGGCGCGGCGGAGGCGGAACTGATCCTGTTCTGCCTGGATGAAGACCAGATTTCGTTGGAGCTGCTGGAAAGCGTCCATGCGGCCTTTCCCAAGGCCTCGCTTTTCGTGCGTGCCTATGATCGCCGTGCGGTCTTGAGGTTAAAGGGCGGTCCGGCGTCCTATGTCGTCCGAGAGGTCCTCGAATCCGCGGTGAAGATGGCGCGGCTGGCGTTGGGAAGCCTGCAGATCGACGGCGCAGAGATCGATCGCGTCGAGACCATGTACCGTTCGCGAGACAAGGAACGACTGGCGGCGCAGGCGGCGTCCGGCGATCTGCGTGCCGCCAATGATCGGATCATCACGCAGGACGAACGAAAGGGCTGACCATGGGGTTGCTGGGAGTATTGGCGGCGCTGTCGGGTGCGATCGCGATCATGGCGGGGGCATTCGGCGCACACCGGGCGGAGGGGGTCGCGGTCGAGTGGTTGCGGACCGGCGGGCAGTATCAACTGATCCATGCCGTCGCCGCGCTCGTCGCGCTTCGGCTGGATACGCGCGGTGTGGCCTGGGCTTTCGTCATCGGTGCCGCCATTTTCGCGGGCACGCTTTACGCCATGGCGCTTGGTGCACCCCGTTGGCTGGGGGCGGTGACGCCGTTGGGCGGCACCATCCTGATCCTCGGCTGGCTGTGGCTGGCATGGACGCTTCGCGGCTGAGCGAAGCAAGCCGGGCTTCACCTGCACGAAGCGATGTTCTAGGGACCGGGTATGGCCGATCCATTCTATATCACCACCGCAATCCACTATCCCAATGGCCGTCCGCATATCGGCCATGCCTATGAAATGGTCGCGGCGGATGTCATCGCGCGTTTTCAGCGTCAGGCAGGGCGTGACGTGCTGTTCCAGACAGGAACCGACGAGCACGGCCTGAAAATGGCGCAGGCGGCGCGCGCGCGCGGCATTTCGACGCGCGAGTTCGCGAACGAAATGTCCAGCCATTTTCATGTGATGGCCGATCGTCTTGATATCTCGTACGATCGCTTCATCCGCACGGTCGACGCCGATCATTATGCGGCGAGCCAAGCGATCTGGAAGGCGATGCAGGACAAGGGTGACCTGTATCTCGACCGGTACGAAGGATGGTATTCGGTCCGCGACGAAGCTTTCTACGACGAGGCTGAACTGACGACCGGCGAAGACGGCACCAAGCTGTCGCCGCAAGGAACGCCGGTGGAATGGACGGCCGAGGAGACCTGGTTCTTCCGCCTGTCGAAATATCAGCAGCCTTTGCTCGACCTGTATCGCGACAATCCCGACTTCATCCGTCCGGAAAGCCGGCGGAACGAAGTGATGCGCTTTGTCGAGGGCGGGCTATCCGACCTGTCCGTCTCGCGCACGAGCTTCGACTGGGGCGTGCCGGTTCCCGACAGTCCTGGCCATGTCATGTATGTCTGGGTCGATGCGCTGACCAACTATCTGACCGGTACCGGTTATCCGAATAAGGACAGCGAATTGGCGCGCTTCTGGCCAGCCAATCTGCACCTGATCGGCAAGGACATCGTGCGCTTTCACACGGTCTATTGGCCCGCATTCCTGATGTCGGCGGACTTGCCCTTGCCGCAATCGGTCTTCGGCCACGGCTTCCTGCTGCACCGGGGCGAGAAGATGTCGAAGTCGGTCGGCAATGTCGTCGATCCGATGGGTCTGGCGGATGCGTTCGGCGTAGATGCCCTGCGTTACTTCTTCCTGCGCGAAGTCAGCTTCGGCCAGGACGGCTCCTATTCCGCAGAGGCGATCGTGACCCGCGTCAATGCGGAACTGGCGAACAGCTTCGGCAATCTGGCCCAACGGACATTGTCGTTCATTGCGAAGAACTTGGAGGGTGCTCTTCCCGAGCCGGGGCGCAGCGACCCCGCGGATGCGGTGTTGATCGAGGAAGTCGTGGTCGCCTGTGCCGGTTTGAAGTCGGCGTTCGAGGACCTGATGCTGAGCCAGGGGATCGAAGCCTGGATGCGCGGCGTCTATGCCTGCAACCAGTATATCGACCTGCAGGCACCGTGGTCGTTGCGCAAGACCGATCCCGAGCGGATGCATGCGGTATTGGGCACGCTGGTGCGCGCCATCCGAATGCTGGCGATCGCGATCTTGCCGGTCACGCCGCGTGGGGCAGGGCTCGTGCTCGATACGCTGGGCGTCGACGAGCGCGATCATGCCGCCATCGATGATGACGGCTGGTATGCGCGGCGAGCGGCGAGCGGCATCGCACTCTCGCCCCCTACGCCGGCTTTCCCGCGTCTGGAAATTCCCGCCGAGGCGGAAGCCTGATGCTCGCCGACAGTCACTGCCACCTCAATTACAAGGGACTGGTTGAGGACCAGGCTGCGATCTTGAGCCGCGCCCGGGACCGTGGGGTCACCGCGATGCTGAACATCTCGACGCGCGAAAGCGAATGGGATGCGGTGATCGCCACCGCCGAGCGCGAAGCAGATGTCTGGGCCACGATCGGCATTCACCCGCACGAAGCCGATGCGCATAGCCATGTCGACACCGCCAAGCTGGTCGAGCGAGCCGCGCATCCCCGCGTCGTCGGCATCGGCGAAAGCGGGCTGGACTATTATTACGACCATAGCGACCGCGAACGCCAACAGGCGAGCTTTCGCGCACATATCGCCGCCTGTCGGGAAACAGGCCTGCCGCTGGTGGTGCATACGCGTGATGCCGAGGAAGATACGGCTGCGATCCTTGCCGACGAGATGGGGAAGGGGGCCTTTCCCGGCGTCATCCACTGTTTCACCGCCAGTGGAGATTTTGCCGATAAGGCCCTGTCATTAGGCTTTTATATATCCATTTCGGGTATCGTGACATTCAAGAATGCCAAGGAGCTGCAGGCGACGGCGGCAAGGTTGCCGCTGGACCGATTGCTGGTCGAGACGGACGCGCCCTTCCTCGCGCCCGTGCCGCATCGTGGCAAAACCGGCGAGCCGTCTTTCGTGGCGGACACCGCCGCTTTTCTGGCTGACCTGCGAGGGGAATCGCTGGACGCACTGACCCGTGCGACCGCCGAGAATTTTCACCGTCTGTTCGCCAAGACCCTCGCGTGAAGATCCGGATCCTGGGCTGCGGAACCTCGTCGGGCGTTCCCCGGATCGGTAATGACTGGGGCCTGTGCGATCCGAGCGATCCGCGAAATAGACGGATGCGTTGCTCCGCCCTGATCGAGCATGCGGGGACCCGCATTCTCATCGATACGGGGCCCGATATGCGTGAACAATTGCTCGCGGCGAATATCGGTACGGTCGATGCGATCATCTGGACGCATGATCATGCCGACCATTGCCACGGCATCGACGATGTACGGCAGATTTATCACGCACTCGGACATCCCGTAGCCGGTTATGCGCGGCCGCGTACCGCGGAGGCGCTGGAACGTCGCTTCGGATATGTGTTTCAGGGCAAGACCGGCTATCCGCCGACCGCGACGATGACCACGTTGGGAGACGAACTCGTCATCGGGGACATCCGCATCCGATCGGTTGACCAGCCGCATGGGCGGCTATTTTCCGCCGGCCTACGCTTTGATTGCGGTGATAAAAGTGTCGGCTATGCCACGGATTTTCATGATTTAACACCGGAGATGGCTGAGCTGTATCGCGGCGTGGATTTGTGGATGGTCGACGCGCTTCGCCGCTATCCGCATCCGGCCCACGCCGATCTCCCGGCCGTTCTGACTTGGATCGAAGAGTTAGGGCCCCGAGAAAGCGTGCTGATCCATATGGATCAGTCGATGGATTATACCACTTTGTGTCAAGAACTCCCCAATGGCGTTCGGCCGGGCTATGACGGGATGGAAGTCGCGCCATGAGCGGCGATCAGGCCATGGACTTCCTCTATTATGGCCTGATCCTGTTGCTGCCGCTCAGCGCCTTGGTCGCGCGACGCATCCCGATCGGTCGGACGCTGCGCATGGGGCTGATCTGGGTTGGTATTTTCGGCGTCGCATTTCTCGTCATCGCGCAACGCGATCGGCTCGTGAGAATGATGCCAGCCAATGCGGCGCCAGACGGAACGGTCAGGATCGCGATCGGCGCCGACGGACATTTCTGGGTGGATGTCCGCATCAATGGCGTTGAGCGCCACATGCTGGTCGACAGCGGCGCGACGACGACCGCTTTGTCCGAGGCGACGGCCAAAGCCGCCGGGCTCGACTTGGGCGAAAGCCCGTTCGCCAGCATGGTGGAAACGGCCAATGGCAGAGTCATCGCCGACCATGTCACCGTCCAACATCTCGCCATCGGACCGATTACCTTGAACGATGTGGGGGCAATCGTATCGCCCAGTTTCGGTGATCAGGATGTGATCGGGATGAACGTCCTGCGTCGGCTTCGATCTTGGAAGGTGGAGCAAGGGGTGCTCATCCTCAACGCTCCTAAGCGACGTAGTTTTACATAATATATATTATCGAATGCAAGGAGCATGGATGGTGGACCGCCTTCTGACGATCATGAAACGCCTGCGCGATCCCCAGTCGGGTTGCGAATGGGACGTTGCACAAAGCTTCGAAAGCATTGCGCCCTACACGATCGAAGAAGCCTTTGAGGTCGCGGATGCGATCGCACGTGGCGACATGGCGGACCTCAAGGACGAGTTGGGCGACCTCCTCCTTCAAGTGGTGTTCCATGCGCAAATCGCGGAAGACACGGGACAATTTTCATTTGCGGACGTCGTCAATGCGATCAGCGACAAGATGGAGCGCCGCCATCCACATATCTTCGGCGACGTGGCCGAGGGCGGCCATCACCTATGGGAGCAGATCAAGGCGGAGGAGCGTCAGGCCAAAGCGGCGGGCGGTACGCTGGACGGTGTTGCCTTGGGACTGCCGGCTCTGATGCGGGCAGAGAAACTGCAAAAGCGCGCTGGACGTGTCGGTTTCGACTGGCCCGATGCCGAAGGTCCCCGTGCAAAGATCGACGAGGAAATGCGGGAAATCGCCGAAGCCACGCCCGACACGATCGGGGAAGAGTTTGGCGACCTGCTGTTTGCGGTGGTTAATTGGGCGCGCCACTGCGGCGTCGATGCCGAGGCGGCACTGCAGGCGGGCAATCGCAAGTTCGAGCGCCGGTTCCGCGCCATGGAACAGGAAGCGGGTGAAGGCTTCGCGGCGCTCGATCTGGAAGGCAAGGAAGACCTATGGCAGCGCGTCAAGCGCCGCGACGGCTGAACCGGTCATAATCAGGCGGCGAGAGGCGGACATCATAAACCGCCTGCTCGCCTTCGATCGTCTGATCCAGTACCTCGCCGTGCGCATGTAGCCAGGCGGCCCCGGCCCCATCGCCCGCATCCAGCGTGACGCGGTAACGACGATGCCCGGAAGTCAGGGCCGCCGCCACCTGCTCGACCAGATCGTCGATGCCCTCCCCCGTCATGGCCGAAACCGCGACAATATTTGAACGGCGCTCTGCCTCGACGAGCAGATCGTCGCGGAGATCGCCTTCAACAAGGTCGATCTTGTTCCAGGCCTCAAAACGCGGCGTTTCGGGATCGACGCCGATTTCGGTCAGCACCGCTTCGACATCCGCCCGCTGCGCCTCGCTATCCGGATGTGCGATGTCGCGGACATGGATCAGCAGGTCAGCGGATACGACCTCTTCCAGCGTCGCCTTGAACGCGGCGACGAGCTGGGTCGGCAGGTCGGATACGAAACCGACCGTGTCGGACAGGATCGCCTTATCGATCCCCGGCAGGCTGATCTGTCGCAATGTGGGATCCAGAGTTGCGAACAGTAGATCCTTCGCCATGACGTCAGCGCCCGTCAGGCGATTGAACAGCGTCGATTTTCCGGCATTTGTGTAGCCTACCAGCGCAATCACTGGCCATGGCGCGCGTTGCCGTCGGTCACGGTGAAGGCCGCGCGTCCGGCTTACCTGATCGAGTTCGCGCCGTAACCGCGCCATGCGGTCGCGGATCATCCGACGGTCGGCTTCGATCTGCGTTTCGCCAGGACCGCCCAGGAAACCGAAGCCACCCCGCTGACGCTCCAAGTGGGTCCAACTGCGAACCAGACGGCCCGCCTGATAGTCCAGATGCGCCAGTTCGACCTGGAGCCGCCCCTCCGCCGTCGCCGCACGCTCGCCAAAAATTTCCAAGATCAAACCGGTCCGGTCGATGACCTTGGCCTCAAGCGCGGTCTCCAGATTGCGCTGCTGTACGGGGGTGAGCGCGCCGTCGAAAACGACAAGCTGTGCCTCTTCCATCCGCACCTGTTGCGCGACCTGTTCGACTTGGCCGCTACCGATCAGGGTCGCGGGCTTAGGCGCGCGGACGCGTAGCGCGATACGCTCCACCACATCCAGACCGATCGCCATGGCGAGCCCCGCCGTCTCATCGAGGCGTGCATCGGCGTCCCGCGCCGCGTCGCCCTGATCCGGCAGGACGATGACGGTGCGGGCGCCACGCGTGAATTCACCGCGATCGCGATCGAAACCGGTGCTCAATCCTCGGCCGATCCTGCCTGCTCTTCGGCCAGGTTCAGCGGACGTGCCGGCTGAATGGTCGAAACGGCATGTTTGTAGACGAGTTGCGCCATACCTTCACGCTGGAGCAGCATGCAGAACAGGTCAAAACCCGCAATCTGCCCCTGCAACATCACGCCATTGATCAGGAACATGGTGACGGGGTCTTCCGACTTCCGCACCGCGTTCAGGAAGATTTCCTGCAAAAGTGGGTTCTTGCGCTGCTGTTCGTTGACGCCGTCTACGATCGCGGCGACATCCAGAGGACCGGACGGCATGATGGTGGAAATGGCGTGCTTGTAGATCAGCTGCGACTGCCCATCCCGGCGTAGCAGCACGGAGAAGTTGTCGAACCAGGTTACGATGCCCTGGAGCTTCACACCCTTGACGAGGAACATGGTAACGGGCGCCTTGGAACGGCGCAGCGCGTTGAGAAAGAGGTCCTGGAGCGAACCCGTCTTGTCGGCCATGGTCGAGCCCTTGTTCTTGGCGGGTCCGTGCCCGCGAATAGCGCCGTTTCCCGGCGTCGGAACCGCGCCCGTGGACCGGGCGCGGCCAATATCTATGGTTTCGGCACCCATTCGTCCAGAGGCGATGGGGTGGGCATGTCGATCATTCGTCGCGCGTCTCGCTGATCCCCAGCAGCTTCAACTTGCGATGGAGCGCCGAGCGCTCCATACCGATGAAGCTCGCCGTACGGGAAATGTTGCCCGAAAAGCGGCGGATCTGGACGCGCAGATATTCGCGTTCCCAACTCTCCCGCGCCTCGCGCAACGGCGCCCCCATGATCGCGGTGGCGCCCCCACCCCCCATGTCGGCCCCCTCGCCCAGTACCTCGGCGGGCAGAAGGTCGAGGTCGATCCGGCCAACCCGGTCCCCTGGCGCCAGGATAATGGTACGCTCGACGACGTTACGTAGCTGACGGACATTGCCCGGCCAATCATAGGACTGCATCGCCACCATCGCGTCAGGTGCGATTTCGGGCGTGCGGACGCGACGTTCGGTGGCGTAGTGCGCCATGAAGTGCTCGACGAGCGGCGGGATATCCTCGCGCCGCTCGGAGAGCGAAGGGATGGTGACGGGCACGACGTTGAGGCGATAGTAGAGGTCCTCGCGGAACCGCCCCTCGGCGATCTCCTGAGTCAGGTCGCGTGCCGTGGCCGAGACGACGCGGACATCGACCTTGACGACGCGCGTTCCCCCGACACGGGTGAAGCTCTGGTCGGTCAGCACGCGCAGGATGCGGGCCTGGGTCGCGATCGGCATGTCGGCGATCTCGTCGAGGAACAGCGTGCCGCCATGCGCTTGTTCGAGCAGTCCGGTTCGGACGAGGTCCCCCCCCTCCTCCACCCCGAACAATTCCTCGTCAACGCGTTCGGGCGTCATCCGCGCCGCGCTGACGACGACGAACGGCGCACTGGATCGATTGCTCCAGCCATGCAGAAGCCGCGCCGCTACCTCTTTGCCGACCCCGGCCGCCCCCATGATCAGCACGCGGCTGCCGGTGGCGGCCACCCGCTTCAGGGTAGCGCGGATGCCATTGATGGCGCTGGACGAACCAGTCAGATCGGTCTCGCGTCCAGCGCTGGCCCGCAGCGAGGCGTTCTCCCGCCGCAACCGCTCCGTCTCGGTCGCGCGACCCACCATCAGCAGCAGGCGTTCGGCCTCAAACGGCTTTTCGATAAAGTCCGCAGCGCCCTTGCGGATCGCGGCCACGGCCGTGTCCAGATTGCCATGGCCCGAAATCACCAGAACGGGGATCGAGGGATCGCGACGCTTGATCTCGTCCAGCAGTTCGAGGCCGTCCAGCTTGGAGCCTTGCAGCCAAACGTCGAGCAGCACGAGAGACGGACGGCGAACCGCCACCGCCTCCAGCGCGGAATCGCTGTCCGCCGCGACGCGGGCGTCATAGCCCTCATCCTCCAGCACGCCCGCGACGAGTTCGCGGATATCGAGTTCGTCATCGACGACGAGAATGTCCAAAGCCATGATTCTTTACGTCCGAGTACGAGTCAAAGCGGTGAGCTGGCCCTCCCCAGCCAGTTCGGGTTCGGCGCCACCCTGATCCAGCGCCGCCAGGGCGCCGGCATCGAACATCATCGAAACGATGGTGCCGCCGGTAGGATTGTCGGAAAAGCCGATCGTGCCGGCATGTTCCTCGATGATCTTGTTGACGATGGCCAAGCCCAGCCCCGTGCCCCGCGCCCGCGTCGTCATATAGGGTTCGATGATCCGATCGCGCTCGGGCGGCAGGCCGACGCCATTGTCCGCGACGGTGATCGTTACCATGCCGCCCTGCTGCCCCACGGTCATCATGACGTGCCCGCCCTTCATCCCCTCGGGGCGCGCCTCGATCGCCTCGACCGCGTTCTTGACGATGTTGGTCAGTGCCTGGCTCATCTGGCGACGGTCGCACACCATCATCGGTGCAGGATCGTCCTGATCCATTTCGAAGCGGATTTCGGAGTGCGCGACTTCGTGGAGGAACATGGCCTGGGCGCAGATGTCGGCAATCGCCTCTTCGCGGAATACCGGCTTCGGCATCCGGGCGAAGGATGAGAATTCATCGACCATGCGGCGCAGGTCGCCGACCTGGCGGACGATCGTCTCGGTGAGGCGTCCGAATGTCTGATCCTCGGGATCGATGACCTTGCCATAGCGGCGCTGAAGCCGTTCGGCCGCCAACTGGATGGGCGTCAGCGGGTTCTTGATCTCATGCGCGATACGACGCGCCACGTCGGACCAGGCGGCCCGGCGCTGGTCGAGCAGTTGCTGGGTGATGTCATCGAAGGTCAGGATCGGTCCGTCGGCGGTTTGTGCAATACGAACCGCCAGAGTTCGCATGTCGCCGTGTAGCGCCACCTGAACCGTCGCCTCACGGCGGCCTTGATCAAGCAGCGCATCGAGTTCGGGCGCGACCTCGACCAGCCGGTGGCCGATCAGCCCGCCCGGCTCGGTGCCCAGCAACATGTCGGCGGAACTGTTGGCGATGCGGACCTGCCGATTGGCGCCGATGGCGACGACGCCCGCGGACACGCCTGCCATCACCGCCTCGATCAGCGCGCGACGATTGTCGAGCTGCGCGTTCGCGGTCACCAGCTCGGTATTTTGCTGCTCCAATTGTCCCGTCATCTGGTTGAAGGCATTCGCCAGCGTACCGACCTCGTCACGGGTCCGGGGGTCGGGGACGCGCGCGGTCAGGTCACCGCCTGCGATGCGTCGCGCCGCGTCGACCAATTCGCCCACCGGGCGCACCAGGCGATCGGCAACCGCCAGCGCGATCCAGACGGCAATTCCGACGATCAGCAGGGCGACGAAGAACAGGGCGATGTTGAACTTGAGCTGGAGCGACCGTGCTCGTCCTTGAAGCGCCCGATACCCCTCGACCACATCCTCGGCGGCGAAATGCTGTTTGCTGAGGAACGCGGCATTCACGCTGGTCCCGACATACAGCATGATACCGCTGCTGTCGGGCAAGGGGGTGACCACCCAGACGCGTTGTTCGTTGATGCCGACCTCTGGGCGGTTCGAACGGCCGGCCTGGCCCATCATTTCCGGCGTCACCAGCTCACGAAAGCTGGCGTCGGTCGGCTGATTGAAGAAGTCGTAGAATTTAAAGCCTTGTTTGGGATCATAGGAGAAGAGCACCGCTTCCTCCATGTCCCGCACGATGGTCTGCTGAACCAGATAGTCGTGAAAGTCGCGCCGATTTTCGCGTAGCACGGGAAGATTGCGGCCCAGGTCCTGAGACATGGCGCGCCCGGCGAAGACCCAGCGGTTGATGATCTGCTGCTGCGATTGGCGGGCAATGTCCATCGCGTCGCTGAACGCCTTGCGCGCCCGATCCGAGATCCAGAATTCGGCGGACGACTGGAACATCATCGACGCGGTGACGACCGTGAGCAGGATCGGGACGCTGGCAGTGAGCGAGAAGATGGCGACCAGCCGGACATGCAGCCTTCCGCCCCCGCCCACGGCGGACTCCGCCGCACGTCGCATCGCGACCCGCCGGCCGAGCAGCATCAGCAACAAGATTGCCGGAACCAGGTTAAGCGCCAGCAGCCCCGCGATGACCGGCGGCGCAATCAGTCCCTGCGCATCGTGCCGCTGTTCGATGAACCAATAGGTCCCTGCCGCGATCGCCACCGCGCCGATGATGATCGCGATCTCCATCACCGGCGTCACCGCGAAGCGGGATCGCGGTGGTTCGGCAGGAACAGCAGGCTTTAAGAACGCCAACATCGTTGCAATCGTACAACGTGAAGCGTGACCTGCAAGCCACAATTCGTAAAAATTTGGTTGGTCAGTCGCCAGCCTCATCGCCACCGCTGGCCATGATGTTCAGCGTGTCCAGGCGTTTGCGCAGCGTGTTGCGATTGATCCCCATCGCACGGGCGGTGCGCAACTGATTGCCGCCGTGTCGGGCGAGCATCGCCTCGATCAGCGGCCGTTCGACTTCGCCGATGACCCGGTCATAGAGCGAGCCGTCATCCAGGATCGCTGGTCGCTCTACCGCAAGTCGCGCCAGGTAACTACGCACCGCCGTGGCGAGATCGCCTTCGTTCGATCCTGCCGCACTGCTATGAGACGGGCGAGCCTCGCCCATCATGGCGCGGATCGCGTCGGCATCGATAACCTCGTCGCGCGCCAGCACGGCGAGGCGACGCATCATATTCTCCAACTCGCGAACATTGCCGGGCCAATCATGCGCTACCAGTGCATCGATCGCCTGCATGTCGATCCGCCGCTTGGGCAGACCTTGCAGCGCCGCATTCTCCAGGAAGTGGCGCGCGAGCAGTGGAATATCCTGCCGCCGTTCGCGCAGGGCCGGCAAGGCGATCGGCACGACGTTCAGGCGATAGAACAGGTCCTCACGAAACTGGCCGGATGTAACCTGCTGAGCGAGATCCCGGTTGGTCGCCGCAACGATGCGAACGTCGGTGCGGATCGTCCGGGCGCCGCCCACAGTGGTGAATTCGCCCGACTGAAGAACGCGCAAAAGCCGGGTCTGGGCCTCCATCGGCATGTCGCCGATCTCGTCGAGAAACAGCGTGCCGCCCGCCGCCTGCTCGAACCGCCCGGCATTGCGTTGTGCAGCGCCCGTGAATGCGCCGCGTTCGTGGCCGAACAGTTCGGCCTCGATCAATTCGCGTGGGATGGCGGCCATGTTGATCGCCACAAAAGGCGCGGCGCGGCGTGGGCCGAGATCATGGATCGCGCGGGCGACCAGTTCCTTGCCTGTCCCCGACTCGCCCGAGATCAGCACCGTGAGGTCGGTCGAAACAACACGAGCGATGACGCGGTAGACGCTCTGCATCGCTTGCGACCGGCCGATCAATGGCAGGGCGCGGTCATCGTCCGCCAGCCCGTCCTCCACCAGCACGCCCCCTCGCGCCAGCGCGCCCGCTACCGCATTGGTCAGTGCGTCCAGATCGAAGGGCTTGGGTAGATACTCATACGCACCGACCTCCGCTGCACGAACGGCGGTGGTCAGCGTATTCTGGGCCGACAGGATGATGATCGGCAACGCCGGAAACCGATCGGCGACGCTGCGGATATGGTCGATGCCGTCGCCATCGGGAAGGATGACGTCGGTGACCAGAATGTCCGGCGCGCCGCCCGCCAATACGCGGTCCAGCCGGGCCAGCGTCTCCACCGCCGTGACCTCATGGCCCGCGCGGCGCAGCGCTTGACCCACCACGGTACGGATGGCGGCATCGTCATCGACGACCAGAACATGGCTCATAGGACGGCCCTGGGAAGCAAAAGGCGCAGGACCGTCATTTCGGGAGAACCCTCTCTTGCATATTGAACCATTCCGCTCATGTCGCGAACCAGCTTGTCGACGAGCGCGAGGCCCAGGCCCTGCCCTTCATGCCGGCCAGACACAAAGGGGTCGAACAAATGGTCGGCGATGTCGGGTGGAGCGCCTGGTCCATTGTCGATCACACAAATCTCGATCGGCAATGGCAGGCGCTCCTGTCCGTCGCCGATGCTGACCGACATGCCATGCCGATAGGCGGTGGTGAGGATGATCCGAGGATTGCGAACTGCACGCACCGCTTCGCGGGCGTTTTTCAGCAGGTTGATGACGATCTGTAACAGAGCGTCGCGATTGATCCGCGCGGGCGGCAGAGAGGGATCGAACCGCTCCTCGATCTGGATACCCCTTGCGAAACCCGCCAGCGCGACGCTTCGCGCATGGGTCAGCAGCGGATAGATATTCTCCGATGCGAGCGGCAAGGGTCTGGTATCGCTGAAATCCTGCATGCGATCGATCAAGGCGGCGATCCGATCAACCTCGGTCGTGATCAGCGTGGTCAACTCACCGCCATTCAACAATTGTGCCGCGCCTCTGATCCCCGACAAGGGGTTCTTGATCTCATGCGCCAGCATCGCGGCCGCACCCACCGCCGCCCTTGCACCGGCCGAGCGCTCCGAGGAATGGGCCAGACGGCGCGACGGGCCTGCGCTGTGCAGCGTGATCGCGCGCCAGCCCGGATGATCGGGAATCTGGGCCTCGACGAAATCCACGCGGATCTTGGGGCCTCGTGGGGTGGCGATGACCGTGTCGTAGACGGCGAACCCATGCCCGTCGCGGCTGCGCGGTGCATCCGGCGGCGGCAGGATCGCAGCCAGCGGCTGTCCGACCATCAGGCGCTCGGACAGGTTGAGCAACTGTTCCGCCAGACCGTTCGCGTGGGCGATCCGATCCTCCGGATCGACGACCACGACCGCAACCGGCAATGCGGCGAACAGCGCCCCAAAGCCCGGCCTGCCGTGGCGCGTCGGCTCAGGCTGCGGCTGCAAGCTCGATCTGCGGCATATAGAAGTCGTACAGCATCGCCTTTACGCGATCCGCGCTGGCTTCCTGATTGACCTTGTTCCGGAATTCCGCCGAGCCATGGAGGCCGCGCGTGTACCAGCCGATATGCTTGCGGGCCATGTTGACGCCCGTCTCGGTCCCATAATGATCGAGCATCGCATCATAATGCTCGGTCACGGCGCGATATTGCTCGTCGAGCGGCGGGTCCTCGCGCCGTTCGCCCGTTGCGAACCAGTGCATGACCTGCCCGAGCAGCCAGGGCCGCCCATAGGCGCCACGCCCGATCATCACCCCGTCCGCACCCGACTGGTCCAGCGCCATGTCCGCATCGTCGATCGAGCAAATATCGCCATTGGCGATGACCGGGATCGAGACCGCATCCTTGACCTGGCGGATAAAGGCCCAATCCGCCTGCCCCTTGTACATTTGATTGCGGGTCCGGCCATGGACGGTGATCATCTTGACACCAATATCCTCGGCGATCCGCGACAGTTCCGGAGCATTCAGGCTGTCATGGCACCAGCCCATCCGCATCTTGAGCGTCACGGGCACATCGACCGCCTCCACCGTCGCTCGAATGATCTCCGAGGCCAATTTCAGGTCGCGCATCAAAGCCGAGCCCGCATCGCCGTTGACGACCTTGCGGACCGGGCAGCCCATGTTGATGTCGATGATCGCCGCGCCGCGATCCGCGTTCAGCTTCGCTGCTTCGCCCATCTCGCGCGGGGTGCAACCGACGAGCTGCATCGACACCGGCTCTTCCAAAGGGTGCCATGCGGCCTTCTGGATCGACTGGCGCGTTTCGCGGATGGCGGCTTGGCTCGCGATCATCTCGGTGACGTTCAGCCCGGATCCGTAACGGCGAACCAGGGTCCGAAACGGCATGTCGGTGACACCGGTCATCGGTGCCAGGACCACGGGACTGTCGATCGTCACCGGACCGACCTGAATGGGGGCGAGATTACGCATCATACTGCCTGAAAAATGAGCAGCCTGTACGCGAACACGGGCCAGGAGGCAAGGTTGGCGGGCGTGGCGAAAAGCGGCTAGACACCGGGCATGAGCGAAAATGAAAAGGTCGCGGCCCTGATCGTCGCGGCGGGGGGCGGCAGCCGCATGGGCGGTGGCGTCCCGAAGCAGTTCCGCGATCTGGGCGGTCGGCCCATGCTCGCCTGGAGCCAAGCGGCATTGGTCCGCCACCCGGCGGTCGACCTCGTTCTGACCATGGTCGCGCCGGACCAGATAGAGACGGTCCGAGACATGCTGCCGGATGCCTGGTTCGAGGTCGGTGGGGTCAGCCGTCGCGAGTCGGTGGCGAACGGACTTCGCCACCTGGCGGTAGCGGGCGTCACGAAGGTGCTGATCCATGACGCCGCGCGTCCCTTTCTGTCCGCCGACGTGATCGATCGCGTGCTCGCCGGTTTGGGAGCAGCGGACGGTGCCATGCCGGTCCTGCCGGTGGCCGATACGCTGGCGAGGACGGATGACCGGGCGGACGGCCTCTATCTTGGCGATGTAGTGCCCCGCGATGGCGTCGTTCGGGTCCAGACCCCTCAGGGGTTCCACCTGCAATCGGTCATCGCCGCCCATGCCGCCTGGCCTGCCGATGCGGAGGCGACCGATGATACCCAGATGGTGCGACGTCTTGGCGGACGCGTCGCTTTGGTGCAGGGCGATGCCATGCTCGAGAAAATCACCTATCCCGACGACCTTGCCGGAGCCGATATGCGACTGTCATGGGAGACCCGGACCGCGATGGGCTTTGACGTCCACCGGCTGGAAGATGGCGAGGAATTGTGGCTGGGCGGGGTGCTGATCCCCCATCATCAGGGGTTGTCAGGGCATAGCGATGCCGATGTCGCGCTTCACGCCCTGACCGATGCGTTGCTCGGCACGATCGCGGCGGGCGATATCGGGACGCATTTTCCGCCCAGCGATCCGCAATGGAAGGGTGCGGAGTCGGGCCAGTTCCTGCAACATGCTGCCAAGCTGATCGCCGAAAAGGGTGGGCGGATCGATTTCGTCGACCTGACCATCATCTGCGAAGCCCCCAAGATCGGCCCGCATCGCGTCGCCATGGTCGAGCGTATCGCGGGGCTTCTGAATATCGAGGAGGGCCGCGTTAGTCTGAAGGCGACGACGACGGAACGTCTGGGCTTCACCGGACGCGGCGAGGGAATCGCCACCCAGGCGGTCGCGACGGTGCGGCTGCCCAGCGGAGCGACGGCATGAGGCGCTTCGGCCTGATCGTCGCCCTTCTGGGCTTGGCCGCCCCGGAAGTGGCCGGCGCCCAGCAGCGCGCCTGCATCACCGCGCCGGAAGCCGAGGCGATGACCCTCGTCGCCATGCCCGACATATTGCGCGAGACCGGGCGCGTCTGCGCGGGCCGTCTGCCCGCCACCAGCCTGATCCGGGGTGGCGGCACGCTGATCTCGAAATATGAAGGGGCGGCCGATCAGGCTTGGCCGGCCGCGCGCGCGGCGATCGTCAAGCTGTCCGACCCGGCGATCGACACGTTGCTACAGTCGGACTATGCCCGGCCGCTGCTGACCTCGCTGCTCGTCCCGTTCATTGTCGGGCGGATTGGGCTGGAGGATTGCGGAACGATCGACCGGCTGGTGACCCAGCTTGCCCCCCTCCCACCGCGCAACATGGCCTCGGTCGTCGTGACCGCGCTTCAATATCTCAAGACGGAAAAGGCGCGAGGACGGCAGGTGGCCGTGCCCGACCTGCCGCTCTGCGCCAACGGAAACCGCTGATGGACGTGCTCCTGCCCCGTGAACTGGTCGAACTCGCCGATCGGGTCGTCACCGAAAACCGTGCAGCCGGTCGCCGAGTCGCGCTCGCCGAGAGTTGCACCGGGGGGCTCGTCTCGGCTGCCCTGACCGAAATTCCGGGCTCGTCCGATGTGGTCGAGGCGGGGTTCGTGACCTATTCGAACCAGGCCAAGATCGGTCTGCTCAAGGTCAATCCCGAAGTCATCGAGACGTTCGGCGCGGTATCGACCGCCACCGCATGGGCCATGGCACAGGGTGCGTTGGCCGCCAGCGAAGCGGATGTGGCGGTGGCGATCACCGGCGTGGCGGGTCCGGGTGGCGGGACGGCGAAGAAGCCGGTCGGGACCGTCGTCTTCGCTCAGGCGCTACGTGACGGCGATCCCGAGGATGTGAAGGCCGAACGCCATGAGTTTGGCGATATCGGCCGGGGTGCGATTCGGCTTCAGGCGGCGCTGTTGGCGCTGGAACTGCTATTGCCGTAAAGCTTGGCGGCGCGATCCTCGAACGCGCCGATCATGCGGCGGAGCGCGGTGCCGAACACCTGCCCCGCCAGCATCTCGAACACCCGGTTTTTGAACGCGAAGTCGACGGTGAAGTCGACGGCGCACCCCTGCCCCTCCGGGCGGAAGCGCCAGTTGTTGCGCAAATATTTCAGCGGTCCGTCGAGATAATCGACGTCGATCGCTTCCGGCCGCGTCTTGGTGACTCGGCTGGTGAAGGTCTCACGCAGTCCTTTGAAGCCGACGATCATGTCGGCCACCGTCTCGGTGTCCGAGTCCGAGCGCACGCGCATCGCCGACACCCAGGGCAGGAATTCCGGATAGCGCGCAACGTCGGCGACGAGATCAAACATCTGCTCCGGCGTATAGGGCAGATGCCGTGTTTCGCTATGCTTGGGCATCAGCGCGTGGCAGCCAGCTTCGCCTCGCGCGCCGACCGCAGCCGCTCGAAATCGTCGCCCGCATGGTAGCTGGAACGCGTCAGCGGCGAACTGGCCACCAGCAGAAAGCCCTTGGCCCGGGCGATCGAAGCATAGGCGTCAAATGCCTTGGGCGTTACGAACTCCGCGACCTTGGCATGGCGCGGCGTCGGCTGGAGATACTGGCCCATGGTCAGGAAATCGATGTCGGCGGAGCGCATGTCGTCCATCACCTGATGGACCTCGAGCCGTTCTTCGCCCAGGCCCAGCATCACGCCCGACTTGGTGAAGATCGACGGATCGTGGCGCTTGACGCTCTCGAGCAGGCGAAGCGACGCATAATAGCGCGCACCCGGACGGATCGTCGGATAGAGCCGGGGAACCGTCTCCAGATTATGGTTGTAGACGTCAGGCCGCGCCTCGACGATCGACTCGATTGCAGCTTGCGCCTTGTTGCGGAAGTCCGGAGTCAGGATTTCGATCGTCGTGTCCGGCGTCGTTCGGCGCAGAGCCTGAATCACCTTCACGAACTGCGACGCGCCGCCATCGGGAAGGTCGTCGCGATCGACCGAGGTGACCACGATATGCTTCAGGCCCATCTGCGCCGCGGCGTCGGCCACATTCTGGGGCTCCATCGCGTCGACCTTGCGCGGCATGCCCGTCTTGACGTTGCAAAAGGCACAGGCACGTGTGCAGGTGTCGCCGAGGATCATGACGGTCGCATGCTTTTTCGACCAGCACTCCCCGATATTGGGGCAGGCCGCTTCTTCGCAGACCGTCGTCAAACTCTTCGCGCGCATCAACTCGCGGGTCGCGGCGAAACCGGCGCTGGTCGGAGCCTTGACGCGGATCCAATCGGGCTTACGCGCGCGCACCGGCGCGACCAACGGTGTCAACTCGTTCATGACCCGCGAAATAGCGATGCTGCTCGTCGGACACAATGCCCCCGGCGCCCTGACCTATATCAGGCACAGACACAATTTGATATGGAACCGAAACGGCCATGGTCGGGTTCGCCTGCTAGAGCGTGGTTTCCAAACTGGACAAGAGAGAGCAATGACCGACTTTAACGACCTCGTGGATGGCTATCAGCGCTTTCGGACCTCCGATTGGCGTCGCCAGCGCGACCGCTGGGCCGAACTGAAGGAAGGCCAGAGCCCCAAGGTGATGGTGATCGCGTGCTCGGACAGCCGCGTCGATCCGGCTCAGATCTTCGACACGCTGCCGGGTGAGATTTTCGTGGTGCGCAACGTCGCCAACCTCGTCCCGCCTTTCGAAACCGGCGGCGGCCATCACGGCGTGTCGGCCGCACTCGAATTCGCGGTGACGCAGCTCGAGGTGACCGATGTCGTTGTTATGGGGCATGGCGCATGCGGCGGTTGCAAGGCCGCTTTGACGCAAGGTTTCGCCCATGCGCCGCAGGGCGAAGGCGGCTTCATTTCGGACTGGGTGCATCTGCTCGACGGTGCGCGCGAGAAGGTTGTCGCCAAGCATGGCGACGGCCCGGATGCGATGCGCGAGATGGAACTGGAAGCGGTTCGTACGTCGATCGCCAATATGCGCACCTTCCCCTTCGTCACGAAGCGTGAAGATGCGGGCACGCTCAAGCTGCGCGGCGCCTATTTCGCGATTGCGGATGGCGTGCTGCACCTGATGGACGAAGAGGGCGAATTCAAGCCGGCGGCTGCTGCGGTCGCAACGGCGTAAATCAAAACGCCCGCGCGGGTGAAGACCTGCGCGGGCGGTATCTTTCGGGGGCGGGTGTCGATGATGACACCCGCCCCTTTTGTCATGGAGTTCAGTGGCTCGCCGCCACCACGACCTGATCGCCGTCCTTCTTGGGTTCGGCGGTCGTGCGCAGGTGGAGTTCGCGCATCTGGCGTGGCTCGGGCAAGCTCGGCGCGCCCATCAGCAAATCCTCGGCGCGCTGGTTCATCGGGAACAGCGAGATTTCACGCAGATTCTGCGCGCCGCAGATCAACATGACGATCCGGTCGACGCCGGCGGCCATCCCGCCATGCGGCGGAGCGCCATATTGGAACGCGCGGTACAGGCCGCCGAAGCGCTCCTCGACATCGGACTTGGACAGGCCGACAAGCTCGAATGCCTTCACCATGAGCTCTGGCGACTGGTTGCGGATCGAACCCGACGCGATCTCATAGCCGTTGCAGACCAGATCATATTGATAGGCCTTGATCGACAGCGGATCGGCGGTGGTCAACGCCTCCATGCCACCCTGCGGCATCGAGAAGGGGTTGTGGGCGAACTCGACCTTCTTCTCGTCCTCGTCCCACTCGTAGAAGGGGAAGTCGACGATCCAGCACAGCCGGAACGCACCTTCCTCGATCAGGCCAAGCTGTTCGGCGACGCGGGTGCGCGCCAGACCCGCCAGCTTTGCCGCCTGTTCCACCTTGCCTGCCGCGAAGAACAGACCGTCATCGGGGCCGAGGCCCAGCGCGGCATAGATCGCCTCCATGCCCTCGGTGCCATGGTTCTTGGCGATCGGGCCCCCGAACTCGCCGCCCTTGCGGGTGACATAGCCCAGGCCTGCATGACCTTCGGCGCGGGCCCACTCGTTCATCTCGTCGAAGAACTTGCGGCTCTTCTCGGCGGTGCCCGGTGCGGGGATCGCGCGGACCACGCCGCCCGAGCCGACGATCTTCTCGAACAGCCCGAAGCCAGAGGTCGTGAAATGCTCGGAGACGTCGGTGATGATCAGCGGGTTGCGCAGGTCGGGCTTGTCGTTGCCATATTTCAGCATCGACTCGGAATAGGGGATGCGCGGGAACTGGCCGATCGGGGTGACGGTACGGCCATCGGCGAACTTCTCGAAGATGCCGCCGATCACCGGCTCCATCGTCTCCCAAACCTCTTCCTGGGTGACGAAGCTCATTTCGAGGTCGAGCTGGTAGAATTCGCCGGGCAGACGATCGGCGCGCGGATCCTCGTCACGGAAACAGGGGGCAATCTGGAAATAGCGGTCGAAGCCCGCGACCATCAGCAGTTGCTTATATTGCTGCGGCGCCTGGGGCAGAGCGTAGAACTTGCCCGGATGGATGCGGCTGGGCACCAGGAAGTCGCGTGCGCCCTCGGGCGAGGATGCGGTCAGGATCGGGGTCGAATATTCGGTGAAGCCTGCCGTCTCCATGCGACGACGCATGTCCGAGATCACCTGGGTCCGACGCACGATATTGGCGTGCAGCGTCTCGCGGCGCAGGTCGAGGAAACGGTAGCGCAGGCGAATATCTTCCGGATATTCCTGCTCACCCGCGACCGGCATCGGCAGTTCCTCGGCGGCGGAAAGCACCGTGGCTCCGCGCGCGAACACCTCGATCTCGCCGGTCGCAAGGTTGGGGTTCACCGTGCCCGCCGACCGTGCCTTTACCACGCCGTCGATCGTCACGACCGATTCGACGCGCACGCTTTCCAGGATCGCGAGCGCGGGCGTATCGCTGTCCGCGACGATCTGGGTAATGCCATAATGGTCGCGCAGATCGACGAAGAGAACGCCGCCATGATCGCGCTTGCGATGGACCCAGCCGGACAGGCGGACCGTCTGGCCCACGGCTTCGGCCGTCAGCGCGGCGCAGTTATGAGTACGATAGGCGTGCATGGCGAACATTCTCTGAACGTCTGGGAAAGCCCAGCCGCTTCCCCGCCAGCCCCCCTTTTGTCAATCCCATTGTGCCCAAAGCGGGGTCGCTCGCGTTCCTCTTTGTCAAGCTGCACAGCTGCCGCTATGTGCAGATGATGCACGTCCATCCGTTGATTACCGACAGCGCCACGCTCGCCAACCTCTGCGCCCGCCTCTCGCAAGCCGACTATGTCATGGTCGATACCGAGTTCATGCGCGAGAGCACCTATTGGCCGGAACTCTGCCTGATCCAGATCGCCGACACCGAAGAGGCCGCCGCGATCGATCCCAACGCCCCGGGGCTCGACATGACGCCGCTGCTCGACCTGTTGGTTAACAATGACGAGGTGCTCAAGGTCTTCCATGCCGGTGGGCAGGACATCGAGATCATCTATAATCTGACCGGCAAGACCCCGCACCCACTGTTCGATACGCAGATCGCAGCGATGGCGCTGGGGCAAGGCGAGCAGATCGGCTATTCCAACCTCGTCGATAGCTGGCTGGGCATTCAGGTGGACAAGGGCGCACGCTTTACCGATTGGTCGCGCCGGCCGCTCGACCAACGCCAGGTCGACTATGCGATCGGCGACGTGACCCATTTGTCGGCAATCTTCCCCAAGATGCTCGAACGGCTGCGCAAGACCGGACGTGGGGCGTGGCTGGATCAGGAGATGGAGCGGCTGGCCGATCCGTCGCACTATGCGAACGATCCCGATTGCGCGTGGAAACGCGTTCGCGTCTCGGGACGCAAGCCGGACATGCTGGGCCGTCTCAAGGCTCTTGCGCGGTGGCGCGAACTGGAGGCACAGGCGAAGGATCTGCCTCGCGGCCGTATCGTCAAGGACGAGACGCTGGCCGATCTTGCCGGTCATCCGCCGCGCAAACAGGCGGACCTGGCCAAGGTTCGCGGGCTCTCGGCGACCTGGGCGAGCAACGACATTGGTAGCCGCCTGATGGACGCGCTCGACAATGCCGTGCCGCTCGGAGCCGACGAATTGCCCGCGCGCGATGATCGCAAGCCGGGCCTGGGCCGTGAAGGCGCGCTGGTGGCCGACCTGCTCAAGCTGTTGCTCAAGATTCGAGCGCGGGACATCGACGTGGCGCCGCGTCTGCTCGCACGGGCCGATGATCTGGAGATGCTGGCCGCAGGGGTACGGACCGGTCTTTCGGTGCTCGATGGCTGGCGGTTCGAGCAATTCGGTCGCGATGCACTCGATCTGGTCGAAGGGCGGCTGGGTTTCGTGGTCAAGGGCGGCAAGCTGAAGATGGTCCGCGATACCGAGGAGGCTGCGTGATGAAGGGGCTTGCCATCAGCGCGCTGATGGGTGTCGCGGCCTGCGCGCCGACGCCGAAGGCGGCCGATATATCGGCCGGGGCCAGCTGCGGCGATGCCGGGGTGGCGCCCTTGATTGGCAAGGTCTGGACCGATTCGATGCGTCCCGAGGCGTTAAAGCGATCGGGCTCACGAACCTTGCGGGTCATCGGTCCCGACACGGTCGTGACGATGGATTACCGTATCGACCGGCTGAATGTCGAGGTCGATGCCGAGCGCCGGATCCTCCGCGTCAGGTGCGGCTGATCCGGCTCGGCGTGCGCCCGAGGGCGGTGGCGAGTGCGTTGTGGCGGCGCTCCACCGCCTCGCCGTAAAAGCCCCGGTCCGCGTCGAGCATCGCCAGGCCGAGCATCGATCCCTCGACGATCAGTTCGGTCCGCTCCAAAGGTCCCGCCAGCCCGCCGCTTAGCCGCTGGCCGAGGCGGATCGCCAGGCCCCAGGCCGTTGCGCGCTTCAACTGTGCGGGGGTCGCCAGTTCCGCCAGTGGCGCCGGCACGTCCAGTCCCCCGCCAAGGCTGGTATGCAGCGCCTGCGCCAGCATCGCCCGGCCGGTTGCGTCGATCCCCACCCAATTGCCGTGTAACGCGATCTCGACCCCGCGCTCGGCCCGGAACTCCGGATTGGCGCGCCAGCCCACATCGGCCAGCAGGCACGATGCGTGGCGGAGCCGCGCATCACCAACGGCCTCCTCGTCGAATAGGGGCGCAATCCAGCGGTCCAGCAAATCGCCATGCTCTGGAAAACGCCCCAGCAACCGGCCCTCCTCGCGCGCGCCGACGATCAGAGGATCGAGCGCACGGGTACGGGCGTCCAGCGCGCCGAACAACAATCCCTCGCGCAAGCCGAAGGCGGAGACGACCGTCGTGCTGCTGCCCAGATGCTTGAGCAGGACGCTGAGCAAGGCGGTCGCGTCGCCCAGCGTGGCGGCGCGGCTTGAGGACAGGCCCTGCACCTCGCGTAGTCGCGCTTTGCCCAGATGGGGGATGGTGCGCGACAGGCGAAGGATATCGACCGGCGTCAGTTCGTAATGATGGATGATCGGCAAGGGATAATCGGCTAGCGTCATGTCCAGCCGCGCCAGCGCCCGCCACGACCCCCCGACCATGTAGAAGGGAAGGCCACGTCCCCGCCCTTCCCAGCCCGCCTCCTCGATGAGCCGCGCAATATGCCGCTCGAACGCCTTGCCGCCACGCTCGCGCAGGGCAGGAATGCGCAGCACGCCGAGTGGAAAGGACACCCGATCTTCGACGTTGCCGTCACGGACACGAACCAGTTCCAGACTGCCACCGCCCAGATCGCCGACAATGCCATCGGCATCCGGGATTGCGGATAGCACTCCCTCACCTGCCGCCTTGGCTTCCTGCTCGCCCGACAGCAGTTCGACTTTCAAGCCCAGCGCCTCGGCACAGGCGATCAAATCGCCGCCATTCGCCGCGTCACGGACGGCAGCCGTCGCCACGGTGCGCAGACCGGTCACGCCCATCTCCCGCGCCAGGCTGGCAAAGCGTGCCAGGGCGATTTGCGCCTTGGCCAGTGCGGCGGGGTCGATCGCACCGGTCGCGGCCAATCCGCGACCCAGACCGGCCATGACCTTTTCGTTGAACAGGATCGCGGGCAGTCGTGCCGGTCCCTGATACACGACCAGCCGGACCGAGTTGGACCCGATATCGATGATCGCCGTGCGTGGTGCGCGTGCTGCCGCCATCGTTCAGACCGCGCGCATCATCGTTGCCGCCGGAGCGACAGGGTCGGCACCGCCTTGCTGCTGTCGAGCGCGGCCCCGCGCCCCGAAAGGGATGGATTGGTCATGAAATACCGATGCAGGTTGAAGGGGCGATCCCCAGGCTGATCGCGCACATAGCTGCCGTCGGGCTCCAATTCCCAGCTCTGTTCATTGTCGAGCAGGTTGGCGACCATGACTTGGTCGAGGATCTGGTCGTGAACCGTCGGGTTCAGGATGGGGAGCATATATTCGACACGGCGATCGAAATTGCGCGGCATCCAATCGGCCGAGGAAATGAACAGCTTGGCCGCATCATGGGGCAGCGCCTTGCCATCGCCGAATGCCCAGATGCGGCTATGCTCCAGGAAGCGGCCGACCACCGACTTTACGCGGATATTCTCGGACATGCCCGGCACGCCGGGACGCAGGCAGCAGATGCCGCGAACGATCAGGTCGATCTCCACGCCGGCGCCGCTCGCATCATAGAGCTTCTCGATAACTAGCGGATCGACCAGCGAGTTGACCTTGGCCCAGAGGCTGCCCGGACGACCGGCCCGCGCATGGGCAATCTCCGCATCGATCAGCGCCATCAAATTGGGCCGCAGGTCGCGTGGGGACAGGCTGACCCGGCTCATCGCGGCCGGTTCGACATAGCCGGTGATGTAATTGAACATCTGCGCCGCATCCCGCCCGATCAGCGGATCAGCGGTGAAAAAGCTGATGTCGGTATAGATGCGCGCCGTCACTGGGTGGTAATTGCCCGTGCCGAAGTGGCAATAGGTGCGGAAGTCGCTTCCCTCGCGCCGGACGACCATCGACACCTTGGCATGGGTCTTCCAGTCGATGAAGCCATAGACGACCTGTACGCCCGCCCGCTCCAGCGCGGAGGCCCAATAAAGATTCTGCTCTTCGTCGAAGCGGGCCTTCAGCTCGACGATGGCGGTAACGGACTTGCCTGCTTCGGCCGCCGCGATCAGGGCGTTGATAACGGCCGACTGCTTGCCCGCGCGGTACAGTGTCTGCTTGATCGCCACCACGTCCGGATCGACCGCGGCCTGCTTCAAAAAGGCGATCACCACCTCGAACGTCTCATAGGGATGGTGGACGACGATGTCCTTCGCCTTGATCGCGGCAAAGCAATCCCCCGCGAATTCGCGAATCCGCTCGGGGAAGCGCGGGGCATAAGGCGGGAATTTCAGGTCGGGGCGATTCTCGTCGACCAGCATGTCGAGATCGCCGATGCCGAGCAGGTTGCCGCTCTCGGTGATGATCGCGTCCGATCCGCCGAGTTCGCCTCGCAGCACATCGGCCAGCTCGTCGGGCATGCCGGTTTCTAGCTCCAGCCGGATGACCCGCCCGCGCCGACGCCGCTTGATGGCATTGGCAAAGTAACGGACCAGATCCTCCGCCTCTTCCTCGATTTCGATATCGCTGTCGCGCAGGACGCGGAAGGTCGCTGCGCCGTTGACGATATATCCCGGAAACAGCAGCCCGGAGAAGCGGCGCAAGATCGTCTCGATCGCGACATAGCGGGCCCCCTCGCCCGGCAGGCGGACGAAGCGCGGCATGGTCGCGGGGATCATCACCAACTCGCGGATCGGCGCTTTGTCCGACACGCGGGTCAGGTCGAAGATCATCGACAAGCCCTTGTTGGGGATGAACGGAAAGGGATGCGCCGGGTCCAGTGCCTGGGGCGTCAGGATCGGGAAAATCTGGTCACGGACATGCGTTTCCAGCCAGGCGCTGGCCTCCGGGTCGATCGCGTCCCGCCGCAGGACGAAGATGCCTGCCTCATCGAGCAGGATGCGCAGATCGCCCCAGACTTCCTGCTGGCTGGCCATCAGGCGATCGGCCTCGGCGATGATCCCGCTGAGCTGCTGTGCCGGGGTGAGGCCGTCGACCGAGCGCTGTTCGACGTCCTGTGCCTGCTGCCCCTTCAGCCCGGCGACGCGGACCATGAAGAACTCGTCCAGGTTCGATCCGGAAATCGACAGGAAGCGCAATCGTTCGAGCAAGGGATGCGCGGTGTTGCACGCCTCCTCCAGCACGCGCCGGTTGAAGGCGAGCCAAGAGAGTTCGCGATTGAAATACCGCCCGTTCGGCTCCGCTGCGAAATGATCGTCGTCCGGCTCGGACATTTGCGCGATATGGGCAGGACGGGTCATCGTTACTCGCTTGCGGCTTACGGCTCGGCGATCAGGCCGGCCGCGGTCAGGGTGGATCGTGCCAAGGGAATGGACAAGCGCGCACGCCGTTCCATCGCCCCCTGATCCAGCATATCCACTGCTCGCATGACAGAAAGGTGACTACGTTCGATTCGAAGCGTCAGCCACTCGATCAGATCAGGACGGGCATCAAGCCCGCGCCGTTGAAACAAAAGCTCAAACAGCGCCGCGACCAATTCGTCATCTGGTGCGGCAATCTCTGCCAGACTGCTGTTCGCGAGTCGCGAGCGAAGGTCGGGCAGCTTGACCTGCCAGCGCGGCGGCGGCGCATCCGCGACGATCAGCAGCGGTCGGCGCTCCGCCTGGGCATTGTTCCACGCGTGGAAGATCTGGACCTCGGGCACACGCTCGGCATCGTCGATGATCGTGCCGCCACTTCGCGCTGCGAATATCCGTGCGAGCAGCGACCGTCCCGACTTTCGCGGTCCGGTCAGGATCGAGGCCATGGTCGGCCACGCCTCCCACTGGTCGAGCATCTTCGCCGCCATCCGGTTCGAATCGGTCAGCAGAAAGGCATCTGATCGGGGGTCCGCCGGCCATTGCAGCGGCAGCGCCATCTGGTTCATCCGGTCGTCACATTATCCGATTGAGGCGCGGGCGCGGGCTGTGGAGCCGCGCGCCGGATGCGCAAAGTGGTGCCCGAGCCGGACACCTGCAAACCGCGTTGTTCCAACGCACGGCGAAGCTGCTCTGGATCACCGTCATAGGTGACCGCCATCAGCGAAACGCCACCCAGCGCCAGACTGGTCGTACCGGCGCGGACGACGCCCGGGATGGACCGGATCAGGCTTTCGGCATTGGCCACCGCGCTGGCGCTGGGCGCGTCATATTGCAGCGTGACGGCGATTCCCGCGCCGGTCGAGGCGATGGCGGAATCCAGCCCCGTGATCGGCTCCTCGCCCGGCGTGGTATCGTCGATCACCGCTTCCTCGGGCTTGGGCGGCGGGTTCAGCGTCGCATCCGGGTGCAGCGTACCGCTCGCCAGCGCACGCTGGTACATGCCGTCCAGGCGTCCCACGCCGGTATCGAGCAGCTGGTTGATACTATCGGTGCTGCCGACGCGCAGGGTCACCGTGCCGATCAGGGCGTTGTCGGGGCCATGCCGCGCCTCGAAGACGCCGATCACCGGGCCGCCGGGCCATTGGCGATAGAGGCGAACCACCGGGATCAGAATATCCGATGCGCCATATTGGTCGAGGATCGTTCGCCACCAGCCGCGCGACCGCCGCCCGATCTGCCCGGCGTTCAACAAGAGCGGATCCGTGCCGGTGCCAGACGGCCGGATATAGTCGATCGAGCTGTTGCCCGTCCGAAAGCGGGCCCAGGCCTGTTGCCAGGGGGTGCGCGCTTCGAACATCTGGGACACACCACCCGAAATTTGGAGGGGCATGACCAGCATCGGCGGCGACCGGTCGGCATAGGCGGAAACGCCCAGCACCCCCGCTGCGCGAACCCGATCGAACAGCACACCCAGTCGGGCGACATAGCGATTCGGGCCGATTTGCTCGTTCTCGACGACGATACCGCTGACGAGCGAATCGAGCAGGCCGTCGGACGCCCCGACCCCGCCACGACCCAGGCGCTGTGCCAGAACGGCCCAGGCCTTGCGCTGCGCGATCCGCCAGCCGCCCAGCCGTGCCGCCTCGGCCGTCTTGCCCGCGACGTCGACGGAAACGCCGGTCACCTCATAAGCGCCACCACTGTCGATCGGCGCGACGCCGCGTGGCTGACCCTCGATCTGGGCGAGCACCGCGCCGCCACCGACGCCTAAGCCGGCAAGAGCGGCCAGACCGAATATAATGGATGGCAATCGCAAACGCATCGCGGCCTTTTGGCGAAGCAGGCGTGGAAATCCAAGCGCGATATAGCTAACGGGCAAACATGACCGACATTAGCACGCCGTCCACCACTCCATCGCCCGCCGGTTCGGGCGCGTCCTACACCTATGCCGATGCGGGCGTTTCGATTGCCGCAGGCAATGCGCTGGTCCGTGCGATCGGCCCGCTGGCCAAGGCGACGCGGCGGCCGGGTGCCGATGCGGACCTGGGTGGTTTTGGCGGCTTCTTCGACCTCAAGGCGGCTGGCTTTTCCGATCCGTTGCTCGTTGCGGCCAATGACGGCGTGGGCACCAAGCTGAAGCTCGCGATCGAACATGACCGCCATGACGGGGTTGGTATCGACCTGGTCGCCATGTGCGCCAACGACCTGGTCGTTCAGGGCGCCGAGCCCTTGTTCTTCCTCGATTATTACGCGACCGCCAAGCTGGAAGGCGATGTGCCGGAGCGTGTCATCGCTTCGATCGCGGAGGGATGTCGTATCGCCGGATGCGCCTTGATCGGTGGTGAAACCGCTGAGATGCCAGGCATGTATGCTCCGGGCGATTACGATCTGGCGGGCTTCTGCGTCGGTGCCGTCGAGCGGACGGAAGTCCTGACCGGCGCGACGATCGCCGATGGTGACGTGATCCTGGGCCTGGCTTCATCGGGGGTGCATTCGAACGGCTTTTCGCTCGTTCGTCGTCTGGCCAGCGACAAGCAATGGAAGCTCGATCGGCCCGCGCTGTTCGATCAGGAACGGTTGCTGATCGAGGCGCTGATGGCCCCGACTCGGATTTATGTCCGCTCGCTGCTCCCCTCGATCAAGGCGGGGACGATCAAGGGGCTCGCCCATATCACGGGCGGCGGCCTGCTCGAGAACATTCCGCGTGTCCTGCCGGTCGGCGCCCATGCCGTGGTCGACGCCGACGGCTGGGAGCAACCGCGCCTCATGGCCTTCCTCCAGGCGCAGGGCGGGATCGAACCCGAGGAAATGGCCCGCACCTTCAACTGCGGGATCGGTATGGCGGTGATCGTCGCTGCCGAACAGGCGGACACGCTGGCACAGACGCTGCGCGAGGCCGGCGAGACGGTCGTGACGATCGGTCGCGTCGAAGCTGGGCAGCGTGGCTGCACTGTCAAGGGCTCGGCCGGTACCTGGAGCGCCAAAGCGGACTGGACGGCCACCCATAATGGCTGACACGCCGGTAAAGGTCGGCGTCCTGATCTCGGGTCGCGGCTCCAACATGCAGTCCCTGGTCATGGCGTCGCGGGCACCGGACGCGGCCTATAGCGTGGCCCTGGTCGCCTCCGACAAGCCGGAGGCGGCCGGATTGGCCTGGGCGGCGGATCAGGGCATTGCGACCTTTGCCCTTTCGCCCAAGGGTATCGGCAAAGCCGCTTATGAAGCAGCGATCGATGCGGCGCTACGCGATGCGGGTGTCGAGGTGATCGCGCTCGCGGGTTACATGCGGCTATTGTCCGGTGATTTCGTCACCAAATGGAGCGGTCGGATCGTCAACATCCATCCGTCGTTATTGCCCCTCTATAAGGGGCTCGATACCCATGCTCGGGCGATCGCCGCGGGCGACGACAAGGCGGGATGCTCGGTCCATATCGTGACCGAGGAATTGGATGACGGCGAAGTGCTGGGCCAAGCCGAGGTGCCGATCTTGCCCGGTGACGATGCCGATACTTTGGCGGCGCGCGTGCTGACCGAAGAGCATGGGCTATATCCCCGAATCTTGACGGAGTTTGTGCGTCGATGACCGATCACCTGACCCGCATTCGCGACATCGCCATGTTGCTGCCCGGCACGGCGGAGCAAAGCGCCGATGGCGAGGCCCGTTTCTTGGTCGAAGGCGAGACTTTCGCCAAGCTGGTGGGGGACGGTACGGTGCTGAACATCTGCACCGCCGATCCCAGCAACGCGCCTTGCTGGGCCGAGATCCGGCTGGACGACGAGACGGACTGGACGCTGGTTGAGGATCGGATCGCACGAAGCTGGGAGCTGGTCGCCCCGACGCAATTGCTGGAGGCGGGCGGGCGATGAGCGACAAGACCGGGGACGCATCGTCTCCGGGCGCCCGGTCGCGGCGGCGGCTGTTGACGCTGGCGGAGTTCGTGGCGGTTGCGGGCCTTTTGGTCGCCGCGCTGACCCTGTATCTCAACTGGTCGCAGCGCCGTAGCGACGCGGCCGACAAGGCGGCGACGGCTAGCGCCCAGCGACATGAGCGCGGTCGGCTGGATTTGTTGTCCAGTGTCGAACAGGGTGGGCGACGGATCGCGTTGCGCGATCCCCGACATGATCTTTCGGACATGACGATCGATTTTCCCAAGGGCTCGAGCATCGAACGACAAACGCCCCTCTCCGCCCCCGCGATCGAGGCGGAGCCGATTGCGGGCCCCCTACTCGCGCTGACCGATGGCGGCGCGGATGATCGCGAAGGGCGGCTGCCGGTGCTCATCACCGCCAGATATTGGGATGGGGATACGGCCCGAACCGCTACGGGGCTTTACGACATCGTCTGGCGGACCGAGGGTCGGGTGCTGCGCGGGCGAACGCTTCGCCTGGAGGGGCTTCGTCTGCGGGATCGGAACGGCACGCCGGCAAAGCTTGCGGCGGCCTGGGCGAGCGCCCGCCCGTGATCGTTCAGATCGCGCGGGCGTAGATGGCGTCGTCGAACACGGCGGTCCCGACCTGGAAACGCCGCGCCCCCACGACTTGGAACCCTTCCCGCTCGTAAAAGGCGCGAGCAACATGATTGATGCCCAGCACCCCGAGCAGCATCCGACGCCGACCCAAAGCGCGCGCGTCATCGACAGCTCTTGCCATCAAGCCGTGGCCGAGCCCGGTGCCGCGAGCAGGCAGGAGCGTATAGATGCGACGCAGCTCGATATCGCGCGCATCGGTTTCGACGGGAAGATCCGGCGGGGTCAGCAGTGTATAGCCGATCGGCGCGGCGCCATCGCGATGTTCGGCAAGCGTCGCCACGCAGTGCGGATCGGCGATCCATTGCTCGAACCGCGTCGGCGAGCTGTTCCGCGAACAGTGGCGGATCATGTCGGGACCGGCGATGACCCCGACGAACGTTTCCAGGAAGGTCGCGGCCGCGACGAGCGACAAGACGGGCGCATCGCCCGCATCCGCCCGCCGCAGCCGCCATTCCATCAGCCGACGATTTCTTCCGGCTTGAAGAAATAGGCGATCTCGATCGCCGCATTCTCGTCCGAGTCCGAACCATGGACCGTGTTCGCCTCGATCGACTCCGCCAATTCCTTGCGGATCGTGCCCGGCTCGGCATTGGCGGGGTTGGTCGCACCCATGATGTCACGGTTGCGCTGCATGGCGTTCTCGCCTTCCAGCACCTGCACGACGACCGGGCCCGAAATCATGAATTCGACCAGATCGTTGAAGAAGGGGCGCTCCTTATGGACCGCATAGAAGCCCTCGGCCTGCTCGCGGGTCATCTGGATACGCTTCGAAGCAACGACGCGCAGGCCGGCTTCCTCCAGCATCTTGGTGACGGCGCCGGTCAGGTTGCGACGGGTCGCATCGGGCTTGATGATCGAAAAGGTACGGTTCGCGGCCATGATGGTCACGCAGCTCCTGATAGGGGGTTGGCTGGAAGTGGCGTCGCCCTAATCGGGGCTTGGGCGCATTGCAACGCCTTATGCGGCGGTCGACGTCCCGGATGAGGCCCGTTCGGCCGATTTGGCAACCAAGCCATGCTAAAAAGCCGCCAGTCCCATTGGGATCGGCGGCTTTTCGGAAGGATCATGGTGGATCGGAAGCTGCTGCGTTTCAGCTATAATAGCTGGAATAGCGATTATAGTAGCGCATCTCGTCGCCTGCTCCGGCACGGCGCTGCACCTTGAGATCGACCATGGTCATCAGGATGCCGCCGATTTGCGCGTCCGCCATCGACAGATGGTCCAGCGCCAGCCGCACCGCCGGAGCGGGCGTCTTGCGCCAGCGTACCGCCAGCAACGCGACATCGGCCATCGAGGCGATAGCGCGCGAATCCGCGATTGCCAGCAGCGGTGCGGTGTCGAGGATGACCAGATCGAAGCGCTCGCGCAGTTGTTCGACCAGGTGCTGCATCGCGCTGGAGGCGATCAGATCGTACGAGGTGTCGGCATTGGTCGGCCGCTGCGGCAACAGGAAAGCGCCGCTTGCGCTGTCGCGGACCAGGACCTGATCCAGCGTCGCTTCACCACGCAGAAGATCGGCGAGACCATATTGAATCGCCCCTTCCATCTGACGGCTGGTCGCCTGACGGCGAAGATCGCAATCGACCAGGACGGTCGTGATGCCAGCCAGCGCCGAAGAGCGTGCGAGCGAGAAGGAAGTCGAGGTCTTGCCCTCGCCCGGAAGCGCGGAGGAGATCGCGACGACCTTCACCGATTGCTCCTCGCGTCCGACCTTCAATGCGGTGCGGATCGAGCGATAGGCCTCGCTGAAGACGCTTCCGGGATGCTCGACCAAATGATGGCTGATCGTGGCAGGGGTCGGCGACTTGATCCGGTGACGATCGAGCGTTCGAAGATCGGGGATCGAGGCCAGCACCGGCAGGCCCAGCGCGCGTTCGACCTGACGGCGGGTGGTGAAGCCGTTCTCCGCCATTTCCAGGCCGGCGAGGACAAGCGCCCCGGCGAGCAGCGCCGCCAACAGGCCGCCACCGCCATAGACGATCTTCTTCGGGCTATCGGGCTTTTGCGGCACGAACGCCCGCGCGATGATATAAGCCGCGCTCCGCTCGGTGCCCTGGCGGGCAATCGCCTGCTGATACCGCTCGAGCAGCGCTTCGTAGAGGCTCTTGAGCGTCGTCGCCTTGCGCTCTAGTTCGCCCAGGCGGACCGATGCGGCATTGCCCTGAAGCAACTGCCCCTTTTGTGCGCCGAGCGACGAGACGATCGAGGAAGTGCGGCGACGTGCCACATCGGCCTCGGCGGCCAGGCTCTGGCGGACCCGCGCGGTTTCCGATGCGATCTGGCGGCGTGTCTCACGCAGCTTCTCGTTGGTCTCGATCACCTGCGGATGGCGTTCGCCATAACGTTCCGAAAGCGAGGCCTGCTGAGCGCTCAGCGCCGCTTCCTCGGTGCGCAACTGCTGCAGCACCGGGGAGGTCACCGCCGACCCTGCGCCGGCACTGCTCGCGCTGCGGGCGGTGTTCCGTGCCTCCGCTACGGCCTGCTGGGCCTGCGCATCGGCCAGTTGCTGGTTGAGCACCGCGATCGACTGCTGCGCGTTTGTGCTTTCATTCTGAATGTCGACGAGGTTGGTCGCCGCACGGAAACGGGCCACCTCGGTCTCGGCTCCTAGCAACTCGCCTCGCGCGCTGGCGATACGCGAGCTGAGCAGACCAATTTCCTTATTCCGCTCGTCGCGCTTCTGAATCTGCTGACGGTTCAGATACTCGTCCATCACCGTGTTGACGATCTTCGCCGCCATGGCGGGATCGGTCGACAGGAAGCTGACGTCGATGGCATAGGAGGTGCCGTCGCGCTTGGCGCTCAAACCGCCGGTCAATGCACCGATCGCGTTATTGCGTGCCGTCGTCGGGTCGACCGGATCGGTGCCGACGAAGTCCGGGTTCTTCGCCAGACCCAGGCGGTCCACGACGCGCCCCAGCGTCTCGGGCGACAGGATCTGCGTGACTTCCGTATCGACGGACGACGAATCGGTGGTCAGGGGTTGTAGGCGCTGGTCTTGCTGCGCATTGACGATTTCCTCGTTGGTGCGCTCGATACCGACCTGCCCTTCGGCACTGTAGCGCGGGGTGGCCAGCTTGTAGCTGACGGCGGTTAGCGCGAGGACGATGACCATCGTGATCGCGATGGGAATGATGCGCCGACGGACCGCGTTCATGACGGCGCCGATGTCGATTATCTTGGCCGAATCCTGTTCGACAGGCACCAGCGGGTTCATATTTTTGTCTCCGTCCCGACCATTTGACATCCTGCGCGGCGGTTAAAGCGTCCGGTTGTTTACCGGTGTCCTTCCCTCCGACGCAAGGCAATGCGCATCGTCCTCCGGAACGCCACCGATCCGGGATAGGACAAGCGCGCTCGTACAGGCCTCACCGTCTTCGGGCAAATTATGCTGCACTGCAACTGTCCCATAACCGACAGTATTTGCGGGTTACGCGCCGGTCTATATAGGGTACCGCAACGATGGCGTTCCGTATTCCGCGGCGCGCCGGGCGATGAAGATCGCCCTTGCCATGGGAGGTTGCGAGATGGCTTTGAATGGCAAACCCGCTGATACCCGGTCTCGTCCACGGGTGCTCGCAGTCGCATCGCAAGGTGGCCATTGGGAGCAGATGATGTTGCTCCGCAGCATGCTCGATACCCATGCGACCCGCTTCGCGACGACGGAGGCCGAGCTTTTGGAGAAGGCGGGTATCAAGGACGGGATCGTCCTGCCCGACTGTAACCGCAACGAACCGTTGCAGAGCCTGAAGTGCCTGATCCGGTCCTTCACGACGGTTCTGTCGCTCCGTCCCGCCGTCATCATTTCGACCGGTGCGGCACCGGGCTTTTTCTGCCTGCTCGCCGGCCGCCTGATCGGGGCGCGCACCGTATGGATCGACAGCGTTGCGAATGTCGAGCAACTGTCCAAAAGTGGGACATTGGCGCGATTTGTCGCGACGGAATGGCTGACCCAATGGGCGCATCTCGCCAAGCCCAACGGGCCGCATCATGCAGGAGCGGTCCTGTGATCTTCGTCACCGTCGGGACGCAGCTTCCCTTCGACCGGCTGATCGAGGCGATCGATGCCATCGCACCGTCGCTGAACGAACCGATTTTTGCACAGACCGGCAAATCGACCTATGTGCCCCGCAATATCGAGTGGAGCCCCCGCATCCGGCCGCTGGATGTCGATGCCTATTTTGCGAATGCGCGCGTGGTGGTGGCTCATGCCGGGATCGGCACGATACTGACGTGTCAGAGGGTCGGTCGCCCAGCCATCCTCTTTCCACGCCTTGCGGCGCATGGCGAGCATCGCAACGACCATCAGATGGCCACAGTGTCCCAGCTTGAGGGACGTCCGGGGCTTTATGTCGCACGAACCGCCGAAGACTTGCACGCGCTGCTGGCCCGCGATCTCGCTCCGCCGCCCGGCAACGACGTCGTCCCGCCCGGACGCCAGCAATTGATGCAACATCTCGACGCCATTATTCGCCATAGCGGAAAGCGGTGATGGCGGACGGAGCGAAGGACATGGCCCTGACCCGGCGCGGTCTGCTGCTGAGTGGCGGTGCGGCGGCGCTTACCATCGGAATGCCGAGTGCGGCAGCCGATGACCTGAGCTTGCGCAACCTGACGCGCGGCATTCGCTTCGGTGCCGCCATCGACGCAGAGGATCTGCGGGACCCCGCGATGCGCGAACTGTTTCGTCGCCATTGTTCATCGCTGACCCCGCGCAACGCGTTGAAATGGGTGGGTACGGAAAAGCAGCCGGGACAGGTCCAGTTCGTCGACGCGGATAAGATCGCGGCCTTCGCCAGGGAAATCGGCGCCGGGCTCTATGGTCATACGTTGATCTGGTACCGCGTTCCAGGCTGGGTCGATGCGATCACCGATCCGACCGAGCTTCGCAGCGCGATGAACCGGCATATCGATCAGACGGTCGGTCATTTCGCCGGGCAGGTCTATGCCTGGGACGTGGTCAACGAAGTCATGGAATATGACGCCGCGCAGTGGCGGGCATCGGTCTTCTACCGTCTCCTCGGCAAAGACCATGTGCGCGAGGCATTCGAGCGGGCGCATCGTGCCGACCCCAAGGCCATTTTGGTCATTAACGAAACCCATCTGGAAAAGGCGGGCGCCAATTATGACGCGCGCCGGGCGATGATGCTGGACATTCTGCGCGAGCTTCGCGCGGCCAATGCGCCGATCCACGCGATCGGGCTCCAGGCGCATTTCCGTCCCGGCTTCGACCGCCTCGACGCTCCCGCGCTAACCGCGTTCCTGCGCGAGACCAGGAAGTTGGGATTGGGCACATATATCACCGAGATGGACGGGTCGTGCAAATTCGCGCACCGACTGCCCACGCCGGATCCGGACGTCTATGGACGCACCTTTGCTGACCTCGTTCGAACGGTGTCCGCGTCGGGAACGCTGAAAGGGGTGACCACCTGGGGGCTGCGCGAGAAGTTCAGCAAGGCGGAGGCCGCGCAGGGTCATGGCTGCCGCGCCCGCGCCCTGCTGTACGATGAGAATATGATGCCCCTCCCCGCGCTCGATGCGCTGGCCGGGGCGCTGCGCTCGGCGGGATCAGGCCGATGAGTGGACCGCAGAACCATAATGGCCGCCGCGTGGCGATCTTCGTCGAACGCTTCCTCCCGCCCAGCCAGGCCTTCGTGCTGGCGCAGGCGCGCGGCTATGAGCGCTATTCGCCGGAATTCCTCGTCGGAAAGCGTATGGGCGAGGGACATGGCGGGGAAAGCGATCTGCCCGTCCATGTGATAGCGAACTCTCCGCTGATGAAGGCGGGCTCGCTTCTGCTGAAAATCCCACGGGTCGCGGTGCCGGGGCTGTTTCCGCCACTGGCGCGGGCCGACCTGATCCATGCTCATTTCGGCAAGAACGGCTATGTCCTTTCGCCGCTGGCGCGTGCCTTGGGCAAGCCGCTCGTGACGACCTTTCACGGCTTCGATGCCACCTATCGCGGTGATCCCAAGAAACCGGGCGGCTTCAACCAGGTCCGCTTCTTTGCCAAAGGGCGGGCCCAGATGGCTCGGGCAGGCGGTTACCATATTGCCGTGTCCGACTTTATTCGCGATCGGCTGCTTGATCTGGGCTACCCCTCGACGTCGATCCATCGCCATTATATCGGCGTCGATCGTGGGCTGTTCCGGCCCGATCCCCGCCCCCGCATTCCCGGTCGGGTGGTTTCGATCGCCCGCTTCGTGGAGTATAAGGGCTATCGCTACATGATCGATGCGCTGGCCCGCGTGGCCGCACAGGGTATTCCGGTCGACTATGTGATGATCGGCGACGGCCCCGAAGCCGCCGCGACGCTCGCACATGCGCGCGCCAGCCTGCCCCGCGTGACCCATCATCCGCGCCTCAGCCAAGAGGCGATCCGCGACGAACTGGGTCAGGCGCAGCTTTATCTGCATGGGAGCGTCACGCTGGACAATGGTCATGCCGAGGCATTCGGCATCGCCAATCTGGAAGCCCAGGCGGTGGGAACGCCCGTGGTCGCCTTTCGCTCGGGAGGCGTCGGCGAAGCCGTCGAGCAAGGACGTACAGGCCTGCTGGCAGAGGAGCGGGACGTGGCGGCGATGGCCGACGCGGTCGCCTCTCTGCTCTCCGATGGCGAGCGCTGGCGGTCTTTTCACGAGCGCGCGCCCGAATGGGTGGCCGAACGTTTCGACCTGATGGCACAGACGCGTCAGCTCGAAGACTATTATGACCGCGTCCTCGACGACTATCGGAGGAAATGACAGTGGCGCGCACCAGCGGAGCCAAGCCCAAATGGGGGCTCAATCGCCTCAAGAAGCTGCGTAACGTCTTCGTCGAGGCGAAGCGTTTTTGGTATGTCCGTTTCTGGGGAATGGACATTCATCCGACCGCGCAATTCTCGCTATCGGCGAAGTTCGACCGGACGAACCCCAAAGGGCTGCATATCGGCGAAGAGAGCTATGTCGCGTTCGACGCGGCGATCCTGACCCACGACCTGACGCGTGGGCTGTATCTCGATACCTGGATCGGACGCCGCTGCTTCATCGGCGCGCGCAGCATCATCCTGCCTGGCATTCGCATCGGCGACGAATGCGTGATCGGATCGGGCTCGGTGGTGACCAAGGACGTACCGCCCAATTCGTTGGTTGCCGGCAATCCCGCACGCGTCATTCGCAGCAACCTGCGTATCGTCGCCCGTTATGGACGGATCGGCGCTGACGATGTGCCCGCGCCGGATCAGCCGGAATGAATTTTCGTGTCGCGCGACATCGCTTCGCCATCGCGGTCACGGGTCCGCTTATGCTAATGCTGCATCGCGATATGGTTTCGAGGGCAAACGGGGAAGTAGGATGAAACTGTCGGTCCTCATCAACAATTACAATTACGCCAGGTATTTGCGCGCCTGCATCGACAGTGTCTTGTCGCAAAACGAGTTGGGGGCGGAGATCATCGTGGTCGATGACGGGTCGACCGACGACTCCCGTGCCGTAATTGCCAGCTATGGTGATGCGGTGACCCCGGTGTTCAAGCCCAATGGCGGCCAGGCCTCCAGCTTCAATGCTGGCTTCGCCGCCTCGACCGGCGACGTGCTGATGATGCTCGACGCGGACGATTTCTTCCTGCCCGGAAAGCTGGCCCGGATTGCGGACATTTACACCCAGCGTCAGGTCGGCTGGTGCTTCGATCGCGTCACGAACGACGAGGCCGGGCTGGTGCCCGCCGAGATCGCGATCACGCCGATCGACAAGCGCGAGACGATGCGCGCGGGTGGCTTTCCTACCCTGCCCGTCCCTACCTCCGGTCTGACCTTCCATCGGTCGATCCTGTCGCAAATCCTGCCGATGCCGCTGGCCGACGACGTGGTGTTGAGCGACAATTACCTGAAGTTCGCGGCCGCCTATCTGGCGCCGGGCGTGCTCGTCGAGACCCCGCTCACCTACCAGCGGCTGCACGAAAGCAACCGCTACACCAACACCGATCGCGCCAAGTCGCTGAAGCCGCAGATCATGATGGCGACCGGCCTGCACCTCGCACGCCGCTTCGACGGGCTGGGCCGGATGGGCAAGAGCCTCGTCACCGGGGGTATCGCCGATGCACATCTCGGCATGACCGACACGCTGGCCGAGATTGATCGCGTCGCGCGCGAAGCACGGGGCATGGGCTGGACTCGCCAGAATCTGACCACGCAGGTGATCCGCAAACGGATCACGGGCGCCGCCCGCTCGCTGCTCGGGCGATGACCGGCATGTCCGCTGACCGCGCGCCCATTCACATCACGCTGGGTGTTCTGACCTTCCGCCGTCCGGAGGGGATCGACAAGCTGCTTGGCGTCATGCGCAACCAGCATCGCGATCCGGCGCGGCCCTGGCGGCTCAGCATCGTTGTGGTGGACAATGATGCGTCGGGCAGCAGCCGGGATGCGGTGATGGCCCATGCCGGTCATCCCGAATATGACCTTCATTATGTCGTCGAGCCGCAGCAGGGCATTCCGATCGCTCGCAACCGGGCGATGGACAGCGCGCCGGAGGGGACGAAGCTTTTCTGCTTCCTTGACGATGACGAATGGCCGGTCGATGGCTGGCTGGATTCGATGCTTCGTACCCGCGAGGCGACCGGCGCGGATTGTATATATGGTCCGATCGAGCCCGTCTTCGAAGGGCCGGTGGACGACTGGCTGCGTCGCAGCCGTCTCTATGATCGCAAGCGCTATGCCGAAGGCGAAAGGTTGAATTTCGCGGCTTCGAACAACGTGATGTTTGATCTCGCCCGATTCCGTGAACTCGATCTACGCTTCGATGCGCGGATGCGTTTCACGGGCGGCAGTGATTACCTGTTCTTTAATCAGGCGTGGCGCCGGGGTGTCCGGATTCATTGGTCGGATCAGGCGCTGGTCTATGACATGTTCCCGGTCAATCGTCTGACGATGAAATGGCAGCGTCAGAGGCAGTATCGTCTTGGCAATACCTTCGCCGTCGCGACCCGTATCGAGGGATCGGGTGCAGAGAAGGCGAAGCAGCTCGCCCGTGGGGTAGTGCGCATGGGACTGGGCGCCGCGATGTCGCCTGCGATGCTCGTCTCCCCTTATTGGGGTGGGCGCGCCATGGTCCACCTTCTGCGCGGGGCCGGGCTTACCATGGGCATATTGGGCCATTCCTATCAGGAATATGCCCCGTCGAAGCTGAAGAAATAGGCCCTATCTTGAGCGGGGGCGGTAACGCCGCCCCCTAAATTGCGTCGAAACGACCATATCCGAGACGTGCGGGTCGGACGTCACCGTCGTGAGTTACGCCAGCCGTCCTCCAGCGTAGTCCTTACCGGACTTGCGCATAGCGTATAGCGACGGCCTTGCGGGCCCGCCCTAACCCGCGATCGTCAGTAAGCGTTGCGGTGGAGCAGGACCTGGAACGTCTGCAGCACGATGCGAATATCGCGCCAGATCGACCAATGCTCCAGATATTCGAGGTCGGCCTGCAGGCGATTGCGAAGATCGTCCTCGATCAGGGTAGCACCACGATAGCCGCGAACCTGCGCCAAGCCGGTGAGGCCGGGCTTGACCGAATGGCGTTGCCAATAACGACCGTCGACTTCCCAAAACAGCTTCTCGGCCGCGCGCGAACCCAGCGCATGCGGGCGCGGGCCGACGATGCTCATATCACCCTTCAGCACATTGATGATCTGGGGGAGCTCGTCCATGCTGGTCATGCGAATGAACCGGCCGACACGCGTAATGCGGTCGTCGTCGCGCGAGGCGGAACGATGCCCTGCGCCGTCGCTGCCCTCGACATACATGCTGCGGAACTTGAGGATGTGGAACATCTCGTTCCCCCACCCGATACGCACTTGGCGGAATAGGATGGGCCCTGCGCTGTCGAGGCGAACCGCCAGCGCGATCAGCCCCAGGACCGGCGCGAGCAGGAACAGCGCGAGTCCGGAGACCGCGATGTCGAACATCCGCTTCAGAAAACGATCGAACAGGCCGAGGGGACCGACAGCGACGATCATGGTCGGCGTGTCGGCGCAAGTGGAGATGCCGAGTGGCGCTAGCTGGCTTAGCTCGGGCACGAAGATCTCGCTCTGCACACCCGTGCCCTTGAGAGCATTTGCCCAGGCGATCCGGGTATCGGGCGCGCAGGCCACCACGACACGATCCGCGCTGGCGACCAGCCGTGCGAGACGGTCGTACATGATCGGGTCATGAAGATTGGGGTCGAAGCGGTCACCCGTCTCGACCACCTGTGCGAAGTCACCCTGCGGGATTGGCGAACGGCCATCATGGAGCAGCATGACAGTGAAAGGGTTACCGCCGATAACCTGTGCCATATTCCGGACGAATGCATAGCGGGCGGAGGCGATCAGGACCGTCCCGATCAGTGCGCCCAAGGCGATGACAACGCGGGGAAAATCTTCACTCGCCTGAAAAACGAATGCGACCAAGATGACCGCGCACACTGCCAGCAGCAACGCCTTCGTACCTTGCGATGCAGCATGGCGAGGGATGGTCAGGTTTTCCTGATCATAGGCCCGGATGGAAAAGGATGTCAGGAAGTAAGCTGACAATAATGTCACAATCGCGAGGGTCCAACGGGTGTGGCCCAGCATGACAAACCGGAAATAGGCGGCACCAGCAAAACCTGCGGCAACGCAGGTTAAATCTATCAGGATCAGGGCAATGAGCGCCCTAAAGCGCAAAATAGAAGCTGGAATACTCAAGCGCCTTACCTTTTGTATCGGCGCCTTGCTATGGAATCTTCCCATATCCATGTTAGCCGACCTGCCCTGATTTCTTTGGTTGAGACAGAATGTAGCGTCTGTGCCGCTTGCGGAACAGATATTTTGCATCGCAACAGCGTCTCACCGTGGAATAGGTACGAAAGGCTGAATTTTTGGCAACGTGCCGTTCATCCAGCGTCCACCAAGGGCAGGACGCCCGGCCATCTTGGTTAAGGTGAAAAAGTCAAGATTGCATCGCACTGCAGCATCAATTATTTTTCGGCGCGATGGGACAGGACACCGACGCTTCGCCATCAAAGTCCCGCACTTGGGCAAATCGCCTGTCTTTCCTATCATGAATGGGGTTGTCGTGGATCGACCGGGGCGGCTAGTCGCAGAGACGTACCGGTCCCGATCGGGCTCCTCCCACTGCTATGGGGTTTGAAGAATGAAGATCGCTGTTTTCGGCCTCGGCTATGTGGGCATGTCCAATGCCGTTCTTCTGGCGCAACACAACCAAGTCGTGGCGGTCGATATTTCGGAGGAACGAGTCGCTCAGGTCAATGCGCGCACCTCGCCGATCATCGATACCGAGTTGGAGGAGTTCCTCGCCAACCGTACGCTGGATCTGTCCGCGACGACCGATGCCGCAGAGGCGCTGGCGGATGCCCGATATGTCATCGTCGCGACGCCGACCAACTATGATGTCGAGACCAACAAGTTCAATACGGGCTCCGTAGAGGCGGTGATTGCGCTGGCCAAGGCCCATGCGCCCGAAGCCACAGTCGTCGTCAAGTCGACCATTCCGGTCGGCTTCGTGGACGACGTTCGCGCGCGGCTCGGTACCGACCAGGTGATCTTCAGCCCGGAATTTCTTCGCGAAGGCCGTGCACTGTACGACAATCTCCACCCATCGCGCGTGGTCGTCGGTGAGCGCTCGGAACGCGCGCGTATCTTCGCGGACCTTTTGATCCAGGGCGCGGAGAAAAAGGATGCGCCGGTGCTGTTCACCGACGCGCGCGAGGCGGAGGCGATCAAGCTGTTCGCCAATACCTATCTTGCGATGCGCGTCGCCTTCTTCAACGAACTGGACAGCTATGCCATCGCGGGCGGCATGGACACGCGGCAGATCATCGAGGGCGTCGGCCTGGATCCACGGGTCGGCACGCATTACAACAATCCGAGCTTCGGTTATGGTGGCTATTGCCTGCCCAAGGACACCAAGCAGCTACTCGCCAACTATTCCGAAGTGCCGCAGAACCTGATCCGCGCAATCGTCGACGCCAACCGCACCCGCAAGGACTTCCTGGCCGATCAGATCATCGCGCGCGGCCCCCGCAAAATGGGCGTGTATCGCCTGACCATGAAGGCGGGATCGGACAATTTCCGCCAGTCCTCGATCCAGGGGATCATGAAACGGGTGAAGGCCAAGGGAATCGAGGTCATCGTCTATGAGCCCGCGCTGGAGGAAGATCAGTTCTTCGGCTCGCGCGTGCTGCGTGACCTGGAGGCGTTCAAGGCGGAATGCGACGTTATCATCGCGAACCGCAATGCCCCGGAACTGGCCGATTGCGCCGAAAAGCTGTTCACTCGGGATATCTTCGGTTCCGACTGACCTGCTCGCCCAGGCGTGACGGGATAGCGGTTCGGTCTTCGCAGAAAGGCCGAACCGTTTTCGTATTTTCGTGCCCGCCCCCGCGGTCGTGAATCCGAAACGCGAGTCCGCCGTCCAATTGGCCCCTATGCACAGTTGATTTGCCGCGCATGAACGATATGAGACGTTGCAACATGTCATCGAGCGATAGGCCGCTATTGGCTGTATCGCATTGTCTGGAGTTCTCATGTCCGCTGCCCGTCTTCGCCGCCATATGTCTGCTTTCGGATTTGCCATGGCGTGGTGCGCCATTCCGGCGCTCGCCGACGCGCAGGAAACGGATGCGCGCGACGATGCCGAGACGCGCACCGACATCGTGGTGCTCGGTACGCGGAGCACGATCGATCGCACCCTGTCGTCCGATCCCGCGACAGAGCGCATGTCCCAGTCCAGCCGCTCGCTCGAGCAGGATGTGCTGCAAGCCGCTGGAACCTACCGCCTGAGCGACGCGCTGGAATTGGTCAGCGGGTTCAGCCAGCAGAATAATCGTGGTGGGGTGCTCGACAATTTCGCGATACGCGGGTTTCTGGGCACACCCGATGGCGGCGCGGAATTCTATGTCGATGGCTTCGTCGCCAATCGAGGCATGGCCCCTCCCCGTGACCCGGCGACCGTGGAACGGATCGAGGTGTTGAAAGGGCCGGCCGGCGCTGTTTTCGGGGACATCGATCCGGGTGGGCGCGTCAACATCGTGTCCAAGGTGCCGCGCTTCACACCGTCCGCTCGTGCTACCGTCACCTATGGCTCGTTCGACACCCGGCGCGCGGAGATCGACGCCACCGGCCCCCTGTCGGAAACCGTCGCCGCTCGCATCGTCTTCGCGGCGGAGGATAGCGACGGTTGGCGTGACACGGTGGAGCTTCGCCGGCGGGTGGTGTCGCCATCATTGACCTGGCGTCCCAGCGACGCGGTGCGACTGACCTATCTGGCGGAGTTCATGCAGTTCGACACGCCTTTCGATCGGGGCATCCCGGCGGTCGGCGACGATGCGAACGCCCTGCCCCGGTCGAACTATTATGGCGAGCCTTCGAACGGCCTCACCCGCTTCCGCAACGAGCGTCACCAGTTGACGGGCTTGGCGCAACTGGGTGACGGATGGACGCTCAATGGCGGGGTGGTGTGGCGTACCGGTTCGCTCAAGGGGTTCTCTGCGGACCAGTCGCGGATCGTGGGGACGCAGGTCTGGCGGCAACGTCGCTCGCGCGATTTCGTGATCGACGATCTCTCCGCGCGGCTGGAACTGGCCGGGCAGATCGGACGTCATCAGGTCAGCCTGGGGCTCAAGGGTTACCGCATGACCTATGGCGAGCGGTGGATGCGCCGCAATCCGTCGGCGGCCTTTCCCTATGCCGTCGATTTATATGAGCCGGCATCGGGCTATGGCGGGTCCGCCGCCCCGCTCCTGCCCTTTACCAACAATGACGAGAACCGCTGGGCGGGCACGATCTATGCCCAGGATATGTGGGCCGTCACGGACCGGCTGACGCTGGTCGGGGGCGCGCGCATCGATCCCTATCGGCAAAAGATCGTCAACAACCGGACAGGCGGTGTCGGGGAGATCGTCGAGCAGCCGGTAAAGTTCCGAGCCGGTGCACGTTACGCGGCGACCGATCACATTTCGGTCCATGCCAATTGGGGCGAATCGTTCCTGCTCAACTCGGGTACCGGCCGCACCGGCGAGGGGTTCCAGCCCGAAGAGGCGCGCGGATATGAGGTCGGGCTTGCCGGGCGCTGGAACGGCTTCGACTTGGGATTGACCTGGTTCAATATCTCCAAGGCCAATATCCTGACGACCGACCCCGTCGATCCCGGCTTCAATGCGCCCGTTGGCCAGTTGAACAGTCGGGGCGTCGAGGCGGATGCGTCGCTCCGCCTGGGGCGGCGGTGGCAAGTGGTGGCCAATTACGCTTGGGTCGATGCCCGCAATGACGACAAGAGCTTCGCCACGCCCGCCGTCCTGGGCGTGCCCGAACATTCAGGTACTATCCTAGTCGTACATCGCCTGCCCCTCGCCGGGCGTGAGTGGCAGGTTAGCGCTGGCGTCGCTTATGTCGGGGATCGTGCCGGATCCCTCGACGCCCGCCCGTTGGTCCTGCCCGATTATATCAAAGCCAAGGCGGCGATCGAGGCACCCGTGACCGATACTTTGCGCTTCCGGTTGGAGGCCGATAACCTGTTCGATTATCGCTATGCGGCGAGTTCCTATAGCCGTTTATGGATTTACCCCGGTGCACCTCGGACGGTGCGGGCTTCCCTGCGCTTTGAAATTTAAATCCCAGGTGGATGGCCGCTCTCCGAACGGAGAGCGGCGATGGAGCCTTTACGCAGGCTGGTGAACAGGCGGCAGGCGCAGCCGCATTGGCTGCGACAGCCAGCCGATGACGATCCCGCGCATTGGCTGCCAAAAGGCCGAGAGGGTCAGAAGCGCGGATCCTATGACGAAAGCCGTAAACGCCGCGCCCAGTTCGACCGCACCGGCACTGAGGAGCAGGGAATAGAGGGCGTAGAGCACATAAACGAGGCTGGAGACCAGCAAGGCACGCCGGTCCACCGCCAACGCGATCCCCGCGAACAGCAGGTACAGCGCAAGGACGATCACCGCCGTGCCCGCGCCGATGTCGCTATTGAATACGCCCAATAGCTGAAAGATCGGGTGTGCGATCATCGGCGCGGCGGCCAGATGCAGCCAGAAGGCGACGTCGGCCCGACGGGTCTCTCGCCGGGGATCGGACATGTCCCAATGCATCGCTAGAGAGAATACCCCGATGCCGCACAACAACAGGATCGGCCAGACGCCCTGTTTAATGTCCGGGAAAGCCGCCATCAGCAAGCCGATCGCTACCACGACCAGCGCCGCCGCCCCCGCCGCGACCGTGATCGGGACCATGAAACGACGCCAATGCAGCCAGGCCGACCCGGCCGAGATCAAACCGATACCCGCAGCCGCCAGCGCACCCGCCGTGCCGTCGATATGGGGCCAGACCGTGTCGATCAGGCCGATCAGCCCACCTGCCACGCCACCGACAAATGCAAGCAGCAACAGGATGCTCGGCAAGCCCATCCGCCGCCGTTCGGTAAAATAAAAGGCCAGCATCCACGCCGCCGCAGCGATGAATGCCCCGCCCAGTCCATGGCTGATCCGAAAGCCGATCTGTCCCAGGGCCGCGAGCAGCAACGCGATCGCGATCGACACGAATATATCGTTGAAGCCGGTGAGCAGCCGGAAATGCTCCTCGTCTACGGTCGGTGCGGCGTGAACCGTGGCGACATGTCGCCGCAGCGCGGCTGCGGCATCGGGGGAAATGGCCCCCGCCGCCACCGCACCGTCAATGTCGCTCTCGCTATACATGGACGTTCTCCCTGTTGAGGAATCGGACGATCGCGCATGTGTGTTATTTAGTCAATACACGCTGCCGATGTAGCTTCCGCTTATGCCTGGCCCGCAGGATGCGTGACCTTTAGTTCATGCAACCGGAACGCTGCCCAACAGCTTGAGTTGACACGAATTGACTCCGGCCAAGGGACAGAGACCCATGAAGACCACTGGCAACACGATCCTGATGACCGGCGGCGGAAGCGGTATTGGGGAAGCACTGGCCCATCGGTTCCATGATCGCGGCGACTCCGTGATCATTGCCGGCCGCCGCCAGGACGCTCTGGACCGCGCCGCCGCCGGGCGCGATCGTATCCATACGGTTTTGCTCGACGTCGAGGATGTCGGCGCAGTGGACGCTTTCGCCGAGCGGATCGTCCGCGACTTTCCGGCGCTGAATGTGCTGTTCAACAATGCTGGCATCATGAAGTTCGAGGATTTGACGCAGCGGCGCGACCTGGCTGACGCCGAGGCGACACTGGCGATCAACATTCTGGGCCCCATACGCCTGACCAATGCCCTGATCGATCATCTGACCCATGTCCCCGACGCGGCCATTGTCAACGTGACGTCGGGGCTCGCCTTCGTTCCTCTGGTCGCCGCCCCCACCTATTCGGCGAGCAAGGCCGCGATCCATTCCTATACCGTGTCGTTGCGGACGCAGTTGGCCGGCAAGGTAGAGATCATCGAACTTGCGCCGCCGGGAGTTCGGACCGACCTGACACCAGGACAGGCCAATCGACCGGGATATATGCCTTTGGAGGCGTTCGCCGATGCCGTTGCAGCACAATTCGCGCTGCAGCCCACACCGTCCGAAATCCTGGTCGATGAGGTCCAGTTCCTCCGTCAGGCGGAGCGGGAGGGACGGTTCGACACGACGCTGAAGACATTGACCGAGCGCGCGGCACAGCAGCGCGAGGCGGGCAACCGGTGAACTGGATGGTGCGGCGTGGATCCGGTGGACCGGCCAACCGATGCGGCACCAACTGCCTCGCAGCGGCATCGTGAATAAAGCTGCCGAAACGTTGCCTGCCGCCGCCAGCGGAGGCCAGCCAAGAATGACGCCGGACGGACGCTATATCGTCGTTCGAGGACGCTTGTGGCGCAGGAGCAATCCTCATCTCGGCGCGAGCGAACGACAAACCCTGGTCGACACGCTGATACAGGCGCGGCGCTTCGTTCAGAAGGCATTGCGCAGTGGGGACGATGTGGAACTCCGCCTCGCGCGGTCACAGGTTCAGGCGGCCAAGGTGGCACTGGGCGAACGCGGCCCGGTCTGGTGGACAGATGGCAGCCCTGACCTCAACCGGCGAATGGCTCGGAATACCGGCTATGCCGAATGGTATGCGGCATTGGAGGAGGAGCGATGAACGTGTTCCTGGATTTCGAGGCCTCATCCCTTTCGGATCGAAGCTACCCGATCGAGGTCGCCTGGATATTCGAAGACGGCCGGTCCGAAAGCCATTTGATCGCTCCTGCCCCCGGCTGGGACGATTGGGACGATGCGGCCGAACATATTCATGGTCTCTCCCGAGACCTTCTCGTCGGCGAGGGCGTCTCGCACGAGGTGGTGGCACAGCGCATGGTGGAAGAATTGTCGCCTCACGCGCTGTTCGCCAGTGCGCCCTCTTGGGACGGTAAATGGTTGAGCCTGTTGCTACGGACGGCGGGGCTGCCGCGCCACGCTTTGCGGCTTCGGGATACGGATGTCGCGCTTCGAGAGAGTGCGGCGCTTATCCTCCGTGATGCATGTCCTCCGGATCGGGTCGAGGCCCTGATCGATGAACTCGTCGCTTGGGCGAACGCGACCAAGGACAAATCGCCCGCTCATCGGGCTCTCGCTGACGCGACAGAGGAGTTGGCTGTCTGGCAGAGGTTGCGGGACCGTGCTTCGTCGGTCGCCCGAGCGGATCGCCCATGAGGCGTTCGGGCGTTCGCGCAGGCGTGACGGCATTGCTGGCGGTATTGGCGGCGAGTTGTTCGCCGCTGACGACCTTCGACGCCCTTGTGCCAAAGGATCGGGGCGGCATCCGGGTGGCGAAGGATGTCGCTTATGGTCCCGATCTGCGGCAGCGGCTCGATGTCTACGTTCCCCGTGTCCCGTCGCAAGGTCGACGCCCCGTGGTCGTGTTTTTCTACGGCGGGAGTTGGAACAGCGGCACGCGTGCGGGCTATGCCTTTGTCGGCCGCGCGCTCGCCGCCCAAGGGTTCGTGACCATCATCCCGGATTACCGGCTCGTACCGGCTGTCGAATATCCGGCCTTCGTTCAGGATGGAGCGGCGGCGGTGCGCTGGTCCGCCACCCATGCCGGGAACTATGAGGGCGATGGTCGCTCGATCGTCTTAATGGGCCATTCGGCCGGCGCGTACATCGCTGCGATGCTGGCCGTGGACCCGCGTTGGCTGGGCGACACGCGAGCCGTCGTGAAGGGATTGGTCGGGCTCGCCGGCCCCTATGATTTTGCGCCATTCAATGTGGATGCGAGCCGGGCGGCCTTCGGTCGTTTCCCCAAGCCCGCCGAAACGCAGCCAGTGACCTGGGCCGGAGCGGGAGATCCGCCTGCCCTTTTGCTCTACGGGGCGGACGACAAGGTCGTAGAGCCCCGGAACAGCCTGGCGCTCGCCGCGAAACTTCGTGACGGGGGTGTCGCGGCCGAGCTTCGGTCCTATCCAAAGCTCGGTCATGTGGGCATCCTGCTGGCCCTCGCACGACCGTTTCGCGGGCGTGCTTCGGTATTGCAGGATGTGACCGGTTTCGTTCGTCGGGTAACACATTGATCCGTCGCATGGAATGGCGCCCGAACGAAGGGCGCTTCACTGCCCCCGGATCATCCCCGGCTCGGCAGCGTTATGCGATGGTCATGATGTTCGAGATAAGCGATGGCCGACCGCATTTTGGTCTTCTACGGTTCCTATCGATCGGATCGACAGGGCATACGTTTGGCCAACTATCTCGTCCGATCCTTTGCGGAGCGGGGCGCCGACGTCGAGTTGATCGATGCACAGGCCATCGGCTTGCCGATGCTAGACCGTATGTACAAGGAGTATCCGGCCGGAGAGGCCCCTTTGGCGATGGAGCGGCTCGCCAGCCAGATTCGAGACGCTGACGCCTTCGTCTTCGTGACGGGCGAATATAATTGGGGCCAACAACCGGGCCTGAAGAACCTGACCGATCATTTCCTGGAGGAATGGTTCTGGCGACCCGCCGCCATCGCGAGCTACTCGGCCGGGCGGCTGGCCGGTGCCCATGCCAGTGTCGCATGGCACGGTAGCTTGTCCGAGATGGGCATGGTCGTCATCTCGACTACGCTAGCTGTGGGGGGTATCGGTCAGGCGCTCGATGCGGATGGTCGGCCGATCGGAGACGGCGGCCAGGCACTGACGCGCACCTTTCCGCGTTTCGCCGACGACCTGGCATGGTGGACATCCGCCGCGCGCGAACAACGGGCTCGTGCCACGCCCCCCTATTGACGCGTTGCGCCCTGCTAGCCAAAGCGGCAGGTAATTCAGGCAGTTAGGGGGTGATCATGCGAAGAACAGTGATGGGGTTGTTGGGCATCATGGCTGTTGCGGCGGCTGCCCCCGCTCTTGCCGAAGACGATGAGCCCCGCTTCTGTCCCACCCGGCCCAGCATTGGCGGCTCAAGCTGCACCACCGAGCCCGGCCGCGTCCATGTCGAGGTCTCGACCCTGGACTGGCAACGCGACGATCAATCCGATCAGCGTGACGATCGGATCATCACGGCGGATATTTTGACCCGCGTCGGGATCGGCAAGAATACCGAGTTGCAATTCGACTGGGTCGGTTACGGCCACGACCGCACGCGGGACAAGACGGATGGCAGCGTCGATACCATCACCGGTACCGGCGACATGACATTCGCGATCCGCCAGCATCTGGCCGGGCAGAAGGGCAAGGCCTTCTCGGCGGGCGTGCAGGCATTCTTCACCGCCCCGACAGGGCGCTACCCTGTCGGCGAAGGCACCTGGTCGACGGGCGTCATCGTCCCCGTCCAATATGAACTGACCGAAAAGCTTGCGATTGCGCTGACCGGAGAGGCCGATGCTGCGGCCAATGAATCCGGCATGGGCCGTCATCTGGCCTATAGCGAGATTACCGGCCTGCGATACAAGTTCACCGAGAAGGTCACCGCCACCGCCGAACTATCGCTGGAGCGGGATGACGAACCCGACCAGCATGAGACCATGGCGCTTGCCGCGCTATCCGCCGCATGGCGGCCGACAAAGGTCATGCAACTCGACATTCTCGCTGTTGCTGGACTCAATCACGCGTCACCGGGCTTGCGTCTCGTGACCGGTGGCGCGTTGCTCTTCTGATCGTCAAGTCGTCGCCAAGGTGCCAGTGGCCACAACCGGACCTGTCGGGGTCGGTTCGGGCGATCCTCCTGGCGGTTCGATCGAAATGGCGAGTACCGCGCCGGTCCGAAGGTCTTGGCGACGGGCGGTCGGAACGATGATGCGCGTCGCACCGTCTCTGTTCAACAGACCCAGCGAGTAAGGTTTTCCTTCGCGAAGCACCCAAAGCTGCGCGATCTTGCCCTCCGGGGCCAGCGCATTGCCTGCGATGCGGAGCTCGCCGCGATCCATATTCACCGTCGTGCCGATCGGCTTGGCGTCCTTTGCCTCCGGGGCCAGCGCCGCGATCATCAGATTGGGTGAGCGAGCCTCAGGAAGCGGAAGTGATACCGGCTCGGGGCGTGGCAACAGGAACAGCAGCAATATGGCAGCGATCGCGACTGCGGCCGAGGCGGTCGCCCATATCGGCGTGCGCGGCTTGGCGGCAGGCGCAGCGACGATCTGCGCTGTGATATGGGCAGGCGCATCTGCGGGACGATAATCGTCGAAGAGATGGGCGAAGTGATTGCGCCACCATTCAACCTCCGCCGCGAAATGCGGGTCGGACAAGATCCGACGAAGCGCGGCTGCGCGTTCCTCGCCATCGAGCAGCCCCAGCACCAGTTCGCCGGCCATCATATCGGGATCAGTCGTCACCGACGCACCCCCGCAATTGCATCAGGCCTCGCCGGACCCATGTCTTCATCGTGCTCAGCGGCACGCCCTTCGCATCGGCCAGTTCGGCATAGGTCTTGCCGTCGAAGAACGCGGTTCGGATCGCGTCGCGTTGGCGGACTTCCAATGCTTCGAGGCATTCGTGAAGCCGTTGTGCCGTCTCCGTTCGCTCGACGGTCAGGGACTGATCGGGTGAGTCATCCGCGATCTCGGCGGCGGCGTCTATCGGCGAGGTCGGCCTTTTGCGACGCGCGCGCACCCAGTCGATTGAGCGGTTGCGTGCGATGGTGGCGAGCCAGGCCATGGGGCTCGCCTGCCCCGGTTGAAACGCCCCTGCCCGTTTCCAGATGGTGGTGTAAACGTCGTGCAGGACATCCTCGGCGGAACTGCGATCACCGCATATCCGAAGGCAGATGCCGAACAGCTTGGCGGATGTCATTCGGTATAATTCGCTGAGCGCGTCCTGATCCTCCGCCCCAATACGGTCCAGCGCGTCGCACAATTTGACACGCGCCTCGATGGGATCGGTTGGGATAGAGTGCACCGGGATTTGGTAGACATTCGGGCCTGCGGACGCAATCCGTCATGGCTCCCGAAGAGGAGCTAGGAGACGGATATGCGCGTGCTAGTCATTGGTTTGGGCGACATCGCCCACAAGGCCTATCTGCCCGTTCTGGCGACCCGCCCCGATGTCGAGCTGCACCTCGCCACCCGCAACGCGCGAACCCTGACGGAAGCCGGACGCGCCTTTCACGCCGTTGGCACCTATTCCAGCCTGGACGATGCGATGGCCAGCGGGCATTTCGACGCCGCCTTCGTCCATGCCGCAACCGAGGCGCATCCGTCCTTGGTGCGACACTTGCTCGATCGCCGCATCCCGACATTCGTCGACAAGCCCTTGGCCGACAATCTGGCGGAGGCCGAGCAGCTGGTGGCTTTGGCGGAGCGTCAAAGGACATTGTTGGCCGTCGGTTTCAACCGCCGGTTCGCACCCGCCTATACCGCGCTCAAGGGGTCGGGGGCGAACCTGATCATGATGGAGAAGCACCGCCACCGCCAACCGGATGTGCCGCGCCGCGTGATCTTCGACGATTTCATCCATGTCATCGATACGCTGCTGTTTCTCGCACCGTCATCGGTGACCCGTCATAGCATTGAGGTCCATGGCGAAGGCGGATCACTATCTGCCATCATCCTGACATTGGCGGGCGAAGGCTTCACCGCGATCGGGACCATGCACCGCGATAGCGGGCTGAACGAGGAACGGCTGGACGTGATCGGAAACGGTCTGCGGCAATCCGTGCTGAATATCTCGGACCGAATTCGCCTGGACGGGACCGAATGTCATGAGCGCCGGGGTGACTGGACGTCAGTCGGGCAACAGCGTGGTTTCGACGCAATGTGCTCCGATTTCCTGTCGGCGGTCCGCGAGGGACGGCCTACACGTGCCGACGACATTCTGGCCACCCACACGCTTTGCGAGGTGGCGACCCTCCAGGCCGAGCAGTCGGTCGCCTAGCTTCGCCGCGACGTTGCGCGAGGGACGAGGCGATCCAGCGCATCCTTATTGTCCCTGCCCCAGCCATACAGCATCTCGACCGGCTCGACGAAGCGCTGGCCCAATTCGGTCAGCTTATACTCGACCATCGGCGGGATGGCGCTATGGACATGGCGGCTGATCAAGCCGCTCGCCTCCATGTCGCGGACCGTTTGGGTCAGCATCTTCTTCGAGATGCCGGGAAGGCTTCGCAGCAAGGCGCCGGTCCGCGCCGCCCCTTCATGCCGGGCGTGAAGCGTGTGAAGGATCATGCTGGTCCATTTGGTGGCGAACAACTCCAGAATGCGGCGCGGCGCGCAGTCTTCGCGCCATTCCTCATCCGGTGATCCGGGTTGCATATGGTTACTCCCTGGTGCCTGGGTCACCAAATGGTGCCTTCTGGAAGCCCTGTCCAGCTATGCCTAACTTGTTCGCAAAGTGGAGTTATTCATGGCTAAGACGGCATTGGTGGTGGGCGCTAGCGGGATCGTGGGCAGCGCGACGGCTCGGTTGCTCGTGGAGCAGGGCTGGAAGGTCCACGGCCTTGCCCGGCGTCCGACCGCGCAGGCGGGCGTCGAACCAGTCGCGGCAGACCTTCTGAACGCTCACGCTACAGCCGAAGCATTGCGCGATCTGGACCCCGATGCCGTGTTCATCACGACATGGCTGCGGCAGGATAGCGAAGCGGAGAATATCCGGGTCAACGGTGCGATGGTCCGCAACCTTTTGGACGGCCTACCGAAGCCGAACCGCCCGCGCCACGTCGCGCTGGTCACCGGTCTCAAACATTATCTCGGTCCGTTCGAAGCCTATGGCAAGGGGACGCTTCCGCAGACCCCCTTTCGCGAGGAACAGGGGCGCCTGGACGTCGAGAATTTCTATTATGCGCAGGAGGACGAGGTGTTCGCCGCCGCCGCCCGCGATGGTTTTACGTGGAGCGTCCACAGGCCGCACACGGTAATCGGCCTAGCGGTTGGCAACGCGATGAACATGGGCACGACGCTGGCCGTCTATGCCACCTTATGCCGTGAAACAGGCCGTCCCTTCACTTTTCCGGGTTCGGCGGCGCAATGGGCCGGCCTGACGGACATGACCGATGCGGGTCAGTTGGCCCGCCATCTGCTTTGGGCGACCGAAACGGAGGCGGCACATGACGAGGCTTTCAACGTCGTCAACGGCGACGTCTTCCGTTGGCAGTGGATGTGGGGCCGCATTGCGCAGTGGTTCGGCCTGGAGCCCGCGCTGTTCGATGGCGTCGTGCGTCCGCTCGAGCGGCAGATGGTAGACGATGCGCCGCTGTGGCGTCGGATTGCCGAGCGAGAGGGGCTGGCGGAGTTTGACCTCAACCGTTTGGCATCACCCTGGCATACCGACGCGGATCTGGGCCGCCCGATCGAAGTGGTGACGGACATGAGCAAGAGCCGCCGTCTTGGCTTCACGGCGTATCAACCGACGGACGATGCGTTCTTCGCCCTGTTCGAACGGCTCCGGGCCGACCGTCTGATCCCCTGAGCCGTCACAGTTCCGGCAGCGTCTGGCTGGCCAAGCCCCAGCCAGACAGCGCCCTTCCGGAAGCACGCTCGATCAGGGCGGCAGCGTCATGGATCGTCCAGGCCGCCGCGGTCTCGATATCGCGCAATTCGGTCCATGAGACCGGCACTGCCACCGGTGCGCCATTTCTCGCCCTGGCAGAATAGGGCATCACCGCGGTGCTGCCGCGTTGATTGCGAAGCCAGTCGATGAAGATGCGGCCCTTGCGACTGGCTTTGGACATGGTCGCGACGAAGCGATCGGGCTCCAGAGCGGCCAGAGCGCGGGCAAACCGTTCGGCGAAGCTCTTGACCTCGGCCCATTCGGCAAGGGGCTGAAGCGGTACGACCACATGCACGCCCTTGCCCCCCGATAACATCGGGAAGCTGGTGAGGCCGACCTCCGCCAGTTGCTCCTTTAGGTGCTCGGCCGCCTTCTTGGTGTCGGTGAAGGCCAGGCCCTCGTCCGGGTCCAGATCGAACACCATTCGGTCGGATTTCTCCAAGGTGGCGACCCGCGAGCCCCATCCATGGAACTCAATGGCCCCCATTTGTACGCAGGCGACCAGGCCGTCGGCGTCTTTCACGTAAAGATAATCGTCGCTCTTGCCGTCCTTGTCGCGGATCGGCACGCGGTGGACATGCTCCCCGAAGCTGCCGGCGTCGTGCTTTTGGAAAAAGCATTTCCGCGCCCTGCCCTGCGGACAGCGAACCAAGCTGATCGGACGATCGCCGATGAAGGGCAGCATCAACCCGGCCATCCTGGCATAATATTCCGCGAGTTGCCCTTTGGTGATATCACCGTCTGGAAAGATGATGCGGTCGGGATGCGTCACCTTCACACTGGTTTCGCCGTCGGCGGGTTCTGGTGCATCTTCACGGCCCGGTTCACTGCCTAGCCCCAGAAAACTGGCATGGCGCAGCAGTCCGTCAGGTGTCACTTCCGCATAGGCTATGTCGGCCGCCAGGCTGGGCGTCACCCAATGCGCACCGCGAACCATCGCGCGGGGGGCGTCGACGGTTGCCGTCGTGCGCTCCAGTCGTTTCAATTTCCCGACGATCGCATCCATGCCCGTCGTATCGAAGCCCGTTCCGACCTTCCCTGCATAGGCAAGACCCCCCGGCCCTTCCTGCCCCAGCAAGAGCGATCGAAACCCGCGACGCTTGTCGGACGGCAACCACCCGACGATCCGAAAACGGCCACGCTGAACGCATTTCACCTTGATCCAGGCCCTGGCGCGGCCCGAGCGATAGGGCGCGTCCGCACGCTTGGACACGACCCCTTCCAATCCGTCTCGACACATTTGCTCGAGCAGGGCTTCCCCCTTCCCGATGACGTGTTCCGCGAAACGGATGGCGTTCGGCGCGTCGTTCAGCAGCGCACGAAGCCGCTCCTTGCGATCAAGTGTCGATAACTCGCCGATGTCGTCGCCATCCTGTTCGATCAGGTCGAAGGCCATGAAAACCATCTCGCCACCTTCGCTGATGGCGGTCTTCAGAGCCGAAAAATCGGGGCGGCCGTCTTTGAAGGCCACGACTTCACCGTCGATCAGGGCCGCCGCGGGGAGGCGCGCGGCAGCCTTTGCGATCGCCGGGAATTTGTCGGTCCAGTCCAGCCCGGTCCGCGTGAAGATCGTCGCTTTCCCGCCCCCTGTGGCGATCATGACCCTGTAGCCGTCGAACTTGATCTCATGGAGCCAGGCGTCCCCGGTGGGAACCGTATCGCGCAAGGTGCAGAGTTGTGGCTCGCGAAAACCCGGCATTGCCACGGCTCTCTTGACGTTCCGTTTGATCCGTTTCGGCGGGGCCTTAGCCTTCGCCGCCTTCCCGTCTGAAATCTCGGCCATGGTCCGGCCGGAAGCGACGCTGGTCAGCCCCTCTTCGACGAGCGCATCGGTCGCGCCCGCGAAGTCATCCTCGACCTTGCGCAGTAGCCAATTCTCGCGCTTTTCCCGGCCCCGCGGTTTCAAGCGGATCAGCATCCACTCGCCGCGCATGCGTTCGCCGTCCAATACGAAATGGAGATGCCCTTTAGCGAGATCGGCGGCCGACTTGCCCGCGACAGGCGACCATGTGCCCCGGTCCCAAAGCATCACCGTTCCGCCGCCATATTCTCCCTTAGGAATGACCCCCTCGAAATCGGAATAGGAAAGCGGGTGATCCTCGGTCCGCACCGCCAGACGCTTTTCATTGGGGTCCAGGCTTGGGCCACGTGTGACCGCCCAGCTTTTCAGCACACCGTCCACTTCCAGACGGAAATCCCAATGCAGCCGGGTGGCATCATGCTTCTGCACGATGAAGCTGTTGGCGTGACCGTGCGCCAGCGCCCCGGCCGGTTCCGGCGTTCGCGAAAAATCCCGCTTGGCGTTGTAGATCGCCAGCCTATCGCTCTCCGCCGCTGCGATCGAGGCTTTGCGGCGATCAGGCACGCTTCTTCACCGACGACTTTGCGGGCGCGCGTTTGCGGGGGGCGGATTTCTTGGCCGGCGCCTTGTTCGCGGTCGAGCCGCCACCCTTCCCGTCCATCGACTGACGGAGCGCCGCCATCAGATCGACGACGTTCGACGCCTTTGGGGCATTGGTCGCGCCATCATCCTCGATGACCTTCTTGCCACGCGACTTGCGTTTCCGCTCGATCAGATCCTTCAGCGCATCGACGTAGCGATCGTGAAATTCCTGCGGATGGAACGCCGCGCTCTTCCGGTCGATCAGCGCCTCCGCCAGGTCCAGCAACTCGCCATCTGGGTCGTCGTCCGGGATTTCGCGAAAATAGCCTTGCGCCTTTTCCATTTCATCGGCGTAGCGGAGAGTTTCGAGCACCATGCCGCGCCCGGAGGGTTTGAGGCTGACGACATATTCGCGCCCCCGCAGCGCCAACTGGCCCAGCCCGACCTTCTTGGTGCGCTTCAACGCCTCGCGAAGGACGATAAAGGCTTCGTTCGCCAGGTCGTCCGCCGGGACGACGAAGAACGGTTTTTCGTAATACAGCACGTCGATGGCGTCCGCGTCGACGAACTGGGTCAGTTCCAGGGTCCGTTTGGATTCGAGCTTTACGGCGTCGATCTCATCCTGTTCGAGCAGGACAAATTCGCCCTTCTTCACCTCATAGCCCTTCATGATCTCATCCTTGTCGACGGGACCAATGCCGGTCACGACCTTCTCATAATGGATCGGCTTGCCGCTAGGTTCGTGGATCTGCTTGAACGAGATGGTGGCGCCCGAGCGGGTGGCGGAATAGATTTCGACCGGAATGCTCACCAAGGCGAGCTTGATCTGTCCCTGCCAATAGGCGCGAGCGGCCATAAAGCGTTCTCCTTGCTCGATTATCAACGTACGAGACCCAAAGCGGGTTCACGCCCGAGGAGGCATGATGGCCAGGACGCCCAAGCTGAAGGTTTTCACCACACCCATCGGTTTCCACGATGTCTATGTCGCGGCGCCAAGCCGGGCCGCCGCGCTACGCGCCTGGGGGAGCGAGCGGGACCTGTTCGCCCGCGGCCTCGCATCCGAAGTGTCGGACCCGGAGTTGATCGCGGAAGCGCTGGCCAAGCCCGGCGAGGTCATCCGTCACCTGCGCGGCTCCGAAGCGGAGCAATTCGCCGAGCTGTCGAAAATGGATAAGGATTACCCCCAAAAGGCTGATTCACCGCCGAAAAAGCCAGCGAAGCCAAAACCACGCCCAAGCCGCACGGCGGTGACGGAGGCGGAGGCCGCGCTGAACGCTGCGGAGTCCCGGCACCGAGCCGAAGATGGCGAGGCCAAGGCGCGGGTCGAGGAAGCCCAACGGCAGCGCCGAGAATTGCAACGCCGTCATGCCGCCGAACGGCGCGATTTACAGTCTGCGTTGGACGAGGCGCAGGATCGCTATGATCGGGCCGTCGAACGCTGGCGCAGCGACGCTTGAACCAATCCCGGTTTGCGCATCCTAGCGTGACGGCGTCCGAAACCGATGAGCGTGGCTATGGCGTTTGCGCTCTGCTTTCCGACCAGCGTGTGACTCGCAGATATGGCATCGCCAAGCCCGCGATAGCGACGAAGAACGACGGTACGACAGACGGAACGCGATGCAGCCAATTATCGGGTTTGGATCCGTGTTGCAGCTCTATTCCTGTGCCAAGAGGTCGATCATTTCTTTCGGGCTACCGAAACGATCCAGCGCGCGCAGCGTCGAACGACCTTGATGCGCCAGTCGCATCCGGTCTCCTCGAGAAAGCGTTCGTGGATGCCGCGCGCGTGCTGGGCGAAATCATAATAATCGACCTGGTGGTGCGCGAGCACCAGTCGCCCGCCCGACCGCAATACCTTGCCGACACAATCCGCGACGCGCGCCATGTCCAAGGGGGACAGATAATAAAGCAACTCGGCCACAACGATCGCGTCATAGGGCCGCGCGGGAAGGCGCGCGGGCAGAGCCAGTTCGATCGCCCTCGCCCGTGGCCACGCCGCGATCGCGCTGGCGGTCAATCGCGTCCCGGCGGCAGTGCCCTCCGTCGCGTCGAGGCGAAGCACCCTGGGCGCAATGGCACGGCTGTTCGATCCATTGCCGCTCGCCAATTCGAGGACGCGCCCCATTGGGGCAGGACCGAGCGCATGGAGGATCGCCGCGCGCTTCACGGCTTCGTCGCGATTGCTGAAGGTCGACCACGGATCGCCGTCAGCCGCGAACTTCGCGGCAAAGCTGCTCAAGTCGGCCGCTTTCATCATCCAGCTACCACAAAGCGTTCGACCGGATGCGCGAAGACGGTCAGTTCATGGGGGGCGATGGCGAACCCCTGTGGGTCATCTTTGATCGCGCCCAACTGGGTACGATGGGCTCGGATCAGCGAGCGCTTTGCCGCCGCTCCGCCCGGCATCACGATGGTTCGGCAACGGCCCTGCCTATGTCGTAGCGGAGGCCAGACCTGATATGTCCAACATGATGCCGTGACCGGAATCCGGCTCAGCGCTTCTGCCACCGCCTGGTGATCGGGATGCGCGTCATGTGGTGAGGGACCGACGATCAGATCGATGCCCCGGCGTCTCGATAGCACCCGTCGAAGCTGCACTCGGCATCGGTCGAAATTGGCTGGAAGTCCACCGTCAGGCAGGTCGAGGAACGTGACGTTTCCCCGCATCACGTCCAGCCTCGCCAACGCATTCCTGCTTTCCCGTCGCCGTGCCGCGATCAGGCGGTTGCGGGGCCAGGACACGCTCGCCGGATGCGACGCGGCACCGTCACTGACGATGACGACCTGCACGTCGCTGCCCTGACGGCGCAGCGTCCGGATCAATGCCGCCGCGCCGATGATCTCGTCATCGGGATGCGGCGCGACGATCACGGCTCTGCGAACGCCCTTGATCGCCAACCTCATAGCGACGGCGCCAGCAAGCCACCCTCCACCGCCCGACCAACGCGAAGACGTTGCGCGTCCGGAACCGGCTGGCGGAGGTAGACCGCCAAGTCGCTAAGCATGGCCGACAGGGGGTGGGTGATGAACTGGCTGGCGAGACCCACGGCCTCTCGTGCGATCACGATCGACCGCTCGGCGGCGTCGGTCACGGCGAGGCGGGCTGCGGCGATCCGCGCCAACCGTGCTTCGCCCTGCTCCTCGAACCAGCGTGTCGCGGCACGACGCACCACCGCGCCCGCGCCATCGGCCAGCGCGAACAACTCGGCGAGCCGTGCCGCCTGAAAGGGATCGGACGCTCGATCGGTCCGGACGAGATGGTCGCGCACCCGGTCGGAAATCCCGGCAATGCCACCAGCATGAACCGCGACGAAGCGCAACGCGCCACCGCTGAAATAAGGCTCTTGGGCATAGACGTTCGGGATGCCGATTAGATCATCTTCGTCAGTCAGCACCCCGTCCCAGCGGACCCGATGCGTTTCGGACCGCTGCATCCCCGTCACTTGCCACCAGCCGCGATCGATCTCGGGTTCCGTTCGTGCGAGGTCGAGCAATATCAGTTGCACGCCGTCGAGAACGTCCGCCGTGACCAAGGCATGGCTCAACACGCCTGCTCCCGACGCATAGCTCTTGCCCCCCGTCAGCCGCCCGCCGTCCAGCCGAAGCGGCTCGCCGGGCAGCCCGGCATTCCAAACGCCGAGCGTTGCACCCTGTGCGACCAATTCCCGCAGTCGCTCGACTTGTTGCATTGTGCCATGGCGGCCGACGATCTGTACGGCATCGACATGCCCCTCGACCAATCGCGCGAGCGGAAGGTCGCGGCGCCCGATCTCGTAGAGCGTCCTCAACAGGGCGACATATTCCTCGGCCGTTTGCGGGTCGCGAGCGGGATTATGGGCCCAACCGGACGCCTCGATCGTATCCCGCACGAGTTGCGCCATCGCGATCATGCCGCGATCTCGCACGATTGCCTTTCCATCGCGGACAACAGATTTTCCGCTTCGGCGAGGCCGACCAGGTCGGTGTAGATGGGGGATGCGGGAACAATCCGCATCGCAAAGGCTTCGCCATTGGGACAATCGCGTGCGACGCCCAGGACATGATCCGGCGTCAGACCCAGTCGATCGCCGAGCGCCGCTCGGATGTCGGCTCGGTCGATAATCGTGAAACTCTGCCTGGCCGCTGCCTGTGCGCTCCATTGCCATGCCGCCGCCGCCGGGTGAGCGACGCGCCGATCCTCTCCGGCATCAAGGGCACGCAAGGCTCCAGCGAGACCGTTCGCCGCTCGACCCTCGCGGCGGGAGGAGGTCTCGACGACCATGGCGCGATCGCGCCGGACTCGAAGCCCCGCTCGCGCCGCATCGTCGAGGAAGGTCGCGTCCTCGGCGGTGGCCAGAGGTTTGAAACCGCCGACGGCGCGATAGGCCGAGGCGCGCATTGCCATGTTGGCGCCGCCGCCGAAGTGATGCGTGTCGCGCGCTTCCCAGGGGACGGGGTCGAGGAGACGGCGATAGCGATGCAGGCGATCATAATAACGCTCGAGCCGACCTTGCTCGGGATCGGCGAGCGCGCCGCTTCGTGTGATGCGCCCCGCGACGACATCCGCTTCCGCCAGCGCTTTCTGGCCCGCCATGATCCAATCCGGCTGCGGGATGCTGTCGGCGTCCGTCACGAACAGCAATGCTTCGCGGCCCTGTAGAGTGTCCAGCGCCATCGTCATGGCGGCATGTCGGGCGACACCGGCATTGGGGCCGCCCCTCCTTCGCCCCGCCGTCACGCACAGCCGGAACGGACGGTCCGAAGCCGCTCGATCCAGCAGCGTGGCACTGCGATCCTGACAATCGTCCAGATAGATGCAGACGGTCAGCCGCCCTCCCTCGACTACGAGTGAACTCAAGGCGCTGAGCAGGGTCGGCAGCGACGCCTCTTCATTCCGGGCCGGGATGCACAGAATGACGGGAAGGGTATCGAGCAGGTCCGTTCTCCCGAGCACCAGCGGCCGATCCGCAGGCCGACCAACCACAAACCATGTGGCTAATCATCATCAATCAATCGATTATTAGACTAATACAGGTGAAACCGACTTGATAAAAATCAATCATTTACTTGTAGGGCGATCTCGCAATCCGCGCGTTGACGATGTGATCCGATCAACAGCGAGAGACGACGATATGGCGACCAAGACCAGCAAGGGCGATGCGGGCAAGATGAAGGGCGAAAGCCCGGCCAAGGCACCGCCCCTTCCCGCAGGTGCCGAAGTGCCGACCCATTATGCCGAGCCCCAGGGTCATGGCGGCGAGACGCACCAGACGACCGACGACCCCGCCCGTACGCTGACCACGCAGCAGGGCGTACCGATCGCCGACGATCAGAACAGCCTGCGCGCAGGGGAACGCGGCCCCACGTTGCTCGAAGATTTCATCCTGCGTGAGAAAATCTTCCACTTCGACCATGAGCGAATTCCGGAGCGCGTCGTCCACGCGCGCGGCTATGGCGCGCATGGGGTCTTCGAACTGACCGACAGCCTGGCCGACTATACCCGCGCCGAGGTTCTCAGCCAAGTCGGGCAGCAGACGGAGGTGTTCGTCCGCTTCTCGACCGTGGCGGGCAACAAGGGATCGATGGACCTCGCCCGGGACGTGCGCGGCTTCGCGGTCAAGTTCTACACCAAGGAGGGCAATTGGGACATTGTCGGCAACAATATCCCGGTCTTCTTCATCCAGGACCCGATCAAGTTCCCCGACCTGGTCCACGCGGTGAAGCAGGAGCCGGACCGCGCGTTCCCGCAAGCCCAGTCGGCCCATGACAATTACTGGGACTTCGCCAGCCTGACCCCCGAAGCGTGGCATATGGTCATGTGGCAGATGTCGGACCGGACCATCCCCCGCTCGTTCCGCACGATGGAAGGCTTCGGCGTCCACAGCTTCCGACTGGTCAACGCCGAGGGGAAGTCGACGTTCGTGAAGTTCCATTGGAAGCCGCGACAGGGCTTGCAGTCGGTTCTGTGGAACGAGGCGGTCAAGATCAACGGGGCCGATCCTGACTTCCACCGTCGCGACCTGTGGCAGGCGATCGAGGCCGGCGATTTCCCGCAATGGGATTTGGGCGTGCAATTGTTCGATCAGGAGACGGCGGATCGCCTCCCCTTCGATCATCTCGATTCGACCAAGCTGATCCCTGAAGAGGATGTGCCCGTCCGCATCATCGGCACACTGACCCTCAACCGCAATGTCGACAATTTCTTCGCGGCGACGGAGCAGGTGGCTTTCTGCACGCAGAATGTGGTGCCCGGCATCGACTTCTCGGACGATCCGCTCCTGCATGGGCGTAACTTTTCCTATCTGGACACGCAGCTGAAGCGGCTGGGCGGGCCGAATTTCACGCATATCCCGGTCAATGCCCCGCGCTGCCCGGTCATGAATTTCCAGCAGGACGGCCATATGGCGATGCGCAATCCCAAGGGCCGCGCCAATTACGAGCCGAACAGCTGGGGCCCCGAAGGTGGCCCACGCGAGAACCCGACGGCCGGTTACCGCAGTTACCCGGCCGAGGTTCGGGGAACCAAGCAGCGCATCCGGGCGGAGACATTCTCCGACCATTATAGCCAGGCGCGGCAATTCTTCGTCAGCCAGTTGCCGATCGAGCAGAAGCATATCGGCGACGCCCTGGTATTCGAGCTGTCGAAGGTCGAGCGGGTCGACATCCGGGCACGCGCGGTGTCGCACCTCCGCCTGATCGACGAGGGTCTGGCGGCGACGGTGGCGGACGGGCTGGGGCTGGAACTGCCCGAGCCGGCCAAGGCGGCCAAGCCGACGCTGGACCTGTCGGCGTCGCCGAAGCTCAGCATCCTGGCCAATGGGCCGAAAAGCTTTGCGGGTCGCAAGATGGGCCTTTTGCTGACCGATGGCTCCAGCGCGGACCTGTTCAAGGGGCTGACCAAGGCGCTCGACGCCGAGGGCGGCTTGTGGGAGGTCGTCGCGCCCAAGATCGGTGGCGTGACCCTGGACGACGGGACCAAGGTCGCCGCCAAGCAGAAGATCGATGGCGGCCCCTCGGTCCTCTATGATGCGGTCGCAGTCCTGCCATCGGCGCAAGGGGCCGCGATGCTGGCGAAAGACGCCACGGCGAAGGACTTCGTGGCCGACGCCTTTGCGCATTGCAAGTTCATCGGTCACACAGCGGATGCGAACAATCTGTTCGATGCGGCCGGGGTCAAGGACCGCGATGACGGCTTCGTGCCGCTCGCCAAGTCCAAGGACGCGAAGACTTTCGTTACGCAATGCCGCGACTTACGCTTCTGGGCGCGCGAATTGGAAGTCGATCTCGATGCCGCCTCGCTAAAGGCCTGACGTCACTGCGATCCCGGTCATCGGGCCGGGATCGCATCCCATCGAAAGGACGTCACCTGTCCGCTATCTGCACATTGCGATAACGGGGGTTGAGCAGCTGGAAGACGAGCAGTGCGAAGAGGTAGGCGATGCCGCACGCGATGAAGAAAGGCTGATAGCTCCCCACGCGGTCCAGCAGAACGCCCAAAGCCTTGGACGCGATGAACCCGCCGGTCGCCCCGGCAAAGCCACCCAGGCCAATCAGCGTGCCTTGGGCGTAGCGCGGAAACTGATCACCCGGCAGCGCAAAGAGATTGGTCGAGAAGCCCTGATGCGCGGCACAGGCCAGGCCGATCATTGCCACGGCGATCCAGATGCTGCTCGCCTGTGCAGCGAACATGACCGGGAGGGCGAACAAAGCGCAGGCGAACATCGCGCGCTTGCGGGCCCACCCCGTCTCGGCCCCGCGCTTGAGCAGGCGCGACGAATACCAGCCACCGACGATCGCCCCGACATCGGCCATGATATAGATGGCGACCAGCGGCGGTCCGAAACTTTTCAGGTCATAGCCATAGCGGCTATGGAAGAAGTCCGGCAGCCAAAACAGGAACGTCCACCAAACGGGATCGATCAGGAAGCGGCCCGTCATATAGGACCAGGATTCGCGGTGGCGCATCACCGTCAGAAAGCCCGCGCGGCCCGACGTTTCGACCGGCTCGGCTTCGATCCAAGCGCGTTCCTCCGGCGTGATGCGCGGATGGGCGTGAGGGGGATGATAGAGCCGCCACCATGCCGTCAGCCAGATGAGGTTGAAGAGCCCGGTGATGATGAACGCCCAGCGCCAGTCGAGCACCATATCTGCGATGAGGAAGCCCACGAGAAGCGGCGTGACCACCGCACCGACATTGGCACCGGCGTTGAAGATGCCGATCGCCAGCGCCCGTTCCTTCTTCGGAAACCATTGCGATGCTGCGGCGAGAGCGGACGGAAATGTCCCCGCCTCGCCAAAGGCCAGCGGGATACGAGCCAGCGCGAACCCAGTGGTCGAGGTGACGAGTGTCTTGGCGAAATGCCCGACCGTCCACGCGCCCATTGCCAGCAGATAACCGGCCCGAGGCCCGATCCGGTCGATCAGCCAGCCGAACAACAGAAAGCCTAAGCCATAGGCAACCTGAAAATAGCCGGTGATGTCGCCATAGCCGCTATTAGTCCAACCGTAGAGCGCGGTCAGCTGCGGCTTGAGCACGCCCAACACTAATCTGTCGATATAGCTGAGCACGACCGCCGCGAAGAGCAGGCCGCAAATGACCCAACGGATCCGGCCGCGTGGCGGCGGAACGGCGTGAACGGCAGTTTCCGGCGCGGTCGCGGCGGCTTGGGTCAGGTCGCTCATCTTACCAACTCCACAGCGTACCATCCTCAAGCCGGTTCACCGGCAGATAGGCCCGTTTATAGGGATAGGTCGCCGCCAGTTCTTCGTCGATTGCGACACCCAGGCCGGGCGCATCGCCGGGATGCATCATGCCATCGTCGAACCGATAATGATGCGGGAAGACCGCATCGGTCTCGTCCGTGTGGGGCATATGCTCCTGAATACCGAAATTCGGCACCGACAGGCCGAAGTGAAGCGCGGCCGCCATGGTCACGGGCGACAGATCGGTTGCGCCGTGACAGCCGGTACGCACCTGATACAGGTCGGCAAGCCCCGCGATCCGCCGCAAATGGGTAATGCCCCCCGCATGGACGACCGTGGCGCGAATATAATCGATCAACTGATTTTCGATCAGATGCTTGGCGTCCCAGATCGAATTGAACACCTCCCCAACGGCGATCGGCGTCGTCGTATGCTGGCGGATCAGGCGGAAAGAGTCCTGATTTTCGGCCGGTGTGGCATCCTCGATCCAGAAGGGGCGATAGGGTTCCAGGTCTTTGCCGAGCCGCCCCGCCTCGATCGGCGTGAGGCGGTGGTGCACGTCGTGCAGCAGATGGACGTCCCACCCCAAGGCCTCACGCGCGGCGGCGAAGAGCTCCGGGACGATCCGCAGATATTTTTCCGTCGACCAGACACTCTCGCTCGGCAGATCGGCGTCGGCCGGCTCGTAGCGCTGCCCCGACTTGGCGACACCATAGGTCGACGCCAGGCCAGGCACGCCGCATTGCAGACGGATTGCGCGATACCCTTCGTCGCGGTGTCGGATCGCCGTGGCGATCGTGTCCTCGATCGTGGTGCCGTTTGCATGACAATAGACCAGGCATCCGTCACGCGCGGCCCCCCCCAGCAACTGATAGACGGGGAGGCCCGCAACCTTGCCCTTGATGTCCCACAGCGCCATGTCCACGGCCGCGATCGCCGTCATGGTCACGGGGCCGCGACGCCAATAGGCACCTTTGTAGAGATACTGCCAGATATCCTCGATCCGATGCGCGTCGCGCCCGATCAGGCAGGGTAGGACATGGTCCTCCAGATAGCTCGCCACCGCGAGTTCGCGCCCGTTGAGGGTCGCATCACCCAGCCCGAACGTACCGTCGTCGCATTCGATCTTCAGTGTGACGAAATTGCGGCCCGGCGACGTGACGATCAGGCGGGCGGCGATGATCTTGGGCATGCGGGGTCCTTTAGACGAAGTCGAAAGCAATCGATCGCGGGGCGCGATCCACCGAATTACGGGTCCAATCGGAATGAGGAGCCGATACGCGCGCAGGTTCGGGCACTACCAGCGCAACTGCCGCGTGAGGAGTATCCGGTCTGCGGGCCATGGCACCCCTCCTCTGTCCAAAGCCGTTTAATCGACTTGCCAATTGGTCTGATAGCGGTACCCTGATGGCCAAGCGCCAGCTTGTCAATTGGCGGCGCATCGGGAGAGTATGGCATGAACAGAGTGCGCATATGGCTGGGGGCTCTGTCTATCCCATTGATGACGGTGCCATTGCCCGCATCAGCGGAGGATGGTTACGCGCTTTGGCTGAAGCCAGCCGCTTCATCGGTCCGACAGATGAAGGCAAACCGGTTAGGCGACTCCGCCACGCTGATGCTCGCGGAGCGTGAACTTCGCCATGCACTCTCACCCGACGCGCCGCCGGTCGTCCTTGCTACCGCCTCAAGCCCCTCCCTCAAAATGCTAGGCCTGAAATTTAAGGGGCTGGGAGATGAAGGCTATCTCATCCGCAGCGTGACACTCGATGGGCGGAAGGTGATACTCGTTGCGGGGAATAGCGATCGGGGCGCACTTTACGGCGCGTTCGCGCTGATCCGTCACCTGAACACTGGCGGTCCCGCTGAGTCGATCGACCTGCGATCCAGCCCCAAGGTCAAACTGCGCGTCCTCAACCATTGGGACAATCTGGATGGTTCGGTCGAGCGCGGCTATGCGGGGCAGTCGCTCTGGGATTGGTGGACGCTCCCCGATTTTCGCGATCCTCGTTACACCGACTATGCGCGCGCCAATGCGTCGATCGGGATCAACGGCACGGTCCTGAACAACGTCAATGCCAAGGCCGACAGCCTGACCGCACCCTATATCGCGAAGGCGGCGGCGTTGGCCGATATATTCCGCCCCTGGGGCATTCGCGTCTATCTGTCGGTCCGGTTTTCGGCCCCGATCGAACTTGGCGGACTAAAGACAGCCGACCCGCGTGATCCCGCAGTTGCGGCATGGTGGCGGGCCAAGGCGGACGAAATCTACCGTGCCATACCCGACTTTGGCGGCTTTCTGGTCAAGGCCAATAGCGAGGGGCAGCCGGGTCCTCGCGATTATGGCGCCAGCCATGCGGATGGTGCCAACATGCTGGCCGCTGCAGTGCGCGACCATGGCGGCATCGTGATGTGGCGGGCCTTCGTCTATGCGGAAACCGATCCGGAGGATCGTGCCAAGCAAGCCTATTCCGAGTTCAAACCGCTTGATGGCAAATTCGCCGACAATGTCCTAGTACAGGTGAAGAACGGCGCGATCGACTTCCAACCTCGCGAGCCATTCCACCCGCTGTTCGGCGCGATGCCCCGCACGCCGCTGATGATCGAATTCCAGATCACCAAGGAATATCTCGGCTTCGCGACGCATCTGGCGTATCTCGGGCCGTTGTTCACCGAGGTCCTGGACGCCAGGACGGGCCACCGTCCTGGAGAGACGGTGGCCGATGTGGTCGACGGCAAGGCGGAACACCATAAGCTTACCGGTATGGCAGGCGTCGCCAATATCGGGCGCGATCGCGATTGGAGTGGATCGACCTTCAATCAGGCGAACTGGTACGCCTTTGGCCGCCTTGCCTGGGATCCTGACCTTTCTGCGGAGGCGATCGCGCGCGCCTGGGCCGCACAGACCTTCGGCCCGGACCGCCAGGTGATCGATACGGTAACCACGATGATGATGGGATCGCGTGAGGCGGTGGTGGACTATACCGGCGCCCTGGGGCTGGCGCATCTGATGGCGACCGGCCATCATTATGGTCCCGGGCCCTGGGTGTCCGAACTGGCTCGTCCGGAATGGAACCCCGTTTATTATCACCGTGCCGATGCCGCCGGGATCGGGTTCGACCGTACCGAGTCGGGCAGCAACGCCGTCGGACAATATGCCGGTCCGGTTGCCCGGACCTTTGCCAAGCCGGGAACGACGCCAGAGTCGATGCTGCTATGGTTCCATCATCTGCCGTGGACGTACCGCGTGGCGGACGGGCGGTCTCTGTGGGAGGATTTGGTGGCCCATTATGATCGCGGCGTTGCCTATGTTGCGAACATGCAGAAGCAATGGGGCGGCCTGCGGGACAAGATCGATGCCGAGCGGTGGCAGAAAACGGCGACCTATCTCGCCATCCAGAATCGTGAAGCCCAATGGTGGCGCGATGCCAGCCTGGCCTATTGGATGTCGGTCAATCACCTCCCGCTGCCAGCGGGTGTGCGCCCACCCGAGCATGATCTGGCATGGTACAAAGCACAGCAGTATCCGCATGCGCCTGGACAAGCCCATTAAGCTGTTGTGCCGATGCGGATTAAACGGCGCGATGGATAGCTGGATCGATCTCGACTGCGGCCAAAGGCGCTGCCTGGCCAATCTGGTCGGGCCGATCTGCATTCGATTTCATCACTGCCGCGGGCATCATTGAGGAAAGTGTTGCCACCTTTCGAGAATCGTGGTGGGACACGAGGCATAAGCCATGAATTTCCGTTCATCCATTCCGGCCTAACCAATTTGCATTTGACTTACTAACCAATAGGCGTATCGATAGCGCTATCAGTAAAACCGCATCAGACGGTCTTGAGAGGAAGCGGAATGGTTTCCAAGGCAATAGCGCGTCGAAGGCGATCAGGCGTGACGTCCTGTTCGGGGCTTATGGCTGCCGCCCGATCATCCTGCGAGCATCGCGCCACCCTTCGCCGTTGCTGCTCGACCGCCTGAGCGCCGCACCCCCCGACCATCTTCATCATCATTCCAATATCCTCGCATGCCGCGACGAACGGCAGCGGGTCGACAGAGAGGATTTGCCATGAGAACGACGCCCAACGTCCGCCTGCGCCGCTTCACCTTGCTGTGCGCCACGGCGGTCGGCGCGATGACCGCGTCCACGGCTCTGGCGCAGGCGGTTCCCCCGCCGCAGGAACAGGCCCCGGCCGATGGACAGGACAATGGCCCGGCGGTCAGCCCCCCGCCCCAGACCGATCAGACTCAGGGCACGACGAGCGAAGACATCGTCGTCACCGGCTATCGCTCCAGCCTTGCCAAGTCGACCAACGCCAAGCGCGCCTCGACCGGTTTCACCGACTCGATCTTCGCCGAGGATATCGGCAAGTTCCCGGACACCAACATCGCCGAGTCCTTCAACCGTATTCCGGGCGTGACGATCACGCGCGATGTGACGGGCGAAGGTACGAACGTCGCCATCCGGGGACTAGGATCGAACTTCACCAACGTCACGCTGAACGGCGCTCCGATCGCGGTGGCGTCCTCAGGCGCGACCGATGCGCAAGGCACTGACCGTTCGGTCGATCTCAGCTTCTTTCCGACCGACCTGTTCACTAAGTTGACCGTGAACAAGAGCTATACGGCCGACCTGCTCGAAGGGGGCGCCGCCGGCAACATCGACCTCCGCTCAGCCCGGCCCTTCGATCGGCAGACATCGTTCGTCGCCTATAATATCCAGGGCACGAAGCAGACGCCCGAAGACCGCATCGGCGCGCGCGGTTCGTTGATCGGAAGCTGGCGGAACGACAGCTTCGGCATTCTGGGAGGCGTATCGGCGCAGCGCATCTTTACCGATACGCGCGGGTTCGAGACGATCGGCTACACCAATCCCGCTTTGACGGCCGCCCAGTGCGGTGCGACAAGCGGCTGCAACAGCACGGGCGGCGGCAACTGGACGATCCCGGCGGTGGTCCCGCAGGGGGCCGGCGCCGGACTGGTGGCGGGCACGACGATCGACAGGGCCTTTCTGCTAGCCAATAATCCAGGCGCCACGATCCAGCAGATCGACAACGGACTGTTGCCGCGCCTGGGTCGCGTTACCAGCATTCGCGGCCCGCGTGACCGCGTGAACGCGATCGTCAGCGCCGAATATCGGCCGTCGGATACGCTGCGTTTCTATATCGACGGGCTGTACGGCTATAAGCAGAACGAACTGACGCGAGAGAATATGGCGTGGATCGTTCGCAACGGCGCGATCATCCCGACCAATCTGACGTTCGACAAGGCGGATTGCAGCGCTGGCTGTACGGTCACCGGCGGCACCTTCGCCAATGTCCAGTTCTTCAACGAATTTCGCCCCTATACCGAAACGACCCGCCTCTGGAGCGTCAATCCGGGCGGGGAATGGGAGATCAACGACAAGCTGAAGCTGAACTTCCAGGGCAATTATGCGCGCTCGACCTTCCACCGGGAAAGCCCGACCGTCGGGATGACCACGCCGCTGGGCGTCGGCAACACCGTGACCTATTCCAACAATGGCGGTATTCCGACGATCACCAGCGCGCTGGACCTGAACGACCCTAAGAATTTCGGCTGGAATGCAGGCAGCCGCGTCAATTTGCAGGACGAGCGCCGCCTGAATATCAACAAAGGTTTCCGCGGCGACCTGACCTGGGGCGACACCGCGCTCAATCTGAAGGTCGGTGGCGCTTATGACGATACGTCGCGCCGCATTCGCGGCTTCGACAACAGCCAATATTGGCAGAATGCGGTCTGCGGCAACAATCCGAATGTCGCGGTCCCCTCTCCCAATTCGCAGCCGCCCTGCACCGGCCTGAACGCCCCCGGCGCTGCGCCGGCAGGCTATCCCACCTATCCGGGATATGGCACGGGATCGACCGCGGGTATGAGCGGTCCGGTCAGCTATGGCGGATCGCTGATCCCCAACAACCTAGCGCCCACCTATCTGATGCCGGGGCCTGCCGGCTTCGTCACCGTCAACTGGCCCGCCTTCGCCGCAGCGAGCAACTACAACTATTTCCACGACAATGCGCCGGAGAGCGGCGGTGCCAATACCGGTGCCAGCGGCGGCTTCATTCGCGAAGTCGTCAAGTCGGCCTTCGCGACGATCAACGGCGCACAGGAGTTGGGCGGCAATACGCTGCGCTTCAATGTCGGCGTGCGCTACGTCAACACGATCCAGATGATTTCGGGTCGCGTCTCGCTTCCCGATCCACGCAATTCGCCGGCCGGTGGCGGATCGCTGCCCGATGGCAGCCGCTATCCGAATATCGTCAATATCGCCGAAACGCGGAACGTCTATTCCGAATGGCTGCCCGCCGCGACGTTTGCCTATGACGTCGGCGAGCATGCGGTCGTACGCGTTGCCGGGTCGCGCACCATGACCCGGCCCGATCCCTCGGCCCAGCTGCCCGGCGTCAATTTCGGCGCGCCATCGGCGGATCAGGCGTCTATCGGCAACCCGGCGCTGGCGCCCTATCTGTCGACCAATCTCGACCTCGGCTTCGAATATTATACCGGACGCGAAGGCGTCATCAGTTTCAACGCCTTCCGCAAGTCGATTGAGGGTTTCACCACCACCGCGATCAATACCGTGCCCTTCTCCAACCTGGGCCAGTACGGCATTACCTATGACACGTTGAACCCGACGCAGCAGATCGCGATCGACGCACGTGGCGGGCCCAGCCAGGCGCAGGTACAGGTGACGTCGCAGGTCAACGTGCCCAACAAGCTGACCATCAACGGCTTGGAATTCCAGTGGGTTCAGCCGCTCGACTTCCTGACCCGCGCCATCGGTATCACCGGCTTCGGCTTCAACGCCAACGCCACGATCGTCGACCAGCGGAGCGACGGACCGGCCATCGCTTTCGGTGTGGCGCCCTTCACTTACAACATCACAGGCTATTACGAGAAAAATGGCGTGATGCTGCGCGTCGCGACCACCTCGCGTCAGGGATCGCAGAACAGCGGCGCGGCCCAGAACGGCATTCCCGCCGCCGCGCTGTTCGGGACCGACTATACCACCTATGACTTCTCGTCGGCGTTCGACCTGGACAAGATCTTCGGCATTCCGGGCGCGCCGCAGCTGACCATCAACGTCGCCAACTTCACCAATGCGACGTTGCGCTCCTACTTCCAGTTCGAAAATGCGACCTTCACCCAGTATAAGCCGGGTCGCCAGTTCCTGATCGGTCTGCGCGGTACCTTCTAAGGCCGGTTCTGCTCGATCAACAAAGGCCCCGGTTTTCGCCGGGGCCTTTACCATTTATGTCGCTTGCCGACCGTCCAGACCCTTGCCCGCATCGGTTTGGGGCAGATAGCGCGGCACCTGCCGGGCCTTGGCTCGCTGCTCATAGGCATAGCCCGCACCCAGGACGACCGCATCGGCATCCTTCGTCGCGATGAAGGACAGGCCAACGGGCATGCCACGTACCAGCCCCATCGGCACGGTCAGATGGGGATAGCCCGCCACCGCGGGCAGTTCGGATGCCGACGGCCCGCTATATTGATCGCCATAGATGGGGTCGCTTAGCCAGGCGGCATCATAGGTCGGCTCGACCAGTATCTGAACGCCCGCCGCCTTCAGCATCGCGTCCACGCCCTCTTTACCCGCCAGGCGAAGCGATTGCTGCCGGGCTGCGAGATAGGCCGGATCGTCAAGGCCGCGTGTCTTGGCCGCTTGCTCGAACAGTTCCTGCGCGAAGAACGGCATCTCTTCCGCCGCATGGGCACGGTTGAACACGATGACCTGATCCAGCGTCCGGGTCTTCACGGCTGGGGGCGTGGTGGCAAGATAAGCGTCCAGATCAGCCTTGAGTTCGGTCATCAAGACGGTCTGTTCGGCCTCTCCCAGCCCCTTGAGCTCGGGGACGCTGACCTCGACCAGGACGGCGCCCGCCGCTTTAAGCGTTTCCAGTGCCTGATCGTATCGCACCGAAAGCGTATCCGACATGGACTTGGGTCGGATGACCCCGACGCGCATTCCGGACAGCGCGCTGGTCGAAAGCCCTGCCGTGTAATCGCGGGGGGCCGCTTTCACGGTTGTCGGATCGGCCGGATCGCTCCCGACCATGGCCGACAGCATCAACGCGACGTCGCGGACGCTACGGCCCATGGGGCCGGGGGTATCCTGGCTGTGGCTGATCGGCACGACATGGGTGCGGCTGACAAGGCCGATCGAGGGTTTGAAACCGACCAGCCCATTGACCGAGGAGGGACAGACCACCGACCCATCCGTCTCCGTGCCGACCGCGATCGCCGCGAAGCTCGCCGCAATGGCCGCCCCCGACCCGGAGGACGAGCCGCATGCGGTGCGATCCAGACCATAGGGATTGCGGACCAACCCACCAACGGCGCTCCAGCCGCTCATCGAATGGGTCGAGCGAATATTGGCCCATTCGGAAAGGTTCGTCTTGCCCAGAATGACCGCCCCGGCCCGACGCAGCATCGCGACGACCGGCGCATCGCGACCGGTGACATTGTCGATCAGCGCGAGACTTCCGGCCGTGGTCGCCATCCTGTCAGCGGTCTCGATATTGTCCTTGATCAGGATGGGTATGCCATGCAGTGGCCCCCGCACCCTGCCCCCGCGACGCTCTGCGTCCGAGGCGCGGGCCTGGGCCAGTGCCTCAGGGTTGATGGCGATGACGCTGCGCAATGTCGGCCCCTTGCGATCCATGGCCGCGATCCGCGCGAGATAGGCGCGGGTGATATCGACGCTGCTGGCGCGACCGTTGGACATCATCGTCTGCAACTGGTCGATCGACACCTCCTCGACCTTGACCGATCGCGCCGCGACCGGCTGAGCCGCCGCGCACGCCATGACGGCCAACCCCAGCATCAAGCCACGCATAATTCCCCCTTCTGTCATGTCACCTCAAGCTATCGCGAGGAGATCGGCGCGCAAGCCATTGATTGGGGGCGAAGACCGCGGCCCAATCACCCCGCCCGGCGCACGAAGTGAAATCATGCGGACGCTCGGGAACAAAAGCGACGCCATCGGCTCTTTTTTATCGCCTCGAATTGGCAAACCGCTTGCCGGACATTGACGACGCGCTGTATGTGACAACCGCATGACACGTCCTCCACCGGACCGGTCGCGGGATCGCCGGATCGAGGATCCGACCAATCTCTGGATCGTACACCCAGCAGCCTATTCGCTGCTGCCCTGGTTCATTGCCCGCCGTGTGTCGGCGAATATGGTTTCGGTCGGCGGCCTGATCCTGGGGGCGCTGGCCGCTCTCTGCTATGCGCAATGGCAGGATTGGCGCTTCGTCCTTTGCGGTCTCATCCTGTCCATCGGCTGGCTGATCGCCGATGGACTGGACGGCATGATCGCACGTGCGACGGGCACTGCGAGTGCGCTAGGACGGGCGCTGGACGGCTTGTGTGACCATGGCGTGTTCGCGCTGATCTATGTTTCGCTCGCATGGTCGATCGGAACGGTGGGTGGCTGGGCACTGGCGGTCGCGGCTGGTGCAGCTCATGCCGTCCAGTCGAACTTCTACGAAAGCGAGCGGGCGCGGTTCCATCGCCGGTGCAAGGGCATTGCCGCGTCCTCGCCCTTGCCGGTCAGCCGCAATCCCCTGGTCCGGTGTTACGACCATGTCGCCGCCACTCTGGAACGCTTCGCACGCCGCTTCGACGCCGTCCTGGGGCGCGAGTCCGATCCCATGCCGCTCGCGTCGGTTTATGGCCGTGCATCGACTCCACCCATGCGGCTGATGAGCCTACTGAGCGCCAATGTCCGCGTCTATACGATTTTTCTGGCCTGTCTGGCGGGCGATCCCCGCTGGTTCTGGTGGGTGGAGCTCGGGCCGTTGACCCTGATCCTGCTTACCGGCTTGGTGTGGCACCGGCGCGTCGAGCGACGCCTGATCCCAGCCGACGCCCGCCCCTTTTCATCATCTATGATCCACTCGAAGGACATGAACACCCAATGACGAGCATCAATATCGCCGTGGTCGGCGTCGGCAATTGCGCCAGCTCACTGGTTCAAGGATTGTCGCACTATCGCGATGGCGCCAATGAGACGATCGGGCTGATGCACTGGGATCTGGGCGGTTATCGCCCCAGCGACATCAAGGTCGTCGCGGCCTGGGACGTCGACAAGCGCAAGGTGGGTAAGGATGTGGCTGAGGCGATCTTCGCCAAGCCCAACTGCACCGCGATCTTCTGCGAAACGATCGAGACCACCGGCGCGACCGTGCGTATGGGCAAGGTCCTGGACGGCGTGGCCGAGCATATGGCCGAATATCAGGACGATCGCACCTTCCTGCTGGCGGACGCGCCCGAGCCGACCAAGGAAGAGGTCGTCGCCGCGCTCCGCGAATCCAACACCGACGTGCTGATGAACTATCTGCCGGTCGGCAGCCAGAAGGCGAGCGAGTTCTACGCCGAATGCGCGCTGGAGGCGGGCGTCGCCTTCGTCAACAACATCCCGGTCTTCATCGCCAGCAATCCCGAATGGGCGGCACGGTTCGAGGCCGCCGGCGTGCCGATCATCGGTGACGACATCAAGGCGCAGCTGGGCGCGACCATCGTTCACCGCGTGCTGACCGATCTGTTCGCGAAGCGCGGCGTCAAGCTGGAACGCACCTATCAGCTCAACACCGGTGGCAACACCGACTTCCTCAACATGTCGAACCACCGCCGCCTCGCCTCCAAGAAGATCTCGAAGACCGAAGCGGTGCAGTCCGTCGCCGCCGAGCGTCTGGAAGACGAGAACGTCCATATCGGTCCGTCCGACTATGTGCCGTGGCAGAATGACAACAAGGTCTGCTTCCTGCGCATGGAAGGCGCGATGTTCGGCGGCGTGCCGATGAACCTGGAACTGCGGCTCTCGGTCGAGGACAGCCCGAACAGCGCGGGCGTCGCCATCGACATGATCCGTTGCGCCAAGCTGGCCAAGGACCGTGGCCTGTCCGGCCCGATCGACGCGGCATCGGCCTATTTCTGCAAGCACCCGCGCACGCAGATGACCGACGATCTCGCCGCGCAGGCGGTCGAAGACTTCATCACGCTGCAATAAGGTGATCGATTCCGCAATCCTGCTCGCCGCGGGCGAAGGCAGTCGCCTTCGCTCCGCTGCTCCCTACAAACCGCTCTGCCGCGTCGGCGATCGCGCCTTGATCGATCATGCGTTGCACGGCCTGGCGGAGGCGGGATTGCGGCGTGCGGTGGTGGTGCTCGGCTATGGTGCCGACAGCATCGAACGCCACCTCGCGAGCGCGAATTGGCCGATCGCGGTCGGGACGGTGCGGGTCGCGGATTATCGAAAGCCGAATGGCGTGTCCGTCCTGGCGGCCGAACCGTTGATCGGCGGCCAGGACGCCTTGCTGGCGATGTGCGATCATCTGGCCGATCCCGAACTCTACCGCCGTACCGCCACTGCGGGTACGGGCGGCGGGGCCCGATTGGCCATCGATCGGCGCATCGACAGCGATTGGGTCGATCTGGAGGACGTGACTTGTGTCCGGACCCAAGGCGCGCGGATCGTCGCGATCGGCAAGGGCCTGACCGACTATGACTGTTTCGACACTGGCGTCTTTGCGATCGGAAGCGGCCTTTTCCAGGCTCTGCACGGACTCGAGGCCCCCTCGCTGACCGAAGGAATGCGCGTCCTCGCAGCGCGTAACGCGGCATGGACGCTGGATTGCACCGATGTCGACTGGATCGACGTGGACGACCAGCCCGCTCTGGCAAAGGCCGAGGCGTGGATCGATAGCAACGCTCGATCGCTGTGCCGCGTCGCGTAACACCCGTTCGACTTGGTTCGGGCAGTCTGTCTCAGGACGGAACGCTTAGTTGGTCGGATAGTCCGCACTCAGGCTTCGTTCCCGATTCGCCTCGATTTCCGCCGCGCGGTGCTTCAGCCTGTCGGTGACGGCATCATAGCCCCATTTGCCAAGGACGAGGTGACGGGGCGGCTCTTTCTCTTCGGTGATCGCAATCATCGCGCGGCCGGCGCGAATGGGGTCACCCGCTTGCGAGCCGCTGACCTCACGCGTGCTCGCAAGACGCTTGCCCGCCGTCTCCGCATAGTCTTCGATCCGGCTCGGCGTCTGCTGCAGCGAGCGTCCGGCCCAATCGGTGCGAAATGGCCCGGGCTCGACGCAGGTGACATCGATGCCCATCGGCTGGACCTCGGCGGCGAGCGAGTCCGACCAACCCTCGACCGCATGTTTGGATGCGGCATAATAGCCCGATGCCGGAAATCCGACGAGCCCAGCCACCGACGTGATGTTGATGATATGCCCTCGGCGCGCGCTCCGCATGATCGGCAGGACGGCCCGCGTCAGCGCGAACAGGCCGAAGACGTTGACGTCGAACTGCGCCCGGATCGCACGATCCTCGCCCTCCTCGATCGTGCTCTGGTAACCATAGCCGGCGTTGTTCACCAAAACATCGATGCCGCCGAACCGATCTGAAGCCGCCGCCACCGCAGCGGCGATCTGGGCGTCGTTCGTGACATCCAGTTCCAGCGCCAAGGCCGTATCGTCATAGCCCTCGACGATGTCCACGACGTCGCCGAGCCGCCGGGCTGTGATGACGGCGCGTTTGCCCTGTTCGAGAACGAGTTTCGCCAATTCGCGACCGAAGCCGGTCGAGCAGCCCGTGATGAACCAGATTGGCGTAGAAGAAGACATGGAAGCGCCTTTCGCTGTTTGAGAGAGCAAGCGATCCCAAGGCCATAGGTTCCCAGCCAGGTAATTTCCCGATGAGCGGTGCGTCAGGCGCGTCGAGTATCCCGTCCGGTCGGGTGCCGCCCCGCGACCGGTCCGCTACAAACCCGCAAAAAAGGGACGCTCCGTTGTCACTTCCATCGTCATTGGGCACGGCCGTGCTGATCGCCGGCGCGGCCTTGTTGTCCGCTTGCGTTCCCACCGTACAGCGGCCTGTGCCGCCCGCAGCACCCGTTCCCATCACGGTGCAGACCGTCAGACCGGCCGCTCCGGTTACCCGACCCGCCCCGGTTCGGCCGCAGCCGTCCGCTGACCTGTTGAATGTCATTCAGGCGCTTGGCGCTGGCTTCAACGGTGAGGTCGGGATTAGCGTTCGTGACATCGACGAAGGCTGGGTGGTGGCGTGGGAAGGCGATCGCCCCCGCCCCCAGCAGAGCGTCAGCAAGCTTTGGGTCGCCATCGCCGTCATGGACGCGGTGGATCGCGGCGACCTGTCTCTGTCCGATCCCGTCACAGTCACTCGGTCCGACCTGACCGTTTTCCATCAACCGATCCGCGCGCTCATCGGCAAGACCGGTTATCGGACGACGATCGGCGAACTGCTGCGCGGCGCGATGACCCGCAGTGACAATACCTGCAACGATGTCCTTCTCTGGAAGGTTGGCGGCCCGAGCGCGATCAACCGCATGCTCGCTAGAAAGGGTATCGCCGGCGTTAAGTTTGGTCCTGGCGAGCGCGTGTTGCAGGCGCGAACCGCCGGGCTGGAATGGCGGCCGGAATGGGCCGGGGGTTGGGGCTTTCTGCAGGCCCGCGCAGCGATGAGCTATGAAGCCCGCGACAAGGCGCTGCGTCGCTATCTCGCGGCCCCTATGGACGGTGCATCGGCCAGTGGCGTGACGCTCGGCTTGTCCCTGCTGGCGCAGGGCAAGCTGCTGACCCCGCGATCGACCGATTCACTGCTCACGCTGATGCGGTCGAGCAAGACCGGCCCGCTCCGCCTGAAGTCCGGCCTTCGCCCCGGCTGGACGTTGGCGCACAAGACGGGAACGGGCCAGGAACTGGGCAACCTCGCGACCGGCTATAACGATGTCGGTCTGCTGGTCGCGCCGGATGGTCATCGTTATGCCGTCGCAGTCATGATCGGCAGCACGCGACAACCCATCCCCGCACGGATGCGGCTGATGGGTGACGTTACGAGAGCGGTGGTCGCTTCGGCGAACCGATAAGCGCCGCCACAGGGCAAATGCTTCGACGTGAAAACGGACGCCATCCCGTTTTGCGAAACGTCGCTCGCTTAACATGTTTCGGGGAGGGCACGATTTCTTAAGGCTTTGATGCGACCAAAATGGGCATATAACGATTGCGTACGAGAGACGATGCTCAAAAGCCTGTTCCAGGAGCGGCGACGCTCCCACGCCGTGCATGCCTTGAGCATTTTGGGGACCCCACCCGAGGCGTCGTTCGATCGCTTCGTCTCGGCGGCGGCGAGTTCGTTCGATGCGCCGCTGGCCCTGCTTTCGCTGATCCATGCCGATCAACAATGGTTCAAGGCGTGCCACGGTGTGGATGTCGCATGCCATCCCCGTAACAGAAGCTTTTGCAACTTCGCGCTCGATCGGCCCGACACTCTGGAAGTCTGCGATCCCTGCGGCGACTCCCGTTTTGCCTCCCTGCCTGCGGTGACGGGCGCGCCCCATATCCGCTACTATATCGGCGTCCCGTTGCGGGTGCGCAGCGGAATCGATGTCGGGGCGCTGTGTGTGCTCGACACGCGGGAACGCAAACCCGCATCGGCTGACCAGAAGGCCTATCTTCTCGCCCTCGGCCGGCAGGCCGCGACCGCCCTGGAAGCGCGTGCGGACCTGCTCAGGATTGGGGGCGTCGCATGATCGATGTCGTCCTCTGCACCGTCCAGCAGCATGATCTGCGACTCGTCGGAATGGCCCTGCTGATCTGCCTGACCGGTTCGATCGCCACCGTACAGTTGTTCAACCGGGTTCGGGCGTCCTTCTCCTATCGCCGCTTCGGCTGGATCGCCCTGACGTCGGTGGGGGCTGGAACGATGGTATGGGCAACGCACTTCGTCGCGATGATGGCGTTTCGAACGACAGCACCCGTCATCCTCGACCCCATCCTGACGCTATCCTCGCTCCTGGCGGTGATCGGCATTGCCATGCCCGGCCTGGCTCTGGCGGCTCATCGACGTCGATGGGCGGGCGCCCTGGGGGGTGCCGTCATTGGCCTTGGCATAACCGTCATGCACTATATCGGCATGTCAGCGTACCGCGTCGACGGCATCGTCACCTGGAATTGGAATTACGTCGCCGCCTCGGCGTTGCTGTCAAGTGGTCTGGCCGCCCTTTCCTTTCATGTGCTGACGGGGCGGAGCGCATGGCGAAATGCCAACGCCGTAAGCCTGCTCAGCGCCGCCGTGGCGGCGCTGCACTTCACCGGGATGACCGCGATGAGCATCACGGTCCTGAAGCTGGGTCACGGCCTGTCCGATCTCACCATGGTCACGCTCGCGACGACGACCACCGTGGCGACCGGCATCATCGTCGGTTGCGCGGCGATCAGCGCACTGATTGACGGCCATACCCAGTCCGAAACCTATCGTCGTCTTCGCTATCTGGCGATGCATGACAGTCTGACCGATCTCCCGAACCGGATGTGCTTCATCGAGGAATTGGAAAGACGCTTCCTCATTAAGGACGGCTATCCCTGCATGGCCGTCATCATGATGGACTTGTCGCGGTTCAAGGTCGTCAACGACACCTATGGCCACCAGGCGGGAGACCAGCTGCTCGTCGCCTTGTCGACGAGGATGACGGCGATGGTGAAACCCGGCGAGTGTATCGCCCGGTTGGGCGGCGACGAGTTTTCGGCGGTGATTTCCTATAATGAGCCAGTCGATCTCGAGGACTTCCTCGCCCGGCTGACTGCGGTTTGCAGCGCACCCTTTCTCTTCGATCGGTTCACCGCATCGATCGGCGCGAATATTGGCGTGGCCCTGGCGATACACGATGGCTTCGACGCCGATGCGCTGCTCGCCAAGGCCGATCTTGCGATGTACCGGGCGAAATCCATCCACTCCAACGAACCCTGCTTCTACGATTCGGAGATGGACGATGCGGTCAGGGAAGGACGTGAACTCGTCGTAGACCTGCGCACGGCTCTGGATGAAGGCGCGTTCGAACTTCATTATCAGGTTCAGGCGTCCGTCACCACTGGCGAGATTTGCGGTTACGAAGCGCTGATCCGCTGGCACCATCCCGTACGCGGCATGGTCCCGCCAGCCTCGTTCATTCCCTTGGCCGAGAAGAGCGGCGACATCGTCCCGCTGAGCATCTGGATATTGCGTCAGGCCTGCTTCGAGGCCGCCTTATGGACCAACCGCCATCCGGTCTCGGTGAATTTGTCGCCTATGCATCTGGCCGATCCGCGCCTGATCGAGACCGTGCGGTCTGCACTGAGCGATAGCGGATTGCCGCCCGAACGCCTTCTCCTCGAACTGACCGAAAGCGCCATCATTCACGACCGCCGCTTCGCGCTGGAGCAACTCAAGGCGCTGAAGGCGATGGGCATCGCCATCGCCCTGGACGATTTCGGCGTCGGCTATTCCTCGCTCGACGTGCTGCGATCGTTCCCGTTCGATCGCATCAAGCTCGATGCTTCGTTCGTGTCCGAGATCGAACATGACGAGCAGGCCGTATCGATCCTGCGCTCGGTAGCAGCCTTGGGCGCGACGCTGAACATGCCGGTGCTGGCAGAGGGCGTCGAGGAACCGGCTCAGCTTTCCATCGTCGCGCGGGAAGGTTGTACGGCGATCCAGGGCTATCTGATCGGCAGACCTTCGCGACGCCTGACAGACCCGGATCACGTACGGCGGATCGTGACATTGCGCCCCCATCCCGTCGAAAGGGAAGCTGTCGCCTAAGCTATCGCCTCGAACCTGTTGCGAATAGGACAAAACTCCATAACCTTCCGTTCGATAGAGCGCCGGTCGTCGAACGGGCCGGCGCCAAGGGGAGGAAACTCATGTCGAATGGTTGGCTCTGGCGGTTCGCGCCGATTGCGCTACTGAGCGTTGCGACGGTGGCGAGCGCTGCGCCAGCCGAAACCGAGCGCGGAACGGGTCGCTTCCCCGCAATATTGGAAGAGCGAGCCGACCTGCCCGACCACGTCGTTTATCGTCCAGCCGACCTGGGCGCGCTGGGGCGGGACAAGCTCGGCATCTATGTTTTCGGCAACGGTGGATGCGGCGCGGATGGTACTGCGTCGCGCAATCATCTGCTGGAGATCGCATCCCATGGCTATCTGGTGATCGCGTCGGGCACCATCCCCAAGAGCGCAGCGGCCAAGCCTTCGCCGGGCGGCGATGGCGGATTGCAGGTCCAAACGGCAACCCATTTGCTGGCCGATGCCATCGATTGGGCGGTCGCGGAGAATAGCCGCCAGGGCAGCCCGTTTCGCGGGCATATCGCGATCAAGGCTATCGCCGTATCCGGCTGGAGTTGCGGCGGGCTTCAGGCATTATCCGTTGCGGCGGATCCGCGCGTGCGAACATCGGTCATCATGAACAGCGGCTTCTTCCCCGCTGGTGGCAATCCCATTCCCGGTATCGTGTCGGACAAGGCCCTGCTCGCCAAGCTCGATGGCTCGACCCTGTATGTACTGGGCGGCCCGACCGACATCGCGCACGGCAATGGGAGCGACGATTTCCAGCGCATCACCCATATTCCCGCCGCATTGGTCGATGTACCGGTCGGCCATGGCGGCACCTATATGCAGCCCCATGGCGGTGTCGCCGCGCAGGTCGTTACGGCATGGCTGGATTGGCGATTGAAGGGCGACGCGAAAGCCGCTCGGCACTTTACTGGCGCCGACTGTACCTATTGCCGCGACCCGCGGCTGACCCTGATCCGAAATGCCCGGTTGAAGGCCGAATAGGAACGCCTCCTGCGGGCCGTTCGCGTCGAAGATCATGAAGCGAAGTTCATACTATCGGTCTTGACTTGGCCTGCGCAATGGCGGCTCCATTGGGTATATATTTGTGATCACGGGATACCCATGAAGCGCTTTGCCATTGTCCTTGCCCTGCTCGCTTCCTCCGCCATTGCACAGACGGGCTTCCAGCCCGGCGTGGACAAGGCGCTGATGGATGACAGCGTCAAACCCGGTGACAACTTCAACGATTATGCGAACGGCACCTGGGCCAAGACTGCGCAGATCCCGGCCGACCGTTCCTCCATCGGCGTCGGCCTCGACGTATCGCTTCGGGCGGAGGGGCGCACGGCCGCTATCATCAGGGGCGCTGCCTCGGCAAAGGGCGCGCCGGGCAGCGATCAGCAGCGTATCGCCGACTATTATGCCGCCTATACCGACGTGACGGGTATCGAGGCGCGCGGTCTGAAGCCGATTGCGGGCGATCTTGCCGCCATTGCAGCGATCGCAGACAAGCATGGCCTGTCTCGTGCCATCGGTGCGGCGATGCGCTCCGACACTGATCCCTTCAACAATAACAACTATGCCAGCACCAACGACCTGTTTGGCCTGTTCGTCAGCCAGGACCTGAACCGTCCGACCCGAAACGTGCCCTATCTGATGCAGGGCGGGCTCGGCCTGCCCGACCGGGACTATTATCTTTCCGACAAGCCCGAAATGGCGGAAATCCGGACGGCCTATCGCGGCTATCTGACCGAGTTGATGCGGCTTGCCGGATTGTCGGACCCACAGGCTCGCGCCGATCGTGTCTTCGCCTTGGAAATGCAGATCGCCGCCGCGCAGACCGACATCATTACCAGCCAGGATGCGCATAAGGGCGACAATCCCTGGACCCGTACCGATTTCGATACGCGCGCGCCGGGAATCGACTGGGCCGCGTTCTGGAGCGCGGCAGGCATTCCCACGAGCCAGCGGGACTTCATCGCCTGGCAGCCCGACGCGATCATCAAATTGTCCGCGCTCGTCGCCAGCGAACCGTTGCAAAGCTGGCGGGATTGGCTGGCGTTCCACACGATCAATCAGGTTACCGGTTCGCTGCCCAAGGCGATCGACGATGCCTCGTTCGGCTTCTACGGCCGCACGCTGAACGGCACACCCGCCCAGCAGCCGCGCGAAAAGCGCGGCATCGCCGCCGTCAACAGCGCACTGGGCGAGGCGGTCGGCAAAATCTATGCCGAGCGCTACTTCCCTGCGTCGTCCAAGACCGAAATTCAACAGATGGTGACGAACATCGTCGCCGCCTTCGATCGCCGGATTGCCGCGCTCGACTGGATGGCCCCCGCGACCAAGGCCGAGGCACGGCGCAAACTGGCGGTGCTGAAGGTCGGCGTCGGCTATCCCGACCATTGGTGGAATTATCCCAAATTCACGGTGCGCGCCGACGATCCGGTCGGCAATGCGCAGCGGGCAAGGCTCGCCTTGTATCGCTATCATCTGTCCAAGCTTGGAAAGCCGGTCGATCGCAGCGAATGGTGGATGACGCCGCAGACGGTGAACGCGGTCAACCTGCCGCTTCAGAACGCGCTCAACTTCCCCGCCGCGATCCTCGAAAGCCCGTACTTCGATCCCAAGTTCGACGCCGCCGCCAATTACGGCGCGATCGGATCGGTGATCGGGCATGAGATCAGCCACAGCTTCGACAATCTCGGCAGCGACTTCGACTCCACCGGACGGCTGCACAATTGGTGGACGGCCGCCGACCTCAAGCGCTTCGAAGGGGCCGGTCAGGCACTGATTGCCCAATATAGCGCCTATGAGGCGTTGCCCGGCCTTCATCTGAACGGCGAACAGGAACTGGGCGAGAATATTGCGGACGTCGCCGGCCTGACGGCATCCTACGAGGCCTATCGGGCGTCGCTCGGCGCCAAGCCCGCACCCGTGATCGACGGCCTGACCGGGGATCAGCGGTTTTTCCTGGCCTTTGCCCAAAGCTGGCGGACCAAGATGCGCGAAAAGGCGCTGCGGGCGCGGATCGCCACCGATGTTCACGCGCCGGCTCCGTGGCGTGTCCTGACCGTCCGGAACCTCGACGCGTGGTACGCCCCGTTCAAGGTCGAGCCCGGCCAGAAACTGTATCTGACGCCCGAGCAGCGCGTTCACGTCTGGTAAGGTCAGAAGGGTCAGCGGCCATGGCTCGTCGTTGACCCTCGATATCAGATCGCGATTACCCTACCGTTCTTCATGACCATGCGGACGGATCGTATCGCGCCAATCTTGATCGTCGGATCTCCCTCGACGGCGATCAGATCGGCAAGCAATCCGGGCGTCACCGCGCCCAGCCTATCGCCTATACGCATCCAGCGTGCGTTGCCCGAAGTCGCGGCGATCAAGACTTGCGCTGGCGTCATCCCGGCCGCCGCCATCAATTCCATCTCACGCGCGTTCGTCCCGTGCGCGAAGACGCCCACGTCGCCGCCCATGCAGATGGGCACCTTCGCGGCGAGCGCGCGCCGAAAGCTCTCCCGGCTGATCCGCACGCTCGCGGGCGCAGGCTCGCTCCCATTCCAGCCGCGATAGCGGGCGCTCGCATCGGCGGCGGCGAGCGTCGGGCACAATGCGATCTTCCTGGCCGCCATTGCCGCAAAGATGGCTACCGTGCCGCCATAGCCATGTTCGATCGTATCGACCCCCGCCTCGATCGCCCGTCGCATTCCCTCAGCCGTCGCCGCATGGACTGCCACCGGGCGTCCTGCGTCATGCGCGGCGTCTACCGCTGCCTTGATTTCATCGATGCTCAACGTCGCGCGGCTTTCCTCGCCCGCGCGCCAACGATAATCGGCATAGAGCTTCACCCAGTCGGCACCAGCCGCGATCTGCCGCCGGACCGCCGCCACCATCTGTTCGGTGCCGGATACCTCCTCGGCCCCTTGCGGAATAGCCACACCCGGTTCGAATCCCTTCGGTCCATAGGCGCCCAACGCCACGATCGCCCGCGTCGCGACGCTCAAGCGCGGCCCTTCGACAATTCCCTGATCGATTGCGGCCTTCAGGCCGACATCGGCATATCCGGCGCCCTCGGTGCCGAGGTCCCGCTCACTTGTGAAACCGGCTCGCAATGTCGCTCGCGCATTGGCGACCGCACGGGCGGTCCTCAGGGCCAGAGGCTCATGGAGCACCTGATCATCCCAACTCGCCTCGTCATAGGGATGGAGGAACAAATGGCCATGCCCCTCGATCATCCCCGGCATCAGCGTATCGCCTGCGAGGTCGATGATCCGAGCGCCCGCCGGTGCCACAAGCGAAGGACCAACGGCCACGATCCGATCGCCTTTGACCAACACCTGCCACCCGGCATGAACCCTGCCGTCCACCCCGTCGAATATCGCCGCAGGACGCAGCAGAATGGAAGAAGAGTCGGGCGGCGGCGCGCTCGCACCGCCCAGCGCCAGCGTTGCCATGATCGTCAGCCAACGCATGGCCATTATCCTACCTCCGTCCTAAGCTGGGTTCATGAATAAGCCCGTGCGACGCTTACGCAATCCGCTGATCCTCATGACGATGCTGGCGACGGCGGCGGCCGTGCCCGATCCGGACCGGACACGCTGGCAGGAACGGGCGGCCCGGGTCACGATCGCCCGAGATGATTGGGGCATCCCCCATGTCCGCGGACACAGCGACGCCGATGCGGTATTCGGCATGATCTATGCGCAGGCAGAGGATGATTTCGCGCGGATCGAAGCCAATTATCTGACCGCGCTAGGGCGGACCGCCGAGGCGGAGGGCGAAGAGGCGATCTGGGCTGATTTGCGCCAGCGTCTCTATGTCGATCCGGCGGAGCTACAGGCGCAATATGCCGCCAGTCCCGCTTGGCTGCGAACGCTCATGGACGCCTGGGCCGATGGGCTGAACTATTATCTGGCGACCCATCCGGAAACGAAGCCGAAGGTCCTGACCAAGTTCGAGCCATGGATGGCGTTGAGCTTCACAGAGGGCAGCATCGGCGGCGACATCGAACGCATTTCGCTGGCCGACCTGAAGAGCTTTTATGGCCGGCCGACGCCGCCCAGCCCCGAGGAATTGGGAATGGTTCCGCGCGAGCCGTCCGGGTCCAACGGAATTGCGATTGCTCCCAAGTTGACCCGAGCGGGCCACGCGCTCCTGCTGATCAACCCGCACACCAGCTTCTACTTCCGATCCGAAGCGCAGATGACAAGCGACACGGGGCTGAACGCCTATGGCGCCAGCACCTGGGGGCAATTCTTCGTCTACCAGGGTTTCAATGCGCATGCCGGCTGGATGCATACCTCGTCCACGGTCGACAATGTCGATCAGTTCGCCGAGAAGATCACGCGCGGGCCCAAGGGGTGGGCGTATCGCTATGGCCGCGAAACACGGCCCGTCACCCAGCGCGCCGTGACGATCCGCTTCCGCAGGTCCGATGGCAACATGGGTGAGCGGCGCTTCGATACGTGGCGAACCCATCATGGCCCGATCGTAGCGGCGAAAGACGGTCGGTGGATCGCCACGGCGCTGATGTGGTGCCCCATCCCGGCACTGGAGCAAAGCTGGCTTCGCACCAAGGCAACCAATCTGGCCGACTATCTGAAGATCGCGGAGCGAAAGGCGAACTCCTCCAACGATACGTTATTCGCCGACGACAAGGGCGAGATCGCATTCCTGATGCCGCAATTCATGCCGGTGCGGGACAATCGCTTCGACTATACCCGCCCCGTCGATGGCAGCGATCCCGCGACCGACTGGCAAGGCCTTCACCCGCTCGCCAGCCTGCCCAGCGTCGCCAATCCACGGGTGGGCTGGGTCCACAACACCAATGACTGGCCCTGGAGTTCTGCTGGTCCCGATAGTCCGAGGGCCGCCGACTATCCGCGCTATATGGATCAGACGGGCGCGAACGCGCGAGGTGACCATGCAGACCTGTTGCTGACGGGCAAGCGCGACTGGACGCCCGACAGCCTGCGTAAGGCCGCGTATGATCCCTATCTGCCTGCCTTTGCTCGACTGTTGCCCGGCCTAGTGGCGGCATGGAAGAGCTTGCCGCCTGGCGATCCCCGTCGGTCGGCGCTGGCGGAGCCCGTCGCGACGCTGGCGGGCTGGGATCATCGTTGGGGCTATGACTCGGTTGCAACCAGCCTTGCCGTGTTCTGGGGCGATCAGCTCTGGCGAGAGTTCGGCGGCTTTGCTCAGGCCCAGCGGATGAACGTCCCGGACTATATCGCCACTCATGTGGATGTCCCGGCCAAACTCGCCGCCTTGGAATCGGCTGTCATCCGCCTTACGCGCGATTTTGGCAGTTGGCGCACCCGCTGGGGGGATATTAATCGCTTTCAGCGGCTGGACGATGCCATCCAACCGCATTTTGACGATGCGCGACCCTCGACGCCCGTGCCCTTCACCTCCGCCCAGTGGGGCAGCCTGGCCTCGTTCGGTGCGAAGGCCTGGCCGGGCACCAAAGCCTATTATGGGACCAGCGGGAACAGCTTCGTCGCGGTTGTGGAATTCGGTCCGCGAGTGAAGGCCATGGCGGTCATGGCTGGCGGCCAGAGCGGCGATCCCGCCTCTCCTCATTTTGCCGACCAGATCGAGCGCTATGCCAATGGGCGATTGCGCCCGGTCTATTTTTATCCGGACGAGCTCACCGGTCATGTAGAGCGGACTTACCGCCCCGGAAGCTAGGGTGCCGTTGGGCGTGTATATCGGGACAGGAACGTCCACATCGCCTCATTGTCCACCACCGACCAGCTATGCCCTCCACCTCGTTTCACACGCGCCGCAACGGCGACGCCACCCCGGCATTTGGCATAGCCCTGTTCATAGATGTTCGCGGCGATGTTCCGGGCATAGGGCGCGGCGCATCCGTTCATCTGCCCCCAGCGCTGAAGCGCCGTAGCCTGCGTATATTGCCAATAGGGTGCGCCGCCACCGGCTATCGGATTGGTCGTATCGGCATCGCCGGAAAAGGCGAGAAGAGCCAAGGGGATGGGCGGGCGGCAGGTCGAAGGGTCGGCACGGCTGCTATCGCCCTTGAGAGGACGACCGGCTCGCAGCCCTACGACTGGCGCAATCGCGGCTAGCCGGTCCGGTATGCGACAGCCTAGCAAGGACGTCATCCGACCACCCCCCGATAGACCCGTTGCGTAAACGCGGCTCCGATCGACGCACCCTGTTGCGATCATCCGGTCTACGAGCCGGGCGAGATAGGCCACGTCATCGCGCGCATCCTTTGGCGGCAGAGACCCCGTTACGGTCGGGACTCCGGGAATATTCCAGACGAAGCCACGGCCTGCGGGAATGCCGCCATTGGGGGCAAGGACGATGAAGTCGTGTCGATCCGCCGTATCGGCAAGAGCACTGTCCCGAAGCATCTCGGCACCGTTGCTCGTGCTGCCATGAAGCAACAGCACCAATGGTCGGGGTCCCATGGATGGCGTCGTGGGAAGGTGAATTGCTGCCTCACCCTTGATAATGGCATCCAGGGAACCGGGACGGCATTGGGCCCAAGCCATCGTCGAAGACAGGAACGCGGTCAGCGTCAGCAGGAGATGAAATAGTCGCGCCATTCCTAAACGTTACGGCCCAATCTCCCTAAAACCTAGTCCAAAGGGCCCAAGCCCATGGCGGAGCTGGGAGCTAAGGGCACCGGATCATCATCGCCATGCCCTTACCCCCAGTACTGCCAGCCCACCCGAAGCGGTGAGGAACCCCAGGACCAGCAGGATCACCTTGAAATCCTGCGGCGTTGCGAACGTCCAGGTCAGCGCCGCCCCCAGGAAACTCGGCAACGTATTGGTCAGGTTGAACAGACCAAGATCCCGCCCATGGTGACGCGGATCGGGCAGCAACTGGAAACTGAGGCCCCAGTGCAACGCCACGAAGACAGAGGATCCGGCGGCGTAGAGGATGAATGCCGCAGCGCCCGCTTCCAGGCTTTGCGCCAATGCCATCGCGAACAGGCCGATCGCGGCAACCAGCGCGGAGGAAAGTAGCACATATTTCCGTCGCTCGGTCCGGTCCGCCAAACGCCCGAAGATCAGCGCAAGCGGCAGCGGTACGACAAAGGCAAGCGTCAGAAGCTGCCCGACCGAGCGTGGCAGGTTGGCCCATTGCGAGGGCGGCACGATCGTCTCGAAATAATAAAGCAGATAGCATTGGGTAGCGACGACGGCGACTTGGACCAGCAGGCGTGAGACACCGGCGATCCAGAAATCGCGCCGCGGCGGGCGCCGCGGCGCGACGTCCTGAACCTTCGCCGGGGTGATGAGCCGCGCCCGTGTCGCGATCAGCGGCAGGGCGCAGGCCGTCACCATCGCAGCCACGACGGTCAAACGCCCCGCCTCGCCCAGCACCGCCTCCCCAACCAGCCAGGCCGACAAAGCGGATGCCGCCGGATTTCCCAGGGCGATCAGGCCGCCAGCCATGCCGCGCTTCGCGTCGGGAATCTCTTCGGCCATGATCGCCAGCAAGGGCGCGAGCAGCGCATTCACCGCGAACTGGAAACACAGGACCGCCGCGACCACGGAAACGGGAGTCGCGGCCCAGGCGATCAGGGCATAGCTGACCGCGATCCCACCCAGGCCAATCGCCATCCATCCCCGCCGGCCCCAACCGGTTCCTGCGGAGCGATCGCTCAACCAGCCGAACAGGATATTGGCCAGGCTGGCGACCACCGCGCCCGCGACCGTGAGCAGAGATAGCAGGGTGATCCGTCCCTCCGGGCTGATCGCCTCCACCTTGAGCGGCACGAGTAACGTCAACAGCGGCAGATATGCGATCACACCGCCGACATTCGCCAATGCGAAAATCCATAGGGGAAGGAACGAACGTGACGAGATCGGGTCGGGGCCAGATGGGGACATGTCCCACCCCTGCCCTCGATTGTCCTGTCCGGCAATGTCCTTACGACTTGATGGTCCGTGTCTTGACCGTGGCAGTGCTGACGCCCGCCGCGTCATGGGCCATTGCCACCCGGTACTGGCCGCCTGCTATCCGACAAGCGGGCAAAGCAATGCCATAAACAGCGACGATGTGCCGCTTCTCAATTGGGAAGACCCGGCGCGTTTCGCGGGGCTGTCACGATTGCTGATCCCGCTAGAGCCGCCGCGCGACTGAAGGTCCCGCGATCGGATAGGCGACACGAAAGCCGATATGCGATGTCGGCAAGTCATGCTCCTGCGCCTGAAACGCGGCCGGGCGGAAGTTGGCGCAATAGTTCGTCGCGCAAAGATAGCTTCCACCCTTTACCAGCCCGACATCGCCCTCGCCCGCCACCCATTCCCAGACATTGCCGACCATGTCGTATATGCCCAGGTCATTGGCTTCGAAGCATCCCACCGGCGCGATCCCGGCATAGCCGTCATCGCCCGTGTCACGGATGGGGAATACCCCCTCCCACACATTGGCGCGCGGCTTGCCGTGGTCGAATGCCCATTCGATCGGATCGCGCGTCGCATTCTGGTTGCCACGCGCCGCACGTTCCCATTGCGCCGTCGTGGGAAGCGCGCCGCCCGCCCATCGGGCATAGGCCAGCGCATCGTCGCGATCGACATGGACCACCGGCTGATCGCCACGCCCGGTCAGGTCGCTGCCTGGACCCTTTGGGTGCCGCCAGTCCGCCCCTGGAGTCCAGCGCCACCAGCGCGAGGCGTCGTCGAGCGACACCGGCTGATCGGGCGATACGAACAGGGCCGAAGCACCTTCCCGCTCGGCGCGTGTGCGGTAGCCGGTCGCCGCGACAAAAGCGGCAAATTGCCGGTTGGTGACTTCATGAGCATCGATGCGGAAGGCAGCGACCGTGGTCGGCTCACCCGGTCGATCCGCCCCGTCCTCGCCCAACAGGACGGACCCGGCGGCAATCGTCACCACCGCATCCCGAGCCACGCAGCGCCGAACCGGCTCCGCCGCCGGTGCGCCGAGCGGCACACTCGCCAATAGCAGCAGCAGCGCCGCCCCCCGCCTCATGGTCGTGCCGCCGGAGCCGGCGACGCCTTAGCATTTGCGGGCAACGGCACGACGCCCTTGGCCTTGGCATATTGGTCATAAGCATCCACCAGTTCGGCCAGCTTGGTCGGTTCCGCTGCCGCCAGGTCCTTCGTCTCGCCGGGATCCGCCGCCACGTTGAAAAGCTGCCACCGTCCTGTGCTGACGCCGCCCCGCGTATAGCGGTCGGTCGGAGTTGGCAGGAACACGACCTTCCAGTCGCCCTTGCGCAGGGCCCGGCGGAAGAACAGCTCATAGCCCAGCGTCTCGTCGGCCGGGCGCACGCCGGCTGCCGTTTGGGCGAGTACCGGCCGCAGGCTATGCCCCTCGAATGGTAGTACCGCACGACCCGCATATCGGCTCGGCTGGCGGAGCCCCGCATAGTCGAGCAGCGTCGGCGCCACGTCGCGCACGTCCAGATTGGCGTTGGCGATCCGTCCGCCGCCGCTGATCCCACGCCCCGCCGCAAAGGCGCTGACCCGGATACCGCCCTCGGTGGTGTAGCCCTTGACCAGCCAGGACGGCGTCGAATTGGCCTGTGCCCAACCAGGGCCATAGCCGACATAGCTGGTCGGCTTGCCGATATTGCCCAGGCTGTTGTCGATCCCCAAGGTCTCGACGGACGGAAGGGCCGTCGCAGGCGATCCGACCTTGAACTTCGGGCTGGGCGCCTCGATGACGTTCCCTTCCGGCCCATTGTCGGCGAAAAAGAGGATGATGGTATTGTCGTATCGGCCTTGTGCCTTCAACGCGGCGATGACGCGGCCGACATTCTGGTCCATGCGATCGACCATCGCGGCATAGACCTCCATCTTGCGTGCCTCGATCGCCCGCTCCGCCTTGCTGAGCGAAGCCCAGGGGCGTGCCAGTTCCAGACTATGCGAAACCGTATCCGCAGGCACCAGCCCGAGCGCCTTTTGCCGCGCAAGCCGCTCGGCCCGTAGCGCCTCATAGCCCGCGTCATAGCGGCCCTTATATTTGGCGATCGTCTCCTCCGGCGCCTGCAGCGGCCAGTGCGGTGTCGTGAAGGGCAGATAGGCGAAGAAAGGCCGGGCGTCCCTGGCCTTGGTCGCGGCGTCGAGATAGCCGATCAACCGATCGGCGAAATAGTCGGCCGAATAGGCGCCGTCGGGCAGGACGGCGGGCTTGCCATCGTCGCGATAGCTGGGGGCGAGTCCAGCCTTGGTCCAGGCCTCGTTCTGGTCCGCGCCGAAATGGTTCGACAGGCCCTGAAGAAGGGCGAAGCTATGCTCGAAGCCCCGCGCGGCGGGCTCGCGATCCGGCGTCAGGCCGAGATGCCATTTGCCCGCCATCAACGTCGCATAGCCGCCCGCGCGCAGCAGTTCTGCGATCGAGGCGACGCGGTCGTTCAGATACCCTTCGTAACCGGGGCGCCCTTCCGTCGCGGGACCGAGAAGCTCGGCCATCGTACCAAGTCCGGCTTCGTGATTGTCCACCCCGCTCATCAACATCGATCGGGTCGGCGAACAGGTTGGCGCGGTATGGAAACCGGTGAAGCGCACCCCGGACAAGGCCAGCGCGTCCAAGTTGGGCGTCGCGATCTCTCCCCCAAAGGCTCCCAGATCGGACCATCCGAGATCGTCCGCGACTATGATCAGGAAGTTGGGCGCGTCCTTGGGCGCTTGCTGCTGCCCGGCCTCCTGTGCTGCCATGGGCACGGGCTTGGCCAAAACCGGAGTAGCCGCGATCAGGGCCGGGAGGGCCACTGCCAACAATCTTCCACCGATCATATCTGCTCCCTTTTCGCGCCGTTCGGGCGGCTGCTCGCCAGGGATAGACCTCATCCTGAGGGAGCCAACGAATAATCTCTACTGATTAGATAGGATTTACTTCTTTCGTTTCCGGCGAGCTTAGACCGTTCCTCAGGCCTGGGGTGGAACCACCGCGGCCGGGCCGGGCTCGACCGCCAGGGGGCGAACGAAGACCAGCAAAAGGCTGCCCGCGATCGCCAGTGCGCCCAGAGCGATGCAGAAACCAACGACACCGGGCCAGCCCATGCGGGTCCAGGCGATCCCCCCTGCGGAGCCGAGCACGCTCGATCCCATATAATAGAAGAACAGATACCAAGCCGCCGCCTGTCCGCGTCGCGCACCACCCCGTCGCCCGACCCAGGCGCTCGCGATCGAGTGGGCGCCGAAGAAGCCGACCGTTGCGATGGCGATGCCTGCAACGATCGCCCAGAGCGGGCTGGCCAGCGTCAGACCGACACCCGCGATCAACAGGGTCGTGGGAAGCCAGAATATCCGGCGGCGGCCGACCTTGCCCGCCAGTCCGCCGAACAGGCTCGAACTTACCGAACCGAGAATATAAAGGAGGAATATGGCGCCGACCGTTGCCTGCCCCAGTCCATAGGGCGGCGCGATCAGATGGAAACCGGCATAATTGTAGATGGTCACGAAAATGCCCATGAGCAGGAAGCTCTCGGCATAGAGCAGGCGCAGGGCAGGATCGCGAAACAACGTCATCGCGCCGCGCGGCAGAGACAGCCAGTCCGCCTCGCCCGGTACGAACCGGCGGGAGACAGGGGCCAATCGGCGAAAAGCCTCTGCCATCGCAAGGCCAGCCAGACCCACGGCCCCGATTGCCCAACGCCAATCCGCCACCGCCGCGACCAGGCTGGCAACCAGCCGCCCCCCCATTCCGCCCAGCGCGCTGCCCGCGATATACAGCCCCATGGCCGATCCGATCGACGCCGCATCCACTTCCTCGGCGACATAGGCCATGGCGACGGCGGGAACGCCCGCGAGTGCAAGCCCGGCCAGCAGCCTGAGCGCCAGCAGGGCATACCAGCCCGGCGCGACTGCGGTGGCAAGGGTCAGGATCGCGGCTGCCATCATCGCGGCGGTCATCAGCGATCGACGCCCCATTCGATCGGAAATGGCCCCGGCGACCAGGATACCGAGGGCGAGCGGCCCGGTCGCCATCGAGACGGCCAGCGAGGCGGCTTCGGCACTGAGGCGAAAATGGCTCGCGAGTTCGGGCAGCAAGGGCTGCACCGCGTAGAGCGTTGAGAATGTCGCAAAGCCGGCAAAGAGCATGGCAAGGGTGAGGCGGCGGTAATCCGCCGTTCCTTTTCGAAGCGCGAGTGGCATCTCATGCGCCTCGACGGTCCGATGTCCGTGTTCGTTCATAGCTCTGACCTCGACCCGCATCGACAGCCAACGATATGGTGGCGTCTATCTTCGTCCCGTGCGGCGTTTACACGGGGCACGCGATACAGGGCTTTGGGCCGGCACCAAAGCGCCAAGTCGGGGAAGATTGCGGCCGATGACCGTCGCAATGGAGAGGGCGGATCGGCGGCTCCCTTCGGAACCGAGCGGCTTCGTCTGCGCTCATGCGATCGATGGACACTGATATAGAGCAAGTCGATCGTTCGATCGCGCAAACCGCGGCACCGGCCCGCACCTCGACTCCGATCAGATTGCTAGGCTGGCTGAGCGAGGTCGCCGATCAGCCGCAACTCATCACTCTATGCACCAGCGTTCTGGCGATCGGCTTGCTCAGGAAGGATCGCCGGCTGGCGGTCGCGGGCGGCAACATGTTGGCGGCCGAACTGCTGGCCACTGCCGCCAAGGATATGATCAAGCACCGTATCGACCGGACGCGGCCAGAGGCGGTGCAGGACGGAAAAGGCTATGAAATGCGGCCCGGTCGCAGCCGGCAGAGCGATCGAAGCAGTTTCCCATCCGGTCATACCGCCGGGGCTGTGGCGGTGGCCCATGCCTTTGCCGATGCCTATCCCGCTCAGCGCTTGGCCGCCTATGGCGTCGCGGGGGCCATTGCCTTGATCCAGATACCACGAAGCAAACATTATCTCAGCGATCTGGTGGCAGGCGGGGTGATCGGAATGGCCGCAGGCGGAGGCATAGTCGCCTTGTCGAAAATTGCGATCGACCGGCCCGCCCCTCAAGGGTCGAGCGGATCGCCCGGATCGACGCGGAGCGAATCGCCGGATGGCCGCATCGCGATAGCGGTGGACGCCATACGTTCGCCCGCCACCGCAGGCTGATACCCCAATTCGCGCCGGTTGCGGTCGACAAAGGCCGGGCTGGCGATCGCGTCGATATGCGGCGCGTTGCTGACCACCAATATGTCGCGATCGAGCGGCGCACCCATCGCGATCAGGCGCCGCGTGGCGTTGCGCAAGTTGGTGGTGGTATGCCGGGCATATGGATCGATGACGATCGCCTCCGCCGGAATGCCATAGCGCTCGATCAGGGCCCGGCGCATCTCCATCGCCTCGATATGCGAGGTTCCTCGCGGATGCACCGCACCGCCGCTGACGATCAGGAACGGCGCCAGCCCTTCCGCATAGCGCTCGGCCCCTGCACGCACATTGACCTTTCCCTTGGCGCTGAGCGGGGTGGCCAGATCATCTGGTCCCACGCCCAGGACAAGGATCGCGGTGTAGCGATAGCGGCTCCAGTTCAGCTTGCGGGCCTTGGCGAAAGCGGCGGCGTTGTGGAGCCGATCGAGTGGTTCGAAGGCCACCGCCGCGTCTTTGCCATTGGCGTCGAGCAACGCAAGCGCGAGCGACAAGCTGATGTCCCCGCTAATGGCCGGGTCGCTCCGCTGGGCCGACGCCATCGCGACCGCATCGGCGACCTTGGCCGCAAAACCCTCGCTGCCGAATGGTTCGTCCGATCCGTCGATCAGCGGATAGTGCGGCAGCTTCCCGACGCCATAGACGCGCAGGACTTCGTTCAAGCCATCGACCTGCCGCCGCACATCATCGCCGCGGGGGCCCGACCGCGCGGCCAGGGCATCGCGCTCCCCGTCCTGCACGATCGCCGCTGCGACGATGCAGGCCGGCGCACCGGCGCAGGCGGCGACACGCCGGTCGCGCGCCTCCCCGGCCACCGACTGACCGAGAAGCGCCGGGAAAAGCCGGGCCGCCATGGACGCCAGATGGGCATCGCGCACCGGCTGCCCCGCCGAAACCGGCCGAGCCCCGATCATCAGCAGCGATACGACCAGCCCGGCGACGCGCCACCCGCTCATATGGCTCACCAAGCCTTGCTGACGACGAAGCGGACGCTGCGGCCAAAGATCGGGCGGCCGTAAATGGCATCGCGCGAGGTCTGCCCGTCGAGCTGGTCGGTACGCGGATTGCCTTCCGTCAGGCCCTTGTTGTTGAAGATATTGTCGCCGACGACCTGGAACTGGAACCCGCCATGGGTCAGCGTCCCGCCCAAGCCGAATGTGTTGTAAGCGGGAAGGCCGGTATTGTTGAAAAGGTCGACATAACGGCGGCCGACATATTCGTAGCGGCCGTAAATCTCGACCTGGTCACCCCCCGCGTCGAAGGCGAAGGTCGGGCGGATATTACCGAACACCTTGGGCTCGCGGATGATCTGCTTGCCATTGACGGCCGAAGGATCGGCCCCCGCGCTGTTCTGCAAATTCTTGTACTTCGGCTCCTGATAGGTGAACGAGCCGGAGACGAAGAACCAAGGTGTCGGGGCCAGCGTTCCGTCCACTTCGACGCCCTTCACCTCGGCCTGGCCGATGAACGGGACAGCCTGATCGTTGCGGCCGGTCGTCGGGTTGAACGCGACGAACGAGGCGTTGAAGGGATCGAACTTCGTATAGAAGCCGGTCATATAGAGGTAATTGCGGCCGAACGACGCCTTCAGCCCAGCCTCATATTGGTCGGCCTGCGTTTTCACCAGCACCGGGTTGATGTTGTAATAGCTGGCGGACTGGGGCGGCACCTCCAGATGCGAGGCGCGGAGGTAGCCGCCGAAGTGCGAGCTCACGTCATAATTGACGCCGATCGTCCAGTTGGTCGCCACCGGGCTGTCCTTGCGGGTCTGGCGACCCCCGTCGAAGCTACGGACATTATTGTCGGCCAGCGTCGTGGGATCGCCCAAATTGACCGAGGTCGAGGTCAGGCCGTAGCCACTGATATTGTACCATTCATGGCGAATGCCGCCATCGATCCGCAGCCCCGGAGTCACCTCCCAGGTATCGTTGGCATAGACCGCATAAACGGTGGAATCGACGTCGCCCTGGTTCAGGGTGGTGCCATAGCGCAGCACGCCCTTGTCGGTGACATAGCCCAAGACGGAACCGCTGGCGGAATAGGCGACCAGATCGAGCGTCCGGGGCTGGCCGCGCACCTCCATCAGATAATCCTGATAGATCGCCTTGTTGGTCAGGCCATAGGCCGAGGCATAGCCGCCCAGACGGAGGTCATGGGTACCGAAGCCGGTTTCGAACTTCCGGGTCACGCTGACATCGCCCTGGCCCGAATAGAAGCGGGAATCGACGCCACGATACTGCCCCTGAACCACCAGGCCGGAGGCGGAATACGGGTCATAGGCGGTGGCACCGTTGGTCCCCGACAACGCATAGCCCAGACGAGCCACCGGCCCGAAGGCTGTATTGGCCGCGCTCAGGAAACCATTGGCGAAGCTGTTGGCATCGACGGGATTGGAGGTCGAATAGAGCGCATCGAAACGCAGCTTGCCTTGGGTATAACCCGCTTTGGCCGCAAACTGCCAACCGCCGAATTCGGCGTCATATTGCAGGCCGATATTGCCATATTCCATATGCCGGCCATCCGCGAGGTCGCGCGTCTCGCTTCGTACGACCCCGGCCGAGTCCCGATATCTCAGCGTCACGCCACGAAATGCGGGCGAGTTCAGCGTGCCATGGAAGAAGTCGATATAGGGGTTGAGCGACACCGATGGATTGCGCGGATCGGCCACCGGGATCGGCAGGTAGAAACTGTTGTGATCGTTCAGATAGTTGACACTGATCTTCAGCGTCCCGTTGTCGAGATCACGCTTGATATTGGCGCGGATCTGGCCGCCGCGGTCGTTCGGGAAGCCGTTGTTCCGCTGGCCATTGTCCCGACGCAGATAGCCGCCGATCGCATAATAGGTCCGCTCGCCCAGCGGCCCCGCTTGCATCGCGTCCAGCCGATAGAGATCGGTCGTCCCCAAGGTCACCTGCACCTTGCCGCGCGTGGTGTCGGTGCCGGTGGCGGTGATCGAATTGACAATGGCGGCCGCCTGGCTGGCGAAGATCGGAGCCGGGCCGCCGCGAACCACCTCGACCCGTTCGGTCATCAGGTCATAGCGGTTCAGGCTGTCACCGCGGAAGAAATTGCCGTTGATGTCATGGAACAGCGGCAGTCCGTCCTGCTGGAACACCGCATAGCCATCGTCGGTCGGGATACCGCGAATACGGGTGACGTTCTGCACCTCTCCGCCAGTCGCCTCGACCTGGATACCGGGCAATTTGCCGAGCAGATCGGCGAAGTTCAGCGGGGCCAACCGCTTCACATCGTCCTGGCCCAGCGAGTTCACCGCATAGGACACGTCGAAGCGCCGCTGCCGCCGCGCAGAGCCGGTGACGATGACCTCTTCACCGCTGCCTGCCTGAGGTGACGTGTCGGCCTGAGCGGTGTCTTCGGCGGCCGCTGTCACCGGTTCGGCGGCGGTCTGTGCGCTGACGATTTGCGGTGCGGCGACCACGACAGCGGTCAGAACAGTGGCGCGGAGCAATGCGGCTTTGGAAAAGGTCATGGTTTCCCCCGTATTCGGATCGATTGCGCGCTCCGATGGCGGAATATGACGACAGTTTTGTGAAACTCGAAAGACTTATGACACCAATCTATATCAAATTGGATCGGGTATAGCGCGATTGGAGATCAGCGGGCACGGGTCGTGACGGTCAGGATACCACCCTTGGTCAGAGCGTGATGGTTTACCCGCCAATCCGCGAGCGTGGTGCCGTTCCAGTCGGCACGAACCACCAATCCATCGCGCGGGCCGACCCGACGGATCGTAACCCGGCGCCCCCCGCCCATATCGATCGTAGCGCGCGTAAAAGCCGGGACGGTCACGCTGTACCAGGGCTCGCCCGGAACCAGCGGATACAGGCCGAGCGACGCGAACACATACCACGCCGTCATCGCCCCTGCATCGTCGTCCATGCCATCGGCAAATCCTTGCGGTGCCAGCGCAAAGCTGGGCCCGACAAAGGGCTGAGGCAGCTTACCGGCGTTGGTATAAGGATGCGCCATCGGACGGGTCAAAATCGTCCGCACCAGATCGGCGGTGGCTTGCGGCTCTCCCAATGCACCGAACAGCCAGGGAACTTGAATATCCGGCTCATTGGTCATGTTGAACAATCCGGCATCGAAAAAGTGATGCAATTGCCGCAGCAATTCCGGCTTGCCGACCGTCGCCACCATCCAGTCGAGATCAAAGACGGGCGCCCAGCGATATTGCCACAAGGTACCCTGATAGAGCCCCCGCGCCTTCACCACATCCGCATCCTCCGCCAGCGTCTGGAAGACCGATCGCCACATCGGGCGATAGCCCTCCGCCTGTGTGGAGAAGCGGTTCACGACCCCATCATCGCCCAGATCGCGTCCGAACTGCGCGGTAGCCCAGTCGTCATAAGCCGCCTCGATCCTTTGATCGGGGGTATCGCGTTGCAGTGTGGCGCTGTCGGCCACCATGCCCTTCAACGCCGCGCGAGCGTCAAAACCGGCAATACCCTTTCGATGCATGTCGAGCAACGCGATCCCGGCATGTTCGGTGCGGACGGACAGGAACGGCTCGTTCATCGTCGCCCATTGCGCCTTGCCGCGAATGTAAAGGTCGGCCAGCGACCGAGCGATGTCCTGGCTCCGTTCGGGCTGCAACAGCGCCAGAAGCGGCAACTGGGTCCGGTAATTGTCCCAGAGCGACCAGCTCGCGTAGCGCGTCTGGCCGGCCGGGGAACGCGCGATCGACCCGTCATTCTCGCGGTGTCGACGATCGGGATCGTCGATCGCGACCGGCGTCTGGAACACCCGGAAAAGCGAGGTGTAGAACAACGCCAACTCCCTCCGGGAGCCCTCCGGCGCGACCCTGCCCAAGGCCGTGTTCCAGGCGGCCCGCGTTTCCGCCGCGATCGCCTGAAAGCGACGCGTGCCGAGTTCGCGCTCGCGGACCAGCGCGGCACCGTCGTCATCGACGCTCGACAAACCGGTGGCTACCGCGATCACGTCGCCGCGTCGCAGGTTTAACTGCAGCGTCGCCACACCGTCTGCGGCAGCAAGCGCCCGATGGAGCGGGCGACCGTTCACCGTGATACGGCTCGAAGAGAATAGACGGTATCGCCCCTGATCGCACACCGTCCCGGCGACCATCTCGGCCCTCAGGTCATCGCTGTCGGCCGTCCGCCACGCGGTCGAGATGCGCTTGGCATAGCTATGCCGCGCATCGATGCGAAGGACGAACGGGCCCGCCTGCGGAACGGTGAAGTGGAGCAGCCCCGCGCCACGCGTGGCGACGGCTTCGGCCGAAATGCCTCCGTCATAGGTCACGCGATAGGTCCCGGCCGTCGCGCGCTCGCTCCGCTTGTCCATGATCGCCGGCCCGCTGGCTTCGCCCTTGCGCAACGATACCAACAGGTCCCCGCCGCCACCTCCACAACCGACCCCGACGCCACGCGTATGCGAGAAGCCCAAAAGCCTGTCGGCCGCAAAATCATAGCCCGCGTGATTGGCGGGATCGGTATCGGGACCAAGTTGAACCATACCGAAAGGCGCAACCGCCGCCGGCGTCAACTGTCCGAAATCGGCAAGCGTACCCACAAAGGGATTGACCAGATCGGCAGGCGTTTCACGTGCCGTGACCGGCATCGCGGACACGGCTAGCGCCACCGCAACCATCCACCTCATCCGACCAGTCCCCTTGCCCGCAACCTCAGAAACGATGGCCGGAGCCTATAGCAGCGAGAGTGGACGACGATAGGACTAGGCGTCGAAAAAACATGCCTTTTCCCGGCTGGCCCCTGCGCCACAGAACGTGACAAGACGCTGCTGGGCGTTGCGAATTGCAACTTCCATGTCGGCCCAACGCTTTCACGGCCTATGAGGAGATCGACATTGGATGATGAATTCGCAGAGGCCATCGCAGGCACTTTGGCCGCCCATGGCTTCATCATGGAAAATCTCTATGCCTTGCTCCTTGTCGGGGACAAGGATCCGGTCGGCGCCTGCCGCGCCACGGCGCAGAGCATGTTGCGCGATTTCGGCAGCTTACGCGCGACCGGGGTTCAGGCGATGAGCGACGATGAGGTCGGGCGCATCAGACAATATGCGCTCGACCGTCTCGAACGCTTCTGGAACGGCGTCGAATTCCGCCTCGAAAATGCCGACCGGAGCGTGGACTGATCCGCCCGGCAGACATGATCGTCGCCCATCAGCGAATGATCATGTCCGAACCTCACAGGCGTTATGCCCGGCCGATCAGCGCACGCCGCAGCTCACCGGCCCAGGAGGGGCGCTGGCGATACGGATCGAGGAGATGTCGAGGGTCAGCTTGCCCTCGGTCGCGATGACCCAAGGCTTTGACACGGTCGCCATATCCACGCCGCCGTCCGCAAAGCAGCGCAACGGCACCGCCAATTGGCGCCATTCCCCTAACGCTCCCTTGAGTGCGCCGGTGATCGGGACGGACGCGGGCTTGCCACCCTCCATACCCAGGGTCACCGCATCCGTCGGCGCCACCGTCACCCGATAGTCCAGAAGCAGGCTGAGCTGCCCGTTCGCCTCCCGCGTCACGTCGATCGGTTTGGCCTCTTCGATCACGGCACTCCCCGGACCGCTGCCCGTAAAGGTGAAGCGCAGACTGTCCTCCTGCGCGGCGCGGTCGATACGCGTCTGCTGCACCGCCCCGGCCAGGTCGAGCCGAGCACCGGCCACGACGCGACCGCGCATGAACAGGGCGTTCTGGTCGCCTGCGGTCACCGCCGGGCGTGCCTCGCTGAGCGTCGGCAGTTCGCTACGCTGCGCATAGGTCAGGCCATAACCGATCGGGAACAGCGGGTCGTAGTTCGGATCGCGCTTGTTCAGGACATATTGGTCGAGCCGCTTGGGCCAAGAGAAGCTGAGCTTGCCGTGGAAGTCGTTACGCGGCTTTCCGTCGCGCCCCGCGATCAGGACATCGGCCACACCGCCGCCTTCCGTCCCCGGCAGGAAAGCCGCCACAAAGGCATCCGCTGCATTCAATTCCGGGTTCACCCAAAGCGGACGACCCGACAGGAACACCGCGACGACCGGAATGCCGGCTCCCTTCAGCTTTTTGAGCAAGGCGAGGTCGCTCTTGTCCTCCGGGCTGTATTCCAAGGTTGGGCGATCGCCCGTGAACTCGGCATAGGGCGTCTCCCCGAACACGACGATCGCCGCATCCGGCCTGGCGGTATAACGGCCATCGGCCGCCAGGGTCGCCTTGCCGCCGCCTGCTCGCACCGCGTCGTCGATGCCGGACCAGATGGATTGTCCGTTGGGGAAATTCGCGTTCGTCACGCCCGTACCCTGCCAGGTGATCGACCAGCCACCGGCCTGCTGACCGATATTGTCGGCACCGCGCCCCGCCACCAGAATATTCGCGCCGGGTTTCAGGGGAAGAAGGCCGCCATTGTTCTTCAACAGGACCAGTGACTCCCGCACCGCCTGACGTGCAATCGCGCGATGCTCGGGCGCGCCGATCAGCTTGAACTGGCCGCTGATCGGACGCGACGACGGACGACCGGCATCAAAGGATCCCGCCAGCATCTTCACCCGCAAGATGCGCCGCACCGCATCGTCCAGCCGCGCGGCAGGGATCGTGCCGTCCTTGGCCTCGCGCAGGGTGTTGGCGTAAAGCTGCTTCCAACCGGGCCCGGAATACATGAACATGTCGAGCCCGGCATTGATCGCCACGGCGCAATCCTCGTTGCTGCAACCCGGCACCTGGCCATGGGCATTCCAGTCGCCGATGGTGAAGCCGTCAAAGCCCAGCCGATCCTTGAGCACACCGGTCAACAGGCTTTTGTTGCCCGTCATCTTGGTACCGTTCCAACTCGAAAAACTGGGCATCACCGTCAATGCGCCCGCGACGAGACCGCTGCGATAGCCCGCGGCATGGACGTCGCGCAGCACCTCTTCCGAAACGCGCGTATCTCCCTGATCGCGGCCACCCGTTCCGCCATCGCCCAAGAAATGCTTGATCGACGAGATGACATGGCCTGGCTTCATGAAGTCGCCACCGACCCGGCCCTGAATCCCCTCGACCATCTGTCCGGCATAGGCCTCGACGATGGCCGGGTCCTCCGAATAGCTTTCATATGTCCGGCCCCAGCGATCGTCCTGCACCACCGCAACGGTGGGCGCGAAGCTCCAGTCGATGCCGGTCGCGGCCGTCTCTGCCGCCGTCGCCGCGCCGATCCGGCGGATGAGTTCGGGGTCGCGCGCCGCGCCCAAGCCGATATTGTGCGGGAACAGCGTCGCACCGACGATATTGTTCGCGCCGTGAACCGCATCGGTGCCCCAGATTAGCGGCACCTTGGGGCGGCCATCGCTCCGCTTCATCGCGGCATCCCAAAAGGCATCGAACAGCTTCAACCATTCGGGCGCCGGTGCGAATTCGTCATTGTTCGGGGCGGAATTCCCGCCGTTCAGGATCGAACCGAGCTTGTAGGTTTCCAGATCCTTGGGCGTGATCGAGGCAATGTCGACCTGGATCAATTGGCCGACCTTGTCCTCGACACTCATCTGCGACAGGATCTTGTCGACGCGTGCCTCGACCCTGGGATCGCGGTGCCGCTTGAGCGGCAATTGGGGCCACAGCTCGGGATGGGCTACGGCACTGGCGTCGGGTGTGGGCGCCAGATCCTGCTGTGCGATCGCGCCGCTGCTCAGGGCGGTTGCGGCCACGATCATGGCCAGGCTGCGGGTAAACGCCATCGTCACATCTCTCCTGTTCGTTTTCCCAGCCGTGCCGGTTTCATGACGAAACTGTCAATAACACTTATCCGAATTCGCAAGGCCGGACTTGTCCCGTATGATCGCCCATTGGCGAGACGCTTTTTCGTTGCGCCGGTTCACGAGCAAGCTAGCTATCCCATTCCGCGATAGGGCATTTGCCGCCCCGACCAGGAGAGACGATGCTTCGCGCCTTCATCCCCGCCGCCCTGTTGCTGCTCACGGCGTCGCCTTACGTGCTTCCCGCTCGAACGGGCTCGTCACAAGTGATCCGTTCCTTGGGCGCGCGGGCGTCGACCGGGAGGCCGTTGCCTCTCCACGTCGGCGGACGCGTGGTCCATTTAAAGGGCTATGTCCGGCAATGGCCCGGTACCTATTGGGAAGCGGCTTTTCGCGGTCCGGCCGTAGACCTCAGTATCGGAGCAGGGGCCGTCTCGCTTCGGATCAGGGTCGATGGCGACGCGCCCCTTTCGCTCGTCCGTCCCACTCCGGGCGTTTATCGCGTGGCCGCCCATGGGCCCGGCAAGCATCGCATCCGCGTCGATGTGGTAAGCGAGAGCCAAGCCGGTCCGACCGCATTCCATGGCATATTCGCGCCACGGGGTACGACGCCCCTCCCCGCCCCGCAGCCACGAATGCGGCAGATCGAGTTCATCGGGGATTCGCACACGGTCGGTTATGGAAACACGTCGTCGACGCGAGTGTGCAGCCAGGATGCCATCTGGCAGACGACCAATACGTTGCTCGGACTGGCTGGCGTCACCGCAGCGCATTATGACGCCGATTATCAGGTCAATGCGATCTCGGGGCGCGGTGTCGTCCGCAACTATGGAGGCTTCGCCGCCCCGACGCTGCCTCAAGCCTATCCCTTTGCCCTGCTAAACTCCCAAATCTTGGCAGCACGGCCGGATTGGCATCCGCAGATCATCGTCATCGCTCTGGGCACCAACGATTTTTCAACACCGCTGAAGACTGGGGAACGCTGGCCCGATCGCGAGGCGCTCCATCGGGATTTCGAAGGGCGGTATGTCGCGTTCGTGCAGACGCTCCGCCAGAAGAATCCGAACGCCTATTTTATCCTTTGGGCGACCGATCTGGCTGATGGCGAAATTGCGCAAGAAGTCTCCAAGGTCGTCCAGCGACTGAGCGACAGCGGAGAAAAACGGGTCCGTTTCGTTCCCGTGAACGGCCTGTCCTTCCAGGGATGCGACGCGCATCCCGACGCCAAGGACGACCGCGCCATCGCCGAAGCGATCGCTCATGCCATCGATAGCGTCCCCGGCATCTGGACTCGGTGATGCGATAGACAGGGCGGTTCGCAAATGGCCGCGACCCGCCCTAGCCTGCCATGGCACCCGATTTGTCGAGTTGGCGGCGACCGATCAGCAGTCCCCCTTCCAAGCGCACGCACAGAGCCGCGTAATAGTCGGCAAGAAATCCGTCGTCGTCGCCATCATCGGCCAGCCCCGCCTTGCGTCGGATCGTTGCCGCCACCGTGTTGCGGGACAGGGCATCACCGTTCCGGATCACATCCTCCAGCGCATGCAACTCATATACGCCGTACAGCGCAAGCGCGGCGTCTGAAAATACACGCCGCGGGCGATCCGCGCTCACGGTCAGGTCTGCGGCAAGGTTCTGCTTGACCGTCTGAACCACCCAGGTGCCGGCCACCATGTCGCCGATCCGCAGCCGCTCTCGATTGAACAAAGGGAATAGCAGGAAGATACCCGTCCATGACAATGCGAAGATGGTCAGGAACGCGTCCGCCGTGCCCGTCGCCGTCTGCTGCGCCAGAAAGGATAGCGGCAGGAACACCTCGATCTCGCGCATCGCGTTGCGCGCGAGCACCGCGCCTCCGGTCAATCGCGCGCCATCACGAGCGATGACCCGCAAACCCATCAGGCGCTTGCCCGGCGTGGCGCCGCGACCACTCATCTCGAACAGCACGAACCAGCCGTTGCGCAGGCAGAACGCACCGATCAGCCACAATATGGCGGCAAGATCGGCACGGGTCGCCAGACCGAAGGCGAACAAGGCGATCGTCGCCACGATCAGCACGACAAGCATCAGGACGATGTCGATCAGAAATGCGGCGGCCCGCGCCCCTGCGCTCCCGAGTTCCAGTTGCAGATCGACGCCTTCCGGCGTGACGAAACCGCGTCGCAGGGTAAAGGCCGCCTTACTCCGGCGAGCGAAGCGCATGCCGCCTCCCGATGCCGTAATAATAGACCAGCCAAGCCCCCAGTGCGGCCAGGCCGATACCGACCCGCAAACCATCGCTCGTCACCACCTGCCGACCAATCCCTTCCAGGATCGCCGCGACCGCCAGCATCAGCACGACGCCCATGACGGCGATGGCGGATGTCCGGCCCGCCACGACCAGCGCGTCCATGCGGGTGCGTCGTCCCGGAAAGGCGATCGCGGTGCCGATCCGCATCCCGGCCGCTCCGGAGATCATGATCGCGAACAACTCCGTGGTCCCGTGGATCGCCAGCCATGCCAAGAAGTTCGGGCTTAGCCCCTTGTCCGCAAACACGGCGATCATCGCGCCCAGCGTCAGCCCGTTATAGAGAACCAGCAGCGCGGTCGGCACGACAAAGGCAAAGCCCAGCGCGAACGCGAAGATCGCGATCTGGGCGTTATGGCCGAACAGGAAGCTGGCGAAAATGCCCAGTCCGCTCTCCTGACTGCCGTACAAGCTCTGCCGCAGCGTCGCCGCCGAAGCGCCGGGATCGCGTCCCCCGGCCAGCGCTTCCGGAATGAACCCATAGAACCAGCTTGGATCGGCGCGAACCAGCGCATAGGCGGCGAGCGCGCCCGCCAAGGTCAGGAAGGCCATCACCAGCGTCTCGCGCCAAAGCGATGCGACCGCTTTCGGCCAACCCTGCGTGAAAAAACGCGCCAGATCGTGCCATGGCGAGTCCGATACGCCGTAAAGCTGGAAATAGGCGCGCGCGCAAAGCTGCTCGAGATAGGCGATCAACGCTCGGTCGAGAGACGTTTCGCGCGCGACCGACAGCGATGACAGGGTGATACGATACAGCAAGGGCAACGCGAGCAGATCATCCTCGGACAAAACCCGGACGGATCGCTTTTCGATCCGTCGAAGCAGCATATCCAACCGTGTCCAGTCGGCCTCATGCGCCGCGCGAAAGCGGCTGGCATTGACCAGCGGCGGGGCGGCATCGACGAACGCACTCACAACAGGCTCCTGCGTTTGAGATCGACATAGCCTTCGACCAGTCGCTCGGCCACCTGATCATGGGGGCTTTCGATGACATGCACCCCCAGGTGCCGAAGGCGCAGCAGCACCAGCCGCCGATCGCGAAGCAATGCTCCCGCGGTGACGGCACGCGTCACATCGGCGGGCGTGACCGGCGCCGCATCGACAAAAGCTTCCAGTTCGTCGTCACGCAGGACGACGACCAGCACCAGATGCGTCTTAAGCAGGCGGGCCACAGCGCGGACCAGGAAATCGGCGGAGGTCGCGTCGGTGAATTCGGTGAACAGCACGATCATGGATCGCCGCGTCAGCCGTCCGGCCAGCGTTGTCAGGGCGAAGGTGTAATTGGATTCGTCCCCGCTATAGTCGATCTGCGCCGCCAGATGCTGAAGCTGGGGAAAGGCTTTTGCACCACCGATAAAGCCGCTGCCGACGCGTGGGCAAGAGTCGAAGGCGTGGAGCGCGACACGGTCGCCAAGCTTGAGGGCCAGCCAACCGGTCAGCAGCGCCGCCGAAATGGCACGGTCGATGCGCGGGATGCCGCCGACGGGTTCGGACATTTGCCGCCCCGCATCGATCACGAACACGATCTGGCTGTTGCGCTCGGTGCGATATTCCTTGGCGTAGAGCTTGCGGTGGCGTGCCGACTGTTTCCAGTCGATCGCACGTCGGTCCATGCCGGTTCTAAACTCGACCAATGCGTCGAAATCGGTGCCGTCCCCCCGATCGCTCTGAGCGAGTAGCCCCTGGACCGCATGACGCCGAAACACCTCCGCGCCTCGTTCTCGCACCGTCTCCACATCGGGAAGGATCGGCAGCAGACGTTCGTCATCGATCCGCTTTTGCCGCCATACCAGTCCCAGCGGTCCGGCCCAGCGTAGCCATATCGTATCGAACCGTGCCGTGCCCCGCCGCCGGGGTATGATCATGATCGCCGCATTCGCCCTGCCGTCTTCGATCATGAGGCTGACCGGAGTATCGTCGGCAAGGGCTATCAAAGGATCGTTCGACAGGGCCAGTTGCGCCGTCCTTCGCACAGACGGGCCGACGATCGTCACCGCCGCCGTGATCGTCAGTGGAACGCCGACCGATGCCGAACCGGGCAACGCCAGGCGGGCGTCCGCGGCTGCACGGCCAAGCCATGCATCCGCCAAGACAAGTACGAGCACCGCGCCGGGCCAGCCAAGCCCCGCAAACCAGGTCGTCGGAAACAGCACGGCAACCAGCAACGTGATGGGAGCCCCGATCACCGCCGCCAGTACCGCCATGCGGGTGGGATAGATCAACGCGGCGCCTCGATCGTCTCCATGATCTGCGCGACGACATCCTCGATCGCGCGCCCGCCAATCTCGGCCGCCGGTGACAGGATCAAGCGATGACGGAGCAGCGCGGGTGCCAGCGTCTTCACATCGTCCGGAATGACGAAATCGCGTCCGTCGAGTGCGGCCCGCGCCCGCGCCGCTCCCGCCAGCATCGCACCCGCACGCGGCGAGGCACCGCTCTCCAGATCCGCCACGCCGCGCGTTCCGCGGATCAGCGCGACGATATAATCGATCACCTCATCGACCAGCCGGACACCAGCAACGGTTTCCACCGCCGCGTCGATCGTCGCCGCGTCGGCCTTGGCCTCGACTCCCCATTCAGCGGGCGACATGGCGGCTTGGCGGGCGCCGTGGCACGCGACGATCCGGCGCTCTTCATCGGACGTGGGATAGGGCACGATCTGCTTGAACAGGAAACGGTCGAGCTGCGCCTCGGGCAGCGGATAGACGCCCTGCTGCTCGATCGGGTTCTGGGTGGCGACCACGGTAAAACGGCGGCTCAGCGCCAGGCTCTCGCCATCGATGGTCACGGTGCGCTCCTGCATCGCTTCCAGCAAGGCGGCTTGGGTCTTTGGCGAGGTGCGGTTGATCTCGTCGGCCAACAGCAATTCGGTGAAGATCGGCCCACGGGTCAGCGTAAATGTCGAGCTTTGGAAGTTGAACAGATTGGCGCCGATGATGTCCCCCGGCATCAGATCCGGCGTGAACTGGATGCGCCCGAACCCCAGCCCCAAGGTCTGCGCGAAACTATGCGCCAGCAGCGTCTTGGCGGTGCCCGGCGGCCCTTCCAGCAGGACATGTCCCCCGGCGAACAATGCGACCAGCAGCAGGTCGATGGTGGCGTCATGGCCGACCACCGCCTTGCCGATCTCGGCACGGATCGCCTGCCCCAGCGCCTGAACCTCTTCCACCGTCACCGTGTCTTCTCCTGTTGCCATTGGTGCAGCGCCTGCGCGCCGGCGAGCATGTCGTCGCGGTGCCGGGCCCGCGTCGCCTCTGCGGCGAGGGTCGTGAACGTCGTCGATCCCGGCAGGCGATCGAGATAGCGATCCGCCTCCTCGTCGGTCAGTCGTGCCGGCACCCCGAAGATCGCCCTTGCCCTCTCGCGGACCAGCGCGGCGTATCGCGAACCCAGCCCGCCCTCTCGACCCGCCTTGCGGACGATCATCGCGCTGTTGTCGATCAGCGCCGTCTTGCCGAAAGCGATGGCCCGATCGGCGTGCCGTGCCGATCCGAAGCGGAACAGGGCCTGCCACCCGATGAGCGCCAGCGCGACGACCAGGGCCAGTGTCATCGCCAGGAAGGGCGGCTCGACGGCGAGTTTCAACGGGGTTCGCCCACGGCCCAGGCCGTTCAACGTCACGTCGAACGCTACACCCGTTGAGCCGTTGTCCGCGACGAAGTCGAACAGGTCGAGCGCAGCCCGCGCCCGATCGAGCGTCCGAATGCCGTGATTGTTGAGCAGATCGGGATCGGCGAGAATATAGACATTCTGGTCCTTCACCTTCCCCAGCACGATCCCCCCGGCATCGTAGGTCACGAGGGGCGTCAAGGCCGCCGACGACATGACCTGGAGCGGGCGCGGGGCAGCGACATTCATCGACGCCGGCGCCCATCGTACCGCGTGGAGCGCCCGCCCCCGGCTCCGACGCCGGGTCACGGTGATGTCGGTTGCCGGTGCCAGGATACTGGCCGGATCGGACCTTGGCAGCAGGCCGCTGGCATCGACCCAGCCTTTGACCTCGTCATCGGCTTGCGTCGCCCATTTGGGGAGGACGATCAGGGTCGCTCGGCCATGCCGGGCCATCATGAATTTGGTCATGTCCACGTGACCGTGATCGGGCGTGGCGACGACGAGGTCGTCCGTCATCCATCCACCTTCCGCCCGAATGATCCGCGGCTTGTGGCCGGTCGCCTCGGCCAGGCCGAAAATCCCGGCGAAGCCGGTTGCGGCGTTGGACAGGGCGTGGGTTCCGCCGTTCTGCCCGGATCGCAAATCCGGGGCATAGGCCCCCAGCAGCATCGACCCGGCAAAGCCCAGAATGCCGATGACCAGCAGCAGTGTCACCGTCAGCGGCGCAAACAAATGCTCGGCCGCTTTCTCCCCGCTGCGGGAATGGCGGCGCAAAATCCGCCCGCTCATGCGCGCCACCGTTGCGGCAATACCAGTTCGGTATAGGCAGCCCGCGCGGCGTCCCAGTCGGCCTGTTCGACGGGCCGTCCTCCGAAAAGGCTGCGCTCGACCAGTCCCGCAATGCGCGCAAAGAGCGGCCGGACCGAGACGGGCAACAGCGAAGCCGACGCCAATTCGCGGCTGGTCAGCGAAGGCCGTCGCAGTGCGGGGCGGCGGCGCCCGATGTCGTCGATGGAATGAAACAACAGATAATGGATCGCCTCGGCAAATCGCCCGTCTGCGGCGAGCCGGTCTGCCGCACTGAGCCAGGCCCGGGCGGGTTCTTCGCCAGGCGTCCATGGATCGCCTTCCATGTCGGCAATGTCTTCGGGCCCCCGCCGCCGGACCGGCCATCGCCACTCGCCCAACCTGACCCGTTCGACGACCATCCAGATCAGGGCAGCCGCCAAGGCGACGATCACAATCCAAAGCAGGATACGCGCATAAGGGGCATCGGGCATCAGGTTCGTCAGCCAGCGCAGGAAACGTCCGATCGGCCGGAAAAGGTCGACAAGCCAACGCCCCAGCGACTTCAGCCATCCGGGAGGCTCGGGTGGCGTGGGTGCCGCCGTCAAATGGAACTGGATCGACGGATCGGCACGCAGACGAGCATGCGCTGCGGCGAGTTGATCCGCCACAACCGCCGTGTCCTTTGCTGTCGCCGCGATGATCCCCCTCCATCCACGCTGCAATGCCCCGTGGCGGACTGTAGCCGGACCGATTGCAGACGCCAATCCGCTATTCCTGTTTTACATGTCGTCGATCAGGCTGGACAGAGTGGCATCGACTTGACACGATCCTCGGCAAGCATGCTGAGGGGGGAAGCAACATGGCCAGCCAGGCGATCACGCAAACGCGTCATGGACTATCGGTTGGCGCGGTATTCGGACGCAGTATCAATGTGATCAAGGCCAATCCCGTGGCTACGCTGGGCGTGACCTTCGTCCTCGTCGCCTTGCCGCAATTCGGAACCCAGGCACTCCTTGGGAGGGCATCTTTTGCGCGCGAGCTTCAGGATGGGGCTTATCTATTGTTCGGGACCTATGGTCTCGTCGTTGGCTTGCTATGGCTCGTCGCCAGCGGCGCGCTGGTTCATGCAGCGGTCGCGCATGACCAAGGCCGACCCGCGACACTTGGCGAAGTGCTGACCTTGGGCGCTCGTCGCGCATTGCCCTTGTTCGCGGTCAATACCCTGTTCTTCTTCGGCATATGGCTGGGCGCGCTCTTTCTGCTGGTCCCCGGCATCATCTTGGCCGTGATGTGGTCGGTCAGCCTGCCGGCCGTCGTCGCGGAACGAACGGGGGTATTCGGCGCTTTTGGTCGGAGTCGAAGCCTGACCCAGGGTGCACGTTGGCCGATATTCGGCATCGGCCTGCTGGCATGTGCCATCTATCTGGTTGTTTCGGTGGTGATCGGTGCCGCGACCGTGGCGGGTTACGGCAGCTTTGGGGCGCTGACCGGCGGAGGCGCGGTACGGGTTGCCACGACGCCCTCGCTCATGGTCGAGCTGCTGCAATCGATCGTGACGACCGTCATGCTGACATGGTTCACGCTGGTCGGCGCCTCGCTGTTCATCGAATTGCGTCATTGGAAAGACGGCCCCGACGTCGATCGGCTCACCGAGATTTTTGCCTGACGGTGCTTTCCATCGGCTGCATCGCCCATTGCGGCTGATGGCAGGCGGTAGCGGCAGCACTGAACGTCCTCGACTGTTTCAGCGCGGAGTTGCCACCGTGCCGCCATTCATGCGACGGCGCCCCCGTGACGGAAAGAGCGCATATCTTGGTCGATGCGGACGCCTGCCCGGTAAAGGACGAGGTTTATCGCGTCGCTTACCGGCTGGCGGTGCCGGTGACGGTGGTCAGCAACGCGCACCTGCGCATTCCGGACCATCCGCTGATCGCGCGCGTGGTCGTCGGCGACGGTTTCGATGCCGCGGACGACTGGATCGCCGACCACGCGGATGGCGGGACGGTGGTGGTGACGGCTGACATCCTGTTGGCCGATCGATGCCTCAAGGCAGGCGCAGCGGTGATCGCGCCGAACGGCAAGCCGTTCACGACCAGCTCGATCGGCAATGCCGTTGCGGTACGGGCGATCATGAACGACCTGCGGGCCGGAGGTGATCGGATCGGCGGGCCACCGCCATTCGCAAAGGAGGATCGATCCCGCTTCCTGTCGGCATTGGATGCTGCTTTGATGAAAATCATTCGAAACCACCAATGACCGCCCCTTGATCTGTTCGGCGGGGGCCGATTACGGCGGGGATCATGAGATCATACCCCCGCGCCCTGAGCCGCCTTGTCCTTTCCATGTCCGTGCCTTTGCTCGCACTTTGCCCGGCCCATGCTACGACACGGTCGGATAACGGGCCGCGTTCCGCAGCCCTCAAGCCGGTCGCGCCGAATGACACGATCATTCCGCTGCCGTTGACGCCAATCGTTCCCGCCGGACAAAGGCTGTGCGCATCGCGGACCCCTTCCGGCCTGGGCTATTCCATCTTGCGGCCAGCGAACGGCCCCAAGCCCTCGGCAGACGACACGGTGCTCGTCAATTATATCGGCTATCTTAGCGCGACGGGAACAGTCTTCGACCAATCCATGCAGTCCCCCATGCCGGTCGGCGGCGTCATCCCCGGCTTTTCGGAAGGGTTGCAGCTGATAGGTCGCGGCGGCGTGGTACGCCTCTGCGTTCCCTCTGCACTGGGTTATGGCGCACAGGCCTCTGGACCCATTCCAGCCAACTCCGACCTGATCTTCCAAATCGAAATGTTGGATTTCAAGACCGCCGCCGAGATTGCCGAAATGCGGCGGGCCGGAATGCCACAATCGACTACACCGCCAACCCAGCCATGAGATCCGCAAAGGGTGTCGGCGCGTTGATCGGCGATCAAATGCCTTTAACTCATCTAAAAGCCTCAAATCGGACCTAATGTAGGTTATTTTCGAGTGACATAGCCGTAATAAAGCGTTACCGAAAAGACACTCTGCATCACCATTTTAACCCACCTGTCGATGACGCGGTTGTCATCGCGGCTCCATGCGCGTTTTGGTCAAACATAAACCAAAACCCACAGGGAGTTCTTATGAAGCGGATGGCATTCGCCCATGGCGCGGCCGCATTGGCTATTGCGGTTTCCGGCCTTTCCGGTGCGGCTCAGGCGCAGGAAACGGCGCCTGCAACGACGCAGGGCGACAGCAACCTGCCGGGCCAGGACGCACAGCCTGGCGCGGTAGAGGACAGCAGCAATGCGGGGCAGACCGGCGATGTCGTCGTCACCGGCTCGCGTATTCGCCGCCAGGATTTCTCGACGCCCAGTCCGATCGTGACGCTCGACGCCAAAACGTTCGAGGCCCAGGGCACGACGAACGCCACGGACTTCCTCCGCGCTTACCCTGCGCTGGTGGGCTCGGCCGGTTCGTCCAACAACTCGGGTGATCGTGCGGGCATCGGTGAAACCGGCCTGAACACACTCGACTTGCGCAATTTGGGGCGTCAGCGCACCCTGACCCTGGTCGATGGACGTCGGCACGTCTCGGGCATTCCCGGCGAACAGTCGGTCGACATCAACACGATTCCGACCGACCTGATCGAGGGCGTCGACATCCTGACCGGTGGCGCCTCGGCGATCTACGGCGCAGACGGTGTCTCGGGCGTGGTCAATTTCCGTCTGAAGCAGAATTTCCAGGGGCTGACCGTTCGCGGTCAGGCCGGGATTTCCGATCGGGGCGATGCGGGACAGCGTCTGATCGCAGTCACGGCCGGGCGGAATTTTTCGGACGGTCGCGGCAATGTCGCGCTCGCTTATCAATATTCTATGGACGACCGCTTGCAGGCCAAGCAGCGTACCCAGTTCGGTCAGTCTAATTTCCCCGTCTTCGTCCGGAACACCAATGGCACGGTGCCCGCGCGCGTGCCGATCACCGATGCCCGCTATTATGGCAGTTCGCCTGACGGCGCCGTTGACGTGGACGGCGACGGCGTGCCCGATTTCACCGGCACCGGTGCGGTCTATGACAATGGCGTCGCCTATCCCGGCGGCTATTCGGTCGGCGGATCGAGCACGCCGGTCGCGCGCTATCTGAACGATTTGCAGCCGCGGATCGAACGGCATCTCGCCAATTTCCTGGGCCATTACGACATCAGCGACACCGTCACCCTGTTCGGTGAGGCGAAGTATGCGACCACCAAGTCCTTCTCGCTGGCACAACCGACTTTCGACTATAACATCCTGATCGAGGGCGATAACCCCTACCTCCCCGCCAATATCCGGTCGGCAATCGACCCGTCCATCGGCGGGGTGCTGGTCAGCCGCGACAATTTCGATCTGGGCATGAACGGCAATGGCCAGCGCGGCGAGAACATCAAGCGCGACACCTATCGCACGGTGATCGGCCTGCGCGGCGATCTGGAAGACAAGACGCATTACGAAGTGTCTTATGTCTTCGGGCGTACCGATGTGCGTAGCCAATACACGAACGACATCTATTCGGACCGCTTCTTCGCGGCGCTCGACGCTGTGCGTGATCCTGCCACCGGACAGATCACCTGCCGCGCCAACCTGGATCCGAACTGGACGCCGAACCAGCCCTATTCGAGCGGGCGCACCGTTTTGCCGCGGACGACGTTCCAGCCGGGTCAGTGCCGTCCGATCAACATTCTGGGCGAAGGATTGTCCGATCCGTCGGGCATCGCCTTCATCCTGGCGCCGACCACGGACCGTTCGCGCATCGAGCAGCATGTCGTTTCGGCCTCGGTCAGCGGCGATTTCGAAAAGTTCTTCACCTTGCCCGGCGGCCCGCTGGCCTATGCTTTCGGCGCCGAATACCGCAAGGAGATCAGCAGCTTCACGCCCGATCCCATCGAGCAGCAGGGCCTGACCTTCACCAATGCACTCAGCGTGACGCGCGGATCGTTCGACGTCAAGGAAGTCTTTGCCGAACTGAACGCCCCGATCGCCAAGAACATGCGCTTCGCGCATGACCTGGAACTGGGCGCAGCCATCCGCGTGTCGGATTACTCGACGATCGGCCGCGCCACGACGTGGAAGGTCGACGGCATGTATGCGCCGATCCGCGACATCACGTTCCGCGGGACCTACTCGGTCGCCATCCGCGCGCCCAATATCAGCGAGCTGTTCGGCGGCCGGTCGCAAACCTTCGCCTTCTTCACCGAGGATCCCTGCATCCCGGCCAATACCGGCAACGGCACCCAGTATCGCGCCGCAAATTGCCGCACGCTGCTGCAGGGCCTGGGCGCGGACCCGGCGACCTATAATGATAATCGGTCGTTCAACATTTCCGGCACGGCGGGCGGCAACCCGTTGCTTCGCGAGGAAGAGGCCAATACCTGGACGGCAGGCGTCGTTCTGTCGCCGCGCTTCCTGCCAGGCCTGACTCTGTCGGCCGACTGGTATGACATCCGCCTGAAGAACGCGATCAATACGGTCACGCCGATCCAGCTGGCCCAGCTCTGCGTCGACTCCCCGACGCTGAACAACCAGTTCTGCGGCGCGATCACGCGCCAAAATGGTCCCGGCAGCGGTGTTGCGCAGGCGGGCAATGTCACCGGCTTCAGCGTCGCGCCCCAGAACGTCGCGTCGTTCCAGACGGCGGGCCTGGACTTCAACCTGAACTGGCGTCTGCCGACTGCCAATCTGGGTCTGTTCAACCTGCAGGTGAATGGCAACTATCTCGACAAGCTGTTGTTCATTGGCGTGCCGGGCGCCCCTGTGACCGATTATCGCGGAACGATCTTCTCGGTCGCGCCGAAATATCAGGTAACGTCGAATCTTTCCTGGACCAAGGGTGCAGTGACCCTCAACTATGGGCTACAGTGGTTCGACAAGACCCTGCGCTACACCCGCGAAACCTCGGGAAGCAACCCCGACTTCGTGGCGGCGGAGTATTACTACATCAAGCCGCGCTGGCAGCATAACATCTATGCCAGCGTCGATGCGACCGATCGGTTCCAATTCTATGGCGGTGTCAGCAATCTGTTCGATCAGTTGCCCGACTATGGTCAGACCATCCAACCGACGACGGCCGTGGGCCGCTTCATGTTCGTCGGGGCGCGGGTGAAGATGTAACAATGCCTGTCGATCGGGCCCTGTCGTCGACGATGGGGTCCGATCGATCCATCGATTGAGCCATGAACGCGAAAGGCGTTCGCCCACGAAGCTCAATGCGTATTTGACTGGGGCAACGATCCGTATCCGGCCCGCCATTTGTGAACCTCGGGCGCAATAACCGCCGACGACGAGCACATCCCAGCATCCAATCATAACCCGTGTATCCGGGGTCGATTCCCGCAGACATCGGCTTATCGACTTGACGCCATCAAAAATCGTCCGGTTTTGAACGGAGTGTCCAAGGCCGTCACACCAGTCTCTGGTGACCCGCCAGAAAAACGCTCTCTCATAACATGTTAGCCTTTTTTCGAGTGGGCGGTGACATTTGTCGCAATGAGACAGAAGTCGCCCCCCTCGCGCATACCGCTGCGCGTCCCGTCAGGAGCCCGCGCATGAACAGCTTCGCCTTCACCGCCTTCTATCGGTCCCTGACACGCCACAAGCTCTTTGCTGCGCTCAACATCGGGGGGCTTGCCGTCGGGATCGCGGTGTTTTTCGTCCTCGCCCTCTATGTCCGCTTCGAGACCAGCTTCGAAAAGTGGCTGCCGCACCATGACGGGATATATCTCGTCCAGACCGACTAGAAACGCGCCGATGGTCCGTTCGCCGGAACCTATCCGTTTACCATGGGAGGGTTGCTCGACGAATTGCGGCAGGACTTTCCCGACCTGGTCGGCACCCGCATCATGGGCGGCGCTAATATGGACGGCAAGGACGGGGGCAGCATAGTCCGCAACGGCATCGCGACATTCGATGACATAGCGCAAGTCGATGCAAGCTTCCTGCAGGTGTTCGACCTGCCATGGGTCGCGGGCGACAAGGCAAGCGCGCTGGCAGACCCGACAAGCGTGATCATCAGCCAGTCCGCGGCGCGGAAATATTTCGGTTATGCCAATCCGATCGGCGAGACGATGACGCTGGCACTCGACAAGACCGCGCCGCACCGGGTCACGGGCGTGTTCAGGGATTTGCCCAAGACGACCGACTTCCGGTTCACCATTCTGGCTCGGCTGCCCACCAGCGACCTGGGCGATTGGTGGGATCATTGGGGCAGCACTTCCCTCAAGACCTATCTCCGCTTTCCTGACGAAGCCGCTGCCGAGGCATTCCAACAGAAAATACCCGGCTTCGTCGCCCGGCATGGCGCACGGGACTTGGGAGAAGACGTGGCGACGCGCATCGGCCTGCCGCTCCTTGCCTTGACCAAGGCGCATCTCCAACCGGCCGGTCAGGAAAGCGCGAGCCGCAAGCTGACCATCGTCACGCTGGGATTGGTCGGCGTGCTGACCCTGCTGATTGCGGTCGTCAATTACGTGAACCTCGCAAGTGCTCGGGCCGGGCTTCGGGCCCGCGAAGTCGCCATGCGCAAGGTTCTGGGCGCCGACCGTGCCACGCTGGTCCGCCAGTTCCTGAGCGAAGCGGTGTTGGCCGTGGCAGTGGCGGCGCTGCTTGGGCTGATGCTGGCGGAGGTCGGACTGCCTTTGGTCAATGCGGCCGGCGGCCTGTCCCTGACGATGCCCTATGCTGTCGTTGTGCCGGTGCTGTTGCTGCTTTCGATCGGCGTCGGCATTCTTGCTGGCTCTTATCCGGCCGTATTGTTGTCCCGCTTTCCGGTCGCGGCGGTGCTTGCCTCTGCGCGTGCGCCGGGTGGTGGGCGAGCAGGGGCCAGGGTACGCGAAGCGCTGGTCGTGGCTCAGTTCGCATTGGTGATCGCTTTTCTGATCGGCACGGCCGTCCTCGTCGCGCAGACGCGCCATGTCCGTCAGGCCGATCTGGGGTTTCGGCGCGAAGGGCTGCTAGTGGCCCCATGGCTGGGTTATGTCGATTCGGCCAAGCATCTCGCTCTGATCGACGCCTTCCGGGCGGTGCCGGGCGTGTCGATGGTGACGACATCCGATACTGGTGTGGGCGATGTCGGGAATAACAATTCCGACAATCTCCTTCTGTCCGGTCGGCCGGGCCCCGGGCCAGCCGCTCGGGGCATCCGCATAGGGTCGGACTTCTTCCGCCTGTTCGGTGCGAAGGCCATTGCTGGTCGCCTTCTCGACGACGCCCATCGCCTGGACGATAGAAAGAATGCCGAAAAGGACGTGGCGGTCAACATCGTCATATCGCGCAAGGCGGTTTCGGCCCTCGGCTTTTATTCGCCGGAAGAGGCGATCGGCAAGACCATCGTCCAACCCCGGCCGATGACGATTGTCGGCGTGATCGACGATCTGCGCTTCTTCTCGCCGCACATACCCGCAACCCCGGTCTACTACACCTACACCCACGGCATCGTAAGTTATCCCGTGGCGACGATGCGCTTCACCGGCGATCCTCGGCGCATAAGGGACGCGGTGCGCGCCGCCTGGGTCAGGATTGCGCCCGAAGCGCCGTTTCGCGCGGATACGGGGGAGCAGTTGCTCCAGACTTTTTATGAAGAGGATGACCGGGCGACCCGGCTCTTCGGCATCGGCGCAGGGTTGGCGGTGCTGATCGGTTGCATCGGTCTTTGGGGCCTCGCCTCCTTCAACACGCAGCGCCGGGTCAAGGAGATCGGCATCAGGAAGACGCTGGGGGCGTCCACGTCAGACATCGTCAAACTGCTCGTCGGACAGTTCCTGCGCCCGGTTCTGATCGCGAATGCCATCGCATGGCCCTTGGCCTTCTTTGCGATGCGCACCTGGCTGGCCGGTTTTGACGACCGTATCGCCCTGTCCCCGCTCTATTTCGTGGGAGCTTCCGTGCTGGCGCTCGTCATCGCAGTGTTAACCGTCCTCGGTCAGGCGTGGCGCGCCAGCCGCGCGGCTCCCGCCTCGGCGCTGCGCCATGATTAGACTGTGTAGGGATACGTGCATGGCTATGGGTGACGATTGAAACGCAAGGCGGATGCGGAAGTGAGAGGGTCACAGGGCTGACGCTGATCGCCTACGTCGCTTGGCGCCCGGCGTCGGCCGACTGATACCCGGCGGGCGCAACCGCAAGGACTTTCCCGAAGGCGATTATTATCGAACCGTCGGGGGCGATCCGGCGGTCATCCCCCCTCCCGCGCGCGGGATCAGCGATGGCGAGCGAGATGGCGATGGATCGTGCTGCGATGAACTCCCAATTGCCGCGCCGCCGCCGAGACATTGCCGCCATGCGCCGCCAGCGCGGCTTCTATCGCCTCGGCGCGCTCATCGGCGAGCGGGCGCGCCGTCATCGTCAGCTCCGCCCCGCCACCCCGTGCTTCGCTGTCCCACCCCCCGATCAGCGTCGCTCCATTGGTCAGGCGCAGAGGTCCGCGCCCCGCCTGCCCGCGCACATCCACCAGATCGCTGAGCGGTGTCTCATCGAGCGCTTCCCAGCTTCTACCGACCAGCGACAATCCCCGGCGATTGGCGGCGACCAGCCGATCGTCGCGGAACACCAAAATCCCCTCGCGCGCCGTGCCCAGCATCGCTGCATCGTCGTGCATCCGAAGCACGCGGCAATCCGCAAAGCCGGAGCGGAACAGGCGGTGCTCGATCTGGTCGACCGCCAGCCGGATCAGCCCCAGCGCATGGCCATGGCCGCTGGCGGAAGGCCCCGAAATGTCGAGTGCGCCGACGATCGCGCCGCGCGGATCGAGGATTGGCGTTGCCGCACAGCTGAGCACCGCATGTTCGGCGAAGAAATGCTCCGCGCCGTGCACGGCGATCGGGCGACGCTCGGCTATGGCCGTACCGATCGCGTTGGTGCCGGTGCTCGCCTCGGTCCACGACACGCCGGGACGCAAGGCGACCTGGGCCGCTCGCGAAAGGAAGCCCGTATCGCCGATCGTATCCAGGATCATGCCATCCGCATCGGCCAGGATCACGACGCTACTGGTGTCGCGCGCCTCCCCTGCCAGCATCTCGAGTTCCGGGCGGCATAATCGGCGCAGCCGCTCGCGTCGCTGGCGCAGGGCATTGAGTTCGCCCTCGCTCAGCGGTCCGTCATCCTGCCGCCGCCCCTGCCGCAGGCCCATGTCCGTACAGCGCAGCCACGAGCGCAGGACCGGCTGGCGCACGCTTTCCAGGGGCAGAAGCCCCTCGTCGAAATAGGCTCGACGTCCTTGCTCTATCCCGGCGCCGTCCATCGCCGCATCCTCTCCATTGTCGCAAGTTGCGACACCGCCGCGTTTCGCGTCGCGCCGTGCGACACATGCTACGCTTCATGCGCCGAAAGTCCACCGCCATGCCGCCGCTTCGGCGCGGATCGGCTTGCCCCGAACGGCGTGCAGGCAGAGCTTGGTATTATAACAGACCAAGGAGAGGTTGCATGACGATCCAGGAAGCTATCAAGGCGCGCACCGCGCCGTTCAAGCAGCGCTACGCCAATTTCATCGGAGGGCGCTGGGTCGATCCAGTCGACGGGCGCTGGTTCGACAATCGATCGCCGATCGACGGTCAGCTCATCTGTCAGATCGCGCGCAGCCAGGCCGCCGACATCGAACTGGCGCTCGACGCCGCGCACAAGGCCAAGGACGGATGGGGCCGCACCAGTGTCGCCGAACGCGCATTGATCCTTCATCGCATCGCCGACCGTATGGAGGAAAATCTCGCTCTGCTCGCCACTGCGGAGACCTGGGACAATGGCAAGCCAATCCGCGAGACGACCGCCGCCGATCTCCCGCTCGCGATCGATCATTTTCGCTACTTCGCAGGCTGCATCCGCGCGCAGGAGGGCGGGATTTCGGAGATCGACCACGACACTGTCGCCTATCATTTCCACGAGCCGCTGGGCGTAGTGGGGCAGATCATCCCGTGGAACTTCCCGCTGCTGATGGCCTGCTGGAAACTCGCGCCGGCCTTGGCGGCGGGCAATTGCGTGGTGCTGAAACCCGCCGAGCAGACCCCCGCCTCGATCATGGTGCTGGCCGAGCTGATCGCCGACCTGCTTCCCGAAGGTGTGCTCAACATCGTCAACGGCTATGGCGTGGAGGCGGGCAAGCCGCTCGCGCAGAACCCGCGCATCGCCAAGATCGCCTTTACCGGCGAGACGACGACCGGGCAGCTCATCATGTCCTATGCTTCCGAAAACCTGATCCCGGTGACGCTGGAACTGGGCGGCAAGAGCCCCAACATCTTCTTTGCGGATGTCGCGGCGGCCGACGATGATTATCTCGACAAGGCGATTGAGGGCTTCGCCATGTTTGCGCTTAATCAGGGCGAGGTCTGCACCTGCCCCAGCCGCGCGCTGGTCCACGAATCCATCTATGACCGCTTCATGGAAAAGGCGGTCGCGCGGGTCGAGGCGATGATCCAGGGCGATCCGCTCGACCCCGCCACCATGGTCGGCGCACAGGCCTCGCAGGAGCAGATGGACAAGATCCTCGGCTATCTCGACATCGGCCGCGACGAGGGCGCCACGGTGCTGACCGGCGGGGAGCGAAACCGGCCGGCGGGGCTGGAAGGCTATTATGTCAGGCCGACCGTTCTCAGCGGCAACAATAGGATGCGGGTGTTCCAAGAGGAAATTTTCGGCCCCGTCGTGTCGGTCGCGACCTTCAAGGACGATGAAGAGGCGCTGCGCATCGCCAACGACACGCTCTATGGCTTGGGTGCGGGCGTGTGGACCCGCGACGGCACCCGCGCCTATCGCATGGGCCGCGCCATCCAGGCAGGGCGGGTGTGGACCAACTGCTACCACACCTATCCTGCTCATGCGGCGTTCGGTGGCTATAAGCGTTCCGGTATTGGGCGGGAGACGCATCGCATGATGCTCGACCATTATCAGCAGACCAAGAATCTGCTGGTCAGTTATTCGGCCAAGAAGCTCGGCTTCTTTTGATCCCCGTCAAAGCGGGGACGGTCGATCGTGCCCATCCCCGCTTCATCATCATCCGAGAGGAGAAAATCCATGGCCAAGACCATGAAGGCAGCCGTCGTCCGCCAATTCGGCGCTCCGCTGACCATTGACGAAGTTCCGGTACCCGAAGTCAGCGACGGCATGATCCAGGTCGCGATCCAGGCCTCGGGCGTCTGCCACACCGATTTGCACGCTGCCGAGGGCGACTGGCCGGTCAAGCCCAACCCGCCCTTCATTCCGGGGCATGAGGGCGTCGGCTATGTCTCTGCGGTCGGCAGGGGCGTGAAACACGTCAAGGAAGGCGACCGGGTCGGCGTGCCCTGGCTCTACACCGCCTGCGGCCACTGCGTGCATTGCCTGGGCGGATGGGAGACATTGTGCGAAAGCCAGCTCAACACCGGCTATTCGGTCAATGGAGGCTTTGCCGATTATGTCATCGCCGATCCGAATTTCGTCGGCCATCTGCCCGGCAATATCGGCTTCACCGAGATCGCACCCGTGCTGTGCGCCGGGGTGACAGTCTATAAGGGGCTGAAGATGACCGACACCAAGCCGGGCGACACGGTCGTCATCTCGGGCATCGGCGGTCTTGGCCATATGGCGGTGCAATATGCCGTTGCGATGGGCCTGAACGTCGCAGCGGTCGATGTCGACGACGCAAAGCTCGACCTCGCGCGGCGACTGGGCGCGAAGGTGACCGTCAATGCCCGCACCGAGCCGGACCCGGCCGCGGCGATCAAGCGCGAGACCGGCGGAGGGGCGCAGGGCGCGCTCGTCACCGCAGTTAGCGAACGCGCCTTCGCCCAGGCCGTCGGCATGATGGCGCGCGGCGGCACGGTGGCGCTCAACGGCTTGCCGCCGGGAGACTTCCCGCTGAACATCTTCGGGCTGGTGCTGAACGGCATCACGGTGCGTGGATCGATCGTCGGCACCCGGCTCGATCTACAGGAATCGCTCGATTTCGCGGCGGACGGCAAGGTGAGAGCGACCGTTTCCACCGCGCCGCTAACCCAGGTCAATCAGGTGTTCGACCGGATGCGGCAAGGACAGATTGAAGGCCGCGTCGTCCTCGACCTTGCAGCCTGACAGATGGCGGGCGGAGGCTTCGGCCCCGCCCGCATCATGGAGTGACAATGACCGATCGTATCGCTTGTGCCGCCCTGCGTTCCCGTATCACCGATGCCGATACCGCCGCCGCGCTGATCCGCCACGGCGAAACCCTGGCGACGAGCGGCTTTACCGGCTCCGGCTATCCCAAGGCCGTTCCGCAGGCGCTGGCACGGCGCATGGCGGAGGATCATGCGGCCGGGCGGCCCTTTCGCGTCAATCTGTGGACCGGGGCCTCGACCGGGCCCGAACTGGACGGAGCACTGGCGGCGGTCGACGGGATCGCCCAGCGTCTGCCGTATAGCGGCGATCCGGTCGCCCGCGAGAAGATCAATCGCGGTGAGATCGACTATCTCGACATGCACCTCAGCCAGGTCGCACCCATGGCATGGGAAGGGGTGCTGGGTCCGCTCGACACCGCGATTATCGAGGTGACGGGTATCCGCGCGGACGGATCGCTGATCCCTTCCTCGTCGGTCGGCAACAACAAGACCTGGGCGGACCGCGCCACGCGCGTGATCCTGGAGGTCAATCGCTGGCAGGATTCGGCGCTGGAGGGAATGCACGACATCTACTACGGCACTCGCCTGCCCCCCGATCGTGTGCCGATCCCGCTGGTTCGGCCGGATGACCGGATCGGCACCCCCTATCTTGCCTGCGACCCGGACAAGATCGTCGCCATCGTCGAAACCGATGCCCCCGACCGCAACCTGCCCTTCGCCGCGCCCGACGCCACGGCCCAAGCGATCGCGGGGCATATCATCGAGTTTCTGCGGCATGAGGTCGCGCGCGGACGGCTGCCCGCCGGCTTGCTTCCCATCCAGTCGGGCGTCGGCAATATCGCCAATGCGGTGCTGTCCGGGCTGATCGACACGCCGTTCGAGCCGATGACCGCCTATACCGAGGTGATCCAGGACGGCATGCTCGACCTGCTCGACGCAGGCAAGCTGCGCATGGCCTCCGCCACCGCCTTTTCGCTCAGCCCGCAGGCGGCGGCGCGGCTCAACGCCGACATGGCGAGCTACCGCGACCGCATGATCCTGCGCCCTCAGGAGATCAGCAACCATCCCGAACTGGTCCGGCGCCTGGGATGCATCGCGATGAACGGGCTGATCGAAGCCGACATCTATGGCAATGTCAATTCGACGCTGGTCATGGGCTCGCGCATCCAGAACGGCATCGGCGGATCGGGCGATTTCGCGCGCAACGCCTATGTCTCGATCTTCATGACGCCGTCCACCGCCAAGGGCGGCAAGATTTCCGCCATCGTGCCGCAGGCCTCGCATGTCGATCATATCATGCAGGACGTGCAGGTGATCGTGACCGAACAGGGCCTGGCCGATCTGCGCGGCCTCAGCCCGCGTCAGCGTGCCCGGATGGTGATCGAACGCTGCGCCCATCCCGACTACCGGCCTCTGCTGCAGGATTACGCCGCGCGGGCGGAAGGCGGCAGCTATGGCCTGCATGCCCCCTCGCTGCCTGGTGAGGCCCTGTCCTGGCATCGGCGCTTCATGGAGACGGGAACGATGCAGCCGTCTTGACGCGGGTCAATGTCATGCGCGCCGAACAGGCGCATGGTCGGGACCATTCAGGAGGACATCGTGATGATCGCCGACACCGAATTGCTGGTCACCCATAAGGACGTTCGGCTGCATGTCCGGCGTGCGCGCACAGAAGACAAGGCCCCGCTGGCCGGCTTCTTCGCGCGGGTCTCGCCCGAGGATCTGCGCTTCCGCTTCCTGACCAGCGTACGCGAGGTCAGTCACGAGCGGCTGTCCGGCATGATCCATGCCGATAATGCGACGACGGAGAGCCTCATCGCCTTTTCCGAGGATGGCTCGATCCTCGGCGCCGCGATGCTGGCCGGCGACAAGACGGGCAGCGTCGCCGAGGCGGCGATCGCGATCCGGCACGACATGAAGCAGATGGGCATCGGCTGGACGCTGCTCGACCTGCTCGTGGAACGAGCCCGACGCCGGGGATACCGCACGATCGAAGCCATCGAGGATCGCGAAAACAGGTCCGCCATTCTGATCGAACGGGAAATGGGCTTCGATCTCCATCCCGTGGAAGGCGACCCGACCCTGGTCCGTCTTAGCAGGACGCTCGGTTGACGGGGGTGCGCTGATGTCAGCGCATGCATCGCGGTCGAGCGGAGAAAGGCGCATGGACCTGACGCGCGCCGCCAACCATGAAGTCGCCGCCCCGCCCTTCGAACGCAAATTCGGGCGCGAACCCCTGCCCCCCGGCCATCCGGACGCGTTGATCAACGACGTGATCTACGACCGGATGATCGATCCGGACTGGTCCCGTCTGGCGCGGACCTTTGTCGACAAGCATACCGCCAAGGCGGAAGCGCGGCGCGTTTTCCCCGCGCTGCGGGTCCCTGAAACGCGGGCCGTGATACCGATCACGGCGGTGCGCTCCCCCGAACATCTGTTCGAAATGCTGCGCCCGTTCCTTGGGACCGATGCCATCGCCAAGCCGACCCATGCCAGCGGTGGGGTCACCTTTCTGCGCGATCTGACCGATCCGGCCGAACTGCGCCCGCTCTATGACTTGGCCTCGGTCGATTACGCACCGATCCTGCGCGAGATGCAATATTGGCAATTGCCGCGTCAGATCATCGTCGAGGCGATGATACCGACGACCGTCCCCGGACCGCCCGACGATTACAAATTCCACTGCATTCATGGCCGCCCCCACCTTTGCCAGATCGATCATGGGCGGTTTGGAGAGCCGTGGAGCCGCCTGTTCCGCGTGCCCGACTTCGAACCGATGGACGAGGATGACGGGCTCCGTTCCCCTAGCGGTTTTGTTCTGGCAGCTCGCGAACGGCTGGAGGCCATGACCGCTGCCGCACACGCATTGTCGGTGCCATTCGCGTTCGTCCGCGTCGATCTCTATGATGGGCGTGACGGGATCTATTTCGGCGAACTGACCTTCACCCCCGCCGCGTCGCTTGGCATCGCGCCCTCGTCCCAAGGAGTGCACCGGCCAACCGCGACGCATAAAATCTATAGCGATACCCTGATGCAGGCGCTCGGGGCAGGCAGGCCGACCATCAAATCGAACACCTGAGCAGCCCTAAATCACCGGCAGAGAGCGGGGCGATCACGGATATGCCCCACCCCCCGCTTCCCTCTCGTTCAGGCAGCGCTGCGTCCTCGCGCCAGTTCCGCAGCGGTCGTCATAGTGGTCTCGGCCAAGATAGGCTTCAGGCGGCGATAGGTTGCCAAGGCCTGTCCGACGACCTGGTCCATGTTATAGTAGCGATAGGTCGCCAGCCGACCGACGAAGCTGACATGCGGCTCCGCCAGGGCCAGTGCCTCGTAGCGTTTGTAAAGCGCCTGGTTTTCGTCGCGAGGGATTGGGTAATAGGGGTCGCCGGTCGCACTTGGATATTCATAGGTCAGGCTGGTCTGCGGCGCGACCTGTCCGGTCAGATGCTTATATTCGGTGATCCGGGTATAGGGCACCGCCTCGTCGGGGAAGTTGACCACGGCAACCGGCTGATGCTGTTCCTCGTCCAGCGTCCGATGCTCGAACCGAAGCGAACGATAGGGCAAATGGCCATAACGATAGCCGAAATATTCATCGATCGGCCCGGTAAAGACCAGATGATCGTGTGGATAGGCTTCCCGAACATCGGCATAATCGACACCCAGGAGCAGATCGATATTGGGGTGATCCAGCATCGCCTGGAACATCCGCGTAAATCCACGCACGGGCATCGCCTGATAGCGGTCGCTGAAATAGCGATCGTCGGTACCGCTGCGGGTCGGCACGCGCGCGGTCACCGACTTGTCGAGCTCCGACGGGTCCATGCCCCATTGCTTGCGGGTATAGCCGCGAAAGAAGGTCTCGTAGAGTTCGCGCCCTACCCTCGACACCACCACATCGGCGGAGGTGCGGATCGGATCGACCGGCTCGGCACGCGATGCCAGGAACGCCTCGACCTCCGCATCGCTGGACAGTTCCAGGCCATAGAGTGCGTTCAGCGTCGTGCGGTTGATCGGCATCGGCACCAGCTTGCCATCGACATCGGCCAGGACGCGATGTTCATAGGGCCGCCAATCGGTGAAGCGCGAGAGATAGTCGAATATCTCGCTCGAATTGGTGTGGAAGATATGCGGGCCGTAGCGGTGGACCAATATACCCGCCGCGTCGTGATGATCATAGGCATTGCCCGCGATATGCGATCGCCGGTCGACCACCAGCACCCGCTTCCCTCCGTCGGCGGCCAGCCGCTCCGCCATGACCGCCCCGGCAAAGCCCGCGCCCACCACCATCACGTCATATCGATCGCGCAGAGGGGGCCAGGTGACCGGCGACACGATGGGCTCGTGCCGGGTGCGCCCCGCCATCTCCGCCTCGATCAGGGCAGTCATCTCGAGCGCCGTGCTGCTCCACGATCCCCCGGAAAGTTGCGCATCCGCCTTGTCGCGCCAGCCATGCCCGGCGTCGCGTAGCGCCATCCCCGCCTCGCAGGCCGCGACGAAGGCGGCGGGCGTGTCGGCAATCGCCACGCCCGCCAATTCGCCATAATGACGCACCACATCAGTAATCGGCGTCGAGACGACCGGGCACCCGGCCGCAAGATATTCCGGCGTCTTGGTCGGGCTGATGAACCGCGTCGCCTCATTGATGGCGAAGGGCATCAGCGCGACATCCCAACCCGCCATATAGTCCGGCAGCGCCGCATAGGGACGCCCGCCCAGATAATGGATATTGGCGCGGCGCGGCAGATCGGCCTCGTCGATCTTCACCACGGGACCGATGACGACCAGCGACCATTCCGGATGCGCATCCGCCAGCGCCCCCAGCAGATCGAGGTCCATCCGCTCGTCTACCACGCCTGCAAAGCCCAACCTTGGCCGGGGCAGTTCCGTCTGGTCGGCGGGTTCGGCCACGCGGCCCCGTGCCCGGCCGAAATGCGCTGCGTCGATGCTGGAGGGAAAGGCGTGGACGTTCGAATGGCGCCGCCGCTTCGCCTCGTACAGGCTTGTCCCGCCCGTGAAGACCAGATCCGCCCGCTCGATCAGCCGTTGCTCGCGCTCCAGCAACTCAGGCGGCGCTCCCTTGAACGCCGAGAGTTCGTCCATGCAATCATAAACGATGCAAGCCGCCGGAACATGGTCCGAGAAGGGCAGCATCATCGGCGTGTAGTACCATCGAATGAGCGGACCCGTGACGCCTGCCATCTCGGCATCCAGCAAGGCCGTCAGCGCCTCGTCCTCGCATCCTCGCAAGGCCTCGTCGAGTAGCGGCGTCAGCACGACGACACCGCTGTCCGGACAGATATGACGGCGCAGTTCGGGAGGTCCCTGGCGGTACTCCGGCTCCTCCCAGAACAGGACGTCCTGCGTCATGGCGAAGCGCGTCATCAGATGCTGCGGCCTTTGAAAGACGAAGCCCCAGCGGAGATGGCTAAAGCAGATCAGCGTCGATCGCGGGCGGCGGTGATACAAGGCGGAGCTCTTGGCGGCGGTCGACGGCTGGGTGATCACGGAGGCTCCCTTTTCATCGCTGTTACAAAGAGGAAACAACCTGCCGCTTCGCCAAGTTCCTGCTAAGTTACTGTCTTACAATGCAAATCAATGTGTTGGTGGGAACGCCGTTCATCTCGGTCCGTTGGATTGACGGGAGATGCCGATGGATGGCCTGCAATTCTGGGGCGGCGTGGAATGCACCGTCAATCGCACTGCGGCGGGCTATAGCGATCAAATTCGCCTAAGCGGACATCACGGCCGACTTGCCGATCTCGACCTGTTCGCCTCGCTGGGGATGACGGCGATCCGCTATCCCGTTTTGTGGGAACGGGTGATGCCGGACGGACGCACGCCCGACTGGTCATGGACCGATGAGAGGCTTGGGCGATTGCGCGACCTTGGCATTCGGCCCATCGCAGGGCTGGTCCATCACGGCAGCGGTCCGCCGCATACGCATCTGCTGGACGATGGTTTTGCCACCGGGCTGGGCGACTATGCTGCAAAGGTCGTCGAGCGTTATCCATGGATAGAGAGCTGGACGCCGGTCAACGAACCCCTGACGACGGCGCGCTTTTCGGGCCTTTACGGCCATTGGTATCCGCACGCTCGGGATGAAGCGGCCTTCTGGCTCGCGCTGCTCAACCAGATCGATGGCACGCGGGCCGCCATGCGGGCGATCCGGCAGGTCAATCCGGCGGCCAAGCTGATCCAGACCGACGATCTGGGCCGTACCTATGCCACCGTTCTACTGGGCGAACAGGCGGCGTTCGACAATCTCCGTCGCTGGGCGGGATGGGATTTGCTGTTCGGGCGCATCACGCCGCATCATCCCCTGTGGACCCGGATCGCAAGCTTCGGCTTTGCCGAGCGGTTGCGTCGGATCGCGGACGATCCCTGCCCGCCCGACATCGTCGGCGTGAACCATTATCTGACCAGCGACCGCTTCCTCGATCACCGATTGCAACGTTATCCGACGCATACCCATGGCGGCAATGCCCGACGTGTCTATGCGGATGTGGAGGCCGTGCGCGTTCTCGATCCACCGCCGCCCGGGCTTGCCGGTGCTTTGCAGGAAGCATGGGACCGTTACGGAACCCCCTTGGCCGTGACCGAGGTGCACAATGGCTGCACCCGCGAGGAACAATTGCGCTGGGCGGCGGAGGCCTGGGACAAATGCTTGACCGTGCGAAACGACGGCGTCGATATCCGTGCGGTCACGGCATGGTCGCTTCTGGGTTCGCACGGATGGGATACATTGCTGACCAAACCCGGCCGCTATGAGCCAGGGGTGTTCGACGTGTCGGACGGGACTCCACGGCCGACCGCTCTCGCGCGATTGTGGAGCGGCTTGGCGGCCGGCGCGGCGCGACATCCGGTCGCGATGGCACCCGGCTGGTGGCGGAGGTCCGAGCGGCTAGTCTATCCCGCCCTGCCCCATCCGATCAAAGCGCCGCTTCCATCCGAACACCAGCATGACCGGCCGTTGCTCATATGGTGCCGTGATGCGAGCGCCGCCGATATATGGGCCGGGATTTGCGCAAGGCGGGGCATCAGCCACCGTGTCGTCGGAGCACTTTCAGCGGACGCGATGGGCCTCCCCGCCATTGCGGCACTGCCGGATCATCTTCGTCCATGGGGCTTAATCCATATCGGCGAAGCCCCCGACGACGAGGCAGAGACCGTCGCAAGCCTCTGTGAGGCAATGGACATAGCATCCCTCCGCCTGAGCAACGCCAGCCAAGTCGCGGATGACTTCGTCTCGATTGATCCGGTATCGCCCCAACGCCATTCGATCGCGACCGTCACGGACACTTCGGGGTTCGTAAACGCTTTGCTCGACCTGCTGATAGACGGCATATATGATGTGCCCCGATTTGAAGCAGGGGATCGCGCAGTTCTTCCTTATGACGGTAGTGCAACTACCATATACTCGCCCTGCGGTATCGCTCCTGCGAAAACCGTTGAGATACCATCCCGTCCTCCGATCAATCTTGCGGCCGCCGAGGGCGTATCGTGCTCACGCGGGGACTGATGAGCGCGATACCGCACAGCACCACCCCAGCGCCCGCTGAGCGATCGCGGCTCCAGGTAATCAAATTGTCCCGCAGCAGAATGAGCCGCGGCTGGTCTGCTTGCACGCTGGGCGACAAGCCCGTAAAAAAGTTCGATCACCGTACCCCGCAGCAAGGCTGATCGATATCAACGACGATCTGTCGGCCGAAGATTAACGATAATCGTACTTGTATCCACGAAAGCGTCGGTACGAATTGGGCTTGGGGGGATATGATCGAAGAAAATCTGCTGGTCAGGCTTCTTCCCCGGCAGCGCTATGGCGTTGCCCTGCGCTACGCCGCCAGCGCGCTGATCGTGTTGTTGACCGCGCTCCTACGCCATTCGCTGGAAGGAACGCTGCACAATTTTCCCGTCCTGCTCTTCTATCCCGCCGTGTTCCTGTGTGCACTTGTCTTCGATCGCGGGTCGGGCTTCTTCGCCACGATCCTCAGTGTACTGATCGCCGCCTATCTCTTCGTCGAGCCCCGCTTCTCGCTATGGATCGGCCGCGAGGATGCGATGGCGCTCGGCATTTTTATGCTGATCTGCTTCACCATGTCGGCGACGACGGAGGCGTTGCGCCAGACGATCGAACGCCTGGAAGAGAGCGAACGCGCAAAGGCACTGCTTTTGCAGGAAATGGCGCACCGTACCAAGAACGATCTCGCTATCATCAGTTCGGCGATCCAGTTGCAAAGCCGGGCATCGTCCCATGCCGAGGTTCGTGCCGCACTCGATGCCGCCAATGCGCGTGTCATGGTCGTCGCCCGCGCGCAGGAGCGGCTGCGCGGGGATAACGACGGTGGACGCGTCGACCTTGCGGACTATGTTCCGACCCTGTGCCAGGGATTGGGCGATCTGTTGCGCGATGTCCGGCCGATCGCGGTGCGGGTCGCGTGCGATCCGATCGAGGTTCCCAGCGATGTGGCGATCCATGTCGGCCTGATCGTCAACGAACTGGTCACCAACAGCCTGAAATACGCCTATCCGGGCGAGCGCGGTGGGGTCATCCAGGTCGTCGTCACGCGCGCTGCGTCAGGCATGGTCGTCACGGTCGCCGATGATGGGGTCGGATGCCCGCATGGCATCGAGCCGGGGTTGGGTTCCAAGCTCGTACGCCTCCTTGCCAAGCAATTGGGCGGCAATATGCAGATCGAACCGGTCGATAAAGGCTATTGCACCCGCGTCACGCTCGGCGAAGAAAGGGTTTAACAAGGCCTTTCGGACGGACATGCGATCTCGCTCATGGCTCCATGCAATCCCGTCACAGTCACGAAATCGGCTGGCGAGGCAGGCAGCGACGGCGCCCCGAGTGACCATTTCAGGCCCTCAGGGCACCGCGCCGTGCCGCAGTTTCAGGACGCGAGCAGCGGCACCGCATCCGCCACCGTACCTTCAGCCCCATAGTCCGGCGGAATGTCGAAGTCTTTGCGGGCAAGTCCGCGCGATGCCGCTGTGCCGCGTGGCAGGCCAGACCGGTCCGAATAATCGCGATCGGCGTTCGGGTCGCGCTTGTGCACGGCTTGCACCCCCTTGAACGCGACGATGTCGAGCAGCGTGATCCCCGCGACCAGGGCGGTGGCGATCGCGGCGTTCCGCCATTTGGGGTTGTCGCGATTTAACCCGGTCGCGAGCGTCGCGATGTCGAGCGCGTCGCCGCCGATCCGCGCGGCGAGTCCGATCGGCTTGTCGATCGACAAGGTCGGGACGGCGCTGGCTAGTTCGCGAGCACCATAGGCGCGGACCAATCCCTCCTTGTCATCCAACCCGAGACTGCGAGCTATCCGACCGGGCGCGACGAGTTCCGCAATGCCGAGCCCGACCGAGAACCACCCCAGCGCCCTGGCGAGCCGGTCAGCGCCCTTGAGTGAACTCGGTCCCTTGCGTTCGACCTTCGGGTCGCCCTCCGAACGGGCGATACCGGTGAAGATGGTGAGTGGCATGGATGCCTCCTTCAGGGTTGGAGCATGACCTTGACGCACCCGTCCGCCTTGTCGCGGAAGGTCGCGTACATTTCAGGTCCCTTGGACAGGTCGACCTTGTGCGTGATGACGAAGGAGGGATCGATCTGCCCATCCTCGATCCGGCGGAGGAGATCGCCGGTCCAGCGTGGGACATGCGCTTGCGCCATCCGAAAGGTCAGTCCCTTGTTCATCGCCTGCCCCATCGGGATCTTGTCGACCAGTCCCAGATAGACACCGATGATCGAGATTACCCCGCCTGGACGGCAGACATAGATCATCTCACGCAGGACGTGGGGACGGTCATTCTCCGCCATCAGCATCTGCTTGGCGCGGTCCAGCACCGTATCGGGCTGCCCGAAATTGACGTGGCTCTCCGTGCCGACCGCGTCGATGCACTTGTGCGGCCCCTTGCCGCCTGTCAGCTCGTTGAGCCTTTCGACGACGCTTTCCTCCGCGAAGTTGATCGTGACCGCTCCTGCCGCGGCCGCCATGGACAGACGCTCGGGCAGATGATCGATCGCCACCACCTGTTCGGCCCCCAGCAGGATCGCCGAACGGATCGTCATCTGGCCGACCGGGCCGCAGCCCCAGACCGCTACCGTATCGCCTGGCTGAATGTCGGCCTGCACCGCCGCCTGCCAACCGGTGGGCAGGATGTCCGACAGGAACAACAGCTTCTCGTCATCGATCCCGCCTGGCACCTTGATGTGCGTCGTGTCCGCGAAAGGAACCCGCAGATATTCGGCCTGGCCGCCGGGATAGCCGCCGGTCAAGTGCGTATAACCGAACAGCCCGGCGGTCGCATGACCGAACGCCTTGTCGCCCAGTTCCTTCTTCCGGTTCGTCCGTTCGCAGACGGAGAAATTGCCGCGTCGGCACTGATCGCATTCGCCGCACTGAATGGTGAAGGGGATAACGACACGGTCGCCTTTCTTCAGCGATCCCTTGGCGGCACTGCCGACCTCGACCACTTCGCCCATCGTTTCATGACCCATGATATCGCCGGGCAGCATCGCGGGGACGAGATTGTGGAATAGATGCAGGTCGGACCCACAGATTGCACAACTCGTAACCTTGATTATGGCATCGCGGGGATGTTCGATCGCAGGGTCGGACACCGTGTCGTATCGGATGTCCTCCTTGCCGTGCCAGACCAGCGCCTTCATGCCACTCTCCTCGGTTGCGTGGCGTGGAGATACGCACTGGCCAGCCCTTGTCCCATCCGGGCGATCCCTAGGGAACTATACCCGGTCGCAGGCGCTTGCCGCCTTTGTCGGCAAATTCAAAGAAAGCCGGCCTTATGGATGATTGCGCACCGGTTTTCGCGACAGGGGTCGACGATCCGCCGCTGGGTTCGGGCGAGACGCTGGCCGGACAGGTGCGTTTTCTCGAAGCGAATCTGTCGTCAATTCCCGACTATGTCTATGCCTTCGACCGGCGGCGACGCTTTGCCTATGCCAATCCGGCGATGCTTGCGCTCTTGGGACTGACCGTGGAAGAAATGCTCGGCAAGTCGTTTGAGGACTTGAATTATCCGGCGGATCTGGCGGCATTGCTCAACGGCCATATCGATCAGATCTTTGCCGATGGCGCAACGATCCAGAACGAGGTCTTCTTCCGCAGCCCGACCGGCCAGGCCGCCTATTTCTCCTATCTGTGGGGACCCGTTTGGGGGCCCGACGGGTCGGTAGAACTGGTCATCGGCGTTTCGCGCGATACCAGCGAGCGGCGGGCCTTCGAAGAAGCACTCCGCACAAGCGAGGCGCGACTGCGCGCGGCGACCGAACTTGTCGGGATCGGCATCTATGCCTGGGATCCGCGCACCGGCGCACTCGAGTGGGATGAGAGACTCCGTGCCATGTGGGGACTGTCGCCGGACACACCGGTCGACGAAACCATATTCGAGCAAGGCATTCACCCCGACGACCGGGAGCGGGTCCGCGCGGCCATTGCGGCCTGTGTCGATCCGGCAGGCGACGGCAGCTATTCTGTGGAATATCGGGTGATCGGCCGTGACGACGGCGTCCTGCGCCATATCGTAACATGGGGCCGGACGACGTTCGAGAACGGCCATCCCATTGGTTTCATCGGCGCGGCTGCCGATGTAACAGATCGACGTCATGCCGAAGCGGCCATTCGGGCGAGCGAGGCACAGTTCAGCAGCTTTGCGGCGCATAGCAGCAATCTTCTGTGGATCAGCGATCCCGTGACAGGGACGATTCTGTATCGCAGTGCCGCGTTCGAGCGGATTTGGGGAATACCCCAGGAACAGGCGGCCCACTCCATCGAGCAATGGCTGCACTATGTGCATCCCGAAGACCGATTGCAGGTCGAACACGCGCTCGCGACGGTCAAGTCCGGCGAGGCGGCGCAATATGAATACCGCATCATCCGCCCCGGAGACGGGTCCGTCCGCCGCTTGCGCGATACGAGCTTCCCCATCCTCGACGACAATGGTGCGATCGCGCGCATCGGCGGGATCACGGAAGACGTCACCCAGGAAGAAATCGGTCAGGTCTATATCGTCAGCACCAAGGCACTGGATGCCAGGCGTCTGGCGGGCATGGTGCGGACAATGGGGTATCGCGCGAGGACGTTCGAAAGCGCGACCACCTTTCTCGATATCGCCGCGCTCCTCACCCCTGGCTGTGTGCTGGTCGATGTCCGCAAGGCCAAGGCCGATGGATTGTCCGTTCCGCGCGAACTGAAAGCGCGGGCCATCGCGCTACCGAGCGTGGTGCTGGACACGCCCGGAACCGATCTCATGTCGGCCATCGCTGCGATGAAGGCGGGCGCGAGCGACTATGTCGTCGTGGAAGATGAAACATCGGTGCCCGCCGGCCTGTCGAGCGCGATCGCGGAATGTCTCGCCGCCGTCCGACCGGTCTCACGCGATGAAACCGCGAGTGCTCGCGTGACACGTCTCACGCCACGCGAGCGGGAAGTCTTGCAAGCCCTGGTCGAGGGCAACACGAACAAGGAAACCGGCAAGAAACTCGGCATCAGTCCGCGTACCGTCGAGCTGCACCGAGCCCAGGTCATGAACCGGCTGGATGCCGGAAATCTGGCCGAACTTATCCAGATTGCACTGGCGGCGGGCCTAGCACGGCCCGGCGAAGGCAGCGGGACGCGGAAGCCTACCTAGGGATGCTACGGGTGCCGACGCATGGCTGACGTCACCAAATTGTCATGACGACATGAGGGTTTGACCGATGCTCCAAACGTACTCCACGACACATTATCGCCAATCGCCGCCTCCTGACCAACCCGAGCGCGAACCCTTTGTCGATTTCCCGAATTCCTCCCGTCCGGTACACCCCGCGACGGCAACGGTCCGAATGGTACTGGGCGACCGGGTCACGGCTGAAGAGTGTCAGGCGCTCGCCAGGGCGGTGATGGCAATCGTACCAGTGAGGAACGGATCGACCATATCCGCTGCTTTCGGCGGAGACCGTCATCTCCACCTCATCGTCGAGGGGTGGGCCTATCGTGCGCATGGCCTGCACGATGGCGTGCGACAGATCACCGACATACTGGTGGCTGGCGACATGTGCGACTGGGTGCCGCCCGCAGCGAACGAGGATATTCGCGCCTGCGGTCCGGTGCGCGTCGCGGTGCTGCGCCGGACGGTCGACAACGATGACAGGCCATCCTTCCATCGTCACCGGGAACGAACGATGGTCGACGACATGCGGCGGCTCCGCGCGCAGTTGACCAGCCTGGGCCGACGCAATGCGCGGGAGCGTGTCGCCTATCATCTGGCCGACGTGCATGATCGATCGAACAAGGCGGGGCTTGCGAAGGACGGCGCCTTCGCCTGCCCCCTCACCCAGGAACAACTGGCTGATCTGCTCGGCCTGACACCGGTCCACGTCAACCGCGTCCTTCAAGGCCTTCGCCGCGACGGATTGCTGGTGTGCGGCAGACGGCGGATCACGCTGCCCGACCTGGAACGACTCCATGCCGTCGCCGGGTGGGGCGCAGACGTGGTCGAGGCCGACGCGGCAATGGGCGCGCGCCCGATCCTCCTCCCGCCTCGATAGGACGTCCCCCGCCCCTCCATCGACAAAAAGCCGAGGTCTAAGATGAGCATTGCGGAAGCCGAAACCGATCAGGCCGTTACCGCCTCCGTCACGGTCGGCGAGCCCGCGGCCGAACTTCGATCGCTATGGCTGCAACCCCGGACCCAGGCCCGCATATGGGCGCATATCGCCACCGTCACCCCGCTAGACGATCGGACAGCCGATTGGACTGTGCCTGGCGTCACCGGCGGCGAATATCGATGGCGGACCACCATGGCGGACGAGGCCTCCGACAGCCTGCGCTGGACGACGCAGGAGGGGGCGGACGTGCCCAATATCGGCGTGCTGACCTTCCGTCCCGCGCCGGGTGACCGGGGCACCGAACTCCATCTGGACGTTCGCTTCGATCCGCCGGGTGGCGCCGTCGGCCAGGTCTTGGCCAAGCTGTTTCACATCGCCCCGCACGAGATCGTGCGCACGGCCCTCTACCGCTTTCGCGCACTGGCGCTGACCGGCGAGATCCCCACCACCGTTCCGCAGCCCGCCGCCCGCAACGGCGGCACCGACCGCTAAGGAGAAATCATCATGCGCGCACTGTGCTGGAATGGCGTCAACGACCTTCGCGTGGAAACGGTCAACGATCCGACGATCCTCAACCCCAATGACGTGATCCTCAAGGTCAGGCTGTCCACGACCTGCGGTTCGGATCTGCACCTGATCGACGGGCTGATCCCCACGATGCGCGAAGGCGACGTGCTGGGGCATGAGTTCATGGGCGAGATCGTCGATACGGGCTCGGAGGTCACCAAAGTGGCGAAGGGCGACCGCGTCGTCGTACCGTCCTTCATCTCCTGCGGACGATGCTGGTATTGTCAGCATGACCTCTATTCGCTCTGCGACACGACCCATCCCAAACCGGAATTGCAGGAACCGCTGCTCGGCTATCCGACCGCCGGCATCTATGCCTATTCGCACGCGTTCGGCGGTTATGCCGGTGCGCATGCGGAATATGTCCGCGTCCCCTTTGCCAATACCGACTGTTTCAAGGTGCCCGACGGCGTGTCGGACGAGACTGCGCTGTTCATCTCGGACGCGGCGCCGACGGGTTTCATGGGTGCGGACTTCTGCGACATCCAGCCGGGCGACGTCATCGCCGTCTGGGGTTGTGGCGGCGTCGGCCTGATGGCGCAGCAGAGCGCAATGGTGTTGGGGGCCGAACGGGTTATCGCCATCGACCGCTATCCCGAACGTCTGGCGCAGGCCGAGGCGTTCGGCGCGATCCCACTCGACTATACCAAGGTCGATGTGATCGAGGCGCTCAAGGAGCTGACCGGTGGCAGGGGTCCCGATGCCTGTATCGACGCAGTCGGCATGGAAGCGGGCGGCACCGGCCTCCAGCACGCCTATGACCGGGTCAAGCAGGCGCTCTATCTCGAAACCGATCGAGGTACGGCGCTTCGCCAGGCGATGCTGGCGGTTCGCAAGGGGGGCATCCTGTCCATTCTCGGCGTGTACGGCCTGATGGACAAATTTCCGCTGGGCTTGCTGATGAACAAGGGTGTGACCGTCCGTACCGCGCAGCAGCATGGGCAAGCCTATGTCCCGCGCCTGCTCGATCATGCCCAGCGCGGCGAATTGACGCCGGCCTCTCTGGCGACCCACCGCTTCTCGCTGGAGGACGCACCGAAGGGGTATCACATGTTCAAGCACAAGGAGGACGGTTGCCTGCGGGCAGTATTCGCTCCTTGAACAAGGGCGGTTCCGCCTCGTGCGGGTAATCGTCGCGATATTTCTGCTGCCCGAGCCGTATCGCGCTATGGCTCCAGCAATTGCCGCGCACAGCCCTGGACATGATCGGCGAGCAGCCCGAAAGCCGCGCCCATGGGCGATTGCCGCCGCCAGGCGATCGCGATCGACCGATGAACGCGCCAGCCCTCGACCGGCAACAGCTTCAGACCGGTAGCCCCACCGATCTGCGACCGAAGATAGAGGCCCGGCAAAAGCGCGAAGCCAAGGCCGCTCGCGACCATCTGGTGCAAGCTTTCCAGGCTGGTGCCGTAATAGTCCGGCGCGATCGTCATGCCATATCGCTCGGCGACTTCGGCGGCCTGTCGCGCAAGATGATGGCGTGGGTCCAGGGTCAGCAGCGGAATGCCCGCCAACGCCTCATGCGCGGTCTGTACGCCAAGGTCGATCGGATGATCGAGCGCCGCCACCAGGTGCAATGGTTCGCGGAAGAGCGGCTCGATCGTTAGGTCCTCCCCGGTCATGGGCAACGGTCCGAGCACCACGTCGATATTGCCGCGCGACAGCTCCAGCACCTGTTCGTCGGGTATCCCCTCGCGCACATGCAACCGTAGCTGCGGTGCCATGCGGTGCAGTTCGGCGATGATAGGGGATAGAAGATACGGCCCGAGCGTGGGCGTCGTCCCCAGTCGCAAGGTCCCTGTCAGCTTGTCCGAGGCACCCGCCGCCAGTGCAGCGATGTCACTGGCATCGCTCAACATCCGTCGCGCCGTCGCCACGATACTGCGCCCGACGGGCGTCAGCATCGCCCCCGTCGCGCTGCGCTCGAGCAGCTTGGTGCCGAGCCGTTCCTCGAGCGTGCGGACCTGTTGGCTGAGCGTTGGTTGCGACACATGGGCGACCCGTGCCGCCAGCGCGAACGATCCCGTATCCGCGATCGTGACCAGATATTCGAGTTGACGCAGAGTGGGCATATCTTGCCATAGCCATTTTCTATGGGCCCGCCATCAACATTCCGATTGGCCACATGACGCATTTGTCATTATCCTGGCATCACATGGATTAAGCCGGAACGTACCTTTTATAAAGATCCAGCAACAGTCCGGCAAAAAACGGCCATTATCGGCGCGCTCATCGTGTGAAGGGGGATTGTCTTGGCGACGGAGCGATTGGGATTTCGCGATGCGGCGGGCTGGCTGTCGCAGATCATAGGCCCAGATGCCGCCTATGTCAGGCTCGGCATCGTCTATACCATTGCGATCAGTCTGTTAGCACTTGCCACCCCCATTTCGGTTCAGTTGCTGATCAACAGCGTCGCCAACACCGCGATGCCTGCGCCTTTATGGGCGCTGTCCGGGGTCTTGCTGCTCCTCTTGTTGATGGTGGCCGCGCTGAGCGCGCTTCGAGTCTGGATCATGGCGGCGTTCGAACGGCGCCTGTTTTCGCGCGTCGTGGCCGAGGTGACCCTTCGCGCGGTCCATGCGCAGGATCCGTTCTTTGCCGACGGCAATCGCGGCGATCTGTTCAATCGTTATTTCGACCTGGTCGTCGTTCAGAAGTCGGTGCCCAGCCTGGTCATCGGCGGCTTCACCATCGTGCTGCAAGCCGTGATCGGGTTGACGATCACCAGCTTCTATCACCCCGTCTTTCTAGCCTTCAACGTCGTGCTGGTCGCAGCGCTTTTGCTGGTTTGGCTGTTGTGGCGGCGCGGTGCGATCAGCGGTGCCGTGGCGCTGAGCCATGCCAAGCACAATGCGGCCCGCTGGCTGGAAAGCGTCGGCGGATCGAACGGCTTCTACAAGTCGCTTCGCCATCTCGACTTCGCCATGGTCCGGTCGGAGGCGATGACCGCCAGCTATGTCGATACCCATCGCCGGTACTTTCGATATCAGTTCGCACAGACGGTGGCCTTCCTGCTGATCTACGCCTTTGCGAGCGCCGGTTTGCTGCTGCTCGGCGGCATGTTGATCCTCCGGGGGCAATTGTCGCTCGGCCAATTGGTCGCAGCGGAGTTGATCCTTTCGGGGGTCTTTTACGGCATTTCGCAACTCGGCCTGTATCTCGACACCTTCTACGATCTGGCGGCCAGCTCCGAGGAGCTATCGTTGCTGTTCGCCATTCCCCAGGAGCCGAAGGTGCGCGGTGAGAGCGGCCCACGCGACGGATCGGTCAAGCTGACCGACGTCGTCTTCAACGACGCGCGCTACACCCTGACCCTCGCGGCTGGAGAGCAGCTTGTGACGGTCGCCGAACCCGGCGCCGAACGCCGATTGGCGATGTTGCTGAAGCGTCATGCCGTGCCCGACCGCGGCCTGGTCCGGATCGGGGGCACCGATCTGGGGTCGTTCGACATGTATCATCTGCGGTCGGACGTTACCGTGCTCGATCGATCGACGATCGTCGAGGTCACGATCCGCGAATATCTGCGGCTTGCGTCTGGGGACATTGGCGAAGGCGCGATGGAAGCGCTGGCAATGGTGGGGCTGGAACGCCGCCTTGCCAGCCTGCCCCAGGGATTGGACACGCCGCTCGGTTCGACCGGTTATCCGCTCAGCGTGGGCGAGACCATGGCCCTGAAGCTGGCCAATGCGCTTCTGGTCCGCCCCAAATTGCTTCTCCTGGGCCAGCTTTTCGACCTGTTGCCACCCGAGCGGCTGTCGGCGGCTCTGCGGCATCTCAAGGCGCACGGCACGACGGTATTGCTCTGTACCGGCCGCCCCGAGGATCTGGAGTTGGATGGATATCTCTATCTGGGCCTGACCGAGCAGCGCCGCTTCGAGCACCTGGCCGATCTTCGGTCCGCCATCAGCCAGGAGGACGCCAATGTCGCATCTGCCTGAGCATCTCGCCCATTTCCGCACGCTTGGGTCGCTGCGTCCGCCACGGGTCACCGTCGCCATCGCCTGGATGCTGGCGGTGGGTATCGCGGCGGCGATCTTCATTCTGTTCTTCGTGCCGTGGCTGCAAACCGCGCAAGGCCGAGGACAGGTCGTCTCGCTCGATCCACAGGATCGGGCACAGGACGTGACCGCACTGGTGCCGGGGCGGGTCGAGCGCTGGTATGTCCATGACGGCCAGCATGTGAAGCGCGGTGACCCGATCGCCCGCATTGTCGACCTCGACCCCAATTTGCTGTCCCGCCTCGCCGCCGAGCGCGCGCAGGTGCAGGCGGAGATCGCCTCGGTTCGCCAGTCCCAATCGGTCGCCTCGATCGATGTCAATCGCACGCGCCAGCTATTTTCCGAAGGATTGGCGTCGCGGCGCGATTATGAGCAGGCACAGATCAAGGTCGCGGACTCGGGGGCCAAGCTGGCGGAGTCCCGCGCCAAGCTGAACCGGATAGAGGTCCAGCTCAATCGCCAGTCGGCCCAGTTGGTTCGTGCCCCGCGCGATGGTCGTATCCAGAACCTCAACGCCGCGGCGGGCGGCGCGCTGGTGTCGGCCGGCACCGCGCTGGCGGTGGTCGCGCCCGAACAGGTCGAGCGGGCGGTCGAGTTGCTGATCGACGGCCGTGACGTGCCACTGCTGCGACCGGGGCGCCCGGTTCGGCTGGAGTTCGAAGGCTGGCCCGCGATCCAGTTCAGTGGCTGGCCATCGGTCGCCTATGGCTTTTTCGATGGCCGGGTTCGCACGATCGATCCCAATGCCAATGCACAAGGGCTGTTCCGCATCCTCGTCGAACCGGTGCCGGGCAAGCCCGCCTGGCCCGCACGCCGCTTCGTCCGGCTGGGCGGCAAGGTACAGGGTTGGGTGCAAGGCGAGACCGTCACGGTCGGCTATGAGCTGTGGCGCCAACTCAACGACTTCCCCTTGGAATTTGGCCAAACCGCGACCGATAAGGGCGCGGACAAGGACGACGACAAGAAGATCGCGGCCAAGGCAGGCAAGCTGAAATGATCCGGCCGCTTCTGCTCCTGTCGGCGCTGATCGTTCCGCCAGCCATTGCCCTCCCCGCGACGGCGCAGCGGATTGAGGCGAACCCCGCCCCCGCGTCGGTGCCCACGACGAGTCCGCTGACCCTGGACGAGGTGCTGCGCGCCTCTGCCCGCGCGGCCCCGCAGATCGTCGAGGCGCTCGCCAAGATACGCGCCGCAGAGGGGCGCGCCATCACCGCCAACGGCGCGTTCGACACGGTGTTCGATGCCGAGGGCCGCTCGCGTACTTTGGGCTATTATGACGGGACCATCGCCTCGGCCCGCGCCACCCGTCCGCTGACCGACAATGGCGGTTACGTCTATGGCAATTATCGCGTCAGCCGGGGTGGCTTCCCGGTCTATGAGGACGAGAACTACACCAACCGCCTCGGCGAGGTGAAGGTCGGCGCGCTCTATTCGCTGCTCCGCGATCGCTTGATCGACGAGCGCCGGACGCGGCGTACATTGGCCTCCGGCGACATCGACATCGCGCAATTCGAGCGTCAGGCCGTGGCGATCGGCGTACAGCGGCGCGCGATCGACGCCTATCAGAACTGGGTCGCGGCGGGCCTGCGACTGCGTGCCTATCGCGACCTTCTGTCGCTGTCGGAAAGCCGTCGCGGCGGCCTTGCCCGCCAGGTACAGCTTGGCGCGCGGCCCGACATTTTGCTCGCCGAGAACGACCAGAATCTCGTTCGCCGCCGCGCCTTGGTGGTTCGGGCTGAGGGTGATTTCCAAGCAGCGGCCAATGCGCTCTCCCTGTATTTCCGCGATGCCGCCGGTGATCCTTTGCTGGTCGGGCCGGAGCGCCTGCCCCCTGACGCCAATGCACTGGCCGGCGTCGCCGCCGCTGCCCGAAACGATTTCGAACGGCGACGCCCCGACCTCCAGATGCTGCTGACCCGTATCGATCAGGGGGCCGCCCGTCTCGCTTTGGCGCAGAACGATCTCCGCCCCCGGCTCGACCTGCGCGGCGAGGTGGGCAAGGACGTCGGGCCCGTGGGGCTTGGCGGTTCCTCGCGGACGCCCCTGGAGGCGGCGGTCGGCTTCCGCTTTTCGATGCCGCTTCAGAACCGGGCGGCAAAAGGGCGGATCGTTGAAGCGCAGGCCGAAATGGACGCACTGTCGGCGCGCAGCCGTTTTCTGCGCGATCAGATCACGGTCGAAGTCGAGGGGATCACGATCGGCGTGGGCGCGGCCGAGAAGCTGGCTTCGATCGCGGAGCAGGAACGCCAGCTTGCCGAACGGCTCGCCGCTGCCGAGCGGCGACGGTTCGAGCTGGGGTCGAGCGATTTCTTTCTGGTCAACCAGCGCGAGGAGACGGCGAACGACGCGCGGGTCCGCCTGATCGACGCTCAGGCCCGGATCGCGGCCGCCCGCGCCGAACTCGCCGCCGCTACCGCCGATCGGGTGGCTTTGGGGCTGGAATAGCTGACGGGCGAAGTAGGTTTGGTTCCGGGTCTGGCGGCATGGCTTGTCGATCTCCAGCCCCGAGACTCACCGATTTCACCCCTTATCCGGCTGCTCCGCCAAGGGCGATATGGGCACAGAGATGGTGCACCGCAGGCCATCAGCTTCCATCGCGAACCGACGCAAGGCCCTCGTCGAACCGAGCATCTTCGAGCAGGCCGTTGCGAAGCGCTTGGTAACGCTCCTGCCGGTTGCCGTCACGCCGTCGGGACTGCTGCGGCAAAGAGACGGCAATCCGCGCGTTTGGTGCCCGACAGTTTGCCATCGTTCCGCAACGAATAGGCGGTCCGCTCGCGAACATTGAAGGCCATGACCCGCCTGATTTGCGGCGTGCCGAGCATTGAGGTGATCATGCCCACGGGAGCGAGAGGTCGGTAATTGTACACGATCTCGACGACCATCACGGCAGTGTCCTTCGACGCGGCAATCTGATTACCGGCTTTCCCCATTCCGTCGATAGCAGACGCCCCCTCGACGGCCCCATGATCGTCATTGGTGGTGTCGTCCAGATTGGTGACGGCCATGCCGGCGCCGTCCAGCGGACCACCCAGTGACGAGACCACCGTCAACGCCCCCGCGCAGCGTTGCCACCTGATCCATTGCCGATAGCCCTCCGGATTGCTGGTGGATACCGGCCCCTTGCCGTTGGTCCCCGTGGTCGACGTGCGCTGCTCCAGATCGGAAAGGATGATGCGGCCGTTGGTGGCGAGGGACAGCGGCTCCCCCATCTTCATCGCGCCAATCATGATCTCGGCTATATCCGCTTCGTCGATGGTCGTCCGCACCCGTCCCGCATTGTCGGCAACCGCCATCGCGATCTGCGAGATGCGCAAATTCGCAACGACATAGTTTCCCAGCTCGACGCCCCCCAAACCGAGCAGGAGGACCAATGGTGCCGCAATCGCGAACTCGATCAGGGCCACGCCCCGCCGCTGGCCTGCAAGGGCCCGCAGATGCTTCCCAAACGCCCTCAATTGCATATCGTCACGGGTTCGGCTTGGGAGGCATAGGGCTGGTTCTTCAGCATCGTCGTCGCGGTCAATTTCGTGACGGCGCTCCACCCCATCAGCTTGCTCATGGGCACGATCTCGGGATAGGTCACGGTAGCGGTGTAAAGCACCACGTCGTCCGAACCCCCGGTCCCTGCCCTCCCGGCATCCGCATCCCATATGCCGTTGCCGTTTATGTCGGTGAAGCAGTCACCGCTATTATAGGTCCCCAGCGGTACCGTGTCGGTGGTGATGGGCTCGGCCTTGGACACCTGCTGGAACTTGCCGTAGCTGGTGGGTACGACGATGACCGTCGCAGTCTTTGCGATCCCCGAAACGCTGTCCTTGACCATGGCCGTCAATTGCGCGCTCGTGGTGTTCGGTCCCACGGTGACCCGCCGGGCCGCACGGTCCAGAGCATCCTGCACCTGGATCGCGACATATTGCCGGTAACCCAGGTCGAACAGACCGCACATGATCGCAATGGCGGGCAAAGCGACGATGGCGAACTCCACGACCGAGGCGCCGCGCCTGTCCGATAGCAGGAAAGCGAGTCGGGGCACCTGCAGCCTCGTCATTGCGTAAGCCTCAGCGCCCCGATGTTCTTGCCGATCTCGACGAAGCGCGCCATCAATGCCGCCTGGTCCGAGGAGGTCGATGCCTGGCTGGGCGTGCTCGCGCAATTCGTCAGCGAAGCGTCGAGCGCGGTGTCAAAGCCGATCACCCACACCGAATATCCCATGGACTTCGCCTGCGAGCACAATAGGTTGAAGCGCTGCTGGTGGCGGGCGAGCTGGTCCGTCTGGTTGGACCACCCGCCACCCGGCGTCACCCTAGCATCCAGTTGCTCGATGCCATAAGATGAATAAAGATAGGAATAGCCGGTAGCAAATGTTCCGTCGGTCATGAAGATGATGTACTTCTTGACCGGCATCGTGTTGTACGTATCGGGATTGGCCGGACCGAATATGCCCCCGGAAGACGCCCAGCGCGCACCCCACATCATCCCGTTGTCGTGATAGGTGCCGCCGTCCGGAATTAGCGTGTCGAGATAGTTTTTGAGATCGCCTTTGGTCCAAACCTGCATAGCAGCCGCGGCCGTCGGGCATGCGACCTGTGGTTTGTACGGATCATTGGAAAGCTCTTGATACTTATAACTCAAATACTCGATGTCCGGCCAATAGGGCTTCCACTTGGTGGCCTCGGTGCTCGGTATCAGATTGATGTTGAGATCGGTCGCGCCCGCAGGAATGGCTGCTTCGGTCGCACTCATACGAACGGTCTGCCGTTCCTCGATACAGCCAGCCCAGCTAACCCTCTTCGACGTAGTATTGGTGGGCGTAACGCCCGACGAATTTGCCGTTCCGATCAGCGGCCCCACGTCGACGGTCGCGCCGGAGACATAGTTTGAGGTGTCGAACGATCGGGGTGCATAGTTGAAATAGGTGCAGCGACCCTGCCAGAAATTGTAGTTACCATTAAGCTGGGAACAGCTGGATGAGCTTCGATTGTCCGTCACGACCTCCCGGGACTGATAAGTCCAAGGACCGGAAAGCATGTAGTTCGGGTTGGCCGCTCGGATCGCCTTTCCGACATTCACGGCGCTGGAATAGGGCACCACGCCATATCGCAGGCGCATGCCGGACGCGGTCAATTGCGTCTGGATCGGTGCCAGCTGGTCGTACAGGGCCAGCACGGCGGCACGCAATGCCTGGATCTTGGTCGATGTATCGCTGGGAGTCGCCTTGTCCGCCATCGACCCGGTCGTGTCCAGCACGAAGACGATGTCGGTATTCACAAAGTCCTGCGATGCGTTGCAACTGACCTTTACCGGCAGTTCGGTGAAGCCGAATATTCGCATGATCGATGTCGGAACGGTGGTGGCGGCGTCGATCACGACCGTCGTCTTCGATGTCGTCGTGCTGCTGATGGACGGGGTGAACGGCTTCGAGCCGTACAAGCCCTGCCTGTAGTTGAAGTTGAAGAACTTGGTTGCCTCCGCCCGCACCGTGTCATCAACCGCACCGGCCGTCATGGCACGGCGCCCCGCGAGCACGCCTGCGTCGCAGGCGATCTGCATCTGCTTACGGGTCACATAGCCCGTGCCGAGGTCGATCGCCGAACCGACGAGCGCCACCAACGGAATGAGCGAGAACACCCACAACGCCATCACATTGCCGCGACGATCCCCAGCGAGCCTAGCGAGCAAACCAGCCATCGCGGGCACCAAGCGGCCATTCGCCAAAACCCATCGGCTGGAGAAGGGGTGGTGAGCCATGCCGACGACTTCACCGACGAAATGTAAAGGGACAGTTTACGAGACGGCCAGAAACCGATTTTTGCTGATTTGGATCAACAATATAGTTCGCTTTTATACTGGCTGCTGCGGCAGCTAGCCGCACGATGGCCAATAGGCGCCTGCTCAACCGAGGTCGTCACGAGCGACACCCGAATGGAATATCAGCGATGCCATGCGCGTCACAACCAGAGGGAATATGGCCGCAGGAATGACGAGGTAGCGATCATAGGACGGTCGGACTCAAAAAAGCGACGTCAGCAGACAAGGCAAGCCGTCGACATTCACACCATTGCTCCCCCTGCAGGTGACCGTACCGGAATTGGCGTACCGATCCCCTGTTCGGCACGGAACCACCCCGCTCCGCGCGAACGTCGGCCCGGCCTAGGACGGCGGAGGCTCCGCTGCATCCGGTGCGGCCTTGGGCAGGTCCACCTTGATCTCCACCCGTCTGTTCTTGACGCGACCTTCCAGATCGTCCGATCCGTCGAGCTTGCGATTGGGCGCAATCGGCCGCGCCTCGCCTATCGCGATGACGGTGATCCGGTCGGCGGCAACGCCCTTCTTGACCAGATAGTCACGCGCTGCCTCTGCGCGGCGACGCGAAGCGGTCAGGTTCGCGGCGTCGGACCCGGCCGAGTCGCTATGTCCCCAAATCGTGATCGGCCCGCCCAGTGCCAGGACGGGATCGGCAACCAGCGTGTCGAGCATGGCGATGCCCGCCTGATCGGGTTGTGCGCCCTTGGCCGGAAAAGGAATAGTCAGTTCGACCGGCCCGGCGGGCGGGGTCGGCGTGGGCGATGGCGCGATTTCCGGCCGGATGATCGACTTCTTCGCCTCCTCCTGCTCCTGCGCTGCCGCATCGTTGCCGGGCACCGTCGCATTGTCTGCCGTCCCGGCATTGGCGGGAGTCTCGGCCGTGTCGTTCGCGGCGGGTTCAACCCGTGGCTGGCAGGCGGTCATGCCGAGGCCGATCATGGCCGTCGCCACGACGCGCACGGCCCGGCCGTTCCATATCGATCTCGTCATGCGACACCCTCTCCGGTTGGTGTGACTTGATTAGCGTCAGGATCGCCGTGACGCGAGGGTCCATAGGACACGACGACGTCGCCATTTTGTGGCGAGGGCCTGGCGGCATGAGTGAAGAAACGGATGCGACCGTCCTTGCGCAGCACGAACAGCATGTCGGCCTCATCCGGGAGGATCGATCGGGCATGGTCGAAGTTGAACTGCTCGCTGATCCGCGTCTTGCGGAAGGTCCAGCCTGCCGCCTCGCGCTGCAGGATTTCCTCGACCCCGTGCCCGGCGGTGAACATCGCCCGTCCGCGCAGCGCTTCCGGCAGGCTGCGATGATCCTCGTCATCCCCGCTTCCGCCAAGCTGGTAGACGGAATCGCGCCCGATATCATGCGCAAATTCATTACAGACCAGCGCGTTGTAAGCCTCGTTCTCGGTCGTCGCAGCCAGCACCTGAAACTGAGTGAGGTCGAGCCGTTCTTCGGTCGTCTCGGCCAGGATTTCGCCATGATAGGTCTCGATTCCGGCCTGTCGTGGGCCGGAGAGTCTTTGCCAACTGGTATCCGCAATCGTCACCGGCAGTCCCAGCGACTGAATCTGCTTCGCCAGCGAGATGCTCCAAGGCGTGCTACCGACGATCAGCAGCCCTTTCTCCGTCGCCCCAGTGACCTTCAGCCAGCGCGCGACATAGCGGATGCTGAAGCCATGGGCGATGATCGTCGCCACCACCACCGCGAAGGATAGGGTGACGAGGATATTGCCGTTGCCATAGCCTAGCTGGTCCAGCCGCAGCGCGAACAGCCCCGATACGGCGACCGCTACGACGCCACGCGGTGCGATCCAAGCGACCAATAGTCGTTCGTTCCAAGGAATCTTGCTGAAGGCCAAGGCGATCAGCACGGTCGCTGGACGCACCAGGAACAACAGTGCGAACAGAAACGCGGCAAAGCGCCATTCGAACAGGCGCAGCACCTCGAAATCCAGCGAGGCTGACAGCAAGACGAACACGCCGGAGATCAGCAAGACCGTCACATTCTCCTTGAACGGATGAATGTCGCGCAACGAGTCTAGCCGCATATTGGCCACCGCCACCCCCATCACGGTCACGGCAAGCAGCCCGGTTTCCTGCTGGATCAGATTGGACAGTACGAACGTGCCGATCACCGCGACCAGCAATACGGGGGCCTTGAGATATTCGGGCACATGGCCACGCGGAAACGCCCAGGCGATCGCGCGCGCCATGCCATAACCGATCAGCCCCGACACCACCGCCGCGCCCAGCAACGCGGTGACCACGGACAGCAGCGTGCCGCCCTCGTCGACACGGCGCAGATATTCGTAGGTGATGACGGCACAGAGCGCCCCGAATGGATCGTTGACGATGGCTTCCCATTTGAGGATCGCACGCGGGCGCTGTGCGATGTTGCTTTGACGGAGCAGAGGGATGACGACGGTCGGCCCGGTCACCACCAGGATACCGGCGAACAGGATCGCAACAGGCCACACGAGCCCCGCCACATAATAGCAAGCCAGCGTACCCAGTACCCAGCCCAGCGGAATGCCGATCATCATCAGGCGCGTCACGGCACCTTCGGTTTTGCGCAACTCGCGGAAATTGAGGCTCAATCCGCCCTCGAACAGGATGAGCGCAACCGCCACCGAGATCATGGGTTCCAGCAGGCTGCCGAACGTATGCTCAGGGATGATCAGGCCGGTGATCGGCCCGGCAATGACGCCTGCGGCCAGCATCAGCGCGATGGCCGGCCATCCCGTCCGCCATGCAATCCACTGTGCTCCTATCCCCAGAATACCAATCAGCGCGAAGACGAGAGCTTGTTGTTCCATATAGGCGACTTAACCTCTGGAGCCGGTAAAGGTAACCTCTGGCGTCTTTTTGGGGATTTGGTGTTTGAGCTGCCCCCTTCTGATTGAACCGCGCCGGGTTTGTCGGAAGCCCCGGCTCCTGAGAGGAAGGGGCTATGACGAGCAAGACGACCAACACGGTTTCGCCTGAGGTGCGCGCACGGTGCGGGTGGTGCTGGACCATGAGAAGGATCACCCATCGCGTTGGTCCACTGTCAGCGATAAGGCGGCACGGTGTCCGCTCGTGCGCCGCCGCCGAACATGCTATCGGTGTCGGACTTTACCTCCGCCTTTGCCAAGGCAGGGTCTATGTCGCGACTTGGGCAGGGCCCGCCTAGGTGGCGTTCGTCATCGACTCCTACACTCGCCGGATCATTGGCTGGCGCGCCAGCCGGAGCGCACATGCCGGCTTTGTCCTGGATGCGCTCGAGCAGGCGCTACGTGACCGATGGCCGATACGGGGCGGCGACCTCTTAGTGGTGCCCATCACCGTACGCCGTGCGTTGGGGCTTCAAGGAGCGATAACACCATGGCTATCAAGGCAATCCTATTTGACATCGACGGCACCCTCGTGGACAGCAACGACTATCACGTCGATGCTTGGCAGGCCGTGTTCAACCGGATCGGCGCGACATTCGATGATCAGACGGTACACGACCAGATCGGCAAGGGCACCGACATGTTGGTGCCGACGCTGCTCCCGGACACGAACGAGGCCGAGCAGGAGAGGATGGGCAACGAGCACGGCAGGATATTCAAGTCGAAGTACCTGGAACAGGTGGTGCCCTTCGCTTCGGCAAGGGACTTACTCATGAAAGTCAAAAATAGCGGCCGTCAGGTCGTCCTGGCGTCCTCCGCGTCATCGGAAGAGCTCGAGCATTACGTCGGGCTGATGGATGCCAGTGATATCGTCGACGTCTCGACCACTTCGGACGACGTCGAAAGAACCAAGCCTGCCCCCGACATCTTTTCGACCGCTCTCAAGAAGCTGTCGTCGCTCGATGCCAGCGAGGTGATCGTCGTAGGCGACACGCCGTACGACATCGAAGCGGCCGCCAGATGCGGCATCGCAGCCGTCGGCGTCCGATCGGGCAAGTTCAACGACGAGGTTCTACGGGGTGCCGGCGCTGTGGCGCTGTACGATAACGTCGCTGCCCTGCTGGCCGATTTTGAGGATTCGCCGTTGAACGGCTGAAAATCGGTGCTGGACACGTCATCGGGGGCAAGGACGGTGTCCCTGATCTTGGGCCGGATTGACCCACAATCGGCCATTCGGACGGCCCGCTGTGCATCCGGAAAAACGCTGTTCGTTTATCTGCATGATGGCTGCTTTCGGAACGTACGGTTCTTGACTTACTTTGAAGGTCAGATGGGAAATGATAGCTGCTCAACAGAGCGGACCCGCTCGCCCATTTGATTTGGCGGAGCCAACTTTCGCTATTGCGGCTGCGGATTCAAAGCCGAGCGTGATGCGCAGTCCTGGTCGGGTACTGACGATATCCAGCGACGCATCAAGGCGCGACGCCGCAGAACGGACGATGGCGAGACCGAGGCCGCTCCCCTCGCTGTCGCGCGCGCTTGAAAGACGCGTGAAGCGCTCGCCCAGACGAGCAAGTTCGGCATCGGGCAGACCGGGCCCGTCATCAGCTACGACGATCCTAGCGGCCTCCCCTTCTTCGCATGAAATGGTCAGCATCACCTGGCCACCGCGACGATTATAACGGATCGCATTGTCGATCAGGTTGGAAAGGATTTCGAATATCAGCGTACGGTGGCTGGCAATCGCGATGTCAGCGGGCGCATCGAGATGAATTTCCACCCCCGCTTCGATCGCCTGCGCGATCCGGCGGTTGATGACGACGACCGCCACCTCGCGCAGGTCGACCCGCTCGCGTGGTGGTGCGATGCCCGCCTCTTCCGCCCGGGCCAAGGCCAGCAACTGCGTCACCAGATGCTCCAGCCGATCGGCGGCGTCGGCGATCTCGCCCAGCGCGGTCGGGCTGCCACGTCGGGCCAGCGCCACCTGCACCTTCAGCACCGCAAGCGGTGTGCGCATCTGGTGTGAGGCATCGGCGGTAAAGCGCCGCATGCCCGCCGTCGCGCTGTCCAGCCGGGCGAGCAGATGGTCGAACGCATCGGCGAGCGGACGAAGCTCGACCGGCAGCGGCCCGGTGTCGAGTGGCGACAAATCGGGCGTCGCGCGTGTATCCCTCGCCGCAACCGTCTCGCGCAGCCCCGCGAGCGGCCGCAGGCTCCAGGCCAGCGCCGGGCGGATCAGCAGCATGGCGACGCCCACCAGCAGCAATTCACCCAGCACCAGCGCAATCACCAGCCGCCGTTGCAGCGCGCGGCGACCATCGAGCGTCTCGGCCACCTGCACGATGACCGGCGCGTCGATCCGCGGCAAGGCGCGGCGCACTTCGGCGATGCGAATATCCTGATCCCGGTAGCGGGCGAAACGGAAGCGCGGCGTGTCCAGCGCCAGTTCGGCAATATTCGGCGCGGAGAGGTCGGAATAGCCGGTCAGCAGACGACCGCCCACCGCGATCCGGTAATAGACGTTATCCCGCTCGCTATTCTCCAGCATGCCGAAGGCGGCGGCAGGCAGGTCCAGCGTTACCTCGCCGCGCTCGACCTGCACCGTCTCGGCCACCGCACCCAGCGCGCCGCCGAGCACGCGGTCGTTAGTGCGGCGGACGACATCGGCGATCAGCGTCGCTCCCGCCACCCCCAGCAGCACCGCGATCGCCAGCATCGGCGCAAGCATCGCCGCGAACAGCCGGGTGCGCAGCGCCAGTGCGCCGCCACGCGGAGACTTAATGGGCATCGAGCATATAGCCGACGCCGCGCACGGTGCGGATCGCCGGGCCATCGGGGGCCAGCTTGCCGCGCAGCCGCGTGATGTTCACCTCGATGGCATTGGGCCCGACCGGCTCGTCATAGCCGAACACTTCCGATTGCAGTGTCTCGCGCGGCACAATCTGCCCAGCGCGGGTCGCCAGCGCGTCGAGCACCGCCCATTCCCGACGACGCAGGTCGAGCATCCGCTCACCCACCCGCGCCGCGCCCCGCGAACGGTCGAGGATTAGCGCGCCGACGACCAACTCGGGCGTGGGGTCGCCGCCGCGCCGCCGCCCCAATGCGCGGATGCGGGCCTCCAGTTCCTCCGGCGCGAAGGGCTTGCGGAGATAATCGTCCGCCCCCAGGTCAAGCCCGCGCACCCGGTCGTCCAGCGCATCGCGCGCGGTCAGCATCATCACCGGCACCCGGTTGCCCCGACGCCGCAGCGTCTGGAGCACCGCAAAGCCGTCGATGTCGGGTAGCCCTACGTCCAGGACGACGAGCGCATAGGCTTCGTCCGCCGCGACCATCAACGCGTCCTCGCCGGTCGCGACATGATCGACCGCATGGCCCGCCGCGCGCAGCAGCGCGACGATCCCGCGCGCCAGCGCCGCATCGTCCTCGACGATCAGAATCCGCATGACGCGGACCTTCCGTGAAAGGCGGATGACAGCTTGGCGGGATAATCCATGGCATTGAGCTTACCCGAACTCAGAGGCGGGAAGCGAGAGGACCTGAACGATGCGAATGGTAATTCTATCGATGCTGATGCTGGGTGCCGTCGTGCCCGCTCGTACCGATGCGCAGCGCCCGGCCGGTTATCCCCGCTCCTATGACGCATTGGTCGCCAATGCGCGCGGCGAGCGCATGGTGCGCGTTTATGGCAATGCCGACACCGCCGCGATGCAGCCGCTGATCGCGGCGTTCCGCCGCACCTATCCCGGCGTCCGGGTTCGCTATGACGATCTGGAATCGAGCATCATCTACGACCGAGTCGTCGCCGAGGCGCGAGGCAAGGCACCAGGGGCCGATGTCGTCTGGTCGTCGGCGATGGACCTCCAGGCCAAGCTGATCAACGACGGCTATGCGCAAGCCTATCTCAGCCCCGAAAAGCCCGCACTCCCCGCCACGGCGGTGTGGAAGAATATGGGTTACGGCGTCACCGCCGAGCCGGTCGCCTTCGTCGCCAATCGCTGCCTGATCCCCGCCGGACAGGTGCCGCGCACCCACGAGGCGTTCGAGCACTTGCTCCGCACCCGTCGCGGGGCGCTGACGGGCAAGGTCGCGACCTATGATCCCGCCCGGTCCAATGTCGGTTATCTTTACCTGACCGAGGATCATGCGATCACCCGCGACACCCGCTCGCTGGTGCAGGCGATCGCGGCGACCCGGCCGATGCTGTCGCGCACCACCGAGCCGATGCTGGACGCGGTGTCGGCGGGGCGGATCGCCATCGCGTACAATGTCGTCGGCCCCTACGCACTGACCCGTGCGATGCGCGACCCGAACATCCGGGTGGTCTTCCCGCGCGACTATACGATCGTCGCCTCGCGCGTCGCCTTCATCGCCCGCGATGCCCGGCACCCGGCGGCGGCGCGGCTCTTCCTGGACTTCCTGCTGTCGCGCACCGGCCAGACGCTGCTCGCCCGGCGATGGCTGCTGCCGGTGCGCGCCGATGTCCGTGCGCCGCGACTGTCCGCCGAACAGCAGCGCCCGATCCGCGTCGGGCCGCAGCTTCTCGTCAATCTCGACACGATCAAGCGCCGCCGCTTCCTGGCCGACTGGCGCGCCACTCTCGTTCAAGAGGCCCCCAAATGATGACCCCGATCCGAACCGCCACCGCGCTGGTCGCCCTATTGGGCGCCACCCCCGCGCTCGCCCAGACGCCGAGCAACGACGACCTCGCCGCGCTGGTCCGCCAGCAGGCCGCCGAGATCGCGACCCTGCGCGCCCGGCTCGACCGGCTGGAGGGTACGACCGCCGCCGCGCCCGCTCCGGTTGCCGCTCCTGCCCCGACCACCCCGCCCGCGCCGCAACTGGCGCAAAGCGACACGATCGGCCGCGATACCGTCACCCGCCCCTTCGCGCCGCAGCTGGTACCCCCCGGCCCCGCCGAACGCGACGTCGCGCAGGCGCGGCAGGCCAATGCGGCAGGGGTCACCACCGAATGGGGTGCGGGCCTGCCCGTCTTCCACTCGGCGGACGGTATCTATACCTTCAAGCCGCGCGGCCGCATCCTGACCGATGTCAGCTCGACCTTCGGATCGCGCTATGACGGGCGCAACATCACGACGACGGGTATGCGTGCACTGCGCCTGGGTCTGGAAGGCGGGGTCGGCACCCATTTCTTCTATCAGTTCGAGTCCGACTTTTCGGAGAATGAAGTCGATATCGTCACCGCCTTTATCGGCTGGCGCAACCGCATCCGGCCGGGCCTGGATTACGACCTGCGTGCCGGGCATCTGTTCAACGATCGCGGGTTCGAGGGCTCGACGGGATCGGACTCGACGCCGTTCATGGAGCGCACCGTCGTCTCCACGGCGATCATCCCGCAACGCGGCTTCTACGGCGTCGGCATTATGCCGCGCCTGTTCTGGAAGACCGGCCACGCCTCGCTGACGCTGACCGGCGACCGGATCGATGGCAACCAGGGCGGCAATGACAGCCGCACGGTGCTGGGGCGCGCGCACTGGAACCCGGTCAAGAGCGACCATTCGGTCCTGCATGTCGGCCTATGGGGTTTCGACGAGGCGCTGTCCGCCAGCGCGACCACGCTGACCCGCAACACGGTGATCGGCGGCCGCTTCAACGGCGCGTTGCGCGTGTCGACCGGCGCGCTGCTGGGCGGGCGCAGCACCACCGGTTACGGCGCGGAGCTGGGCGGCTATGTCGGCCCGGTCTGGGTCATGGCCGAGGCGGGCGAGCGCCGCGCGCGCCTAACTGGCGGCCGTGCCGATTTCCTCAGCAAGGCGTGGAGCCTATCGGGCGGCTGGTTCGTCACCGGCGACCTGCCCCCCTATAATCCGCGTCTCGGCAGCTTCGGCCAGCCGCGTGTCCTGAAGCCGATCTTCGAGGGCGGACCGGGCGCGATCGAGCTGACCGCGCGCTACGAAAATCTCGACTATACCAGCCTCTTGACCGGCGGGCGCGGCTGGGCCGCGACGGCAGGCGTGAACTGGTATCTCAACAGCTTCACCCGGCTCCAGTTCAACTGGGTCCATTGGGACACCGACAATCGCGCAGGGACCTATACCGGCCCCGACAGCGGCGAGACCATCGGCACCCGTCTCGCCGTGACCTTCTAAACACCCCCTTCTCCTCTCACGGAGCATCCTTTGATGGATCTTGCCCTGCTTGGCTTCCTGATGGTCGCCACCTTCATGACGCTCATTATGACAAAGCGGATGACCCCGCTCGTCGCGCTGATCGTCGTGCCCACCGCCTTCGCGCTGATCGCCGGTTTCGCCTCGGGCCTAGGCGACATGATGATCGACGGCATCAAGAACCTGGCGCCGACCGGCGTCATGCTGCTGTTCGCAATCCTGTTCTTTTCGATCATGACCGATACCGGGCTGTTCGATCCGCTGGTCAACCGGCTGTTGCGCGTGGTGCACGGCGATCCGATGGCGATCCTGATCGGCACGGTCGTGCTGTGCGCGATCGTCAGCCTGGATGGCGACGGGTCGACGACCTACATCATCACCATCGCCGCGCTGCTGCCGCTGTACAAGCGGTACGACATGAACCGGCTATATCTATGTTGCCTGCTCATGAGCACCAGCGGCATCATGAACCTGACGCCCTGGGGCGGTCCAACCGCCCGCGCCGCCAGCGCGCTGAAACTCGATCCCGCGACGCTGTTCCTGCCGCTGATCCCCGGCATGATCGCTGGCCTCGCCTTCCTGATAGGCCTGGCGATCTGGTTCGGTCGCAAGGAACGCCGCCGCATCGGCCATGTGAAGTCCAACGAGCCGACCGCCTTCACCGGCATGGCCGTGTCGCAATTCCCAGAGGCGCGCCGTCCGCACCTGCGTTGGTTCAACGGGGCGCTGACGCTGGCGCTGATCGCCGGTCTGGTCTCGGGTATCCTGCCGCTGTCGGTGCTGATGATGCTGGCCTTTGCGATCGCGATGATCGTCAACTATCCTCAGGTCGCGGAGCAGAAGGAGCGGATCGCCGCCCATGCGGGCAACGTCCTGTCGGTCGTCTCGCTGATCTTCGCCGCCGGTATCTTTACCGGTATCCTGTCGGGCACCGGCATGGTCGAGGCGATGAGCAAGGAAGTCGTCGGCTTCATCCCGCCCGTCCTGGGGCCGTACATGGCGCCGATCACCGCGCTGCTCAGCCTGCCCTTCACCTTCTTCATCTCCAACGACGCCTTCTACTTCGGGATGCTGCCGATCCTGGCCGAGGCGGGCGCGCATTACGGCGTGTCGCCGATGGCGATCGCCCGCGCCTCGCTGATGGGCCAGCCGGTCCATCTGCTCAGCCCACTGGTGCCGTCGACCTATCTTTTAGTCAGCCTAGCGGGTATCGATCTGGCGGATCACCAGCGCTTCACGCTGGTCCCCGCCGCCGTGGTGTGCATGGTCATGACGCTGGTCGGGATGGCGGTCCTTGCCTTCCCGCTGATGGGCTGATCCGATGGAGACGCTCTGGCAGCATATAGTCGCCGACTTTTCCGCCATCGGCTCTCCTGCCGCGCTTGCCGCCTTCGTGCAGGTCGTGATGATCGACGTCCTGCTGGCCGCCGACAATGCCATCGTCGTCGGCGCGCTGGCGGCGGGGCTGCCGCCGGCGATGCGGCGCAAGGTGATCCTGGTCGGCGTCCTCGCTGCGCTCGTTTTGCGCATCGGTTTTGCACTGGTCGTGACGCAGTTGCTTCAGATCGTCGGACTGGTGCTGGCGGGAGGATTGCTGCTGGTCTGGGTCGCCTGGAAGATGTGGCGCGAAATGCGCGGCGGGACGGGCGACGAGGACTCCGACACCGAACCGGCCCCGCGCCGCTTCTGGGCCGCCGCCTGGGCGGTTGCGGTGGCCGACATCTCGATGAGCCTCGACAATGTGCTTGCGGTGGCAGGCGCGGCGCGCGCCCATCCCGGCATCCTCGCCATCGGCCTGATCCTGTCGGTCGCCTTGATGGGCCTCGCCGCCAATGTGCTGGCGCGGGTGATCGAGCGTTATCGCTGGCTTGCCTATGTCGGTCTACTCGTCATCCTGTGGGTCGCGGCCAAGATGATTTGGGAGGGCCTGAACGACCCGGCACGCGGCGTCCTGATCCTGTTCGCCTGACGCTTTCACCCCACTTCACTCTTGGAGGACACAGCTATGATCCGCAACGCGCCACCCCTCGTCCTGCTGCCAGCCATGGGGTGCGACGGACAGCTCTGGGCCCGACAGATCGTCGACCTCAGCGACATCACCCATCCGATGCTGGGGGACCTTACCGTCGACGATACGCTTGAGGCGATGGCGGCGCGTGTGCTGGCGCATGCACCGCCGCGCTTCGCGGTCGCCGGGGTCAGCCTGGGCGGCTATGTCGCGCTGGAGATCATCCGCCAAGCCCCCGATCGGGTGCAGCGGGTGGCACTGTTCGGTACCCGCGCGTCGATGCGTATGCGCCCGCGCACCGTCGCCGAGCAGGGACTGCTCGCCACCGCGCCCCATGCCGACCCGACACTGACCCCAATCGTCAGCGGCCCCGTCCAGACGATGGCCGAGCGCGTCGGCACAGCCGTCTTCGAGCGCCAGCAGCGCGCCATGCTGGCCCGGCCGGATATCAGCGCCGCTATCACCGCAGTACGCGTGCCAACGCTGGTGGCAGTCGGCGAACATGACCGCATCTGCCTGCCGTCCGACGCACGCGACTTATCCGACCATATTGCCGGTTCGCACTTCCACGAGATCCGCAACTGCGGCCATCTGGCCCCGCTCGAACGCCCCGGCGAGGTCACCCAACTCTTGCGGGACTGGCTGCAAACCTGAAAGATAAGAATGGGGAATGTGCGTTCTGCGGCCCCACATGCGGTGGCGCGCTGCAAACCAATTTGGATGCAGACACATTTTTGGTCGTTCAGCCCCCATTATCGGCACACCGGTTCCGGACGTCCGCACACACTTGTGTGCAAGTATGTTCAGAGATGAGGAATATCTTACCCTGCGGTCCGACTTGGGGCTGCATGCCGATATGGGCTCGCGGTAAGGCGTCGCGGTTGTCACCCTTTGACGAGCTTCTCGCCGAACCATGCGACGATATAGTCGATCAATGCCGGCTGGAACCATGGGCCGTCGCCATGCCCGGCACCGTCCACCACCACATAGTCGACCTCCGCCTCACGCTCTCGCAAGGCCGCAGCCATTTGCTCGCTCTGCACTGGCGAGACAAGATCGTCGGCGCTGCCGTGCATCAGCAACAGCGGGGGCTTTGTCCCCGACAGATGGCCGACCGGGCTGGCCCCCAGGGCCTTGACCGGATCGCTGCCGATCGTCGCACCAGCGAAATCGCCGAACGCGACACCGTGAACTAGCAGCGCCTCAGTCGAGGCTGTCGAGGCATGGACCTGACCAACCGTCTCGGAAAATCCCGCGCCGATGTTTCGCAGGTCGGAAATGCCATAGAGGGACACCGCCGCCTGCACCGCAGCTGATGTATCCAGCCAATCGCCCCGGTCATAGTCCGAAGTGTCGCCCGTCATCGCCAGCATCTGAGCCAGCCAGCCCCCAGCGCTGTCGCCGAGTACGCCAATCCGGTCGGGATCGACGCCGTATTCGTCAGCGTGCGATCGCAGATAACGGATCGCTGCCTTGCCATCATCGAGCGGTGCCGGAAAGATATCGGGCACGACGCGATACTCAGCGGCGGCGACGACGAATCCTGCTTGTGCGAGCGCGAGCCGCATCTCGATGAACTTGCGGTGCGCGGCAGAGGTAAAGCCGCCGCCCGGCACATAGAGGATCGCAGGCTTCGGATCGGAGGTACGCGGCACCAGCAGCGTCATGCGCAGCCCGCGAACCGCATCGATCCGCTTTACCTGATGATAAATCACCTCCCCGACCTCGTCGATGCGAGGCCGCTCCGTGGTGATGGTCAGTGTTCTGGCCTTCGCGCGGTCGCCGGTATGCGTCGGTGGAGTATCGGAAACCATGCCAGCCCTTTCTACGGCCGCCCTGCTTTAGGACGATCGCGCTAAATCGTGAGACCGCGCCGCTGGTTCCGAAGCCCGCGACGTTCCGGATCACACGAAACCTCCGCGACCGCACGCCGTTGGACCAACGCGACGCGATCCTGCCGGGTTGTGAGGGTTGAGGAAACGAGAATGACCGATATGCCGACTGGGGTGACGCTCGACAACGATGGCATTGATGCCGAGCAGCCGCCGGTGTTACCCTTCCTCCATATGTGGACCGGCGCGGATGGCGGCAGCCGGATCGACCTGTCGCACATGACCGGCTTTGGTCAGAAAAGCGTCGGCGGCGGGGCGGCCCCCCAGTGGATGCGGCCGTTTCCCGGCGAAGTGAGCGCGATCAACTTCGCGATTTTGCCGGTGGGCTGGGTCGGGGATTGGCACGAAAGTCCCAAGCCGCAATGGGTGGTTCCATTGCGTGGTCGCTGGTTCATCGAGACGATGGACGGAAATCGCGTGGAAATGGGGCCAGGCGACATCCATTTCGGCCAGGACCAGGACACGACCGATGGCAAGGGGCACCGATCAGGCCAGATCGGCGATGAGCCCTGTTTCCAGATCATGATCCAGTTCGCCACATCGCCCGCCGCGCAGACACGCGATCCGTTCGGGGCATGACAGACGCACAGACGACGCCGCTCGCTCCGTTGTTGATACCTGCGAGGTTGCGTCCGCCCGGACCGCCCGAGCCAACCGAGGTGGCACCCCCGGTGGTCCACCATGCCGACGCGCGCGTGGTGCTCGGTGACGCCCGGCTTGTCACGTTGTACGACCGGGCTAGCTGGAGCGAGGGGCCGACCTGGTGGCCCCGCGAACGGACGCTGGTATGGAGCGACATTGTCGGTCGCCGTGTGTTGGGCTGGCGCGAGAACGGTGCAGTCGATGTGTTGCTCGACGCGACGCCGTTCATCAACGGCAATGCGGTGCTGCCGGATGGTGCGCTGGTGCACTGCGAACACGGCCGCCGCGCCATCAGCCGGTCCGACGGTAGAGGCGTTGCAACGCCGATCGCATGGGCGGCAGAAGGCAGCGGCCTCAACGCGCCCAACGACCTGATCGTCGCCCCCGATGGGGCGATCTGGTTCACCGACCCGACCTTCGGGCTGGAAAATCCGAAACAAGGCGTGCCCGGTCGTTCGGAAAGCGGGCGCACCGCGATCTGTCGGATCGGCAATGACGGCTCGGTCCAGCGAATGGCCGTCATGGCGCAGCCCAACGGCCTCGCCTTCTCGCCCGATCAGCATACGTTCTACGCCTCACAGACGCCCGAGAATGGCGAGGGCGACGTCGCGATCTATGCCTTCGACTGGGACGGGGTCACGCTATCCAACCGACGCCAGTTTGCAACGGTGGCCGAAGGGATACCTGACGGCTTCACCGTCGACCGACGCGGCTGGCTATGGAGCAGTTCGGCGAAGGGTGTCGAGCTGTTCGACGCCTCAAGCACGCACCTCGCTACCATACCGACCCCTGAAACATGCAGCAATTGCGCGTTCGACATGCACGAAGAGCGCCTATTTGTGACTGGCGGCGCGCACCTTTGGATGCTGAATCTGGCATAGCCACTGCCGGTTGCACCAATGGTCCGGCACGGCGGTATTCCGAAGGATGCGCGGGCCGATATCGTGATACCCGCATAGGGATAACACCACGTAGGCATAGCCGCTGACCTACCGCCCGACAAACCAACGCCGGTCTGGCAATCGCTGGCACGCCATCCAGCACCGCTCGTTCATATGGATCAATAGGAGACGTTGGTAATTAACCTGAATAACGCGACCGCTGCGGAACTGGATGCCGTGCCCCAATTGAGAGGGCATGGTTTTAAGATCGTAACATATCGGGATCAGCGTGGCAGATTTAGCAATGTGCGCCAACTCGAGGAGCTGCCGGGCCTGGCAGGCAAGTGGAATGGGGCCGAGGCCGCCGTCTCAGTTGAATGACGTTGTTCAATGCCACTAAGGCTCCGGATCAAACATTCGTGACCCTTTTTCTGCTCCCCAACTCAGGCCGCTTTCCAGGAGGCAGGCTATCGACGTTCGCGCTGCGTGCCCGATGACGTGTGGACGGCTTTGGCGGCAAGCTAAGGAACGCGGTGAACGGCCACGTTATGTCGAGCCGTAGATGCCGAACCAGGCTCCTCGTAATACAGAACAAGGATCGTAGCCAACGGGGCGGCGGTGAGGATCAACAGAAAAAGGCCGACCAGCCAGTCGTTGGTGTCTAGCGGCTTCGAGAAACTACCGCTGGGCGGCATGGACGGGTTAGGTCGTATAGGGCGCCTGCCGGCTTTCCTCGGATGAACCGGGCGATCCCCGCTGGATTGATGAGCGGACGGCTTGATATGTAAGCGATCGTAGGCGGCGCGCGCTTCGTTCTTTCCTAGAACGGCATACGCCTCATTGATCTCCTTCGCGCGAGCAGAAACATCCACACCATGATTGGCATCGGGATGATATTGACGGAGCAGCGCCTTCCACGCGGAGTGAATGGTGTCACGACTGGCCGTCGATGGCACCCCGAGAACGGCGTAATAGTCGGGTGATAAAGCCATCCGGTTGCCACCTGTCGCTAAAACGTGAAACGAACCTCCACTAGGTTCCCAAACCGCGCATTTAGCGCGCTCGATTATGATGTTGGCACCGACTCGGCGCAATGGAGAAAAGCGGTGGGCCACTCGGCAATGGGCCCCGCCTTCCGCGAACTTCGCCCTTGGGATGAGGGCCGATTGGTTGGTGCCAAGCAGGCGCTTAAGCAGCAGCAGGTTTGGGCCATTCGCTTTTGGCTTGATCAACACCGGCGATTACGTGATCGAGCGCTGTTCGATCTTGCTATCGATAGCAAATTACGCGGCTGTGATGTGGTCAAAGTTCGCATCGAGGATCTGGTATCGGGCGGGCGTGTGCGGGATCGCGCCAACATCGTACAGAAGCAGCACAAACTTCAACTCCGTTGGCGCGGAGGCTGGTCTCCCAACCACCCCTGCGCCGAACGTCGCTACACCAGCGATCCCGCTCACCGAATCTCGGATTGCCTGTCGCGATCAACCCGCGCTATGGGCTTGATCCTAAAGCCCGCTCTGATGTGAGGGATGGCTCAGCCGCGATCCGGGTTGCCGCGCATCGTCGGCCAGTCGGAATAGCCGACAGACCCGCCGCCATACCAATATTCCTTTGGCGCCTCTGCAAGCGGCGCACCCGTGCGCAGGCGATCCACGAGATCGGGGTTGGCAATGAACGGCCGCCCCATGCTGAACAGGTCGGCATCGCCACGCTCAAGAACCTCCTCGGCCAGCTTGAGCGTGTACTGGTTGTTCGCGATATAAGTCCCTTTGAAGCACTTGCGCAAAGCGGCAAAGTCAACGCCATCTGCGTCACGTGTCTGCTGCGTCACGCCCTCGATGTCGTGGACATAGAGCAGGCCGCGCTGAGACAGCGCATCAACATAGGTGCCGAAGGTTTCCATCACTGTGCTGTCGAGCGGCGTCTCGCCGGGCATTGTCGTCGCTGGCGACAATCGGATGCCGACACGCCCTGCGCCCCAAACGCCGACGACCGCGTCGACGACCTCAAGGGGGAAGCGCAGACGGTTTTCGATCGACCCGCCATAGCGGTCGGTCCGCCGGTTGGTGCTGTCGCGTACGAACTGTTCAAGCAGATAGTTGTTCGCCGAATGGACTTCGACCCCATCAAACCCTGCCGCCTTGGCGTTGGTGGCGGCGCGGCGATAATCCTCGACGATGCCAGGAATCTCGTCGGTTTCAAGCGCGCGCGGCGTGACGTGGTCCTTCATCCCTTCCTTGGTGAACGCCTGTCCGACCGGCTTGATCGGAGATGGCGCGACCGGCAGCTCCCCACCCTGTAGGTCCGGATGTGAGATGCGGCCAGTATGCCACAATTGAAGAAACATCACGCCGCCGCGATCATGGACAGCCTGCACGATCGGGCGCCATGCCTCGATTTGCTGATCGTTCCAGATGCCCGGTGTCAGCGCATAGCCGACCGCCTGTGGGGAGATGTTGGTCGCTTCGCTTATTATGATCCCAGCGTCAGCGCGCTGGGCGTAATAGTCGGCAGCGAAAGCGGGCGGAATCCCGTCGTCATTCGAACGGCTGCGCGTCAACGGCGCCATGACGATGCGGTTGCGGAGCGACAGGTCACCTATCTGGACGGGCTGCAATATGGGCGATGCGGAATGGTCGGGCATGGTCGGCGATATCCATCAAGCAGTGCAAGATCAGGAACGCTGAACGGACAAGCTGTCTTTACGGTCCGGCGTTCGGCCGCATTCATAGTCGGTTGAACCGATCTGGAAGAGATGCTGATGGCGCGTTGATGGTCGCAATGGCCTCCTATGCGATCATGACCAAACCCAGTCGGTCTCGATATCCACCTTGCTCCCTAATACTTGCCGCTCGTTAATGGAGGCGAACCGATCGTTTGGGCGTGCCCGCTACGGCACCGGCACGCCCAAACAGTCACATGTCCGCTGCGGTCGCGCGAACGATCACCTCATTGATGTCAACACCCTCCGGCTGCTCAATGGCATAGCGAACGGCTCGCGCGATCGCGTCCGGCATCAGCGACTTCTTTTGCCACCCCGTCAGTGTCGCCGAAATCTCGGGATCGGTGATGTCATGCCCCAGCTCGGTGGCCACTACGCCCGGCGAGATCAAAGTCGAGCGGACCTCATCATGCTCCTGCGGCATCCCTTCAGTGATGGCGAGCACAGCATGTTTGGCGGCGCAATAAACCGCGGCGGTCGGCATCACCATGTGCGCGGCGACCGAGGCGAGGCATGGTGATCGGCGAGCCGCTGACGGTCAGCACCGATCATCCAGATAGGCCGCGAGTTCCTCGGCCGTCCCGTTCGGAAAGGACTGCCGCAGATACTTCAAGAACGCCGACACCCTGACGTTCAGCAGGCGTCGCGAGGGATAGGGCGCCCATAGCGCGACGCGTGTGGCCGGGACATCACCCCACGCGATCAAGCGCCCTCGTGCGATGTCCCCGCTGACCAGCGAGAGGGGCAAGCGTGCCACGCCGGCACCAAGGCGCACCGCATCCCGGATCATCACTAGCGAGGATAATCGGAGCACCGGATCGATCGCGATCGCGCGTTGCCCATCGGCGGTGTCGATCGTCCAGCTGCTCTCGACGTCGCGGTCGCGCACCACAGCGGGAAAGATGCCGCTTGCCAGCGGCGACAGGTCAGGGGCAGCGACGATGACCAGTCGGTCGTGGAGGAAGGGCCGGCCCACCAGCGCATCGTCCGCTGCCGGGTTCACGCGGATGACGAGATCATAGCCCTCCTCGATCATGTCGACCGCGCGATCGTCGGTCGTGACCTCTAGCCGAACATCGGGATGGCGCTGCGCGAACCCAGCCGCCAGCCGCCCCATCGCGGTCTGAGAGAAGAGAAGCGGCGCGCTGATCCTGAGGCTTCCACGGACCATCGCGCTGCCAGATGCGATCTCGATCGTCGTCTCCTCAAGCTCGGAGAGCAGAGCGCCAGCCCTTTCGGCCAGCGCCCGGCCCTCCTCGGTCAGCTTGAGGTCGCGCTGGCCGCGCTCGAACAGACGCAGGTCGAGCGCGGCCTCCAGCTCCGACACGCGGCGCGACAGCGTCGCCTTGGGCCTGCGTGCGGCGCGCGCGGCTTTGCCAAAGCCGCCATGGCGGGCGACCAGCGTAAAATCGGCGAGCGCGAGCAGGTCCATATCGTTCCACCCATGAGACGGCGCGTCCAGATTGCGTATCTATTTGCCGTACGATGGATCACGCATCTTGCTCGGGTCAGCAAGACCCAAGGAGAAGCCTCATGACCATCCTCGTAATCGGCGCCACCGGACGCGTCGGTCGCCATGTCGTCGAACAGCTCGTCGCTCGCGACGCCTCTGTCCGCGTCCTCACCCGTGATCCTGCCAAAGCGGCGTTTCCGGCCGGCGTCGATGTTGCCAAGGGCGATCTGCTCGATATCGACTCCCTGCGCGCGGCCTTTGTCGGCGTAAGGACGCTGTTCCTGCTCAATGCGGTGACCGGCGACGAATTCACCCAGGCGATCGTCACGCTCAACGTCGCGCGAGAGGCCGGTGTCGATCGCGTCGTCTATCTCTCGGTGTTCGATGCCAACCGCGCCGTCAACGTACCCCACTTCGCAGTGAAATCGGGTGCCGAGCGGATGCTCGAGGCGATGAACTTCGGTGCCACCATCCTGCGTCCGACCTACTTCATCGACAACGAAGCGATGGTGAAGGACGTGATCCTTCAGCACGGTGTCTATCCGATGCCGATCGGCGGCAAGGGCGTGGCCATGGTCGATGCGCGCGACATCGCCGAGGTCGCGGCGATTGAGCTGATCCGGCGTGACCGCGCACCCGACAAACTGCCGATCGAGACGATCAACGTGGTCGGTCCCGAGACGCTGACCGGCGAGGACGTGGCAGCGATATGGTCCGACGTCCTCGGCCGCCCCATCGCCTATGGCGGCAACGATCCCAGCGGCTTCGAACAGAATATGGCGACGTTCATGCCGCGCTGGATGGCCTATGAGATGCGGCTGATGGCCGAGCGCTATGTCAGCGACGGGATGATCCCGAAGACCAGCGACCGCGAGCGCCTGGCTAACATGCTCGGCCGGCCCCTGCACGACTATCGCGAGACGGCAGTCCGGCTCGCTTCCGCTTGATCTTCGGGCTGCGGCCCGGTGGCCAGCGGGTGGGTACCCGCCGGCCGCCGGGTTTCACACGTCAGGCGGCGTCCGCCATCCAGGCGATCGCATCTGCGCCAGCGGGGATCTTGAGCGGTGCGGACGGGTTGGTCGCGGCCTCGAACACGGCAGCTGCAACGTCTTCAGCATGGGTGACCGGCCCCGTGTCCTCCTGGAACTGTTTGATCATGCCCTCGATCAATGGCTTATAGTCGGGATTATCGAGACCGCGCAGGTGCGGCCTCGCACTCGCGCTGAATTGCGTCGTCGGGGAACGGCCGGGCAGCACGATGTGAACCCGTACGCCGAACGGCTGCATCTCGACCGCCAGGCTTTCGGTGAGCGCATTCACCGCAGCCTTGCTGGCGCGATAGGTACTGACCAGCGGCAGCGGCTTGAGCGTGACGGTCGAGGTCACGTTGATGATCACGCCGGATCGCCGCGCGCGGAAAGCCGGCAAGACCGCCTGCATCATTGCGAGCGTGCCGAACGTATTGGTCTCGAAAAGTTGGCGCGCCGTGTCGAACGCGATGAGTTCGATCGGGACTGCGGCCCCGAAACCGGCATTGTTGACGAGCACGTCGACCGGCCCCGCCTGCTCGACCGCACTGGCGATGCTGTCGTGATCCGTGACGTCGAGCGGCAGAATGGTGAGCCGGTCGGACGACGGCAGCAGGCCCGGATCAGGCGTGCGCATCGTCGCGACGACGCGCCAGCCGCGGTCGAGGAACAGTTTTGCGGTTTCGAGACCGAAGCCCGAGGAACAGCCGGTGATGAGAACGTTGGGCATGTCTTGCTCCATTGACGAGGGTGGGAGCGCCAAAGATGGTTTCCACGATAAAGACTGCCTATGGTTGGCAATCCTGACTTCTTTGGCGATCGTCCTGATATGACCATCGATCCGCTGGCCGAGATCGTGACCCTGCTGCGGCCCTCCGCGAGCTTCTCGAAACTCGTCGAATATGCCGGGCGCTGGCGCATCCGCCGCGACGTCGAGGGCAAGCCTGTCTATTTCGCGGTGCTGGAAGGCGAATGCCGGGTGGTGAACGCCGGCCGAGCCTCGGTCATTGTACGGGCCGGCGACTTCGTGCTGCTGCCGGCCACTGGCGATCGCGCCATCGAAGGCATCGAGAGCATGGACCCACCGCCGTACGGCGCCGTCATGAGCCCGACCGAGATCGGTGAGGGCCGGTTCCGCATCGGACAAGCCGATCAGCCCGTCAATTTGCGCATGCAGGTCGGGATTTGCAGTTTCGCGTCGCCAGACGCCGCTCTGCTTGTGTCGCTGCTACCGGCGATGGTGGTGGCACGTGATGAGCCGCGGCTGGCCACATTGATGGACCTGGTCGGGGACGAGACCCGTAAGGCAAGGCCCGGGCGTGAATTGGTGCTGGAGCGTTTGCTCGAAGTCCTCCTGATCGAGGCCCTGCGCTGTGGCTCCAGTCCCGCCGCTATGCCGAGCCTCGCGCGGGGCCTGTCCGACGAACGACTGGTCACCGCATTGCGGGCTATGCATGCGCGCCCTGCGCATCCGTGGACGGTCACGGACTTGGCAGCCGAAGCAGCCATGTCGCGCTCTGCCTTCTTTGCGCGCTTCACCAGCATCGTCGGCATACCGCCGATCGAGTATCTCCTCACCTGGCGGATGGCATTGGCGAAGCGCCTGTTGCGAACGCGCGGTCTCGCGATCGGTAAGGTCGCCGCGGAGGTCGGCTATGGATCGGCCAGCACGTTCAGCACGGCCTTCACCCGGCACGTCGGCATGCCGCCTATGCGGTATGCGCGAGTTTCGGAGACGGCCTAACTTCGCTAAAAGCGTCTTGGCATGGAACAGCGCTTTCACCCCAGTTGCGGTCGTTTGAAGCTTGTGTCGGCATCTCTGCAATCTGCCATTCGTTCATGCTACCAATGCACATACAGCCAAGGTCAACCTACCGCCTCAACGCCGCTCATAAAAATCTAAGGCGGTTCGAGGCGAAACCTTCCTGTCTTCATCGCTAGCAGAGCGATGTCACGGAAGCGGGCAACCAACGGATGCCGTTCGCCTTGTCGGTAGGCGATCAGGAGTTCGGTCCGGTCGGATGTGCCTGTAACCGGTATCGCCGCGACGTCCTGCGGGCAGCCTCGCGCGGCTAGGGCTGGCGCTATCGTTATGCCCAAACCGGCTTCTACCAATCCGACGACGGAAAGCCACGCGCTCGCCTCCTGGACGATGGCAGGCGAAAAGCCCGCCCCGCTGCAAAGACCTATGATCGTATCGTAAAATTCCGGTGCCCCCATTCGGGGAAACAGGATGAAATCGTCACCCGCCAATTCGTCGATCCTGAGTTCGGTTCGATCGGCGAGCGGGTGCGACCCTGGCAACACGGCCACCAAGCCATCACGGTAAAGCGTCTCAACCATGATATCTTTCGCGAGGAACGGCCCCCGAACGATGGCGGCATCAAGGGTGCCGAGGCGTATGGCAGCAGCGATGTCGATTCCGCCGCGGTCGTCGATCTGCAAGCTCACGTCAGGCAGGGCGAGGCGAAGATCGCGGACGATGATTGGCAGGAGACCCACGGCAGACGATGCCGCAAAGCCGATGCGCAAGGTTCCGGCGTCCCCACTTGCCGTCCTCCTGACCATATCGACGATGCGATCCCGCTTGGCGATCAACGCGCGAGCCTCGACGAGCAGCGCCATACCGGCGGACGTCAATGTGACGTGGCGGCTGGTACGTTGGAGTAGGGCGACACCCAGTTCGCGTTCGAGACGCAGGATTTGCTGGCTGAACGGCGGTTGCGACATACCCGATCTGGCGGCAGCCCGACCAAAATGCAGCTCCTCGGCAACCGACACGAACAACTGCAATTGGCGTATGTCGATCATGATCGTTTCCGTCTCAATACTGCTTCAATGATATATTGGTAACGACACAATAGCACGAGCTAGAACGGGCCCATGATCCGCCTGTTCTGCTTAGCCGTCGCCACCTCCTTGGGACTATCCTGCTTCGTCTCGGCCCAATCGCTCAACGATTCCGCCGCGCGGCTCGATCGGGCCGCGCGGGTCGAGGCTTGGCCGCAAGCCATCCGCGACAGCATGATCGCACCGCGCTGGCTACAGCATGGCGAGCGGCTCGTGTTCTGGGACGCGATCGGCCCGATGGCCGGAACCTGGGTCATGGTCGATGCTGCGCGGCAGAAACGCCGTCCGATCATCACCCCCATCAGACTGCGTAAGCAGCTCGCCGCTCTGACCGGGCATGATGCGGCACTTCCTGAGCAGATGCCGTTTGTCCTGACGTCTGACCAACATGGCCTAGTTTTCGACTATGATCGCAATGGATTCCGGCTCGATTTTGCAACGCCGGTCGTCCGACCCATCAAGAAGGGCGGTATGGACGTACGGCTCCTGGCAGGAGGGATTCCATCACCCGGCCGCGACCGGATTGTATCGCAACAGGGCGAGGGATTTACGGTATCGGATGCGGCGGGCCGTACGGTTATAGAGCGTAGCGGGACATCCGATCTTGCGTGGGAGCTGCCCGAACGGCCCTGGTCGCCCGATGGCCGGCTGGCGGTGTGGCTGATCGACAGCCGCATGGTCCACCATGTTCCGGTCGTCGATTACACCGCCGCGAGCGAACAGATGAGGATGGTCCCCTATGCCAAAGTGGGTACGCCGATCGCCAGCGCGCGGCTGCACCTGTTTGATCCGGCCACCGGCGAATTGCGGCCAGTGTCGAACGGTCAGGACGAAGGATATGAGTGGCTGGCTGATTGGCGTAGCGACGGCGCCGCGCTTGTCCTCCATCTCGCGCGTGACGGCAAACGGCTCGACCTCCTTTCCATCGGACGCGACGGACAGGCTCGACGGCTCCTTCGTGAGGAACGGCGGGACACTAAGGTCGCAGACCTGAATTTCGCGGTCGGCGGCTGGCGTGCGCAAGTCGTGCCGCTTGCAGCGGGGCGCGGCTTTCTGTGGATGTCGGAGCGTGATGGGTGGCGGCATGTCTATCATTATGACGACGCTGGTCGCCTGATCCGTCAGGTGACACGGGGTACGTTTCCCGTCGTCCGGGTGGATGGCGTGAGCAATGACGGCACGCTGCTGGTGACGGCCTCCGATCCTGCCGCGCCCTATGACGAACGCCTGTATCGCGGAAACCTGAAGGGTGACGCGCTGCGTCCCGTGTCGGTCGACCCCGGCGTCCACATGGCGCTCGTCTCGCCATCAGGCCGGTATCTGGTCGACAGCCATTCATCATGGACCAGATCCCGCAGGCGAGACCTCATCCGCTCCGATGGCAGCGGCCGGACGTCGCTCACAATCGCCGACTCGAGCGCTGTTGCCGCGACCGGCTATACTCCCCCTGAGCCGATCCGCGTTCTGGCGGCTGACGGCGTGACACCGCTTCACGGCGCGTTGTATCACCCATTTGGGTTCGATCCGACGCGACGCTATCCGGTCGTCGCCTATATCTATGGCGGTCCGTTCGGGACGGTTCTCTCGCGCACCTACACCGGCAACACCATGATGCGCCGCGCCGAGGCGCTGGCCGCCGCTGGTTTTGTCGTCGTCGCGATCGATGTGCGGGGAAGCGCAGGCCGCAGCAAGGCGTTCAGCGACGCGACCTATGGCAAGATCGGTCAAAGCGAGATTTCGGATTACGTGACAGGGTTGCATCAACTCGCCAAGATACGGCCTTGGATGGATCTTACCCGGGTCGGCATCCATGGTCACAGCTGGGGCGGTTATTTCGCGATCCGCGCAATGCTGGTGGCACCGCACTTCTTCAAAGCCGGGTACGCCGGTGCAGCGGGCGCGCTTGATGAGGATGCGTTGGTCAACGAACCGGACATGGGCCGGATTACCGACAACCCGGGTGGCTATGCCGCAGGGTCAAACCTTGCGCTCGCAGGGCATCTGTCGGGGCCGTTGCGGATCATGCACGGCACGGCCGACGTGAACGCGCCATTGTCGAGCAGTATGCGGATGATCGATGCGCTGATCCGTGCAAATAAGCCGGTCGAGCAGCTGGTGATGCCTGGCGTCGCTCATGATCCGGAAGGACCGGCCGGAGCCTATTACCGGGATGACGTGATCCGCTTTTTCGTGCGTACGCTGGCGTCTCCGTCAACGGAAGGTGCCTATGGGCCTATGTGAAACCGCCGCTGCGACGACCTAATCTCGACCGTTTCGCAGCTACTCCGTTCCTCCCGAACGCAGCCACTTGCTCAACGCAGCGGCCACTTCAGTGAGCCTGTTTACGCCTCCGTGACCCGCGGTGATCGTGGCGTGCGTGCACGCCACCATGGCTGTGCGGTGGTGGCGAGGGGTGTATTCGGCGCACGCGTGGAAGGACGAGCGTGTGGCATCCCGGGCTTTTAACCTCGACACCTCCCTCCTGCGCGGATCGGGCAGCCACTGGACATCGGCTGAAACTCATGCTTATGTAATGTTGTATCGTATCGGATGACAGACATGGCAAGCCCTTCCCTGCACGATGATCGCCTGCCGGTGACGGCGCTGTCCGGTTTCCTCGGTGCTGGAAAGACGACGCTGCTCAATCACATCCTGGCCAATCGCGAGGGGCGCCGCGTCGCGGTGATTGTCAACGACATGTCGGAGGTAAACATCGACGCCGATCTGGTGCGTGGCGGCGAGGCGGCGCTGTTGCGATCGGAGGAGGCGTTGGTCGAGATGACCAATGGCTGCTTCTGCTGCACGCTGCGCGACGACCTGCTGGCGGAGGTGCGGACGCTCGCCGAGGCGGGGCGGTTCGACTATCTGGTGATCGAGTCGACCGGCATTTCCGAACCGCTGCCGGTGGCCACCACCTTCTCCTTCCGCGACGAGGAGGGCGTGTTGCTGGGCGATGTCGCGCGGCTCGACACGATGGTGACGGTGGCCGATGCGGTGAACCTGCTCGCCGACTATCCAAGCCAGGGCTTCCTCGCCGACCGGGGTGAGACGATGGGCGAGGACGATAGGCGCAGCCTCGTCGGCCTGCTGGTCGAACAGATCGAATTCGCCGATGTGGTGATCGTCAACAAGGCGTCGTCGGTATCGCCCGAACAGTTCGCAACCGTCAGGAAGCTGGTCGCCAGCCTCAACGCCGATGCCGTCATCGTGCCCGCCGATCATTCACACGTCGACCTGGATCTGGTGCTCGCCACTGGCCTGTTCGACGAGGAGAAGGCGTCTCGTCACCCGCTCTGGGCCAAGGAGCTGTACGGCTATGCCCATCGTCAACCCGAGACCGAGGAATATGCCATCGAGAGCTTCGTCTATCGCGCCCGTCAACCGTTCGATTCGGGCAAATTCCAGGGCTTCCTGACCGATGGCGCCCTCGACCATGTCGTACGCGCCAAGGGGCATTTCGGGCTGGCGACGCGCCCCGACTGGGTGGGCGAACTGGCGGTGGCGGGCAGCCAGACCGAAACCGCGCGCATGGGTCGCTGGTGGGCGTCAATCCCCAAGCCCCAATGGCCCGATGACGGCCGGTTCGAGGAGTTCCTCGCGAAGCATTGGGACATGATCTGGGGCGACCGTCGGCAGGAGTTAGTCTTCATCGGCATCGGCATGGACGCGGCCAAGATCCGCGCGCGGCTGGACGCCTGCCTCGTGCTAGCCGCGGCCTTTACCCCGGCGCTGTGGACCGGCTTGCGCGACCCCTTCCCGACCGGGGGCGAGCGCCAGTTGGAGCCGGCCGAATGAACCTCGCCATGCTCGATGACATCGTGGCGTTCGGCCATGATCGTGCTTCGCTCGACGCCATTGCGCGGCCCCATGCCGCCTTAGCCATCTGGTGGCGATCGCTGCCTGATGCGCTACGTGCCGCGCTGGCATCCCTCAACCTCGACACGATCGAAGATGTGTCGCTCGATCTTGCCGCCGACGAAGCGATCGATAGCGCACTTGCCGACGCTGGCTATGCCGATCCGGTCGCCACGCTGCTCGCCGAAGATATCGGACTGTTGGTTCGGCGCCATGCCGCGTTGACCGGCGAGGATCGGTTGCGGCTGCGACTGGAGGTGATCGAAACCGATGCCTGCCGCCGCTTCCACGCCGACTTCGTCACGCTGCGGCTGCTGTGCAGTTATGTCGGCCCGGGCACCCAGTGGTGCCGCACCGATGCCCCTGATGCGGTCTGCGAGGTGCCGACCGGCGCGGTGGGCGTGTTCAAGGGGCGGTTGCTGCTCGACCCGCCCACCATTCTCCACCGCTCGCCGCCGATCAGCGCGACCGGCGAACGCCGTCTCGTTCTGGCGATCGATCCGCTGCCCGGTCGGCCCATCGTGTAACGCAGGGATGCCGCCCTGCGGTCGGTCATTGCCATTTGCTTCAAAGGACGTTCATGCACCGCCGTACCCTGTTAATGTCCGCAGCTATGCTGCCTTTGCTCAACACCCCGCTACGCGCGACCGAACCGGCCAACCCCCTACTCGGAGACTGGCCCGACGGAATCCCGCCCTATCGGGCAATCCGTCCGGCGCATTATCGCCCGGCGTTCGACGCCGCGCTGAAGGCGGCGCGGGCGGATTTCCGCGCGATCACCGCTGGCCGCTCGGCGCCGACCTTCGCCAACACGATCGAGGCGATGGAGCGCTCGGGCCAGCAGTTGGCGCGGGTGTCGTCGGCCTTCTTCAACGTCGCCTCCGCCGATGCGACGCCTGACATCCAGGCGGTCGAGGAAGCGGTCGTACCGGAACTGACCCGCTTCTCGAACGAGACCTCGCTCGACCCGGCGATGTTCGCCCGTGTCGACCGGCTGTATCAGGACCGCGCTTCACTCGGCCTCGATCCGGAACAATTGCGACTGCTGGAGGAAACACACCGGCGCTATGTCCGCGCCGGGGCCGCCCTGCCCCCGGCCGCCCGTGCCCGGGTCGCCGCGATCAACGAGGAAATGGCGAAGCTCGGCGTCCAGTTCGGCCAGAAGCTGTTGGCCGACCAGAAGGCGAGCAGCGTGCTGCTGACCGCGGCGGAGGTCGCCGGCCTGCCCGCCGATCAAAAGGCGGCGGCGGAGACGGCGGCCAGGGCCGAGGGAAAGACGGGCTATCTGATCCCGGCCACTCGCTCGGCGGTCGAACCCTTCCTGACAGTCGCGACCGACCGTGGCGCGCGGGCCAAGGTGTTCGCGGCTTTCGACAATCGCGGTGCGAATGCGAACGAGAACAACACCGCCGCGATCATCCGGCGACTGGTCGAGTTGCGCATCGAGCGTGCCAAATTGATGGGAGCGCCCAGCCATGCCGCCTTCGTGTTGCAGGATGCGATGGCCAAGACGCCGGAGGCCGCGACCGACCTGCTGATGCGCGTCTATCGCCCGGCGCTCGCTCGTGCGCAGGAGGAGGAAGCGGCGCTGCTCAAACTCGCCAGCGCCGATGGCGTGACGCGGATCGAGCCATGGGATTGGCGCTTCTATGCCGAGAAGGAACGCCAACGGCGCTATAATCTCGATGAGGGGGCGGCGAAGCAGTATTTCCCGCTCGACGGTATGGTCGCCGCGCTGATGGACACGACGAAGCGCTTGTACGGCATCCAGTTCGCGCCCCGCGCCGACGTGCCGGTCTATGCCGATGGCGTGAAGGTGTGGGAGGTTCGCGAGGACAACGGCGCGCCGATCGGACTATTCTATGCCGACTGGTTCGCCCGCCCGACCAAGCGTCCCGGTGCCTGGATGAACTCGCTGCGCGACCAGAACAGCCTGCTCGGGCAGCAGGCGATCGTCGTCAACAATTGCAATTATACGCCCCCGGCGCCCGGCGAGCGCGCGCTCATCAGCCTCGACGATGCAGAGACGCTGTTCCACGAATTTGGCCACGGGTTGCACGGCCTGTTCAGCAAGGTCCGCTATCCCAGTCTGTCGGGAACGGCGGTCACGCGCGATTTTGTCGAATTCCCGTCGCAGGTGCATGAACATTGGGCCAGTGATCCGACGATCCTGCGCGCCCATGCCCGCAATGCCGCTGGCCAGCCTATGCCGGAGGCGATGCTCGCTTCGCTGCTGGAGGCGCGCACCTTCAACCAGGGCTATCTGACCGTGCAGCAGCTATCGTCGGCCATCCTCGACATGCGGCTGCATTCGCTGGACGCGCTTCCCGCCGATTTCGATGCACTGGCCTGGGAAAAGGCGCAACTCGCCGATCTGGGCGTGCCGCACGCGGTCGGGATGCGGCATCGGCTGCCGCACTTCAGCCATATCTTCGATGGCGGTTATTCGGCGGGCTATTACGCCTATACCTGGGCCGAAGTGCTCGACGCCGATGGCTTTGCCGCGTTCGAGGAGACGGGCGACGTATTCAATCCGGTCCTGGCGAAGAAGCTGCGGAACGAGGTGCTGTCGCGCGGCAACTCCCGCGATCCGGCGGAAAGCTATGTCGCCTTCCGGGGGCGGATGCCCGACGCCGGGGCATTGCTGCGCAACCGGGGGCTGGCATGACGTTTCGTGGGCTGCTTGCCGGCGCGGCACTGGCCGCCCTGCCCGCCCCGGTGCTGGCCGCCGAGGATCCACCGGCTGCCGAAAGCGACGACCAAGACGAGATCGTCGTCACCGGCGTCTTCCAACGCGATCCCCGCGACTCCGCATCGCCGGTGTCGGTTCTGACGGGCGCGGCGCTCGACCGTTCGTTGCGCCCGCAGATCGGCGAGGCGCTGACGCGGCTGCCGGGGGTATCGTCGACCAGCTTCGGCCCCAATGCCGCGCGGCCGATCCTGCGTGGCCTGGCCGGGGAGCGGGTGCGGGTACTGACCGACGGGATCGGCGCGTTCGACGTCTCGAACACCTCGGCCGACCATGCCGTGGCGATCGACCCGCTGCTGTCCGAACGGATCGAGGTGTTGCGCGGCCCCGCATCGCTGCGCTTCGGATCATCGGCGATCGGCGGCGTCGTCAACGTGCTCGACCGCCGCGTCCCCACAGCCGTCCCCGATGCGCCGGTCGCGGTGCAGGCGCGCGGATCGCTGGGATCGGCCGCCGACGAACGCTCCGCCGGTACCAATATCGGCCTGCGCGTGTCCGACCGCATCGTGGTGGCGGGCGGCGGCAGCCTGACCGACACCGGCGATCTGCGCGTCGGCGGCCCGGTACTGTCCGATCGCCTGCGCGCCCAGGCCCGCGCCAGCAGTGATCCCGCGATCCGTGGTCTCGCCGACCTGTCGGGTCGTCTCGCCAACACCAGCGCACGCACCCGCACTGCCCATCTCGGCGCGGCCTTCATCGATACCGGCGGCGATCTCGGCGCTGCGATCACGCGCTACGAAACCGATTATGGCCTGCCGATCCGCTACGATCTGACGCCCGGCGCTGAGCAGGAAGCGGTGCGGATCAAGGCGGAGCAGTGGCGGGCCGACCTGCGCGCGTCTGTGGTGCTGCCCGGCTTCTTCGAACGTCTGTCGCTGCGCGCGGGCTATGCGGACTATGTCCATTTCGAGGGCGATCCCGTCACCGGCACCACCTTCGCCAACACGGGCATCGAGGCGCGCGCGGAATTGCGCCAGCGGTCCCACGGAAAATGGCAGGGGGTCAGCGGCGTCCAGACCTTCATCCGCGATTTCCGCGCCGTGGGCTCCGAGGCGTTCGTGCCGCCCAACGAGACGACGCAGAACGGGGTCTTCACCCTGCAGGAGGTCGCCATCGGTCCCGTCCGCTTCGAGGGCGGCGGGCGCATCGAATGGACCGGCATCCGTTCGCAGGCCGCCGGGTTCGACCGCCGCTTCACCGCCACGTCGGTTGCGGGCGGTGCGTTCGCGACGGTCACGCCGGGGGTGAAGCTGGGGCTGAACCTGTCGAGCACCGCCCGCGCCCCCGCTGCCGAGGAACTGCTGGCCGACGGCGCCCATATCGGCACCCAATCCTATGAGATCGGCGATCGCAGCTTCGGCATCGAACGCGCGCGCGGGGTCGAGCTGGTCGCGCGCCTGTCCGGTGCCCGCTGGCGGCTCGATGCGTCGGCCTATCGTACGCGCTTTTCGGGCTATATCTATGAGTTCGAGACGGGCCAGGTGATCGACGACCTGCCGGTGTTCCGCTTCGCACAGGGCGACGCCACTTATAGTGGGTTCGAGGTGGAGGGCGAGGCGCGCTTCGTCGATCGCCCAGGCCTGATGGTCAAAGTGGACGGTCTGTTGGATGCGGTACGATCGACGATCGACGGATTCGGCCCCGCCCCGCGCATTCCACCACTGCGCCTGCTGGGCGGGATCGAGGGACGCGGCCATCGGCTCGGCCTGCGCGCCGAGGTCGAACACAGCACCCGGCAGAGCCGCGTGACCGGGTCCGAGACCACGACCCCCGCCTTCTCACTTGTCAACCTGAGCGCCGACTGGACGCCGCTGCCGAACCGCGATCTGCGCCTGACGCTCAGCGCCAGCAACCTGTTCGACGTGGTCGCGCGCCGCCATGCCAGCTTCCTGAAGGATTATGCCCCGCTCGCCGGTCGCGATGTGCGGCTGGGGCTCAGCATCCGCATCTGATCCGGATATGAGAAAGACAATGGCGCCTCCCGGCACCGGCGGCCAACCGTCACCCTCGCTCTCCCGCGCGATCGACGCGGCCTGCGGATCGATGGACAAGATGCAGGTCGCGTTCGAGGCCGCCGGTACGGGCCGGTTCGGCTCCACGTTGGGTGCGGCAAGCTCTTCCGGGCACGGGAGGCCGCGGGACGATCTGCCTGCCTCCCGCAGCCCCCAAATCAGCGCATGAGCAGCACTGTCTATGATGTCCGCACCGCCCCCCCTTGTTCAGGCAGGGTTCTGGTCGAAGCCTACGAAGCGGACCTGCTCGTCAAGTGGCACGCGCTCGCGATCGAATCGGTTGATGGGCAAGTCGGGCGCGCGATGGCCGATCGCCAGGCCGCAGAACAGGATGAAGTCCGTGTCCGATACGCCGATCTCTTCCTTGATGAGGCGGGCGTAAAGCGCCATCCATTCCTGCGGGCACGAGTCCAGCCCCTCCTCGCGCAGCAGCAACATGATGGTCTGGAGCCACATGCCCATGTCGGACCATTGCGGCGCGGTGTGGAAGCGTTCCAGGTAGCAGACGAGGAGAGCCGGCGCCCCGAACGACAGCAGCTGCTGCCGCGACTGATCGTCACGTGCGGCCCGGTCTTCGCGCGCAATGCCGAGTGCACCGTACATGGCTGCGCCGACCGCCTGCAATCGGGCAAGGTGACGCGGTGACTGCTGCGGTTCGGAAAAGCTGTACTCGATAGGATCCTGCGGCTCGCTCGCCAGCATTTTTGCCTGAAGGCGCTTCAGCGGTTCGCCGGTGAGAACCGTGGCCTGCCAGGGCTGGAAATTGCAACCGGATGGCGCCCAGCGAGCCCGATCGAGCACACGGCGCAGCGTTTCCAGGCTGACCGGCTCGTCGGTGAAGGCGCGGATCGACCGGCGGCTGGTGACGGCTTCAGCAACGTTCATCGTATCAATGTCCTTGCATGTAATGGCGAACCCGATGGTTCGAATGACAGCGCTTTTCGGATCGGGCCGTCACTCGCCCGTGACCGCAGGAGAAAGTCGCCCGCGTCCGCTCAATTGGTTGCTCAGGTCGGAGATGTAGCGGTCGAGCTGCGGCCCGAGTGCCACATGATCCTCAGGCGAGAAGCAGGTTTCCTGCTCCATCGCCTCCAGCATCGCATCGGCCCGGGCCCGCAAGGCGCGTCCGGCCTGCGTGAGGGCGATGAGAACCCGCCGCTCGTCGACAGTGTCGCGGCGCCGCACGACAAGTCCTGCGCCTTCCAAGCGCTTGAGGAGCGGCGTCAGCGTGCCGCTGTCCAGATGAAGCCGGTCGCCGAGCTGGCTGACGGACTGGGGCTCGCTCTCCCATAGGAGCAGCATGACCAAATATTGCGGATAGGTCAGCCCCATCACGTCCAGATGCGAGCGATACAGCCGCGTCACGAGGTTGGAAGCGAGATAGAGGCGGAAGCAGAGCTGCCGTTCCAGCAGCAGCCGTTGTGTGCGCTTCGCCTCATCGTTCTGCATCGCCGCCATGTTCCTTACCGCGTGCTAACGTTGATTTTCACGTCAACATTGCCCTTCACCGCGTTCGAATAGGGGCAAACGGCATGGGCGGCGCGGACGATTTCCTCGGCCTTTGCCTGATCGAGACCCGCGATCTCGACGTCGAGCGTGACCGCCAGGTTGAAGCCGCCAGCGCCGTTCGGAAGGAGTCCGACTTCGCCAACCACCTCAATATCGTTGTCGCGCACCTTGTCGGTCTGGCCGCGTGTGACGTGGATCACCGCATTCTCGAAGCAGGCGGCATAGCCGGCGGCGAAGAGCTGTTCAGGGTTGGTGGCCCCGCCCTTCCCGCCCAACTCCTTCGGCATGGCGAGCGGCAGGTCGAGGATACCGTCATCGCTCTTGATGGTGCCGCTGCGGCCTCCGACGGCGGTGACCCTGGTGACGTAAAGATGACTCATAAAACTTCCTTTTGCTAAGTTCGAACACCTAGATAGTGCACTATTTAGTTGTATGCAATCCTTTATCGCGCAGGCGCTCAAATGTCTTGAAAGGCAGACGTCGATCGCCTGATGGGCCCTGTGACCCGTGCGGCCGCTTGCATTGTGGCCTTGCCAACAAAGACGTCGTTCATACCGGTCGAGGACTCGTCTCCTGCTCCAGCGAAGCGAAGGGGCCGCTGGCACTCGTTTGAGGCCAGCGAACGGCAGATAATGAAGCGCCAACGTCGCCGAAGCGATCGGATCGCGGCTGGCCTTTGCCAGGGGCACCTTAGAGCGAGACGTAATAGTTATCGTGATGCCGACCGGTCGAATGCCCTTCTGGGTCGACAGGACCGATCGGATCAATTCGAGCGCGGCCCGGCGCAGCGCCTCTCGCGTCGCGACTACCGTCGGCTGACTGCATCGGTGCGTGATCTGATGGCGTGAGCTTCGAGCCCATTCCGCCGCGTCTCGAGCAAACCGCTTCTTTCGATAGCCGACAAAGGCAAACCAGGGAGCTCCTTGATCCACATTAACCGTTGCAGCTAAATCCGCCTCTTGCTACCAGCTCGCATTAGCACCATGACGTCGTATGAATAGGCTACTTCATGATTTCCTCGCTTTCGGCCATGAGCTTGCCATACCTGATCGCCCATTCGCTCATCCCAACGGAGACGAGCGATTTTGAGCAAAACCGACGGGAGATCGTCGTCATGGGCGAGCGGTCGACCTACACGGACGACGAGACCGATGCGGCGACGCGCACCGCCACGCTGGTGAAGGACATACCGCAGTCCATCCAGATCGTGCCGCGAGGTGTGATAGAGGACCAGAACAGCATCCGCCTCACCGACGTACTAAGCAACGTATCGAGTGTTCAGCCAGCCACCACCGCCGGTAACCGTGGCGAAATTTTCCAGATCCGTGGGTTTGCTACACCTCGTTACGCGATCGACGGCGTGCTGCTGAACCGCGTGTCGGATCGGTCGGAGGTGTTCCTCGACCTGGCCAATGTGCAGTCCGTTGAGGTGCTGAAAGGCCCGGCGTCAGTGATGTACGGCCAAGGCGATCCTGGCGGCGTCATCAATATCTCGACCCGACAGCCCAGCGAGCAAACCACTGCCGAAATCGAAATGCAGGGCGGCAGCTTCGGCTTTGTGCGGGCTTCCGCCACGGCCAGCGGTGCCGTCACCGACACGGTTGCCGTACGCGTTACCGGTGCCGTGCAGCGGCTCGACGGATTTCGGGGGGCCGAGACGGTGGATTCCACCCGCCAATTCGCCGCCGCCTCCGCCCGCTGGACACCGGGCGCTGCAACCGTCGTGAGGCTCGACCTGGATCACGCAAGCCAGCGCGGGCCGTTCGAACGTGGCCTTGTCGTCGGCGCGGACAATCGCGTCACGCTGCCGAGGGACCGCTTTCTGGCTGAACCCTGGTCGCGGACAGGGGCGCACCGCTCGCGAGCCTCGCTGGATGTCGAGCACGGCGCTGCCGACTGGCTTACCCTACGGCTCAATGCGCGGCACGTCGAAGCGGTCGTCGACGATGACTACGCGATCGACAATCGTGCGCTTGGTCGGGACGGCCGTACTCTGACACGGCGGGCGACCGTGCGGACCGAAGGTCTGAAAACCGACGACGTTCGCGGCGAGGCGTTGGCGCGCTTCTCGACCGGTACGATCGAACATAAGGTGCTGGCCGGCGTCAACTACAGTCGCGCCACGCTCGACTTCGTCACCGATCGCGCCAACATCGCGGCGATCGACATCCTTGCACCCGTCTATACAGCTCCCGTGCCGCGCATGTCCCCGAATTCCAGCTTCCTGCGTCGCTCGACCCTGTATGGGGCCTATCTTCAGGATCAGGTGACGGTCACGAACTGGCTCAAGCTGCTGGGCAGCGTGCGCCATGACGAGGTACGCGACCGCCAGACCGACCGGCTCAACCCCGCGCGCGTCGATCGCGACAGTGGTGCGACGACGTTCCGTACCGGCATCGTGGTTCAGCCAACCGCCGCCGTCTCGCTCTTCGGCGGTTTCGGACAAAGCTTTCAGCCGCAGACCGGCCAGCGTGCCAATGGCGGCTATCTCGACCCCGAACGGGGCCGGCAATGGGAGGCCGGTGTCAAGATCGATCCCGCGAATGGCCGCCTGACGGCCACCGCGAGCGTATTCGACATCCGCAAGCGCAATGTCGCGACCGCCGATCCCGCCAATGCGGGCTTCTCTATCCAGACCGGCGAGCAGCATGTCCGCGGCGCCGAGTTGGACATTGCAGGCCATGTGACGCGGCGCTGGCAGGTGATCGTCAACGCCAGCCATCTGGACGCGACGATCAGCCAGGACGAGACATTCGCGATCGGCAATCGCCTCACCAACGTTCCACGCTGGTCGGGTCGCTTGTGGAGCAGCTACGTCCTAGGCGATCCGGTCGAAGGGCTGACGGTGGCGGGAGGGCTGACCCGTGTCGGGCGGCGCAGCGGTGATCTGAACAACAGCTTCTTCGTCGATGGCTACACCAGCTATGATGCGACGATCAGCTACCTGATCCCGGACTCCGGCATCGAACTGTCGGTGACCGGCCGTAACCTAACCGATCGCTATTTCATCGAATCGGCGGTGCAGCGCCTGGAAAATTATCCCGGTGCCCCCCGGACGATTATAGGGTCGATGCGGGTTCGATTTTGATAAGATCTTCGCGGCCTCGTTGGAGCGCCGGATCGGCCGCGGCCTTGCATCGTCTGAGCGAGACGCCGGATCAAACTCCACAGGCGGAGATGGCCTCTAGAGTTAAACGACCTCCGGCGGGAAAACGAGGTCGTCCGGTTGTCCGGACCGCGACGACCAAGGCTGTTCCCTCGGCTAGCAGGCCGAACGGCGCCACCACCGCATCCGCATCTCGAAGTCGGGCAACGGAAACTGCTTGGTCAACGTCATGATAGAGACGTTCTCCAAGACCATGGGACTCGCGTTGGTCTGGCGGACCATGTTCTACACCCGCGCCAAGGCCGGACAGGGCATTGCCCGCTATTTCCGCAGCTTCTAGAACCCGGTCCGGCGCCATTCCGCGCTCGACTACACCAGCCCAGCGCAGTTCGAACGAGCCGCGCCAAGCCGCGCAAAAGCCACTCCAATTAACCGGGGCAAGTCCAAGAGTGACTTGATCCGTATCGCATGGACCGAATATGACTAGCAGTTCCGCCCCCCTGATCGTCGATCGGGCCCTGCACGATATCGCCGAGGGGGGCGTGCGGTCGTTGACGCTGCGTAGGGTGACGGCGTCGGTGGATCGCTCAACCGGCGCGGTGTTCCAGACCTTTGCCGGGCGAGACGCGCTGCTCGTGTCGGTGCTCAGGGAAGCGGTTCGGCGCGACAGGGAATGGCATAGCAAATACCAAACGACACTCGCCGGGCTTCAACCGGATGCGGGGACGCTCGGTGATCTGGTGGCCGACTATGTGTTGGAGCGTTCGAGGAGCGGATCGCAGGCCGGAGCGGTTCTGCGCGACGCGCTGGTGGAGCATGGCGAATGGCCGCCTGAGACGGGTGAGATTGTTGCGGCAGGCCGATCGATGCAGCATGCCTTCTGGAAGGAAATACTCAGCGATATCCCCGATCCGGACGCTGCGGCCGAACTGATCGTGACCTTCGTCGCGATGGAGTCGGTCTATGCCGCCGTCCTGTATGACGATGTCGGGTATCGACTGCTGCTACGGTCGACGACGGCGGCGCTTGTGACCCGCATGATGGGTAGCTGCCCGGCGGCATCGGCTGCCATGGCCTGGGCAAATATGGCCATCCACCCAACGGAACTGATCGAACCGGACGCACCCACTGCCCAGCGGCTGCTGCGCGCGACGGCAGCCGCGATACGAGAAGAAGGCATGGCGGCGCTCAACTTGAGGCGGATCGCAAAACTGGCCAAGACGTCACCCTCGGCAATCGCCTATCATTTTGGCGATCTGGACAGTTTTGCCGATCGCGCGATCGAATGGGCATTGAATAGCGATGTGCCGCCAGCGTTGCGCCCTTGGACCCGTAATCCAAGCAAGAATGCGGCGGAGACGATCGCTTTCCTTGCAGATATGCTCGATGCCAGCGGACCCGACGAAGCATCTCCCTATCGCGGCTTCTATATCAGTTACGCGCGCATCGTTGCCCAAACCTGCCTGATGGCACGGCAACGTCGCGGCCTTGTCCGCCTCGTTCGTCAGGCGCGGTTCTTCGAAGGAGCAGGCATCTTCCACGCCTCGCACGACAGCTGGCCGGCCGATTTGCGACTGACGCGCACGGCCGCCGCGGCCTTTGCGATCTGGATCAAAGGAATCGCGCTTCAGCACACCGTCGGGTTCCCCGGCAGCGACGACATAACTGTTTGCATACAGCGCGCAATTGAACAGGTTCGCTAGTAGATCGTACGTTATGTCAGATTAAAAAACGATGACAGAGCGGCATTGGCTTTACGGCGGAGAGTCACGAAACTGAACTCGATCTGTCATCATTTTGCAGTCTGCCGCGACTAATTGCCCCTTAGATCAAGCGTTATGCCTCCTGCTGCTGCCCGGCTGTGAAAACCGGTTGGTAGCAAGATCATTACGGCTTCGTACAAGGGGGAAATTCATGAAATCGCGACACGTTCTTCGGCTGCTAACAACCGCATCCGTTCTCCTGTTCACGGCACAGCCCGGGTTGGCGCAGTCGGCCGCCGCGCAGGCGTCCGATGCCCGAATTCCGTCGGCTTCCAACGCGTCGGTACTCGCCGCAGACGCTCCGAACCGCGAGGGCGACAGCGACATCGTTGTGACTGCGCAGAAGCGCCGCCAGACATTGCTGGAAGTACCGGTGTCGGTGATCGCCCTCGGCGGTGAGCAGTTGCGCGAGACCGGCGTCACCGACTTTGTCGAGCTGACCAAGTTCACCCCCGGCGTCATCGCGGCCAACCAGTTAGTGGGCGGGCGCACGGTGCAGACCTTCACCGTGCGTGGTATCGGCAACGACGATTTCCGCCCGGTGGGCAACCCGTCAGTCGCAGTACATTTTGACGGTGTGTATCAGGGTTCGTCGGCGCTGATCGGCGGGCAGATGTTCGACATCGCGCGGGTCGAAATCCTGAAGGGACCACAGGGCACGCTCTATGGCCGCAACACCACTGCCGGCGCGGTCAACGTCATCGCAAATCAGCCGGATGCTCGGGCGAGCGGCACCGCAACGCTGGAATATGGCAGTTTTAACAGCGCGCGTGCGGAAGCCGCGGTCAACGTGCCTTTATCGCCTACCATCGCACTGCGCGTAGCGGGCGTGGTCGATCATACCGATGGCTATGTCACCAACCTCGGCGCGGGCCGTTTCGCCGGCACCAGCCCGGACCCGCGTATTCCGGCCAACGGCAATCCGCCGCGCGATGACAAGGCCGGACGCTCGACCTATCGCGGCGGGCGGGCGCTACTGACGCTGGGTCTAGACACGCCGACACAGCTGACGCTCAACGTCCATGGTTTTCGTGAGACCGGGTTCCAGCAACAGGGCGAGCGGGCACCGGTCGCGAACAACGCCTATCCGGCCGACGCGCGCTATACCTATGCCTCGAACGTGGTGACGCCGCTGGACAAACGCAGCTATGGCGGTGCTGCGACGCTGACCCATGCGATCTCCGATGGCGTCGGGCTGGTCGTCGTCGGCGGATACGAGCATCTTGCACAGCACTTTGGCTGGAATGACGCGACGCCGATCCGCACCTATGACATCGACTATCGCGACCGGCTCGATCAGGGATCGATCGAGGCGCGCCTGCAGAGCACCGGGTCCGGTCCGATCGAATGGACGGTGGGCGCTGCCGGGTTCCGCGATCGCATCCGTCTGATCAGTCAGCTCGACGGGTCGGATGTCTTCCGCACCGTGTTCGACACCGACTATCTCCAGAATCGCAAGGGCTGGGCCGTGTTCGGCGACGGCACCTGGCATCTGACGCACAAGCTGAAGCTGACCGCCGGTCTTCGCTATACCTATGAGCAAAGCCATTATTCCGGAACGACCGTCGATGCCAATCCTTATGGCACGTCGCTCGCACGGCGCATCTATCCGACGTTCCCGGTCACCTTCGACAACCGGTTTTCCGACAACAAGGTCACCGGCCGCGTCGTCGCCAGCTACTCACTGTCACGCGACGCTGAGGTTTACGCCTCCGTCAATCGCGGCTTCAAGGCCGGGGGTTTCGACGGGTCGACGATCTTCTATGCGGGCAAGGCCGCGCCGTTCCGCTCCGAAACCATCTGGGCCTATGAAGGCGGAATCAAGTTCCTGCCGCGCGGCGGCCCCGTCCAGATCGAGGCTTCGGGCTTTTATTATGACTATAGCGACCTGCAGGCGATTGCCGTGTTGCAGGTCGGGCCGAACATCTTCACCAGCGGTCGGACCAACCTCGGTCAGGCACGCAGCTTCGGCGGCGAGCTGTCGATCGTCGCCCATCCGGTACAATCGATGACGGTTCGTCTCGGCGCCGCCCTGCTCGATACGCGCATCATTCGTATCGACACCGGCAGCGCTGCTCAGCGATTGCAGCGCGAGGGCAATGTCCTGCCCAATGCGCCGGCCATGACACTGAACGGGTCGATCGACTATGTCATTCCGCTCAAGGGTGGCATGTCGCTGACTCCGGCGATCGACGGTCGCTTCGTCGATAACTATTTTACTGAGATCGACAATTATCATGCGATCGGCGGCTATTTCCTCGGCAATGCCCGCCTGACGCTGAACATCGACGATCGCTGGTCGGTCACCGGCTCGGTGCGCAACTTCACCGACACCTTCTATGCCAATGGTGCGTTCGCCACGACGACGCAGAACGCGATCTTTGTGGGCCCGCCGCGCAGCTATGCGATTACCGCCAGCCTGAAAATTTGAGAACCGCGACCGGGCGCCGCCCAGACGTGGCGCCCGGTTCGCTTCGATCGCTCCACCGTAAAGGACCTCGAATGCGTCTCCGCACCCTCCTTGCAGCTTTCGCCCTTTCGACCGCGATGCCTGTCTTTGCCCAACACGCCAAAAACGACAGCTTCAGCATCGCCGTCATCCCCGACACCCAGAACTACACCGACTTCGAGCACCAGACGGAGGCGGGCTTTCCGTTCGACGCGCGCGAGTTGTTCTACCAGCAGATGGCGTACATTGCGCGGAATGCGCGATCGCAAGGCGGCGACATCGTGTTTGCCACCGCCGTCGGTGATATCTGGCAACATGCCACGGAACGCATGGATGCCGACCACGCGGCGCGCGGGTTGCGTGCGATCCCCAATCCCATCGTCGAGCGTCATTTGGCTCCTAGTCCCCGCACGCTGACCGTCGAGATGCCGATCGCCCGCAAGGGTTTCGGTATTCTTGACGGCAAGCTCCCCTTCTCGGTGGTGCCGGGCAATCACGATTACGACGCCAACTGGTCCGACAGCCGCTACGCCCCTGCGCCCGATCTGGCGCATGTGGGCAACAATCCATTCCCATTCGGTCAACTTCATTATGGCGGCCTGAAGAACTGGACGTCCGTATTCGGTGCACGCGCATCCTTCTTCTCGGGCAAGCCCTGGTATGTCGGCTCGTTCAATGGCGGGGTCGACAGCGCCCAGCTTTTCGAGGGGGGCGGCTACCGTTTCCTTCATCTGGGGCTGGAGATGGCACCCGATGATGCGACGATCGCATGGGCCGAATCCATGATCCGCGCCCATCCCGGACTGCCGACGATCATTACAATCCACGATTTCCTAAACCCGAACGCGGAACGCAAGCCGATCCCGGCAATTGATTTCAAGCTCGTCGACCCAGGTCACCACAACAATGCGGAGGATCTCTGGGACAAGTTCATCGCGACACACGACCAGATCTTCCTTGTGCTGAGCGGCCACCAAAATGGTCAGGCGCGCCGGATCGACCGTAACCGCTCGGGTCATCCGGTCATCCAGTTGCTCGCCGATTATCAGGACCGTCGCCGCACCCTCGACACCGCGAGCGGACAGACGGTTTCCGGCTCGATGCTGGGCGTCGGTATCGGAGACGGGTGGATGCGCCTGCTTCGCTTCGATCTGGCGTCTGATCGTCCTTCCCTAACGGTACGCACCTTCTCCACCCACTATGGGGCGACGGCGACGCAGCTGCCGACCTATTCCGCCTCGTACAAGAAGGATGAGAAACCCCGGCTGAGCGACGCCGCGTTCATCGACCAGGAAGATTTTGCAATCCCGCTCGATGGCTTTCGCGAACGGTTCGGGTCGCCACGCTGAGACCACCCATCGGATCCATCGGGTGACGGCGCGTTCCCAAAGCGCCGGCTCCCGGGGTTTTGGGAGCCAAATCCGCTTCCCTATCGACCATCCAGACTTTCTGGAAACGGCGGTACGGGGCGACGTAGCGCGCGTCCTTGGCATGCATCAAAGGCAATGCCCTGGACCGGGCGCTGCTGATCGAGGCATCGGTCGAGGACCATGTGGCGGCTGACAACCCGGTGCGGGTCATCGACGCGTTCGTCGAGGACCCGCACCGAGTAGCGCGGATTCTCAGCGGAGGCAGCGAAAGGCGCCGGGGCCTCTCGGCTCCCGCGGTGAAGTCAGCGAGATATGTTCGTGATAGATCATGGCTGACATAATGGTCGAGGAGATCGCTTCACTGCGCGAACAGCCATAACTCCGATAATGCGCAGAAAAGCCGCTCAGCGTCCTGCTTCCGAACCGCTGGCTTTCGCCGGGCCGCATCGGCACTGAACCAGTCTTGACGCGGCAGCCCGGCGCGGGCGGCATAGACGCCCGCCGTATAGCCCGCCGGGCCAGAGCTGATGTCGACGACCTTACTGTCCTTCGCCCGCTGAAACTTATGCCTCAACGGCTTGGGCCGTCAGGATCGGTGCGGCCTCGAGGATCGCGATCGCCTTCCAGCCTGCCACGACATAGGTCGCGGCCGATTGCTCCATCCGTTCGCAACGCATTCGAAAGCGACTGGCCAGTTCGGGATGATCGGCGTCGAGGATTGCATAGACCCGCTCGATCCCCTCATACTCCGCCTTGTAGCCGTCCTTCTGCGCCTGTTCGCGGATATGGAAGACGCGGCTCTCTTCCTCGGGCGTCCAGCCCATTTCGGCCAGCGAGAGGTACAGCTTCAGCGCGCCGCTGGCGCTCAGCGTGTCGCGCAGGACCGTACGCATCGTGCCCGGCCAGGCTGCCGATTCCACAATCCCGCCGGCCCGCCCATCCATGGAACCCTCGCCCAAGGCATCAGTCGCGGCGACCGCCGCGAGCCGAGCCGCCTTCCACTCCTTTCGATCGGGTTGGTCGCCATCGATGACGCGCCGGTGAAGGGCCCGGATCGCTTGGCGGGCTTCCTCCATCGCCGGATGGCGGGTAGTTATCGCCGACAGGCTGGGCTCGTCCAGCAGTTGCAGGATCAAATGGGAGACGACGGTCGACAAGTCGGCGCCGACGGGCGTCCGCTCCAGCCAAGCATCGGCAAAAGCCGCCGCTTCGCCGAGCGGGCGGAAGCCGTTGATGAGTATCGGCAGCGTCTCGACCAGCGCGATCGGATAGCCCAGTCGTTCGGCATAAGCCGACGTATCGTCCGCCTCGACCACTGCGCCGATGGCATTGGCCTTGCCGTCTTCCCACGCCGGGAAATAGACGAAGCTGCCGGCCTGGATATGTCGCCGCAGGCGCTCCAGCGCCTGTGCCTTGACTGCCGGGTCACCATGGAATGCGATAGCCGCCATCATTCCGCCCCGACATGCGCATCGACAAAGGCGTCGAGGCGGCTGCGCGAGACGGTGCCGAAGGTGCGCGCAGTCTCGACACCTTCCTTGACGATCATCAACAGCGGGACGCCGCGCACCTGGAAACGCTCGGCGAGCTTGGGGTTGGCCTCGATATCGACCTTCACGATCTCCATCTCGTCGGCATACTCCTCCGCCAGCTCGTCCAGCGTGGGAGCCAGCGCCTTGCACGGTGCGCACCAGGGGGCCCAGAAGTCGACCAGCACCGGCTTGTCGTTCTTCATGACGATCTCGTCGAAATCCTGCTCGGTCGCGTTACGCATGATACTTGTCCTCTTATAAAAATGGGGTTCAGCCGGCCTGTCCGCCGACCATCATGCGGTCGATGCGCAGCGTGGGTTGACCGACGCTGACGTGCAGCGACTGGCCCTGCTTGCCGCAGGTCGCCATGCCGGTGTCGAGCGCCAGATCGTTGCCGATCATCGAGATGTGGCGCAGCGCCTCATGCCCGACACCGATCAGCGTCGCGCCGCGCACCGGGGCGACCAGTCGCCCCTTTTCGACCAGCCATGCCTCGATGGTGGTGAAGTTGAAGCGGCCGGTAACGATATCGACTTGGCCGCCGTCAAACTCGGTGGCGTAGATGCCGCGATCGATCGATGCGATGATGTCCGCCGGGTTCGCCCGCCCGTTGGCGAGGAAGGTGTTGGTCATGCGCGGCATCGGCAGGTGCGCATAGGATTGGCGACGGCCATTGCCGGTCGACCGTGCGTTCATAAGCCCGGCGTTCAGCCGATCCTGCATCAGCCCGGTCAGCACCCCGTCCTCGACCAGCACGGTACGATCGGGCGCGGTGCCCTCGTCGTCGATGCCCAGCGACCCCAACCGCCCCGCGATCCCGCCATCGTCGATGACGGTCACGCCGGGGACCGCGATCCGCTCGCCGACCTTGCCGTCAAAGGCGGACAGATGCTTGCGGTGGTGATCGCCTTCCAGGCCATGGCCCACCGCCTCATGGAACAGTACGCCGGGATAGCCCGGCCCCAATACGACCGGCATCTCACCGACCGGTGCGGCGATCGCATCGAGATTGTTGAGCGCCATATGGACGGCGGTTGCGACCATCGTGCCGATTTCGGCATCGCCGAACACCGTCACACCACCCCGCCGCCCAAGCCCCGCCTGCCCTCGCGCACGGCGACCGTTCTGCTCAGCGATCACGACCACCGACAGGATCGCCATCGGCCGCACATCGCCCGCCAACAGGCCATCGGCCTCGGCCACCAGGATCGTGCTATCGGTCAAGCGGACATTGGCGTTGACTTGCGCGACGCGCGGATCGTGTGAGCGGGCCAACTCATCGATCCGCGTCAGGATCGTGATCCAGGCGATCGCGTCCTCGACCGCGACCGGATCGGTCGCGGGATAAAGATCATGACCGCTCGCCCGCCGGCTCAGCGCGATACCCTGCGGATGCCGTCCCGCGTCGCCGCGCCGTTCCAAAGTGCGCACCGCCCGCACCGTATCGAGCAGGGCATTTTCCCTGACATCGGCGGAATGGGCGAAGCTGACCCGGCCGCCATGCGCCGCACGCGCGCCCACACCCTGTCGTGTGACGAAGCTGCCCTGGGTGACGCGCCCATTTTCCAGCTGCCAGTTGCGCGTGCTGGTCGCCTCGAAATACAGATCGGCCAGATCCGCGCCGCCCCCGGCCAACTCGCCCAGCGCGCGGCCGATCGCGGCCTCGTCCAGTCCCGATGGGCCGAGCAGTCGCGCGCACGCGCGGTCGATCGCCGTTTCGCCGCCGTTCATGCCTTGCCTCCCACTTGCATGTCGTCGATCAGGATCGAGCCGGTACGGAACGCGCCCATCCGCTCGACATCCCGGCCGACCGCACGGATGCCAGTCAGCATCGCCGTCATGGTCCCGGCCAGCGTCACATCGGTGACGGCATGGACGATCTCCCCGCCCTCGACCCAGAGGCCCCGCACCGCCTGCGTCCAGTTGCCGCTGACGGGATCGGTCTTGCCGCCCTGAAACTGGGTGACGACCAGGCCGGTGCCCAGCATTTGCAGCATCGCCTTCCAATCGCCGCTGTCGGCGGTGCTCCTCAGTTGCAGATTATAATAGCCATCGGCGTTGCCGGTCGACGCCATGCCCAGTTTGCGGGCCGTAAAGCTCGACAGGAACAGCCCTTCAGCCACGCCCGCCTGCAGGATCGCGCGCGACGATCCGGCAATCCCCTCGCTATCGAAGCCACCGCTGGCGAGCCCCAGCGGCTCGAACGGGTCTTCGCGCAAGCTCAGGTGGGGAGCGGCCACGCGGCGCCCGATCGGATCGGGCAGGAAACTCATCCGGCGATACTGCGCCGCGCCGGTCAGCGCGCCCGCGAGTTCGCCGACCAAGGTCGCGGCCGTGCGCGGCTCGAACAGCACCGCGCAGCGGCGACTGTCGATCGCACGGGCACCGAGTGCGCTGCGGGCGCGACCGGCAGCTATCGTCGCCAGTTGCTGGTCGGACAACAGGGCATCCACCCGCCGTTCCTGCGACTGGCAGAAATCCGACGTGCTACCGCCCTCATCCTGCGCCAGCATGACCGTCCAGCGCGTGTCGTTGGAGCGCATCACGCTGCGGCAGAACCCGTCGCTGGTCGCCAACGCCCAGAGCCCTTCGGTCGCCAACGCGACGGATTCGCCGGCGCGCAGGCGGCTGTCCGAAGCCGCAATCCCGGCGGAGGTCCGATCCAGCGCGCTGGCCGCCTCGAGCATCGCTTCGGGGCTGCGCGCGCTGTCAGCATAGACCAGCGGCGCGGGGCCCGAAAAGGCCAGTTCATCGGCAGGGGGCATGTCCGCATCGGGATCGGGCTGGACATGGCGGGCAATCAGCATCGCCTCCTCCACTACCCGTTCGATCGCCGCCCGGTCGAACCCCGCGGTCGACGCCGATCCGCGCCGCCCCTCATGAAAGACGGTCAGCCCCAGGCCTTGGCTGCCGCTGCGCTCCGCGGTCTCCACCTCGCCGCCGCGCATCGTGGCCCTGGCGATCCCCTCATGATGGACCGAGACGCGAGCCCGCGCGCCGCGATTGGCTGCCAGTTCCACCGCACATTGCGCCGCCTCGCGCAGGGCCGTCTCGCCATGCGTCAAAAGCATGGTCATATCGCGTCTCCAAGCCGCGAAAGATGCGCATGGCCGTGATGCAGGGTCAGGCGATGCGTGTGATAGGGCGTCAGCTTCTCATTATGGACGACGCTGACGATGGTCGCCTCCGGCATCGCATCCAGCACGGATTGATAGAAATGCGCTGCATTGTCGGCGTCGAGCGCGCTAGTCGCCTCGTCCAGCACCAGCAGGCTGGGGCGCTGGAGAAGGATGCGGGCCAGCGCCACGCGCTGCTGCTCGCCGGGCGACAGCTCGTCCTGCCACATGCGCAGTTCGTGCATGGCATCGACATGGGCATCGAGACGGACCCGCTCCATCAACATGGCAATGGTTGCGTCGTCGTGATCCTCGACACGATCGGGAAAGCAGATGGCGCTCTTGAGCGTGCCAAGCGGCAGGTACAGCCGCTGTGGCACCAGCATAGCCGTGCCCCGCTTCGTCATCGCCACCTGCCCTGCCCCATCCGGCCAGAGCCCGGCGATGGCGCGGAGCAGCGTGGTCTTGCCCGCACCCGATGGCCCCTCGATCACCCAGCGCTCGCCATCGCGGATCGTCCAGTCGGACACCTCCATTAGCGGCTCGCCATTGGGCCGACGAAGCATCAGGCCGGTCGCACTGATCGCGACACCTTCGGGCGTGCCGCCGGGAATGAAGGCGATGCCACGCGGACGCTCATAGTCGATCGCATCGTCCAACGCCTTCAGGCGGTTGATATTGGCAATCTGCCCCGCGATCGAAGGATAGGCGGTCACGATATAGGATAGATTCGACGAAAAAACCGTGAAGGCATCTCGTGCGGCTTGGACCTGCCCAAAGGTGATCGCCCCGGCAAAATATCTTGGTACAGTCAGGAACAGTGGAACGACCGTCATGACGCGCTGATAGATATTCTGCCCTGCGCTCAACCCGGCAGAGGCGAACATCAGTTGATACCAGTTGCGCCGGATATTGGCGAAGACGATCCGCAAGCCGTCGCGTTCGGTCGCCTGTGCACCCGCAAAGGCGATCTGCTCGCCGTTACGCCGGACGTGCAACAAAGCACCGCGGTAATCGGCCTCATAATGTTGCTCGCGCATCTTGCGGCGGATGAACGGCTTGCCAATCCAGGCGACGAAAACCGTGCCGAAAATGACATATGCGATCGAGAACCAGATCAGGTCGCCGCCGGGCAATGGAATCCGATAGCCGAACAGTGGAATGGCAATGGGAGTAGATGTCTGCAGGAGGATCGTGGCAAATACGACCGCCCGCACGGTGCTGAAAATCACCGCGATTCCGATGGCGAACGGCGACGTGCCATAATGCAGGCCGATCGAAGTGAAGGACCGTATGTCCTCGGCGATACGCTGATCGGGGTTGTCGATCATGCGGAGCCGTTCGATCTCGTAAAAACGGTCGCGTGCGAACCAGCGGCCGAGATACCACTCGTTCAGCCATGAGCGCCACCGCATCGACAGCGCCCAGTTGACGATGCTATGCGCAAAGTCGGTTGCCACCGCCAGGGCCGCGATCATCAGGAACATCACGACCAGCGAGATGAACTTGGCCGCCTGCCGCTGCTCGATCGCATCGTAGAATTGGCGCTGCCATTGGTTGGACCAGAAAAATGCATAGGTCGTGCCGATTTCGATCACGCAATAGCACGCGACCAGGAACCATGCCCATTTCCAGTCGTCGGACACGAAATAGCGCTTACTGATCCGCCAGGCATGGGCCCAGCGTTCGCGGGCGGGTTGGGCAGGCTGGAGACCCGCTTCGCGGCGGGTCTCCTCGACATTGGCAGGGGGTGGCATCATTGGTCGGCGTAACCCAATCAGTATAGGCGCTTGGAAATGCTGAGACGCACGCTGCGCGGCTCTCCGACAGGCACGTATGAGAAGACAGAGGTCGACCCATAATTGCGCCGATCAAGAATGTTGCGAATACCAATATTAATGTCGAAGCCCTGCACGCTCACGAACGCATTCGTATCGATCTGCCGCGACGGCGGCACGACATATTGTCCCAGAACATTGGCGAAGGAACTGGAGCGTCCGTACAGCCCCCCCGATACGCCGCCACTGACGTCATCGGAAATTTTCGCGCGATAGGTCGAATAGACGCTGTACGTATCACGCGGCTGGTTCGCGACGACGGTCTGGAAATTGTTCGTCGTCAACAGCGCATATTTGGTACGCGTCAACGAGGCCAGCACCGTCCATCCCGGTAGCAGCTGCCCGGCAATGTTCAGGTCGATGCCGCGTCCACGCTGGCCCGGCCCCGGAAAAAGATTTGTCGGGTCCGAGGGATCGCGAACAACGATATTGTCCTGCTGAATGTCGAAATAGGAAGCATTGATCGTTGCGTGCTTGTGGAAGAGATCGAGCTTGATCCCCGCTTCCTTGTTGGTCGTGATAATGTTCGGCAGGATGCTGCCATCCTTGGCTACACTGAAGATGGCCTGTTCGCCACGCCCGTAATTCGCGAAGATCGACAGGTCTTTTGTGGCATCGAGGATGATGCCGGCGCTCGGTGACACTCCGTGTTTGCGCTGTACGGATACCGGCGAAGGACCCGCAAAAAATGTCTGCCCCTTCGTCTCGAACCAATTCTTCCGGACACCGCCCAATATTTTGAGCTTCCAAAATTCGATCAGGGCTTGGCCGTATATGCCTTCCTGCTTACCTTGGGTAAGGACCTGAACCGGCCCCATGGACGACCAACGAAGCGGTGCATTCTTATTCCCGACCAGCGGCGGATTCGGGACGGTCGAACCCTGCGTCGCGTACCTCTGCTCGGCCGTCCCATCGCTGTAATTGTAGCCGACGTTGAAGCGCGCTTTCAGCGCATCGCCGATATGGGTCTTGATACGGATGAAGCTGTCGAAGGCGTTCGACGCGCCATCTTGCTGCGACCCCCCGAAATACACGCTTAGCGCGCCGGCACGCGTATAGGCGAAAGAACCTGCACGCACCGTCAGCTGGGTCTGGTCGTGCATCCCACGGGCGACGATCTCAATGCCCGGCAGGATTTGCTGTGTCGCATCGAAATAGAATCGACTGGTGGTGATCCTGATTCCCTGGTCGGGCGAGTAGATCGGCACCGAGGGATCGCGGTCGATGATCTGCCGCGTTTTGTTGTCGAATATCGTAAAGGCACCAATGCCACTGGTGGCGTTGTTGATGCTGGCGCCGATCACGATATCGGTCAAGCGATCCTTGTACCGCAGCGACGGCGCGAACAGCCAGTTCTTGTCACCGGTATAGCCGCCATAATTATGGTCCATCGTCTGCGCGCTGGCGATGACACGCCCCGACAGCTTCTTGTCGGCAGTGATCGCGTTGTTGGCATCGATCACACCGCGCGCGAGCCCGAACGAGCCCGTGTCGAAACCGACGGCCAGCCGTTGCTCGGCACTCGGCTTCTTCGTGACCACATTGACGTTGCCGCCGAGATTGTCGAACCCGGAAATCAGCGCATCAGGTCCCTTCAGCACTTCGACCCGCTCAATACTGGCGACCGGCTGGTCGGCACCGGCGTTGACACCATATTGCGCGGCGGTCGCCAGCCCGTTGACCAGGCCGCTCGCGTAAAAGCCGCGGATCGTGTAGGTGGCCCCGCTATTGGGGTTGTTCAACTGTGCTGAAACACCGCCGGCATTGCGCAGGATGTCGGTCACGGTGAGCGCTTGTTGTTCCTCGATCGTCTTGGCGGTGATGACCTGCGTGTTGCGCGGCTGATTGCGCAGACCCAGGCCATTCCGGTCGGATGTGGTCGACTGGCGGACCAGCACGCTGGTCTCCGCCTCGTCGCGCTGAGCGGTCACGACGATGTCGTTGACGACGACCAAGCCGCCATTGGCGCCCGGGACGATGGCCAGGTTGGTGCCGTTGATCGCCGCCTGGACCGCGCGGCGCGCGTTGCCGGCGCTGCGGACGGGCCGCGACGTCAGGTCTTTTACCGCATCGGGGTCATAATTGATCATCTCGCCCGTTCGAGCCGCGATCGCCTGAAGTGCCTCGGCCATAGGCATGGCCGGCAGGTTTAGGGACGTCTTCGCAGTCTGGGCAGACGCGGTCGCCGGCATGGCGACGCCGGCCGCGGCCAGGACACCAAGGCTAGCCGCCCCCAACAGAGCGCGTGCATGTACAGTCGTAACAACCATCATCATCCCCCCTCCAAGGGCGCGCGTCATCTCGTGCGCTGGCATCGCCGCACACCCGATCAGACCGAAAACCCTGAGACAAAAACGGACTCGCCTTACGGCGAAGAAAGCGATCGCTTCCCAATCGGTTACGATCGCGGCCGTCCTCCTGCTTGACGGCATTCCCAGTCTTGACGCCAAGGCGTCAGCGGGAGTTTTCCGTCACGAGAGAGGCTATGCTTCAATCAGGTTACAGGCAAATTCGAAATGTTCATGGCCGGCATGAACGCTATCGATGCCGGCAGCATCCTAATGTCGCGCAGGGAATAGCGCGACATAGGCCTCGATTTGTTCGACGAACCAGGACAGCATCGGATCGCGTCGCCGGTGAGCGGCCCATTGAGCGACGATCATGACCTTTCCACGCAGAAAAGGTGCCGTAACGGCCCTGACGGGCATCGTCGACGCGAAATGCTGGAACAGCCAGGTACTGCCGGTCGCGATCAAATCGCTGCCAATAACGATAGCGGGCAAGGTCGCCTGCGAGCTCGTCCGCATGGCGATACGGCGCGCTTGTAACAACTCGGTCATACTACGGTCCATGACCGGGACCGGCATTCGCTCGTCCCGCGTGACGACATGGCATGCCGCACGATACTGTGCCTCATCGATCGAAAACTGATCGGCAAGTTCGGAATGGCCGGTCCAGATCAAACATCCCACATGGTCGGCCAAGATCGGCAAGGTCTCGAATTCGGGCAATGCCACGTCCTCGGGCAGCAACAACAGCTCGGCACCTTGGTCCAACGCACGATGTGGGTTAGCGACATCGAGCGGGATGACCGTAACCGTCAGGCCCGGTGCGACGTTCATGAGACGCTGGACGACGGGGCCTAGCAGCATCTGCTCGATGACGTCCGATGTGGCGACGGTAATTGTCCCTACGCCGTTCTGCGGATCGAAGGACAGAGCGAAATTGAATGTTGCGTCCACATCGCGCAACACCCGACGCACTTCGCTGCGCAAGGCCAGCCCCAGCGGAGTCAATTGCTGGTCGCCGCCCGCATGGGTCACGAGATCGTCGCCGAAATGCTCGCGCAAGCGGCGCAGCGCGTGGCTCATCGCCGACTGACTCAGCCTGACCCGCCGGCCCGCTTCGGTCAGCGTCGGCGCATGCAGGATCGCATCGAGGGGAAAAAGTAGGTTGAGGTTCAGCCGGTGGACCGGCGCCTCTTCGGCGTATCCGTTGACCACGCCCCTGCCTCCGACCGATCGATCCGTACTCACGGCCATTTTCCTTCCACGCTTCTCCCCGCATAGTGGCGATGATGGCAGGTTTCACAACCGTCATGAATAGCGTGCCTAAACTCGTTCGACGACAAGCCGCAACGCATCCTCGAGGCGGCGGAACGGCGACGCATGGTCGCCGGGATTTTGCCCTGCCGCGGCCGTCAGGCGACCATTCCTACCAGATGTTTGAGCACACGGTTTAACGGAGCGATTCGCTCGTTCAATGGTAGAATGCCGTATGGGATAGGTTCGTCATGGGTGCGCCACGATCACGCACCTCTTCCGAGCAGCAATACAGCACGCCAAGCTTCGCTCGCGACGCTGAGCCGAGAGCTGGGGATCAACTCCAAGACCGTGGCGAAGTGGGGCAAACGGGCGACGGTAAAGGATCTGAAGACCGGGCCGAAGGCCCCTCATTCGACAACCCTGTCCAAGGCCGAGGAGGCAATGGTTGTGGCGTTCCGGCGGCACACGCTAGGGCTTGGACGAGCCCGCCCTGCCCCTGTTCGCCGCCACCGATGCGCAACAAGCGTCGTTCGGTCCCGACGAACTTGACCCCGATGTATCATCGCGGCCGCTGACCGAGGGCCGCGAAGTGGTGGAAGATGATCGCACGCTGCAATTGTCGCTACGCGCGCAACCGATCGCCTTCCTGCGGCGGGATCTCACCCGGCGAGGCATCGTCCGCTGCGGCGACCTCGCCCACATCTAGAGTCTGATCCATTCAGCCTGAACCGTACCCGCTGTTTTGGAGGTAGTTGCCGCATTCGTGAGGAGGGAAGGCGTCGAGGAGTGAACCGATCTGCTTCCATGTGGTTTTGACCGATCGGGTATTCGCCTTGCGAAGCAGCGTCTTGGGCTTTGCGAAGACCTGCTCGATGGGGTTGAGGTCGGGCGAGTAGGGCGCCAGGAACAGGAGACTGGCGCAGACGGAGCGGATGAGCGGGCAGGCGGCCTTGCCCTTGTGACTACCAAGATTGTCCATGACGACGATGTCGCCGCTCGATATGCCCGGGTAGTCGGCGGGTCATTGATCGCTCCGCGTCAACCGGCGTTGGCGAGGATGCGCTGCGCCTGCGCGATCACCGGCTTGTCGATCATGCGGCCATCCACGGCGATGGCTGTGCCATTCGCCTGCTCGGCCGCAGCGATGACCCTGTGCGCCCATGCCACCGCCCCCTCGGTCGGGCGCAGCGCGGCATGGACGGCCGTAACCTGCGCCGGGTGGATGCACAGCTTAGCGCCGAAACCCGCTTTCGCCGATGCCATCATCGCCCGCGCCACGACGCCCGGGTCGCGAAAGTCGGTGGTAACGCCGTCAATGGGGGAGGCAATACCGCCAACCCGCGATGCTAGCACGAGTTGCAGGCCAAGGGGTGCGAGCAATGTCTCGTCGGTAATGTTCAGGTCGAGCGCCAGATCGATCGTCCCGAAAGCCAGCCGGCGAACGCCCTGAGAGGCCGCTATCGTCCGGACATCGGCGACGCCGCGCGCGCTTTCGATCAGCGCGACGACCGGCGCGACCGCACAGGCACGCTCCAGCCCGTCCCCCGGCTCGGCCTTGGGAAGCATGATCCCTAGAACGCCCGGAAGCGCCGCAATGCGTAGATCCTCTCCGAACCACTCGGTCCCGGCATCGTTCACCCGGAGCAGGACGGGGCGGTCGGGATCGAGCTGCGCCGTCAGCGCGGCGCACGCGGCGACCTTCTCGTTGGGCGGCACCGCATCTTCCAGATCGACGATGACGATATCAGCCTGCGTCGCCAGTGCCTTGGCGATCCGTTCCGGGCGATTGGCGGGGACGAACAGGAAGGACCGGGCATCGTCGATCCGCCGGCCTGCGTCATGCGGCATGCGACACCATGCCCGGCGCAAGCCCGAGTTCGGCCAGGATCGCATCGGTATGCTCGCCCAGGGCGGGGATCGCGTCCATGCGCGCGTCGGGGCGGCCGGGCGGCAGCAAGGCGGGGATCGGCCCGATCGGCGACGTCACATCGACCCAGCGCCCGCGCGCCACCAGCTGCGGATGCGCCCAAAGCCCGGCCATGTCGTTGACGCTGGCATTGGCGATCTTCGCGGCGTCGAGCCGATCGAGAACCTCGGCACGGGCCAGCTGGCCAAAGGCCCCCGTAATGATCGTGGCCAGCGCGTCCCGGTTTTCCGACCGGCGCGATGTCGACGAAAAGCGGGGATCGGCGGCAAGGTCGGGCTGCTCCAGCACGATGGCGCAGAAGGCCGCCCATTCGCGCTCGTTCTGGATGCCCAGCATCACCTCCCCGTCCGCCGTGCGGAAGGGGCCGTAGGGATAGATTGTCGCATGCGATGCGCCGACACGTGGCGCCTGGGGCGCGCCGTCATAGGCGTAATACATCGGGAAGCTCATCCACTCGGCCATCGCCTCCAGCATCGACACGTCGATATGGCGGCCCTTGCCGGTGCGGCCACGCTCGATCAGCGCGGCCAGGATATTAGTATAGGCGTACATGCCCGCGGCGATGTCGGCGATCGAACAGCCTGCCTTCGCCGGCTCGTCGGGCGTGCCGGTCACCGACAGGAAGCCCGACTCGCTCTGGATCAGCAGGTCATAGGCCTTGCGATCGCGATGTGGTCCATCCTGGCCATAGCCGGAGATGTCGCACACGATCAGTCGCGGATGCGCGTCGTGCAGCGTCGCGAAATCCAATCCCATGCGCTGCGACGCGCCGGGGGCAAGGTTCTGGACCAGCACATCCGCCTTTTCGATCAGCCGCGACAGGACGGCCATGCCCTGCGACGACTTCAAGTCTAGCGCCAGGCTTTCCTTAGACCGGTTGCACCACACGAAATGCGAGGAGAGGCCACCGACCCGTTCGTCATAGGCGCGCGCGAAGTCGCCGCTTTCGGGGCGTTCGACCTTGATGACGCGGGCACCCAGATCGGCGAGCTGACGGGTGGCGAACGGTGCGGCGATCGCATGCTCCAGGCTGACGACGGTAATGCCTTCGAGAGGGCGCATAGCCGCTATTCCTTGAATGGTTCGCTGAAGTGGCGGGGCGGCCAATGGGGCCACCCCGGCCAGTCATCACTTGCGGAACATGTACGTCTTGGTGTTGGTGAACTCGGCCAGCCCCTCCGAGCCGTTCTCGACGCCCAGGCCCGACTGCTTGTGGCCACCGAAGGGGATGTCGATCCCGTGGATATGGATCTCGTTCACCCAGACCGTGCCCGTCTCCAGCCGCTTGGCGACGGCGATGGCGGCATCGCGGTCGCGGCCCCAGACCGATCCGGCCAGGCCGAAGGGCGTGTCGTTGGCCTTGGCGATCACCTCCTCGACATCGTCGAAGGCGATGATCGGCAGGATCGGGCCGAACGGCTCCTCCTTGACGATCCGGCTGGTCTCGGGCGGGTTGTCGACAATGGTGACGGGCACGAAATTGCCTGCCAGGCTCTCGTCGATCGTACCGCCGAGCGGGACGGTATAGCCGTTCGCCTTCACATCGGCGAACAGGTCCTTCAGCTTGTCATACTGCATCCGGTTCTGGATCGGGCCGAGATCGGTCGCCGGGTCCATGCCGTCGCCGACCGTCTGCTGGCGGCCATATTCGACGAAGGCGGCGACGAAGGCGGCGTGGATCGAGCGGTGGACGTAGAGGCGCTTAGAGGCGATGCACCATTGGCCCGAATTGCCGAACGCGGCCCAGAACAGGGTGGGGATCAGCGGTTCCCAATCGGCATCGGCCAGCACGATCGCGGCGTCGTTGCCACCGAGTTCCAGCGTGATCCGCTTCAGGTTCGACGCGCCCGACGCCATCACCTTCTTGCCGGTCGAGGTCGAGCCGGTGAAGCTGATCTTGGCGATGTCAGGATGTTCGGTCATCTGCGCGCCCAGATCGTTGCCGCCCGACACGATATTGAGCACGCCGGCCGGGAACACCCGCTGCGCGATCTCGCCGAAGCGCAGCGTGCACAGCGGAGTATAGGGCGACGGCTTCATAACCATCGTGTTGCCGGTCAGCAGGCACGGCGCAATCTTCCACAGGCCCAGCAGAACGGGGAAGTTCCAGGGCGTAATCGCACCGACGACGCCCAGCGGGGTGTGGTGAACCTCGACGACATGATCGTCGGTGTCCTCGATCACCTCGACCGGCAGTTCACGCTTGGCGACTTCGCGCACCCAGTAGATCGCGGCCTCCACCTCGCTGGTCGCCATGCTGTGGCGCGGCTTGCCCTGTTCGAGGGTCAGCAGCGTGATCAGTTCGTCCTTGTTCGCCTCCAGCGCATCGGCATAGGCGGTGACATAGGCGCCGCGCTCGGCCCAGGGCAGCGCCGACCAGCCGGGGAATGCCGCCTTCGCGGCCGCGATGGCGGCCTCCATATGCTCGGCGGTGCCCTCGGGCGCCTGGGCCAGCACCTGGTTGGTGGCGGGGTTGAGGACGTCGAACGACTTGTTCGTCTCGACCAGCTTGCCGTCGATCGTCAGCGCATAGGGGCCGGCGAAATCAATGGTCAGCGGCGCATCGGTGAGGGTAGCGGTCATGCGTTGGCTCCTGAAGCGGGACGTACGATGGGTTTCAGCACCCGGCCGGACTCGGAGTCCGCGATCGCCTGGTTGATGTCGGCAAGGTCGTAGAATTTGATCAGGCGGTCGAACGGGAAGCGGCCGGCGCGCCACAATTCGATCAGCTGCGGGATGAACACCTGCGGCACGCTGTCGCCTTCGATGATGCCGCGCACCGTGCGCCCGAACAGCAGGGTGTTCATGTCCAGGCTGGCGCAGTCGCCCAGGTTCGCCGCACCGATCAAGCCGCATGTGCCGGGGACGCGCAACGCCTCCACCGCCTGCGCCAGCACCTTGGGGTTGCCGGTGCATTCCAGCGTGAAGTCGGCGCCGCCCGTGCCGGTGATCTCCCTGATCCGCTCGACCGCATTCTCCTTGCCCGCATTCACGCCGTGCGTCGCGCCCAGTTCCTTGGCCAGCGCCAGGCGGTCGTCATGCAGGTCGACGAGGATGATCGTGGTGCAGCCGACCGCCGCGGCCGCCATGGCCGCCGACAGTCCGACCGAGCCTGCGCCAAAGATCGCAATCGACGAAGCGGCCGGCGGCTTCAGCGCGTTCAGCACCGCGCCCGCGCCGGTCTGGATACCGCAACCCAGCGGCCCCATCAGCTCCAGCGGCACGTCGCTGCGGATCTTGATGGCGTTGCGCTCGGTGGCGATAGCATAGGTGCCGAAGCTCGATTGCGCGAAGAAGGCGCTGCCCAGCGGATGGCCGTGCGCGTCGCAGACGGCCTGGCTGCCGTCCATGCGGCTGCCCTTGAAATTGCGGTCGTAGAATTCGACGCAATAGCCCGGCCGACCCGAGCGGCACTCGCCGCAGCGGCTGCAATGGCCATAGGACAGGACGACATGATCGCCGGGCGCCAAGGTGGTGACGCCGGTGCCCACCTGCTCGACCACGCCGGCGCCCTCATGACCCAGGACCAAAGGCAGCGGCACGGGATAGCCCTGGTCGCGCACTACCATGTCGGTGTGGCATACGCCGGTGCCGACGATTCGGACCAGGACCTCGCCCGCGCGCGGCGCCTCGAACCGGGCGTCGACGATCTCCAGCGGCTGCGATTTCTCGCGCGCGACGGCGGCTTTTCCTTCGATCATCCCTCTGCTCCTCAAATCGTGCGGCCACCATCCACCGGCAGTTCGACCCCGGTGACGAAATCGGACTGGGTGAGGTACATGGCGGCATCGGCGACATCGCCGGGTTCGCAGAACCGGCCGAGCGGGATCGAGCCCAGGAATTTCTGACGATTTTCGGGCGTGTCGGGCATGCCCATGAAATCCTCGAGCATCCCGGTGACGCCCATGACCGGGCAGATCACGTTGACGCGGATCTTCCACGGCGCCAGTTCGACCGCCAGGCTCTTGGACAGCAAGTTGGTCGCGCCCTTGGAGCCGTTATACCAGGTCAGGCCCGGACGCGGCCGGATGCCGGCAACCGATCCAACGTTCAGGATGACCCCGCCGCCATTGTCGCGCATGGCCGGCACCACGGCGTGCACCATGTGATAGATGGACTTGATATTGACGTTCAGGACGCGGTCGAACGTCGCCTCGTCCACGTCGAGCAGCGGCTGGTTCTTGTGGGTATAGCCGGCATTGTTGACGACGATGTCGGGCACGCCGAACGTGTCGATCGTCGCCTGGACCGCAGCATCGATGGCGGCGCGCGCGGTGACGTCGGCCTGGACGCCGATCGCGCGGCCCTCGCCGATCGCGTCGGCGACCGCGCTGGCCTTGTCGCCATTCAGATCGACGATCACCACCCGGGCGCCCGCTGCGGCATAGCGGTGAGCGATCGCCTCCCCAAAGCCACTGGCCGCGCCGGTGACGATGGCGATCTTACCGTTCAAGTCCATACCCTATCCTCTTTCTAAGCCTGTGGGAGCTCAACCGTGGTTGAGCACCATCGTCTTGGTCTTGCTGAAATCATGCAAGGCGGCGAAGCCCTTTTCGCGGCCATGCCCGCTCTTGCCCGAACCGCCGAAGGGCAGCTCGATACCGGCACCGGCGCCATAGCAGTTCACGAAGACCTGGCCGGAGCGGATGCGCTTGACGAGCCGCATCTGCCGCGCACCGTCGCGGGTCCAGACCGCCGCGACCAGCCCATAATCGGTGCCGTTGGCGAGGCGTATCGCATCGGCCTCGTCATCGAAGGGCTGGATGATCAGCACCGGGCCGAACACCTCGTCCTGCGCGATGACGTTACCACGCGGCACCGGGCCGAACATGGTCGGCTTCACATAATAGCCGTCCGCCGCGATACCCTCGGCGAGCAAGCCCTGCGCGAGCACCGGCACGCCGTCAGCCTCAGCGCGGTCGATGAAGGACTGCACCCGGCGCTGTTGCTTGGCGGTGATGATCGGGCCGCAGTCGAGGTTCATCTCGGGCGCGCCGACACGGACCTTGCCGAAGGCGTCGGCGAGCCGTTCGACAAAGGCGTCATAGGCCGAACGCTCGACCAGCACGCGGCTGCCCGCCGAACAGGTCTGGCCGCTATTCTGGATGATCGCCCTGACGATGACGGGGATGGCCGCATCGAAATCGGCATCGGCGAAAACTACCTGCGGCGACTTACCGCCCAGCTCGAGGGTGCAGGTGATATAATGATCGGCGCAGAGCTTCTGGATGACCTGGCCCACTTCGGGCGAGCCGGTGAACGACATGAAGTCGACGCCCTGATGCGCGGCCAGCGCGGCGCCCGCAACCTGCCCCTTGCCGGTGACGATGTTGATCGCGCCCTCGGGAAAACCCGCCTCGGCCGCCAGTTCGACCAGACGCAGCGATGCAGCGCAGGCGTCCTCCGCGGGCTTTAGTACCGTCGCGTTTCCGACCGCCAGCGACGGCGCCAGAGTGCGGCCGAACATCTGCGCGGGATAGTTCCAGGGCAGGATATGTCCAGTTACGCCGTGCGGCTCACGCAGCACGCCGACATGATAGCCGGGCAGATAGGGAATGGTCTCGCCGTGCAGCTTGTCCGCCGCCCCGCCATAAAATTCGAAATAGCGTGCCAGCGCGACGATGTCGGCATCGGCGACGCCCTTGGGCTTGCCGGTGTCCTTGGCCTCGATCGCCGAGAGTTCCTCTGCGTGCGAGAGGATCGCATCGCCCAGCCGCGTCAGCATTCGACCGCGCTCGATGGCAGTGGTGCGGCCCCAGGTGCCGTCGTCGTACGCCTTACGCGCGGCCGCGACCGCCAAGTCGACATCGGCGGCCGTGCTGTCGGCGATCGTGCCGAAGCTCTTGCCCGTCGCCGGTTCGTAGATGGGCATGGTCGCGCCCTCGACCGGATCAGCCCAGGCCCCGCCGATGAAATTGCGGCTGAAGTCGGTTTTCATACGCTCGCTCCCAGTCACCGTCGCGGCCTGGCGGACCAACGATCAGGGGGGGCACCGGGTCGCCAGACAGGCTGACCGCCGGATATGATCACCTCTCCCGATCGGGCGCTTACGGCCTCTATGACTTGTAGATATTCCGTCCTTCCAATATCGTCCAATAGGTCGAACCGAGGTTTTTGATTAGTTTTCGATATGGAACTCCGGCATCTCCGATACGCGCTCGCGGTGGCCGACGAGCAGCATTTCACCCGCGCCGCCGCACGGCTGGGCATCGCGCAGCCGCCGCTCAGCCAGCAGATCAAGGCGTTGGAGGACGAACTGGGCGTGCGACTCTTCCACCGGCTGACGCGCGGGATCGAGCTGACCGAAGCCGGGGTGGCGTTCATGCCGTTCGCGCGGGCCGCGCTGGAGGCGGCGGACCACGCGGCCAATGCGGCGCGGCGCGCGGCGCGCGGGGAGATCGGCGGCATCTCTATCGGCTTCACCAGCTCGGCCTCCTTCAATCCGCGCGTGCCGCACATCATCGGCCGCTTCCGCGAAGCCTATCCGACGCTGGAGATCATGCTGGAGGAGAAGGCCACGACCGCGCTCCTGCAATCGCTGCAGGCAGGAACGCTGGATGTCGCGTTCCTGCGGCCGACCCTGGGCGAGACTGACGGGCTGGTCAGCCGGCGCCTGCCCGACGAGGATCTGTGGATCGCGCTGCCGGCGCGGCACCGGCTAGCGGGGGCGACGTCGCTGGCGCTGGTCGAGCTCGCCGGCGATCCCTTCATCCTCTATCCGCGCGCCAATGGCCGGTTGCTGTATGACAGCATCATCGCCGCCTGCCGTAACGCGGGCTTCAGCCCGCGGATCGCGCAGGAGGCGCCGCAAATGGCGTCGACCGTGAACCTGGTCGCGGCGGGGGTGGGAGTGGCGCTGGTGCCTGAATCGTTGTGCCGCCTGCATGCGCAGGGGGTCACCTATGCACGGATCACGGGCGACGGCCCCAAGGCACAGCTCGTCGTCTCGCACCGCCGCACCGCGCTGGTGCCGCCCGCCGTGCGCAACTTCATGAGCTGCGTCGCGGCGGACGGCGGATAGCGTCAGGCGTTCGCCGCGATCAGCTTGGCGGCGCGCCAGCCGATCAGGATCGACGGCGCATTGGTGTTACCGGTGGTGATCGACGGCATGACCGAGGCGTCGGCGACACGCAGCCCCTCGACCCCGTACACCCGCAGCTGCGGATCGACGACGGCGGTCGCATCGGTGCCCATCTTGGCGGTGCCGACCGGATGGAAATAGGTCGACGCCGACTTCTTGAGGAACTCGCGATATTCGACCGGCGACAATGCCGCCCGGCCGGGCAACAGTTCGGCTTTGCGAATGTCCTTATAGGCATCGGAATTGCCGATGGCGCGCGCCAGATTGGTCGCCTCGCGCAGCGCGATCAGGTCCTGTTCGACTGCCAGATAGTTCGGATCGATCAGCGGGGCCGCGCGCGGATCGGCCGAGCTCAGCCGGATGCTGCCACGCGACTTCGGACGCATCACGCCCGAAAGGATCGCATAGCCGTTGGTCTGCTGAAGGTTCAGTTCCTTGGTCGCGAACGGCACGCTGACATAGAGCGCGTTGATGTCGGGCACTGGCTGCGACGGCGTCGACCTCCACCACATATAGACTTCGGAATGGTTGTACTGGGTGGGCGGAACCGGACGCTTGGCCTCGTAATTGACGCCGGCGCCCAGGACATGGTCCTGCAGATTTTGGCCGACGCCCGACAGCGCGACCAGCGGCTGGATACCCAGCGACTTCAACGTCGCCGGGTCGCCGATACCCGACAGCATCAACAGCTTGGGCGTCACCAGCGCGCCGGCCGACAGGATGACCTCCTTGTTGGCGCGCACGATGACCGGCTTGCCGGCGTGCAGATACTGGACGCCGACGCAGCGGCCCGTCTCGACCAGCAGCTTGAGCACCGGCGCCTCCGTCAGGACCGTGAGCTTGGCGCCCTTCTCCATCGCCGGGCGCAGGAAGGCGACCGCCGAACTCTGGCGCTTGCCGGCATGGATCGTCATGTTGACCCAGGCCGGGCCTTCGAGCGTACCGCCGTTGAAGTCAGGGGTCTCCGGATAGCCGAGCGACTTGGCGCCTTCCATGAATGCACGCGCGCCTTCATGCCCCTTGGCCGGGTCGGGCCGTGATACATGAAGCGGGCCGCCGGCGCCGCGCATGGCGCTGGCACCACCCTCCCAATCCTCGAGCGCCTTGTAATCGGGTAGGACCGAGTTCCAGTCCCAGCCGGTGGCGCCGTTATACGCCCAGTCGTTGTAATCCTGCGCGCTGCCCCGGCAATAGATCATGCAGTTCACGCTGCTGCAGCCGCCCAGTCCCTCGCCGCGCGGATAGGGGACGACGCGGTTGGCGGCGTGCACCTGGGGCGTCGTCTCATATCCCTTGGTAAAGGCGGAGGCCAGCGCGGCGGGCCATTGCGCAGGGTCGGCAATCAGCGGGCTGTCATCCTGAATGCCGCTTTCCAGGACGAGCACCGACGCGCCGGTGCGCTGCGCCAGTTGCCCCGCCACGGTCGCCCCGGCAGAGCCCGCCCCGATCACGATATAATCGGCCGCCCGTGGCGCGGCAGTGGTCCGCGTCGATTGTGCCCATGCCTTGCCTCCGGCCAGCCCCAGCGCGTTGGCGACCGCGAAGCCAGCACCGGCGGCCATCGCCGCGCTCAGGAAAGCGCGGCGATCGAACGCACCACGCGAATAGGCGTTGAGAGCGTCGCCCAGGCGCCGGCTGTCAATGTCGTCCATCATCCTCATCCTCTGTTCTGCGTTTTTTAGAATACCTTGAGCAGGCGCAGCTGGACCCGCGCGCCCTCGCGAAAGCCGTTATGGACCGACAGGTCGGTGCCGACCTGGGTCAGCAGCTGCCATTTCGGCGAGAAGGTGTGTCGGTAGGTTCCCAGCACCGACAAGGTGCGCGTGATGTTGTGCTGGTCAACCCGGTCGATACTGGTTTCGCCACCGGTCAGGTACATCAGGCGGACATTCGCCTCGTTCGCGGGATCGATCAGATAGCGGGCAAAACCCTGGACCCGGTATTGCGCCTTTTGCCGGAGCGCCGCTGTCCCCAGTTCGCTGTTCTTTCCGAACAACATGACGTCGCCGCCCAGCTCGGCGACGAAATGGTCGCCGAATCCCTTGGAATAGACGACCTGCAAGGACCCCTTCCACCGGTTCTCGCCCAGGTTCAGTGCCTTGGTACGGTCATATTCGCCGGTTGGAATGAATAGATAGGGGGTGATGCCGAGATAGGATTTGCTGGCCGGGTCGTTATGCACCCACAGGGTCGACACCAGGATGGTGTCGCCAAAGCCGGTCGTCTTGCCGAGCGCGGCCGTCGAGCCACCGGCTCGGATATGGCCGAAGGGCTGAAGCACCTGGTAGTCGAGCGTCATGCCCGCGACCTTGGTGAAGCCGACATAGCGGAAGATGGTGACCGCCACGTCCAGCTCGGCCTTATCGTCGACCTTCTTGCCGTTCGCATATAGTGAACCGGAATGCGCAAATTGCTGGTAGATCAGGCCCAAGTGCGTACCGGGCGGCGCCGGAACGTAATCGCCCGCGTCGATTGCCTGGGCCGATGCCGGCGACGCCGCGCTGATCGTCCATCCAAAAGCCGTTACGGCCGCTGCCAATGCGCAGAGACGCTGTCCCATGTCATCCCCTCGTCCATTTTTTATGGCTCTCATGACGGAGCCTGACGCATAGGATTATCGCTTTCGCCGGCTTAGTATATCGCCGTCTGGGCAAGGGTGATTTCGCAATTCGCGAACGATGGGGGTGGCCATGCTGCAGGATCTCGTCTCGCTACGGCTGTTCGTTCGGGCTGCCGAAAGTGGCAAGCTAGGCGAGGCCGCACGACAGGGAAATCTGGCGATCGCGGCCGCGTCACGGCGCATCGCCCTGCTGGAGGCGCAGTTCGGCGTGCGGCTGTTCGATCGCAGCCGATCGGGTTTGACGCTGACCCCGGCGGGCAGCGCCCTGCTGGTCACGGCACGCACCCTGTTGGAACAGGCGCGGGCGATCGACGATGAAATGGCCGACTTCGCCGGGGGTATGCGCGGGGTCGTACGGCTGCACACCAATCCGTCGGCTATCATCCAGTTTCTGCCCGCCGACCTCGTATCCTTCGCCACAACGCGGCCCGACGTCCGCATCGACCTAGAGGAGAATATGAGCGCCGCGATCGTCGAGGCAGTGGCGGCCAACCGCGCCGACCTCGGCATCATCATCGGCGGCACCGCCCAGCGCGAACTGGAGACGATGAACTATCGCCGTGACAAGCTGGCGCTTCTCAGCCCGAGGGGGATGTACGGAGATCGGCAGTCGATCGAGTTCAGCGAGGTCCAGGATCAGGATTTCGTTGGTCTGGTCGGATCAACCGCGCTGACCCGGACGATGCTAGCTGAGGCGGCGAAGGCCGACCGGGCGTTGCGCCTGCGTGTCCAGGTACAGAGTTTCGACGGTGTATGCCGCATGGTGGAATCGGGGTTCGGGCTGGGTGTCCTGCCCGAGAAGGCGGCGCGCGCCTTTGCCCGGTCGATGGCACTGGACGTCGTTCCGCTATCCGATCCGTGGGCGATCCGGCAAATGGAGATCTGCCTATCCCCCTCGGTGCGCTCGGGATCGCTGGCGCGTATCCTAGCAGAGCATCTCACTAATTTCACCGACGTGCTCGACGAGGCCTTCAACGACTAGGTGTTTAGTCTGACGTGACCCCAGCCGTCCATCCAGCGACAACCAAGGAGAGGCGGGTGTTGGACTGCTACCCATTCTTGGACCACTACTGGCCGTCATCCAGAATCTCCCGGACAGCGGCGGGCCATGAGCCGCTGATCGGGGCGCCAGCGATATCGGCATCGGCCCATTACCCACAGCTGGTGGCCCCTCCCCTTCCCGGTCCAAATAATCGTCCCATTGATCGGCCAAGCGCTGATGCGTTTTGGACATACTTCTTGAGAATCACGGCTGGACGAACCAGATGCGGACGAACGCAGCCGCTCGGCCTCTTACCAAAGGCAGACTGTTCGCTCTTAGCGGACGATTCGCAGAAGTTGACGTTCTCCTGCTGTTTGCTGAGCACAGCATTGCACGCCAAGCCGAACGAAGAACTCATTGCACTTTTTCAAGGCTCAAGCACGAATCGACTGCCCATGTTCGAGACAACCGGGCGGCGTTGGACCTCACGCTGACCGAAGCCGAGCTACGACGCCTCGACGACCTGTTTCCGCCGCCACGCGGCCCCGAGCCGCTCGCGATGCTTTAGGCGCGATGTAATCGACGAACGCGCGCAGCGGCGGCGGCACCAGACGGCGCCCCGAATAATAGAGGAACGGGCCGGAGAAGGACTGCCACCAGTCGGGCAGCACCGGTTCCAGCGCGCCGCTGGCGAGCACCGGCCGCAACCAGTCTTCGAACAGGTGGACGATCCCACCGCCCGCGATGGCGATATCGACCAGCAGGTCCGCCGCACCGGACACGCTGGCGATCAGCGGCCCCTGTGGCTCGATCCGCACGATGTCGCCGTCGCGCTCGAAGTCCCAAGGGCTGGTCAGCGCTCCGCTGGTGAACCGGCCGCGTAGACAGGCGTGATCGAGCAGGTCGCGCGGATGGTCGAGCCGCCCACGCACATCGAGATAGGCCGGCGACGCCGCCGTTGCGAAGCGCTGGATGCGCGGGCCGATCGGCACCGCGATCATGTCCTGTTCCAGCCTCTCGTCATAGCGGATGCCAGCATCACAGCCCGATGCGACCATGTCGACAAAGCCGTCTTCGGCGACGATCTCGACCTGAATGTCGGGATAGGCAACGAGGAAGCCGGGCAGGATCGACGGCAGCACCAGCCGCGCCGCGCTGACCGGCACGTTGAGCCGAAGCGTACCTGCCGGTTTGTCCCGGAACAGGTTCACGACGTCGAGCGCCGCCTCCACCTCGCCCAGCGCCGGTGCCAGCCGCTCGATCAGCCGCGTCCCCGCCTCGGTCGGCACGACGCTACGGGTGGTGCGATGGAGCAGGCGGACGCCCAGCCGCGCTTCCAGCCGCCGCACCGCTTCGCTCAGCGTCGAGGCGCTCGACCCGACGGTCCGCCCCGCATCGCGGAACCCCCGCGCCTGCGCGACCGCCAGGAATGCGTTGAGATCGGCAAGGTCCGCCTTCATCGTTCGGTTTTCCGTACAGCCCGTACGGATCACTCCGGCTTATCGCGATGATCCGCAAGCCATATCTGGGGGTCAGCACAGGAGAACAACAATGACGATCGACCAGGCAGGCACCTATTCCTTCGCCGGGCACGCCGTGAAGCGGCTGGGCTATGGCGCGATGCAGCTCGCCGGACCCGGCGTGTTCGGCCCGCCGCGCGACCATGATGCTTCGCTCGCCGTGCTTCGCGCCGCTGTCGAGGCTGGGGTCAACCACATCGACACCAGCGACTTCTATGGCCCGCACGTCACCAACCGGCTGATCCGCGAGGCGCTGTCCCCCTACCCCGACGACCTGCTGATCGTCACCAAGATCGGCGCGCGGCGCGGGGACGACGCATCCTGGCTGCCCGCGTTCGAGCCTGGCGAACTGGCCCGTGCGGTCGAGGATAATCTGACGAACCTTGGGTTGGAGACGCTCGACGTCGTCAACCTGCGGATGATGTTCGACGTCCACGGACCGGCGGAAGGGTCGCTCGCCGCGCCGCTGAAGGCGGTGGTGGACCTGCAACGCCAGGGGCTGGTGCGGCATATCGGGCTCAGCAACGTGACGCCGACGCAGTTCGAGGAAGCGCGCGACATCGCGAAGATCGTCGGCGTCCAGAACCAGTACAACCTCGCCCACCGCGACGACGATGCCTTTATCGACGCGCTGGCGGCGGAGGGCGTCGCCTATGTGCCCTTCTTCCCGCTCGGCGGGTTCAGCCCGCTCCAGTCGGCGGCGCTGTCCGACGTGGCGGCGCGGCTCGACGCAACGCCGATGCAGGTGGCGCTCGCCTGGCTGCTCCAGCGCTCGCCCAACATCCTGCTGATCCCGGGAACCTCGTCGGTGGCGCACCTCCACGAGAACCTCGCTGCGGCATCGCTGACGCTGCCGGAGGATGCAGTGGCCGAACTCGACGCGATCGGCGGGTAATCAGGCCGGTCGGTTGGCGAGTACCGCGTCGAGCAGGCCGGGAAAGCGCCGGTCGAATTCGGCGCGGCGCAACGTGTTGATCATCTCGCGCCCGGCCTGCGTCGTCTCGATCAGCCCCGCCGCGCGGAGCAGTTTCAAGTGGTTGGACAGCGTACTTTTCGGGATGGACTCGCACGGCGCGGCATCGGTGCAGCTCAGCCGCTCGGTCGCGGCGAGCCGCGCCACCATGGCCAGCCGATTAGGATCGGCCAGCGCATGCAACGCCAGATCGAGCGGAACGTCCTCCAGCCGGGGATGAGTAAAGCGGGCCATACGACAGATATAGGGATCAACGATAAATTTAATAGTTCGGCATTATTGAACTGTTGAAGCGTCGCCCCATTTCCTGCCTGGCGACAGCGCACGATGCCGTGATCGCGGGCCCGATTTTTGGAGAATGCACATGTCCCTTCAAGGCAAGACAGCGCTCGTCACCGGCGGATCGCGCGGCATCGGCTCGGCCATCGCCCAGCGACTGGCAGCGGATGGCGCGACCGTGGCGATCACCTATGCCGGCAACAAAGCCGCCGCCGAAGCCACCGTGGCGGCGATCGAGAGCGCGGGCGGCACCGCTTTCGCCTTCCAGGCCGATGCCGCCGATCCGGCCTCGCAGCGCGCGGGCGTCGAGCAAGCCGCCGCCGCCCTGGGCGGGATCGACATCCTCGTCCACAATGCTGGTGTCGCGGAATTCTCGACCATCGCCGAGGATACCGACGAAACCTATGACCGCCAGTTCGGCGTCAACGTGAAGGGCCTGCACGTCGGTACCCGCGCCGCCCTGCCGCATCTTCGCGACGGCGGGCGGATCATCCTGATCGGCAGCATTTCGGGGGAATTGGCCTTCCCCGCGACCACGGTCTACAGCGCGACCAAGGCAGCCGTCGCGGCGCTAGCACGCGGCTGGGCCAAGGACCTCGCGCCGCGCAACATCCTGGTCAACACCGTGCAGCCCGGCCCGATCGACACCGACATGAACCCCGCGGATAGCGAATTCGCCGGACAGGTTCTGCAAGCGATCCCGCTCGGCCGCTACGGCAAGGTCGAGGAAATTGCGGGGGCAGTGGCGTTCCTCGCCGGACCGGATGCGAGCTATATCACCGGCACGACGCTCAACATCGATGGCGGCGCGACGGCCTAAGGGATAGCACTAGCGTGCCGGCCGCAAGAGCCGGCACGCCGATGGCTTTACATGTCCGCCGCGGTCGGGCGGACTATGACCTCGTTGATGTCGACGCCCTCGGGCTGCTCCAGCGCATAGCGGACTGCCCGCGCGATCGCATCCGGGGTCAGCGACTTCTTTCGCCACCCCGTCAGAGCCGTTGCCACCGCCGGATCGGTTATGTCGTGGCCCAGTTCGGTGGCGACGACGCCCGGCGAGATGAGGGTCGACCGGATCTCGTCATGCTCCTGCCGCAACCCCTCGGTGATGGCGCGCACCGCATGCTTGGTGCCGCAATAGACCGCGGCGGTGGGCATCACCATGTGCGCGGCGACCGAAGCGACGTTGACGATATGGCCGCCCTTCTGCGCCACGAACCGGGGCAATACGGCGGCGATGCCGTTGAGGACGCCGTGAATATTGACGTCGACCATCCGTTTCCACTCGTCCCGCTTCAGCGCGGCGAGCGGCGAAAGCGGCATCACGCCGGCATTGTTGACCAGCACATCGACGCGCCCGAACCGCGCCTCGGCGGCATCTACGAAGGCGTCGAAGTCGGTGCCGTCCGTCACGTCGAGCGTTCGCCACGCGACGGTTTCGCCCAGTTCCTCGGCCAGTGCCTGCAAACGATCCCCGCGCCGCGCGCCGATGAAGAGGCGCGCGCCGGTCGCTTTCAGTTCGCGCGCCGTCGCCTCGCCGATTCCGCTGGAAGCCCCGGTGATGAGGACGACCTTGTCGATGCTGGCTGTCATGATGCTTTCCTTGCCTTGAAGTGACAGCCAGCAAGATGATGCTGCAGCGTCGGGCAGCGGTAGAGCGATCGTCCTAACGCTTTGCACAATCCTCCAGAACCCGCTCTACTCGCTTGCGCATGTCGATGGGCTGACGGATGACGATCGGCATGGACCAGATCACCGAACTTGCTGCCGTCATCGATCGCCATGTCACCGGATCAGGCATTTGCACGACCGCGATGCCGCATGTGTCCCTTATCCGAGCCGATCAACCGAGCACCCCGACGCCAGCCGTCTATGAGGCATCGCTTTGCCTGATAGCCCAGGGATCGAAGCGGGTCTCGATCGGCGACCATAGCGTCGTCTACGACGCCGCGCATTATCTCCTGGTCTCCGTCGACCTCCCGCTGGTCGGCCACGTGATCGATGCCAGCCCCGATCGCCCGTATCTCTGCTGCAAGATCGACCTCGATCCCGCGATGCTGTCCGATCTGATGATCGCGGAGGGTGGAACTGTGCCCCAAACCGACCTGCCGGTCCTAGGCGTCTATCCCAGCGACCCCGACCTGATCGATGCCGCATGTCGGCTGGTAGGATTGCTCGACCGGCCGGACACGATCCGCGCCCTGGCGCCCCTGATCGAGCGGGAAATCCTCTACCGGCTGCTCACGGGACCGCACGGACCGATGCTTCGCCACCTCGTGACAGTAGGTAGTCACCTCAACCAGATCAGCCGCGCCATCGCCGCGATCCGCCGCCGGTTCGACGCACCGATCCGCATCGACGAGGTCGCCGCCGAGGCGGGCATGAGCCCCTCCTCGCTCCATGCGCATTTCAAGGCGATCACGCGCATGACCCCGCTCGAATATCAAAAGCAGTTGCGCCTGCAGGAAGCGCGCCGGTTGATGCTGGTCGGCGGCGCTACGGCGGGCACGGCGGGCTTCGCGGTCGGCTATGAAAGCCCTTCGCAGTTCAGCCGCGAATATCGCCGCCTGTTCGGCGCACCGCCGCGCCAGGACGTCGAACGGCTGCAGACCGCCCCTTCGGCGGGAATCGCCCTCTGATTTTGACCGACGCTAGCAATGATTCATCGCGGTGGTTGCGCCGAATGACGCAAGAGACAAAGCGACCCGGTCCCGAACACTCATGCGCCCTCCTGCGAATTCCCGGATCAGACGATCTTCCAAAGCTTAGGTGTTGAGTCCCGGCATCTGGTGGATCGGGTCGACGATGAACCGGTCTGGCTCTGACGTACAGATCTTGGCGGCGTATTCATAGGGTGCGAGCCCGCTGAGCGTCTTGAGCCGGCGGGCGAAGTTGTAGGCGGCCAGGAAGTTGACGTCTTCCCTATTTTTTTCATCCATCTTGAGTGAGAGTTTTCCGGCCCTTTGAAGCCTGCGGGCAAGAAGCTGGGACATGAGGAAGTCGAGGTACACGGAAGAGCAGATCGCGTTTGCGCTGAAGCAGGCGGAGACGGGCACGCCGGTGGCAGAGGTCATCCGTCGGATGAGCGTGTCGGAGTAGACGTTCTAGGGTCAGGACCTATTGATGTGAGCATCGCGATCTGATTCAGGCTCCGCAAGGAGACTGGAATGAGCGACCTGTTTTGGCTGACGGATGAGCAGATGGAGCGGCTGCGACCGTTCTTTCCCAAGAGCCATGGTAAGCCGCGCGTGGATGACCAGCGGGTGCTGAGCGGCATCGTGTTCGTCAACAAGAATG
>NZ_JANZXB010000048.1 GCF_025371035.1 Sphingomonas sp. LC-1 | reverse complement strand
TAGGGTCAGGACTCGTTGATCACAGCCAGAAGATGACGGTGGCAGCGAGGGTGATGGCGGAAAAGAAGGCGGTAGGGCAGCGATCGTATCGGGTTGCGACGCGGCGCCAGTCCTTGAGGCGACCGAACATGATCTCAATGCGGCTTCGTCGCCGATAGCGGCGCTTGTCGTATCTGACCGGCTCGTTGCGTGATCGCCGGCCTGGGATGCAGGGCTGGATGCCTTTGGCTTGCAGAGCATCCCTGAACCAATCGGCGTCATAGCCGCGGTCACCGAGCAGCCACTGCGCTTTTGGCATGTCGTCGAGCAGCGCTGCCGCTCCGGTATAGTCACTGACTTGCCCAGCGGTCATGAAGAAGCTCAAGGGCCGGCCGTTCGCATCAGCCACGGCGTGTAATTTGGTGTTCATGCCGCCCTTGGTGCGACCGATCAGGCGGCCGAGATCCCCTTTTTTACCCGCAGGCTTGAGGCCGTGCGGTGCGCCTTCAGATAAGTCGCGTCGATCATGACCGTTCTCGGCTCAGCACTTGCCGCCGCCAGCCCCTCCATCATGCGCAAGAAGACGCCAGCGTCACCCCAGCGCTTCCACCGATTGTAGAGCGTCTTGTGCGGACCGTAGGCGGCGGGTGCATCTCGCCAGCGCAACCCATTCTTGTTGACGAACACGATGCCGCTCAGCACCCGCTGGTCATCCACGCGCGGCTTACCATGGCTCTTGGGAAAGAACGGTCGCAGCCGCTCCATCTGCTCATCCGTCAGCCAAAACAGGTCGCT
>NZ_JANZXB010000047.1 GCF_025371035.1 Sphingomonas sp. LC-1 | reverse complement strand
TGGGCATCGGCCTAGGCGGCAGCGCGGGCGGCGGGCCGGGTCTTTCGGCCAACAAGACCACCTATTACACCACTATTTCTCAGGGTGCGCTGATTGCGTCCCTGACGGATCCTTTCGGTACCGGATCCACCTATACCGTCGTCGGCACTGCGCCCGCGCAGCTTGCGCTGGCGTCCGGTGGCAGGATCGTCGCGGGGACAGGGGCGCAGGCCGATGGGCAGGCGTCCACGATCATCATCCGTGCAAGCAAAGGATCGCGAGCCGTTGAGGAGCCGCTGACCTTTACGTCAGTGAAAGATCCGGCGGCTCCAGTCAGCCCGCTGCGCGTCGTGGGGACGAATTTCCAGCTGGCAACGAACGTTGCCACAGCGAGTGGCACGCGCACCGAAATCATCTACCGCTACCCGTTCTTCATGGGCGGCGATTGCTCGGAAATCCGGCTGTCATGGACCGCATGGGCGATGAGCACGTTTGGGGTATCCGTCGATACCGGCGCTCGCACGATCTACAAGGTGGCGGTCGAACTAGATGGCACCTCCACGGTCGTTCCGGTTACATTCTCAGGGCAGCGTGGGGCTTCGCTTACGGGCGGCGTAAACGATTTTCAGAGCGACCCACTGACGCCATCAATGTTCGGCCTCACCGTCTTCCCGGCTGATCGAAAATTCTGGGTTCGGGGGATTGAGTCTGTCTCCGCTGCGGGATCGACATGGCCGGTGGGCGTTAATAACCAATCGGTCACGGGCGCCCGATCGGTGGTATACGATCCGGTCAACCGCGCCGAACAGGTCGACACAACGGGAACGATCGCTGCCCCGACTGGCGGCACCACCTCTGGCAGCTGGTCTACGGGTCCGTGTGCCGTTCTCGGTCGATTTACCGGCACCTCCAAGGCTCTGGCATTCCTTGGCGATAGCCTGATGGATGGCAGTAACGATCTCGCCAACTACATCGGCGGGAACGGCTATGGGCCGCGCGCAGTCGTTCCTACCGGCCTTACAGGCATTGTCGCACACATGAAGCTGACGCGTGTGGGCGCGCGTGCATCCGACCTATCCCAGAATACGAAGATGCTGGC
>NZ_JANZXB010000046.1 GCF_025371035.1 Sphingomonas sp. LC-1 | reverse complement strand
GTTAGCGTCCGCGCTCGTGGTGTAATTTCCGGTGTAGATTGAGGCGATCGCATGGGTGGGGCATGCCCCACCCATGCGAATTCGATCTCGGTGGCCACCGGGCTCATCGGTAAGGTGGAGTTACCACACTTCACACGCCCACCGAGGAGTTGATCCCGATGACCGACGATAGATTACCGCTTGCCGAGCTGATGGCGAAGACCGGAGATGGAGATTTCCTGCGCACGATCGCCGAGAACGTATTACAGATCATCATGGAGGCCGACGTCGATGGCTTGGTCGGCGCCGGCCGGCACGAGCGTTCCGGCGATCGCACGACCTGGCGCAATGGCTACCGCGACCGCAGTCTCGACACCCGGCTCGGCACGCTCAATCTCAAGATCCCCAAACTGCGGACCGGCGCCTACTTTCCCGGCTTTCTGGAGCCAAGGAAGACCGTCGAGAAGGCGCTGGTCGCGGTGATCCAGGAAGCATGGATCGCCGGCGTCAGCACCCGGCGCGTCGATGAACTGGTGCAGGCGATGGGCATGACTGGCATCTCCAAGTCCTCGGTATCCAAGCTGTGCAAGGACATCGACGAGCGGGTCCACGCCTTCCTCAAGCGGCCGCTCGCCGGCGACTGGCCCTACCTCTGGCTCGATGCTACCTATCTCAAGGTGCGCGAGGGCGGGCGGATCGTCAGTGTCGCCGCGATAATCGCTGTGGCCGTCAACACCGAGGGCAAGCGCGAGATCGTCGGCCTGCACATCGGTCCTTCCGAAGCCGAGCCGTTCTGGTCGAGCTTCCTCAAGGACCTCGTCCGGCGCGGCCTGACCGGCGTGAAGCTGGTCATCTCCGATGCCCACGAGGGGCTCAAGGCGGCGATTACCCGCGTCATGGGCGCGACCTGGCAGCGCTGCCGCGTCCACTTCATGCGCAACGCCCTGGCCTATGTGCCCAAGGGCCAGAATACCGTCGTTGCCGCTGCAATCCGTCAGGTCTTCCTTCAGCCCGACCATGCCGCTGCGACGCAGGTCTGGCGGCAGGTCGCTGATCAGTTGCGCGCCCGCTGGCCAAAGCTCGGCGCTTGCATGGACGATGCCGAGCACGACGTGCTCGCCTACATGACCTTCCCCGAGCAGCACCGGGTCAAGCTCCACAGCACCAATCCGCTGGAACGCCTGAACAAGGAAGTGAAGCGCCGCGCCGATGTGGTCGGCATCTTCCCGAACGAGGACAGCATCATCCGCCTCGTCGGCGCCGTCCTGCTCGAGCAGAATGACGAATACCAGCTCCAGCACCGCTACATGCAGATCGAGGGCATGGCCGCCCTTGCCACACCAATGATCGAGGAGGCACAGCCGCTACAGATTACACCCAAGGCCGCCTGAAAATGCAGCCCAGTGGCCACACCCGATTTTACACCACATTGACGGACGCGACCC
>NZ_JANZXB010000045.1 GCF_025371035.1 Sphingomonas sp. LC-1 | reverse complement strand
TTCGGTCGCCTCAAGGACTGGCGCCGCGTCGCAACCCGATACGATCGCTGCCCTACCGCCTTCTTTTCCGCCATCACCCTCGCTGCCACCGTCATCTTCTGGCTGTGATCAACGAGTCCTGACCCTAGTGTCCTAGCCGCCGGTCGCGGCATCCGTTTGGCGACGGCCCGACCGCCCGCCGACCGCGAAGAGCACTGCGTCCGGATCCGTGAGCGATGAATTCCAACAGCTGGCTAAAGGCTGTCGGCTCGAAACCGACACCGGCATCCGCCCTCACGAGCGGCGCTACGGCGCCCGCCTCGAACAGTGCGTCGACATGTGAGATGTCACTCTCGTCGTGGAGATCGCACCAGCGCTCTGGAGGTTCTTCTGCCTGACGCCGAGGTGCAGGCCGATCCTTAGCATGAGGAACGAGCGGATCCTAGTTGCCGAACGTCGCGGAGAACCCCGCCCCCGACGTCTTCACGACAATGGTCCTGCTTGAGGCCGTGGCGTAGACCGCCTTCTTTATCGCGGACTCGTCGCGCACGACGTAACGCGGACTGGGTGCCTCGCCCGCGCGCCAGTCCCCGACGCTTGGGCCGGCACCGAGCGGGCGAAGGGTAGCAGCCTTTTGCCAACCTCGCGCGGTGGATGCCCGTAGGGGTTCTGCCGCCCTGCGCTGAGCACCGAAACGAGGAGCGAAGCGTGTGCACCCACGCCGATGAGGTCGAGATCGCCAGGCTTTGTGGGGACCGACACGTAGGACGTCGATCTCCAGCTATACGGCTGGATTCCGCGACGTGACGACCGACTCGATCGCAATGATCGCATCTACCGTGGTGGCGGCCTCGAAGGTCTAATCTGCGGCAGCTTTCGGGATTATCTGTAGCGCACCCCAATGGCGGCTTACGGGGCGCATAGCTGCCGTCGGCATGAAGGTGAACAAACGTCGGCTTATGTCATCTGAGCGCCGAAAGCCGCCATTCCGCTTTTCACCACAAAACCCCGAAATTTCTAGGTCGCTGGTGATAATCCGCAATACTGAATGACTGACAGGTGACGAAGGCCTATGACGAAAGATACCCCGGCAAGGTCGGGGTGCGGACGGTGAGCAGGTATAAGGATCGGTCGAGCCCACTGGTATAAAGGCCTTGGGGGCACACGATCTAAGCATCTAAATTTTCTCGCTTCCGATGCCATGGTGATTTCTCCCGTAGGGGTCACCATCTGCGCTCAAGAGCGCAGAATTGCGCAATTAAGCCATTTGTTGCCGCTCGCTCGTACAGCGAGCATTTTATGGCCCTCATGGCAACACCCTGGAAGCATCCTTCGACCGGCGTTTATTATCTGCGCCGACAAATCCCCGAGAAGCTCGCCCTGCATTCGACGACAGGGCGTTGTGGAAGGTATCGCTGGGCACCAAGAATGGCAGCGAGGCCACGATGCTCTTCCTCGAGGCCAAGGCCGCACTCGAACAGCGGTTCGAAGAGGCGTGAGCCCGCTGAAGGCAACGGGCAGCCCCTGCCCGTCCGCACGCGATCGTGCCGACGAATTGATTTCTGCCTATTTTCAGGGCCCCGAATTGAAGGCCGGCGGTCTCGATGGGTTAGCGTCCGCGCTCGTGGTGTAATTTCCGGTGTAGATTGAGGCGATCGCATGGGTGGGGCATGCCCCACCCATGCGAATTCGATCTCGGTGGCCACCGGGCTCATCGGTAAGGTGGAGTTACCAC
>NZ_JANZXB010000044.1 GCF_025371035.1 Sphingomonas sp. LC-1 | reverse complement strand
CTCCCCGACAATCAACCTGAGACATAGGTCTTGCCAGCGGCAATCAAACACACCAAAACGACCTCGTCGCGATCAGCGCTTCTCATCCTGATCGTCGCTAACTTCTCATCCAGATCGTCGCGCTACACAGTGGCATGGCGCCAGGATTGTGGCGCGCACCCTCTATGAAATAGCGCGTGCCCTTCCAGCCGTTGATGGAGACGGTGTCCACTGGCAGCCAGGGTTGCATGATTTCAGACGCGGGCCGGACGCCTGCGCGAGCGGCAGCTGTGTCTGCGGTCCTGGTGACAATAGGGCCACCGGGCCCAGGCTTGACGTCGTAGCCTTGGCCATTGGTCCACAAGAAGTAGCCGCTATCGTCGTTGCCGGCTCGAACGTCGCCGTTAGACGCGACCTCGATGATAAGCGCGCTTGCCGAGCCCACTGAGCCTGGCTGCCGGTAAGTCGCCGTTACATCTGCTTCCGCCCAAGTGGGCGCGAGCGCGAGCAGCGCCACGACTAAAAGTGAAGAACAACGAACCATCCGGCAGCTACCTCCCCCAGGATGCCGTGATACACGCTCATATCAGCAGCGGGCGAGGGCAAATCGACCTTGTTCAACCTGAACGAACGTCTGGAGGTGAGGGGGCCGTTGAGATCGTGGAATGTCGGCAATTGGGTCATTCGTGGCGGAGGGGAGGGCGACCGGTATCGCCCAAACCCCGCCGTTCTCATTCTTGCTTTGCGGTCTGACACCGATCATCCTTCGCTGATGTCAGATCCTGCCAACAACTCCGATTATCTGATCAGCAGGTTTTTTGTGGGATTGCTTGCCTTGGCCGCCGTCGTGATTGCTGGAGTCATGGGATGGGAAATTTCTTCGGGAGTCGTCCATCATCGCACGGGAGGAATGGCCGCTCGAGCGGACGATCCAGGGGGCTTTTGGATTGACCTAGCCATTCAAGGAACGCTGGCGGTCTTCCTTGGCTGGCAGGCTTATCGGATGCGTCGGTTCGCTCGCCGCAACTAAAGTCGTCGCTCAACGCAGCACAGTGCCTATTGGGAAAGCTGCCGGTCGTTCTGCCACCCCGAGCAGACATTCCGCTGTCGCCCAATTGCGGAAGTTTAGCGGTGGAAAGACCGTCCTTCACAATCGCGGAGATAGGCTGAACTGCCCAAGGTAGGTATCCGACTGCGGTCGTCGCCGTTTGCGCGTCGTTGTAGCGCCGACACCCTTTAGTGACTGTCGCGAAACGGAGTAACGATGCTATGCTGGCTCGGCTCCGGTAGAGGCGCTCCGTTCCAAGAAGCGAGATACGCGATGTCCATACCGGCGGTTGAAAGACGGGTTATGAAGCTAACCTATGTCGCCATTTTTCTCTGGGTGATTTCCCTTTTTCTGCCGGTTTACATTGAAACCAAACGGCCTGACGGCGTTGCTTATGGCTTATTTATGCTGGTCGGCGGGGCCTTTGGACCTTTAATCTTTCAGTTTGGCTGGATTGGCAACATAGCTTTACCAATGGCAGCCGGGTTGCCATACTCAAGGTGGCCCCGTTACGCCTGCGCGCTCGCCTTCGCGAACTCACTGTTTTGGACGCATGTCGTCGATGATGTTGGCCACCACCAGATTACCGTAAGCGTGGCCGGTAGACCGTCTTGCTATTGGGCGCGGCTTTTCTGGTAGGCGAGTTTGCCGGCGTGTCGGCGGATGGCGATGGCGGCGACAGCGCGGCGGATGAAGCGTTCGTCGATGTCGTCGG
>NZ_JANZXB010000043.1 GCF_025371035.1 Sphingomonas sp. LC-1 | reverse complement strand
GCCACTTGAGGTTATCGTCGCTCATGCCGCAGCATCACCCAAGGCGACTACATCCGCAATGGGCCGGCCGGCGAGGAAGGAACGATCGATAAACTGCTTATCGCGACGGTGGTGAGCAGACGCTTACACGTTTGCCACGATCGCCGCCATTCTCGGTTGCGAGAGGCGCTTCGGGTTGATTTCGAGAGACGAGTGCAGAGACGTTCTTGCTGTGCTTCAAAAGCTGCCTCCAAATGCGAGGAAGCGGTGGCCGGATTTATCCCCAAGAGAGATCGCTGAGGCGGCGGAGGCAAGGGGCGATGCAGGAATGAGCGTCGCCAACATCAATGAATACATGAATAAGCTGTCGAGCTTATTCAACTGGGCTGTCAAAGAAGAGATTATCCATCGGAATCCTACACGCGGACTGCGAGTGATGGACACCCGCATGGCACGCGACAAGCGGCTTCCATTTGAATCATGGCAACTAAAACGTATCTTTGATGCTCCCCTCTACAGAGGGTGCCGCGACGATGAAAACGGATACGCTTGTCCCGGCGTTAATCGGCCTCGAAGGTCACGATTCTGGATACCTTTGGTGGCGTTGTGGGGCGGCCTCCGGCAAGGGGAAATTTGCCAGATGCTGACCAACGACGCGCGTGAACTGGATGGCATCCTCTGCTTCGTGGTGTCGGCAACGGAAGGGGATGGGAAGAGTCTGAAGACTGCGGCGAGTTACCGCGTGGTGCCCGTGCATCCCGAGCTTTTGCGTATCGGATTTGCAGAATACGTCCGTGATCGTCGACGAGCAAAAGATGAGCGATTGTTTCCCGACCTTACTATAGATTCTTTAGGCCTCTATTCTGGAAAATTTTCAAAGTGGTTCGCAAGATTTTTGATATCATGCGACGCCGCAAAAGAGCGAACATGCTTCCATGCGTTCAGGCACACATTCCGAGACGGTTTGCGTGAGGCAAAGATCGATCGTGATATTGCGCTCACGCTTGGTGGATGGACTACCTCGACAGGCACTGGTGCTGTCGCGGATTCTTATGGGCAAGGTTACAGTCCACGGCTACTCTACGCGGCGATGTCCGCCATCATCTATCCTGATCTCGATCTTTCACATCTGCACATGTAGTCCTTGATCGGCTGATAGGTCAGCCGATCTCACTTTGCCTTGCCATTTTGTGCGCGATTAGAGTCGTTTAACCCATGGTCCGCAAAGGTGATGGGCGACACCAGCGGGCTACAATCGGCACGAGGCTGTTGCTCAAGCAGTTGTTTTTTTGATGTTTTCGGGGAGATGGTGCCGCTTACAGGATGCGTCTCGGGCGGCAGCGCGTCACCGTCGACGAGAGCCTTTAGCAACGCTTCCCGATCCTTCGTTGAGCGTGCCGGAAGGCTGGCAATGACGCTTTCGACCCATCGTTCAGGATCATCGTGGGCGGGAGCATTGGTCGGGGCTCGGCGACCACGTGTTGAGCCTTTCGGCATGCTGCTTCCTTACGATGACGGTTGATGGGTCGGCGTCAGGTCTGGGCCGATGAATGCTGTGCTGCTGCGATCGGGCCATGTGATCCACATCTTCCGTGCATCACGGCGGGCTGCATCTCGAACGGCTTGCATGACGAAGTCGCGGCACGCCGGTGTTAGGTTGCGGTCGCTGTCGAAGGGGTCGGGGTAGCGGAAGGCTGCATGGGTCAGATTGATCTGTCCTCGTGGTTCGCCGGGTTCGATGACGACCGGTTGCCATTTGAACACGGCGGGCATGACCCGGATGGTGAGGCCTATGGTCGGGCGCTGGATCGCGGGCCGGGCGATAGGCGACAGAACTGCTGCGCGACAATCAAGGTGAGAACAGCGCGACAATCTAGATGAGAATGGCGGGGGTGTGTCTGTCGGGACGAGGGGCGAAGCCCCGAGGAGCGACAGACACACCCCCGCAAGCGTCTTTTCTTTT
>NZ_JANZXB010000042.1 GCF_025371035.1 Sphingomonas sp. LC-1 | reverse complement strand
TGCTGCGCGACAATCAAGGTGAGAACAGCGCGACAATCTAGATGAGAATGGCGGGGGTGTGTCTGTCGGGACGAGGGGCGAAGCCCCGAGGAGCGACAGACACACCCCCGCAAGCGTCTTTTCTTTTGGAATGGCGCTTTTGGTGATCGTGACCTGCCAGGTGGCGCCTCCTTTGGAAGGGGAGATGCGGTGCCCGGGAGACATATCAACGATCATCAGGTGAGATTATATATGAAGATGAGACAGACAGTGTCGCCGCGCTCGGCGGCGGCGTGCGCGGCGTTCAGCACGGCAACGGCGTATCGGCTGGAGCGGGATGCGCAGTTGCCCTCGCAGAAGAAAGAGCCGCGCGGTCGCCGGCGCCCCGATCCGCTGGCGGATATCTTCGATAGCGAAGTTGTACCGCTGCTGGAGGCGGCGCCGGGACTCCGGGCCGTGACGGTGTTCGAAGAAATGCAGCGTCGTCATCCTGAGCTTCCCGATGGGGTGCGGCGGACGATGGAGCGTCGGGTTCGAAGCTGGCGGGCGCTGCAAGGCCCGGATCGCGACGTGATCTTCCGCCAGGTGCACGAGCCGGGTCGGATGGGGCTGTCGGATTTTACCGACATGGCCGATCTGGGCGTACACATCGCCGGGGTCGGGCTCGATCACCGGCTGTACCACTTCCGGCTCGCCTGTTCTGGCTTCGAGCATGCCCATGTGATCCTGGGCGGCGAGAGTTATGTCGCGTTGGCGGAGGGGCTGCAGAATGCCCTGTGGGCGCTGGGCGGCGCGCCGCGCGAGCATCGCAGCGACAGTCTGTCGGCGGCGTTCCGGAATCTGGATGCATCGGCGCGCGAGGATCTGACGCACAGATATGACGCGCTGTGTCGCCATTACCGGATGGAGCCGACCCGCAATAACCGCGGTGTTGCGCATGAAAATGGCGCGATCGAGAGCGCGCACGGGCATCTGAAGGCGGCGGTGCGCGACGCGCTGTTGATGCGCGGATCGGCCGACTTCGACGACCTTGCGGAATATCGCTGCTTCGTCGACGAGATCGTCGCGCGCAAGAATGCGCGGTGCGCGAAGCGGATCGACGCCGAACGGGCGGCGCTTCAGTCGCTACCGAGCATGCGCACCAGCGATTATGAAGAGGTGCTTGTCATGGTGACCTCCTCGGGCGGGTTCACGCTGCGCAAGGTGTTCTACACCGTGCCGTCGCGGCTGATCGGCCATCGACTGCGAGTTCGACTTTACGACGATCGGCTTGAGCTGTTCCTCGGCGGCACACCGCTCTTTACGCTTCCGCGCGGCCGCGCCGAGCGCAGCGGCAAACATGGCCATGTCGTCGATTATCGCCATGTCATCCATGCGCTTCGGCGCAAACCGATGGCGCTGCTGAATCTTGTCTATCGCCACCAGCTCTTCCCGCGCGAGGCCTACCGGCGCATGTTCGATCGGCTGCTGGAGCGGCTCGCCGAACGGGTCGCGTGCCGGACAATGGTCGAGCTTCTTAGCCTCGCGCATGAGCGGGCCTGCGAGGCCGAACTCGCCGCTGTGTTGGAAACCCTGCTAGCGACGCCGCAGGGTATGCCGGACATGGCAATGCTTAGGGCGCGGTTCGCGCCCGACCCCGCGGCGCTGCCCGAGGTCATCGTCGAGCTCGTCCCGCTGAGCGCCTATGAAGCGCTCCTGGCTCCTCGCGCGGAGGAAATGGCATGAACCAGGGTATTGATGTCACAAAGCTCACGCTGATGCTCAACGAGCTGCGACTGCCGACAATCAAACAGCTCTGGCCGACGTTCGCCGAGCGTTCCGACAAGGAGGGCTGGCCGGCGGCGCGGTTCCTCAGCGCGATCACCGAGCATGAGATCGCCGAACGCGGTCGCCGCCGCATGGAGCGGCATCTGGCGGAGGCGAAACTGCTGCCGGGAAAAACGCTCGATACGTTCGACTTCGACGCGGTTCCGATGATATCGAAGGCGCAGGTGATGGCGATCTGTGCCGGAGACAGCTGGCTCGAAAATGGCGCAAACCTGATCCTGTTCGGCCCGCCCGGCGGAGGAAAATCGCATCTGTCGTCGGGCATCGGGCTCGCGCTGATCGAAAAGGGTTGGCGGGTGCTGTTCGTCCGCACCTCCGACCTCGTCCAGAAACTACAGGTCGCGCGCCGCGAGCTCGCGCTCGAGAACGCGATCAATCGGCTTGATCGCTTCGACCTTCTGATCCTCGACGACCTTGCCTATGTCGCCAAGGATCAGGCTGAAACCTCGGTTCTGTTCGAGCTGATCAGCGCGCGATACGAGCGGCGTTCGCTGATGATAACCGCCAACCAGCCGTTCGGCGAATGGAACCGGGTCTTCCCCGATCCCGCAATGACGCTGGCCGCCGTCGACCGCCTCGTGCACCACGCCACCATCTTCGAGATGAATGTCGAAAGCTATCGGCGGCGCACGGCTATCGAGCGAAAACAGCAGGGGGCAGGTCGCCCCGCCAAGGTCGCCACAGCCAAAAATACCGATGTGTCGCTCCCCGACAATCAACCTGAGACATAGGTCTTGCCAGCGGCAATCAAACACACCAAAACGACCTCGTCGCGATCAGCGCTTCTCATCCTGATCGTCGCTAACTTCTCATCCAGATCGTCGCGCTACA
>NZ_JANZXB010000041.1 GCF_025371035.1 Sphingomonas sp. LC-1 | reverse complement strand
GTAAGCGTGGCCGGTAGACCGTCTTGCTATTGGGCGCGGCTTTTCTGGTAGGCGAGTTTGCCGGCGTGTCGGCGGATGGCGATGGCGGCGACAGCGCGGCGGATGAAGCGTTCGTCGATGTCGTCGGGGTTATAGGGGCCGCCATACCATTCGCGCAGGCGGTCGTGTTCTTCGTGTGTCGGGTCGGCCATGGCATCAAGGAACATCTCGAAGCCGGGGAGACCGCCGACATCCTCGGGCGGGCAGCGCCGGTCGCCCTCTATGAAACGCGGATATTTGACGTCGGGTTCGCCAAGGCCGACCGTCTCCACGGTGATGGTGTGCCGCCAGTCGTCACCCATGTCGTAGGTGTAGACGAGTTCCCGCACGCCCCGGTCGATAAGGGCCGCGAGCTTCACGTTCTTTGCAGCGGTTATGCCGCTCTCCGGCCACATCGGGTCGGGGATGCCGTAGCGCCGGTCGCCGGCCTCGAAATGCCACAGATGGCAATCCTCCCAGCCCATCGCGGCCTGGACGATGTCGTGGAGCATCTTGAGGCTGGCGGTGACCGGTACGTCGACCCGGCGCCAGATGGCGGGCTCGATGTCGTCGAGGGCGATGTGCAGACGGGCGATGGTCTCGGCGCTCATGCCGCCAGTCTGGCAGGTTCGGGGGACCAGTTCCACGGCATGAGTTCGTCCCATCGGCTGGCCGGCCAGTCGCCCGCGACCCTGGCAATGACGTCGGCGATATAGGCGTGCGGGTCGACGCCGTTCGCCTTGCACGTCTGGATGACGGTGTAGATGACAGCGGCGCGCTCGCCGCCTGCACGGGAGCCGGCGAACAGCCAGTTGCGGCGTCCGACCGCGAGACCGCGCAATGCACGCTCCGCAATGTTGTTGTCGATCTCGAGACGCCCGTCCTCCAGGAAGCGCGACAACGCCGGCCAGCGTTTGGTGCCATAGGCGATGGCTTTCGCCATGTCGCACCTAGGCGACAGATGGCGAAGGGCAGCGTCGAGTATCTCACGCAAGGCGTCGACCAGCGGCCGGCTGTTCTCCTGACGGCTTCGGCATCGCACATCGGGTGGTTGGCCGCGGACCTCGGCCTCGATGGCGTAGAGTTGGCCGATTCTCTCGAGGATGTCGGTGGTCAGCGGCGTGGGCGACCGTTCGTGGAGGTCGAAGACCTTGCGCCGGAAATGCGCCCAGCAGGCGACCTCGGTTACACCGCCCCGGTAGAGCCCGTCATAGCCGGCATAGGCATCGGCCTGGAGGAAGCCGCGAAACCCGGCAAGATGCGCCATCGGATGCGCGGCGGTGCGGTCGGGCGTGAAGCGATACCAGGTCGCGCGCGGCGCCGTGCTGCCGGATGCCTGGTCGTCAGCCGCGTACACCCATAACCGTCCGGTCGCGGTCTTGCCCCGGCCGGGGTCAAGCACCGGCACGGGCGTGTCGTCGGCATGGATCTTGTCGGCCTTGAGCACCTCGTCACGGATGCGCGTGACGATGGGGTCGAGAAGTGCCGCAGCCTGTCCGGTCCAACCCGCCAGCGTCGAGCGGTCGATGTCGAGCCCCTGCGCGGCCATCATCCCGGCCTGGCGGTACAGCGGCAGATGGTGGTCGAACTTGGACACGACAATGTGCGCCAGCGTCGCGAAGGTCGCCTTGCCGCGCGCCACGGCGCTGACCGGGGTGGGAGCCTGAACGATCTTCTCGCACATCCGGCAGCTGTATTTGGGGCGGACGTTGCGCACGACGCGCCAGCGCACCGGCACGATGTCGAGCATCTCATGCGCGTCCGCCCCGAGCGGGCGCAGCGCACCGCCACAGTCCGGGCAGGTGCAGGCGCCCGACGCCGGCTCGTGGACGACCTGTTCGCGCGGCAGATGGTCGGGCAGGCTGCGGACAGGCACCGGACGGGTCGTCAGGCTGGATGCAGCATCCTCGGCTACAGGCGCATCGCGCTCGGTCTCCAGTTCCTCCAGCGCCAGTTCGAGCTGCTCGATCTCGCGGCCCAGCTTCTCGGACGAGGCGCCGAACTGCATCCGCCGCAGCCGGGCAATCTGCCCGCGCAGCGTATCGATGAGCAGGTCGCGGGCCGCGAGCGCGGCATTGGCCCGGGCGAGCGACGCTTCCAGCGCGGCGATCCGCGCGGCGGCATCAGCGGAGGAAACGGGCGCTTCCGACACCCGGAATACATAGCAGATTGCGTGCTGACGGACGAGCAAAAACGACGTGAAACCGCCGTTTCACCCTGCCAGCATGGGCGTGAACGTCCGCTCGGGCCGCCGCCAGTCGATGCCCTCCAGTAGCATCGACAATTGTGCCGGCGTCAGCACCACCGTGCCGGTCGCGGTCACCGGCCAGACGAAGCGGCCCCGGTCGAGCCGCTTCGAAAACAGGCAAAGCCCCTGGCCGTCGAACCACAGCAGCTTGACCAGATGCCCCCGCTTGCCCCGAAACGCGAACAAGGCGCCCGAATGCGGGTTCTGCGCCAGCACCTGCTGCACCAGCACCGCCAGACCGTCGAACCCCTTGCGCATGTCGGTCACCCCGCACGCCAGGAACACCCGCGTCGGCAATGGCACCGGGCTCACCGCAACACCGACAGCACCCGTGCCAGCGCGCCCGCATCCACATGCGCATCGACGCTCACCCGCACGCCGTCTGGCAGTTCGATCCGGATGAGCCCCGATGAAGATGGCGCTGGCAAAGCCGGTTCGGTGACCCGGACCTCGGCGAACACGGGCAACGAAGGCACCACGCCCGCCAGCTTGCCTTCACGCAACTGCTTGCGCCACGTGTAGATCAGGCTGCTCGACACCTCGCGTCGCGCGATGACGTCGCAGACCCGCACCCCCGGCCGGGACGCCTCGGCGAGTATCTCCAGCTTCTCGGCGTCCGACCATCGCCGTCGACCCGACACGTGGCCGACGACCTCAATCCGACCAGTCATACGAGTGCTCGTATGACTGGTCGTAGAACCAAAAACTTCCCGCACTGCCCGCGCCCTCGTCAAAGGCGACAAGCATCCCGAAGGCCGAGGCCACCGCAAGGCGGCCTACCGGCAACGCTTACA
>NZ_JANZXB010000040.1 GCF_025371035.1 Sphingomonas sp. LC-1 | reverse complement strand
GCGTAACCGTCCGGTTAGCCGCGTGTTGCCGACTGTCGCGTAGCCGTTGATGTCCTGACCTGTGGTGGTCTCCTTCTGGAGTCCAGAAGGAGGTCAGGAGATGGGGCGGATGGAGGTCATTGCCCGGACGGAGCGCCGGCGGACCTATAGCGAGGCGGAGAAGGCGGCGGTGGTTGCCGAGGCGTCGGCGCCGGGCGTGACGGTGCGCGAGGTGTCCCGACGGCTCGGCATTGCCGAGAGCCTCATCTACAACTGGCGGTCGGCGCAGCGGAAGGCGGTGAGCATCGCCAGCGAGCCGTTGCAGTTCATCCCGTATGGCGTGGTGACGGACGCCGCGTGCGCAGAGCTCGCTATGGCGCTTACGCCTGCGACGCCCGCCCCGGCACCCGCCAAGCCGGTGCCTTCTGCCGTACCGGCAGAAGAACTGGTCCGCCCGCATCCGGGGCCACGACCGGGCGGCATCGACATCGACCTGCCGACCGGGGTGCGGCTGTCGGTCGACAGCTACGTCAACGAGAAGGCGCTCGCCCGCGTGCTGCGGGCGCTGGGGCATGCGTTGTGATAGCGCTGGCGCCCGGCACCAAGGTCTATCTCGCCTGCAAGCCGGTGAGCATGCAGAAGGGCTTCGACGGGCTGACCGCGCTCGCCAGCCAGGTGCTCAACGCCGACCCGTACTCGGGTCATCTGTTCCTGTTTCGGGGCAAGCGCGGCGACTATCTCAAGGCGCTCTACTGGGACGGCTCGGGCATGTGCCTGTTCGCCAAGCGGCTGGAGAAGGGCCGGTTCGTGTGGCCGCCACTGGTCGATGGCGGCATCGTGCTCAGCCCCGCGCAGCTGGCCCTGCTCATCGAGGGCATCGACTGGCGGCGCACTGTGGCACCGGCCCCGGTGACGGCGCCGACCCTCGTCTGAACGGCGCTTTTCGTCTTTTTTGCTTGGCCCGAGTCGGGCCGGTGATAGAATGGGCCATGTCGCTGGCGATGGTCGATCTTCCCTCCGACCCGGACGAACTGCGCGCCTTTACACAGGTGTTGCAGGCCCAACACGCAGCCACTGCTGCGGAGCTGGCCAGCACCGCGGCCGAGCTCCGTGCGGCCAAGGCGACCATTCAGCTGACCGCGCTGGAGATCGAGAAGCTCAAGGTCCAGCTTGCACGGCTCCGGCGCATGCAGTTCGGCCAGTCGTCCGAGCGGCTGACACGCGAGATCGAGCAGCTGGAGCTGCGGCTGGAGGAGTTGGAGACGTTCGAGGCCGAGGCGACCAGCGCATCCGCTGACACCGGCGTGCCGGCACCCACCCGCGAGAAGCGGAAACCGAAGCGCCTGCCGCTGCCCGACCATCTGCCGCGCCACGAGGTCGTCCACGCCGCTCCGCATGCCGATGGCTGCGGCGCGTGCGGCGGGACGATGTCGGCGCTTGGCGAGGACGTGACCGAGGTTCTGGAGTATGTGCCCGGCCGCTTCCAGGTCGTGCGCCACGTCCGCCCCAAGCTCGCCTGCCAGCGGTGCGACGCCATCACCCAGTCGCCGGCTCCGGCGCTGCCCATTCCGCGCGGCAAGGCTGGTCCCGGCCTGCTCGCGCACGTGCTGGTGTCGAAGTATGCCGACCATCTGCCGCTCTACCGGCAGGCAGAGATCTACGCTCGGGAAGGCGTCGAAATCGACCGCTCGACCATGGCGGACTGGGTGGGCCAGGTCAGCTGGCTGCTCCAGCCGCTGGTCGACCACGTCCGCCAGCACGTGTTCGCGGCCGACAAGATTCACACCGACGACACGCCCGTGCCGGTGCTAGCACCGGGCACCGGCAAGACCAAGACCGGCAGGCTGTGGGTGTACGCTCGCGACGACCGGGGCTGGCAGGGCATCGGCCCGCCGGCAGCGGCATATTTCTACACGCCCGACCGCAAGGGCGAGCGACCGCGCGCGCATCTCGCCAGCTTCAGCGGCTTCCTGCAAGCGGACGGCTATGCGGGCTACGACCAGCTGTACGATGGACGCCGGCAGCCTGGCCCCATCGTAGAGGTGGCGTGCTGGGCGCATGTCCGGCGCAAGATCTACGACGTGTGGAAGGCGACAGGCTCAACGACGGCGCGTACCGGCGTCAGCATGGTCGACCTGATGTATGAGGCGGAGGAACTCGGACGCGGGCTGCCGCTGGAGGACCGGCTCGCGCGCCGGCAGGTCGTCAGGGTCGGCGTGGACGGCTTCTTCAACTGGGCCGAGGACACCATGCGACGCATCTCGGGCAAGGGCGCGCTGGCCGACGGCATCCGCTATGCCGTGAAGCGGCGCGAGGCGCTGACCCGCTTCTGCGACGATGCCCGGCTCGAAGCGGACAACAACCGTGCCGAGAACTGCCTCCGTCCCGTCGCGCTCGGCCGCAAGAACTACCTCTTCGCCGGCTCGGACAAGGGCGGTGACCGCGCAGCGGCGATCTACACCCTCATCCAGACCGCCCGGCTCAACTTCATCGACCCCGAAGCCTGGCTGCGCGACGTGCTCACCCGCATCGCCGACGGACACCCCATCAACCGTATTGGCGAACTCGCGCCTTGGCGCTTCTCAACGCATGCCTCTGAAAGTAGACAAAAACCTCAATAACTGGCGGGAGCGGAGGTCCGGCCACCCTAACGGTTCCGCGCTCTTGCCTGCCGTTGCGCGCGCCTCTTCTTTCGCTTTGCGGTTTCTTCGGGCTGGCGCGCCAACTGAGCCCGGTTTTTGCCTTTGCGAAACGGCTTCGCGACGTAGCTCGCTACGTCAGATGAGAACCAAGATACCAGTTCAGAAAGCGTGTCGCGGATCATCTTTGAACACCTAATTAGCTGACGGCTGACGCCTCAACCCAACGGCGGAACACGCCGATAGCCTCGCATAAGTCGAGCGGCCCGCAGGCAACCTCGAACGCTTTGCCTTGCACGGAAGCAACCCACCAGCTGCCGGTTCGCTGCCACTCCGCCAAGTCATCGCTAGGCTCACCATATTCCACTCGCTCGAAAGGCAGATCCTGCATGGCTGTGCCGGTCAGTTCGATCCGAAGCGACCACCCAGGATTGTCGAGCGTGTCGATCTTCACGCCGTACAAATGCTCCCAATCATCATTGCACTGCGCCAAATACCATTGCGTCAGCCACTTGAGGTTATCGTCGCTCATGCCGCAGCATCACCCAAGGCGACTACATCCGCAATGGGCCGGCCGGCGAGGAAGGAACGATCGATAAACTGCTTATCGCGACGGTGGTGAGCAGACGCTTAC
>NZ_JANZXB010000004.1 GCF_025371035.1 Sphingomonas sp. LC-1 | reverse complement strand
AGGAGGGCGCTTCGCTCTCCCCCCCAAATCGATCAGGTCACCACATCGGGTTCGGTGCGGCCGGTATGCTGGGTGATCCCAGCAATCTCGTCCGCCGCCGCGATGATGTCGGCGAGCATTTCGGGCGTCTCGCGGTCAAGTTCGTCGGCCGAATAGCGCTCCAGATAGACGCGCAAGGTCGCACCGCTGGTGCCGGTGCCCGACAGGCGGAACACGACGCGGCTTCCGCCCTCGAACAGCACGCGAATGCCCTGGTTGCGGCTGACCGACTGGTCGGTCGGGTCGGTATAGGCGAAGTCGTCCGCCGTCTCGACCGTCAGACCCGCGAAACTCTCGCCCAGCAGGGTCGGCAGCTTGGCACGCAGATCGGCCATCAGCGCATCGGCGCGTTCGCTCTCGACGCCTTCATAGTCGTGGCGCGCATAATAGTTGCGGCCATAGGTCGCCCAGTGATCGCGCGCGATCTGGTCGACCGACTTGCCCGAGGCGGCGAGGATGTTGAGCCAGAGCACCACCGCCCATAACCCGTCCTTTTCGCGCACATGGTCCGAGCCGGTCCCTGCGCTCTCTTCGCCACAGATGGTCGCCATCCCCGCATCGAGCAGGTTGCCGAAGAATTTCCACCCCGTAGGCGTCTCGTAGGCGGGAATGCCCAGCTTCTCGGCCACCCGGTCGGCGGCGGCGCTGGTCGGCATCGAGCGGGCGATGCCCTTCAACCCACCGGCATAGGCCGGGGCGAGGTGCGCGTTCGCTGCCAGCATGGCCAGACTGTCCGACGGTGTGATGAAGCGCCCGCGCCCGATGATGAGATTGCGGTCGCCGTCACCATCCGAGGCCGCGCCGAAATCGGGCGCGTCCGCCGCCATCATCCGGTCGTAGAGTTCCTTGGCATGGACCAGATTGGGGTCGGGGTGATGCCCGCCGAAATCGGGGAGCGGCGTGCCGTTGCGCACGGTGCCGGGCGCGAAGCCGAGCCGCTTTTCCAGGATTTCGGTCGCATAGGGGCCGGTCACCGCGCTCATCGCGTCGAACGACATGGTGAAGCCGCCCTCGACCGCCTTCCTGATCGCGGCGAAGTCGAACAGGCTCTCCATCAGCGCCGCATAATCGGCGACCGAGTCGATCACCTCGACCGTCATGTCGCCGACCGTCACTTCGCCCAGCGTATCGAGATCGATGTCCGCCGCCTCGACGGTCAGCCAGCGGCTGATCGCCTTGGTGTTGGCGTGGATCGCATCGGTCACCTTCTCCGGGGCGGGGCCGCCATTGGAGATATTGTACTTGATCCCGAAATCCTCGTCCGGGCCGCCGGGATTGTGGCTGGCCGACAGGACCAGGCCGCCCAGCGCTTTGCGCTGGCGGATCACGTTGCTGGCCGCCGGGGTCGACAGGATGCCGCCCTGGCCCACGACCACGCGGGCGAAACCGTTCGCTGCGGCCATGCGGATCGCGACCTGGATCACCTCGCGGTTGAGGAAGCGGCCGTCGCCACCGATCACCAGAGTCTGGCCGGTCTTCTCATCGCCTAGCGCGTCGAACACTGACTGGACGAAATTCTCGGCATAATTGGGCTGCTGAAACACCCGCACCTTCTTGCGCAGGCCAGAGGTGCCTGGCTTCTGGTCGAGATAAGGCTGCGTCGCGACGGTCTTGATCATTGGTCCCCCAGAACGGAACGGTAGAGTTCGGCATAGTGCCGGCCGCTATGATGCCAGCTATAATCGGCATTCATGCCATTGACCTGCATGGTCCGCCATTGGTCCCGGTCGGCATAGAGTCTCATTGTGCGACGCAGCACGGCGATAATATTGTCGGCGGTGACATTGTCGAATTGAAGGCCGGTCGGCACGCCCATGGCCAGTGCGGCCTCGTTGGCGTCGATGATCGTATCGGCAAGCCCACCGGTCCGCGCGACCACGGGGACGCATCCATAAGCGAGCCCATAAAGCTGGGTCAGCCCACATGGTTCGAAGCGCGAGGGGATCAGGATCGCGTCGCAGCCGCCTTGCAGCAGGTGCGAGACGGGCTCGTCATAGCCGATCCGGACCGCGACGCGCCCCGGATGGCGAAGCGCGGCGGTGGCGAAGGCGATCTCCAACGCCGGGTCGCCCGTGCCCAACACCACCAGCCGTCCGCCGAGCGCGACGAGATCGTCCACCACCTCGACCAGCACGTCCATGCCCTTTTGCCAGGTCAGGCGGCTGATGACGGTGAAGATCGGGCTGTCGTCCTCGTCCAACCCGAACGCCTTTTCCACGGCACGCTTGTTGGCGACGCGGTCGTCCAGCGTCTCCGCGGTGAAGGGGGCGGGCAGGGCGGCGTCGGCCTTTGGGCTCCAGATGGCGGGGTCGATGCCGTTGACGATACCGCTGACGCATTCCGCGCGGGCGGCAATCAGCCCTTCCAGCCCCATGCCATATTGGGCGCGGTGGATTTCCTCGGCATAGGTGGGGCTGACCGTCGTGATGGCGTCCGCGGTGCGCAGGCCCGCCTTCAGATAGCCGATCTGACCATAATATTCGACGCCGTCGACCGACCAAGCCTCGGGCGGCAGGCCGAGATCGGGGAAGTGATGCGCCGCGAACGACCCCTGAAAGGCGATATTGTGGATGGTGACGATGCTCTTGGCGACCTTGCCGGGGCCGGGGGCATAATGGAGAAAGGCCGGGGCCAGTGCCGCCTGCCAGTCATGCGCGTGCAGCAGGTCGAAGTCATATCCCGGCACCGCGCCCGAGGCCAGATCCGCCCCCGCCCGCGCCAGCACCGCGAATCGCCGCCAATTGTCGTGCCAGTCGTTGCCGGCGGTATCGACATAGGGAAGTCCGTCGCGCTCCCAAAGCTGCGGCGCCTCGATCACCAGCAGCCGATACTCGCCGATCCGGGCCTCGCGCAGCCAGGCCTCTGTACCGATGATGTGCGTCCAGTGATGGACGCGGGGAGCGCCGTCGCCGATCGCGCGCATCACCTTGGGAAAGCCGGGGATCAGCGTGGTGACGGCAATGTCATGGGGCGCGAGCGCCTCGGGCAGCGCCCCGACCACATCGGCAAGGCCGCCGGTCTTGATGAGCGGGAACGCCTCCGAGGCGACCGACAGGACGGAGAGGGTCATGGGGACTTTCAGTTGGCCAGACGATCGATCATCGGCTGGGTGATGAGGCAGATACCCTTATCGGTCCGCCGGAAACGGTGCGCGTCGAGCACCGGATCGTCGCCGACCACCAGCCCGTCGGGAATCTTGACGCCGCGGTCGAGGATCACGCGCCGCAACCGTGCCCCGCGTCCGATATGGCAGAAGGGCAGGACCACCGCTTCGTCCAGCATCGCGAAGCTGTGGGTGCGCACCCCGGTCGACAGCAGCGAGCGGTGGATGGACGATCCCGACACGATGCAGTCGCCCGCGACGAGGCTGGCCACCGCCGATCCGCGCCGTCCGTCGATGTCATGGACGAACTTGGCGGGGGGCGTGATCTCGGCATAGGTCCAGAGCGGCCAGCTGCGGTCGTACAGGTCGAGCTGCGGCACCACGTCGGTCAGGTCGAGGCTCGCCTCCCAATAGGCGTCGACCGTGCCGACATCGCGCCAATAGGCGCCGGGTTCGTCGCTGGAGCGGACGCAGGAGGCGGAGAAGCGGTGCGCCTGGGCTTTGCCGTGCTCGACCAGATAGGGGATGATGTCCTTGCCGAAGTCGCGGCTGGATCCCGGCGTCTCGGCATCGCGGCGCAATTGTTCGAACAGGAAGGCGGTGCGGAAAACATAGATTCCCAGCGACGCCAGCGCGATGTCCGGATTGCCGGGGATGGAAGGCGGATCGGCGGGCTTCTCGACGAAATCGACGATGCGGTCGGTCTCATCGACATGCATCACGCCGAACGCGCTCGCCTCGGCGCGGCTGACCTCCAGACAGGCGACGGTGACGTCGGCGCCGCTGTCGCAATGCTGCTGGAGCATCAGTTCATAGTCCATCTTGTAGACATGGTCGCCCGCCAGGATGACCATGAATTCGGGCGCATAGCTCTCGATGATGTCGATATTCTGGAACACCGCGTCGGCGGTGCCCTCATACCATTGGAATTCGCTGATCCGCTGGCTGGCGGGCAGGATGTCGAAGCTCTCGTTGCGCTCGTCGCGCAGGAAGTTCCAGCCGCGCTGGAGGTGGCGGATCAGCGAATGCGCCTTGTACTGGGTCGCGACGCCGATGCGGCGGATGCCCGAATTGATCGCATTGGACAAAGCGAAGTCGATGATCCGCGCCTTGCCGCCGAAATAGACGGCGGGCTTGGCGCGGGTATCGGTCATCTCCATCAGGCGACTGCCGCGGCCACCCGCCAGCACATAGGCCATGGCATCGCGCGCCAGCGGTTGTCCGCGCCTCAGGTCCATTTTTCCGTCTCCCCATCCGTTTGTTGGTGTCGTAACGCGCTGACAACGCATCGATATTCTTGGAAAAGCCTAAACCTGCATCAGCCGTCGAAACGCAGGATGACGGTCGCGAGCGGCGGCAGCGTCACCCAGGCCGCGCCATCATTCGCATCCACACCGCCCATATTGCCCAGGCCGGAACCCCAATATTGGCTGGCGTCCGAATTCAGCACCTCGGTCCAGCGGCCGTCATGCGGCAAGGGCAGGCGATAGGGTGCCCGTGCCACCGGCGTCATATTGACGATGACCGCCACCGGCTTCTCGCCCGGTGCCTTGCGCAGCCAGGCGAAGACCGAATGCGCGCTGTCGTCGGCGACCAGCCATTCGAACCCCTCGCGCTCGCAGTCGCGGGCGTGGAGTGCGGGCGTCTCGCGGTAGAGATGGTTCAGGTCGCGGACCAGCGAGCGGACGCCCTCATGCGCGTGACTGGACCGCAGATGCCAGTCGAGCGCGCGGCTCTCCGACCATTCCTCGCGCTGCGCGAATTCCTGGCCCATGAAGAGCAGCTTCTTGCCCGGATAGGCCCACATGAAGGCATAATAGGCGCGAAGGTTCGCGAATTTCTGCCAGTCGTCGCCCGCCATCTTGGTCAGCAGGCTGCCCTTGCCGTGCACCACCTCGTCATGGCTGAGCGGCAGGACGAAATTCTCGTCAAAGGCGTAATGCAGCCCGAACAGGATCTCGCCATGATGGTGGCGCCGATGCACGGGTTCGCGCGCCATGTACTGGAGCGTGTCGTGCATGAAGCCCATGTTCCACTTGAACCCGAAGCCCAAGCCCCCGTCATGCGCAGGTGCCGAGACGCCGGGCCAGGCGGTCGATTCCTCGGCGACGGTGAAGACGCCGCGATGCTGGCCATATACCTGTCGGTTGACCTGGCGGAGGAATTCGACCGCTTCCCAATTTTCGCGACCGCCCTGTTCGTTGGGCACCCATTCGCCGTCCTTGCGGCTGTAATCGCGGTACAGCATCGAGGCGACTGCATCGACGCGCAGCCCGTCGATATGATAGCGCTCGGGCCAGAAGAGCGCGTTGTTGACGAGAAAGCTCGCCACTTCGCGCCGCCCGAAATTATAGATGGCGGTGTTCCAGTCGGGGTGGAAGCCCTGACGCGGGTCCTCATGCTCGTAGAGCGCTGTGCCGTCGAAATGCGACAGGCCATGCGCATCGGTGGGGAAGTGGGCGGGCACCCAGTCCAGGATCACCCCGATCCCGGCGCGGTGCGCCCCGTCGACGAACCGCGCGAAACCCTCGACATCCCCGAACCGCGCGGACGGCGCGTAGAGGCCGGTGGTCTGATAGCCCCAGCTCGGGTCGTAGGGATGTTCGGAAATGGGCAGGAATTCGATATGGGTGAAGCCCATCTCGACCACGTATGGGATCAGCCGTTCGGCGAGTGCATCCCAACTGAGATACCAGCCATTTTCGTCGCGGTCCCATGATCCGGCATGGACTTCATAGATGCTGATCGGCACGCGGCGCGGATCGACGCCCGCCCAATGCTCGCGATGCTCCTTGTCCTGCCAGCGATGTTCGGGCGGGGCGGTGGTGACCGAGGCGGTCTTGGGGCGGAGCTCGGCGGCGAAGGCGAAGGGGTCGGCCTTCATCGGCTGTTCCGCGCCGTGCGGACCGGTAATGGCGAACTTGTAGGCGCGGCCCTCGCCGATATCGGGGATGAAGATTTCCCAGACGCCGACATCCAGGCGGCGGCGCATGACGTGGCGGCCGGGGTTCCAGTCGTTAAAGTCGCCGACGACCGCCACCCGCTCGGCATTGGGGGCCCAGACCGCGAAGTGGACGCCCGCCACCCCCTGATGCTCGATCAGGTGTGCGCCCATCTTGTCGTACAGGCGGAAGTGATTGCCTTCGCCCATCAGGAAATCGTCGAGTGGCCCCAGCACCGGGCCGAAGCTGTAGGGGTCGGTGATCCACCATTCCGCGCCGTGTCCGCTGGCGCAATATTTGACCGGCTGGGGCTCGCCCGTCACCGCCCCCTCGAACAGACCGCGCGCGTCGACCTGCTTCAGTTCGCCCAATCGGGTGCCCGCCAGATCGAAGGCGATCACCTGTTCCGCCCCCGGCACCACGGCGCGAAGGAAGGTGCCGCTCGGTCCCTGATGAGGTCCCAGCAACGCGAAGGGATCAGCGTTGCGGCCCTCGATCAGGGCATCCAAGGCGGCACGGGGTGGCTTCACATCACGTTCCAGATTTCCTCGGCATATTGCCGGATGGTGCGATCGGAGGAGAACCATCCGACTTTCGCGACATTGTGGATGGCCGAGGTCGCCCAGCCCGCCTGGTCCTGCCAGCGGGCATCGACCTGGCGTTGCGCGGCGGCATAAGCATCGAAATCGGCGGCAACCATGAACCAGTCGCCGTCATACAGCCCGCCCATCAGCCCGGCATAACGGCCGGGATCGTCGGGCGAGAACACGCCCGAGGCGATGGCGGAAACCGCCTGGCGTAGTTCCGGGCTGCCCTCGATGACTTCGCGCGGATTGTAGCCGTCGCGACGCTTGGCGGCGACCTCGTCGGCGGTCAGGCCGAAGATGACGATATGATCGTCGCCCACATGCTCCTTGATCTCGACATTGGCGCCGTCGAGCGTGCCGATGGTCAGCGCGCCGTTAAGCGCGAACTTCATATTGCCGGTGCCCGACGCTTCCATTCCCGCGGTCGAAATCTGTTCGGACAGATCGGCGGCCGGGATGATTTTTTCGGCCAGGCTGACATTATAGTTGGGAATGAACCCGACCTTCAGCAGATGGCCGACGCTGGGGTCCGAATTCACCCGGCGGGCGACATCATTGGCCAGTTTGATGATCAGCTTGGCATTGTGATAGCTCGACGCCGCTTTCCCGGCGAACAGCTTGACGCGCGGGGTCCAGTCACGCTCCGGATGGCTGCGGATCTGGTCGTAGAGCGCGACAGTCTCGATGATGTTGAGCAACTGGCGCTTATATTCGTGGATGCGTTTGATCTGGACGTCGAACAGCGCATCGGGGTCTATACGCAGCCCGCTCGATTCCCGGAGATAATTTGCCAGCCCCACCTTGTTGGAACGTTTGATGCTGAGAAAGCGTTCCCTGAAATTCGCATCTTCTGCGAATTGCGTGAGCGCTATCAGTTTTTCCGCGTCATCTTCGAAACCCGGCCCAATCGCCTCGCGGATCAAGGCGGTCAGCTGCGGGTTGCATTGCTGCAACCAGCGGCGCGGCGTGATGCCGTTGGTCTTGTTGTTGATCCGTGTCGGATAGAGGTGGTGCAGGTCGGCGAAGACCGTCTTCTTCATCAGCTCGGTATGCAGCGCGGCGACGCCGTTGACACTGTGACTACCCGCAAAGGCCAGGTTCGCCATGCGCACCCGCCGCTCGCCGCCTTCGTCGATCAGGCTGATCGCGGCGATGGCGCGGTCGTCAATCCCCTCGACCCCGCGCGCCTCGCGCAACAGCTTGGCGTTGATCGCATAGATTAGCTGCATGTGGCGTGGCAGCAGCCGTTCGAACAGGTGCAGCGGCCAGCTTTCCAGCGCCTCGGGCAGCAGCGTGTGGTTGGTATAGCCGAAGGTGCGGCGGGTAATGTCCCACGCTTCCTCGAAACCCAGATCGTGATGATCGACCAGCAGCCGCATCAGCTCGGCGACCGACACGGCGGGATGCGTGTCGTTGAGCTGGATCGCCGCCTTGTCGGGCAGGGTCCGGATGTCGTGGAAATACTGGATATGCCGCCGGACGATGTCCTGGATCGAAGCCGACGAGAAGAAATATTCCTGCCGCAGCCGCAATTCCTGCCCGGCGGGCGAGCTATCGGAGGGATAGAGGATGCGGACCAACGTCTCCGCCGCCAACTGCCCCGCCAGCGCGCCGGTATAGTCGCCCGCGTTGAACCGATCGAGCCGGATGGGATCGATCGCCTGCGCGGTCCATAGCCGCAGCGTGTTGACGCGCTTGCCCCGCCAGCCGACCACGGGGGTGTCGACCGCGATCGCCTCGATCGCCTCGGCGGGTTTCCAATGGACCGCGCCGGTCTCGGTCCCGATCACCTCGCCGCCGAAGCCGACGAAATAGGCGCTCTCGCGACGCTCGAACTCCCAGGGATTGCCGTGGCTCAGCCAGGTTTCGGGCAGTTCGACCTGCCAGCCATCGTCGATCCGCTGGCGGAACATGCCGTTCACATAGCGGATGCCATAGCCGTAAGCTGGCAGATCGAGACTGGCGAGGCTCTCCATGAAGCACGCCGCCAGCCGCCCCAGGCCGCCATTGCCCAGCGCCGCATCGGGTTCGATCTCTTCCAGTTCGGCGAGATCGACGCCCAGCGCATGGAGCGCGCCCGCCACCTGCGCCATCACCCCCATATTCGACAGCGCATCGCGCAGCAGCCGTCCGATCAGGAATTCCAGGCTGAGATAATAGACCCGCTTGGCACCCGCCGCATGGGCTTCGCGGGTGGACGCCATCCAGCGCTCGATAATGTCGTTGCGGACGGTCAGGATGGTCGCGGCCAGCCAGTCGTGCAGGCGGGCATTGGCGGCGTCCTTGCCGATCCGGTGCACCAGCGTATCGACAATGGCGTCGGCCAGCGGCCCGGTGTCGTCGACGTGGAGAGTGGTGATGGTGGTCGTCATCGATTCGGCGATCCCTGTGGTCCGGTCATCGCCAGCTTAGCCGCGCAGAGGGTGAAGTCACGCGGCATTCCTTTGCAAAAGACGACGAAGATCAGCCGGTGGCGATGCCCCAGAGCAGGGTCAGGTTAAGCACGATAATCACCGCCGCAATCACCCAGGACAGGAAACGGAGCCAAATCGGACTGGCAAAGGGCCCCATCATCCCCTTGTCCGCGGTGAAGCGGACCAGCGGCACCACCGCGAAGGGCAGTTGCAGGCTGAGGATCACCTGGCTGAGCACCAACAGCCTGGTCGCGCCCGCCTGTCCGCTGGCCCCCACCACCAGCACCGCCGGAACGATGGCCAGCCCTCGCGTGATCAGCCGCCGCAGCCAGGGGGCGAGCCGCAGGTCGAGAAAGCCCTCCATCACGATCTGCCCGGCGAGTGTCCCCGTGACGGTCGAATTCTGGCCCGAGGCGAGCAGGGCGACGCCGAACACCACGCTCGCTGCGCCCGCGCCCAGCATCGGGGCGAGCAACCGGTAGGCCTGGTCGATCTCCGCTACGTCGGTGCGCCCTGCGACGTGGAAGGTCGCGGCGGCGACGATCAGGATCGCGGCGTTGATGAAGAAGGCGAAGAACAGCGCCACCGTGCTGTCGATCGTCGCCATCTTGATCGCATCGCGCTTGCCCTCGGTCGACAGGCCAAAGGCGCGCGTCTGCACCACCGAGGAATGGAGGTAGAGATTGTGCGGCATCACCGTCGCACCGAGGATGCCGATCGCGATATAGAGCATCGCCGGGTCGGTCACGATCCGGGTCGTGGGCACGAATCCCGCCAGCACCGACCGCGGATCGGGGCGCGAGGCGATCAGTTCGTAGAGGAAGCACCCGCCGATGATGAGGAGGAGCGCGATGATGAACGCCTCGACCTTACGAAAGCCGTAACGCTGGAGCGCGAGGATCAGGAAGACGTCGAACCCGGTGATCAGCACGCCCCAGACCAGCGGCAGGTCGAACAGCAGTTGCAGCGCGATGGCGGTCCCCAGCACCTCCGCCAGGTCGCAGGCGATGATTGCGACCTCGCAGAGCAGCCATAGGATCCGCGAGACCGGCTTGGAATAGGCCGCCCGGCACGCCTGGGCCAGGTCCAGCCCGGCGGCGATACCCAGCCGCGCCGACAGCGCCTGGAGGATCATCGCCATGATGTTCGAGAGCAGGATGACCGAGAGCAGCGCATAGCCATAGGCCGATCCGCCAGCGATGTCGGTCGCCCAGTTGCCGGGGTCCATATAGCCGACCGCGACCAGATAGCCCGGCCCCGCAAAGGCGAACAACCGCCGCAGGAAGGATGCCCCTTCCGGAATGGCGATCGAGCGATGGCTTTCGGCAAGCGAGCGGGTGACGGGCGTGGCTACGGTCATCGACCTCGAGATGTGACGGAAATGCCTCAACGCGACAACCCGCCAAAGCGTTGCGCGAGATCAAGGCAAGGTCGTCATCCCGGCGAAGGCCGGGATCTGTGGCGATGATCGGATGTCCTCTCGAAAAGGCCCCAGCCTGCGCTGGGGCGACGGTCAGCCTGCGCTCCCCACCACCGCACAGGCCAGCGCCATCAGCAGCCCGGCGAAGCGGTTCGACCGGAACCGGTACAGCGCCCCGGCACCGTCATCGGGCGTCAGCGTCGCCACCTGCCACGCCAGATGCAGCGCCACCGGTGCCAGCGCCGCGATGGCCAGCACGTCCGGCCGAACCAGCCAGATCGCCGCCGCCCAGCAAAGGACAGCCACGAGGTAGAAGGCCCCGACCCCCGACTTCACATGGGCCCCCATGCGCAGCGCCGAGGATCGCACCCCGATCAGCGCATCGTCCTCGCGGTCCTGCAGCGCATAGATGGTGTCGTATCCGATCACCCAGGCGATCGATCCGGCGTAAAGCAGCCAGAGCGGCGCGGAGAGTTCGCCCGCCACCTCCGCCCAGCCGACCAGGGCGGCCCAACTGAACACCATGCCCAGCCAGGCCTGCGGCCACCAGGTGATCCGCTTCATGAATGGATAGGCGGCGACCGGCGCGAGGCTGGCGACCGCGACGATCGCGGCGAGGGGGCGCAACTGCACCAGCACGACGAGTCCGATCAGGCACAGCGCACTCAGCCAGACCGCTGCCAGCTTGACCGACACCAGCCCCGACGGGATCGGTCGCGCACGGGTCCGCGCGACCCTGGCATCCAGATCGCGGTCGACAATATCGTTGAAGACGCAGCCCGCGCCGCGCATCGCGATCGAGCCGAGCAGGAACCACAGGATCAGCGGCCAGCGCTGCGGCAGTCCGCCGGCCAGCGCGATCGCCCAGACGCCCGGCCAGAAAAGCAGCCACCAGCCGATCGGCCGGTCGAATCGCGCCAGCAGCGCAAGCCCCCGCCACCGGGGCGGCAGTCGCCCGACCAACCCCTTATGCTCGCTATCGGGTACGATCTCGATGGTCATGGGCTTGCGCCTATGGAGGTCCCCCGTGGCGCGCAAGAGCGTTCGCACCTATCTTCGGTCCGTGACCTCCCACTCCGTCTCCATCCCATGATCGGCCTGTCGGTCGCGGTCGGCCGTTTCGTCGAGGCGCTGTTCTGGGCCATTCTGCGCGTGGCGGGGATGATTGGCGGTGTGGTTCTGGTCGCGGTGCTTGCGCTGGTCGTGGCATGGTGGCTGATCCGGCGGCGCTGACGCACGATAGGTCCCGGAGGCGGCCTCGTTCGGCGCGGGGCGGCGTGGCTTGTCGGTCACGATGCTGGTGCATCGCTCCCTTCGCGCGCCTTGCCCGGACCGAAATCACCTCCGCGCCGATGATCCAAGCTGATCGGAAACCGCTCTAGACGGACAATGCCGCCAGTTGCGACCGGATGACGTTCAGATTGTGCTGCGCCAGATGGCTGCCCCGTCCGGCGACGCTTCCCTCCAGCTCGGGGCGCTCGCCGATCGCCAGGCATCGTTCCCATGCTCCGTCGGCCAGCGGCAGCCAGTGATCGACCGCCCGCGCGGGATCGGCCACAGCGTGATCGAGCAAAAGGTCGCCCAGCACGAAGAAAAAGTCCGGCGACTGCGGCCAATAGGGGAATTCCGCATCGGCCAATGCCAGCGCGTCGTCCAGGCGGCCCGCCTTGGCCAACAATTGTATGGCGTTGATCACCAGCTCGTGTCGCCAATTGGCATCTCGTGCGGTCAACGCCACCGCGCGCAGAGAATGATCGCACCCTGCCGCCACATCGCCGCGCATCTGGGCGTCCTTGGCCAATTGATAGACCAGATACGGATCGTCGGGCCGCTCCTCCAGATCGACCAGCAGCAGGGCGTGGTTGCGATGGGTTTTGCGCGCGATTTGCGCCGCGTGAAAGCCGTCATGGCCGATATCCAGGCCGACCCGTGTGCGGGGCAGGGGGGATGCGACCTGTTCGTGCACCCGCCCCTCATATCGGACGCCGCGCGGGATCACCCGCGTCACCCAGCTGCGCAAACTGGTGTCCGCTCCATCCATCTCGTGGTGCAGGCACGGGCATCCGAGCCGGTCCGGTGCCTGACACCAGGCGCGTAGCGATTCGCCGCCCGCGATGATCCACTCATCCGCGTCGAGCACCAGGTTCCAGTCGGCATCGGCCAACTCCAGCACATGGTTGCGCGCCGCCGCGAAGCTGTCGGGCCAGGGCAGGTGATAGACCTCCGCCCCCAGTTCTTGCGCGATGGCGACGGTGTCGTCGGTCGATCCGGTATCGAGCACCACCATCCGGTCGACCCAGGGCGCGACGCTGCGCAGGCACCGCGCGATGCAGCGCGCCTCGTCCCGGACGATCAGAGTGGCGGCGATCCGGGGGGCGGCCCGTTTCATGGCGATGCTTTCGATCCCGGCCATGGCCCGGTGCCATGACACGCCGACGCTATGGCCCGGACATGGTCAAGAAAGGCTGAACGTCGCCCCTATTTCGCCAGCCGTCCATCCTCCAGCGCCGCCAGCTCGAACGGAAAGAGCAGGTCGGGATCGGGCAGTTTGACACCCGCCGCGATCTCTGGCGGCGCGATGCGGTGGAGGATGTGGCGGATGATCGCGATCCGCGCGTCCTTCTTGTCGTCGGCGCGGACGATATGCCACGGTGCATAGGGGGTATGCGTGCGCGTCAGCATCGTGTCGCGCGCCGCCGAATAATCGGCCCATTTGGCCTGCGCGACCTTGTCCATGTCGGAGACCTTGAGCGCCTTCAGCGGATCGGTGCGCCGCGCCTCCAGCCGCTTTTCCTGTTCGCCCTTGCCGATGTCGAGCCAGATCTTGACCAGCCGGATGCCGCTTTCGACCAGCATCCGCTCGAAATCGGGGGCGTCGCGCAGGAACGCCTCCTGCTCGGTCGCGGTGGAGAAGCCCATGACCACCTCGACGCCCGCCCGGTTATACCAGCTGCGGTTGAAGATCACGATCTCGCCCGCCGCGGGCAGATGGCCGGCATAGCGCTGGAAATACCATTGCGTCCGCTCGCGATCGGAGGGCTTGGGCAGCGCCACGACACGGGTGGCGCGGACCGAGAGATGCTCGGTGATGCGCTTGATCGTCCCGTCCTTGCCGGCCCCGTCGCGTCCTTCCAGCAGGATCACGACCCGTTCGTCCGATTCCGCCATCGCCATCTGCGTGCGGACCAGCGCCAGTTGCAGCGCCTCCAGCTCTTCCTGATAATGTTTGCCCATCATCCGTCCTTTCGGGAGGCAAAACACCCGAGACGGCAAAAGTGGCAAGCGCCCCGCAACCCGTGTAAGCGGAGCCCATGCCCGCTACCCCCGCCTGGCCGCCGCAATCCACGCCCCGTCTGTTCGTCGATCAGCCTTTGGCGGAGGGGGCGATCCGCATCGATGGCCCGGCGGCGCATTATCTGATCTCGGTGATGCGGACCAAGGTCGGCGATCCGGTCAAGCTGTTCGACGACCGTACCGGCGAATGGCTGGGCATCGCGGGTTCGGTGGGCAAGCGCGACCTGACGCTGGACGTGACCGAGCGCCTGCGCGAGCGCGAGGCGGTGCCGGACCTGTGGCTCTGCGCCGCGCCGCTGAAGAAGGGCCGTGTCGACTGGCTGGCGGAAAAGGCATGCGAACTGGGGGTGGCGCGGCTGGTGCCGGTGGTCACGCGGCGCACCGTGGTCGACAAGCCCAATACCGATCGGCTTCGCGCCCATATGATCGAGGCGGCCGAGCAATGCGGGCGGACGGCCTTGCCGGAGGTGGCCGAGCCGGTGAAGCTGCCCGCGCTGCTGCGCGACTGGCCGCCCGAGCGTGCACTGTTCTTCGCGGATGAGAATGGCGGCGTGCCCGCTCTCGACGCGATGCGCGCGCATCAGGGGCCGGCGGCGATCCTGATCGGGCCGGAGGGTGGCTTCGACACCGAGGAGCGCGAGGCGATCCGGGCGCATGAACAGGCGGTCGGCATCGGCCTGGGCCCGCGTATCCTGCGCGCGGATACGGCGGCGGCGGCGGCGGTGTCGCTCTGGATGGCGGCAGCGGGCGACTGGCGTTGATTCACCCTATGGCGCGGACGCGCGCGCCCGCGTAAGGCGCGGTTCATGAGCACCAAGACCGCGAGCACCGCCAAGGGCGCCATCATCGAGTCGCGCGACCAACTGATCGCCAGCTTCGCGAAGGGGGAGAAGCCCCGCGACCGCTGGCGGATCGGGACCGAGCATGAGAAGTTCGTCTATGCGCGGGGCGATCATCACGCGCCCTCCTATGACGAGGCTTCGGGAATTCGCACGCTGCTCGGCGAGTTGGAGCAATATGGCTGGACGCCGGTGTTGGAGGGCGGCAACGTCATCGCGCTGAACGGAGCGGACGGCTCGATCAGCCTGGAGCCCGCCGGGCAGTTCGAGCTGTCGGGTGCACCGCTCGACAATCTGCACCAGACCTGTGCCGAGACGGGCCGTCACCTGCAACAGGTGAAGGCGGCGGGCGAGAAGCTGGGCCTGGGTTTCCTGGGGCTGGGCATGTGGCCGGACAAGACGCGTGCCGAACTGCCGATCATGCCCAAGGGCCGCTATGCGATCATGCTGCGGCACATGCCGCGCGTGGGCTCGCTGGGGCTCGACATGATGCTGCGGACCTCGACGATCCAGGTGAACCTGGATTATGCATCGGAAGCGGACATGGTGAAGAAATTCCGTGTCGGCCTGGCGCTGCAGCCGCTGGCGACCGCGCTGTTCGCCAACTCGCCCTTCACGGAAGGGAAGCCCAACGGCAAGCTGTCCTTCCGCAGCCATATCTGGTCGGACACCGACCCCGCGCGCACCGGCATGCTCCCCTTCGTGTTCGAGGACGGGTTCGGCTATGAGCGCTACGCCGACTATGCGCTCGATGTGCCGATGTACTTCGTCTACCGCGACGGCAAGTATATCGACGCCGCCGGGCTGTCCTTCCGCGACTTCCTGAAGGGTGAATTGTCGGTCCTGCCGGGCGAGTTGCCGACGATCGACGACTGGAACGACCATCTGTCGACCGCCTTTCCCGAGGTGCGGCTCAAGACCTTCCTGGAAATGCGCGGCGCCGATGGTGGCCCGTGGAACCGCATCTGCGCGCTGCCCGCGCTCTGGGTCGGGTTGCTCTATGACGACGCGGCGCTGGATGCCGCCTGGGATCTGGTGAAGAGCTGGTCGCTGGACGAGCGGCAGGCGCTACGCGACGCGGTGCCCGAACTGGCGCTCGACGCCCCGCTGCCGGGCGGCGGACGCCTGCGCGACATTGCGGGCGAAGTGCTCGACATCGCCCATGCGGGCCTGGCGGCGCGGGCGCGGCTGAACGGGGCCGGGGATAACGAGACCGGCTTCCTCGATCCGCTGCGCGAGATCGTGCGGTCGGGCAAGGTGCCGGCTCAGGTGCTGCTCGACCATTATCATGGCGTATGGGGTGGAGATATTTCGCGGGTCTATGACGAGGCCAGCTTCTGACGAAGCATGGGGGCGTGGCCTTCGGCTGATGGGCTAAGCGCCGAAGTCGAAGGCCAAAGGCTTACCCCCGCCCTGATACCCACCGAAAGAACCGCGGCACCAACCCGTAGCGCGCCATCCAGTCCGAATAGTCCCGATAGGCCGGATCAGCGGACAAATGCCGCTCCTCCGTCTTCGCACGCCAATAATAGACCCCGTTGACCACCCCGAGCAGCAAGCTGCTGCGGCCTGCATCCATCCAGCTACCCGTCGACAGGATCGGAATGGTCGCGATCCACCAGAAGATATTCTTCGACAGATAGGCGGGATGCCGCGACACCGCATAAGGCCCGTGGGTCAGGATGCCCCGGTGCGTCAGGTTGGAAAAGCGTATCCCGAACGCCACCGTCGACCAGGCATAGATGGCGGTCAACGCGATCAGCATCGTCCCGATCGCCGACAGGATGATCGGATGCCCCGCGAACCAATAGCTCCATTCGACGGTCCCCGGCCGATAGTTGAGCGGGCCGCCATCGCCCATCAGAATCGTCGGTGGGTAACAGATCAGCGCCGCCGCCCACGCCGCCGCATAAGGATTGGCCGAGCGGATATGCGCATCGAGCGGTCGCATCGTCAGCATATAGCCGACCGTCGCGAACGCCACGTCGATCAGGAACATCAGCGTGATCAGCCAATTTGCCAAAGCCACCGGATCGTGCAGCACGGTGCCGAGGTCGCCGCGCACGAACATCCCGAACCCACCGGGCACCACCCCCAGCATGAAGGGGAGAAAGAAGGCCTTCACCCCCCAGGCACGCAAATGCGCCCAGATCGCCTCGCGCTCGACACCGGGCTGTCCGGTCAACCACGCGCCCAGCATCCATGCGCCATCCCTGGGCTCGACCAGCCGCCGGTCGAGCCACAGCACATAGGGAATGGACAACAGGAACAGGGCCGGCGCCGCCCAGGCCAGGCAGTTCATCGCGAACAGAAAAATGCCCTGCCAATAGAAGCGCCCCGTGGCGTAGATCAGCGCGATCAATCCGAACGTCGCCCAGAGCCCGGCCAGCTTGGTCAGGCTGATGTCCAGCGTCTCGCGGGCAGGGCGTGGATGGGCCCAGTCGATCCCCGTCGTGGGCGATCGATGGACCCGGTCGATCAGGATCGACCAGAGCAGCATCGGCACCCCCGCGCACACCAGGTGGACCAGGGCGGCATAAGGCCCGTCCAGATGACGCCACCGCGCAAAGCCGATCCAGGCGACCGACCCGACCAGCCCCGCCAGCCCGACGCCCGCGCTGACGGCGGAGGCAGGACGCGGCGGGCGCACGGAAGGGGGCGGAATATCGGCCATCGAATAGGGGGCTTAGCGCAATTCGGTAAGCAAGGCGTTAGGCCGGGTCCCTCTTAGTGCAAAGATCGTTGCCCCCACACAATCCGGGTGCAGGCGGACATCCAGTCGGGCAAGCTTCGGTAATAGCTCCACGGCGCTCTGGCTGAATCCTGACCTTTGATGGGGTGCGTAGGGGGATCGGAACGCCGAGCTCCGCGACCATTCTCGCGCCGGGGGGACGGAGCCTATGCCTCCGACGCCAATATGTCCCGAATCGCGTCTTCGGTGATGCCGAACGCTCCGGCCAGTCCGGATAGCGATGCGCCGCGCTTGGCAAGTTCGCGAATCCGCCCCTCATCGACCACCGTGGCATAGCCGCGCGTATCGCGCTGTTCGCGAACCACATCCTTGCGGCCGGAAGTGCGATGGCGCTTGGCGGCAACGGCATGCGGGTCTTTCGCGGCGGCGACCATTTCGGCTTCGCGCCGTGCCGTACGATCGGCCTCGCGTGCTGCCGTCTCGCGCTCGCGAAAGGCGGCCCGCGCCTCGATCCGCGCCGTCATCGCCGACGCCCGATCCCCGGCTCTTGCTTCGCGAGCCCGCGCCCGCGCGGCAGCGCGATCCTCCAGACTGTCGTTCGTACGGATGCGCAAACCGCCCTTGGGCGGGGTCACGCCCCAGCTGTCATCCACCATTCTCACCGCTCCCCGGATCGTCGCGCCGTCTATAGCCGCATGGCCTTTGCTGGCCAGGGGCGATCAGGTCCAGCGTCTCACCCTGACATATTCCGCTTGGCAACCTGTCCGCGATCCGCTTGTTATTGATGCAGAATAATAGAAGGGAGGAAAGCGATGGACCCGATGCTAGACCCCGACCTGATCGAGTTCATGGATGATGAGACTCTGCTGGCCGCATTCCAAATGGTCAGCACCGCGCCCGACAATGGCGATCGCACCGCGATCCTGGACGAATTGACCCGGCGCGACCTGACCCCCGTGCCGGTCACACCCGATCTCGTTGCGACAAACCGCGCGGACCAGCGATCTATCACGGTCCGACTATAGACGACCTCGCCACCACCAGCGGGGATCGTGGATCACCGCCGGATATACCGGAAATACCACACCTCATGCCCCTGGCGCCGCGCCTTGCGTTCGTATCGGGTCTCGGGCCAGTCGGCGGGGCGGGTCAGGAAATCGCGGGGGCTTTTCGCCTGCCATTCGAAATCGGCCCTCGCGTTCATGATCATCATCGACCAGTGACAATAGGTCGGGTCGTCGGTGCCCAGCCGGAACTCGCCGCCGCTCTTGAGCTTGCGGGCAATGGTGTCGAGCGGGCCGTGGTTCATCATTCGCCGCTTCGCATGGCGCGCCTTGGGCCAGGGATCGGGATGGAGCAAGTATACGCGGTCGAGGCTGGCATCGGGCAGTCGCTCGATCACCTCCAGCGCGTCGCCCATGTGCAGGCGGACATTGGACAGGTCGCGGTCGCGGATATGGCCCAGCGCGCCGACCACCCCGTTCAGGAACGGTTCGCAGCCGATGAAGCCGGTGCCCGGCGTCGCTTCGGCCTGACCCGCCAGGTGCTCGCCCGCGCCGAAGCCGATCTCGACCTGTAGCGGGCGATCGTCCCCGAACAGCCGCATCGCATCGAGCGAGCCGTCCTCGGGCACGCTGAGGGTGGGCAGCATGTCCTCGACCAGCGCAGCCTGACCTTGGCGCAGCTTATGGCCCTGTCGCCGGCCATAGAGGCGGCGGATCGTCGTCGGATCGTTCATCGCGCGCCCTTAGCGCGGGGAGGGGGCGGGAGCCAAGACCGTGCGCGCGCGTTGCTGGCTGGGAATGGATCAGGATGACAGCAAAGCCGAGGGCAAGGCGCAGAAAGCCGCCGATGCCAAGGATCTCCACCGTGCGGTACGCGAGGCGGGGGAGAGCGAACTCGATCGCCCCGCGGGCGCACTGTTCTGGTCGGGGCTGGCAGCGGGCGTCGCGATCCACAGTTCGCTGATTGCGGAGGGCGCGCTGCATGCCGGATTGCCCGAGGCACCGTGGCGCGAATTGGTGGCGTCACTCGGCTATCCGGTCGGCTTTCTGGTGGTGATCCTGGGCCGGATGCAATTGTTCACGGAAAGCACCATCACTGCGATGCTGCCGCTGGTGACCAGGCCATCGGGCTGGGCGTTGCAGCGGACTCTGCGATTGTGGGGGATCGTGCTCTTCGCCAACCTGATCGGCACCGCGCTCGCCGCCGGGATGGTGGCGGGCGGGGCGCTGGGCAATCCGGAGATTCGCGAGGCGATGATCGCGGTGTCGGCGGGCATTCTGGACCTGAACGGATGGCAGACGTTCATCAACGCCATCCCCGCCGGTTTCCTGATCGCGGTGGTTGCCTGGATCCTGCCCAATGGCCGGAACCAGGCCTTCTGGATCATCCTGGCGATCACCTATGTCATCGCCATCGCCGGGTTCAGCCATTCGATCGTCGGCGCGGACGAGACCTTCCTGCTGATGTTCATCGGGAAGATCACGATCGAACAGGCCGTGTTCGGGCTGATGCTCCCGGCAATCCTCGGCAATCTGGTCGGCGGAGCGGGGCTGTTCACGCTGCTGGCGCATGGCCAGGTGCAGGGCGAGACGCCGGACCAGCCATGAAAAAGGGGAGCCGAAGCTCCCCTTTCACGTCATTCCTTGGTGATCGGATCAGGCGACGGCGCCCTTGATCCGGTCGACCAGATCGGTCTTTTCCCAGGTGAACAGCGCGCCTTCGGCTTCGCGGCCGAAATGGCCATAGGCCGCGGTCTTGGAATAGATCGGCGCGTTGAGCTTCAGGTGCTCGCGAATGCCCTTAGGCGTCAGGCGGACCAGCTTGGGAAGCGCGGCCTCCAGCTTGGCTTCCTCGACGGTGCCGGTGCCGTGCAGGTCGACATAGACCGACAGCGGCTCGGCAACGCCGATCGCGTAGGACAGCTGGATGGTGCAGCGCTTGGCCAGGCCCGCCGCGACGACGTTCTTGGCGAGGTAGCGCGCGACATAAGCCGCCGAGCGGTCGACCTTGGTCGGGTCCTTGCCGCTGAACGCGCCGCCGCCATGCGGAGCCGCGCCGCCATAGGTGTCGACGATGATCTTGCGGCCGGTCAGGCCGGCGTCACCGTCCGGGCCGCCGATTTCGAACAGGCCGGTCGGGTTGACGTAGATCTGCTTGTCGTCGGGCAGCCAGCCTTCGGGCAGGATTTCGGTCAGGACCGACTTCACATAGTCGCGAAGCTTGGCCTGGCCCGCCTCGTTCGACAGCTCGGCCGAATGCTGGGTCGACACGACGATCGCGGTCGCGCGGACGGGCACGCCGTTTTCGTACTGGAGCGTCACCTGGCTCTTGGCGTCGGGCTCCAGGAAGGGGGCCGCGCCGGAATGGCGGTCGGCCGCCATCTTTTCCAGGATCTTGTGGCTGTAATAGAGGGTGGCGGGCATCAGGCCCGGGGTCTCGTCGGTCGCGTAACCGAACATGATGCCCTGGTCGCCGGCGCCTTCGTCCTTGTTGCCGCTCTCGTCCACGCCCATCGCGATGTGCGCCGACTGGGCGTGCAGGTTGTTCGAGAAGTCGAAATTCTCCCAGTGGAAGCCCGACTGCTCATAGCCGATCCGCTTGACGGTATCGCGAACGGTCTGCTCGATCTCTTCCAGTGCGCCCTCGGCCCACTGGTCGTTCTCGAACACGCCCTTGCAGCGGATTTCGCCCGCCAGCACGACCTTGTTGGTGGTGGTCAGCGTCTCGCACGCGATGCGCGCTTCGGAGTCCTTGGACAGGAACAGGTCGACGATCGCGTCGCTGATCTGGTCGGCGACCTTGTCGGGGTGACCTTCGGAAACCGATTCCGAGGTGAAGATGTACGAGTTCCGCATTCCCGTCCTCATAACGATATAAAGATAGCTTTATATGTCCTCTAGCGAGCGCGGCGGCGAATGGCAACGCCGATCGCTGCCAGACCCATGGCGATGGCCAGCGCCAGCATGTTGCCGATCCGCGAGAAGAGCGTCGGCGGCAACGCGGCGGGCAGGGGGGCCTCGGCTGCGCCCGCCGTTTCGTGGGGCACGGTCGCAATCAGGCGGCCATCGGCGGCGATGATGGCGGAGATGCCGGTGGGCGTCGCGCGGATGATCGGCAATCCTTCCTCGATCGCGCGCATCCGCGCCTGCGCCAGATGCTGGGGCGGGCCCCAGCGGCCGAACCAGGCGTCGTTGGAGGGATTGAAGAGCAGGCGCGGGCGATGCGCCTCATCGACCACCTGACCGGAAAAGATGATCTCGTAGCAGAGCTGCACCCCGACCGGGCCGAAGCCCGCGACGCGCAAGTTGCGCGGGCCGGGGCCGGGGGTGAAATCCATATCGCCAGGAACGAGTCGCGCCAGGCCGAGCGGCTTGAGCAGCCAGGGCATGGGCAGATACTCGCCATAGGGGACCAGATGCGCCTTGTCGTACCGACCGGTGATCCGCGCGGCTGGCGAGATTGCAAAGACGCTGTTGGTCGCACTCGTCACGCGCGCGCGATCTGGCGAGAAATAGAGCGCGGTGCCGCCGACCAGCGCGGTGTCGCGCGGCCCCAGGACGCGCGCGATCTGGCGGCGGGTCCAGAAGGGCGGGGCATAGTTGAACCCGAAATAGGCCCATTCGGGATAGCCATCTTCGATCATGTCGCGGACCACGCCTTCGGGCCAGACGACCAGCCGGGGGCGGGGGCCGGGACGCCCCGACAATTGCACCAGCCGTTCGAGGAGCAGCGGCCCGTCGCTCTGCCCGCGCTGATCCTGGCTGATATTGGGCTGTACGACGCGGACCAAGGGTGCATCCGGGCTCGGTTCGGGCGCGCGAGTCAGGGGGGCGGAGAGGGCGGCGAGCCCGGTCGCGGGGACCATGATCGCGGCGAGATGCCAGCGCCGTCGAAGCGCCAGCCAGATCGCCCCCGCCAGCACCACGGTCAGCCCCGACAGCGCATAGGTGCCGACAATGGCGCTCATCCGCGCCACGCCGATGACGGGCAGCCACGCCACCCCCAATGGATCCCAGGCATAGCCGGTGAACAGTCGCGCGCGGAGATATTCGGTCGCGATCCAGGCGGCTCCGAAGATCAGGACGTACGGCGTATCCGGCCGCTTCCCCCGCAACCGCCATGCAACGCCCGCCGCCGCCATCGGGAAGACCGCGAGGTAGAGCGCCAATCCCACCGCCGCGAAATAGCCCAGCACCGGCGGCATCTTGTCCTGAAAGTCGAAGGCGTGCTGGAACCAGTTGTTGTTGACCGTGAAATGCCCGACCCCGAACACCCATCCGCGCCATAGCGCCGAACGAATGTTGCGAGCGTCATGGACGAGAGCCAGCAGCAGGATCAGCCCGGCGACGAGCAGCGGCCAGAGGTCGAGCGGCGCAAAGCCGCAGGCGGCGACGGCCCCGGCGATCAGGGCGACAAGAGCGGGATAGCGGGTCACGGCGACAGGCTATGGCAAGCCACTGTGACAGGGGCAATGCGGGATCGTAGCTATTCCTCTCCTGCAAGGCGAGGAAGTTTGGGTGGAAAAACCTGCCCCACCACCCTAGCTTCCCCTCATGACCCTTCGCCCTTTCCACCTCGCTTTCCCGGTCCACGACCTGGCCGCCGCCCGCCATTTCTATGGTGAGGTCATGGGCTGCCCCGAAGGCCGGTCGAGCGACCACTGGATCGACTTCGACCTGTTCGGGCATCAGATCGTCGCCCATCTCGACCCCGACGCCAAGCCGGTTGCGGTCGAGAATGCGGTGGACGGCCATCAGGTGCCGGTGCCGCACTTCGGCGTCGTGCTGACCATGCCCGACTGGGAAGCGCTGGCCGCGCGAGTGGAAGCGGCGGGCGTGCCCTTCGGCATCGCGCCCTATGTCCGCTTCAAGGGGCAACCGGGCGAGCAGGCGACGATGTTCTTTCGCGACCCCAGCGGCAATGCGCTGGAGTTCAAGGCCTTTGCCGACGACGCGATGCTTTTTGCCACGGAGATGACCGCATGAGCGCCCCCATTTCGCTCGATATTCCGCACAAGCTCGGCAAGGCGGCGGTGCGCGAACGCCTGGACGGCGGGATCGGGAAGATCGGCAAGCTGATCCCCGGCGGCGCGACCGTGGAGCATCGTTGGGACGGCGACACGATGCACTTCACCGTCGGCGCGATGGGCCAGTCGATCGGTGCGGAGGCGACCATATTTGATGACAAAGTCCATGCTGTGGTAAATCTGCCAGGGTTTCTGGCGCTCTTTTCCAGCCAGCTGGAGGCGGTGATCCGCGCGGAGGCGCCGAAACTCTTGAAGTGACGGGGGATTCGTCCTCCCGTCGATTCGATAAGGGGGGAATATGGCACTTCACACATGGTGGCTCTTCGTCGGGGCGGTGTTTCTGCTGTCGGGGACGCCCGGTCCCAATATGCTGCACGTCATGACCCGGTCGGTCGATATGGGGTTCCGGCGCAGCATGGCCGCCATGGCCGGATGCCTGAGTGCGGTGGTGATCGTCCTTGCCGCGTCCGCCGCCGGTCTGACGACATTGCTGCTGGCGCTACCCGGCGCGTTCGAGGTGATCCGCTATGCGGGCGTCGCCTATCTGCTGTTCCTGGGGGTGAAGGCCTGGCGGGCGGATGTCGCGCCTGTCGATGTCGGTGACGGATCGATCGCGCCCGGCCTCTCGCACTTCGCCGTCCTTCGTGGCGGTTTCCTGATCGGGATCAGCAATCCCAAGCTGATCCTGTTCGCGGTCGCCTTCCTGCCGCAGTTCGTCAATCCCGCCAAAGCCCAGATGCCGCAATTCGCGATCCTGGTCGGCACCTTCGCGGTGATCGAGGCCTTTTGGTACGCCGTCTATGCGCTCGGCGGTCATTCGCTGTCGCGCTATCTGAACAAGCCGACGGTGAAGCGGGCGTTCAACCGCATGACGGGCGCGATCTTCGTGGGTTTCGGTCTGGCTCTTCTGAAGGTCAAGCCGGCCTGACCCGGTGAAAAGGGGGGGGCAGGGCCGCCCCCCCCCAATTACCGTGCCGCGCTGACCTTCCACACGACATTGCCGACATCGTCCGCGACCAGCAGGCCGCCGGTCTTGTCGACGATCACGCCGACCGGCCGGCCCTGCGCCTCGCCCTTGGCGTTGAGGAAGCCGCCGACCACCTCGACCGGCTTGGCATTGGCCACGGGGAAGTTGTTCGCACCGAACGGCACGAATACCACCTTGTAGCCCGAGGCAGGCTTGCGGTTCCACGAGCCATGCTCGCCGATGAACGCACCCTTGGCGAACCGGTCGCCCAGCCTGGCGCCCTTCGAGAAGGTCAGGCCCAGCGCCGCGACATGCGGTCCCAGCGCATAATCGGGGCGCTTCACATATTGCTGAAGCGGGGGATTGGAAGGCTCGACCCGCGTGTCGGGATAGCCGCCCCAATAGTACCAGGGCCAGCCGAAGTGATCGCCGAACTCGACCTGGGTCAGATAGTCGGGCGCCAGATCCGAGCCTAGCATGTCCCGCTCGTTGACGACGGTCCACAAGCGGTCGTTGCCGGGATTGATCGCCATGCCGGTCGGGTTGCGGAGACCCGCCGCATAGATGCGCCAATTCTTGTCCTTGGGCCAGACCTGCAGGATGGCGGCGCGGTATTTCTCCGCGTCCATGCCGTTCTCGGCGACATTGCTCGATGAGCCGACCGAGACGAACAGCGTCCGCCCATCGCCCGATGCGATGACGTTGCGCGCCCAGTGATTGCCCGCCGGATTGAGCGGTACGACCTTTTCGGGGCTCACGGAAATCTTCGTCTCGCCGTCGCGATAGGGGACACGGACCAGAGCATCGGTATCGGCGACGTATAGTTGCCCGTCGAACAACACCATGCCGAACGGCGAATTGAGCCCGGTCATGAACGGCGTCTTCAGGTCCGCGACCCCGTCGCCATTGGTGTCGCGCAGCAGGGTGATCCGGTTGGCCGACGGCACCGCCGCGCCCGCCCGACCGAGGAAGAAGTTCATCACCCGTTGCACGATCCCGGCATTGGGGCGCGGCGGCGAGTTGGTCTCGGCCACCAGCAAATCGCCATTGGGCAGCTCGTACAGCCAGCGCGGATGATCGAGTCCGGTGGCGAAGGACCGGATGGTCAGCCCCTGCGCCACCGTCGGCTTCGCCCCGTTCGCCCAGCCCACCGGCTTGGCGATGTTGACGGTCGGGATGACCTGCTCACGCGGAGCCTGGATCGTCGGCTGGCGGCCCGCGACCTGATCGACGCTCAACCGTGCGGTATCGGGCCAGGCGAGCCAGGCGAAGACGGCCACGCCGACCAGGATGAGGATGCCGAGCAGGATCAGGACATGTTTGCGCATGGGACGAAACTAGGCCTTGGCGCGAGCGGGGGGAAGCGTGAACGCCATGCACGCCGCGTTTTTTTGCGCGATGAATAGCCGTTCATGTTTCTGTCAGATTGGATCGGCAAAGATCTTAGGATAAGCGGCGTTATCGCGAGTAAAACTTAAATATTTCGAGGTGTTCTGGAAAATCATCGATCCGTAAGGTGATTCGGAAAGATGGAGCAGGGACCGGATATTTCAGGGGGTAAGCGCATGTTTAGATCGTTCACGCTGGTGGTAACGCTGATTTTGATGTCTGGTGCATCGATTGTTCACGCTCAGCACGCGGCCGGGCAGGAGGTCGTCGTCGAGGGAGAACGTCTGCCGGATGAAAAAGCCCCCCCTCCCCCAGGGATTAAGAAGCAGGGTAATACTTTGGCTGTCGCCCAAGTCGATGACCAGTCCAAGATTTTCCAACGTTGTGTCAAGTTCACGCCTACTGATACCCTGCGCCAAGTGGTCGATGGGCGACCCAATAGTCCACAGCATGAATATTCGTTGGATCGATTCATTCGTATAAATGTGGCCTGTTACCCCGGTGCGCAGCAGCCGCCGCCCGAATCGCCCGGCTACTCTTATTGCCGGGCTGTTATAGGGAATGATCGTCTGCCGATTTGCCGCAGCTATTATGATCGCGGAGCCATCATCGAGGGCGCCGTGGCGCATTTCGCACCCGATGCGACTCTTACGATGGCAGAGGTAGCGGACAAGGAGGTTCAAAAGAGACTGGACGCAAGGGAGGCCACACGGTTGGCCCTGGCGCTCCCTGCCGACAAGGCGCGAATGCAGATTGCCGAATGCCTCGTTATGAGCCAGCCGGAACAAGTGACCAAGATGTTCCAGGCTCGCGATACACCAGCGCTGCAGGTTCAGTATGTTTACCGGATTATGGATCGCGGAAAAGTCTGCCTGGGAGGTATCAAGTCAGCTAGGGTCGAGCCCCTCTATTTCCGCTATGTCCTGACCGAGGCATTCTATCGCTGGGTGGTAGCGGCGCGCAATGTAGATACGCTGATTCCCGCCTGACGAATGAATTTCGGCCGCCGGTGCCACGGGGAGCGCACCGGCGGCCTTCGAAAGCGCAAGCGTCAGGGAGATTGTCTCACGCCTTCGATCTCGCAACTTGGTCGATCGCTTGATACCCTTCCCTCATAATAGGCCGGCTGAGATCGCGATAACGTATTACTGCACCTACAGTGATCGACTGCGTAACTTGCCGGGCCGCGTGCCCACGATAGAGTGGTTTCGCCATATGGAGTCGATCCAGCCCGCTACCATAGCCGTCCATCTCGACCTGCTGGCTGACAAAATCCGGGCTGGTATAAAAGTTCTGGCTTGGCTGACTCGTACTTAGATGAACGCGAGTTACACCCGCCTCGGCAGTGCCTCTATCTGAGCTTCGGTGAGTATACGGCCGAAGCCCTGGTGATGCAGGTCTCCTGCCACCAAGCCCACCTGGATAGATGGGCAACCATTGCATCCTGCCCAGCAGCAAAGCCGCTGCACGTTACTCGGCCGTCCCGCTCGATAACCTGAAACCGCCATTGCCCTGCGTGACGTTCGCAAAATCGATGAAATCGTTGCGCTTGGCGTCGGCAAAGAAGTCGGGGCTATTGCCGTCGAAAAGCGAAAAGCATGCATGCCGGTCTGCCGTCTCGTGAGCACGGACGAACAGGTCGGACATTGCCGGTCACTCAACTTCGGCCGCCATCCCCGGATGCAGCCTCAGACGGTGAATGCGGCGCTCGTCCGCCTCGGTCACCTCGATCCGCCAGCCGCTGGGATGGTCGATGCAGGTGCCGACCTCGGGCACCTGGCCTGCCAGCACGGCGGTCAGGCCGCCTAGCGTGTCGACATCGTCCTCGGCCTCTTCCAGCGCCGGATCGACCGCGCGGCCGACTTCCTCCAGGCTGACGCGGGCATCAGCGTCCCAGGCGCCGCCGTCGAGCGGTACGAGCAGCGCCTGCGGCGCGTCGTCATGCTCGTCCTCAATCTCTCCGACGATCTCCTCGATCAGATCCTCGATCGTGACCAGGCCCTCAGTGCCTGAATATTCGTCGAGCACCACCGCCAGATGGACCCGCTTCTGCCGCATATCGGCCAGCAGATCGAGCGCACCGCGCGACATCGGCACATAGAGCGGATCGCGGATCAGCCCGTCGATGCTCGCGGGATGCTCGGCGCCGGTCGCCAGGATGTTGAACACATCCTTGATGTGAACCATGCCGATGATCTGGTCGAGCGTCTCGCGATAGACGGGCAGGCGGCTATGCCCCGCCTCGGCGAAGATCTGGACGAGGTGGTCGAAGGTCGTCCGCTCCTCGATCGCGGTGATGTCGGCACGGGGGACGCCCACATCGCCGGCATCGCGCTCACCGAAATGGAGCAGGTTGCGCACCATCTGCCGTTCCAGCGGGGTCAGATCGCCCTTGGCATCGGGGCCGGGATCGCCTTCATGCCGGTCGATCGCATCTTCCAACTGGTCGCGAAGCGATTCTTCCTGATCGCCGCCGAAGATCAGGGTCTTGAGACCCTGCCAGATACTGTTCTCGTTGGAGTCACCGTTGCCGGTGCTGCTACTGGGGCCGTCGGCCATCGGGGGGTGTCAGTCCTCGCGTACTAGATAGGGGTCGTCGATGCCGAGGCTGGACAGCGCGTCGCGTTCGATCGCCTCCATCGCCTCTGCCTCGTCATCGTTCATATGGTCATAGCCTAGCAGATGCAGCACGCCATGCACCAGAAGATGAGTCGCGTGCGTTTCGGGTGAAATGCCACGCTCCTCGGCTTCCGCAACGCAGACGCCGTACGCCAGCACGATGTCGCCCAGCAGCACCTCGCCATCGTCCGAATTCTGCGTGACCGTCTCGATCAGGTCGGGCTGGACCATCGGGAAGGACAGGACGTTGGTCGGCTTGTCCTTCTGCCGATACTGGCGATTCAGCGAATGGACCTCGTCATCGCTGGTCAGACGGACCGAAATCTCGATGATCGCGGGCGTGGTCAGCAAGGGGCCATGCGGCGTCCGCTCGATCGCGGCGCGGGCGGCGCGGGTGGCGAGTGCGGTCCACTGGTCCTCGTCGCCGGACCAGGGCTCTTCATGGATCAGCGCAATCTCGATCATCGGGGCCTTTCAGGGGGCGGCGGGGGCGGTCGGACGGTAAATCGCCGCCCCCTATCAACAGTTCCGGCGTTACGCCAACGAAAGGACGAGGCCGTTAGGCGTTCGGCCCTTCATAGGCATCGACGATCCGCCCGACGATGGGATGGCGCACCACGTCGGCGGCGGTGAAGCGGCTCATCGCGATCCCCTCCACGCCCTCCAGGCGCCGCACCGCATCCGCCAGCCCCGAGGCCGCGACGCCGCCGGGCAAGTCGACCTGGTTGGGATCGCCGCAGATCACCATCCGGCTGTTCTGGCCGAAGCGGGTCAGGAACATCTTCATCTGCGCAGGGGTGGTATTCTGCGCCTCGTCGAGGATGACGAAGGCATCGGCCAGCGTCCGGCCGCGCATGAAGGCGATGGGCGCGATCTCGATCTCGCCGCTGGCGATCCGCCGCTCCACCTGCTCGGCGGGCAGGCAGTCGTAGAGCGCGTCGTAGAGCGGACGGAGATAGGGATCGACCTTCTCCTTCATGTCGCCGGGCAGAAAGCCCAGCCGCTCGCCCGCCTCGACCGCCGGGCGCGACAGGATCAGCCGCTGGACGGAGCCGGTGATGAGCTGCGCCACCGCCTGCGCGACCGCGACATAGGTCTTGCCGGTGCCCGCCGGGCCGAGCGCGAAGATCATGTCGTTGGACACGAGCTGCTTCATATAATGCGCCTGGGCGGGCGTGCGCGGGACGATCGTCTTCTTGCGCGTGCGGATCATGATCGGCGGGGCGGACGTCCGCTCGGCGCTGAGGATGCCGTCGAGCGTCGGCTCGGACGCCATCGCGATCGAGGCGTCGACCAAGCCGGTATCCACCTCTTCGCCGCGCTGGATACGGGCATAAAGGTCGTTCAGCACGTCGCGGGCCAAGCCCACCTGTTCGGCGGTCCCCTCCAGCCCGACCCGGTTGCCCCGCGCGGTGATGTAGACGCCCAATCGATTTTCCAATGCGACCAGATTGCGGTCATATTGGCCGAACAGCTGCGCCAGCACTTGCGGCTTGTCGAAGCTGAGTTCCGCCCGGCTACGTTCACCGGCCTGGGCGGGGAGGGGCTTGCGGCTCATGCGGTCCTTTCACCGTCTGTTGTCCTACCAAGATGGGATGGCGGGGCACGGAACGCCAGCGAAATTGCATGACATAGGTGTGACGGCGGGACGGTTTTTCGCGCAGAGGCGCGGAGGACACAGAGAAGAAGGGCGCTCCCTCGCGATCGGCAGACCCTCTTCTTCCTCCGCGCTCTCTGCGCCTCTGCGCGATCAGGAAGATTGGGTTCGCGCGGAGACGCGGAGGCGCGGAGAGTGCGCATCCAGCCGCGATCTTCGCCTGTTAGCCATTCGCCGTGGAAAAGGTCTTCCGGTCGCGAGGGCAGAGTGAGGCATCAGCGGGCGAGACATCTCCGCGCCTCCGCGCGAACAATCATCTTGGGCTTCGACTTCGCTCAGCCCGAACGGAGGTAGGGGGACGGCTTACGCCGCCGCCTTGACCTTGGCCTGTCCGGTTAGGGAGTTCGGGCCCGCCGCGACCAGTTCGACCTCGACCAGATCGCCGATCTGATGGTCGCCGATCAGGTGGACCGACTGCAGCCAGGGCGACTTGCCCAGCATCTGGCCGGGCAGCTTGCCGCGCCGTTCGATCAGGACGGTGCAGGTGCGGCCGACCGAATTCGCATTGAAGGCGTGCTGGTCGCGGTTGAGCGAGGCCTGAAGCCGCTGAAGCCGGTCGTCCATGACTTCGGCGGGCACTTGATCGGCCATGGTCGCGGCGGGCGTGCCGGGTCGGGGCGAATATTTGAAGCTGAACGCCTGGGCATGGCCCATCGCATCGACCAGGCTGAGCGTGTCGGCGAATTCGGCCTCGGTCTCGCCGGGGAAGCCGACGATGAAATCGCCGGACAGCGCAATGTCGGGCCGCGCCGCGCGCACGCGGTCGATCACCCGCATATAGCTGTCGCGCGTATGCTGGCGGTTCATCGCCTTCAGGATGCGGTCGCTGCCCGACTGGACCGGCAGGTGGAGGAAGGGCATCAGGCTCTCGACGTCGCGATGCGCGTCGATCAGCCCCTGCGTCATGTCATTGGGATGGCTGGTCGTGTAGCGGATGCGGTGCAGCCCCGGAATCCGGTCCATCTCGCGGATCAGGCCGTGCAGGCCGCGATCGTCGGCGTCGTTCCAGGCATTGACGTTCTGGCCCAGCAGCGTGATCTCGCGCGCACCCGCATCGACCAGCGCGCGCGCCTCCTCCATGATCGCCGAATAGGAGCGGCTGACCTCCGCCCCGCGCGTATAGGGCACCACGCAATAGGTGCAGAATTTGTCGCATCCTTCCTGCACGGTCAGGAAGGCGGATGGGCCGACCTTGCGGCGGCCGGGCAAATGGACGAATTTCGACTCGACCGGCATGTCGGTGTCGAGCGCGGCCTCGCCCGCCGCCGCCTTGGCGACCAGTTCGGGCAGATTGTGATAGGCTTGCGGGCCGACCACCACGTCCACCTTGGCGCGACGAACGATTTCCGCCCCCTCGGCCTGTGCGACGCAACCGGCCACCGCGATCATCGGCTTGCGGCCCTGTTCGCCCGCATCCTTTCGCAGGCGGCCAATGTCCGAATAGACTTTCTCGGTCGCCTTTTCACGGATGTGGCAGGTATTCAGCACCACCAGATCGGCGGCGGCGGCATCGTCGGTCGCGGACAGGCCCTGCGCGGCCATCAACTCGGCCATGCGCTCGCCGTCATAGACGTTCATCTGGCAGCCGAAGGACTTGACGTGAAAGGTCTTGGGGGATGCGGGCATGACGCGCCCCTTATCGCAAATCACACGCCCTCGCCAGCGTCGGCTGTCGCCCCACGCCATCGCTCCGGCGAAGCTCTGGGCCTCCGGCGACCGGCCAGTTCGTCAGAGATCCCCGCATTCGCCGGGATGACGGATCACGGGGAGGCGGGCAGGCAGACGCGGGTTTCGTCCGCCATGTCGCTGCTCTGGCGATAGAGATCGGTAAAGGCCGAATAGGCCGCGTCGCGCGTCGCGGTGGATCTGGTCGCGCCATAGCGGGTGATGGTCACCGCTTCCGCATCGCTGACCACCGGGCCGCTGGCCCCCTTGGTCAGGACGCGGACTAGGGCCGTGTGGGTCGGTTCGTTATGGCTGGCATACCAGCCATTATGTGCCGCGACCGCCTTGGCGAAGGTCGCCCATTGGCCGGGCTTGATCTTGCTGTGGCGGATCGTCGCGGGTTGCGTGCCGCCCGGACAGGGATTGCCCGTCTGTGCAACGGCCGCGGTCGCGGCGAACAGGCTGGCGGCAACGACGATCGTCTTGAACATGGTCCACCCCCCGAAGGAATGACCTGATCCTATCGCGGCATCCTATTCGTGGCGACGGTCAAATTCAGGGGAGCGATGTCAGGACGCGGCGATCCGCGCCCGCGCCTCGGCTGCCATGGCCTTGCGATCGGGAAAGTCGGCGGGATCGAACGGATCGAGATAGTGGAGCGTCACCCTGAACCGCCCCGCCCGGCGCAGCACGCGCTTGGCATGGGCATCGCCTGGGTCGGTGCCGAGCCACGCCAGATCGCCCGACGCGGCGCCATAGTCGATCCTGACCGGTTGCACCCGGATGCCGGGGATCGGAGGAACCAGCGCGGCGAACAATGCGGGCTTGAAGGGCAGGAGGCTAAGGTCGTCCCCTGTCGTGCCTTCAGGAAAGATCGCCAGCGGCTGTCCCTCGGCCAGTGCCGCGCGGATCGTCGCCACCTGATCGCTGACGCCCAGCCGGTCGCCGCGCTCGACGAACAGGGTGCGGTTCAGCCCCGCCAGCCAGCCGATCAGTGGCAGCGCCGCCACTTCCGCCTTCGCGACGAAGCGCGCGCCCGCCGTACCGGCGAGCAGGAGGATGTCGAACCAGCTGAGATGGTTGGCCACGATCACCGCATCGCGGGTCAGCGGGCGGCCGACGATCCGAATATCCGCGCCCAGAATGATCGCCACCCGCCGCAGGAACCGGCGCGGCCATGGCGAGCGGTGCCCGACCGCGCGCCATATTCCGTGCAATGTCAGTGCGATCAGCAGCGCGCCGATAATGCACGAAAGGCGACCCGCTGCACGCAGGCCGCCTTTGCTGTCGACTTCGGACGAGGCGATCGCCGCCATCATCCCTTGCGGTCGAGGCTGACGCCGTAAAGCTCCATCCGGTGATCGACCAGGCGAAAGCCCAGCTTCTCCGCGATCGCCTTTTGCAGCAGCTCCAGTTCCGGGTCGACGAACTCGATCACCCGGCCCGTCTCGACATCGATCAGATGGTCGTGATGCGCCTCGGGCGAGGGTTCGTAGCGCGCACGGCCGTCGCCGAAATCGTGACGGTCGAGGATGCCCGCCTCTTCGAACAGGCGGACGGTGCGATAGACGGTCGCGATCGAGATGCCTGGATCGATCTTGGCGGCGCGCTCATAGACCTTTTCCACATCGGGATGGTCCTCCGCCTCCGACAGGACGCGGGCGATCACGCGGCGCTGTTCGGTGATGCGCAGTCCCTTTTGTGCGCACAGCGCTTCGAGATCGATTTTGCGGGCCATGGTAACGTTCAACTCCGGGTGTTCGTCCCCCTATGTACGCGCAAAGGCTTGTTGCGAAAAGGGGATAGCGACTCGCAATAACCCGGAAACTGTAATCGGGTCAGCCGATGGCGCGGGTATAGGTATGGGCGTCATAGTGCCGCCCGTCTGCGCCCTTGTAATAATTGCGCCGTTCCCCGCACTTGGCAAAGCCGTGCGCGGTGTAGAACAGCACGGCGGGATTGTTCGCGCGGACCTCCAGATGCAGGGTGACGACCCCGCGCGCGGCGCAGTCGGCGACGACCATCTCGACCAGGGCGCTGGCGATTCCGTTGCGGCGATAATCGGGTGCGACCCCGAGCAGCAGCAACTCCGCCTCGTCCATCACCGACCGGGTCAATGCGAAACCGGCCGCCTCGCCGCCCGCCTCCGCGATCAGCAGATGGATGCCCGGCATCGTCATCACGCCCAGCAATTGCGCGCGGGTCCAGGCCTCTCCCCAGATCGGGTCGAAGGCGGCGGCCATGACCTGTTCGATCACCCCGGCATCGCGCGCATCGCCGTCGCGCAGTGTCAGGCTGATGCTTGCCATCAGGCGGCAAGGCCGGGCGGAGTGATCCCGCCGGGCAGCTTGGCGTCGGGCGCACGGCCATAGACGGGGCGGGGGGGCAGATCGATCAGCGAATCGGGCAAACGCCACGCCTCCGCCGCATCGGGCAACATCTCTGTCACTCGCAGATCGGGTTGCAATGCCGTCAGCCAGCGAACGCCGTTGCCGACGGCGGCCCGCCCATCGAGCGACGCCAGCGCCGCATCGGGCTTCATCGACGCGAAGGGGGTGAGGGGCGTCAGGTCGCGCGCAAAGGCCTGCACGAACACCTCGCCATGTCCACCTTCCAGCACGACCGAGACGCCATCGTCGTCGGCGGTCGCGAAGAAGGCCGCCGCGACCAGCGCCAGCGAATGATAGCCCGATGCTTTGACGCCCCATCCCAGCGCCAACCCGCGCGCAGCGGCAATGCCGACGCGAATGCCGGTGAAGCTGCCCGGCCCGCAATCGACCAATATGCGTTCCGCCCGCCCGCCGTCCGGCAGGCCGGCGATCATCGGCACCAGCTTTTCGGCATGGCCGCGCCCGACCACGTCATGCGCGCGGGCGATCACCCGCGCGCCGTCCAGAAGGGCGACCGAGCAGGCGGCGGTGGCGGTGTCGATGACCAGCGTGAGCAAGATGGGGATCAGACGATGCGGTTGGCTTGTTCGAACGCCAGGCGCGGATTGCGCGGGTGCAGGGTCTCACGGTCGCCATAGCCCAGGGTGGCGATGAAGTTGGACCGCACGCCCGGCTGATCGGCGAAGAACGCCTTGTCCACCGCGCCCTGATCGAAGCCCGACATGGCGCCGGTGTCCAGCCCCAGCGCGCGCGCGGCCAGGATCAGATAGGTGCCCTGAAGCGAGCTGTTGCGAAAGGCCGAGGCCTCGCGCAACTCGGTATTGCCGTCGAACCAGCTCTTGGCATCGACATGCGGGAAAAGCTGCGGCAGGTTTTCGTGGAAATTCACGTCCATGCCGATGACCACGGCGGCGGGGGCGGCGCGGATCTTGTCCGGATTGCTGCCGGTGGCGCAATCGGCCAGCCTGTCCTTCGCCTCCTGGCTCAGGCACCAGACCATCCGTGCGGGGCTCTGGTTGGTCGAAGTCGGGGGCATCTTCATCAGATCCCAGAGCGCCCGGATCTCGTCCTCGCCAACCGGCTTGTCGAGATAATGGTTGAAGGTCCGGCCCTCACGGAACAGCCGGTCCAGGCTGGCGTCGTCGATCGGATTCATCAGACGGCTCTCACTTCGGTGACTTCGGGGACATAATGGCGCAGCAACTGCTCGATGCCATTCTTCAACGTCGCAGTCGAGGAGGGGCAGCCGGCGCACGCGCCCTGCATCTTGAGGAAGACCTTGCCCTTGTCGAAGCCGCGATAGACGATGTCGCCACCGTCATTCGCCACTGCGGGCCGAACGCGCGTGTCGATCAGTTCGCGAATCTGCGCGACGATGTCGGCATCCTCGGGATCGTCGGCAAACGCCTCTTCCTCGCCCGGCACCGCGAAATCGGCCGCGCCCTGTTTGAACAGCGGCATCTGCGCCGAGAAATGATCGAGCAGGATACCCAATACATCGGGCTTCACATCCGACCATTCGGTGCCCGGTGCGATCGTCACCGAGACGAAGTCGCGGCCGAAGAACACGCCCGTCACATCGCCCAGGTTGAAGATCGCCTCGGCCAGCGGGCTGGCGGCGGCTTCCTCGGGCGAGGCGAAGTCGCGGGTGCCGCTGTCCATCACCTTGCGGCCGGGCAGGAATTTCAGCGTCGCCGGGTTGGGCGTGAGTTCGGTCTCGATCAGCATGGCCCTCATGTGGCGCGGGCGGCGGCGGGGATCAAGCGCGGGCGCGGAAAGGATGCGTTTCCCGGCCGCAACCTGTGCCTTTGCGGGGATGGCCGCAGGCGCTCAAATCCCTCTCGGCATGATGCCTCGCCTAGATCCGCCCGCGCAACAGCCGCAGCACCGTGCCCGCCACCCACTGCCCCGGCCGCTTGAGCGGGCGGGCGAAGCGGATGCGCAGGACGATTCGCTGCCCGCCGGCCTCGTTCCAGATTTCATGATCGAAGCTGTCGTCGAAGATCAGCGTCTCGCCCTCGGCCCAGCGAAGGATGCGATCGCGAATGCGAATCCGCGCCCCGCCGTCGCGCGGCACGGCCAGCCCGAGGTGACAGGTGATCAGCCCCTTGGTCGCCCCGCGCCGTGCGCCCAGATGCGCTCCGGGCGTCAGCGTGGCGAAGGCCGCGTCGTACAGGCCAGGAATCGCGCCAAGGCTGGCGGCGGTATGCGGACATCGCCCCAGATGCTCTTCCACCGCTTCGCCATGCTGCCAGAGCGGGATCAGGGCGAAGGACGAAATCGCCAACGCTTCCCGGGCGATCGCCGCCCACTCGCGACGCAGCGCGGCGGTCCAGGTGAAATCGCGAACGTCGAGCACCGGATCGTTGGACGCCAGCGACTGGGTGGCGATCAGCGGGTCGAACAGGCGGGTGAATCGGTGGAGCAGGGAGCTATGGCCTGTGTCGGCGGCGGGAATCTGCGAGGCGGCGGGCGGGGGAACCAGCATCGCCACCTGTCCGTCTCGCCTCGAATCGCTCCGGACAGCCATGGGGGCAGGCGATGGCACGCTATGATCCGGCTTGACCGATTCCGGCCATATTGTGTCCGACGCCCGCCGCCGGGCACCGGCATTCATCGACTTGGTCATCACGCTTTGCACATCCCCGGCCCGTCTCCCGCGTCCGGGCATTTGGCGGCCCTTGTCACGCTGGATCGGTGATCTCGGCCTAGTCGCATAGTGCGCCCAAATGATGGCGCTCGGTCCGGCGGCGCGGCGCGATCAAGGCGATTTGGGGCGATTTAGGGGCGACTGGCGAAGCGGCGGGTCGCAGGGTAAGAGGGGGGATGGCGTTTCCGTCCCGCGCAATGCGCTGTCTTGCCCTGCCGGTCCTTCTCGGGCTGGCGCTTCCTGTCATCGGCCAGGCCTCCGGGGGGACGCCCCCCCAGACCAACAGGCCGGACGACCGATCGGTCCCGCAGGGGATGCCGGTCCCCGCCACCGTGGCGACCGCGCCGCAGGAGGCGGTCCGCGATCCGCTCGCCCCGCTGCCGCCAATTCCGGGCGTGGACCAAAGCGCATGGCTCTACAAAGACTCCGATCTGCCGCAGGACAAGGCGTGGAAGTTCGGTACCTTGCCCAATGGTCTTCGCTATGCCGTCCGGCGCAACGGCGTGCCGCCGGGGCAGGTGGCGGTTCGCGTACGGATCGATGCCGGGTCGCTCAACGAACGCGATTCGGAGCGCGGCTTTGCCCATCTGATCGAGCATCTGTCCTTTCGCGGATCGCAGCATGTGCCCGATGGCGAGGCCAAACGCATCTGGCAGCGGCTGGGCGCGACCTTCGGCTCGGACTCCAACGCGTCCACCACGCCGACCCAGACCGTCTATCAGCTCGACCTGCCCGGCGCGACCGAGCAGGGGCTGGACGAAAGCCTGAAGATTCTGGCGGGCATGATGGCCGCTCCGTCGCTGACGGCGGAAGCGCTCAATGCCGAACGCCCGGTGGTCCTCGCGGAACGGCGCGAACAGCCGGGGCCGCAGGTCCGCTATTCGGACAAGCTGCGCGAAACCTTCTTCGCCGGGCAGCCACTGGCCGAGCGTTCCCCGATCGGTCAGCTCAAGACGTTGGAGGCCGCGACGCCCGATACGGTGCGCGCCTTTCACGACCGCTGGTATCGCCCCGAAAATACCGTGGTGATCATTTCGGGCGATCTCGATCCGCTGCTGTTCGCGCGTCTGGTCGCCAAGAATTTCGGGGCGTGGCAAGGCGTCGGCCCCAAGCCGCCCGCGCCCGATTTTGGCAGCCCCAGGGCGGATGCGCCGGTGGCGGGTGCGTTGGTCGAACCGGCCATGCCGCCGGTCGTCGCGATGGCGGTGCTGCGCCCTTGGCATTATCAGGACGATACGGCGATCTTCAACCAGAAGCGGATGGTCGACATGGTCGCCGCCCGGCTGATCAGCCGTCGCCTGGAAAACCGTGCGCGGGCGGGGGGCAGCTTCCTGCAATCCAGCGTCGCGCTCGACGATGTTTCGCGCTCGGCCAATGTCACCACGGTCAATGTCGTCCCGATCGGCGACAATTGGGAGGCCGCGCTGAAGGACGTGCGCGCGGTCATCGCCTCCGCCATGGCGAGTAAGCCGACACAAGGCGAGATCGATCGCGAACTGGCCGATTACGACGCGATCCTGCGCACCCAGGTCGAAACCGCGCGGGTGGAGGCCGGGGCGAAGCAGGCCGACGACATGGTCGGCGCGCTCGACATTCGCGAAACCGTGACCGCGCCCGAGACGAGCTATCAGATCCTGCGTCAGGCGATCGACAAGAAGATGTTCACGCCGGACACGATCCTCGCCTCCACCCGCAGGATATTCCAGGGCACCGCGACCCGCGCGCTGGTCAATACCCGCACGGCGGAGCCCGATGCGGTCGCGCGCCTGACCACCGCGCTGAAGGCCGATGTCCGCCCGCTGGCCGAGCATCGCCGTCGCCAGGGGGAGGTGACCTTCGCGCAGCTTCCCCGGCTGGGCCCGCCGGGCAAGGTCGTCTCGCGTGAAAAGATCGCCGAACTGGGGCTGGAAAAGGTCACCTTCGCCAATGGCACCCGGTTGCTGCTGCTCGCCAATGACGGCGAGACTGCGCGCGTCTATCTGCGGGTGCGGTTCGGGCGTGGCTATGATGCCTTGCCCGCCGACCGGGAGAGCGCGGCCTGGGCGGCGGACCTTGCCCTGGTTGCGGGCGGCATCGGCAAGTTCGACCAGGGCGATCTGGACCGGCTGACCGCCGGGCGTCGCATGGGGATGGACTTCGACATCGACGACGATGCCTTTGCCTTCAACGCACTGAGTGCCCCCAGCGACTATGCCGACAATCTGCGGCTGATGGCGGCCAAGCTGGTCGCGCCGCGCTGGGACCCCGCGCCGATCAATCGTGCCAAGGCGGCGATGCTCGCGGGCTATGACGGGTTCGATTCCTCGCCGGACGGGGTGCTGGGCCATGATCTGGAGCGGCTGTTGCGCGACGGCGACCCGCGTTGGGGCACGCCCCCGCGCGAGGCGATCCAGGCGACCACACCCGAATCCTTCAAGGCGCTCTGGGCGCCGCTGCTCGCCAGCGGACCGATCGAAGTCTCGATCTTCGGCGACGTGAAGGCGGACGAGGCGATCGCGGCGGTGGCGAACAGCTTTGGTGCGGTCCCGGCGCGGCCCACGGCGACGGGCCCGGTGCCGCCGGTTCGCTTCCCCGCCCATGTCGCGACCCCGGTCGTGCGGACGCATACCGGCCCCGCCGACCAGGCGGCGGCGGTGATCGTCTGGCCGACCGGCGGCGGATCGGCGGACGACCGCGTCCGCAACCGTCTGGACGTGCTGGCGCAGGTCTTTTCGGACCGGCTGATGGACCAACTCCGCTCCAAGGCGGGGGCAAGCTATAGTCCGCAGGTCGCCAGCCAATGGCCCGTCGGGCTTCCCGGCGGCGGGCGGATGATCGCGATCGGCATGGTCGCGCCCGACAAGGTCGATTTCTTCCTGACGACCGCCCGTGCCATCGCCGCCGATCTGGCCGCCCATCCGATCGGCGCGGACGAGTTGCAACGGATCAAGCGGCCCATGGCGCAACGCCTGGCGCGCATGGCGTCGGGCAATCAGTTCTGGATGCAGCGCCTGGCGGGGGCGGCCTATGACCCGCAACGCGTCGAGGCGACCCAGCGTCTGGCGCAGGATTTCGTTTCGATCGGGCCCGCCGATATTCAGGCGGTGGCGGCCAAATATCTGCGGCCGGACACCGACTGGACGCTGAAGGTGGTGCCAAGGGCCAAGTAATCTCCTCCCCTGGAAGGGGAGGTGGCAGCCCGAAGGGCTGACGGAGGGGTGTCACCGCTAACGGGGTTACCCCTCCACCGGCTTCGCTGGTCCCCCTTCCCTTGCGGGAGAGGAACAAGGGATTGGCTCGCACGTTTTTTGCGCCAACCAGCTTTGTGCGCCGCAATATCCGCGCCGCCCTTTCGCTTTGCCCCGCTTTCGGCTATGGGCCGCGGCGACATACCCTCCGAACAAGAGAAATTTGCATGAGCCTCCGCAACGTGGCGATCATCGCGCACGTCGACCATGGCAAGACGACCCTGGTCGATCAGCTGTTCCGCCAGTCGGGCACCTTTCGCGACAACCAGCGCGTCGAAGAGCGCGCGATGGACTCCAACGACCTGGAAAAGGAGCGCGGGATCACGATTCTCGCCAAGCCGACCTCGGTCGACTGGACTCCGCCGGGCAGCGACGAGTCGATCCGCATCAACATCGTCGACACCCCCGGCCACGCCGACTTCGGCGGCGAGGTGGAGCGCATCCTGTCGATGGTCGACGGCGTCGTCCTCTTGGTCGACTCGTCGGAAGGCGCGATGCCGCAGACGAAGTTCGTGACCGGCAAGGCGCTGGCGCTCGGCCTTAAGCCGATCGTCGTCGTCAACAAGGTCGACCGCGCCGACGCGCGTATCCAGGAAGTGCTGGACGAAGTGTTCGACCTGTTCGTCTCGCTCGACGCGAATGACGAGCAGCTGGACTTCCCCGTCCTCTACGCCTCGGGTCGCAACGGCTATGCCTCGACCGACATGGACGCGCGCGAAGGCACGCTGATCCCGATGTTCGAGACGATCGTGAACCACGTCCCCGCCCCGAAGGTGGAAGTCGAGGACGTGCCCTTCACTTTCCTGGTGACGCTGCTCGACCGCGACAACTTCCTCGGTCGCATCCTGACCGGCCGCGTCAATTCGGGCACGGTCAAGCTGAACCAGGCGATCCACGCGCTCGACGCCGAGGGCAATGTGATCGAAACGGGCCGCGCGTCGAAGATCCTGTCGTTCCGCGGCCTGGACCGCGTGCCGGTGGACGAAGCCAAGGCGGGCGACATCATCTCGCTGGCCGGTCTGGCCGTCGCCACCGTGGCGAACACCATCGCCGACACCAGCGTGTCCGAGCCGCTTCAGGCGCAGCCGATCGATCCGCCGACGCTGTCGATGCGCTTCGCGGTCAACGACTCGCCGATGGCAGGCCGTGAGGGCACCAAGGTCACCAGCCGCATGATCCGCGACCGCCTGATGCGCGAAGCGGAATCGAACGTCGCGGTGAAGGTCACCGAGAGCGACGATCGTGACAGCTTCGAGGTTGCCGGTCGCGGCGAACTCCAGCTGGGCGTTCTGATCGAGACGATGCGCCGCGAAGGCTTCGAGCTGGGCATCAGCCGCCCGCGCGTGCTGTTCGGCGAGGACGAGGACGGCAAGAAGACCGAGCCGTACGAAACCGTCATCATCGACGTGGACGAGGAATATTCGGGCACGGTCGTCGAGAAGATGAACCTGCGCAAGGCCGAGATGACCGACATGCGTCCCTCGGGCGGCGGCAAGACCCGCATCACCTTCTCCGCGCCGTCGCGCGGCATGATCGGTTATCACGGCGAGTTCCTGTCGGACACGCGCGGCACCGGCATCATGAACCGCCTGTTCGAGAAGTACGGCCCCCACAAGGGCAAGATCGAGGGCCGCAAGAACGGCGTCCTGATCTCGAACGGCGCGGGCGAAGCGCAGGGCTATGCCCTGGGTCCGCTCGAAGAGCGCGGCATCCTGTTCGTCGGCCATGGCGAAGCGCTGTACGAAGGCATGATCATCGGCGAGAACGCCAAGACGGATGACCTCGAGGTCAACCCGATGAAGGCGAAGCAGCTGACCAACTTCCGCGCGTCGGGCGGCAAGGATGATGCCATCCGCCTGACCCCGCCGAAGAAGATGACGCTGGAACAGGCCATCGCCTATATCGACGACGATGAAATGGTCGAAGTGACCCCGAAGTCGATCCGTCTGCGCAAGCGCTTCCTCGATCCCAACGAGCGCAAGCGCGCCGCGCGGTCGAAGGCGGCGTAATCAGGCTAGCCTATCGGAAAGGGGCCGGGCGGAAACGTCCGGCCCTTTTTCTTTGGGGTGCGTCCGTGGCCTTCGATGTCACTCAGGCGGAAGCTGACGCGGGTACCGTTACCACCGCAACCGGTATCGCCATCAGTGAAACGGGATGCTCCGGTTGGTCGCGACGGGGGTTTCTCCGCTGCCGACCATCGTGTTAGTATCAAATAATAGGGGCAGGGGGCGAGGGAGAGGGATGCTGTTTGCGACTATGGTTTTGGCTCTCGCGACGGCAACGGCGGGAAGCTTTACTCCTGTCGAGGCACTCAACGTTAATGACTGGTTGAATTCGAACAACTACTTGGCCCGATCTCTTGCCCTCGAAGAACAGGGGCTCGTTCAAGCTGACATCTACGTCGACGAGCTTGGTAAGCAGAGGGCGTGCTACATTGTTGTGAGCAGCGGTTCTGACCTTTTGGACAGTCAAACGTGCGCAGCAGCGATGCAGAAGGGGAAGTTTGTGGCGGCACGATCTTCGGACGGACGCTCCATGCCAGGCATCTACAGCTTCCGAGCCCAATGGCGTCTGCAGGAGCGCCGCTCCTCTCCTCTCCCCCCTGACGTCACCCTTGAAGTTGCCCGCCTCCCGAACGGACTAAGGTCGGCCGGCGTACGCCTGCGTTACATTGTGGATGAAGCAGGCAAGATCGTTCAATGCGAAGTGGACATTACTAGCGGGGTGCCATCGCTTGACGCTGCAGCGTGCCGTGCGATGCCTGGGCGTTATACATTTGCTCCAGCGCGTGACCCAAATGGGGTCGCTCACAGGGTTGTGCGAACGCAGAGTGTAGGATTCGAAATACCGAAATAAGAAAGCCGTGAATTGCAGATCCCGGCGATGTGCGATGTGGACAGGGCGTGCAGGTAAACTGTCATGAGCATTTCGTCGTGAGGAGTGGCTCCTTCGCCGCTTGATATCTACTTTTGGACGAAAGCCGTCGCCTCGCCGCATGTTCACTGACATATCCAAAAACAAAGCCCGCCTCCGATGGGAGACGGGCTTTGCAAACGCCTTAACCGACGGAGCGAATTACCCCCGCTCGTCTTCCTTGCGGGCGCGTTCCTCATAGAAGTTGCGCACGACGTCCCACGCTTCCTCGGCGGTTTCGACATAGGTGAAGATGCCCAGGTCGCGCTCGGACACCACGCCCTCCTCGACCAGCGCCTCGAAATTGACGACGCGCTCCCAAAAGGCCCGGCCGAACAGCAGCACGGGAATAGGTTGGATCTTGCCGGTCTGGATCAGCGTCAGCAGCTCGAACAGCTCGTCGAACGTCCCGAACCCGCCCGGAAAGGCCGCCAGCGCGCGCGCGTGGAGCAGGAAGTGCATCTTGCGCAGCGCAAAATAGTGGAACTGGAGCGACAGCGACGGCGTGACGTAAGGGTTGGGCGCCTGCTCGTGCGGCAGGACGATGTTCAGGCCCACCGACTCGGCGCCGACGTCATGCGCGCCACGATTGGCCGCCTCCATGATCGACGGGCCCCCGCCCGAGCAGACCACGAATTGCCGCATGCCACGGTCGTCGCGCGGCAGGCGGCTGGTGATCTGCGCCAGCTCGCGTGCGATGTCGTAATATTTGCTCTTGGCGACGAGATTCTCGGCGATCTTGCGCGACTTGTCGTCATGCGCCAGATCGAGCATCGCCTTGGCCTTGGCGGGCTCCGGAATGCGCGCCGAGCCATAGAAGACGAAGGTCGAGGCGATCTTGGCCTCTTCGAGTAGCAGCTGCGCCTTCAGCAATTCCAGCTGGAAACGAACGGGGCGAAGGTCTTCGCGCAGCAGGAAATCCATATCCTGAAAGGCCAGCGTATAGGCCGGGCTTTCGGTCTGGGGCGTCGAGACGATCGTCTTGGCGCTTTCGGCGTCCTGGCTGGCATTGGGGAAGACGCGGTTCGGTACTTGGGTCTTATCGGTCATTTTGGGTGATGTAGGGTATCGACCCGGCGTGCGCTACCGGCAAAAATGCGCCTTGTCGTCTTCCAGATGCAGGTGGTTACGGTGGGCGGCATTGTAATCGGGACTCAACACCGTGCCGAAGCGCCGACAGGCCGAGGCGCGGATGGTGGTCCAGAATTGCCGAATCTGCGGATCGGTCGAATACCAGTCGTTCAGCAGCGTGATCCGCCGCCCGTTCTTCAATACGAAGCCGCCGACATCCACCGCATTGGCCAGCGCATGGCCCGAACGCCGGTCGCCGATCCGGGTGGATCCGACGATGTTGCGACAGGCATAGGTGCCCATGCCTTCCACCTTGACGAGCGGCGAGCCCAGGATCTGCCAGGCGGCGGGCGCGACGGCGTTGCGCACCCATCCGGCAAAGGCGCGGGCATTGCCGCATCGCATCGCCGTGACGCCGGTCACAGGCACGCCGATATCGGTCAGCTGTACCGCGCCGTACAAGCCGCAGCCGGGACCCAGCTCCTTGTCGGGCAGGCGGCGATAATCGACCCCTTCGCGCCGAAGGTCGGCCTCGCACTGTGCGCTTTCACGGATCGGCGGGCGATAGGGTTCTGGGCGCGTGGCCTGCTGAACGGGCCGGTCGGGACGGCCGCAGGCAGATAGGAGCACAGCCCCCAGAATCGGAATGACGAGAAACAGGGGGACGCGAACCATATGCCCCCTTGTTCCTCGCCGCTTCGCTTTTGTCAGCCCCGATCAGCCATGCGGAGGCGTGTCTGCGACATGTTCCAATATGTCGCCCGGCTGGCAGCCGAGCGCGGTGCAGATCGCATCCAGCGTGGTGAAGCGGATCGCCCGCGCCTTGCCGGTCTTCAGGATCGACAGATTGGCGAGCGTCAGGTCGACCCGCTCTGCCAGCTCGGTCAGCGACATACGCCGGTCGAGCAGCAGCCGGTCGAGATTGATGCGGATCGCCATCAGATCGTGCCCTCGGCATCCTCGCGCAGGCGCACGCCCTCGCGAAAGATTTGCGCCAGCACCAGGGTCAGCAGGACCGCGAACACTCCGTCCACACCCATCGGCTTGACCATGCCCTGCGACTCGAAGGGCAGAATAGGGGGCAGGATGATTTGCAGCAGATAGGCGACCGCGATGGTCCCCGCGATCCAGTTGAGCCGCTTGACGTTGGCGAGGGTAAAGGGCGCGCCTGCCGCCGTGCTACGCAACATCTGGATCAGCGGCAGCAGCGCGGCCCAGGCGAGGCCCAAGACCATCAGCATGACCGCCAGCGCAGCGGCGACCACGGCGGGGGTCTTAGTGTCGAGCGCCTGCGCATTGACATGCACCGCCCCCAGCGCCCCCGGCGAAATCGCATCTACGATCAGCACGCCGACCGACGCCAGGATGACGGCCGTGACAAACGCCAGAATGGCGAGCAGCGCGGCGTACAGCAAGGTGCTGATGTGACTGGCGAAGCGTGTCATGCCGAATGGTCCTCCTTGTCATATTAGTATTGTTATTCAATAAGGAGGTATTGATTATCAATCAAGAGCAATATCGAAAATCGATATGTACTGCGCGTGTTCATCGCTGCGCGGGCGGCGTGCCTCCCGCCACGGCGGCACGCTCTGCGGCGGCGATCCGCTGGCTTTGCAGCGTTGAGATGTCGGTCAGCAATTGACAGGTCAGCACCGCCAGCGGCACGTCGATCGCAATTCGTGCCACATTCGCGCCTGACATCGAAATCCATTGGTCGGAAGTCTCCGACGCCGCGAGGAAGAGTACCGTCATGTTGCCGTAGATCGCCGCTGCGATCCATAAGCCCCACCACAGCTTCAACCAGATCGGAACGGAGACCCAAGCGGGAGCCTCTGGAGCAATGGTGACGCCGCGCGTTTCCCGAATCCCCTCGAACGGTTTCCAGAGGGCTGCGATCGGCATGAAAAACCATCCGACATTCCAGCCCGGGCTGATCGTCATCGCCGAGTTCCACTGTTGGGCGTTGCGATTGACGATATAGACCCAGCGAAAGAAGACGAGATGGTAGAACAGGGTGAGCAGGGCAAACAGATCAAGGGTCGATACTTGCCCCTCGATCACCCGATCCACGGCTTCCGGTGTGATGGCCGCGCTATGTAGAACGCTGATCCGCCACAGATATAATGTCGTCTGGCCCAAGCTGCCGAGCAGCCAAAGACAGGTCAGCGCGAGTGTCCATCGGGTCGAACGGTCCGGGTCCTTGAGCACTCGAAATTCCCCCATCGGTCGTTACTCGGACGCAATATTGCGCCATCGCGATTGTGGTTGTCATCTTCGATCGACATCGCTAGGGCCGTCGACGGGCCACGCGGTCCCAACGCCGCGCGTGCTCTCTGTGAGGAGAGTCTTAAATGACTGATACGATTGCCGCTGACGCCACTCTTGCGCCCGCGAAGCCCGCCACAAAACCGGCGCGCCCTTATTTCTCCAGCGGTCCCTGCGCCAAGCCTCCCGGTTGGGAAGCGGCCAAGTTCGCGACGGACAGCCTCGGCCGTTCGCATCGCTCGAAGCTGGGCAAGCAGCGGCTGCAATATTGCATCGACCTGATGCGCGAGCTGCTCAAGCTCCCCGACACCCACCGCATCGGCATCGTCCCCGGCTCCGACACCGGCGCGTTCGAGATGGCGATGTGGACCATGCTGGGCGCGCGCCCCGTCACCACCCTGGCCTGGGAAAGCTTCGGCGAGGGTTGGGTGACCGACGCGGTCAAGCAGTTGAAGCTCGATCCCACCGTCCTGCGCGCCGATTACGGCCAGATCGCCGATCTGAACGCGGTCGACTGGTCGAACGACGTGCTCTTCACTTGGAACGGCACCACTTCGGGCGTGCGCGTGCCCAATGGCGACTGGATCGCCGACGACCGCGAGGGCCTGTCCTTCGCCGACGCGACCAGCGCGGTGTTCGCCTATGACCTGCCCTGGGACAAGATCGATGTCGCGACCTTCTCGTGGCAGAAGGTGCTGGGCGGCGAGGGCGCGCACGGCGTCCTGATCCTGGGCCCCCGCGCGGTCGAGCGCCTCGAAACCTACACCCCCGCCTGGCCGCTGCCCAAGGTGTTCCGCCTGGTGTCGAAGGGCAAGCTGACCGAGGGCGTGTTCAAGGGCGAGACGATCAACACGCCGTCGATGCTGGCCGTCGAAGACGCGATCTTCGCGCTCGAATGGGGCAAGGCGCTGGGCGGCGCGGAGGCGCTGGTCAAGCGTTCGGACACCAATGCGGCGGCGTTGAACAAGATCGTCGAAGAGCGCGACTGGCTGGGCCATCTCGCGGCCGATCCGGCGATCCGCTCGACCACCAGCGTCTGCCTGACGGTCGAGGGCGCGGACGAGGCGGTCATCAAGAAGATGGCCGCGCTGCTGGAGGCCGAAGGGGCCGCCTATGACGTGGCGGGTTACCGCGACGCGCCCGCGGGCCTGCGTATCTGGTGCGGCGCCACGGTCGAGACCGCCGATATCGAGGCGCTCGGCCCCTGGCTCGACTGGGCCTACGCCACCGCCAAGGCCTGACCTTCTAAAGCCCTCTCCCCATTGGGGAGAGGGTTGGGTGAGGGGCGGTGCTTGGCCAGGCGGCGATTAGGTCGCCCGGCCCCAACCCCTCACCCCGACCCTCTCCCCAGTGGGGAGAGGGAGAAATTCCCCTATTCCCGGAGCAATCCCCATGCCCAAAGTTCTCATCAGCGACAAAATGGACCCCAAGGCCGCCCAGATCTTCCGCGAGCGCGGGGTCGAGGTGGACGAGATCACCGGCAAGACGCCTGAAGAGCTGAAGGCGATCATCGGCCAGTATGACGGCCTGGCGATCCGCAGCTCGACCAAGGTCACCAAGGAGATCCTGGAGCACGCGACCAATTTGAAGGTCGTCGGCCGCGCCGGGATCGGCGTCGATAACGTCGACATTCCCGCCGCCAGCGCCAAGGGCGTGGTGGTGATGAACACCCCGTTCGGCAACTCGATCACGACCGCCGAACACGCCATCGCGCTGATGTTCGCGCTCGCCCGCCAGCTGCCCGAGGCCGATGCCTCGACCCAGGCCGGCAAGTGGGAGAAGAACCGCTTCATGGGCGTCGAACTCACGTCCAAGACGCTGGGCCTGATCGGCGCGGGTAATATCGGCTCGATCGTCGCCGACCGCGCACTGGGCCTGCGGATGAAGGTCGTCGCCTTCGACCCGTTTCTGACGCCCGAGCGTGCGCTGGAAATGGGCGTCGAGAAGGTGACGCTGGACGAGCTGCTTGCCCGTGCCGACTTCATCACGCTGCACACGCCGCTGACCGACCAGACCCGCAACATCCTGTCGGCCGAGAATCTCGCCAAGACCAAGAAGGGCGTGCGGATCATCAACTGCGCGCGTGGCGGCCTGGTCGATGAGGAGGCGCTGAAGGCCGGGCTCGACTCGGGTCATATCGCGGGCGCCGCGCTCGACGTGTTCAAGGTGGAGCCCGCCAAGGAGAGCCCGCTCTTCGGCACGCCGAACTTCATCTCGACGCCGCATCTCGGCGCGTCGACCACCGAGGCGCAGGTCAATGTCGCGATCCAGGTCGCCGAGCAGATGGCCGATTTCCTGGTGTCGGGCGGCGTCACCAACGCGCTCAACATGCCCAGCCTGTCGGCCGAGGAGGCCCCCAAGCTGAAGCCGTATATGGCGCTCGCTGAAAAGCTGGGCGCGCTGGTCGGCCAGCTGACGACGGGTGCGATCGCGCGCATCTCGGTACATACCGAGGGTGCGGCGGCCGACCTCAACGCCAAGCCGATGGTCAGCGCGGTGCTGGCGGGCTTCCTGCGCAACCAGACCGATACGGTCAACATGGTCAACGCGCCGCTGCTCGCCCGCGACCGCGGCGTCGAGGTGCGCGAAGTGCGGACCGAGCGCGAGGGCGATTACCACACGCTGCTGCGCGTGTCGGTCAAGACGGCGGACGGCGAGCGTTCGGTCGCGGGCACGCTGTTCGGCGATCAGGCCCCGCGCCTGGTCGAGCTGTTCGGCATCAAGGTCGAGGCCGATCTGGCCGGGCCGATGCTCTACGTCGTCAACGAGGACGCGCCGGGCTTTATCGGCCGCCTGGGCACCACGCTGGGCGAGGCGGGCGTCAATATCGGCACCTTCCACCTCGGCCGCCGCTCGGCGGGCGGCGAGGCGGTGCTGCTGCTCTCGGTCGACGAGGCGGTGGACGCGGATCTGCTCGCCAAGGTCAAGGCGCTGCCAGGCGTGAAGACCGCGATGGGCCTGGTGTTCTGATCGGTTGAGGTAAAAAAAAGCCCTCTCCCCCTCGGGGAGAGGGTTGGGTGAGGGGTGGGGGCTGGGCACAAATGTCTCGCCTCGCCTCGCCTCGCCTCGCCCCTGCCCCTCACCCCGACCCTCTCCCCGAGGGGGAGAGGGAGTGGTATGCTCTCTTGACGAGGGGGAGCTATCGACATGAAGACGGATCCGATCCTTCGAGATCGTGCCCGCGCCATGCGCCGTGAGATGACCGAACCAGAGAAACGCCTCTGGCTCATCCTGCGCGACCGGCGCTTCCGGGGGATCAAATTCTCCCGCCAAGTCCCGATCGGCCCCTATATCGCCGACTTCGCCGCGCGGTCCCACAAGCTGGTCATAGAGGTTGACGGCGATACGCATAGCGACCAATCACGCGACGCCCATCGCACCTCCACGCTGGCGCAGCATGGATATGCGGTGATCCGCTTTCAAAACGCGGATGTGATGACCAACCCCGACGGCGTGGCGCACACGCTGATGAACAGGTTTACCCGATGACCGCGCTCCTTCCCGAAGGCTATCACGACCGTCTTCCGCCCTATGCCGATGCCGCCGCATCGGTCGAGGCGCGGGTGCTGGAGGCGGCGCGGCTGCATGGCTATGAGCGCGCCGATCCGCCATCGATCGAATTCGCCGAGGCGCTGGGCTCGCGGCTGAAGGCGGGGGGGCTGCATGACGCGGTGCGCTTCGTCGATCCGGTGTCGCAGCGTACGCTCGCCATCCGGCCCGACCTGACCGCGCAGGTGGCGCGGATCGCCGCCACCCGCATGGGGCATCACCCGCGCCCGGTCCGGCTGTCCTATGCCGGCACCGTGGTGCGCCTGCGCGGCTCCGAAATCGCCCCTGCACGCGAGTGGCGGCAGATCGGGGCCGAGCTGATCGGGCTCGACTCGACGGCGGCGGCGACCGAGGTGGTGCGGGTCGCGGTCGAGGCCCTGGTCGCGGCGGGGACGACGGGTATCTCGATCGACTTCACCCTGCCCGATCTGGTCGACCTGCTGGCCGCCGGACCGTTGCCGGTCGCGAGCGATCAGGTGGCGGCGCTCCGCGATCGGCTGGATGCCAAGGATGCGGGCGGCGTCGCGGCGATCGCACCCGCCTATCTGCCGCTGGTCGAGGCCGCCGGGCCGTTCGCAACCGCCATCGCGCGTCTCCGCGCCTTCGATACCCAAGGCGTGCTCGCCAGCCGTCTCGATGCGCTGGAGGTCATCGCGGCCGCGCTGGGCGAGGGGGTGTCGATGACGCTCGACCCAACCGAGCGGCATGGCTTTGAATTCCAGAGCTGGCTGGGTTTCTCGCTGTTCGTCGCGGGGCCCCCGCGCGAGGTGGGACGCGGCGGCACCTATACCATCTTCCACGAGGATGGCGCGGAGGAGAAGGCGACCGGCTTCTCGCTCTATGCCGACGCCATCGTCGCCACCGCCCCGCCGACCGAGCGGCGGCGGCTGTTCCTCCCCTTCGGCACCGCGCCTGCGACGGGCGCCTCGCTGCGCGCGCAGGGCTGGGTGACGGTGCAGGCGCTGGACGAGGGGGACACCCCGCAGGCACAGCTTTGCACCCATATCCTCGAAGGTGGTGAGCCGCGCGCCATCGCCGGTTGACATCGGGGGCCGCGTCCCGCTAGGCGCGCCCCGCACATCTTTGGAAACCCCCCTCGCGCCGAGTCCTGTCGAAGGGCGCATGGGGTCCGTCCGGCAGGCGGAGCATAGCATCCATGGCAAATGTAGCAGTCATCGGCGCGCAATGGGGCGACGAAGGCAAGGGCAAGATCGTCGACTGGCTGGCCGAGCGCGCCGACATGGTCGTCCGCTTCCAGGGCGGGCATAATGCCGGTCACACGCTGGTCGTCGGCGAGAATGTGTACAAGCTGTCGTTGCTTCCCTCGGGCATCGTGCGCGGCACCCCCAGCGTCATCGGCAACGGCGTCGTCCTCGACCCCTGGGCGCTGAAGGCCGAGATCGAGCGGCTGGGCGAGCAGGGCGTGAGGGCCACGCCGGACACGCTGCGCATCGCGGACAACTGTCCGCTGATCCTCCCCATCCACCGCGATCTCGACGGTCTGCGCGAGGATGCGAGCGGTGCGGGCAAGATCGGCACCACGCGGCGCGGCATCGGCCCCGCCTATGAGGACAAGGTCGGCCGTCGCGCGATCCGCGTCTGCGATCTGGCGCATCTGGATGACCTGGGGCCGCAGCTCGACCGCCTCTGCGCGCATCACGACGCGCTGCGCGCCGGGTTCGGCGAGCCGCCGATCGATCGCGAGCGGCTGCTGGCCGATCTGCGCGAGATCGCCGATTTCGTCCTGCCCTTCGCCAAGCCGGTGTGGCGCGACCTCAACGAGGCGCGAGCGGGCGGCAAGCGCATTCTATTCGAGGGTGCGCAGGGGGTGCTGCTCGACATCGATCACGGTACCTATCCCTTCGTCACCTCGTCCAACACCATTGCGGGTGCGGCGGCGGGCGGCTCGGGCCTGGGGCCGTCGGGCGTCGGCTTCGTGCTGGGCATCGCCAAGGCCTATACCACCCGCGTCGGATCGGGCCCGTTCCCGACCGAGCTGGAGGACGAGACCGGCCAGCGGCTGGGCGAGCGCGGGCATGAGTTCGGCACCGTCACGGGCCGCAAGCGGCGTTGCGGCTGGTTCGACTCGGTGCTGGTGCGCCAGTCGGCGGCGGTCGGCGGTATCACCGGCATTGCGCTGACCAAGATCGACGTGCTCGACGGGTTCGACGAGGTGAAGATCTGCGTGGGCTACAAGCTGGGCGACCAGACGCTCGATTATTATCCGACCCATGCGGCGGATCAGGCCAAGGTCGTCCCCGTCTATGAGACGATGGAAGGCTGGCAGGAATCGACCGCTGGCGCGCGGAGCTGGGCCGACCTTCCGGCGCAGGCGATCAAATATATCCGGCGGATCGAGGAACTGATCCGCTGCCCGGTGGCGCTGGTTTCGACCAGCCCGGAGCGGGAGGACACGATCCTGGTTCGCGATCCGTTCGCGGATTGATTTGCGAAGGCCCCGGCGAGAGTCGGGGCCTTTTTTCTTTTCAGGCGGAGTCCCTTGGCCTTCGACTTGGCTCAGGCCACGGCCCACACCCAAATAAAAGGCCCGGCCGCTTCCGCGACCGGGCCTTTCCCGTAGTGACTCACCCGAAAGGGATCAGCGCATGCCGCCGCCGCTGCTGGTCGGCGGAGTGGTGGTGCCGCCGCTCGTCCCGCTGCCGACCGAACCGCTGGTCGTCGCGTCGCTGCCCAGCGAGCCGCTGCCGGTCGTGGTGGACGAACCGGTCGCGTCAGGCAGGGTCGACGGCGTGTTTACCGTGCTGTCCGGCGTGGTGGTGCGCGCACGGCTCTTGGAGCGGGTGGTCGAACGCGTCGTGGTGCTTGGCGTCGTCAGCGTGTCACCGGACTGGCCCATGGTCTGGCCGGGCAAGGTGGTTTGTCCGGGCATGGTCTGGCCCGGTACCGTGGTCTGGCCCGGTACCGTGGTCTGGCCCGACATGGTCCCAGTTGCACCGCCCGACACCTGCGCAAAGGCGGCGGCGGGTATCAAAAGGGCGCCAGCGGCGATCATGTGCTTGATACGCATCGATTCTCTCCTGCTATGTTCTCGTCTTGGTTAACGAGGCAGGAGAACGTCCGTTCCTCTATTTAACCACACTGACCGCGATGAAGCAACGCCTGATCGGCTAAAACCAGCGCGACCATCGACTCCACAACCGGAACGCCGCGAATGCCCACACAGGGATCATGACGGCCCTTGGTCGCGATCTGCGTTTCCTCGCCGGTGCGGGTGATGGTGTCGACGGGGGTCAGGATCGAGCTGGTCGGCTTGAACGCGACGCGCATCGTCACCGGCTGGCCGGTGGCGATCCCGCCCGCGATGCCGCCGGCATGATTGGCCAGGAATTGCGGGGTGCCGTCACCGATCCGCATCGGGTCGGCATTCTGCTCGCCGGTCAGCGCGGCGGCGGCGAACCCGTCGCCGATTTCAAAGCCCTTGACCGCATTGATGCTCATGCAGGCCGAGGCGAGTTCGCTGTCCAGCTTGGCATAGAGCGGCGCGCCCCAGCCGGCGGGAACCCCGGTCGCTTCGCACGCGACGACCGCACCGACCGAGGAGCCCGACTTGCGGGCGCCGTCGACGATCGCTTCCCAGCGTTCCGCCGCCGCCGCATCGGGGCAGAAAAAGGGGTTCGCGTCGATCTGCGCATCGTCAAAGGCATCATAGTCGATCCGGTCGCCGCCGATCGATTCGACCCAGGCGCGGATGCGGACCTGTGGGATCACCGCCCGCGCGACCGCGCCCGCCGCAACCCGCGCCGCCGTCTCGCGCGCCGAGGAGCGCCCGCCGCCGCGATAGTCGCGAAAGCCGTATTTCGCGTCATAAGCATAGTCGGCATGGCCGGGGCGATAGGCGAGCGCGACGTTGGAATAGTCTTTCGACCGCTGGTCGACATTCTCGATCATCAGGCTGATCGGGGTGCCGGTGGTCTTGCCTTCGAACACGCCCGACAGGATGCGGACCTGATCGGGCTCGCGGCGCTGGGTGGTGAAGCGGCTGGTGCCCGGACGGCGTTTGTCGAGCCAGGGCTGAATATCCTCCTCGGACAGCGCGATTCCCGGCGGGCACCCGTCGACCACCGCGCCCAGCGCCGGGCCATGGCTCTCACCCCAGGTGGTGAAGCGGAACAGGCGACCGAAACTGTTGAAACTCACGCTGCGTCTCCAAGCCGGGCGAAGGCGGGGGCATGGGCGGCGGCGCCCCGCACGCCGCAGGGGATCAATCCGCCCTGTAGCGGCACCGCCAGGAAATAGTCGCCCCCATAGGGGCTGTCGAAACCGCTCGCTACGTCCGCCGCGAATCCGAAGCGACCGTAAAAGGCGGGATCGCCCAGCGCGAAGCACAGGACGACGCCCTCCTGCTCCAGCCGCTCGATCCCCGCGGCGACCAGCGCCTCGCCGACGCCCTGTTGCCGCCAGTCGCGCGCGACGGCGATCGGGGCGAGCGCGACCGCGTTGATCGGCTTGCCGCCGATCTCGACGCTCATGCGGCTGAAGGCGATCGCGCCGACCAGCGCGTCCGTCGCCTCGTCGATCGCGACCAGCATCAGCACCATGTCGCCTTCGACGCACAGGTCGCGGACCAGCGCGGCTTCGGCGGGGGCGGGAAAGCTGGCGACCAGCAGCGCGTCGAGCGCGGCGACGTCCTGCCCTTGGGCGGGGCGGATGGTGATGGCAGCGTTGGGCTGTTCGGACATGGGTTCGTCTTTAGCGTCGCCGGAGCGCAAGGCGCGATAGATAATGTTGGCCGCTATTCCTCCCCTGGAAGGGGAGGTGGCAGGGCGCAGCCCTGACGGAGGGGTGTAGCCGGTGGAGAGAAAGGGCTTCGCTCGCAGAGCGCGACACCCCTCCACCAGCTTCGCTGGTCCCCCTCCCCTTGCAGGGGAGGAAGAGTTGATTACGCCAGCGCGATGTCCGGCGCGTCCTCGGCCTTCATGCCGATGACGTTGTACCCGGCGTCGACATGGTGGATCTCGCCCGTCACGCCCGACGACAGGTCGGACAGCATGTACAGGCCAGCGCCGCCCACATCCTCGATCGTCACGGTGCGACGCAGCGGCGAGTTCAGCTCGTTCCACTTGAGGATATAGTTGAAGTCGCCGATGCCGCGCGCGGCCAGCGTCTGGATCGGGCCCGCGGAGATCGCGTTGATGCGGATATTCTCCGGACCCAGATCGACCGCGAGATACTTGACGCTCGTCTCCAGCGCCGCCTTGGCCACGCCCATGACGTTGTAATGCGGAATGACCTTTTCCGCGCCATAATAGGTCAGCGTCAGGATCGAGCCGCCCTCGGGCATCATCGTGCGCGCGCGCTGGGCGACCGCGACCAGCGAATAGGCCGAGATGTTCATGGTCATCAGGAAATTGTCGAGCGTGGTGTCGTAATAGCGCCCGCGCAGCTGCGACTTGTCGGAAAAGCCGATGGCATGGACGACGAAGTCGATCGTCGGCCATTCCGCCTTCAGGTCCTCAAACAGTTTGTCGAGCGACTCCATCTCGGAGACGTCGCAGTCGAACAGGCGCGCCACGCCAAGCTGTTCCGCCAGCGGGCGCACCCGCTTCTCCATCGCTGCACCCTGATACGAAAAGGCGAGCTCCGCGCCCGCCTCCGAAAGCTGCTTGGCGATGCCCCAGGCCAGCGATTTGTCATTGGCCAGGCCCATGATGAGCCCCCGCTTGCCTGCCATCAATCCGTTCACGCCGTTACCGCTCCTGCCGGTTCACTGTCTTCAATCGCCCTCTCTAGCGCCGTTTCCGGTGGTTCCGCCAGTGCCGCGTTCAAATGCGCGCCGAAAACCAGGCCCAGGCCGATGAGATAGAAGAACAACAGCATCACGACCACGCCCGCCAGGCTGCCATAGGTCAGGTCATACCCGCCCAGTTGCGCCAGCACCACGGGCAGCAAGGCCGTCATGCTGACCCACCAGGCGGCGGTGAACAGCGCGCCGGGCCATTTGGGACAGTCGCTTTCGCGATATTTGGAGGGCGTGACGGAATAGAAGAGCATGTAGAGCGCGCCGAACATCACGGCGCCGGGAATGAAGCGCGACAGGCCGACCCAGCCCGCCACGTCCTGCGCGAAGGGTACGAGGCGATAGATGAACTGTTCCGCAGCGGTCAGGATACCGGCGGCGAGGAAGGATAGCAGCGCGATGATGACCGAGGCGATGATGACCAGCGTCGAGGACAGCCGCGAGCGCCAGAAGGCCGCCGTCGCCTTCACCCCGTAAGCGCGGTGGAAGATGTCGCGGATCGTCTCGATGAAACCGCCCACCGTCCACAGCCCGACCAGCCCGCCGAGCCATAGCAGCGAACCGGTTCGCGCCGCCAGGACATCGGAAATGGGCTTTCGCAGCAATTCGCTGACATCGGGCGGCAGCACATGGAGAAAGCCTTCCACCGCATGCTGTGTCTCGTTGCTCTGTCCGAACAGAGAAAGGAGCGCGGCAGTGGTGATGAAGAAGGGGAACAGCGTCATCAGCGCCAGATAGGCCAGGTTCCCGGCATGGATGAAGCCGTCGTTGAACACGCCCAGGCTGGTGCGTTTCAGGACCTCGAAAGCATAGGAACCCGGCCGGACCTTGGCGATCTGCCGGTCCAGCCGTCGACGGGCCTTGCCATGATAATGTGCACGTTCTTCAGGGGTCAGGCCGGTCGCATCGCTCATGGAACGATCAGACGCCCATGGCGGCCCTCGGGTTCCTGCCATCGGTCCATTCGGCGGCAAAGCGTTGCAGCGCTGCATCATCGGCGGGGATGTCGATGATCAACGTGATCAACTGGTCGCCGCGCCCGCCATTCTTCTTGTGAAAGCCCTTGCCCTTCAGGCGCAGCGTCTTGCCCGACGTAGTGCCCTTGGGCACGGTCAGCATGACCGGGCGCTCGACGGTGGGGGCCTTGATCTGTCCGCCCAGCACCGCTTCGGTCAGCGAGATGGGCAGGTCCAGGCGGACATCGTCGCCGTCACGCGTGAAGAAGGCATGGGGGCTGACCTCGATCGTGACGATCGCATCGCCCGCGCCGCCCGCGCCGGGTTCGCCCTTGCCGGCCAGTCGCATCTGGGTACCGGTCTCGACCCCGGCGGGCAGTTTCAGGTCGATGGTCTTGCCATCGCCCAGCGTCACCCGCTGCGCGCTGAGCGTCGCGGCGTCGGCAAAGGGGACCTTGAGCGCATAGGCGATGTTGTTGCCCTTCTGCGCGGGCCGGCGGCCGCCGCCGAAACCGCCAAAGCCGCCGCTGAACCCGCCGCGACCGGCCCCGCCGAACATCCCCTCAAAGATGTCGGACATGTCGGCACCCTCGCCGCCAAAGTCGAATTGCTGGCGAAAGCCGCCGCTGCCCGCACCGGGGCGCGGGCCGCCGCCACCCATGCCGCCACCATAGCCGAAGGGCGAGGTGGGATTGCCGTCACCGTCGATCTCGCCGCGATCGAACCGGGCGCGCTTGTCCTTGTCGTTCAGCAGGTCATAGGCATTGGTCACCTGGCTGAACTTCTCGGCCGCCTTGGGATTATCCTTATTGCGGTCGGGATGCAGTTCCTTCGCCAGCTTGCGATAGGCTTTCTTGATATCGGCTTCGCTGGCCGTGCGGCTCACGCCCAGCGTCTGATATGGATCGGCCACTCTTTTCCCCGTTGGCAGTGTCTTATCGATCTATGTGGGGCAGTCCGCGCCGGAGCGCAATCCGTGCCCCGTGCGTTGCAGCCGGGAAGGAGACGGATCATGACCCAGCCGATGCAGGCCGTCGATAAGGACGGAAAGAAGGGCGCCCCCGACGGCGTCTCGGACACACCCGGCAAACATGGCGGCGAAAGCCAGGGCGGCGGATATGAAGGCGTGCCCGAACGCAAGGGCGACTTCCATGGCGGCCAGAGCGGAGCGGCCTATCATGGATCGGGTGGCCACCCCGACCCGGACAAGGACAATCCCAACGCAGTGACCGAGGACGGGTAGACGCTTCTTACTCCGCCCTCCGTTCAGATCGAATGGAGGGCGGGGCAGGGCGAAGGGGCAATCCGCTACCCGGCCACCAACTCCCCCAGCGGTGCGACATCGACGCTGACGTCCATCTTCTGGGCGCCGGAGCCTAGCACGACGCCGTCGACCGGCGCGATCTCGGCATAGTCGCGGCCGACCGCGACGATGATGTGGTCGCCTGCCATCCAGATGCCGTTGGTGGGATCGACCCCGACCCAGCCATGGGCCGGCCCGCCCCAGATCAGCACCCAGGCATGGGTCGCGTCCGCACCGACCAGCCGCGCCTGACCCGGGGGCGGCAAAGTGCGGATATAGCCCGAGGCATAGGCCGCCGGGATGCCCGCCGCGCGCAGGCCCGTGATCATGATCTGCGCGAAGTCCTGGCACACCCCGCGACGCTGGTGGAACGCGTCGGCTGGGGGCGTGTCCACCAGCGTCGCGGCGGGATCGAAGGCGAATTCGCGCTGGATGCGGTTCGCCAGCGCGAAGCCCGCCTCCAGCGCACCCCGTTCCGGTGATAGGTCGGCGGAGCACCATTCGGCGATGGCGGGGTCGAGCGGGATCAACGGCGATGGGAAGATGTAATTGGCCGGGCCCGCCGGCGACAGGTCGCGGCTGGACCGCGCCAGCGCGGATACCTCCGCCAGCGTGGGATCGTCGGACGAAGGGATCGGGACGGGGCGATCGACCAGCATCCGCGCCCGGCTCTCGATCGTCAGGCTGCGCACCGGGCGATCTACCACCAGCCGGGTGACATGCGCCAGTCCCGCCTCGGCGCGGGCGGAACGGGTGCGACCGACCGGCTCGACGATCAGGTCATAGCTTTCCAGCGTCTGGCCGGGCCAGTCGATGGGTTTGAGGCGCAGATTGCACCGCGCATATTTGACCTGCGCACCGTAATCGAAGCGGGTGATGTGGCGGATGTCGTAGATCATGCGAGGGTAAGTCCCCCGGCGCGCAACGGCTCCGCCCCTTGCAGGAAATAGCGGCGCGCGATCGCCTCCGACAAGAGGCCCAGCCGCCGCTCGACATCGCCCAGCATGTCGGCGTCGAGCGTGCGGGCGTCCGCCGTCTCCACGGCGGCGCGGATGGCGATGGCCTGCGCCTGCTGCGGCTCGGCCATGTCGTCGTCGGACAGGACCGGCAGGCGCGACAGGCAGTCGGCGATGCGCGCGGTCTGATAGGCGAGCGCACGGGGATTGTTGGGATCGAGCGCGACCAGATCGACCACCGCGATGCGCGCCAGACCGGTCGGATAACGCTGGCGATAGCTGATCTGGCTGTTGGCGAGGTCGAGCAGGGTGGACAGATCGTCCGCCGATGCTCCCGCCATGCCGAACAGCCGCGTCGCGCGGGCGACGGCGATCGCGCGTTCGACCCGGCGGCCCAGGTCATGGAACCGCCACGCGGTCGTCCGCACCATATGCTCGGCGGACAGACCGGCGATCGCGGCATAGCGGCGTTGCAGCGAGCCCGCCCGGTCGAGCATCCCGGCATGGCTGGGGAAGGGGGCTTCCAGCAATCGCACCATGTCGGCGGACAGGCGATCGCGCGAACCCTCGCTGATCCCGCGCGCCAGCCGGTTGATGCGGGCGACCGAGTGCCAGCCTTCATCCTCCATCGCGGTCCGCGCGAACTGGGTCAGGGCGGCGCGGTGCAGGCTGTCGGGATGCGGTGCCGCGCCCGCGCCGGTGATCAGGCCGACCAGCCGCCCGACCGTACGCGTGTCGAGTGCCGCGCCGCCGTCCACATCGATCGAATTGCCCAGCATCACCCGGATCGCCGCAAGCAACGCCTCGCCGCGTTCCAGATAGCGTCCCAGCCAATAGAAATTGTCCGCCACCCGGCTGGGCAACGTCCCCGGATTGCGCCGGACATGCAGCGAATCGGGGGCGGCGAGCAGCGACATCGGCGCCACCGGCTCCGGCCCGTGGATACAGACATCGGCGGACCATAGGCCTTCGCCGATCATCGCGGCGGTCGCCTCGGGATGGTCGCCGATCCGCCCGAAACCGCCGGGCAGGACCACCCATTGCCCCTCGGCATCGCGCGCCGCGAACACCCGCAGCGTGAAGGGGCGCGGTTCCAGCCGGTCGTCGATGACGACGGGCATGGTGGACAGGTGCACCATCTCCTGCCCCACATAATCCTGTGGGCGCTTGGCCATATCGGCAAGGAGCGTGGCCCGCGCCTCGGCGGACAGGCCGGCTCCCGCCCGGGCACCGTCGGGCAGTCCGAGCGGCCGCGGCCCGAAGGCAGGCGCGATCAGCATCCGGTCGAGATTCGCGGTGACATGCGCCGCCTGCGCCGAGCCGCCGCACCACCAGGTCGCGATGGTCGGCAGCTTGAGCGGCTCACCCAGTATCTCCTGCGCCAGTACCGGTAGAAAGGCCGAGAAGGCCGGGCTCTCCAGCACGCCCGCCCCCGGTGCGTTGGCGATCACCACCTGCCCTTCGACATAGGCGTCGATCAGGCCGGGCACGCCGATCTGCGAATGGCTGTCGAACGCCAGCGGATCGAGCATCCGGGGATCGAGCCGCCGCCACAGCGCATCGATCCGCTTCAGCCCGGCGACGGTGCGGACATAGACCTGTCCCTCGATCGCGGCGAGATCGGCCCCTTCGACCAGCAACAGGCCCAGATAGCGCGCCAGATGCGCCTGTTCGGGATAGCTGGGGTTGAAACGCCCCGGCGTCAGCAGCCCGATACGCGGGTCGGCCCGGCGGCACTGCGCGGCGAGCCCGGCGCGAAAGGCGGCGAAGAAGGGCGCGTGCCGCTGCACGTTCAGCCGGTTTTGCAGGCCGCCCAGGGTGCGGCTGACCGCCAGCCGGTTCTCCAGCGCATAGCCCGCCCCCGCCGGATTGCGCAGATGATCGGCCAGCACCCGCCACTCGCCATCGGGGCCGCGCGCCAGGTCGAAGGCGACGAAGCTCAGATGATGGCCGCCCGGCGGCATCACGCCGACCATGGGGCGTAGGAAATAGGGACTGCCGGTCGCCAGCGCGGCGGGAATATGGCCTCGTTCCACCAGGTCGCCGGGGCCGTAGAGATCGGCCAGGATCGTCTCCAGCAGCGTGGCGCGTTGCTTGACCCCTGCCTCGATCCCCGTCCATTCGCCGATGTCGATCAACAGGGGAACCGGGGAGACCGGCCAGGGGCGTTCGTCCGTCTCGCCGATGATGCGAAAGCCGGTGCCGATGTCCGCCGCGTGCCGTTGTACGCGCTCGCGGGCATGGGCCAGGTTGCTGGCGACGGCGGCCAGTTCCTCCAGCATCGCCGTCCAGGCCGGATCGCCCGATCCCGCCAGCACGTCCGCACCGGCCGCGGTGTCGCGATAGGCCGCGATCCAGGCGGCGGCTTGCGCAGGGCTATCCTCGGAGGGCGTGACGCTGAAGTCCATGGGGGGCGGAAAATCGCCGCATCGGCCCCAGGTTGCAACAGATGATTGGGAAAACATGACGAAGGTGCCATAAAATCATGGTTGCCCGCGGTGGCGCATAGGCGATTCAGCGTTTCCGTTCGCGACATTGGTTTTCGGCCGTCACGGGCGTATGGACGCGCGCATGGCCGACGATCCCTTTGCCCTGTTCGATCTCTGGTACGCCGAAGCGCGGAGCAGCGAACCCAACGACTCCAACGCGATGGCATTGGCGACGGTCGATGCGGCCGGCCAGCCTTCGGTGCGGATGGTGCTGCTCAAGGGCCATGGCCCACAGGGTTTCGTCTTCTATACCAATCGCGAAAGCCGCAAGGCGCAGGAACTGGGCGAGGGGAGCAAGGCCGCCTTGCTGTTCCACTGGAAATCGCTGCGCCGCCAGATTCGGATCGAGGGGCCGGTGAGCCGCGTGACCGACGCCGAATCCGATGCCTATTTCGCGAGCCGGAGCCGGGACTCGCAGCTTGGCGCCTGGGCGTCGGAGCAATCGCGCCCGCTGGCCGATCGCGCCACGTTCGAGGCGCGGTTCGAAGAGATGCGCGCTCGGTTCGAGGGTGGCGACGTGCCGCGCCCGCCGCATTGGGGGGGCTATCGCGTCACCCCGCAGCGGATCGAATTCTGGCTCGACCGCGAACATCGCCTGCATGAGCGCCGCGTCTTCGCCCGCACCGGCGAGGACGGCTGGGAGGAAGGGTTGTTGTTCCCGTGACCCAGGACGAACGCAAGAAGGTCATTCCGCTCGCCACCAGGGCGGCGCTGGCCAGCGTCGCGATGGCGCTGTTCCTGCTGGCGCTCAAGAGCTTTGCGGCGTGGCGGACCGGATCGGTCGCGATGCTGGGGTCGCTCGCCGACACCGCGCTCGACCTGCTCGCCAGCCTCGTGACCCTGTACGGCGTCCGGCTGGCGGCGACGCCCGCCGACCATGACCATCGCTTCGGCCATGGCAAGGCGGAGGCACTGGCGGCGTTGTTCCAGGTGGCGCTGATCACCGCCTCGGCGGCGGGCATCGCGTGGCGCGCGGTGATGGCGCTGGGCGCGGACAATCCGACCAGCGATGCAGAATTCGGCATCGGCGTGTCGGTGGTCGCGATCCTGGCGACGATGGTGCTGCTCGCCTATCAGCGCAGCGTGATCCGCCGCACCGGGTCGGTCGCGATCCTGGCCGACAATGTCCACTACCAGTCGGACGTGCTGCTCAACGGATCGGTGATCGTCGCGATGGTGCTGGACCAGTATTTCGGCTGGCACGGCGCGGACCCGGTCTTCGGCATCGCCATCGCGTTGTGGCTGGCCTGGGGCGCGTTCCAGGCGTCCTCGACCGCGATCGACCAGTTGATGGACAAGGAATGGTCCGACGACCAGCGCGCCGCATTCCTTGATGTCGCCGCACGCCAGCCGGGGCTGAAGGGCATTCACGACTTCCGCACCCGCCGCTCGGGGAGTCACGACTTCGCGCAATTCCATATGGAGGTGGAGCGCGAGCTGACCGTCGCCGCCGCGCATGACATTGTCGAGGGCGTGGAACGCGCACTCCGCCGCGCCTTCCCCAAGGTGGAGGTGCTGATCCACCTCGATCCCGAAGGCCATGTCGACACCGACAATCCATTGGTCGAGGCGGATGTGACGCCGCACTGGTTCGGCAAGCGGGTCTATTGATGCGCATTCCGTTCGCGCAGGTCGACGCTTTCGCCTCGGCCGCGTTCGGCGGCAATCCGGCGGCGGTGATGATGCTTTCCGGCTGGCCGGACGATGGCTTGTTGCTGGCGATCGCGCAGGAGAATAATCTGTCGGAAACCGCTTTTCTGGTCCCGGCAGACGGCGGCGAGGCGGATTTCGAACTTCGATGGTTCACGCCGGGCGACGAGGTGGAAATGTGCGGCCACGCCACGCTGGCGAGCGGCCATGTCGTGCTGTCGTCCGATACCGTGCGTGAGCGGGTGCGGTTTGCGACGCGCCATGCGGGGGTGTTGGAGGTGGCGCGTGACGGGCTGGGCTATAGCCTGTCGCTGCCCGAGCGTGCGCCGCTGCCCGAGGCGCTGCCCGGTGTGGTCGAGGCTTTGGGCGTGCACGGCGTCGTGGAGACGTTGCGCCATCCGGCGGGCTATGCCGTTATCGTCGTGGACGATGCGGAGAGGGTTCGGGCTTGTACGCCGGACTTTGCCGCACTGGCCGATGCGGGCCGTTATGTCGTCATCCTGACCGCGCGTGGCGGCGAGGGGGAGGCGGATGTCGTCAGCCGGGTCTTCGTGCCCGCCTTCGCCATCGATGAGGATCCGGTGACGGGTTCGGCGCATGCGGTGATCACGCCGTACTGGACGGAAAAGCTGGGGCGCGAGTCGTTCGTGGCGGAGCAGGCGAGCGCGCGTGGCGGGCGTTTGACCTGTCGACTGGTGGGCGACCGGGTGGTGCTGGGCGGCGGGTGCGTCACGGTGATCGAGGGGACGTTCCTGCTGCCGTAAAGGTTTGGCGAGGCCTTCGATTTCGCTCAGGCTGAACGGAGGTTTTGAAGATGCAGCCCTACCCCGGCGAAGGCCGGGGCCCAGGGTCCGCCAAATCGGTGGCGCGCTATTCAATGCGGGGGAGGCAAATGCTCCGCGCCTGCGATAGCGCATCGCAATTGGACCCCGGCCTTCGCCGGGGAGCGGCCATGGATTCGCGAGGTTGGCGTTTTGAAACGCGTCCTCACTCCGCCGCCAGCAAAGTCTCCGCCGCCTGCAAATCCACCGAGACCAGCCGGCTGACCCCGCGTTCGATCATCGTCACGCCGAACAATCGATGCATCCGGCTCATCGTCACCGCATTGTGCGTCACGATCAGATAGCGCGTGTCCGTCTCGCGCGTCATGCGGTCGAGCAGCCCGCAGAAGCGATCGATATTGGCATCGTCCAGCGGCGCATCGACCTCGTCCAGCACGCAGATCGGGGCGGGGTTGGTCAGGAACAGCCCGAAGATCAGCGCCACCGCCGTCAGTGCCTGTTCGCCCCCCGACAACAGGGTCAGCGACTGGAGCCGCTTGCCCGGCGGCTGCGCCATGATCTCCAGCCCCGCCTCCAGCGGATCGTCCGAATCGATCAGCGCCAGATGCGCCGAGCCGCCGTCGAACAGCGTCGCGAACAGCGTCTGGAAATGTCCGTTCACCGCCTCGAATGCCGCCAGCAGCCTTTGCCGCCCCTCGCGGTTGAGCAGCCCGATCGAGCCGCGAAGCCGCGCCACGGCCTGTACCAGATCCTCGCGTTCGGCGGCACTGGCCGCGCCGCTGGCCTCCAGTTCGGCCAGTTCCTGTTCGGCGACGAGGTTGACCGGCCCGATCCGCTCGCGATCGGCGGACAGCTTGTCATGCGCCGCCGCCTCGACCTGCGGAGACCCGACGCTGGCACTGTCGAAGTTCAGCTTTTCGGGCAGCACCGGCGCGGGGCAGGCGAAGCGCTCGCCCGACACCCGGCCCAGTTCGACGCGGCGCAGTTCGTGATTCTCCACCCGCGCCAGCGCCCCGGCCCGCGCCTCGCGCGCGGTCGACAGAAGCGCGTTGGCCTGGGCATGGGCGGCCTCCGCGCCGCGCTGGGTACGTTCGGTCTCGGCCTCCTCGGCCTGGGTCCGCTCCGCCTCCTGCTTGGCCGCGTCATGCGCGGCGGCAAGGCTGGCGATCTCCTCGGCCAGTTGCGCCGGGCGGTCGGCCAGCGCGGCCGCATCCCGCTCCAGCGTCGCGGCGCGCGTGTCCATTTCCGTGATCCGCCCCGCCGCCTGCCCGGCACGCTGGTTCCAGCTTTCCGCCTCCGCCCGCGCCGCCGCCAGACGGTCACGGGTCTGGGCAAGGCTGCGCTCCAGCGTGGTCCGCTCCGATCGGGCGAGCGCGACCGCCGAGCGGGCCAGTTGCGTCTCGCCCTGAAGCCGCGTCGTCTCCGCCGCGCTGGCGGAGCCATCGGGAAGTGCGGTCAGCGCGGCCTCCGCGCGGACGCATTCGGCCTGGGCCTCGTCCATTTCGGCACTGATCCGCTCGGCTCGCATAGCCAGGTCGGCACGTTGCGCGGACAGCCGCTCGATCACCGCCTGCGCCCGGTCCTCGGCACGCTGGGCGTCGCGCAGGGCGGCGTCGGCCTGGGCATGAAGCGTCCGCGCACTGGCGGCGGCGGCGCGGGCTCGGGCGATCCGGTCGTCGATGGTGGTCCTGGTCTCGGTCGCGGCCTGCACCGCCGCCTCCGCCGCCGGGCGTTCGGCTTCCAGCGCGGTCAGGCGGTTGCGCCGCTCCATCCGCTCGGCCGCCGCCGCGCCGCCGCCTTCGCCGACATAGCCGTCCCAGCGCCGCAGCCGCCCCTCGCGCGTGACCAGCCGCTGTCCGACCGCCAGCGCCTGACCCGAATCCGCCTCGACCAGGAAGATTTGCGACAGCCGCCGGGCGAGCGCCGGGGGCGCCGCGATCCGCTCGCCCAGCCGCAGCGTCCCGACCGGCGCGGGAGGATCATCCGCCGCAATGGGCGATCCGTGCCAGTCGGCCAGCGGCGTATCCAGTTCGTCCCCCAGCGCCGCCGCCAGCGCGCGTTCGAAGCCCGGTTCGGCCTGCACTTCGTCGAGCAGGCGGTCGCCGCCCTTGCGCTCGGTCGCGCGGGTCAGCGCCGTCATCTCGGCCTGCAACGCGGCCAGCGCGGCGATGGCCTGCGCCCGGGCGGTCTCCGCCGCATCGCGTTCGCTCGCGGCGGTGCGTTCGCTTTCCTCGGCCCAGCCCAGGGCGGCGCGCGCCTTGTCGGCGTCGATCCGCGCGGCAAGCTGGGTCGCGATCGCCGCCTCGCGCGCCGCGTCCTGCTCGGCCATGTCGGGCAGCGCATCGATGGCGGAGGCGACGGATCGGGCGTCGCGCTCGGCCCGGGCATGGCGGGCGCGGGCGGCGGCGAGGGCGGCCTCCGCGATCCGGCGCTCGGCCGCTTCGGCGGCTTGGGCGGACAGTGCTCGGGCCAGCGCGACCTCGGCATCGCGGTTCTTCGTCTCCGCCTCGGCCAGCAGCGCGTCGAGCCGGGGCATGGCCTGCACCGCATGGGCGATGCGCGCCTCCAGATCCTCGCATTCCTCGTTTAGCCTTTGGATGGCGGCGGCGGCGTCATGCGCCAGCGCATCCTCGCGCGCGCGATCCTCGCCGATCCGGGTCCGCGCGCCTGCCAGTTCCTCGATCCGGCGTTGCAGGCCATGACGCCGGTCGCGCGCACGGGACAAGGCATGGCCGACCTCGCTCAAGCCATCCCGCGCGGCCAGCGACGCGGCGCGCGCCCTGGCCGCCTGCGCGACCGCCTGCTCCTGCGCTTTGGCGGCGGCGCGTTCGGCGGCGGTGGTTTCGGCCACCTGTCGTTCGGCGGCCTCGGCCTCGGTCTTGGCGGTGCTCGCCGCTTCGGCCGCGTCGCGCCAGCGGGCGAAGATCATCCGCGCCTCGGCCACGCGGATCTGGTCGGAGAGCAGGCGATAGCGCTCCGCCGCCCGCGCTTGTCGCCGCAGCGTCGCGATGCGCGCGTCCTGGTCGGCGATCGCCTCGTCCAGCCGGGTCAGGTTCGTCTCGGTCGCGCGCAGCTTCGACTCGGCATCGCGGCGGCGGACGTGCAGGCCCGCAATACCGGCCGCCTCCTCCAGCATGGCGCGGCGCTCGGCGGGCTTGGCGGCGATGACCGCGCCGATCCGGTTCTGGCTGACCAGCGCGGGCGAATGGGCGCCGGTCGCGGCATCGGCGAAGAGCAGCGCCACGTCCTTGGCCCGCACGTCGCGCCCGTCGATGCGATAGGCGGATCCCGCGCCCCGTTCGATCCGGCGGACGATCTCGGTCTCGTCGCCGTCGCGTTCGGCCAGGATGGTGACCTCGGCAAAGTCGCGCGGCGGGCGGGTCGCGGTGCCCGCGAAGATCACGTCTTCCATGCCCGCGCCGCGCATCGACCGCGCGCTATTCTCGCCCATCGTCCAGCGCAGCGCTTCGAGCAGGTTCGACTTGCCGCAGCCATTGGGCCCGACAACACCGGTCAGCCCCGGTTCGATGACCAGATCGGCCGGATCGACGAAGCTCTTGAAACCCGAAATGCGAAGCCGCTTGATCTGCACGGACCCGGTCGCCGCTCCCCCGATGCGCTGTGGTTAACCGATAGCGGATGGGGGCGGGATGTCGAGGGGGGCGGGGTATCGAGTTGGCGTCATCCTACGCTGACGTTCGCAGCCTTTGGTAGTATAAGAGGGGAGAAGGGGCGGATGAATGCGACAAGATATTTTGGCAGCTGGCGGGCTGCTATTTGTAAGTGCTTTTCACCTCATCCCGGCGTGGCTGAATGACGAATTCCCTACGAGGCGACCGTTCAAGCCGATCACAAGATATGGTCGGCCCTTCTTGTTTTGGTGGAGTGTCGGTCTTTACGTGACCGCAGGGGTGGTTGGCATGGCAATTCTGCTTTTTGTCATCTTACGCGCTATCTGGGAAACGCTGGTAAGCTAGGATCACGATTGCTTCTTTAAAAAAGAGCATGCCGCGTTGGTCGCGCGGGTTCAGACAAATCTCGCCAGGTCAAAAGCGTTCAGAGGCATGGACGGCGTGGCCCCATCCAGCATCGCCGTCACCAACTCGCCGGTAATCGGCGCGAGCGTCAGCCCCAAGTGATTGTGCCCGAAGGCATAGGACACACCCCTAGTCCCCGGTACGCGCCCGATCGCGGGCAGGTAATCCGGCAGGGTCGGCCGTGCGCCCATCCAGGGTTTGGCGTCCTCGCCGATCGGCAGGCCAAGCGCCGCGATGTGGTGGCGTAGGCGATTCCACTTGGCGGGGTCGGGCTTGGCCTCGGCGCGGGCGAATTCGACGATGCTCGCGGCGCGTAAGCCCCCGGCGAAGCGGGTGACGATCATCGAGCGGTCCTCGAACACCACCGGAGGCAGGTCGGCGGGCCAGTCGACGTCCGGGCCGGTCTGAAGGTGATAGCCCCGCTCTGCGATGATCGGGGCCCTCAAGCCGAAGGGACGGAGCAGGGCAGCGCTCGCCACGCCCGCCGTCACGACGATCTGGTCGGCCGATAGGCCGCGGCCGTCGGTCATGCGGACCTCGCCGTCATCGATCGTCTCGACGCGGGCGACGATGCGGGTGCCGCCGTCCGCCAGGAAGCGGGCGGTCGCGATTTCGGCGAGGCGGGCCGGGTCCGCGATCTGGCCGCTGCCCTCGAAGCGGATGCCGCCCGCGATGGGCGCACGGACTCGGGTCCGCCAGTCGCCCAACTCCGCTTCGGTCAGCGAGCGGAAGCGCGCGGTGCCGGTGTCGGCCGCTTGCCAGTTCGCCAAGCCGCGCGCGGCGCTCTCCGGCGTTTCCCAGAGCACGACATGGCCGTCAGGACGCAGCAGATCCGGCGCACCGAGCGCGGCGACATGACGCTGCCATGCGGGCATGGCCTGGGCGAGCAGCCCCGCCAGCGCTTCGTGCGCCCGCTCGTACCGGGCGGGCCGGGCCGCTTTCAGGAGGCGCAGCGAGAAGGGCAGCCAAGTCGCGATCTCGCGCGGCGGCAGGGCGAGCGCGCCGCCGCGAAAGAACAGCCGTTTGGCGAAACCGCGCACCATGGCGGGCGAGGCGATAGGCTCCGCCTGCTCGGTCGCGATATGGCCGGCATTGCCCCAGGAGGCGGCGCGCGGGCTGTCCTCCGCCTCGATCAGCGTCACCGCCCAACCGGCGCGTTGCAGGGCCAGCGCGGTGGTGGTTCCGATGACGCCGCCGCCCACGACGATGGCGCTGCGACGATCCGAGGGACTAGCGTGATTTTCGGACTTGGGCATGGGGTGGGTCATATCGTATACGGAATTTACAGCAAGGGAATCCCGATGACGTCACCTACGATCCGCCATACCTTTTTCTGCATCGATGGCCACACCGCGGGCAATCCCGTCCGGCTGGTGGCGGGCGGCGCACCGCTGCTGCGCGGATCGACCATGGCCGAGCGGCGGCTGGATTTTCTGGAGCGGTTCGACTGGATCCGCACCGGCCTGTGCTTCGAGCCGCGCGGGCATGACATGATGTCGGGCGGCTTCCTCTATCCGCCCTGCGAGCCCGACAGCGACGCCGCGATCCTGTTCATCGAGACGAGCGGCTGCCTGCCCATGTGCGGGCATGGCACGATCGGCATGATCACCTTCGGCCTGGAACATGGGCTCATCACCCCGCGCGAACCCGGCAAGCTGAAGGTCGAAGTGCCCGCCGGCACCATCCATATCGAATATGAGAAGGAAGGCGCCAAGGTCACGGCGGTCCGTATCCGCAACGTCCCCGCCTATCTGGCGGCCGAGGGAATCGAGATCGACGTGCCGGGCTTCGGCCCGCTGACGCTGGATGTCGCCTATGGCGGCAACTACTACGCCATTGTCGAGCCGCAGGGGGCCTATACCGGGCTGGACGATCTGGGCGCGTCGAAGCTGGTCGAACTCAGCCGCACGATCCGCGAACTGGTGCGCGAGAAGTTCGAGCCGGTGCATCCGCTCGAACCCTCGATCCGGGGGGTCAGCCATGTGCTCTGGGCGGACAAGCCCTCGGCCGAGGATGCCGATGGGCGCAACGCGGTCTTCTATGGTGAACGCGCGATCGACCGCAGCCCGTGCGGCACCGGCACCTCGGCGCGCCTCGCGCATCTGGCGGCCAAGGGGCGCTTGCGCGTCGGCGACCGCTTCGTCCACGAAAGCTATATCCGCAGCCGCTTCATCGGCCGGGTCGAGGAAGCGACCGAACTGGGCGGTCAGGCCGCGATCGTGCCGTCGATCCAGGGCTCGGCGATCGCGACCGGGTTCAACACGATCTGGATCGATCGCGAGGACCCGTTCTGGGCCGGGTTCACCGTCGTCTGAGGCGATCGTCGCGCGAAGGCGCGAGGGCGCGAACAAAATCCTTCGCGGCATCGCGTCTTCGCGTGAACCAATCCCGGCCTCAGCCGGGGTCACGCCTTACCCGAGATCGTCGATCGCGGGCTGCGGCTCGGTAAACCACGCCGCGCCCGTCTCGGTGACGTAGAAGTGATCCTCCAGCCGTACGCCGAAACGCTCCGGTACGACGATCATCGGCTCGTTGGAAAAGCACATGCCCGGCGTCAGCGGCGTCCGGTCGCCGCGCACCAGATAGGCGGGCTCGTGGATCGACAGGCCGATGCCGTGCCCGGTGCGGTGCGGCAGGCCGGGCAGACGGTAATCGGGACCGAGCCCGGCGCGCTCCAAAACCGCCCGCGCGGCGTAATCGACCGCCTCGCACGGCACGCCCGGCCGGACGGCGGCGAAGGCGGCGGCCTGCGCTTCCTTCTCGATATCCCAGATGCGGCGGACCTCGTCGCCGACATCGCCGAACGCATAGGTGCGGGTGATGTCGCTATGATAGCCGTCGATCAGCGTACCGGTATCGACCAGCACCACATCGCCGTCGCGCAGCACATCGTCCTGCGGCAAGCCATGCGGAAAGGCGGTCGAGCGGCCGAACTGTACCGCGCAGAAATAATTGCCCGTCGACGCTCCCAGCGCCCGGTGCGCCGCGTCGATGAAGCGGATCACCTCGGACGCGCGAATGCCCTCGTGCAGGATGCGCGCGGCGCTGCGGTGGACCTCCAGCGTCATTGCCATGGCCTGTTTCATCAGCGCGATTTCGGCCGCCGACTTGATCATGCGACAGCCATCGACCACCGGTCCGGCATCGACCAGCGCCACGCCCGGCGCGGCGGCGCGGATACGCTCGACGAACAGGAACGCCATGGCCGGGTCGATCGCCAATGTCTTCGCGCCCGCCGCCGTCAAGGCATCGGCGACCAGCGCGGAGGGGCTTTCATCCTCTTCCCACAGCCGGATGTCGGTCGCGGGGATGGCCAGGCTCGCCTCGAAAGACCCGAGTTCGAAGGCCGGGCAGATGAAGACCGGATCGCCCGCGATCGGCAACAGCATCGCCACCAGCCGTTCGGTGGGGCCCCAGGCGACACCGGTGAAGTAGCGCAAGCTGGCACCCGCACCGATCAGCAGCGCATCGGCCCCCATCTGCCCCATCAATTCGCGCGCGCGGGCCAGCCTCTGTGCACGCTCCTCCGACGTGATGACCGGAGCGGGGTTCGCCCAAAGCGACAGGCTCGCCAGTTCGCGCTCCGCCGTCGATCCCCCGATCATTCCTGCCATGCTATTCGCTCCGTTTCGTATACGGTCGGCGTGTTAGCGCGGGTTGGCCTGAGGCGCCAGACGGGGCGTGGGCTTCGACCGCGCTCAGCGTGAACGGCGGCGGGATAGGTCTCCGCAGGGGTGGGAGACTCACCCCCCGTACATCGCCATCGCATCGCGCCGGAATGCCGCGCCGCTGTCCGAGCGGCTGTAGAACATGTGCCCGCCCGGATAGACGTTCAGGTGCACACGCTGCGCCACGCCATAGCTGGGCATCTGATCGACGATCAGTCGAGACGCGAAATAGGGGCAGGACAGGTCGTCCCAGCCATGGACGATCATCACCTTCATCTTGGGATCGTTGGCGATCGCCTTGCGCAGGTCGGTGACGGGTGTGTCGTCGGGCTTTCCGCGATCCCAGGCGCTGTTCACCTCATAGGACAGCGCATGATAGCGGGCGTCGGTCTTCCAACCCACTTCGCGCGTCACGAAATCGACCATCGCGCTGGTCGTCGGGGCGATCAGCGAGTCGAGCAACGGGTCGTTCGAGCGCTGCTGCGACGACCAGGGGAAGGGGTCGAAGGCGGTGACGTTCGAGTCGTAGATGCTGCCGATCGTAGAATCGTTGCGGTGGATTTCCCGCAGATAGGTGCGCGTATCGACCCGCCCGCCCAGCTTGCGCACCAGCGCCGGGTCGAGCCCGGTCAGTTCCGCCACCCGCGTGACCAGACGGTCGACCGCCTGCGTATCCGACCGCCCGCGCATCAGATCGCGGAGGTAATCGCCGCGCGCATAGGCCTCGACGCCGGCCATGGACTCGGCATTGAGCTTGCCTTGCCGTTCCAGCTGCGCGGCCGCCATAGAGGGCAGGTCGATCATCCACGGCAGGGGCGACAGCGCCGTCGCATCGTCGCCCGAAGCCGGATCGAGATAGGGCGACACCATCACCAGCCCGTTGACCCCGACGCCGATCTGCGACTGGAGCTCATAGGCGATGCGCGGCGCGCGATACCCGCCATAGCTTTCGCCCATCACATATTTGGGCGAGCGCAAGCGCCCTTCCTTGACGAGCCAGTCATAGACGACCTTGGACAGATATTTGATGTCGGGATCGTTGGCGTAGAAGGCCTTCTTCGTCTCCGCCTCGTCGACCAGGCTGCGGCTGAAGCCTGTGCCGATGGGATCGATGAAGACCAGATCGGTGAAGTCCAGCCAGCTATTGGGATTGTCGGTGGTGATCGGCGCGTCGGACGGCGCATCGCCCTGTGCGCCGAACGGCACCCGCTTCGGCCCCACCGCGCCCATGTTGAGATAGACCGAGGACGCACCCGGCCCGCCATTGAATGCGAAGGTCACCGGCCGCCGCACATCGCCGCCGGGCACGGTATAGGCGGTGTAGACGACCTGCCCGATCTCCTTGCCCTTGTCGTCGCGCACCGGGATCTTGCCGATGGTCGCCTTGTAGCTGACGACCCTGCCGCCGATCCGCGCGGTCTGGGTGATCGTCTTGTCGTCGGGAAGGGGCGGGCGCTTGGCCTCGTCGTCCTTCTTCTCGGTGGTCGTCGTCTTGGTTTCAGTCTTCTCCGCCTTTTGCGCGAATGCCGGGGTCGTACCGGCGGCGAGCAGCAACAGCGCGGACAGATGCAGGGTCTTCGACAAGATGGAAGGTCTCCACAAACAGGATGTGATACTATATCACATGGAGCCATCGAGAAGTGCAATCCCCATGCCCCGGCCGGGATCATGGGCGATTGCCGTACGTTACCGCAAGTCTCGGCTCTCGAAAGTGAGAGCCTCGCTTCCTATCTCGCCTCTGGCATTTATCCCGGAACAGAAGTAGAACCCGCCCTATGCTGACCAAGATTTCCGTCCGCGGCGCGCGCGAGCACAATCTCAAGGATGTCGATATCGACATTCCCCGTGACACGCTGACGGTGATCACCGGCCTGTCGGGGTCGGGCAAGTCTTCGCTCGCGTTCGACACCATCTATGCCGAAGGGCAGCGCCGCTATGTCGAGTCGCTGTCGGCCTATGCGCGCCAGTTCCTGGAGATGATGCAGAAGCCGGACGTCGACCATATCGAGGGGCTGTCGCCCGCCATCTCGATCGAGCAGAAGACGACCAGCCGCAATCCGCGCTCGACCGTGGCGACGGTCACCGAGATTTACGACTATATGCGCCTGCTCTGGGCGCGCGTCGGCATTCCCTACAGCCCCGCCACCGGCGAACCGATCGCGGCGCAGACGGTCAGCCAGATGGTCGACCGGGTGATGACGCTGCCCGAGGGTACGCGCCTCTATCTGCTCGCCCCCGTGGTGCGCGGGCGCAAGGGCGAGTATCGTAAGGAAATGGCCGAGTGGCAGAAGGCGGGCTTCACCCGTGTCCGCATCGACGGCCAGCTCTACGAGATCGACGAGGCGCCGGCGCTCGACAAGAAGTTCAAGCACGACATCGAGGTGGTGGTCGATCGCCTGGTAGTGCGCGAGGATATCGCCACGCGCCTTGCCGACAGTTTCGAGACCGCGCTGAAGCTGGCCGACGGGCTTGCCTATGTCGATCCCGCCGATCCGGTCGAGCCGCACACGCCCAAATCGGCGGTGCTGGGTGACAATGCGCCCGATGGCCGCATCGTGTTCTCGGAGAAATTCGCCTGCCCGATCTCCGGCTTCACCATCTCCGAGATCGAGCCGCGCCTCTTCTCGTTCAACGCGCCGCAGGGGGCGTGCCCGGCCTGTGACGGCCTGGGCGAGAAGCTGATCTTCGACGAGGATCTGGTCGTCCCCAATCACGAACTGTCGATCAAGAAGGGCGCGGTCGTGCCCTGGGCCAGGTCCAATCCGCCCAGCCCCTATTATATGCAGGTGCTGGGCAGCCTGGCGCGCGAGTTCGGCTTTTCGCTGGAGACGCCGTGGAAGGACCTCGACCCCAAGGTGCAGGAGGTGATCCTGCACGGCACTAAGGGCAAGGCGGTCACGCTGACCTTCATCGACGGCAAGAAGTCTTATGACGTCAAGAAGCCGTTCGAGGGCGTGATCGGCAATCTCAACCGCCGGATGCTCCAGACCGAGAGCGCCTGGATGCGCGAGGAATTGTCCAACTATCAGTCGTCGCAGCCCTGCGAAGTCTGCCACGGCGCACGGCTGAAGCCCGAGGCGCGGGCGGTCAAGATCGCGATGCAGGACATCAGCCACGCGACGCGGCTGTCGGTGGTCGATGCGCTGTCCTTCTTCACCGGACTCCCTGAGCATCTGACCGACCAGCAGCGTGCCATCGCGCAGCCGATCCTGAAGGAGATCATCGAGCGGCTGGGCTTCCTCAACAATGTCGGGTTGGATTACCTGAATCTCGACCGGACCAGCGGCACGCTGTCGGGTGGCGAGAGCCAGCGGATTCGCTTGGCGTCGCAGATCGGTTCGGGCCTGTCGGGCGTACTGTACGTGCTGGACGAGCCGTCGATCGGGCTTCACCAGCGCGACAACGACATGTTGCTGGCGACGCTGCGGCGGTTGCGCGACCTGGGCAACACCGTGCTGGTGGTCGAGCATGACGAGGATGCGATCCGCACCGCCGATTATGTCATCGACATGGGGCCGGGGGCGGGCGTGCATGGCGGCCAGATCGTCGCGCACGGCACGCTCAAGCAGTTGCTCAAGTCCAAGACCAGCATCACCGCCGATTACCTCAACGGTACGCGCGAGATCGCGGTGCCCGCCAAGCGCCGCAAGGGATCGGGCAAGAAGCTGACCGTGCACAAGGCGACCGCCAACAACCTGCAAGGCGTGACCGCGAGCATTCCGCTCGGCACCTTCACCTGCATCACGGGCGTGTCGGGGTCGGGCAAGTCGAGCTTCACCATCGACACCCTCTATGCCGCCGCCGCGCGGACGCTCAACGGCGCGCGCATCCTGGCGGGCAAGCATGAAAAGATCAGCGGGCTCGAACATCTCGACAAGGTGATCGACATCGACCAGTCGCCGATCGGCCGCACGCCCCGGTCGAACCCGGCCACCTATACCGGCGCCTTCACCCAGATTCGCGACTGGTTCGCGGGGCTGCCCGAGGCGCAGGCGCGCGGGTACAAGCCCGGCCGGTTCAGCTTCAACGTCAAGGGCGGCCGGTGCGAGGCGTGCCAGGGCGATGGCGTCCTTAAGATCGAGATGCACTTCCTGCCCGACGTCTATGTCACCTGTGACGTCTGCCACGGCGCGCGCTACAATCGCGAGACGCTGGAGGTGAAGTTCAAGGGCCACTCGATCGCCGATGTGCTCGACATGACGGTCGAGGACGCCGCCGAATTCTTCCAGGCGGTGCCGCCGATCCGCGACAAGATGGCGATGCTGGTCGAGGTGGGGCTGGGTTACGTCAAGGTCGGCCAGCAGGCGACCACCCTGTCGGGCGGCGAGGCGCAGCGGGTGAAGCTTGCCAAGGAACTCTCGCGCCGAGCGACGGGCAACACGCTCTACATCCTCGACGAGCCGACCACGGGGCTTCACTTCGAGGATGTGCGCAAGCTGCTCGAAGTGCTGCATGCGCTGGTCGAGCAAGGCAATACGGTGGTGGTGATCGAGCATAATCTCGATGTCATCAAGACCGCCGATTGGATCGTCGATCTGGGCCCCGAAGGTGGCGTCAAGGGCGGCGAGATCGTCGCGGTCGGCACCCCTGAAGTCGTCGCGGCCGAACCGCGCAGCTTTACGGGCAAGTATCTCAAGCCGTTGCTCGATAAGGGACAGGCGCAGGCGGCCGAATAGCGTTTCGGGGCCATGGGACCGGTGGTCTCATGGCCTTCGCCTTCGCTTGGGCCGAAGACGGCTGGGGTGAAGGGTGGCTCGGACCGGCAGTCCCAACGCCACGGTCACTCCGCCTGAGCGAAGCGAATCCCAGGCCCTTCGGGACGATGCGCACGCCATATTTAACGTATCGCAACTTTTCGCGCGACCGAGCGATTCTCCCCGCACGACCCATGAGGGAGGATGCAATGCGTGCAATGACACTCGGCCTGGTTGCGGCCGCGACGCTGGTTTCCGGATGTTCGACCTATGGCGGCGGCGACTTCGGCGGACCGCGTTACGCCTATGACTATAACCGCCCCGATCCCGCTTATGGCGGCTATTATGCCGACCGCTACTATGTCGATAATCAGCGCTATCGCGAGCGGCGCCTGGGGCGCAACGACCGTGTCTATGTCGGGCAGGACGGCCGTTATTATTGCCGCCGCAACGACGGCACCACCGGCCTGATCGTCGGCGGGATCGCGGGTGGTGCGCTGGGCGCTGCGATCACCTCGGGTGGCTCGCAGACGCTCGGTACGCTGCTGGGTGCCGCTGGTGGCGCACTGGCCGGACGTGCGATCGAGCGGAATAATGTGCGCTGCCGCTGAGCCGGTCGGCGTATGAGGAAACGGGTCGGTTTGTCGCCTCCATTCGGACGCGACGGACCGGCCCCTTTTTATGGGGTGCGGCGATCCAGTCCATAGGCACGGCAAGCCGACCAGCGTGTCCGTTGATCGGATAGGCTTGCAACTGTGGCGCGCTGCCTGCCGAGTGAAGATGAACGAAGCTCGCGCACTTGCGACACTTGGTGACACTTTCGTTAAGTGATTGGGACAGCTCTGCGATCACCGCCCCCCATTTTTGCGTTCGGGCCAGTAATCGCCCGCTTTGTAATGGGAGTAACGTCATGAAGGCCATGATTCTCGCAGGCTTGGGGTTCGCCACCATCGCCGTTCCGTCGGTCGCCGATGCGCAGCGCTGGACCCCGATCGCCCAGCGCCAGGGCCAGCTCCAGACGCGGATCGATCAGGGCATTCGCTCGGGCGCGCTGGACCGGCGTGAGGCGGTCCGCCTGCGTTCGCAATTGCGCGATCTCAGCCAGCTCGAATATCGCTATCGCCGTTCGGGTGGCGGGCTGAGCGCATCGGAGCGCAACGATCTCGACCGCCGCTATGCGGTGCTCAGCCGTCAGGTCCGCTTCGAAAAGCATGACCGCTTCGACCGTCATCACCGCCGTTGATCGGTGACGGGGACCGCGCCCGCCAAGCTCGGGCGCGGTCCGTCCGGCCGCTCGATCGGGCGGCCGCTATCCTTCCACTTGTCGAGTATCTCGCCGGACCGGGCCAGCCGGTCACTGATGACCGTACCACTGGTCGCATCTGTCCTGCCGTGCGGGGCGGGCGGAGCGGCGACGCTGGCGCTTATCGCGGTCGTCGGGGGAACGGCCAGTGCCTTTGGATCGGGTGAAGGCGCGTCACTTGCCGTCGCCGCCTTGCTGTCGGTGGCTGGCGGCACGGGTAGGACTTCCCCGCCGCGATAGGCCCGGCTCATCGCCGCGGCGGTGCCCCAATATCCCTTCCAACGATGGAACAGATGCGCGCCGACCATGTCGGTCATCACCATCGCCCGGTTCCAGGACGGGGCGACCGCGAATGTATGGTAATGGGTGGCAAGCCCGACCGCAGCGAACACGTTGCCCGACAAGGCCGAGGCGGCGATGCGGGCCGCCCGCGCCCAACCGTCCACCGCGGGCCTACGAGCCAGCGCGCCATCGCAGACGAAGCTGAACTGGCAATGCGCCCGCTCCATCCCCTGATAGACGACGCCGCACACCGTGCCGGGAAAGGCCGGATGGCGCGCCCGGTTCAGGACCACCTGCGCCACGGCGCGCTGGCCGTCGATGCTCTCGCCGCTGGCTTCATAATAGATGGCGGCGGTCAGGCACTGCATCGCGCGGGCCCGATCGATCGCGGTGGCCGATCCCCAGCGAAAGGGGCGGGCGGCGACCATGCCCTGATCCGCGGGACTCACGCTCGGCGGGATGGGTAGCGCGGGCAGGGCGACCGTCCCCGTGCTGCCATCAAGGGCGGGCAGTCCACCGGCCGCTATGGGCGGGGTAGCTGGTGGAGGCAAAGACGGGGCCACCGCCTGTTGCTCCGAGTGTCGCCGGGCTCCCTGCGCCGCCAGCATCAGGCCGAACGTCAGCATCAGGCCGACCAGCGCCAGCCAGACCTGTACCATCCGTCTTACCGTCTGCCTCGCCACCCGCAAAATGGGGACTCCTCCCGCTATGGCATATCCGGTTTGTGGCTATACCCGAGAGGGTTAAGGATTTTGCGTCGTGCCGGGCCCGGCCCCCCACCGAGTTTCGGGCGGTCCCCCTCCCCAAGCCGCGCCTGGGGAGGGATCGGTGTCAGCGCAGCTTGGGGGAATCGAGGTCGATCGATTCCGCCGGGATCACCTCGACCTGCGGATGGGCTTGACGCAATGCGGGCAGGAACTGCTTGGCGTCACCCACCACGACGATGCTCGCCACCTGGGGATCGAGCAGCGCCGCGGAGACAGACTGGACCGCCGTCGAGTCGACCGCCTGAACGCGCGGAATGTACCGGCTCAGTTCCTCCAGCGGCACACCTTGAAGGGTGTAGCTGGCAAGGATGTCGGCAATGCCGTCGGTGGTCTCGATCGTCCGGCCGAAGCCGCCGACCAGCACCGCCTGCCGCGTCGACAATTCATCCTGCGAGACGGGGGCGCTGCCCAGCCGGCGCATCTCGGCATCGATCAGGCCGACCACTTCGGCCGCGGATGGATTTTTGGTCTGGGTCCGGGCGGAGATCAGGCCGATGTCGCGACCGGTCGCTACCGAACTGCCCGCGCCATAAGCAAGGCCGCGTTTGATACGGATTTCCTGATTGAGCCGCGACGAGAAGCCGCCGCCCAGCACCGTATTGGCAACAGCCAATGGGTAATAGCGGTCGTCGGCGCGGCGAATACCCGAACGCGCGACGACCACGCCTGCTTGTCCGGCATCGGGCATGTCGACCACGATGACGCGCGGCGCAGGGAAGGCGGGTTCGGCGGGTCTGGTCGCGGCGGTGGCGACCCCCGCGACGCGCCAACCGCCCAGATGGCGTTCGGCCAGCGTGCGGGCCTGGGCGGGCGTGACGTCCCCGACCAGCAACAGGGTCGCCTGTCCCGGCTTCCAGCTTCGCGCATAGGCGGCGGTCAGGTCGGCGCGGGTCAGCGCCTTGAGCGAATTCGGCGTGCCCGAGAGCGGTTGGCCATAGGCCCTGGCGCCATAGACCGCCCGGTCCGCGACCATCGCCGAGAGTTGCGCCGGATTCTTCATCGCGACGTTCAGGCTGTCGATCAACTGGGTTCGTGCCCGGTCGATTTCTTCTTGGGCAAAGGCGGGATGGGTGGCGACATCGGCCAGGATCGTCATCGCCGTATCCGCCTGGGCCGAGGGGACGGTCAGGTCGATGCTCGCGCCGTCATCGGTCGCGCTGCTGGCGATTGAACCGCCCAGGCTTTCGACCGCGCGGGCGATCTCCGTGGCGGAACGGGACTGCGTTCCCTTGGTCATCAATTCGGCGGACAGGCTGCTCGCGCCCGCCTTGCCCGCCGGATCGGTCGCGGCCCCGCCCAGCGCGACCAGCGAGGCGGTGACCAGGGGCAGGTCGTGCCGCTCGACCGTCACGACGCGCAGGCCGTTGGGCAGGGTGACGGTGACGGGCTGGGGCAGGGTGGGAGCGATCGCCTGGCCGGGGGCGGGGGGCAGGATGCGCTCGCCCTCGGGGGCGGGTGTGACAACCGGGATATTGGCGGGCGGGGTCAGCGCGGCGACCTGCACGCTGGGTGCGATCTCGATCGGCATTTCACGGACATTCGCCGGGCGATCGCTATCGGGCAGATAGCGGATGGTCGCGCTCTGCCGGTCGTTCAGATAGGCGCGGGCGACGCGTTGGATGTCGGCGGCGGTGACCTTCTGCACCGCGGCGATCTGGCGATCGGCGGCGCTGGGATCGCCGTCGATGATGACGCTGTTGGCGATCAGGCTGGCCTTACCCTCGGCGGTCTCGCGCTGCTTCAGCGCGGAGGTAAGCAGTTCGTTCTTCGCCTCGGCGAGTTCAGTGGCGGAGACGGGCGTATCGCGCAGCCGGGCGATTTCCTTCTTCAGCGCGGCCTCGCCCTCGGCCACCGGCTTGCCGCTGGCCATCATCGCATAGGCGACGAGATTGCCGGTCGATTGCTTGGTGTCGAGGAAGGTCGAGGCCGATTGCGCCAACTGGTCGCGATAGACCAGATCCTCGTACAGCCGCGAGCTTTCGCCTGCCGACAGGATCGCGTTCAGTACCATCAGCGCGGGCGTGTCGGCGCTCCGCTCGGGCGGGATGTGATAGCTGATGAGTATGGCGGGCAGCGGCGTGTTGGTCTCATAGACCGTGCGGGATACGGCCTGGGTCCGCTCCGGTTCTTGCACCGTCACGCGCGGGATCGGATTAGCGGGACGCTGGATGCCCGCGAAATATTGGTCGACCCAGCGGTTCAACTGCGCCGGATCGAAATTGCCCGACACCACCAGCACCGCATTGTCGGGCCGGTAATAGGTGGCGTGGAAGGCCCGGACATCGTCGATCCCAGCCGACTCCAGTTCCTCAAGGCTGCCGATGCCCGGCCGCGCATAGGGATGCACGCTATAGGCCAGCTTGGGATAATAGATGGAGAACAGCTTGCCATAAGGCTGGGCAAGCGTGCGCTGGCGCAGTTCCTCCTTCACCACGTCGCGTTCGCTGGCAAAGCTCTTGGGCTCGACCACCAGCGCAGCCATGCGGTCCGCCTCGGCGAAGAGCAGGCGTTGCAGATGGTTGGCGGGAACCACCTCGAAATAATTGGTGTAATCATCGGCGGTGGAGGCGTTGTTATAGCCGCCGACATCCTCGGTCAGGCGATCCATCTGTTCGGGGACCAGGTTGCGCGTCGCCTTGAACATCAGATGCTCGAACATATGCGCAAAGCCCGAGCGGCCCTTGGGGTCATCCTTCGACCCGACGTCATACCAGACCTGGACCGAGACGTTGGGCGTCGTCGTATCGCGAATGGCATAGACGCGCAGCCCATTGGGCAGGGTGCGCGTCGTGAAATCGATGGGCTTCACGCTTTCCGTGCGCCCCCCCTGTTCACCTTGGGCAGCGGCGATCTGTGCCCCCGCCAGCGAGGGAAGGGCGGCGACGCCGAGCAGGAGCGCGGCACGGAAAAGGCGCATGAAGACCCTCTTGATGGAGTGCGGGTTACTTGGACTTGTTGCGGGTGCCGTACAGCACCGCCGCGGCGATCGCGGCCGAGCCGATTCCGACGCCCAGCCCGATCTTGCCCAGCGGCCAGTTGCGCGTCTGTTCCTTCACTGAATCCGCTGTGGCTTCGGCGGCCGCGACGGCATGCTCCTTGGCCTCTTTGGCGGCGGCGAGGATTTCGTTGGGCGCGTCTTCGGTACGATCGGTCATGGTTACTCTCCTACTCGACCAGCTTATTCCTTGGCAGCGTAGCGCGCCCGGAAGTCGTCCGCAAAGGCTGTAAGGCGGCCTTCACCGATGGCGGCGCGCAGGTCGGCCATCATTTGCTGGTAGAACCAGATATTATGCTCGGTCATCAGCATCGCGCCCAGAATTTCCCCGGCGCGGACCAGATGATGGAGATAGGCACGGCTCCAGGTCGCACAGACCGGGCAGCCACAGGCGGGGTCGAGCGGCCCCTGATCCTCGGCGAAGCGTGCGTTGCGGATGTTGATCGGGCCGGAGCGGGTAAAGGCCTGCCCCGTCCGCCCGGAACGTGTCGGCAGCACGCAGTCGAACATATCGACCCCGCGCTCGACGGCCCCCACAATGTCGGTCGGCTTGCCCACGCCCATCAGGTAGCGCGGCTTGCTGGCGGGAAGCTGGCCCGGCGCGAAATCAAGGCAGCCGAACATCGCCTCCTGTCCCTCGCCGACCGCCAGGCCGCCGATCGCGTAACCGTCGAACCCAATATCGATCAGCGCATCCGCCGACGATTTGCGGAATCCTTCGTCCAGCGCACCCTGCTGGATACCGAAGATCGCATTGTCCTCGGCATGCTGGCCGCCCGCGTCGAAGGCGTCGCGGCTGCGCTTCGCCCAACGCATCGAGCGTTCCATCGCGCTGGCCTGCACCTCGCGGGTCGAGGTGGTCGGGACCAGTTCGTCGAAGGCCATGACGATATTGCTGCCCAGCAGCCGCTGAATCTCGATCGAGCGTTCGGGGCTGAGCAGATGGCGGGTGCCGTCGAGATGGCTCTTGAACGCCACACCGTCCTCGGACCGCTTGGTCAGCTCGGCGAGGCTCATGACCTGATAGCCGCCCGAATCAGTCAGGATCGGCCGGTCCCAGCCCATGAAGCCGTGCAGGCCGCCCAGCCGGTCGACCCGCTCGGCGCCAGGGCGCAGCATCAGGTGATAGGTGTTGCCCAGGATGATGTCCGCACCACTCGCGCGCACATCGCCCGGCTTCATCGCCTTGACGGTGGCGGCGGTGCCGACGGGCATGAAGGCGGGGGTACGGATCTCGCCGCGCTTCATGGTGATGGTGCCGGTGCGGGCGCGGCCGTCGGTGGCGTGGATGGCGAAGGAGAAGCGGGCGGTCATTTTCTTCTGTCTCGGGGCGCGAGCGGGCCGGTCGGGCCATTGGCGTCGGCGGGAATGGTGCGGATGGTCAGCGCCTCGGCCCGGCTGATCGCGCCGTCATGGTCGCGATCGAAGCGGGAGAAGAGGCGCGAGAAATGCGCCTGCAATTCGGGCAGGGTGATGCGGTTGTCGCTGTTCTTATCGACGTCGAACGGGCTGGGCAGCGCATTGCGGTCGCCCAGCCAGCGCTCCGCCCAATCGGCGAATTGGAGATAGCCGATCGATCCCTGATGCCCGGTGTCGATCAGGTCATAGGATCGCTTGACCCCTGCTTCCATCTCCTCACGCGTGGTCCGCCCGTCAGCATCGGAATCGAACGCGGCGATCATCATCGCTACCGGCTCGACGACCATGGTCGCGGGCGTCTGGGCGAAGGGGGCGGGGCGTGCGGTGACGGTGACCGTCTCGTTCGCCCCCGGCGTCGCCGCCTGGAGCAGCAGCGCCAGCACCATCATGCCGTGCGCTCGGGCAGCAACAGCGAGGCGTCGCCATAGCTGTAGAAGCGATACCCCTGCGCGATCGCATGGGCATAGGCCGCCTGCATCTGGTCCAGCCCCATCAGCGCGGAGACCAGCATGAACAGGGTCGAGCGCGGCAGGTGGAAATTGGTCATCAACCCGTCGATCCCGCGAAAGCGATAGCCCGGGGTGATGAAGATCGCGGTATCCCCTTCGAACGGGCGGATCACGCCGTCCTCGCCCGCCGCGCTTTCGATCAGGCGCAGCGAGGTGGTGCCCACCGCGATCACCCGGCCGCCCCGCCGCCGGACGGCGTTGAGCCGGTCGGCGGTCGTCGCATCGATGCGGCCCCATTCGGCGTGCATCTTATGATCGACGGTATCGTCCGCCTTGACCGGCAGGAAAGTGCCCGCGCCGACATGCAGGGTCAGTGTCGCATGCTCGATACCCGCCGCCGCCAGCGAGTCCAGCAGGCCGGGGGTGAAGTGCAGCGCCGCCGTGGGCGCGGCGACCGCGCCGGGCTCGTTGGCGAACATCGTCTGATAGTCTTCGGCGTCCTTCTCGGTCAGCCCACGCTTCTGCGCGATATAGGGGGGCAGGGGCATGGTGCCCGCGCGCTCCAGCAGAAGCTCGACCGGCTCGTCCCCGGCAAAGTCCAGCGCGAAGCTGCCATCCTCGGCCCGGTCGCGAGCGATGGCAGTAACGCCTGCGCCGAAGTCGATCGCATCGCCCTCGTGCAATCGCTTGGCGTTGCGGATGAAGGCACGCCAGCGACGCGTGCCCTCGCGCTTGTGCAGCGTCGCGCCGATCTTCGCGTCACCGCGTGTCCCCTGCAACTGCGCGGGGATGACGCGGGTGTCGTTGAACACCAGCAGATCGCCCGCGCGAAGGCAGGCGGGCAGGTCACTCACCCGCTCGTCACGGGTGACGTCGCCGTCCAGGACCAGCATTCGCGCCGAATCGCGCGGGGATGCCGGATAGAGCGCGATCCGCTCGGGCGGCAGCGCGAAGTCGAAATAATCTACGTTCACTTGGTCGCCGTTGCCGCCTTCTTGGCCGGAGCCGCCTTGGTCGCGGGACGGCGAACCGCCGCCGCCGGCTTGGCAGGGGCGGCGCCCGGCAGCGTCACCGGCGCGCCCAGATTCGGGGCGGCGGCGGGGGCCATCGGGACATAGGCGGGGGGATTGTCGGCGGCGATATAGGCGTGGACGATCTTGCTCGGGTTCGCAGGCGGCTCGCCGCGTTCGATTCCGTCGACATACTGCATGCCGTCGATCACCCGGCCGAACACCGTGTACTTCTTGTCGAGCGCGAAGCGCGGCTGGAAGACGATGTAGAACTGGCTGTTGGCGCTGTTGGGGTCGTCCGCCCGCGCCGCCGCCACCGATCCGCGCACATGCGGCAGATAGTTGAACTCGGCCGGGATGTTGGGCAGGTCCGAACCGCCGGTGCCATCGCCCTTGGGATCGCCGCCCTGCGCCATGAACCCGTCAATCACGCGGTGGAAGGTCAGGCCGTCATAGAAATGGCGACGGGTCAGCGTCTTGATCCGCTCGACCATCTTGGGCGCGACATCGGGGCGCAGCCAGATGGTGACCCGGCCACCCGTGGACAGGTCGAGCAACCACAGATTCTCCTTGTCGGTCACCGGCGGCGGCGTCGGACGGCCGGCGACGTTGACCTCCAGCACCTGTGCCGCCTTGGCGGGGGTGGTGAATTTGGGCTGGGACTGGGATTGGGCCTGTGCCGGAACGGCGATCAGGCTGGCCATCATCATGGCAAGAGCGGCGAGAACGCGCATCACATCTCTACGACAAGGAAAGGAATGGGGTGGCTGTAGAGCAAATCGCCCCTTGCGCCAATCTGAACCTTCGCGCCAGATTCCTTCGCTTTGCGGGTCAGGATCCCTTGCGTCCGACCAGTTCGACGCGCCGGACCACGTCCTCGCGGACGGCGGGGGTCACGAATTTGGCGATGTTGCCGCCATAGATGGCGATTTCCTTGACCAAGCGGCTGGCGATGGGTTGCAGCGCGACATCGGCCATCAGGAAGACGGTTTCGACCCGCGGATTGATCTGCTGGTTCATGCCCGCCATCTGGTACTCATATTCGAAGTCGGCGACGGCGCGCAGGCCCCGGACGATCACCTTCGCCCCCTCGCGCTCGGCGAAGTCCATCAGCAGCGAATCGAAGGCGACGACGTGAATCTCGCCGGCCACCTCCGCAACTTCGCGGCGGACCATCTCCATGCGCTCATCGAGGGTGAACATGGGCGACTTGGAAGGGTTGGTCGTCACCCCGATGACCAGCCGGTCGACCAGCTTCGCACCGCGCCGGATGATGTCCATATGGCCCAACGTGACGGGATCGAAGGTCCCCGGATAGACGCCGATCCGGGTCACCGGTCGCGCTCCACGACATAGGCGGCGATGGCGCGCAGCAGGTCGGCCTCAGAGCCGTAATCCCGCAAATGCTCGATCGCCTGGGCGACCAGCATCCGGCACTGCTCGCGCGCGCGCTCGACGCCCAGCAGGCTGAGGAAGGTCGCCTTGCCGGCATCCTCGTCCTTGCGCAGCTTCTTGCCCGCCACCGCCTCGTCGCCCTCGGCATCGAGCAGATCGTCGGCAATCTGAAAAGCGAGGCCCAGATCATGGGCATAGCCGCGCAAATGGGTGCGGCCCTCGGGGGAAACGCGGCCCAGTATCGCGCCCGCTTCCACCGCCGCGCAGATCAGCGCGCCGGTCTTCATCTGCTGAAGCCGGGTGACGGTGGCGAGGTCGAAGGTCTGGCGCTCGGCCTCCAGATCCATCTGCTGCCCGCCTGCCATGCCGCTGGGGCCGGAGGCACGTGCGAGGTCGAGGATCAACTCGGACCGGACGAAGGGATCGGCATGGGTCGCCGGATCGGCCAGAATCTCGAAGGCCAGCGCGTGGAGGCAGTCGCCCGCCAGGATCGCGGTGGCCTCGTCGAACGCCTTGTGGACGGTCGGCTTGCCACGACGCATGTCGTCGTCGTCCATCGCGGGCAGATCGTCATGGATCAGCGAATAGACATGGATCGCCTCCAGCGCGGTCGCGACCCAGCCCGCGCAGTCGCGGTCCACGTCGAACAGATGCGCGGTGGCGAAGACGAGCAGGGGACGAAGCCGCTTGCCCCCGCCGATCGCGGCATGGCGCATCGCGGCGTAGAGCGAGGAGCGCGGATCGCCCGGATCGGCGAGCAGCGTGGCAAAGCGCTGGTCGATATCCTCGGCGACTTCGATCAGTGCGTCGGACAGCGTTGCGGCGTTCAGCGTCACGCGGTCAGCCTGCCTGGAACGGGCGGGTGCCGGCGGCCTTGCCCTCGGCATCCAGGCGGATCGCCTCGATCCGGGCCTGTGCAGCGTCGAGCCGCTCGGCGCAACGCTGGCGCAGACGGTCGCCGCGCTCATAGAGGCGGATCGATTCGTCGAGCGTCGCTTCGCCGCTTTCCAGTCGGCCGACGATCCTCTCCAATTCCTTGAGGGCGTCCTCGAACGTCAGTTCTTCGATGGGCGTATCCATGACGTCGCTATGCGGCACGTGTCGCACGGGCGCAAGGATGCTCGCGCAATCGTTGCAAGCCAAATAGATGCTTATCGGAGGCGGCGGACCGTCCAGGTGTAGAGAAACGAGACGCCGAACACGCCCAGATCGATCGCGGCCTGTACGCGGCGCGGGGATCTGTCGGTCAGGTCATGGGTGATCAGGCGAATATCCGCGGTCGGGTGACGATAGGCCAGCGCCAGCAGCGCCAGCGCCGTCATGGCCATCAGGATCCGCCGTTCGCGCACACGCCCTTCTCCCCTCGCCGATACTTACGCCGGGTGCGGGCGGCGGGCAAGAGGGGGGCGGGGTAGGCGCTATCGGCGGCCGGGCCCTTGCCGCCCGGCACCGTGACGCCCCAGCAGGCACGGTCGCGCCCGCCATTCTTGGCGGCGAACAGCGCCTGGTCGGCCTCGCGATAGACCAGGCGCCAATCCTCCTCATTGCGCATCGGGCCGGTGCACAGGCCCAGGCTGGCGGTGACCTTCGCCCCCGTGGGATAGGTGGCGGCCCGCAGGTGCGCGAGCAGCGTGTCGGCATCGGGCGCGCGGGCGGTATCGGCCAGCAGCGCGAACTCCTCACCCCCGATTCGCGCCACCAGCATGTCGGGACCCAACGCACCGGCCAACGTCTTGGCAAAGACGCGCAGCACATCGTCGCCGCCGTCATGGCCCAGCAGATCGTTGATCCGCTTGAAGTGATCGATATCGGCCAGGATCAGCGTCTGCGGGCCGCTGCGACCGATCGCCTGATCGAGAAAGGCGCGGCGATTGAACAGGCCGGTCAGCGGATCGGTATCGGCCAGTCGTCGCGCGACGCGCTCGTCCTCGCGCGCTAGATCGCGCTCTCGACTGAGCAGATAGATGCGATAGGCGACGCCGAGACTGGCGATTACGGCCTCCGCTCCCATCGACAGGACCGTCGATTGGTCGATCCATGGCCGCCATTCGATCAGGTGAAGCGCATGGAGGACGCGGAACATCGCCAGGACGATCGGCGTGCCCCAGGCGATGGCGAAGGCCCATAGGAAGTTGCTGCGATGGCGCCAGGCGTTCACCAGCACGGCGATCAGGAAGACCAGCAGGATCAGGAAGCCCATGACCACCGCCATGTCGAGCGTGCGGATCCAATGCGGGGCGAGCAAGGCAAAGGCGATATTGGGCAGGGCGACCAGGACGAAGGTGACGATGGCCCATTGATCCAGCCACTTCTCGAAGACCTTGCGCTCGAAAAAGTGGCGCGCGAACACGACCAGGGTCAGCGCGACGCCGCCCAGCATGATCGCGTTCAACCGATGACGTTCGTTGTTGTCGAGCCCGGGCAGCCATTGGCCGATCAGCCCCGATGAGGACAGCGTATAGCCGGTGATGAAGAACAGCAGCAGGCAGTAAATGGGTTGCAGCGGCTGGCGCAGCGCGGGCCAAAGCGCCAGATTATAGACGCCCAGACCGACGACCAGCCCCATGATGATGCCATAGACCAGTCCCAGCGACGCCTCGGCGGCTCGGGCCTGGCTATAATGTTCGATCTTCGCACCGCGCACCACGCCACGCATGTTGGCCGCGCCATGCACCTCCCACAAAACGCGTACCGGGCGCGACTCCTCGCGGGGGATCGGTACCGCGATCATCGCACCCAGTCGCAGATAGGGCGAGGTGGTGGCGCTGGTGTAGGAAACGCGCCGAATGCTGCCATCGGCATAAAGGAAGTAGAGCGTGGTCGCATCCTGCCAGGCGCTCGCGAAGCTGACGCTCAGCTGGTCGCGGGGATCGCCGGGAACGATGGGCAGGGGCTGCGACATCACCCAGAAGTCGCCAGCACCGTAGGATGACGGATCGCGCGTGCAGTCGAAACGCTGTGGCGCCGCGAACAGGGGCGACGGCGTCTGGCCGGATGCCATCGGCAGGATGCAGGTCCGGATCGGCAGCCCGACATCGGCACGCGCAACCGCAAATGGCCAGAAGACCATCAGCATTGCGATCGCCAATGCAAGTTTCCTGATCGGAACCGTTCCGTTCATAACCAATGATGTGTCTGCAAAACGACGAAAAATCGGTTAAGGCCAGGGTTGAGGCCGAGATTTCAGGCGATCCTTTATCGCATCGCGCTTCGATGCGACATAGAAAAGGCCGGGTATTGCTACCCGGCCTTTGTCCGATCTGGATGTTGTTGCGCTTATTCGGCGTCGACCGATGCGGGCTTGCCACCCTTCTTGCGCGGCTTTTTGGGCGCGGCGGGTTCGATTGCGAAGGACAATGCGCCGTCCTTCATCTTCACCGTCACCTCGCCGCCATGGACCAGCTTGCCGAACAACAATTCCTCGGCCAGCGGCTGCTTGATCTTCTCCTGGATCAGGCGGCCCATCGGACGCGCCCCGTACAGGCGGTCATAGCCCTTTTCGGTGAGCCAGCTCTTCGCCGCCTCGTCCAGGCTGATATGGACGTGACGATCGGCCAGCTGGAGTTCGAGCTGGAGGATGAACTTGTCCACCACCCGCGCCACGACTTCCGGCGGCAGATAGCCGAAGGGCACGATCGCATCGAGGCGGTTGCGGAATTCCGGCGTAAACATCTTCTGCACGGCCTGCTCATCCTCGCCCTCGCGGGTGAGATTGCCGAACCCGACCGTCTCGCGCGCCATGTCGGCGGCGCCCGCATTGGTCGTCATGATGATGATCGTGTTGCGGAAATCGACCGTCTTGCCGTGGTGATCGGTCAGCTTCCCATTGTCCATCACCTGCAACAGGATGTTGAACAGATCGGGATGCGCCTTCTCGATCTCGTCGAGCAGCAGCACCGAATGCGGATTCTGGTCGACCGCATCGGTCAGCAGGCCGCCCTGGTCATATCCGACATAGCCCGGAGGAGCACCGATCAGACGGCTGACCGAGTGACGCTCCATATATTCGGACATGTCGAACCGCTGGAGCGGAATGCCCAGGATCGTCGCCAGCTGGCGCGCAACCTCGGTCTTGCCGACCCCGGTGGGGCCGGTGAACAGATAGTTGCCGATCGGCTTGTCGGGATCGCGCAGACCCGCCCGGCTGAGCTTGATCGCCGAGGACAGATTCTCGATCGCGGCATTCTGGCCGAACACCACGCGCTTCAGATCGGTCTCCAGCGTTTCCAGCTGCTGGCGGTCGTCGGTAGACACGCTCTTCGGCGGGATGCGCGCCATGGTAGCGATCACGGCCTCAATCTCCTTGGGCGTGATCGTCTTCTTGCGCTTGCTGACCGGCACCAGCATCTGCATCGCGCCGACCTCGTCGATCACGTCGATCGCCTTGTCGGGCAGCTTGCGGTCGTTGATGTAGCGCGCCGACAGCTCGACCGCGGACTTGATCGCATCGGGGGTATACTTGACCTGATGGTGATCCTCGAACGCCGAGCGGAGACCGGCGAGGATCTTGATCGTGTCCTCGATCGTCGGCTCGTTCACGTCGATCTTCTGGAACCGGCGCAGCAGCGCGCGGTCCTTTTCGAAGTGGTTGCGGAACTCCTTGTAGGTGGTCGAGCCAATGCAGCGGATCGTTCCGCCCGACAGAGCGGGCTTGAGCAGGTTCGACGCATCCATCGCCCCGCCGCTGGTCGCGCCGGCACCGATGACGGTGTGGATCTCGTCGATGAAGAGCACCGCGTGGGGTAGCTTCTCCAACTCGTTGACGACCGCCTTCAGCCGCTCCTCGAAGTCGCCGCGATAGCGGGTGCCCGCCAGCAGCGCGCCCATGTCGAGCGAATAGATGACGGCGTTCAGCAGCACCTCGGGCACATTGCCCTCGATGATCTTGCGCGCCAGGCCCTCGGCGATGGCGGTCTTGCCGACGCCGGGATCGCCCACATAGAGCGGGTTGTTCTTCGACCGGCGGCACAGGATCTGGACGGTGCGGTCCACCTCGGGCCCGCGCCCGATCAGCGGATCGACCTTGCCCGCCTTGGCCTTTTCGTTGAGGTCGACGGTGAACTGCTTGAGAGCGCTCTCGCCCTTGCCCTTTTCGGCGGGCTTGGCGGGCTTCTCCTCCTCGGCGCCCTTGGGCGGGGTGGCTTCGCTGGTCGCGCCACCCTTGCCGACGCCGTGGCTGATGAAGCTGACGGCATCCAGGCGGCTCATATCCTGCTGCTGCAGGAAATAGACGGCGTAGGATTCGCGTTCGGAAAACAGGGCGACCAGCACGTTCGCGCCGGTCACCTCGTCGCGGCCCGACGACTGGACATGCAGGATCGCGCGCTGGACGACGCGCTGGAACCCGCTGGTGGGGGAGGGGTCGGTCGCCGCGTCGACCTTCAGGGCGTCGAGCTCGGCGTCCAGATACTGGGCGACCGTGGCCTTCAGCTCGCCCAGGTCGACATGGCATGCCTCCATCACCTTGGAGGCATGTTCGTCGTCGATCAGCGCGAGCAGGAGGTGCTCCAGCGTGGCATATTCATGGCGCCGCACGGTCGCGGCTTCCAGCGCCTTGTGAAGCGTGGTCTCGAGCGCGGGGGCGAAAGATGGCATCTACGATACTCCTGGCGGAGCGCATGGGACATGCGTTCCGTTTCGAACAATGTCGGGATGGATGGCCCCGGCATCAAGCGGGGGTAACGCACGGGGCTTCAACAAAGCGTGTCGTGCGGATGGCGACGAGCCCGAAGACCGGCGAAAGGCGTAGGGTCGCCCGGCCGATCCCCGTGTCGTCACCGCTTGAACAACGCGTCGGCGCTGGCGCGGTGGAGCGAGGCGCGCTCCATATGGCGTCGGGTCCGGTCGATCTCCGCTTCCAGCACCGCGATCCGCGCTTCCAGCTCGGCGAGCGAGAGCGGATCGAGGTCGGCCTGGACCAGCGCCGTCAGGCTGTCCGGCGTGCGGAAGGGGGAATCATCCTGTTCCATCTCGGGATGCAGCGTTGACCCGGTGGCCGCCGATGTCAATAACGGGTTCCCAATATGGGCCAATAGGGGGCGGTGATCGGTGCGCGCGGATAGCGATGTGATGGGAATCGTCGACATTCCCGAAATGATGACCGCCATCGACCCCGAGGCGGCGGGCGGACCCGAGGTGTTGGTTCCGACGCAGCGGCCTACCCCGACCCCTGGTGAGGGGGAGGTGCTGATCCGCGTCGCCGCCGCCGGGGTCAATCGGCCCGATGTGATGCAGCGCCAGGGGCTCTACCCGCCGCCGCCCGGCGCGCCGTCCATCCCGGGACTTGAGATCGCGGGCGACATCGTCGCGGTCGGGCCGGGCGTCGGGTTCGAGATGCTGGGCCAGCCGGTCTGCGCACTGATCGGCGGCGGTGGCTATGCCGAATATGCGGTCGCGGTCGCCGAACATTGCCTGTCCGTGCCGCACGGCGTGTCGATGGAGCAGGCGGCCGCGCTGCCTGAAACTTTGTTCACCGTGTGGACCAATGTCTTCGAACGCGCCTATGCCCGCGATGGCGAGACGCTGTTGGTGCATGGCGGCACCAGCGGCATCGGCACGATGGCGATCGCGCTGGGCAAGCTGTTCGGGTTGACGGTCATCGTCACCGCCGGGTCCGATGACAAATGCGCCGCCGCGCAAAAGCTCGGCGCGGCCAGGGCGATCAACTATAAATCGGTCGATTTCGTCGAAGCGGTGAAGGATTTCACCGACGGGCGCGGCGTCGACATCGTGCTGGACATGGTCGGCGGCGATTATCTGCCCCGCAACCTGAAATGCCTGGCCGAGGATGGGCGGCACGTCTCGATCGCGGTCCAGCGCGGGGCCAAGGCCGAGATTCCGATCTGGGAGGTCATGCGCCGCCGACTGACGCTGACCGGGTCGACGCTGCGCGGACGGGATCGCGAGTTCAAGGCGATGGTGGCCGACGAGATCGCGCGCATCGTCTGGCCGCATGTCGAGGAAGGGCGTCTTCGTCCCCTGATCGATCGCAGCTTCCCGCTGGCCGAAGCCGCCGAGGCGCATCGCCGGATGGAGGCGGGCGATCATCTGGGCAAGATCGTCCTGACCCTGAACCGCTGACGCGGCGATGACGGCTTGATCGCCGCTGCAAAGATTGCGACGGATACTGTATCCGGTCCGGCGGTTTCCCGGTATCGATAAGAGAGATTCGGGGGGATGATGATGGCGCAGCAATGGGGTGGGGCCGGGTTCGTCATCACCATCGCTGCGGTGGGGGCTGTGCCATTGGCTCCTGCCCATGCGCAGTCCGCGCGCGACATCCTGACCCAGGCATCGTTCGGCGATGCGGATGAGGCCAGCGCCCTTCGCCGGGTGGGCAACGCCTATGCTGCGGCGGGCAATGCGCTCCGCCGTGAGCCCGATGACCGGGAGGCGTTGCTGATGCGTGCCACCGCGCTCGGCTATCGGGCGAAGCTGACCGGCAACCGTGGCGACGCCGTGGCCGCGCGACGCCAGTTCGAGGCGCTGTTCACCCAGAACCCGCGCGACGCGGAAGCGCAGGCGGCGCTGGGGGCGTGGCATATCGGCGCGGTGAAGAAGCTGGGCGCCATTGTTGGCCGCGCCGCTTTGGGAGCGCAGCGATCGATCGGGATGTCCGCGCTGGAGCGCGCCGTGGCGCTGGGTGGCGACCGCGCCTTATTTCCGGGACTGGCCGCGCTGCTGCGGCTGGAGCTGGACCCCCGCGATCCGCGCGGTCGCGCGCTGGCCGAACAGGCGATGCGTGCCGAGGCGCCCACCGCGCTCGATCGCATCCTTCAGCGCGGCGCGGCACAGGTGCTGGTTCCGCTTCGGGCCGGGGACGCGCAGACCGCGCGCAGGCTCGCGTCGCAGCTCCTTCCCTTCGGCCGATTCGACGATGATTGAGCCGCCTCACCGGGGCTGATGCACGCGGCGGCTTCGCCATGCCGGATCGTCGCGGGCAGTTTGTGGCGGCGCACCTTGCTCTTCGGGGCGCTTTTCTCTAGATTTGTCGCAGCTACGGCCGCTCCGGTGAGGGGCGGCCCTTTTATTTTCCGACTGGAGTGATCCCCGTGGCCCAGCCGCTCATGCCCCATGCGACCGCTTCCTGGCTGGTCGACAACACGTCGCTCTCGTTCGAGCAGATCGCGGATTTCTGCGGCCTCCACATCCTCGAAGTGCAGGCGATCGCCGACGACACGGCCGCCACCAAGCTGACTGGCCGCGATCCTGTCCGCGCGCACGAACTGACCCAGAGCGAGATCGAGAAGGCGCAGGCCAATCCCGATTATCGCATGAAGATGACCAAGGGCCCCGAGCAGGTCCGCCGTACCAAGGGCCCGCGCTACACGCCGGTCAGCAAGCGGCAGGACAAGCCGGACGGCATCGCCTGGATCATCCGCAACCATCCGGAAATCTCGGATGGCGCCATCTCCAACCTGATCGGCACCACGCGCACGACGATTGCCGCGATCCGCGACCGCAGCCACTGGAACATCGCCAACATCACGCCGAAGGATCCGGTGACGCTGGGCCTGACCACGCAGCGCGAGCTCGACTCGGCGGTGGCCAAGGCGGCGAAGTCGACCGGGGGCAACGCCGATGCGCAGCCGACCGACACCCGCCTGGAGGGCGACCGCGAAGCGCTGCTCGCCTCGCTGCGTGCCGAGCGCGAGCAGCAGAGCCGTGACATTGATTCGATCGGGCATGGCCATGGCGACGACGTGATCGACCCGCACTCGCTGTTCCGCAGCTGATCGCTCGGGCATTTGCCCGCAATCGTGAAGGGGCGTCCGTCGACATGGCGGGCGCCCTTTTGCGTCAGGGGGAACGGGGGCTCTCTTATCCCGTTGAACGGCGGAGGAGATTATTCATGTCCGACAATGACAAGCGGCCACCCCAGCCTTTCGATCGCGACAACGGCTATTCGGGGCAGGACTATCACCGCGACGAGGAGGCCGCGATGGGCCGGGCGGAGCCGTCGGGCCGCGTGACGACCACGCCACCTGCCAAGGGTGAGGGGAATGCAGAGACGAGCCTGCCCACCGATAATGGCCGCCGCCCCTCGATCGACCCGGAGACGGGTGAAGTGCATGGCAGTGGGGCAGGGGCCGGTGGCGGCCATCGCGGTGACGAGATCGATGAAGTCGACCCGGCTACGCCGCCGGGTGTGGGGGTACGCCCCGTAAACTGATCCGCTATTCCTCGCCTGCAACGGCAGGGGGCAGGCGAGGGCCTGACAAAGGCGTGTCGCGCTCCCGATAGGGGGTAAGCCCCTACACCAGCTCCCCTGACTTTGCGGGGGAGAAGTGCGCGAGACCACCCTCACCGCGAACGATGTGGGGGCGGTCCAGCGATGTCATGAAAAGTGGCAGGAGTGCACGGACTCGAACCGTGGGCCCTCGGTTTTGGAGACCGATGCTCTACCAACTGAGCTACACTCCTGCGAGGCGGCCGCCATTAGCCCGACTGAACGGGCAGGGCAAGCGCCTGTGTGACGAAAATCGTAACTTTGTTCGTGGTGCCCGGTTTCCCGTGTTTCGAGGTGACGTTGACCACACATGCCTTCGCGCGTATAGGCCGCCGCTGCACGAAGGGGATTTCTCGGGAATCGGGACATGTCCGTCGGGCAAGCTTGAACATTGCTGGATGCGAATATGGGCCGGGCGAAAGCTGCGATGGCCCCTTTTTGTATTCCTAAGTGCTGTGATGGCTCCAGCAAAGTAACCTCATGGAAAGGTGAAGGCTTCAATGCCGACGATCAACCAGCTGGTCCGCAAGGGCCGCGAACTGCAGAAGGCCAAGTCCAAGGTCCCTGCAATGGAGCAGAACCCGCAGAAGCGCGGCGTTTGCACCCGTGTCTACACGACGACCCCGAAGAAGCCGAACTCGGCACTTCGCAAGGTGGCCAAGGTCCGTCTGACCAACAGCCGCGAAGTCATCTCGTACATCCCGGGCGAAGGCCACAACCTGCAGGAGCACTCGGTGGTGCTCATCCGCGGCGGCCGTGTGCGCGACCTTCCCGGCGTGCGCTACCACGTGCTGCGCGGCGTTCTCGACACGCAGGGCGTGAAGGATCGCAAGCAGTCCCGCTCGAAGTACGGCGCCAAGCGTCCGAAGTAAGCCGGTCGGGCCTGTCTTCAGGCTCCTCGACCATAAAAGGCTGAAGTTTTGTAAGGAAATACGAGAATGGCTCGTCGTCGTCGTCCCGAAAAGCGGGAAATCCTGCCGGACCCCAAGTTCGGAGATGTGGTCCTGTCGAAGTTCATGAATTCGGTCATGCTGGACGGTAAGAAGTCCGTGGCCGAAGCCATCGTCTACGGTGCTCTGGAAACCGTCGAGACGCGCGCCAAGCGCGATCCGATCGGCGTGTTCCACGATGCGCTGAACAACATCAAGCCGGGCATCGAAGTCCGTTCGCGCCGCGTCGGTGGTGCGACCTATCAGGTTCCGGTCGAAGTCCGTCCGGAGCGTGCCCAGGCTCTGGCCATCCGTTGGCTGATCGGCGCGTCGCGCGCCCGTTCGGAGAACACGATGGCCGCGCGTCTGTCGGGTGAGCTGATGGATGCCGCGAACAACCGTGGCAACGCGGTCAAGAAGCGCGAAGATACGCACCGCATGGCGGAAGCGAATCGCGCCTTCTCGCACTACCGCTGGTAAGGGCCTTGCGGCGGACCGGGATAATTTCCGTTCTGCCGCAACCTTTTCAGGGTGCGGTGCCGGCGGTCTTCCGCTGGTCACGCAAACAGCCTATATAAGGGGGAGCCGGGCCAACCGGCTCCCCCCTACGCTTGAGGAAGATCGATCATGGCCCGCAGCCATCCGCTCGAGAAGTATCGCAACATCGGCATCATGGCGCACATCGATGCCGGCAAGACGACCACGACCGAGCGCATTCTTTATTACACCGGCAAGTCCTACAAGATCGGCGAAGTGCACGAAGGCACCGCCACCATGGACTGGATGGAGCAGGAGCAGGAGCGCGGCATCACCATCACGTCGGCCGCGACGACCTGTTTCTGGAACGACAACCGCATCAACATCATCGACACCCCCGGGCACGTCGACTTCACCATCGAAGTGGAGCGTTCGCTCCGCGTGCTCGACGGCGCGGTCGCCTGCTTCGACGGCGTGGCGGGTGTTGAGCCGCAGTCGGAAACCGTGTGGCGTCAGGCCGACAAGTACGGCGTGCCGCGCATGTGCTTCGTCAACAAGCTCGACCGCACCGGCGCCGACTTCTATTTCTGCGTCAACTCGATCATCGAGCGCCTCGGCGCGCGTCCGGCGGTCCTGTATCTGCCGATCGGCATCGAGGGCGGCTTCAAGGGTCTCGTCGACCTGGTCGAGAACCGCGCGATCATCTGGCTCGAAGAGTCGCTGGGCGCCAAGTTCGAATATCAGGACATCCCCGATGACCTGAAGGAAAAGGCCGCCAAGTATCGCAGCGACCTGATCGAAATGGCCGTCGAGCAGGACGATGCCGCGATGGAATCGTACCTGGAAGGCAACGAGCCGTCGGTCGAAGAGCTGAAGAAGCTGATCCGCAAGGGCACGCTGGAAATGGCGTTCGTCCCCGTGGTCTGCGGCTCGGCGTTCAAAAACAAGGGCGTGCAGCCCCTGCTCGACGCGGTCATCGACTATCTGCCTTCGCCGCTCGACGTTCCGGCCATCAAGGGCGTGAAGCTCGACGGCGAGACGCCGGACGAGCGTCCTTCGTCGGACACCGAGCCCTTCTCGGCGCTGGCGTTCAAGATCATGAACGACCCGTTCGTCGGTTCGCTGACCTTCGCCCGCATCTATTCGGGCAAGCTCGAGACCTCGTCGCAGGTCCTGAACTCGGTCAAGGACAAGAAGGAAAAGATCGGCCGCATGCTGCTCATGCATGCGAACAGCCGTGAGGACATCCAGGAAGCCTATGCGGGCGACATCGTCGCTCTGGCGGGCCTCAAGGATACCACAACCGGTGACACGCTCTGCGCGCAGAACGCACCGATCATCCTCGAGCGGATGGAGTTCCCCGAGCCCGTGATCGAGCTGTCGGTGGAGCCGAAGACCAAGGCTGACCAGGAGAAGATGGGCGTCGCGCTCAATCGTCTCGCTCGCGAGGACCCCTCGTTCCGTGTGACCTCGGACGCCGAGTCGGGCCAGACCATCATCAAGGGCATGGGCGAGCTCCATCTCGAGATCCTGGTCGACCGCATGAAGCGCGAGTTCAAGGTCGAGGCCAACGTCGGTGCGCCGCAGGTGGCGTATCGCGAATACCTCAAGAAGCCGGTCGACATCGACTACACGCACAAGAAGCAGTCGGGCGGCACCGGCCAGTTCGGCCGCGTCAAGGTCAAGCTGACCCCGGGCGAGCGTGGTTCGGGCTTCGTCTTCAAGGACGAGATCAAGGGCGGTAACATTCCGAAGGAATATATCCCCGCGATCGAGAAGGGCTTCCGTGAAACCGCGGAAACCGGTTCGCTGGTCGGCTTCCCGATCATCGACTTCGAAGTCCTGCTGTATGACGGCGCGTATCACGACGTCGACTCGTCGGCGCTGGCGTTCGAAATCTGTGCCCGCGGCGCGATGCGCGAAGCGGCCCAGAAGTCGGGCATCACGCTGCTCGAGCCGGTCATGAAGGTCGAAGTCGTGACCCCGGAAGACTATCTGGGCGACGTCATCGGCGACATGAACAGCCGTCGCGGCCAGATCCAGGGCACCGACACGCGCGGCAACGCGCAGACGGTCGAGGCGATGGTCCCGCTGGCCAACATGTTCGGCTATGTGAACGCGCTCCGCTCGTTCACCCAGGGTCGTGCGCAGTACTCGATGCAGTTCTCGCACTATGACGAAGTGCCGCAGAACGTGGCGGACGAAGTCAAGGCGAAGATGGCCTAAGGCGTATATCGTGCCCCCGGGGCGACCTGGGGGTGCGAGCACGCTAGGGGCTGGCAATCACTTGAAACACCCGCTATGGGGCCGCGTTCGCGTGGCCTCGGATGCGGCACCGAATTCGATTCAGAAGGTAGGAAAATGGCAAAGGCAAAATTCGAGCGGAACAAGCCGCACCTCAACATCGGCACCATCGGTCACGTCGACCATGGCAAGACCTCGCTGACCGCCGCAATCACCAAGGTTCTGGCCGAGACGACCGGCGGTACTGCCGTCGACTTCGCGAACATCGACAAGGCTCCGGAAGAGCGCGAGCGCGGCATCACCATCTCGACCGCGCACGTCGAGTATGAGACGACGAACCGCCACTATGCGCACGTCGACTGCCCCGGCCACGCCGACTATGTGAAGAACATGATCACCGGCGCGGCGCAGATGGACGGCGCGATCCTGGTCGTGTCGTCGACCGACGGCCCGATGCCGCAGACCCGCGAGCACATCCTGCTGGCCCGCCAGGTCGGCGTGCCCGCGATGGTCGTGTTCATGAACAAGGTCGACCTGGTCGACGACGAGGAAATCCTCGAGCTGGTCGAGCTGGAAATCCGCGAGCTGCTGAGCTCGTACGAATTCCCGGGCGACGACATCCCCGTCATCAAGGGTTCGGCGACCTGCGCCCTGTCGGGTTCGAACGACAAGTTCGGCAAGGAAGCCGTCCTCGAGCTGATGAAGGCCGTTGACGACTACATCCCGCAGCCCGAGCGTCCGCTCGACAAGCCGTTCATGATGCCGATCGAAGACGTGTTCTCGATCTCGGGTCGTGGTACGGTCGTCACCGGCCGCGTCGAGACCGGCATCGTCAAGGTTGGCGAAGAAGTCGAGATCGTCGGCATCAACGACACCCGCAAGACCACCGTCACGGGCGTCGAAATGTTCCGCAAGCTGCTCGACTCGGGTGAAGCCGGCGACAACATCGGTGCGCTGATCCGTGGCGTTGCGCGCGACCAGGTCGAGCGTGGCCAGGTTCTCTGCAAGCCGGGTTCGATCAAGCCGCACACCGACTTCAAGTCGGAAGTGTACGTCCTGTCGAAGGAAGAAGGCGGCCGTCACACCCCGTTCTTCGCGAACTATCGTCCGCAGTTCTACTTCCGCACGACCGACGTCACCGGCACCGTCGAGCTGCCTGAGGGCACCGAGATGGTCATGCCGGGCGACAACGTCGCTCTGGGCGTGAAGCTGATCGCTCCGATCGCCATGGACATCGGTCAGCGCTTTACGATCCGTGAAGGCGGCCGTACCGTCGGCGCCGGTGTCGTCAGCGCGATCGACAAGTAAGCCTCGGGCGAAAGCCTGAAACTTATCGGGAAAGGGCCGGCCCCGGCGACGGGGTCGGCCTTTTTCGTGTGAGGCCGTCGCCCCAGCGGAGACTGGGGCCTGTCTCGGCGGGGCGCGCCAGATGAGAGATCCCAGCCTCCGCTGGGACTACCTGGAAGGGGCCTCCGTTCGTACTGAGCACAGTCGAAGCGCCCGCCCGGCGGTCTCCGCTTTCGCGCGGCGTTCGACTTCGCTCAGGCCGAACGAGGGTCGGTGTTTCTGTTGGTGGGCACTGGTTCCACCCGTCCGAACAAAAACCCGCATCCGCCCCTTGCGGCACCCCCGCCATATGCGTATAGGCACGTGCCTTGAGGGAATCGGCTGGCACCGGGAATACCGGAGTCGGCCGTTTGCTTTTAGTGAGGGCAGGGTCGGTTTTCGCCTCTGTCGCAACCCAGAGTTTGTTTCGGCCCAAGGTCGCCTTCACGGTGGATGGTCGAGTGCCCGGTCGGACAGCCGATCGCACTTGGTATCCATGGTGGGGAAAACCCGAAGGCCCGCTCTTTCGCATCGGTAGGGATCATGGACAGCAATATCCGCATTCGTCTGAAGGCGTTCGACCATCGCGTGCTCGATCAGGCGACCGGCGACATCGCCGACACCGCGCGCCGCACCGGCGCTCTTATCCGCGGTCCGATCCCGCTTCCGACGCGCATCGAGAAGTTCACGGTCAACCGTGGTCCGCACATCGACAAGAAGTCGCGCGAGCAGTTCGAGGTCCGCACCTACAAGCGGATGCTGGACATCGTGCAGCCGACCCCGCAGACCGTCGATGCGCTGATGAAGCTCGACCTCGCCGCAGGTGTTGATGTCGAGATCAAGCTGGCGTAAGAGGGCCGGCATTCCCGTGGTCGACGATTCCGTCCCACGGGATTTTGGCGTTTCTCCGGCCTAAAGCTACCGGAAAACGCGCCGAGGTCGCTCCCGTGATCCGGCACTCTTAAGGGATACCGCCCGGTGGTTTCGCGCAAGCGAGATGGTGCCGGGGCAGCGTCCCCCGTCTGACCGGCTTGCCGGTCGCCAGCCCGGGACGGGGGCTCGTTTCGCTTTAATCGGGCTGGATATGCCCCCCTTGAATGGTTCTTGGGGGCCTCTGTCGAGGAAGGAACAGGATCATGCGTACCGGCGTGATCGCGAAGAAGCTGGGGATGACCCGCCTGTTCCAGGACGATGGTCGGCACGTGCCGGTCACCGTCCTGGCGCTTGAAGGCGTACAGGTCGTCGCTCGCCGCGAGATGGATCGTGACGGCTACACCGCCGTCCAGCTTGGTGCAGGTGTCGCCAAGACCAAGAATGTTGCCAAGCCGCAGCGTGGCCACTTCGGCAAGGCCGAAGTCGAGCCTAAGCAGGTGCTGGTCGAGTTCCGCGTGAACGAAGACGGCCTGCTGGACGTCGGCGCGGAGATCTCCGCCGACCATTTCGTCCCCGGCCAGTATGTCGATATCCAGGGTCGTACCCAGGGTAAGGGCTTTGCCGGTGCGATGAAGCGCTGGAACTTCGGTGGTCTGCGCGCGACCCACGGCGTCTCGGTTTCGCACCGTTCGCATGGTTCGACCGGTAACCGTCAGGATCCGGGCCGCGTCTTCAAGAACAAGAAGATGGCCGGCCACATGGGCGACAAGAACCGCACGCAGCAGAACCTCGAAATCGTGTCGACCGACGTCGAGCGCGGTCTGATCTTCGTCAAGGGCTCGGTGCCCGGCTCGAAGGGTGGCTGGCTGATCGTCAAGGACGCGGTCAAGGTTTCGCGCCACGCGGACGCCCCGTTCCCCGCCAGCATCAAGGCGGCCGCCAACAATAACGCTTCTGCCGAGCCTGCTCCGGAAGCCACCGAGAGCCAGGAGGGCTAAGTCGTGAAGGTCAAGGTTCAATCCTTCGCCGGCACCGACGCCGCGGACATCGAGCTCAACGACGAGGTCTTCGGCCTCGATCCGCGCGCCGACATCCTGCACCGCGTTGTGACCTGGCAGCTGGAAAAGCGTCGCGCCACTGCGCGCGGCACCCGTGAGCGCGCCGATGTCGCCCGCTCGGGCAAGAAGCTCGGTCGCCAGAAGGGCGGCGGTGTCGCTCGTCACGGCGATCGTCGGGCCCCCGTCTTCATCGGCGGTGGTAAGGCGCACGGCGCCCGCGTCCGCGACTTCAACCCGGGTCTGAACAAGAAGGTTCGCGCTCTGGGCCTGAAGATGGCGCTGTCGAGCCACGCCAAGGCGGGTTCGCTGATCGTGATGAACGATCTGTCCGTCGAAGGTAACAAGACGAAGACGCTGAAGGGCGATCTGGCGAAGCTGGGCTTCGGCAAGACCGCGCTGGTCATCGATGGCGACGCCGTCGAAACGTCGTTCGCGCTGGCCGCGGGCAACCTGAAGGAAATCAACATCCTTCCGGCCGCCGGTGCCAATGTCTACGACATTCTGAAGCATGACACCCTGGTGCTGACGCGCTCGGCTGTCGAAAAGCTGGAGGCCCGTTTCCATGGCTAAGCAGCAGAAGGCGGTCGATCCGCGTCATTACGACGTGATCGTTGCGCCGCACATCACCGAGAAGGCGACGCTCCTGAGCGAGCACAACGCCGTGGTGTTCAAGGTCGCCCCCGGTGCTTCCAAGCCCGAGATCAAGGCGGCGGTGGAAGCGCTGTTCGACGTGACCGTCACCGGCGTGAACACCATCGTCCAGAAGGGCAAGACCAAGAAGTGGAAGGGCGCTCCGTACCAGCGCTCGGACATGAAGAAGGCGATCGTCACCCTCAAGGACGGTCAGTCCATTGACGTGACGACGGGGATCTGAGCCGATGGCACTCAAGCATTATAATCCGACGAGCCCGGCCCGCCGCGGTCTGATCCTCGTCGACCGCTCGGCGCTGTGGAAGGGCGCGCCCGTCAAGGCGCTCACCGAAGGCAAGCGCAAGACCGGCGGCCGCAACAACAAGGGCCATGTGACCAGCCGCGGTATCGCGGGCGGCCACAAGCAGCGTTACCGCTTCATCGATTTCAAGCGTCGTCAGTGGGACGTCGAGGGCACCGTGGAGCGGATCGAATATGATCCCAACCGCACCGCCTTCATCGCGCTGATCAACTACGGCGCCGATGCCGAGGGCAAGGACAACGTTGCCTATATCATCGCGCCGCAGCGTCTGGCCGTTGGTGACAAGGTCATCGCCGGCAAGAAGACCGACGTGAAGCCGGGCAACGCGATGGAACTGGGCCAGATGCCGGTCGGCACCATCGTCCACAACGTCGAGATGAAGCCCGGCAAGGGCGGTCAGATCGCACGTTCGGCCGGCACCTATGTGCAGGTCGTGGGTCGCGACAAGGGCATGGTCATCGTTCGCCTGAACTCGGGTGAGCAGCGCTACATCCATGCCAACTGCATGGCGACCGTCGGCGCGGTGTCGAACCCCGACAACGGCAACACCAACCTGGCGAAGGCTGGTCGCAACCGTTGGAAGGGCCATCGCCCGCTGACCCGCGGTGTTGCTAAGAACCCGGTCGACCACCCGCACGGCGGTGGTGAAGGCCGGACCTCGGGCGGCCGTCATCCGGTCACCCCGTGGGGCAAGCCGACCAAGGGTGCGCGCACTCGTCACAACAAGGCGACGGACAAGATGATCATCCGTAGCCGTCACGCCAAGAAGAAGGGCTAACACGCAATGGCTCGTTCCGTTTGGAAGGGTCCTTTCGTGGACCTCCATCTCCTGAAGAAGGCCGAAGTGGCTCAGGATGCTGGCAACCGCGCAGGTCCGATCAAGACCTGGTCGCGTCGCTCGACCATCCTGCCGTCGTTCGTCGGCCTGACCTTCAACGTCTACAATGGTCGCAAGTTCGTTCCCGTCTCGGTGAACGAGGACATGGTCGGCATGAAGCTCGGTGAATTCGCGCCCACGCGCTATTTCCCCGGCCACGCTGCCGACAAGAAGGGTAAGCGCTGATGTCGAAGCCAGCATCCCCCCGCAAGGTTGGTGACAAGGAAGCGCTGTCGGTCGGCACGCAGATCCGTGGTTCGGCGCAGAAGCTGAACCTGGTCGCAGGCCTGATCCGCGGCAAGAAGGCCGGCGACGCGATGAACATCCTGGCCTTCTCGACGAAGGCGATGGCTGTCGACGCGCGCAAGGTGCTCGCCTCCGCGATCGCCAATGCCGAGAACAACCACAACCTCGACGTCGACGCGCTCGTCGTCGCCGAGGCGTCGGTCGGCAAGTCGATCACCATGAAGCGTTTCGCGACGCGCGGTCGCGGCAAGTCGACGCGCATCCTGAAGCCGTTTTCGCGGCTCCGCATCGTCGTCCGCGAGCAGGAAGAAGCATAATGGGTCAGAAGAGCAATCCGATCGGCCTGCGTCTCCAGATCAACCGTACCTGGGACAGCCGCTGGTTCGCCGAAGGCCATGACTATGGCCGTCTGCTGCTGGAGGATCTGAAGATCCGCCAGTACATCATGAAGACGCTGCCCCAGGCTGCGATCTCGAAGGTCGTCATCGAGCGTCCGGCCAAGCTGTGCCGCATCTCGATCTTCGCGGCGCGTCCGGGCGTGATCATCGGCAAGAAGGGCGCCGACATCGAAAAGCTTCGCAAGAAGCTGGGTTCGATGACCTCGTCCGACGTGTCGCTGAACATCGTCGAGATCCGCAAGCCCGAGATCGACGCCAAGCTCGTCGCACAGGGCGTCGCCGACCAGCTCGAGCGTCGTATCGCTTTCCGTCGCGCCATGAAGCGTGCGGTGCAGTCGGCGCTCCGTCTGGGCGCCGAAGGTATCCGTATCACCTGCGGCGGCCGTCTGGGCGGCGCGGAAATCGCGCGTACCGAATGGTATCGTGAAGGCCGCGTTCCGCTGCACACGCTGCGCGCGAACGTCGACTATGCCGAAGCGCAGGCGCACACCGCTTATGGCGTGTGCGGCGTGAAGGTGTGGATCTTCAAGGGCGAGATCCTGGGCCATGATCCCATGGCGCAGGACCGGCTGATGATGGAGGCTCAGACCTCCGGCGTGCGCCCGGCGCGCGACGATCATCGCCGCTAAGGATCAAAGAACATGCTGCAACCAAAGCGCACCAAGTTCCGCAAGGCCTTCAAGGGCCGCATCCACGGCGATGCGAAGGGCGGCACGAGCCTGAACTTCGGTTCCTATGGCCTGAAGGCCATGGAGCCGGAGCGGATCACCGCTCGCCAGATCGAGGCGGCTCGCCGCGCGATCACGCGTCACATCAAGCGCCAGGGTCGTCTCTGGATCCGCATCTTCCCGGACGTCCCCGTCTCGTCGAAGCCTGCCGAAGTCCGCATGGGCTCGGGTAAGGGTTCGCCGGAATTCTGGGCCGCCCGCGTGAAGCCGGGTCGCATCCTGTTCGAACTCGACGGTGTCGATGGCCCGCTGGCCGCCGAAGCGTTCGAGCGCGCCGCGATGAAGCTGCCCATCAAGACCAAGGTCGTTGCCCGCCTGGGCGACACCTCGCACCTCGGAGGCGAGTAATGGCCAAGACTGAATATACCGGCCAGAGCGACGACCAGCTCGTCGAGGCGCTGGGCAACCTGAAGCGCGAGCAGTTCAACCTGCGCTTCCAGGCGGCCACGAGCCAGCTCGAAAAGCCCAGCCGGGTCAAGGAAGTCCGTCGCGACATCGCGCGGATCAAGACCATCCAGGCGCAGCGCACCGCTGCGGCTGCCAAGTAAGGACCGAGACACATGCCGAAGCGCGTGCTGACCGGGGTGATTGTCTCGGACAAGACCGACAAGACGGTCGTCGTCAATGTGGAGCGGAAGGTTAAGCACCCCCTCTACGGCAAGATCATCCGTCGGTCGAAGAAGTATCATGCTCACGACGAGAGCAATGAGTTCAAGGCCGGTGAGACGGTGCGGATCGAAGAGACCGCGCCGATCTCGAAGCTGAAGACCTGGAAGGTGATCGAGCGGGTCAACACCCACTCGACGCCGGAGCGGGCTTCGGCCGAAGGCTAAAGTCTTTGATTTCGTGCCCCGCTTCTCCGTCAGGGAGGGGCGGGTTCGGAATGAAGGCCGCCCTTCGGGGCGATGAGCGGATTGGTCAAGGAGGCTAAGCGACTCGCTTGCCTTTCGGACCAGGAGTGGCTAAGGGGCCTCTCCCCCTGGTGCGGTAGCCCGCGCCGGGGGTCGTTTTTTAAGGCGGGGTTGGGTCGGTATCCACCCCCAGAAGAGAGAAGGAAGCGGATCCATGATCCAGATGCAGTCCAATCTCGACGTCGCGGACAACAGCGGCGCGAAGCGGGTGCAGTGCATCAAGGTGCTGGGCGGCTCGAAGCGCCGTACCGCATCGGTCGGCGACATCATCGTCGTCAGCGTCAAGGAAGCGCAGCCGCGTGGCCGCGTGAAGAAGGGCGACGTTCACCGCGCGGTGATCGTGCGTACCGCCAAGGACATCCGTCGCGCCGACGGTTCGGTGATCCGTTTCGACGGTAACGCCGCCGTTCTGGTCAACAAGAACGAGGAGCCGATCGGCACCCGTATCTTTGGCCCGGTCGTGCGTGAGCTTCGCGGTAAGAAGCACATGAAGATCATCTCGCTGGCTCCGGAGGTGCTGTAATGGCCGCCGCCAAGATCAAGAAGGGCGATCGCGTCATCGTCCTGTCCGGCAAGGACAAGGGCAAGACCGGCACCGTGTCGCTGGCGATGCCGAAGGACGGCAAGGTCGTCGTGGACGGCGTCAACATCGCCACCCGTCACCGCAAGCCCACCCAGGCGAACCCGCAGGGTGGCCTGGAGCGCACCGCTGCGCCGCTGCACATCTCGAAGGTCGCGCACGTGACCGCCGATGGCAAGCCGACCCGCGTCCGTTTCGAGACGCAGGATGGCAAGAAGGTCCGTGTCGCCGTCAAGACCGGGGAGAAGATCGATGGCTGATTACAAGCCCCGCATGAAGGCTATCTATGATGATAGCATCGTCAAGGCGATGACCGACAAGTTCGGTTACAAGAACGTCAACGAGATCCCCCGGATCGAAAAGATCGTGCTCAACATGGGCGTGGGCGAAGCGACGCAGGACAAGAAGCGCGTCGACCAGGCCGCTTCCGAGATGGAGCTGATCGCGGGTCAGAAGCCCGTCATCACCAAGGCGAAGAAGTCGATCGCGCAGTTCAAGCTGCGTGAAGGCATGCCGATCGGTGTGAAGGTCACGCTGCGTCGCGAGCGCATGTACGAATTCCTGGACCGCTTCATCACGATCGCGCTGCCGCGCGTTCGCGACTTCCGCGGCCTGAATCCGAAGTCCTTCGACGGTCGCGGCAACTATGCCTGCGGCATCAAGGAACAGATCATCTTCCCCGAAATCAACTATGACCGCATCGACAAGGTGCGCGGCATGGATGTGATCGTGACCACCTCGGCGAAGACCGACGACGAAGCGCGCGAGCTGCTCCGTCTGTTCGGCTTCCCGTTCCCCAAGGAAGACGCTGCCGACGAGAAGAAGGCAGCGTAACCGGACTGCCCCCTCTCCACGCCGGGGAGGGGGTCCTTACAGAAAGAGCTTAAGTCCATGGCGAAACTGAGTTCAATCAATAAGAACGAGAAGCGTCGCGCTCTCGTCAAGAAGTATGCGGGCAAGTACGCGAAGCTCAAGGCGATCGCGAACGACCAGAGCCTCGATGAGACCGAGCGTCTGATCGCGCGCCTGAAGATGGCCGAGATCCCCCGTAACGGCAACCCGACCCGTATCCGCAATCGCTGCGAGATCACCGGTCGTCCGCGTGCGTATTACCGCAAGTTCCGTCTCGCTCGCGTCATGCTGCGTGAACTGGCCAACAAGGGCCAGATCCCCGGCGTCACCAAGTCGAGCTGGTAAGGACCATTTGAGATGGCAGTGACCGATCCCCTGGGTGACTTGCTCACCCGCATCCGCAACGGCCAGCGCGCGCGCAAGGACTCCGTCCTGACGCCTGCGTCGAAGCTGCGCGCCCGCGTGCTCGACGTGCTCCAGCGCGAGGGCTATATCCGTGGCTACAGCGAAGAGCAGATGGGCCCCGCGGCCGGCATCCGCATCGAGCTGAAGTATTTCGAAGGCCAGCCCGCGATCAAGCATGTCGCGCGCGTGTCGAAGCCCGGCCGCCGTATCTATTCGGGCGCGCAGGAGCTTCCGCGCGTTCGCAACGGCCTGGGCATCACCATCGTGTCGACGCCGCGTGGCGTTCTGTCGGACGCCGAAGCGCGTGAGCAGAATGTCGGTGGCGAAGTCCTGGCGGAGGTGTTCTGATGAGCCGCATCGGTAAGAAGGCGGTCCCGGTTCCGGCCGGCGTCACCGCGACCATCGCCGACAAGGTGCTGAGCGTGAAGGGGCCCAAGGGCACCCTCTCCATGCCGCTGGCCGACGAGATCAGCTATGACGTCCAGGCGGACGCCATTGCGGTGCAGCCTGCCAACGCCACGAAGCGCGCTCGCGCGTTCTGGGGCATGCAGCGCACCATGGTGCAGAACCTCGTCACCGGCGTGACCGCTGGCTTCTCGAAGAAGCTGGTCATCACCGGCGTCGGCTACCGCGCCGCCGCGCAGGGCAAGACCCTGAAGCTGCAGCTCGGCTACAGCCACGACGTCAACATCGATGTGCCGGAAGGCCTCGAGGTGAAGACGCCGGACGCCACCACCGTCGAGATCAGCGGTGCGGACAAGCAGAAGGTCGGCCAGCTGGCCGCCGAGATCCGCCGCTGGCGCAAGCCCGAGCCGTATAAGGGCAAGGGCATCAAGTACGACGGCGAGTTCATCTTCCGCAAGGAAGGGAAGAAGAAGTAATGACCAAGGGTCTCTCTCTTTTCGAGAAGCGCCGTCGGCGCAACCGTACCGCGCTGCGTGCGCGTGCGGGCACCCGTCCGCGCCTGTCGGTGCATCGCTCGGGCAAGCATATCTATGCCCAGGTGATCGACGACGAGGCGGGTCGTACCGTGGCTTCGGCTTCGACGCTGGAAAAGGACGCACGCGGCCAGTCGGGCGCGAACGTTGCAGCGGCGAGCGAAGTCGGCAAGCGCGTGGCCGAGAAGGCCAAGGCCGCCGGCGTCACGCAGGTCGTTTTCGACCGTGGCGGCTTCCTGTTCCACGGCCGCGTCAAGGCGCTGGCCGAGGCGGCACGCGAAGCGGGATTGGAGTTCTAATATGGCTGACGAGAACAACGTGGCCGTTGCCGGTGCCGAAGGCGCCGCGCAGGACGCGACCCAGGGTCGCGGTCCCCGGGGCGGCCGTGGCCGTGGTCCGGGCGGCGATCGCGGCCGTGGCGGCCGTGACGGCAACCGTGGTCGTCGCGACGACCGTCGCGGTGGCGCCGAGGAGCAGGGCGAAGAGCTGATCGAAAAGCTCGTCCACATCAACCGCGTCTCGAAGACCGTGAAGGGCGGTAAGCGCTTCGGCTTTGCCGCGCTCGTCGTGGTCGGCGACGGCAAGGGACGTGCGGGCTTCGGTCATGGCAAGGCGCGCGAAGTGCCGGAAGCCATCTCGAAGGCGACGGCTGCCGCCAAGAAGGCGATGGTCCGCGTTCCGTTGAAGGACGGTCGCACGCTGCATCATGATGGCAACGGCCATTTCGGTGCGGGCCGCGTGACGGTGCGTTCGGCCCCGCAGGGTACCGGCATCATCGCCGGTGGTCCGATGCGCGCCATCTTCGAATCGCTCGGCGTTGCCGACGTGGTGACGAAGTCGGTCGGTACGTCGAACCCGTACAACATGATCCGTGCCACCTTCGAAGCGCTGGGCGACCAGACTTCGCCGAAGGCGGTGGCGCAGCGTCGTGGCAAGAAGATCGCCGACCTGCTGGGTCGCGGTCACGGTGCCACCCAGCAGACTGCCGAGGCGGAAGCCGCGGCCGTCGTGGAGTAAGCGACCATGGCTACCATCAAGATCAAGCAGACCGGTTCGCCGATCCGCCGCACCAAGGACCAGCGCGCGACCCTGGTCGGCCTGGGCCTCAACAAGATGCACAAGGTCTCCGAGCTTCAGGACAGCCCTGAAGTCCGCGGCATGATCCGCAAGGTGCAGCACATGGTTCAGGTGGTCGAGGGCTAAGCCCTTCCCATCTGGCTGAGCCGAAAGAGGCGCGTTTCCCGGAATGGGAAGCGCGCCTTTTTCATGTCGTGGTCGGATCGTTGACGTCCCGCTGGCCGCCCTGCATGACTTGGAACGGCGAGGGATCGACAGTGACAGAAGGTCAACGGGCCGGGGCAGGGGCGGCTCATCCCGGCATCTTCTACGGCATGCAGGTGGCGCGGGGCGTCGCCGCTCTATTGGTCGTGCTGTTCCACAGTTCGCTGACGCTCAGTGCCCGGCACCTCGGCGGGATTCTCGACCGTGGCGGTGTCGGCGTCGATATCTTCTTCGTCATCAGCGGGTTCGTCATTTATTGGACGGCACAGGGACGACCTTGGCTGGCGTTTCTGGCGCGGCGCCTTGCGCGGATCGTGCCGTTATACTGGCTGTTCCTGACGGCCAAACTGGGTCTCATTCTCGCAACGGGCCACGACCCGACGGGAATGGCGAACGATCCCCTCTATATCCTCGGCTCCTATCTCTTCCTGCCGTTGCGCAGCGTCTATCCCCTGATCGGGGCGGGATGGACGCTGAATTTCGAGATGTATTTTTATCTGGTCGCCGCCGTGATGCTCGGCCTTCTACCGGCCCGGCGGTTCGCGATCGGGTTGACGCTCTACATGGTCGTCACGGTGTCGATCGGGGGCCTTGTTCATAGCCGGATTTCGGTGGCCGACCTTCCCTTGTCGAGCCTCTTGAGTCCGTTGTGCTTGGAATTCGTCGCGGGCTTGTGGATCGCGCGGCGCTTGGTCGAGGGGCGGCGCTGGCCAGCCTGGCTGTCGATGCTGACGATCGGGGTTGCGGTGATCGCGATCGGCATGGGCCCGGCCGACCTTCATTATACGCCATGGCGCGCCGTCTATTGGGGCATCCCCGCGACTCTCATCATCCTGGGGCTGGTCCAGTTGGAACCGGTGATCGGCTTTCACCGGTGGACGCTGCCGCTTCTCGTGGGTGACGCGTCCTATTCCATCTATCTGGCGCATACCGCAGTGTTACCCCTGCTCGATCCCCTGGTGCGGCGTCTGCCGCCAATCGCGGTGGTGCAGGGCGGGCTATTGGTACTGGGATCGGTCGTGACCGGGGTAATGGTGCATCGGATCGTCGAGGTTCCGCTGATACGCTGGTCGAGCCGATGGTTGGGGCGCCATGCGCGATCGCCGGGGCGTGCCCCTGCGGATTCGGGGGTGACAAACACCGCCTGACGCACTACGGGCCACGCTTTCCATCACGCGCGTAGCAAGCGAAAGCGAGTGCATATCATGAAGCTGAACGAACTTTACGACAACCAGGGTGCCCGCAAGTCCAAGATCCGCGTCGGTCGCGGTATCGGTTCGGGCAAGGGCAAGACCGGCGGTCGCGGCGTCAAGGGCCAGAAGAGCCGTGAGGGCGTGTCCATCGCGGGCTTCGAGGGCGGTCAGATGCCGCTCCACATGCGTCTGCCGAAGCGCGGCTTCAACAACATCTTCGCCAAGGATTATGCCGAGGTGAACCTGGGCGCGATCCAGAAGGCGGTCGACTCGGGCAAGCTGGCCACCGACGGCACGATCGATCACGCCGCGCTGAAGGCCGCTGGCCTGGCCCGTGGCGGCAAGGACGGCGTCCGTCTGCTCGGCAAGGGCGAACTGACCGCCAAGCTGTCGTTCGTTGTGCAGGGCGTGTCGGCCTCGGCACGTGAAGCCGTCGAAAAGGCCGGTGGTTCGGTCGACGTGCCGCACATCGTGCCGGCCGCCGAGAAGGCCGCTGCGAAGAAGGGTCAGACCCGCGCCGCGAAGCTCGCCGCCAAGGCCTGAATCGGATAGGTCCGTCGCTGTCGGCTGGTTGAAAAGCCACACCGACAGCGGCGGATTTTTCATCCGGGTTAGACAAGCGCGTCTTCGCGCCTATATGAGCGGCGGGGCGGTTCAAAACGCATCCCGCCGTTTTTCGTTTCCAGGATAACGCAACAGCTATGGCATCCGCAGCCGACCAGATGGCGCAAAGCATCAGCCTGGCGAAATTCGCCAAGGCCACCGACCTCAAGAAGCGGCTGTGGTTCACGATCGGCGCGCTGATCGTCTTCCGCCTGCTCAGCTATGTCCCGCTGCCGGGCGTCGACCCGACCGCGCTGGGCCTGCTGAGCCAGAAGACCACGGGCGGCGTGCTCGATTTCTTCAACACCTTCTCGGGCGGTTCGCTCAGCCGTATGTCGCTGATCGCGCTGGGCGTGATGCCGTACATCACGGCGTCGATCGTCGTGCAGCTCGCGACCTCGCTGAGCCCGCAGCTTGCCGCCATCAAGAAGGAAGGCGAGAGCGGCCGCAAGAAGCTGAACCAGTATACCCGCTACGGCACGGTGCTGCTGACCGCGATCCAGGGCTATTTCATCGCCGTCGGCCTCGAGACGCTGGGCGCCAGCCAGGGCATCCAGGCGGTGATCGAGCCGGGCATGACGTTCCGCATCGCGGCGGTCATCTCGCTGATCGGCGGTACCATGTTCCTGATGTGGCTGGGTGAGCAGATCACCAGCCGCGGTATCGGCAACGGCGTGTCGCTGATCATCATGGCGGGCATCGTCGCGCATCTGCCGACGACGTTGGTCAACCTGCTCGAAGGCGGCCGTACCGGCAGCATCGATCCGGTCCGCCTGATCGGCATCATCGTCGCGGTCGTCGTCCTCATCCTGTTCATCTGCTTCATGGAGCGCGCCCAGCGCCGCATCCTGATCCAGTACCCGAAGCGCGCGACCCAGCGGGGCATGCAGGCCGATCGCAGCCACCTGCCGCTGAAGATCAACACCGCGGGCGTGATCCCTCCGATCTTCGCTTCGTCGCTGCTGCTGATGCCGCTGACCATCTCGCAGTTCGCGGGCCAGCGCGTCGCGGGCGAGAGCCGCTGGGGCGACTTTATCATCAGCCTCAACCAGTATCTACAGCACGGTTCGCCGGTCTATATGCTGCTTTACGGTGCGGGCATCATCTTCTTCTCGTTCTTCTACACCGCGGTCGTCTTCAACCCCGAGGAGACGGCGGACAATCTGAAGCGCTATGGCGGCTTCATTCCCGGCATTCGTCCGGGCAAGAACACCGAGACCTATCTCGATTATGTGCTGACCCGCATCACGGTGATCGGCGCGGCCTATCTGACCATCATCTGTCTGCTGCCGGAGTATCTCGTTTCGGCGCTCCAGATTCCCTTCTATCTGGGCGGCACCAGCCTGCTCATCGTGGTCAACGTGACGATGGACACGGTGACGCAGATTCAAAGCCACTTGCTCGCGCATCAATATGGCGATCTGATCAAGAAGGCGAAGCTGAAGGGCGGCCGCCTGCGCTGATCGGCGCCGGTGGGATGCAGGGAAAACAGGGGAGAGTGACGTGGGCGTGAACATCATCCTGCTGGGTCCGCCGGGCGCGGGCAAGGGGACCCAGGCACAGCGGCTGGTGGCCAATCGCGGCATGGTGCAATTGTCGACCGGCGACATGCTGCGCGCGGCGGTCAAGGCGGGCACCCCCGTCGGGCTTCAGGCCAAGGCGGTGATGGATGCGGGCGAGCTGGTGTCGGACGCGATCGTCTCAGCGTTGATCGGCGAGCGACTGGATGGCGCCGAGGCGGAAAGCGGCGCGATCTTCGACGGCTATCCCCGGACCGGAGCGCAGGCCGAGGCGCTGGACGTGCTGCTGGCGGAACGAGGCAAGACGCTGGATCATGTGATCGAACTGGCCGTCGACGAGGATGCGCTGGTCGAGCGGATCACCGGCCGTTTCACCTGCGCGTCATGCGGGGCTGGCTATCATGACAGCTTCAAGCCGACCGAGGTCGAGGGCGTCTGCGATGTCTGCGGCTCGACCGAGTTCAAGCGGCGTCCCGACGACAATGCCGAGACGGTGCGCACCCGCATGGCCGAATATCGCGCCAAGACCGCGCCGATCCTGCCGATCTACGAAGCGCGTGGCATCGTGACGCGGGTCGACGGCATGGCCGCGATGGACGCCGTAGGGGCGGAAATCGACGCGATCCTCGATCGCTGACCTAGCGTAACGCGATGGCAAAGGGGCCGCTTCCGATCGGGAGCGGCCCCTTTTTTTCGTTATACGGGTTTATGCCGTGACGTCAGCGCCGGCGTCACGCGGCAGCAGCTTTTGGAAGTCCTGCCACGATGCCGTCATCTCGGTCAGTTCGGAGCGTTGCCGGTCGGTCAGCGGATTCTGAGGACCGGCGTCCAGTGCGTTGTTCACCAGCGCGACAATCTGCGAGGCGCGTTTGTCCGCATCCTCGCCGCTGCGAGCGATAGAGAGGGTGGATGCGGCAAGGTCCGCCCGAATCGGGGTGGCGTCGGCCAGCATGTCGAATACCCGGCCGAGAATCGCGGTGGCTTCCTCCTTATGCTCGGGGGCGATCAGACGGTCGGCGATCGCAGTCATCTTCATATGCTTCAGGGCGAATTCGGCGGCATAAGTGGTGTCGCTGCGCTGGCCCGCCTGCGGAAGGATGCTGGTCAGCGCGGCGGTCAGCGTATGGGCGGCGTCCGATCCGTCCTTCAGCATTCCGTAAAGCGGCGCGACATCTGCGGCATAGGGGGAGGTATAGGGATTGGTGATCAGCGGGTTGCCGGTATCGCCAAGGTCGATGCCCCCGCCGCGTGCGACCACGTCCTGCCGCGCGGCGAGCAGGGCCTTGACCTGAGTGTCATAGGTCAGCGGGTCCTGGACGGGCGCGACATAGCCCTGCTCCAACGCCTTCACCGCGTCGCGCGAAATGGCGATGGTCGTCGGGGTCCTCGGCTTGTCGAAAATCGAGCCGGTCGGCGTGCTACCCTGCATGTTCGACGGGGCAGCGAATCGGATCGGGGCGGTGGGGGAAATGGACGCGATCATGCACTATATGACGGCCGCTTCACCGAAATCCTTATCGATTCGGTGTTGACGCCCGGCCCTTGCCTGTCATCGAACCGGGGACATGACCGCCTCCATCGCCGATTATTTTCGCCATCTGACCGTGGACCTGCGACGGTCCGACCATACGGTGCGCGCTTATGTCACGACGGCGCAGCGATTCATGGCCTTTCTGAGTGCGCATTGGGGGCAGGCGGTCGATACGAAGGCGCTGGCCGCGATCACCGCCGCCGATATGCGCGCCTATCTCGCTGCGCGCCGGGGGGAGGGGTTGACCGCCGCCTCGACCGCGCGGGAATTGTCGGCGGTGCGGACCTATCTTCACTGGGCGGGTGTCGAGCCACCCGCGCTGAAAGGTCCACGGCGCAAGCGGAGCATTCCCCGCCCGCAGGCACCCGCCGACATCATGGCCCTGAGCCAGGACGTGGCGGACAACGCCGCCGAGCCATGGATCGCCGCCCGCGACTGGGCGGTGCTGCTGCTGCTCTATGGCGCGGGGCTGCGTATCGGGGAGGCCATGGCGTTGCCCGCCGCGATCCTGCCGCTGGGCGAGACGATCCGCGTGACCGGAAAGCGCGGCAAGACGCGGATCGTGCCGCTGCTGCCCGAATTGCGTGATGCGATCGATCGTTATGCGGCGCAGGTGCCCTTCGGGCTCGAACCGGAGGAGCCCCTGTTTCGTGGGGCAAAGGGCGGTCCGCTGTCTCCCGCCATCATCCGCCGATCGGTCCAGGCGGCGCGTGATCGGCTCGGATTGGGGGCGCGTACCACGCCGCACGCGTTGCGGCACAGTTTCGCGACGCATCTGCTGGGGCGCGGGGCCGATCTGCGGCAGCTTCAGGAACTGCTCGGTCATGCCAGCCTAAGTTCAACCCAGATCTACACGGCGGTCGATGCCGCGCATCTGCTGGACGTTTACCGGACCGCCCATCCACGGGCTTGACCGTCAGGGCCGGCCGGAAGGCTTCCAGGTCACGACCCGCCAGAGATAGCCGATGACGATCGCCACCGTCATCGCAATGGCCGCCGGGCCGACATAGCGATTGATCGCCTCGAAATTCGCGCCCAGCCACAGCCCCGCATAGGCGAGGATGGCATTCCAGATCGTGCTGCCCGCAAAGGTCCAGAGCAGGAACCTGCCCAGCGGCATCCGCGTGATCCCCGCGGGCAGCGAGATCATCGTGCGAAAGGCGGGCATGAAGCGGAAGACGAATACCACCCATCCGCCATGCCGCACGAAGAACAGGTGCAGCCGCTCGACATCGCGCCATTCCATGGTCAGCCACCGGCCATGCCGGTCGATCAACGGGCGGAATCGCTCGTAACCGATATAGCGGCCAACGGCATACCAGGCATAATTGCCCGCCGTCGTCCCCGCCGTACCCCAGAGGATCAGCGGGATCATCTCCATCTGGCCGCGCGCCACCGCCATGCCGCCCAGGCCCATGATGACCTCAGACGGGATGGGCGGCACGATATTTTCCAGCGCCATCAACAGGAAGATGCCGAAATAGCCGCCCCAGGCGATCAGGTTGAGGATGAAATCGGTCATGCGTGAAGGAATGTACCGATGAGGGGAGGGGCGGTTCCCCTATCGCGCTGTCCAGAAGGTGGAAAGGGGGAAGCGGCTTGACGACGCGGGCCCGTTGCGCGAACCCGCCAGACATGGCCGACACATCCCGGAAATCGGAGACGAAGGAAACGCTGCGCTTCTTCCTGAAGCTGGCGTTGTTCGTCTTCATCCTGCGCAGCTTCATCGTGACGTCGTTCGTCATTCCATCGGAATCGATGCTGCCGCGTCTATTGATCGGCGACTATCTGTTCGTCACCAAGTGGAATTACGGCTATTCGCGCTGGTCGCTGCCCTTTGGCGTGCCGCTGTTGCCCGGTCGTATTCTGGGCCGCGATCCGGCGCGGGGCGATGTGGTGGTGTTCCGCTCGCCGGGGCCCGACGATCATGACGTCATCAAGCGGGTGATCGGCCTGCCCGGCGATACGATCCAGGTGACGAACGGCCAGGTCATCCTGAACGGTCGCCCGGTTCCCAAGCAGCGCGTGGCCGACTTCGTCCTGCCGCTGACCCCCAATTTCGGGCCGGACCAATGCGGCCCGGCACATCTCGACACTGTGCAGGGAAAGCCGGTGTGCCGCTATGCGCGGTTCCGCGAGACGCTTCCCAACGGCAAGAGCTATGACGTGCTCGACCAGGGCGATTTCCCCGATCGCGATGATACGGTCGTCTATACCGTGCCCGCCGGCAACGTGTTCCTGATGGGCGACAACCGGGACGACTCAGCAGATAGCCGCTTCGCTCCCCCCATGGGCATGGGCTATATCCCGATGAACCGGCTGGAGGGGCGCGCGGCGGTGACCTTCTTCTCGACCGACGGATCGGCGGAATGGATCAAGCCGTGGACCTGGGTGACGGCGGCACGGTGGAACCGGATCGGAGAAGGATTTTGAGCGCGGTTGAGGATTGGCTGGCCGGGATATTCGGCCGCGCACCCGCCGATACCGCCCCCTTTCGGCGCGCGCTGACCCATGGCAGCCAGGCGGCGGAGAATTACGAGCGGCTGGAATTTCTGGGCGACCGGGTGCTGGGCCTCGTCATGGCCGAATGGCTGTGGGAGCAGTTCCCCGAAGAGCCGGAGGGGCAGCTTTCGCGGCGACTGAACACCCTGGTGACGGGGGCGGTCTGTGCCGATGTCGCGCGCGATCTGGGGGTGCGCGATCATCTCCGGCTGGGCAAGCAAGCGCGCGACGATGGCGCGTCGGACAGCGACAATGTGCTGGGCGATGTGATGGAGGCGCTGATCGGCGCCTGGTATCGCGAGGCGGGACTGGAAGCGGCGCGCGCCTTCGTACGCAAGGCCTGGGGCGACCGGGTGCATTCGCAGGGAAAAGCGCCGCAGCATCCCAAATCGGCGCTTCAGGAATGGGCTGCCGCGCACAACCGCAAGGCGCCCGAATATGTGGTCACCGACCGATCGGGCCCGCATCACGCGCCGCGCTTCACCGTGACGGTGCGGATCAACCGGTCGGGCGAGGCAAGCGCGACGGGGGCCAATAAACAGGAGGCCGAGACGGCGGCCGCGAAGGCCCTTCTGGCGAAGTTGAAGGGGTAGCCAGGCGGGGGCTTGGCCATGGCCTTCGACTTCGCCCAGCCTGAGCGAGGTCGAAGGCCAAGGGAAGTCTTGCCGTTCAGGCCGGTCGCTCCTTCGATCAGCGCGTCCTGGCCGCCGCCGCTTCCTTCCTGGCCTGGACCTTCGCACGGTGATGGCCGATCGCGCAGCCCGCCGCCGCGCCCAGCACGGCATGGCCCTTGCCGACGAAATGGCCGCCGACCGCGCCGACTGCGGCCCCCTTCAGGCAACCCTTGGCCGAAGCCGGCCCCGCGACGGTGAGCAGCGCAGCGGCGGACAGGGCGGTGATCAGGGACTTCATACCAACTCTCCTGCTTGATACCGCCGTCGAACCTAGGGCCGGCACCGTGGCCGCCGCGTGATGGGGGTATTACATTCCTTCCATGCGGGCTTTCCCTTGCCGGACAGGGCGCTTCGCCTGTACCGCTGGGGGATGATTGAACAACGTTGCGGCCTTGTCGCCGTCGTCGGCGCGCCCAATGCCGGCAAATCCACTCTCGTCAACGCGCTGGTCGGCCAGAAGGTCGCCATCGTCAGCCCCAAGGCGCAGACGACCCGCGCCAAGCTGCTGGGCGTCGCGATCGAGGGGGAGGCGCAGATCCTGCTGGTCGACACCCCCGGCATCTTCGAGCCCAAGCGCCGGCTTGACCGCGCGATGGTCGCCGCCGCCTGGGAAGGCGCGGAGGGTGCGGACATCCTGGCGCTGGTGGTCGACGGCAAGGGCGGAGTAGGGCCGAAGGTCACCGCCATCGCCCAGGCGATCGCCCATCGGCCCGAGCCCAAGCATCTAATCCTCAACAAGGTCGACATCGCCGACAAGGCGCGGCTGCTGGGCCATGCTGAAAAGCTGAACGAGGTCGTGAAGTTCGATGAAATCTGGTTCGTCTCCGCACAGACCGGCGATGGCCTGCCCGAACTCAAGGCGCATTTCGCCCGGCTGATGCCCGAGGGACCATGGCACTATCCCGAGGATCAGGTGTCCGACGCGACCGAACGCGCGCTGGCGGCCGAGGTGACGCGCGAGCAGCTCTATCTGCAACTTCACGCCGAACTCCCCTATGCCAGCGCGGTCGAGACCGAGGCGTATAAGGAACGCGAGGACGGATCGGTCGAGATCCACCAGCAGATCCTGGTCGAACGCCCCACCCAGCGCGCCATCGTGCTGGGCAAGAACGGGGTGCGGATCAAGGAGATCGGCGCCAAGGCGCGCGAGGAACTGGCGCGCATGCTGGGGCACAAGGTGCATCTCTATCTACACGTGAAGGTCAAGCCCGGCTGGGACGAGGATCGCGGCGTCTACCGGGACATCGGGCTCGATTGGGTGGATTAAGCGGTTCCCGAGCCGTGGCCCCAGCGAAGGCTGGGGCCTTCGGTGGATAAGGGGCCAACTCGCCCAGGAATGACGGGGTCAGCCGGTGTGCCCCTGGATCCGTCGCAAGGCCCAGCTCGCCGCTTCCGCCACGACGGGATCGGGATCGTCCCGCAACCTCTGCAGCACCGGCGCCAGTTCCATCGCCCCGCTATTCCCCGCTGCGATCGCTGCATTGCGGACCATCCGGTTGCGGCCGATCCGCTTGATCGGAGAACCGGAAAACACCTGCCGGAACGCGGCATCGTCCAGCGACAGCAAGTCCCCAAGTTCCGGCGCGGTCAGTTCGGCGCGCGGGTGGAACGCCATATTGGCCTGCGCCGCCGCGGCGAACTTATTCCACGGACACACCGCCAGACAATCGTCGCAGCCATAAATGCGGTTGCCGATCGCGGCCCGGAATTCCTCCGGGATCGGCCCGGCATGTTCGATGGTGAGGTAGGATATGCACCGCCGCGCATCGAGTTGATAGGGTGCCGGAAACGCATCGGTCGGGCAGGCCCGCTGGCACGCGTCGCATCGCCCGCACGTGTCGCGCGCCACCGCGTCGGGCTCCAGCGCCAGCGTCGTATAGATCGCGCCCAGGAACAGCCAGCTTCCATGCTCGCGGCTGACCAGATTGGTGTGCTTGCCCTGCCAGCCGAGCCCGGCGGCTTCGGCCAGCGGCTTTTCCATCACTGGCGCGGTGTCGACGAAGACCTTCAGGTCGCACCCGGCCTCCTGCGCCAGCCAACGGCCCAGCGCCTTCAACTGGCGTTTCACCACGTCGTGATAATCGGCCCCTTGCGCATAGACCGAGATGCGCCCGATCCGTCCGTGATCGGCCAGCCGCATCGGATCCTGGGCCGGGGCATAGCTGACCCCCAGCGAGATGATGCTCTTCACGTCCGGCCACAGGCTGGCGGGGCTTTGCCGCTGGTGCGCGCGGTCGGCCATCCAGATCATCGACCCGTGGCGCCCCTCGGCCAGCCATTGGTGAAGCCGCTCGACCGTTCTTGGCGCGGCATCGGCATGGGTGATACCGATCGCGGCAAAGCCCAGTTCGGCCGCCTTCGCCTTGATCCGGGTTTCGAGCTTGTCTTGCGCCACATCAGCCCGCTACCACAGCCACTCTGGGAGGAACAGTTGCGTGGATAATCAGTGGGCGGTCACCGCCTCGGGCCTCGCCAAGCGATTTGGCGACAGGCGTGTGGTCGATGGCGTCGACATCGCGGTTCCAACCGGTGCGGTTTACGGCGTTCTGGGTCCCAATGGTGCGGGCAAGACGACGACGCTGCGAATGCTGCTCGGTATCATCGAACCCGATGAGGGCCAGCGCACGCTACTGGGCCATCGTCACCCCCGCGAGGCCAGCGATCTGGTCGGCTATCTGCCCGAAGAGCGCGGGCTTTATCCCGCGATGAAGGCACGCGAGGCGATCGCCTTCATGGGGGCGCTACGCGGGCTCGACTGGGCGACCGGGCGGACGCGGGCGGTCGAACTGCTCGACCAGGCCGGGCTGGGCCATGCCGCCGACACCAAGATCCGCAAGCTGTCCAAGGGTATGGCGCAGTTGGTCCAGTTGCTGGGCTCGGTCGTCCACCGGCCCAGGCTGCTGGTGCTGGACGAGCCTTTTTCGGGGCTCGATCCGGTCAATCAGGAACGGTTGGAGGCGCTGATCCTGGGCGAGCGGGATCGGGGGGCGACCATCCTGTTCTCCACCCATGTCATGGCCCATGCCGAGCGGTTGTGCGATCGCCTCGCCATTATCGCAGGGGGACAGCGCCGTTTCGAAGGGACGGTGGACGATGCGCGCGGCACGCTGCGCTCGCATGTCCGCTACCGCCCCCGCGACCCTGAGCGGGTTTCGCCCGCCCTGTTGCCCGGCGACGCGGTGCGGGAGGGAGGGGATTGGCGCTTCATCCTGCCCGAAGAGGGGATCGAGCCGATCCTGGGGGGGCTGCTCGCGGCGGGGGCGGGCATCATGAACCTGTCGATCGAACGCCCCAGCCTGCATGAGGCCTTTGTCCGCATCGTCGGCGAGCCGGGAGAGGAGAAGGCGGCATGAGCCCGACGCGTCGACTGATCCGCCAGACCATGACGATCGCGCGTCGTGACTTCATCGCGACCGTCTTCACCCCTATTTTCCTGCTGTTCCTCTTCGCCCCGCTGATCATGGTGGCGTTCAGCACCATCGGCGCGATGGGCGCGGCGCAGGCGGCGGATCACGGTGCCGACCGCGTCCGCATCGTTGCGATCATCCCCGACGCGGTGGCGGGCGCCTTTGTCGAGGCGGATCGCCGGTCGCGCACCATCTTCCGCCGCGACGAGGAGCCGCCGGCGCTGGCGACGCTCAGCCCCTCGGGCGATCCCGCCGCGCAGGCGCGCAAGGCGTTCGAGGCCCAGGAGTTTGACGCGACGGCGGTGCTTTACGGCCCGCTCGACCGGCCGACGATCCTCTATGGCGCGCGTGGCGCGCGGGCGGCGGATTATCTGGCGGTGCTGGCGAGCGGCGCGCTCTCGGCCGAGCGGCTCGGCGGCAACCTGCCCAAGGTCGAACCGACCAAGATCGCCTTCACCCGTCAGCGGGCGACACTGGGCGGCCAGAACCAGACGGCGTTCCTCGCCGTGTTCGGCGTCTTCTTCCTGACCCTGTTCCTGGCGGGACAGGTCGTCGGCACCATGGCCGAGGAACGGTCGAACAAGGTGATCGAGGTGCTGGCCGCTGCCGTTCCTCTGGAGGCGGTGTTCCTGGGCAAGCTGCTGGGCATGTTCGGGGTGGCGGTGTTGTTCATCGGTTTTTGGGGCACGGTGCTGGGGCAGGTTACCAGCGTCCTGCCCCCGGCGTTCAGCGGCATGGTGGGCGAACTATCCCCGGCGGTGGGCCTGCCGATGTTCACGCTCCTGTTCGTCACCTATTTCACCATGGCCTATCTGCTGCTGGGGTCGGTGTTCCTGACGATCGGGGCGCAGGCCTCGACCATGCGGGAAATCCAGATGCTGTCGCTGCCCATCACCATCGTCCAGGTGGGCATGTTCACCTTGACGCTGAGCGGCCTGTCCAAGCCGGATAGCTGGCTGGCGGTGATCGCCGAGGTGTTTCCGCTATCCTCGCCCTTCGCCATGGCGGGGATGGCGGCGGCCAGCGACTCGCTCTGGCCGCATGCGGTGGCGCTGGCGTGGCAGGCGCTGTGGGTGGCGATCTTCGTCACGATGGGCGCACGGCTGTTCCGGCGGGGCGTCCTGCAGTCAGGCAGCACGCGGCCCTTCTGGCGGCGCAAGGGGGCGTGATCCCTGATCCTCCCCGTGACTCGTCTTGGGGAGGGCGCCGCCGCTAGGGGGGAAGGGCGCGACCCGGTCGGATCATTTTGCGTCCATCCTTTCCCCCTGCGCACGGCATTCCTATCTTGGATCCATGATCGCATCGTCTTCTGATCGCCGCGCTTTTCTGTCGCTTGTCGGGCTGGGCGCATTGGGCGTGGGGCTGTCCGCCTGCGGGCGCGAGGCGACGGCGGCGGAGCGCTTTCCCGTCGCGATGAGCGATGCGGCGTGGCGGCAGAAGCTGGGCCCGGCGGCCTATAATGTCTTACGCCAGGAAGGCACCGAGCGCCCTTATTCCAGCCCGCTCAACGGTGAGCATCGCAACGGCGTATTCGCATGCAAGGGATGCGCGCAGCCGCTATTCTCGTCCAAGACCAAGTTCGAAAGCGGTACCGGCTGGCCGAGCTTCTGGGCACCGCTGCCGCGGGCGGTGGCGACGCGGAGCGATCGGTCGCTGATGATGGAGCGGGTCGAGGTCCATTGCAGCCGCTGTGGCGGGCATCTCGGCCATGTCTTCGATGACGGGCCCAAGCCGACGGGCAAGCGCTATTGCATGAACGGCGTGGCGATGACGTTCCGGGCGGGGTGATGGCTGATCCCTCACGCTGGTGAGGGTTCTCCTTGGCCTTCGACGACGTTCAGGCGGAACGGGGTCTTGGTAGTTGGGCTGCGCGCGGGAGAGGCGGGGTGTTCCACCACGGCCGCTTACGTCGAGCCGGACAAAATTCGAGAATTACTGAATCGGCGCCGCGAAGGTCAGGATGCCGGCGACGCGACCATCGCTGCGCGAGGCGATCTGGGTGGCGGGCAGTTCGGCAACGTTGCTCTTGTGGCCCGAATAGATGAAGCCCTTGGTAGGATAGGCCGAGGTGCCGAGATCGCCATTGGGGCCGTACCACACCTTGACCATCGACCAGTCGTTGTTGGGCGAGACATCGACCGCGCGGACGTCGCGTTCGATACCACCGCGGCGCGACCAGTTGGCATGGGTGAGCAGGACTTCGCGGTCGCTGACGACCTTGCTGACCATCGCGACATGGCCGACGCGCATGCGGCGGGTGGCGTCGAAGGCGAGGACCGAACCCTCTTGCGGCGTGTGGCCGCGCTGGTAGCGGCCTTCGGCCTGACCCCACCAGGTGTTGGCGTTGCCGTGAAGATCAATGCCCGAGATTTCGCGGGCATAGGGTGCACACTGCCAGAACTGCGCGGCAGCAGGGGTGGCCATCATCAGGCCGCACGATGCCATCAGCGCGAATCGCACTGCAAATGCCTTGAACTTCACTGGACCCCCCGGTCGGAATGTCGGTGTGAGTGTCGATTAACCGGGGCTAAACGCGTTGAAAAGCACTGCCGGAACCATATCCGGTGAACGGTGTTACGGCGGCGGTGACCTGAAAACGGGGCGGCGAAACGATCATTTGGTTCCTCGTTTCGCCGCCGATTAGGCTCGTTCTATCGACCCAGCAGACGATCAACCGTGACCTGGGTTACCGAATGATAACCGGGACGCGCTTTCTCATAGATTCGCTTGGCCAGCGCCTTGCCCCACTCGTCTTGCCCCTGAAGCTGCTGGAACAAGGGCGCGACGAATTTTCGGCGCCCCTGCGAGGTCAGGAACTGCTCGGCCGACGCTTCGGCCGGCGGATAGCGATTGGCGAGCGCGAGGCGAAGCCAGGCGAAACGGATTTCGCTATTGCCCGTGTCGTTCCAGTGAAACCGCCCGTCGAGCGCGGCCAGCCGTTCGGCGGAAAGCTGACGCGGCAGTTGGTCGAGGAAGCGGACATATTCCTGCGTCGTGACCTTGCCAGGGACGGCCGACACCGGGCCGCCCGCCGCGAACGCCTTGGCCGCCGCATCGATCGCGGGGAAGGCGTCGGAGCGGATGTGGACGGCGTTGGCGGGAATGCCCGGCTGATAGACCCATTGGTCGACGCCGATCTTGTCTGCCTCGCCGGGCTTGAGCAAATTCGCCTTCAGGTCGGCGAGGAAACCTGCGCTCGTCTGCGGCTGGAAGGCATGGCGGTCGAAATAGCGGCGCAGATACGCATCCCAGCGTGCCCGACCGACGACGGACTCGATCGTACGTAGGAAGGTCGCACCCTTGTCATAGGCGATCTGGGTCATGCCGTCGTCGGGATCGCGTTTCGCATCTAGGTCGAGATGCAGCTTGGTGTCGGCGGACTGGGCCCCACCCGCTTCCTTCACCGCATTCTGCATGTCGGTCCATGCCAGGTCGGCTTCCATGTCGGCACGGCGCTTGCCATACATCGACTCCATGATCCGGTTCTCGAAATAGCTGGTGAAGCCTTCGTTCAGCCAGAAATCGTCCCAGGTCGCGTTGGTGACCAGATTGCCCGACCAGCTATGCGCCAGTTCGTGCGCGATCAGGCTGACCAGGCTGCGGTCGCCCGCCAGCACGGTCGGCGTGGCAAAGGTCAGCATCGGGTTTTCCATCCCGCCGAACGGAAAGCTGGGCGGCAGGACCAGGACGTCGTACCGACCCCAGCGATAGGGGCCGTACAGCCCCTCGGCAGCGGTCACGAATTTGTCGAGCCCGGCGAATTCCCATGCCGATTTGTCGAGCATCGCGGGCTCGGTCCAGATGCCGGTGTTGCGGCTCAGCGGGCGGAACTGCAGGTCCCCGATCGCCAATGCGATCAGATAGGGGGCGACCGGCTTGTCCATGCGATAGCTGGCGGTGTGGCGGCCATTCTCGCAGGGCGACTTGGCGACGCGTTCGCCACTCATCACCACGGTCAGGTCGCACGGCGCGTTGACGGTGGCGTCCCAGGTCTGGCGGATGCCGGGCGAATCCTGCGTGGGAATCCAGCTGCGGTTGAGGATCGCCTCGCCCTGGCTGAACAGATAGGGATGCTTCTTGCCGGCCGTCTGCTCGGGGGAAAGCCATTGCAGCGCCTTGGCCCCCGGCGCGGAGGCATAGGCGATCCGCACCGTCCGCTGGCCGTTCAGCGTAATGGTCAGCGGCGCACCATGCACCGCATCCCCCTGGCCGATGGTGTAGGGTAGGGGGCGGTTCTGTGCATCGGTGACGGCGACGATCCGCAGGCCGTTGTCATCGACCACCAATTGCCTGGCATCCGGCTTGGCATCGACCGACAGGGTCGCGATGCCGCGCATCACATGCGTGTCGAAATCGGCATAGAGATTGAGCGAGACATGGGTGACCCGCGCCTCCAGCGGCCGGGCGAAGCTGTGCACATCGCGCGCATCGGCGCTGGCGAGTATGGGCGCGACGACGGGGGCGTTGGCGGGGGATTGGGCGGCGAGCAGCATCGCCAGGGCGGCAACGGACATGGGCACTCCGAATGGGACAGGATGATTGTACCATAGCCGGATCGCGCCGAAATGTTAGGGCTCTGGACGGACGGGCATGGGCTCACCAGCTAGGATGCATGGATGAAATGACGCTGGCGGTGGTCGGGATCGACTTTCCCAATGAGGACAAGGCACGAAGCAATCGGCGTTTCGAGGCGATGGCCTCCGCGATCGGCGAGCCGGTGACCCTGCGGCCCGAACCGCGCAATCGGCACGATCCCCATGCGGTGGCGGTCTTCAGCCAGCGCGACGTGCAATTGGGATATCTGTCGGCCGAGCGCGCCCCCCTTGTCGGTGCGCGAATGCGGCGCGGCGAAGAGGTGGCGGCGATCTATCAGGGGCTGAAGGGCTCGGTCGCCTATATTCGCATCCGCTTCGGCGGTGGCGCACCCGTCCTGCCGCCTGAGCGCAAGCGGCCAGAGCCGGAAGCCTCGGCGTCGGACGACGGCTTCTATCCCGATCCCGACGGTCCGGAATGGGGCGCCTGATAGGACGCCATGCAAAAGAAAAGGGAGCCGAAATCGGCTCCCTTCCCCCACATGGTTCGTCATGTGGCAATCATCGGGGCGGAGTTTCCCCCGCCCGCGAAAATCAGTTGCTGTCCGCGTCGTCGTCCTTGACGATCGCGACGACACCGATGGCAACGACGCCAGCGGCAATGATCGCGGCCAGGATGCCGCCGCCGGCCAGCTTGTTGCTCTTGGCGGTCGGAGCCGACGCGCGGACCGACTTCGAAACCGACAGGCTGGCAGCCGGGTTCGTCGGAGCAGCAGCGACCGGAGCAGCGACCAGAGCGGTGGCGGCAACAGCAGACAGGAACTTCATCATACGTAATCTCCCATGGCGAACTACCGCCAAGACGCGGTGGTGTTCTACGTCCCGATAGCGCATACGCGTCGATCTGTAAATTTGTTCCCGCAGTGCATCAAATTTCCGCAATTGCTTGGAACAATTTCAAATGACGAATTTTCGTTAACTATATCAGTTGTAATAAATGGCGACATGGTTGCCGCGCAGCAGGGTAAATGGCGATGCCGGGGCCGTATCAGCGCCCGCCGTCGCGCCGGGTCAGCGCCGCGACGCAGCTGGCACGGTCGATCGAACTGCCATCGGGCTCGCGCGCGTCCAGATAGGTGACCCGCGGCTCGGCCCCGTCCTTCGGATAGAGATAGGCGTCGAGGACGCAGAAGCTCCCCTGAAACTGCAATTTGCGTGCGGCGCCCTCGCGGACATCGGCATCGGCATTGCCGAACAGCTTGACCAGCCCGGCGGCGTCCTGCCCGATCACACGCTCGAGCCCGACACTGGTATAGGGCACCGCGACCGGGGCCATGCCGCCGCCACGGACCGGTGCCGCGTTTTGGGAGACGGTACAGCCCGCCAACAGGATCAGGCTCAGCAGCGGCAACGCGAAATGGCGGGTCATGCCTGTCGTCTCATATGGAAGAAATGGGTCGCCATGCTCGCCCCGAGGACGGGGGCCAGCAGGTTCAGTCCCGGAACCACGAACAGGGCGGCGGCGGCAAGCCCCAACAGGAAGCGGGCGGGTCCGGTCGCCTTGCGCCAGCGACGCATGGCGGGGCCGTCCATGTGCCGCGCCGCGACCATGTCCCCCAGGTCGCGCGACAGCAGCCAGGCATTGACGAGCAGAAAGGCCACAGCGGTACCCACGCCGGTCGCCAGCAGGACGATGTAGACCGGCAGGAGCAACAGGTTGATCGCGATCACGCGAAGCGCCGATCCCAGCCCCATCGCCACGCCCCGCGTCAGCGGCATGGGCCGTGCGCCGGCCAGCGCCTGTGGGTAATGCCTGGCCTCCACCGCCGCGACGATGTCGTCGGCGAAGATACCGACCACCCCGATTGCGACCGCGCGAAAGGCGAGCCAGAGCGCCAGCATTTCGATCACCAGGGTGAGCGCCGCCGACCAGCCGCCGGCCTGCGCGCCCAGCCATCCGGTCAGGGCCGCGCGGACGCCCCACCACAGCGCCACGCCCGCCGCCGCGAACAGCGCGAAGGTGACCGCCAGCGACCGGATCAGCACCCGGCGGACCGCCGGATCGCCCAACTGGGCCAGCGACAGGAAAAAGGCACGGATCATGGACCGGGGATGGCGTGACGCAGCCCTGCAAGTCAATGCGGTAGAAGGGGGTGGGGCCTCTCTTGCGTCGCCATGGCCCGCTGACTAGGGCGGCGGCATCCATCTGATTTCCCGGAGTCCGTTTTTTGACCAACCCCACTTATGACGTGGTGGCGATCGGCAATGCCATCGTCGACATTCTCGCTTCGGCCGAGGATGATTTCATTGCCGAGAACGGCATGACCAAGGGTGCGATGCAGCTCGTCTTCTCGCCCGAAGAGGCCGATGCGCTTTATGCCAAAATGGGTCCGGGTCGTGAGATTTCGGGCGGTTCGGCGGCGAACACGCTGGCGGGGATCGCGGCGCTCGGCGGCAAGACCGCGTTCATCGGCCAGGTCGCCGACGACCAGCTGGGCGAGGTCTTCGCGCACGACATCCGCGCGGCGGGCGTCCGCTACGACACGCCGGAACGCGCCGGGCAGCCGACGACGGGCCGCTGCATGATCTTCGTCAGCCCCGACGGGCAGCGGACGATGAACACCTTCCTGGGTGCGTCGCATTATCTGCCCGCCGATGCGCTCGACCGCACGCTGATCGCCGATGCCGCCTATCTCTATATCGAAGGCTATCTTTGGGATCCCGAAGAGCCGCGTGCCGCGATGCGCGCCGCGATCGATGTGGCGCGTGAGGCGGGGCGCAAGATCGCCTTCACCGCCTCGGCCGAATTCGTGATCGACCGTCACCGCGCCGATTTCCATGCGCTGATCGACGGTGGCCTGATCGACGTGATCTTCGCCAACGAAACCGAAATCGTCGCGCTGACCGAGACGGCGGATGTCGAGGCGGCGATCGCCGCGCTGAAGGACAAGGTCGGGACGCTGGTCGTCACGCTCGCCGAGAAGGGCGCACTGGCGGTGCGTGGGGATGAGCGGGTGACGGTGCCCGCCCATCCGGTCGACAAGGTGGTCGACACGACCGGCGCGGGCGATCTTTTCGCCTCGGGCTTCCTCTATGGTCAGACGCATGGTCAGGACCTGAAGGCTTCGCTGACGCTGGGTGCGGCCTGTGCCGCCGAGATCATCAGCCATTTCGGCGCGCGTCCGCAGGTCGACCTGAAGGCACTGGCCGCCAGCCTGTAAGGCTCGATGGCAAAGGCCAAATGAAAAGGCCCGGAGGATCGCTCCTCCGGGCCTTTTTCGTGTCTCGCGTCAGCCGATCAGCGATTGATCGGCCGGGCGATTTCCGGCTGCATCGCCGGATCCTCGACCACATCTACGATGCCGCGCCCGACATGGCTGCGCTTGCGGCTGTAGAGGAAGTAGATCGCCAGACCCACCGCGCCCCAACCCGGCAGGACCAGGATGGCGACCAGCGGCAGCGAGAAGTACAGATACGCGCAACCGATCATCGCGGCGGGCGCGACGATGAACACGGCGGGCGTGCGGAACGGCCGCTTGCGGGTCGGATCGGTCTTGCGCAGCACCATCACCGACAGCGCCACCATGAAGAAGGCGAACAGCGTGCCCGAGTTGGAATAGTCCGCCAGCTTGCCGACCGGCAGGAAGGCCGAAGCCAGGGTCGCGGCGATGCCCGTCACGATCGTCACGACGTGCGGCGTGCGATAGCGCGGATGCACCGAGGCCAGCTTTTCGGGCAGCAGGCCGTCGCGCGCCATGGTGAAGAACACGCGGGTCTGGCCGAACATCATCATGAGAACGACCGAGGGCAGCGCCAGCGTGGCGGCGAGACCGATCAGGTTGCCGATCTTTTCCCACCCGATGGTACGCAGGACATGCGCCAGCGCCTCGCGCGAGCAGGACAGCGGCTCGGCCACGCCGCTCGCGACGATCGCCTTGCACTGCGCGGCCAGTTCGGACGTGCCCGGCGACAGCACCGTGCCCGCCGCATCGCGCACCGGCTGCGCACCCAAAGGCGAGCCGATCGCGCCGGCGGAGACCAGCAGATAGAAGACGGTACAGAACAGCAGCGACGCGATCAGGCCGATCGGGACGTTGCGCTGCGGATTCTTGGTTTCCTCGGCGGCGGTCGACACCGCGTCGAAGCCGACATAGGCGAAGAAGATCGACGCGGCCGCCCCCGCCACGCCGGTCAGACCCGTGGGCATGAAGGGTTCGAAATGCGCACCGTTCATGACCGGCACCGACAATGCGATGAACAGGGTCAGCGCGGCGACCTTGATCGCGACGAGGATCGCGTTGACGCGCGCGCTCTCGGTCGTGCCGATGACGAGCAGCCAGGTGACCAGCAGCGAGATGATGACGGCGGGGAGGTTGATATAACCGCCCGAGGAGGGGCCGTTGACCCACTCCATCGGTATGTCGATGCCCAGCAGATTGCGCAGCTGCCCGACGACATAGCCCGACCAGCCGACCGCGACGGCCGACGCGCCGACCGCGTATTCGAGGATCAACGCCCAACCGACCATCCAGGCGAGCAATTCGCCCATGACCGCATAGGTATAGGTATAGGCCGACCCCGCGACCGGGACCATCGAGGCCAGCTCGGAATAGCAGAGCGCCGCCACCGCGCAGACGAAACCCGCCAGCACGAACGACAGCATCATCCCCGGCCCCGCCTTTTGCGCGGCTTCGGAGGTGAGAACGAAGATGCCCGTGCCGATAACGGCGCCGATACCCAGCATGGTAAGCTGGAACGCGCCTAGCGATCGTTGCAGCCCCTTCTTCTCAGCGGTCGCCAATATGGCGTCCAGAGGCTTAACGCGCCCGAAAATCATGAATGTCCAATCCCCCCAAGGGAAGGGCGCCCCCGACATGGGGCACGCCCGGCGTTCGGTGAATGATTAGGAAGGTTAGCTGCAATTTTATTACGTGCAATCCCAAAGACGCGTGGAATGCGCCGAAGGGAGAAGCCTTCCGCCGGAACCCGGCCCGGCGATCAGCGCGCGAGCATCGGGCCCAACGGCCTGCCCGCCAGGATATGCACATGCAGGTGCGCCACTTCCTGCCCCGCATCGATGCCGATATTGGCGAGCAGGCGATAGCCGGGTTCGACCGCGCCCGCTTCGCGCGCGACATGGCCCACTGCGCGGACAAAGCCTGCAATCTCCGCCTCGCTCGCACGGTCCGAAAAATCGTCCCACGACACATAGGGGCCGCGTGGGATCACCAGGATATGGGTCGGGGCGTGCGGCGCGATGTCGTGAAAGGCAACCGCCCATTCGTCTTCATAGACCCGGCGCGACGGGATCTCGTCGCGCAGGATCTTCGCAAAGATATTCTGGTCGTCATAGGGAAGGGTGGCGTCGATCGGCATCGAAACTCTCCGTGGGATCAGCGAGGCCCATCAAGGAAGGCGGGCGGCCTTTTCGTCATGCCCCGACACGCCTTCCCGGCGCGCCAGCTCGGCACGGACATCGTCCAGCGAATGGCCTGCCTCGGTCAGCAGAACGATCAGGTGGAACATCAGGTCGGCGGCTTCGGACACGAGCTTGTCGGGCTGTGCCATGGCGGCGATGACGGTTTCCACCGCTTCTTCCCCGAGTTTCTGCGCGATCTTCGGGCGGCCCTTGGCGAACAGGCTGGCGGCATAGGAGGTGGCGGCGTCGCCATCGTCCCGGCGCGCGCGGATCGTGGCTTCGAGGCGGTCGAGCATGTCCATGGGCGGTGGGTGGCGCAGGCGGCGGGCGGCGTCAATCCTTGCGGTTCCGGCGACGCAGCGCACGCCGCAAAAACCAGATCGCGCCGATCGCGAAGACGAACAGCGCGATGTCCGACAACTCGGGATGGCTGCGCGGGCGGACGACGCCGCTATGGCCATTGGCCGAGGTCATGATGACGAGTGGCATGGGGGATGTTTAGCAGCCTGCTCGGCGGCGGTCATCGGGGGGAGATTTCCACGCGAAGCCGCGAAGGTTTTTCGGTTCGCGCGGAGGCGCGGAGGATTTCGATTTGGGGCGGGCGCTGGCCCGCGGTTCGAATGCTGGAAGGTCTCCCGATCGAAAGCGATGGCGCCACAACCCCACCTCCGTTCAGCCTGAGCGAAGTCGAAGGCCACGGGAATCCTACGCGGTAAAGGGCAGGGCGTGCGCTTCGACTTCGCTCAGCACGAACGGGAGATGGGATCGGTCGAAGGGGCGCCAAGCCGACCGCCCGGAAACCAAACCCTCCGCGTCGTCGCGCGAACCTCAATGCGCCCGAACCGGCACCCCCGCCGCCGCCAGCGCCCGGTGGGCATCCGCGATCGAGGCATCGCCGAAGTGGAAGATCGACGCCGCCAGCACTGCCGAGGCATGGCCGTCGCGCACGCCCGCGACCAGATCGTCCAGCCCGCCGACGCCGCCCGACGCCACGACCGGCACGCTGGTCCGGTCGGCGATGGTGCGGATCAGGTCGAGGTCGTAGCCACCTCGCGTCCCGTCCCGGTCCATCGAGGTGACCAGCAACTCGCCTGCGCCCAGTTCCGCCAGCCGCAGCGCGTGCTCCACCGCATCGATGCCGGTCGCGCGCCGCCCGCCATGGGTGAACACCTCCCAGCCATCCGCCGTCCGCCGCGCATCGACGCTGGCGACGCAGCACTGGCTGCCGAATCGCTCGGCGATGTCGGAGACGACTTCCGGGCGGCTGACCGCGGCGGAATTGACGGCCACCTTGTCTGCGCCTGCCAGCAGCAGCGCGCGCGCATCCTCCGCCGTGCGCACCCCGCCGCCGACGGTCAACGGCATGAAGCACACCGCCGCCGTCCGCCGCACCACGTCCAGGATGGTCCCGCGCGCCTCATGGCTGGCGGTGATGTCGAGGAAGCACAGCTCGTCCGCGCCCGCCGCGTCATAGGCGCGTGCCTGCTCGACGGGATCGCCCGCATCGATCAGGTCGACGAAGTTGACGCCCTTGACCACGCGCCCATTGGCGACGTCGAGGCAGGGGATGACGCGCGCCCGGACGGTCATGCGGCCGCCGCCACGGACAACGCCGCCGCCAGGTCGAGCCGCCCGTCATAGAGCGCGCGGCCGGTGATGACGCCCTCGACCCCGTCCTGATGATGGAGCGCCAGCATATGGATGTCGCCTATCCCCGCCACGCCGCCGCTGGCGATCACCGGGATGCGCACCGCGCGGGCCAGGTCGACGGTCGCGGGCACGTTGCAGCCCTTGAGCAGCCCGTCGCGGCCCACATCGGTAAACAGCAGCGACGCGACGCCCGCATCCTCGAACCGCCGCGCCAGATCCTCGACCGACACGTCCGACACGTCCGCCCAGCCGCGCGTGGCGACCATGCCGTCCTTGGCATCGACCGCGACGACGATGCCGCCCGGGTAGGCCCTGGCCATGTCGCGCACGAAGTCGGGATTCTCCAGCGCTGCGGTGCCGATCACCACGCGCGAGACGCCCAGGTCGAACCAGCGCTCGACATTCTGAGGATTACGGATGCCGCCGCCCAGCTGGACATGACCGGGAAAGGCTTTGACGATGGCCTGCACCGCCTCGCCATTGACCGACTCGCCCGCAAAGGCGCCGTCGAGATCGACGACGTGCAGATGCTGCGCGCCCGCCTCGGCGAACAGCATCGCCTGATGGGTGGGATCGTCGCCATAGACGGTCGCGCGGTCCATATCGCCCTCGGCCAGACGCACCACTTGGCCGCCCTTCAGGTCGATGGCGGGGAAGACGATCAGGCTCACGGATGCCACTCCAGGAAACGGGTGAGGAAGGAGAGGCCATAACGCTGGCTCTTCTCGGGGTGGAATTGCGCGCCGACCACCGTGTCGCGACCGATCGCGGCGGTGACGGGACCTGCGTGGTCGGTGGTCGCCAGCACATGCTCGCCGGTAAAGGCAAAACTGTGGAGGAAATAGGCCTCGCCCGGCACGATCAGCGGGTGGTCGCGCAATGGGCGGACATCGTTCCAGCCCATATGCGGAACCTTCGCCGCCGGGTCGGAGGGGGTGAGTCGCGCGACCCGGCCGGGAATCCAGCCCAGGCCGCGATGCTCACCCATCTCCTCGCCCGTGTCGGCGAGCAGCTGCATGCCCACGCAAATGCCCAGGAACGGGCGGGCACGGTTGAGGGCGGCCTCGCGCAGCGCCTCTTCCAGCCCGTCGACGGCGCGCAGATTCGCCGCGCACGCCCCGAACGCGCCGACGCCCGGCAACACGATCCGGTCAGCCTTGGCGATCACATCCGGGTCGGCGGTGATGACGACATCGCTCGCCCCCGCCGCGCGCAGGGCATTGTCGACCGAGTGGAGATTGCCCGACTCGATGTCGATCAGCGCCAGCGTCACAACATGCCCTTGGTCGAGGGGATGGCGTCGGCCTTGCGCGGGTCGATCTCGACCGCCATCCGCAGCGCACGGGCCAGGCCCTTGAAGACACTCTCGGCGATATGGTGGTTGTTGTGGCCGTGCAGCAGCTCGACGTGGAGCGTGATGCCCGCCTCCTGTGCGAAGCTGTGGAACCAGTGCTCGATCATCTCGGTCTGGAGCGTGCCCAGCATCGGGTTGGTGAACGGCACCTTCCACACCAGCCAGGGGCGGCCCGAAATGTCGAGCGCGGTGCGGGTCAGCACCTCGTCCATCGGCGACAGCGCCTCGCCGTACCGATAGATGCCGCGCTTGTCGCCCAGCGCCTTGGCAAGGGCCTGGCCGATCGCCAGCGCGCTATCCTCGGTCGTGTGATGCCCGTCGATATGCAGGTCGCCCTCGACCTTGACCGACAGGTCGATCAGCGAGTGCCGCGACAGCTGGTCGAGCATATGGTCGAGAAACCCGATGCCGGTGGCGTTCTGATAGACGCCGGTGCCGTCGAGATTGACGGTGACGTCGATGACGGTTTCCGCGGTGGCGCGGTGGACGGTGGCGGTGCGCATGGCCTTCCCATAAACACCTATCCGTCCCATGCAATCTTGACCCGCGATCAAAGGCCGCTAGTCCAAGGGATATGACCGAAGGATTGCCCGACAGCCTCATCCCCTATGACGACATCGTGCAGGAGGCCCTGCGCGCCGTGGTGGGGCGTGTACTCGGCCCGGTGGCGGAGACGGGGCATCTGCCCGGCACCCACCATTTCTACATCACTTTCAAGACCCAGGCGCCGGGCGTCGACATCCCGCAGCGGCTGGTCGAGCGATTCCCGGACGAAATGACCATCGTCCTGCAGAATCGCTTCTGGGACCTGACGGTAGACGAGAATCGCTTCTCGGTCGGCCTCAGCTTCAACCAGGTGCCGTCGAAGCTGGTGATTCCCTATTCGGCGATCACCCGCTTCCATGACCCGGAAGTGCAGTTCGAGCTGGGCTTCCATGTCGCCGACGACCCCCAGGGCGATCCCGATCCGCATGATTCGGCCGAGAATGACGAGCCGGTCGCCAAGCCGGTCGAGGACGGCAGCAACGTCGTTGCGGTGGACTTCAAGCGGAAGAAGTAAAACGGAAGCGGAGGAGGGCAAGACCCTTCTCCCTCTCCCCCTCGGGGAGAGGGCCGGGGGTGAGGGGCTGGAGCCGGGCCTGCACTCCGCCGTCTCGCCAGCCCCAACCCCTCACCCAACCCTCTCCCCGGAGGGGAGAGGGCTTGATATTCACCGGGAACCCATTCCCTATCCGGTGAGTCCCTAGTCCATGACCCAGACCCCCACCGCTACCCGCACCGAAACCGATTCGATCGGCCCGATCGAAGTTCCCGCCCACGCCTATTGGGGCGCGCAGACCGAGCGGAGCCTCGAGAACTTCCCCTTTGGCGTGCGCGAGCAGATGCCGATCGGCATCGTCCATGCGCTCGCCATCGTCAAAAAGGCCGCCGCGCGAATCAATCGCGGGCACGGGCTGACGGCGGAAAAGGCCGATGCCATCGAATCGGCGGCGCAGGAGGTCATCGACGGACGGCATGACGACCAGTTCCCTTTGGTCATCTGGCAGACCGGCTCGGGCACGCAGTCCAACATGAACGCCAATGAGGTGATTGCGGGCCGCGCCAATGAAATCCTGACCGGCACGCGCGGCGGCAAATCACCCGTGCATCCCAATGACGATGTGAATCGCGGCCAGTCGTCCAACGACACCTTCCCGACCGCGCTTCATGTGGCGGCGGCGCTGGCGGTGACGCGGCAGCTTTATCCCGCGCTCGACCGGCTGCACGCTGCGCTGGATGCCAAGGCGAAGGAATGGGACTCGATCGTCAAGATTGGCCGCACCCATTTGCAGGACGCGACCCCGCTGACGCTGGGCCAGGAATTCTCCGGCTATGTGCAGCAACTCGCCAATGCCCGCGATCGGATCGAGGGGACGCTCCACCGCAATATCCTGCCGCTGGCGCAGGGCGGTACGGCGGTCGGCACGGGGCTGAACGCCCCCCATGGCTTTGCCGAGGCGATCGCCGCCGAGATCGCCGAGGCGACCGGGCTCGACTTCGTCACCGCGCCCAACAAGTTCGAAGCGCTGGCGAGCAATGACGGGCTGGTCGACCTGCACGGCACCTTGAATGTCCTCGCCGTGGCGCTGACCAAGATTGCCAATGACATCCGCCTGCTGGGTTCGGGCCCGCGCTCGGGGCTGGGCGAGCTTGAGCTTCCGGCCAACGAACCGGGCAGCTCGATCATGCCGGGCAAGGTCAACCCGACCCAGAACGAGATGCTAACCATGGTCGCGGCGCAGGTGATCGGCAACAATGCCGCCGTCACGGTCGGCGGGCTACAGGGTCATCTCGAACTCAATGTGTTCAAGCCGCTGATCGGTGCGAATGTGCTGCGTTCGATCCATTTGCTGTCGGTCGGCATGGAAAGTTTTGCCGAGCGCACCGTTGAGGGCATGACCGTCAATCGCGACCGGATCACCGAACTGCTCGACCGTTCGCTGATGCTGGTGACCGCGCTGGCCCCGGAGATCGGCTATGACAATGCCGCCAAGATCGCCAAGCACGCGCATCACAGGGGACAGACGCTGAAGGAAGCCGGGCTGGAACTGGGACTGGTCGATGAAGCGACTTTCGACCGGGTGGTGCGGCCGGAGTTGATGCTGGGTCGGTGAGTCGAAGCCCAAGGGATCATCCCCGATCCGTCGACTCCTCAGCCGGATAGGCGGGCAGAGCGAGCCTGTAGCGAATCGCCGCCCCGCGCAGCACGAACCCCGCCAACGCGGCGATCGGTCCCGCCATGGGTACGCCCAGTTGCGTCAGGATGACATAGCTGGTCGAGGCGAGGGCGGCGGCGGTGACGTAGAGTTCGGGCCGCATCAGGATCGACGGCTCGCCCGCGATCACGTCGCGGATGATGCCGCCGACACAGGCCGACACAACGCCGAGCATCGCGGCGGCGATAGGCGGGATGCCATAGCCGCTGGCCTTGGCTGCGCCATACACGGCATAGGCGGCCAGCCCCACCGCGTCGAACCAGTCGAGCGCACTGCCGCGCCACCAGCGCTCGGGCGTCGCCCAGACCGCGACGGCGGCGGCCAGGCAAACCGCCGGCACGCGCGCATCATGCACCCAGAACACCGGCGCATCGATCAGCAAGTCGCGCACCGTCCCGCCGCCGACCCCGGTGATGAGCGCGAAGAACACGAGCGTCACCATCGTCTGGCGATGCTTGGCCGCGACCAACGCGCCCGAGACGGCGAACACCGCCAGCCCGGCAAGGTCGAGCCACGGCATCGCGGCGGGCAGCATGGCGGTCGGTTCGGGCAACATCACCATCGACCCTAGAGCGCCGGGCCCGCGCCGGAAAGGCCGTCCCGCAGATGAACGTGGCGTTATCTCGCGTTCATGCAACGGACAGTAGAATATGGACGTTACGGCATCAGATCATTTCGAAAGGAACAATGTCATGCGGAAATTAATGCTCGCTTTGGGATGCACCGCGATGGTCGTCCCCTCGCTGCTGGTTCCCGTCACCGCCGCCGATGCGCAGCGCCGCTACAAGTATCGCGAATGGCGCGACGATCGCGGCCGTGTCCGTTGCCGCAAGCCCGACGGCACGACCGGTCTGGTGGTCGGCGGTGTCGCGGGTGCGCTGCTGGGCCGCACGATCGATACGCGCGGCGACCGTACGCTGGGCACGCTGGGCGGTGCTGCCGTCGGTGCGCTGGCGGGCCGCGAGGTGGAGCGCAGCACGAGCAACCGTCGCTGCCGCTAAGGCACGGGCGGCCCGGTCCGCCGGGGCTATACCCAATAGGCGTCACCTTCGGGTGGCGCCTTTTTCGTTTGAATGGCAATGACTTATTCTGTCCCGTCGGTGAACGGGAAGTAGTTTTCGGTTCACGCAACAGCGCGGCCAAGACGATCGTTCAGCCATCATCACAATCGGGAGTAGAGTAATGCGTATCGCTCTGTTGTCGGCCACGATCGCCGCCACCGCCTTTGCCGCCATGCCCGCCGCGGCGCAGCGCAATGGTTGGGAGGCGCGTCAGGAATATCGCGAGGATATCCGCGATGCCCGTCGCGACTATCGCCGTGACGTTCGCGATGCCGATTCGCGCCGTGATGTTCGCGAGGCGCGCCGGGAATATCGCGAAGACGTTCGCGACGCCCGCAAGGACTATCGCCGGGACATGCGAAACGTCCGCTGGCGCAATTACGACTATAACCGGTTCGAGCCGGGTCAGCGCGGTTATTATCCCGAGCGCTATTATCGCGATGGCCGCTATTACCAGACCCGCTCGCTGGGGCGGAACGACCGCATCTATCGCGGCATGAACGGGCGTTATTATTGCCGCCGCAACGACGGCACCACCGGTCTGGTGATCGGTGGCCTGGCCGGCGGCACGCTGGGCAACATCATCGCGGGCGGCGGTTCGCGCCTGCTGGGCACGGTGATCGGCGCGGGCGGCGGTGCGCTGCTGGGGCAGCAGATCGACCGCGGTCAGGTCCGCTGCCGCTGATCCGGTAGGCCGGAGGATTGGGACGGCCCGGCTGGGAGACTCGCCGGGCCGTTCGTCGTTCAGATCAGGCCGCCGCCCAGCATCAGGCGCAAGCCGAAGATCAGAATGAGGATCAGGTTGAGATTCCGCCCGCTGTTGCGCGACGACAGCGCACCTACCGCCGCGCCGACGATCGCGATCGGGATGACGAACCAATAGCCCCAGGCGAAGAAGGGCAGGAACGGCACGATGCCGAGCAGAAGCGCGACAAAGCCGATGAGGATCGAGAACAGGTTCAGCATAGGCGGAACATGGCCCTGCCCCTGCCGATGCACAAGCGGCCTGCCGACGATCCCGCACCGGGACGATCGCCGAGGGGGAGGAGCATGTCGTTAAGGATCATGAGGCTTCCTCATGCTAGGAATGCCGCATGATGTTCATGTCGCGACGAAATCTCCTTCCCCTGGCGTGCCTCATGCTGGCCGCCTGCGCGGGCGGACAGGACGATGATGCGCAACTCAATGCGCTCGACAAGGAACTGACCGCAATGAACGACGGCAGTCCGACGCGCGATCCGCAGCTGCGCGAGGCCTTGGCCGGACAGATCATGGTCGATCCCGGCTTGACCCAAAGCTCCAACGCCAATGCGGTGCGTCCCCCCAACCAGGCCGCCAGCGACATGGTGCCGTCCCTGCCGTTGCCGGCCGATCCGGTCGATCCGAAGACGCTGAAATCCGCGCCGCTTGCCGCGCGGGATTGCCCTGAATGCCGGGCCTCCGCCGGGGCATTCACGCTGGCGGCGAAGGCCGGACAGCAGCCGGGCAACGCGGCCTGCCTGTCGGGTCTGCGCTATTCGGCGGCCTGGGCGGGGCGGTTGCCCGCCGCACTGGCCGTCTATCCGGCGAGCCAGGTGGCGGAGGCGGCCGGCAATGACGCAGGCGGTTGCGCGCTGCGCATCGTCAGCATCCGGACATCGGCACCCGCCGCCAAGGTCATCGATTATTACTACACCCGCGCCGCCGCGGCGGGCTATTCCGCCGAGCACAAGATGGACGGCGCGCAGCATGTATTGGGCGGGACGCGGGGGGGCGCAGCCTATATGATCTATGCCACCGCGCGCGCCGGAGGCGGGAGCGATGTCGATCTGGTGGTCAAGGCCGGATAGGCCAAGCCGCCGCCATGCTTGTTCCTTTGCGCGGAACGCCGGGTTGCGCTAGGGGGACAGGATTATGTCACCGCTTCTACTCGTGATGCTGGGCGGCGCGCTGGGCTCGGGGGGACGGTATCTGACGGGGCGTGTGCTGACCGAGGCACTCGACTCCGGCTTTCCGTTCGGCACGCTGGCGGTCAACTGGCTCGGCTGTCTCGCCATGGGCGTGCTTGCCGGCACGCTGGCGCGGATCGGTGGGCATGAGGGGTGGCGGCTGTTCATCGGTGTCGGATTGCTGGGGGGCTATACGACCTTCTCCGCCTTCTCGCTGGACACCATCACGCTGATCGAGCGGGGGCAGGGGGCGGTGGCGCTCGCTTACGTCGCGCTGTCTGTATTGGGTTCGCTGGCCGCTTTGTGGGCCGGACTTTCGTTGACGAGGATTTTCGCATGACGGACTCTGTCCGCCAATTCACGGTCGGCTATGACGATGACGGCATCCGGCTGGATCGCTGGTTCAAGCGGCACCTGCCCGAAACCAGCTTTACGACCGTCGCCAAATGGGCCCGCACCGGGCAGTTGCGCGTCGACGGCGCGCGCGCGACTCCGGGCGACCGCATCATAGCGGGCCAGGTGCTGCGCGTGCCCCCGGCCGAGCCCGCCCTAGTCGAGAACAGCAAGCCGACGATGCGGCCGCGCAACATCCTGTCCGAAGATGAAGAGGCGTTTGCGCGCGAGATGGTGATCCACAAGGATCGTGACGCGCTGGTCCTCAACAAGCCGCCTGGTCTGGCGACTCAGGGGGGGACCAAGACGACCACCCATGTCGACGGTCTGCTCGACGCGCTGCAGTTCGAGGCGGAGGGGCGGCCCAAGCTCGTCCACCGGCTCGACAAGGATACGTCCGGCGCGCTGCTGGTTGCGCGCAATGCGCGTGCGGCGGCGTTCTTTGCCAAGGCTTTTTCGGGGCGCACCGCCAAGAAGATTTATTGGGCGCTGGTCGTCGGCGTGCCCTCGATCGAGGACGGCACGATCGAACTGCCCATCGCCAAGCAGCCGGGCACCGGCGGTGAGAAGATGCATGTCGATGAGGAAAACGGCCAGGCCGCGCGCTCGCGTTACCGGGTGATCGAGCGGGCGGGCAATCGCTGCTGCTGGGTCGAGTTGCAGCCTTTCACCGGCCGCACCCATCAGCTTCGCGTGCACATGGCGGCGATCGGTCATCCCATCGTCGGCGACGGCAAATATGGCGGCGCGGCGGCGTTCCTGACCGGCGGGATCAGCCGTAAGATGCACCTCCATGCGCGTCGGATCCGTGTCGATCATCCCGATGGCGGCCGCATCGACCAGACCGCCGAGCTGCCCAGCCACTTCGCCGAGAGCATGAACCAGCTCGGCTTCGACGAGATTCGTGGCGATGTCCTGCCCCAGGACGAGGATCGCGGTCCGCCGCCCAAGGACGTGCTCAAGCAGCGGGCCAAGGCGCACGCCAAGCAGTATCGCAAGGAACGGCGCGGCGAGCGGCGCGGCCGGGGCGCTCGTTGATATCGGGTTCCCCTCCCCAATGCGGGGAGGGGGCACCGCGAGCTAGACCTCACGCGGCGGACCCGCTTCGTCAGCGGCCTGGTACCGTCACATCACCGAACCATGGCGCAGCAGATGCCGCCCCGTGCTGCGCAACACCAGCGTCGCCAGCACATAGCAGGCCAGCGCCCCGGCGATCGCGATCGGCAGGATCCACAGCCCCATCTGCTCCGGCGCGGCGGGTGGATCGGCAAGAATGCCGAATGCCGGCCCCTGGGGCAGCGACCATAGACCGACATGGCCCGGAAAGAGCGGCTTGAGCGCGGCCATGCCGACGAGGCTCAGGGCGATCAGATAAAACAGCATCGCGATCAGGACCGATCCGAAAGCCGCCGCGCTCCGCCCCGAGCGGATCATCATCGCACGCAGCAAGGGGGCTGACCGATCCTCGCCCAATGCGCCCGCCAGCCGATATTCCTGAACGAACCGCGCCGCCAGCGCATGCGGCGATCCGAGCGCGGACAGGCTGGTGTCGAGCCGGTCGGATCCCGCGGCGAGGCTGTCGGTCAGGTGGCTTTCTATCTCTCGCACGATACCGGCCCGATCCTCGGTGGGGATCGCCTGCAACGACCAGCGGAGACGGCGTACATAATCGGCGATGATGCGGGCAGAGTCGGTCATGGCTGATCCTCCACTAGGGTTGTGATGGTGGTGCGAAACTCGATCCAGGCGGCGCGCATCGCGGTGGCCAGAGCGGCGCCCTCTTTGGTCAGGCGATAATATTTCCGCGGATTGCCGCCCTCGACCGGCAATTCCCAGCGAGAGGCGATGCGGCCCGATTTCTCCAGCCGGCTGAGCAACGGGTATAGCGTCCCCTCGCTGACCAGATCGCCGCCCTCGCGGATGCGGGCCAGGATTTCCACCCCGTAAGCCTCACCCCGCGCGAGCACGGATAGCAGCACGAGTTCGGCCGCTCCCTTGCGTAACTGCGATTGCCATCCTGCAATATCCATGGGGAAATTCTATAATGCAGTATACCTTGCTATACAAGGATAATGGTTATGACGAACTCGGTTGAAAGCCAAGTCGTGCATTGGTGAAGGATGCATCACCCGCAACATGACGAACCCCGCCGGCCGCAGGGCCGACGGGGTTTCGTTTCGATCGGGGGAGGGGAGGTCCCCTCTCGCCCGAAGCTTAGCGGCAATAGCCGGGGTTATTCGACTTTTCGATCGCATGACCGGCCAGCGCACCGGCGCCGCCGCCCAGGATCGTGCCGAGGGTACGATCACCCCGCGTGTCGATCGTGCGGCCCAGCAGGCCACCTGCGATCGCACCGACGATGGTGCCCGTGGTGCCGTTATTGCACCGCTGCGGACCACGATTGTAATAGCCGCGATCATAGCCGCGACGGTCATAATAGCCACGGTCGTAGCGGGGCCCGCGATTGTAACCATCGGCATAGGCGTCGCCATAGGCACCGCGATCATAGCGGTCATAATAGCGCTGCGCCGAAGCGGCGGTGGGAACCATGGCCGTCGCGCCGACAGCAAGGGCGGCGGCAGCGAGCGAGAGCTTCTTGAACATCTTCATCTCCCTTGATCTTCAAACCGGCGGCGGCGGGACGGTCCCGTCGTCGTTGATCCTCTTCTGCCCGATTCGCGATGTTCCGATGCTGAATGCGCTTGTTAGCTGTCGTTCATGAGAAACGTCATGCTTCCCCCGCGCGGCCTGTGCGGATAGGAGAGCGGGGATGACGCCACCGCGCCTTGCCCTGTTCGATTGCGACGGCACCCTTGTCGATAGCCAAGCCAATATCTGCCTCGCGGCGGTCGAGGCCTTTGCCCTGTCCGGCCTGACCCCACCCCCGGCGCCCGCGATCCGCCGGATCGTCGGCCTGAGCCTGGTCGAGGCGATGCGCGTGTTGGCGCCCGACCAGTCGGAGGAGGCGCATCACCGGCTTGCCGCCGACTATAAGGCCGCGTTCTTCCGGCTGCGCACCGCAGGCGCGATGCAGCCCGAACCCCTGTTCGAGGGGATTCCCGCCTTGCTCGATCATCTCGCCGAACAGGGTTGGTTGATGGGCGTGGCGACGGGCAAGTCCGATCGCGGGCTGGCGCGGGTGCTGGCCGAACATGGGCTGACCGATCATTTCGTCACGCTCCAGACCGCCGACCGCCACCCATCCAAGCCGGACCCTTCGATGGTGCTGGCCGCGATGGCGGAGACGGGCGTCGCGGCGCAGGACGTGGCGATGATCGGCGATACGAGCTTCGACATGGCGATGGGCAAGGCGGCGGGCGCCTATGCGGTCGGTGTCGCCTGGGGGTATCATGACGTGCACGAACTGGTGAAAGCGGGCGCGCAGGTCGTCGCCGAGCAGGTCGCGGATCTGCCAGCCCTGCTGGCGCGGCCATGACTGAGGATGTCGCACGCGCGCGGCGGCGCTGGTTCGTTATCGTGCTGGTCCGGCTGATCGGCGTGGCGGGGGCCGTGTTCGGCGTGGTGCTGGCTTCGCGCGGGGTGGCCTGGCCGCACAAGGCGCTGGGGGCGGCGATCGTCGTGGCGGCGCTGGCGATGATCGCGATCGTGCCCGCCGGGCTGGCGCATCGCTGGCGGAGTGGCGGGGAATGAAGCGCTTCTGGCACGTTGTCGCCGTCGATTCCGACCGTGTCGTGCGGCTGGACGATCGCCCGGTGCGAACGCCGGGGCGCACCCCGCTGGCGCTGCCGACGCCCGCCTTGGCCGAGGCGGTGGCCGAGGAATGGCGCTCGGTCGGGGAGGCCGTCGATCCGCGCGCCATGCCGCTGACCGGGCTGGCCAATGCCGCGATCGACCGGATCGCCGCCGACCCGGAGCCCTTCGCCATGGGGTTGGCGCGCTATGCCGAAAGCGATCTGCTCTATTACCGCGCCGATTCGCCGCCCGATCTGGTGGCGCGGCAGGACGCGGTGTGGAACCCGCTGCTCGATTGGGCGCGTGATCGTTACGACGTGCACTTCACGCTGGTGACGGGGATCATGCACCAGCCCCAGCCCGACGCGACGGTGGCGCGGCTGGGGCAGGCGGTGGCGGCGTTGGAGCCGTTTCGTCTGGCGGCCCTGTCACCGGTGGTGACGATCACCGGCTCGCTGATCCTGGCGCTCGCGCTGCTGGAAGGGGCGGCGGATGCCGACGCTATTTGGATCGCGGCGCATGTCGACGAGGATTTTCAGGCCGAACAATGGGGCGAGGACTATCTCGCCCTCGAAGCGCGTGAGGCGAAGCGGCGGGAATATGATGCGGTGGTGCGGTTCCTGACGGCGCTGGGGTGATTTGCGGCGCGCGATCCAAGCGCACGCGACCCGTCGGCGTTCAGCCCGAACGCCTTGCCGCCGTTACCTCGTCGTAAGTTTCCGGATGAACCCGATCAGCCCGGTCTGGCGCGAGCGCTTCAGGCGTTCGGCCTGCAGGATGGTCTTCACCCCCTGGAAGCACTGCTCCACATCGTCGTTCACCAGGACATAGTCGTAACCGTCCCAGTGGCTGACCTCGTTCGCGGCGCGGGCCATGCGGGCGTCGATCACCTCGACCGAATCGGTCGCGCGGCGCTCCAGCCGCTGGCGCAGTTCCTCCATCGACGGGGGGAAGATGAACACCCGAACCACATCGCCGCCCGCGATCTGGAACAGCTGCTGTGCGCCCTGCCAGTCGATATCGAACAGCACATCCTTGCCCGCCGCCAGCATCGCCTCGACCTGCGCGCGCGGCGTGCCGTAGCGATTGTTGAAGACATGCGCCCATTCCAGGAATTCGTCGTTCGCCACCATGCGGCGAAATTCCTCGAGATCGACGAAGTGATAGTCCTTGCCATCGACCTCGCCCGGCCGCGCGCCGCGCGTCGTCGCGGAAACCGACATCTGGAGACCGTCATCATCCGCCAGCAGCTTGCGCGCGATCGTCGATTTGCCCGCACCCGAAGGCGAGGACAGAACGAACAACATGCCGCGGCGCTTCAGCTTGTGGGGATCGTCGGGGTTGGCGGGGGAGTTGGGCATGTCCGCCTTTGACGCACGCAATCGCAGCGCGTCAAGACATGCTTGCCGCGCTGCGGTATGCGATGCCGTCCAAAGGTGCGATCAGTAACGGTTGCCCGTCACCTTGCTTGCCTTGTGACGGTCATAAGCCTTCTTGGCCGCATAGCCGCCGCCAAGGACCAGGCCCAGCGGGCCCAGACGCCGCATGCCGCCCACCGCCAGCGCGCCCAGCGCCGCGCCCTTCAGGCCGCTATTGCCGTCACGACGGCTGACTTCGCGCCCAACCAGCGCGCCGATGATACGTCCGATCATTGCACTTCTCCGAAAACCCGATCCTTGAGCTCGCCCGCGCCGCGAAGCACGGCCCAGCCCACCGCATAGGTGATGGCGATCGGCAGCACGACCTTCAGGACATTGGCGGTGACCGCTCCGATGATCGCGCCATCGGCGACGCCATCGTCGCCGGACATTCCATCAATCGCGGAGCCGACCAGCGCTCCCAACGTCGTTGCACCCATGCTCATCCCCTGTGTTGCTCGGAGCAGGAAAGCATGGGGAGGGGCAAGGGTTCCGTGTGTCGGTTCTTCCTCTTCCTGGCGGAGAGGAATGGCGTCACCCCTTGGCGGCGACCCTGGCCTCAATCGCGTTCCAGATCATCGCGGCGACATCGGTGCCGTCGAATTTCTCGATCGCGACGATGCCGGTGGGTGAGGTGACGTTGATCTCGGTCAGCCACTCGCCGCCGATCACGTCGATCCCGACGAACAGCAGCCCGCGCCGCTTGAGTTCGGGCCCCAGCACGTCGCAGATCTCGCGTTCGCGGGCCGTCAGTTCGGTCTTCTCCGCCGATCCGCCGACCGCCAGGTTGGAGCGGATCTCGCCCTCGCCCGGCAGGCGGTTGATCGCACCCGCGACCTCGCCGTCGATCAGGACGATCCGCTTGTCGCCCTTGGCCACGGCCGGAAGGAAGGCCTGCACCATATGCGGCTCGCGATAGGCGGTGTTGAACACCTCGATCAGCGCCGACAGGTTCGCGCCATCGCGCCCGACCTTGAAGATCGCCTTGCCGCCATTGCCGTGCAGCGGCTTGACGACGATCTCGCCATGCTGTGCCAGGAATGCGCGTGCTTCGTCGAGCGAACGGGTGACCAGCGTCGGCGGCATGAATTGCGGATAATCGAGGACGAAGACCTTTTCCGGCGCGTTGCGCACGCTGCGCGGATTGTTGACGACCAGCGTCTTCTCGCCGATCCGCTCCAGAAGATGGGTGGCGGTGATATAGCCCAGATCGAAGGGCGGGTCCTGGCGCATCAGTACGACATCGGCCTCTTCGCCCAGGTCCAGCTTCACCGGCTCGCCGAAGCGGTAATGGTCGCCCGCGACCCGCTGCACCGTGACGGGGTGCGCCCTGGTCCAGAGCCGCCCATCGGACCAGTTGAGGTCGCCTGCGTCATAATGGAAGAGCCGGTGGCCGCGGGCCTGGGCCGACAGCATCAGCGCGAAGCTGGAATCGCCCGCGATGTTGATCTGGTCCATCGGGTCCATCTGGACGGCGACGGTCAGCGACTGGGACATGGGGCTTTCCTTCCTTGGGCGGCTATTGCGACCGGGACGTAATCGCTGACCGCCCGCCTGTCACCCACACCAGGCATTTTCGATGTGACGCGGCCGGGTGCCGGGGGCGAGCAGGATCACGTCGACTCGGATATCGTCGCCCGGCCCGGCATAGCTCGGCATCAGGATTTCCGCCGCCGCCGCCACCCGCGCCAGCCGCCGCGCGTCGATCGCGAAGTCGAGTTCGGCGGCGGTCTTGCGCGTCTTCACCTCGACGAAGGCGACCAGCGACCCGCGTCGCGCGATCAGGTCGACCTCGCCCGCGGGCGTGCGGACGCGGCGGTCGAGGATGCTCCACCCTTTCAGACGGAGCCACCATGCGGCAAGGCGCTCGCCACGGCGGCCCGCTTCTTCGGCGGCGCGACGGTCGCGACGGGGGCGGGAGGGGACCAGCGACATGGGGCCGGGGGATAGCCCATCGCGACAGGTCAGGCGAGCACATCCTCCGGTGCGGTCAGCCAGGCCAGGCTCTCCTCCGAATCGGCGAAGACCCGCATATAAGGCTGGCTCATCAATCGGCGGATCTGCTGCCGCCCGATCGCGCTGCCCGTGACCATCGCGATGCGGCTGGCACGGGGGAAGTCGCGCAGTTCCTCATGCACCGTCATCACCGCCTCGCGCGGCTGGACGGTGATCGCGCTCATGTCGATCCGCAGGCGATAGCCGGGGCGGAAACCGCTCCGTAGAAAGGCATCCACCAGTTCGCGGGCATAGCGGCGCGCGATGTCGGGCGTGAACAGGCCCGTCCAGCGAATGTCCAGCAGGTTCAGTTCGTGACGGAAATCGATAGTGTACATGGTCCAGGCCCCCCGACCGTCCTTGCGCTCCCGACCCTTGCCGAATTGCTAACGCGACCTGCTAATCCCCTGAAACCATTCCCTTCATCGCCAGCGCGCGAGTGTAGAGCGCCTTGCGATCCAGCCCCAGCGCCTTGGCCACCTCGCTGGCGGCGCGTCCCACCGGCAGGCGGGTCAGCGCCTCGGCCAGTGCGGTATCGGCATCCTGTTCGGTGGCGGGCGGCGCTTCGCCGGGCGGGGCCACGACGATCGCGATCTCACCCTTAGGGCCCCCCTCGGCATAACGGGCGGCGAGGGTGGAGAGGGTGCCGGTCACCGCTTCCTCGAACTTCTTGGTGATCTCGCGCGTCACCGCCGCCTCCCGGTCGCCCAAGCCTTGTGCCAGCGCGCTCAGCGTCGCGGCGAGGCGCGGACCCGATTCGTAGAGGACGAGCGTGGCGCGGATCGCCGCGATTTCGGCAATGGCATCGGCGCGCGCCTTTTCCTTCGGCGGCAGGAAGCCCAGGAACAGGAAGCGGTCGGTCGGCAACCCCGCCAGCGTCAGCGCGGCGATCGCGGCGCACGGGCCGGGGATCGTCACCACCGCATGGCCCGCCGCCCGCGCATCGCGGACCAGCTTATAGCCCGGATCGGAAATCAGCGGCGTCCCGGCATCGGACACCAGCGCCACCGCCTGCGTCGCCATTTTCGCGATCAGGCCGGGGCGGACATGTTCGGCATTATGGTCGTGATAGGGCTGCATGGGCCGTTTCACGCCGATATGCCGGAGCAGTCCGGCGGTCACGCGGCTGTCCTCCACGGCGATGACATCGGCCAATGCCAATATGTTGGCGGCACGCGGAGACAGATCGCCGAGATTGCCGATCGGGGTCGCGACGATGTACAGCCCGGGTTCGAGAGTATGTTCGGATTGGGTCACGGGGATTGTCATGACAGAGGCAGGGCTGTTCGCACAACCGGGGGCCGTCATTCGGAAAGCCCCCAATATCGGGGTAGGGCGGCTGGGCCGGGCGGTGGCGCTGGCCATGACGCTGGTCCTGGCGGCGTGTCAGACGATCGTGCCGCGCGGGCCGGTTGAACAGGTACCGGCGCGGCCCGCGCCCACCAGCCCGCGCCCCTCGACCGAGGTCGAGCCGGGCCTGCCCCACGACGCCGCGCGCCATCGCATCGCGTTGCTGGTGCCGCTGTCGGGCAGCAACGCCGGCGTGGGGCAGTCGATCGCCAATGCGACGATGATGGCGCTGCTCGATGCGCAGGCGGACACGATCCGAATCACCAATTACGACACTACGCCGGGCGCGGCGGCGGCGGCGCAAAAGGCGATCGCCGAAGGCGCTCAGCTGATCCTGGGGCCGTTATTGTCGGAGGATGTTCGCGCCGTCGCACCGATCGCCCGCGCGGCGAAGGTGCCGGTGATCAGCTTTTCCAACGACACGGGCGTGGCGGGGAACGGCACCTATCTGATGGGCTATACCCCGGCCCAGTCGATCGAACGCGTCGTCGGCTATGCGCGCGGGCGCGGGGTGACGACCTTTGCCGGTCTGGTCCCCAACGGTCTCTATGGCGAGCGTGCGTCCACCGCTTTCCTTCGCGCGGTCGAAGGGGCGGGGGGGCAGGTCGTCTCGCTCCAGCCTTATGGCCGGGTCGCGGGCGGCATCGCCGGAGCGGCGCAGCGGCTGAGCGCCAAGGCCCCCTATGACGCGGTGCTGATCGCCGATGGCGGCGCGGCTGCGGCTGCGGCGGCACCGGTCCTGAAGCGCGGATCGGGCGCGACGACGCGGCTGCTGGGCACCGAATTGTGGAATTCCGAATCGGGCATCGCCACGCGCACCTCGCTCAACGGGGCCTGGTTCGCCAGCGTGTCGAACGCTCTCTACCGCCAATATGCGACCAAATACCGTGCGCGCTTCCGCGCGGCGCCCTATCGCCTGTCCAGCCTGGGTTATGACGCGGTGTTGCTGACCGTCCGCATCGCGCGCGACTGGAAGATGAACGCGGCCTTCCCCGAGGCGCGGCTGCGCGCGGACGATGGTTTCGCGGGGATCGACGGGGCCTTCCGCTTCGGCCGTGACGGCGTGGCGGAGCGCGCGCTGGAAGTGCAGGAGATTCGCGACGGTGCCGCCGTCACCGTATCCCCCGCGCCGACCGGTTTCTCGGATTGAGCGACGAGGCGATCGTCGTCATGTGCGCGGCGGCCTCTCGCGACGAGGCTGTCGCCATAGCGAAGGCACTAGTCGAACGGCGGCTGGCGGCCTGTGTCCAGACGATGCCGATCGAAAGCTGGTACCGCTGGAACGGCGCGGTGCAGCATGATCCCGAGGTCATGCTGCACATCAAGACGATGCGGACATGCTTTCCCGCGCTGTGCGAGGCGATCGCAGCGCTGCACAGCTATGACGTGCCCGAGATCGTCGCCGTGCCGATCGTCGAGGCATCGCCCCCTTATCTGGAATGGCTGCGCGAGGCGGTGCGCCAGACCGCTCCCGGTAGCGAATAGCGACGGCCTATGCGGGGATCTGGTCCTCGGTCATCACCACTTCGCGCAGGATCGCATCCAGCAGCAATGCACCTTCCTCGGTGACGATCAATCGATCGCCCTCGACGCGGGTCAGGCCCTGTCTCGAAAGTGTGGCAAGGGCGGCCTGGTTCACCATATCGCGTCCCCCGGCCAGCGCGGTCACGCGGGACAGGTCCACCCCCTCGGTCAGGCGCAGGCCCATGACCAAAGCCTCGGTCGCGCGGGTGACGGAGGGGAGGGTTTCCTCGGCCTCGATGCCGTGGCCGTTGCGCTCCACCGCCGCCATCCAGTTTTCGGGCTTCTTGCGGCGGACCGTGGCCGCCCCCTGACGGCGGCCATGCGCGCCGGGGCCGATCCCGGCATAATCGCCATAGCGCCAATAGGTGAGGTTATGGCGGCTCTCCGCGCCGATCCGGGCGTGGTTGGAGGTCTCATAGGCCGGAAGCCCGGCTGAGGCGGTGATCGCACGGGTCGTCTCGAACAGGTCGGCGGCCGCGTCGCCGTCCGGAATGACCAGCCGTCCGGCCGCCGCCTCGGTATGGAAGCGCGTGCCGGGCTCGATCGTCAGTTGATAGAGCGACAGATGCTCGGTGCCGTAACCGATCGCGCGGTTCAGTTCCGCTTCCCAATCGGGAAGCGGCTGTCCGGGGCGGGCATAGATCAGGTCGAAGCTGACCCGGCCGAACAGGCCCTGTGCGGTCTGTAGGGCGCGCAGCGCCTCGTCCACCCCATGCGCGCGGCCGAGAAAGCGCAGCGCCTCATCGTCCAGCGCCTGCACGCCCAGCGAGGCGCGATTGACCCCGGCGGCGGCAAGGTCGGCAAAGCGCGCCGCCTCGACCGAGGAGGGATTGGCCTCGAGCGTGATCTCGATCCCGTCGGCAAAGCCCCAATGCCGCTCGGCCGCGTCGAGGATCGCGGCGACCGTCGCGGGCGGCATCAGCGAAGGCGTGCCGCCACCGAAGAAGATCGAGGTCAGCCGCCGCCCCGGCAACGCCGCCGCCTCATACGCCAGATCGGCGAGCAGCGCCTTTTGCCAGGCCGCCTGGTCGACCGATTCGCGCACATGGCTGTTGAAGTCGCAATAGGGGCATTTGGAGACGCAGAAGGGCCAGTGGACATAGAGCGCGAGCGGGGCGGGCGTCGGCGATGGCGGCGATATTGCGGAGGACATGATGCGTGCCGATATGGCGGCGATGGTCGCACTTCGCCATCTCTTATCGCTGCCCGTCCTTGCCGCACTGCTGGCGGGATGCGGTCCCATGGTCTCGGCACAGGGCGGCTCCAGCGAACGGCCGCCCGCACGGGTGGTCGAGGAGCGCGCATCTGACACGCCCGCCGCGCGTGGCGCCGGATTGTTGCGTCAAGCCATGGTGCAAGGGCATCGCGCGGCACGGGCCGAGATCGGCTTGCCGCCGTTGACCTGGGACGACGGTCTGGCGGCGAGCGCGCTGTCCTATGCGCAGGAGATGGCGCGGACGGGGCGCTTCCAGCATGCCGAACAACCGCAGGGGCCGACCCGGCAAGGGGAAAATCTGTGGACCGGCACGCGCGGCGCGTACAGCTATGACGAGATGATGGGGCATTGGGTCGCCGAGAAGCGCGACTTCGTGAACCTGCCCATTCCGCAAGCCAGCCGCACCGGCCGATTTGGCGATGTTGCGCATTATACTCAGATCGTCTGGGCACGATCCACGGCAGTCGGATGCGCGATGGCCAGCAACACACGCGACGACTTCCTCGTTTGCCGCTATAGCCCGACGGGCAACGTCGTCGGCGAGCGGGCATTCTGACCCGGTCGGACAGAGTGACGGGAAGGTAAGACGCGATGGCGAATCCCTATGATCCTATGGCGTGGATGGCCTTCTGGACCGCGCCCGCACGGTTCGCCGTGATGGCGGGCGAGGCGATGGTAAGCGCGCAGAGCGTGATCGCCACCCGCATGGGCGCGATGGCGACCGGTACGTCCTCGGTGACCGAGATGACGTTGATGGTCAGCGAGAAGGTGAAGGCCTTCGATCAGTCGGCAAAGTCCTGGAACCGTGATCAGGCGGCCCTGTCCCGGCTGTCGCGGCACGATCCGCGCGGCGGGATGCTCGACGCGTGGGAATCGATGGCCCGCGCGATGCTGATCGGCGCGTCGATGCCGCTGCAGGCGATGACGCCGGTTCACAAGGCGGTGACGGCGAACCAGAAGCGGCTAGCCAAGGGGTAACAAATTTCCGCCCCTGCAAGGGGAGTGGGACCATGCGCAGCATGGTGGAGGGGTGTCACTCTCTCGATAGCGCGACACCCCTCCGTCAGGCCTGCGGCCTGCCACCTCCCCTTTTCAGGGGAGGGTTAGAAGGGTCAGAACACCGCCTTCACCAACTGGCCGAACGCGTCGGCGCGGTGGCTGATGCGGTTCTTTTCGTTCTGGTCCATCTCGGCGAACGTCTCGGTATAGCCGATCGGCTGGAAGATCGGGTCATAGCCATGGCCCTGGTCCCCACGGGGTGGCCAGACGATCGTGCCGTCGACGCGGCCCTCGAACCACTCGACATGCCCGTCGGGCCAGCCGACCGCCAGCGCGCAGACGAAATGCGCGGTCCGGCTCATGTCCGGCTCTTCGTTCAGCCGATCCTCGACCGCGCGCATCGCCATGGCGAAGTCCTTGTCCGGCCCCGCCCAGCGTGCCGAGAACAGCCCCGGATCGCCGCCGAGAGCCTCGACGCACAGGCCGCTATCATCGGACAGGGCGGGAAGCCCCGACAGGTCCGCCGCCGCCAGCGCCTTCAGCTCGGCATTGGCGACGAAGGTGGTGCCGGTTTCCTCGGGCTCGGGCAGGTCCAGGTCGGCGGCCGCAATCACCTCGACGCCGTAAGGCGCGAGCAGTTCGCGGAATTCGACGATCTTGCCCTTGTTGTGGCTGGCGAGGACCAGCTTGCCGGGTTCGAGCTTGCGGATCGCCTGGCGGCCGTTTCCTTCGCCGCTCATGCGCGGATCGCCCGGTCCTGCGCGGCGAAGATCTCGGTGCAGCCCATGCGCGCCAGACGCAGCAGGCGCAGCAGCGCCTCCTCGTCATAGGTGGCGTGCTCGGCGGTCGCCTGGACCTCGGCGATATGGCCGTTTTCGATCAGCACGAAATTCGCATCGGCATCGGCATTCGAATCCTCGATATAGTCGAGGTCCAGGACCGGCGTCCCCTTGTGGATGCCGCACGACACGGCGGCGACCTTGTTGCGGATCGGATCGCTGGTCAGCTTGCCCTCGGCCATCAGCTTGTTGACCGCCATGCGCAGCGCGACCCATGCGCCCGAGATGGCGGCGGTGCGGGTGCCGCCATCGGCCTGGATCACGTCGCAGTCGATGGTGATCTGCCGCTCGCCCAGCGCCTTCAGGTCGCAGACGGCGCGCAGGGAGCGGCCGATCAGCCGCTGGATCTCCTGGGTGCGGCCCGACTGCTTGCCCTTGGCCGCCTCGCGGCTGCCGCGCGTATGGGTGGCACGGGGGAGCATGCCATATTCGGCCGTGACCCAGCCTTCGCCCTTGCCGCGCAGGAAGGGGGGCACGCGCTCCTCGACGCTGGCGGTGACGAGTACCTTGGTATCGCCGAACCCGATCAGCACCGAACCTTCGGCGTGGCGGGTGAAATTCGGCTCGATCGTGATGGGACGCATCTGGTCGGGCATCCGGCCGGACGGGCGCATAGTCTTCTCCTTGTTCCTTGACCCCAGCCCTAACCGGCCCCCGCCGGTAGCGCCAGAGCGGACGGTGGCGATCGGAAGACACTCCTCTTCTCTCTGCGTCCTCTGCGCCTCTGCGCGACAAAATGGTTCACGCGAAGGCGCGAAGGCGCGAAGCCGCGAAGAGGGGGCTGGCAATCTTCGCGCCTTCGCGGCTTCGCGTGAACAATCTCTTTTTTGCGCGCAGAGGCGCAGAGAGCGCGGAGAAGAAGGAAGGTCTCCCGATCGCGGTTGAGCGGCGTGCGGGGAATGCCTACATTTCCGGCATGGTCACCCCACCGATCACCGAGCTGACCGACCGGGCGCGCGATATCTTTCGCGTGGTGGTCGACAGCTATCTCACCAGCGGCCAGCCGGTGGGGTCGAAGACCATCGCGCTGTCGGGGATCAACCTGTCGCCCGCCTCGATCCGCAACGTGCTCCAGGAACTGGAGGAGCGCGGGCTGCTGGCCGCGCCGCATACCAGCGCGGGGCGGATGCCGACCGATATCGGGCTGCGGCTGTTCGTCGACGGCATGATGCACGCGATGGAGCCGAGTATCGAGGAGCGCGCCGCGATCGAGGCGCGCGCCGCGCGCTCCGGTCCCGTCGAGGAGGCGCTGGCGGCGACGACGGCGGTGCTGTCGGGCCTGTCGGCCTGTGCGGGGCTGGTGATGGTGCCAAAGCGCGAGATGAAGCTGCGCTCGATCGGCTTCGTGCCGTTGTCGCCGACCCAGGCGCTGGCGGTGCTGGTCGCCGAGGACGGCGCGGTCGAGAATCGGGTGCTGGAGCTACCGCCGGGCATGACGCCCTCGGCGTTGATCGAGGCGGGCAATTACCTGTCCGCCACGCTGGCCGGGCTGACGCTGGGCCAGGCGCGCGAGCGGCTGGAGCGCGAACTGGCGGCGGGACGCGCGGCGCTGGACGGTGCGGCGCGCGCGCTGGTCGAGCAGGGGCTGGCGGTGTGGAGCGAGGACGGCGATCGCCGCCCGATCCTGATCGTGCGGGGGCAGGGACGGCTGATAGATGCCGCCGCTGCCGCCGATCTGGAGCGGGTCCGCGACCTGCTCGACGATCTGGAGGGCAAGCAGGAGATTGCCAGCCTGCTCGATTCGGCGCGGGCGGGGGATTCGACCCGGATCTTCATCGGCGCGGAGAACAAGTTGTTCGCATTGTCCGGATCGTCGGTGATCGCCCGGCCGTTTCGTGGACTGGACGGCCAAGTGGTTGGTGTGGTCGGCGTAATCGGCCCCACCCGGTTGAACTATGCCCGCGTCGTGCCCATGGTGGATTTCACGGCGGCAACGCTTGCCCGGATGATGGGCTGAACAGGGATTATGATGAGCGACAATACGACGAACGAACCCCAGACCGATCTTCGCGAGGAAACGGCCGAGGCCGCGCCCGAAGTGGCGGGGCAGGACCGTCTGGCCGAGCTGGAAAACCAGCTTGCCGATGCCAAGCAGCAATATCTTTATGCCCAGGCGGAGATTCAGAATGTCCGCCGTCGCGCCGAAAAGGAATCGGCCGACGCGCGGAATTATGCCGCGACTTCCTTCGCGCGCGATATTCTGTCGGTGGCCGACAATCTTCAGCGGGCACTGGCGACCATCCCTGCCGAACTGCGCCAGGACGACAAGTGGAAGGGGCTGGTGACCGGCCTCGACGCCACCGGCCGCGAGATGGAAAGCGTGCTGGGCCGTCACGGCATCACCAAGATCGAGGCGATGGGCCAGGCGCTGGACCCCAACAAGCATCAGGCGATGCTCGAACTCCCCTCCGATCAGGAGCCGGGGACGATCGTGCAGGAAATGCAGGCGGGCTATATGATCAAGGACCGTCTGCTGCGCCCGGCTCTGGTCGGCGTGGCCAAAAAGCCCGACTAAGCCTTTAACGATGGAATGACGAAGGGGGCGGGCCGATTGGTCCGCCCTTTTCCGTTGGGGGGGGAGCGCATCTGCCGCCCCCGCCGACCAATGCGCGCTACTGACCCCGAAACGGGACCAGCGTGGCATATTGCGCCAGTGGCGGAGCGCCGGCCACCACGGCCCCGCGTTTCAGCAAAAAGGCATGGCGCACGATCTCCGCCTGCTGCTCGATCCCATAGCGGGCAAAGGCCTGTCCCGGCTTCAGCGCATAGTCGTAGCGGCAGAAGGGGTGGCGCTTGAGCGGCAGGAAGATGCCGCGCTGATGCTGCCAGATATGCACCATCTCATGCACGAACAGCCCCTGCTCATGGAGCGGGCAGGTGCCGAAATCCTCGCGCCACAGCCCGCCCTTCGGATGGAAATGAATGCAGCCGGTCGGAGCCATCACCGTATTGCGCGGCTGGAAGAACGCCCATTTGGTCGGCGACAGCCGCACCCGCGCATAATCGATCGCATCGCCGAAGACGTTGCGGGCCAGGGCTTCCTCGGCGGGGGTGAGGGGGCGTTTCGTCACGACCCTTGCGGAGCCGGATCGGCCGCGCCGATCACCCGCGCGCCCTGGCGCAGCCGGGTCCCGTCCGAGAAGGTGAGGAGCAACGACAGAATGCGTCCCGGTTTCACGCCAGGATTCATGTCGTACAGCATCACATGCCGCCCGCCGGGCTGAAAGGCGATGGTGCTGCCCGCCGGGATCGGCACCGTGTCGACCTTCTTCATCGCCATTCCGCCTTCGTGCATCTCGGACGTGATGGCGACATCGCTGCTGACCGAGATGAGGTCGACGGGTTTGGGCCCGCCATGAACGATGAAATAGGCCGCCGCCGGGCGTCCGGGCACGGCGGCAAGGCGGACCCAGCCCTCCTCGGCATAAAGCTCCGGCTTCTGGCTGCAACCCGGCAGCGCCGTCGCCGCAACGGCGAAAAGGCCCAGAAAAATGGCGCGACGCATGGCAAACCCTCCCGTTTCGGCAAATCCTGACACGACCCTAGGTTCCATCCAATCTTGCGGCAACGGAACGCCCACCTATATCCGCCTCGTGAACGGGGTTTTCGGTCGCCGCTTTCGGGACCGGCGAACCCCGGCATTTGACTTCCAGACTATGTTCTTGAGGGGCATTTAGAGACTTATGGCAAAAGTGATCGGCATCGACCTCGGCACCACCAACAGCTGCGTCGCTGTCATGGAGGGCGGCAAGCCCAAGGTGATCGAGAATGCGGAAGGCGCGCGTACCACGCCGTCGATCGTCGCCTTCGCCAAGGATGGCGAGCGCCTGATCGGCCAGCCGGCCAAGCGTCAGGCGGTGACCAATCCCGACAACACCATCTTTGCGGTGAAGCGCCTGATCGGCCGCCGCTATGACGATCCCGTCACCCGCAAGGACACCGAGTTGGTCCCGTACGCCATCGCGCGCGGTCCGAACGGCGACGCATGGGTGAATGCGGGCGGCAAGGATTACAGCCCGTCGCAGATCAGCGCCTTCACGCTCCAGAAGATGAAGGAAACCGCCGAATCCTATCTGGGCGAGACGGTGACCCAGGCGGTCATCACGGTTCCCGCCTATTTCAACGACGCGCAGCGCCAGGCGACCAAGGACGCCGGCCAGATCGCTGGCCTCGAAGTGCTGCGCATCATCAACGAGCCGACCGCGGCGGCGCTGGCTTACGGCCTGGAGAAGCAGGACGGCAAGACGATCGCGGTCTATGACCTTGGCGGCGGCACCTTCGACATCTCGATCCTCGAGATCGGCGACGGCGTGTTCGAGGTGAAGGCGACCAACGGCGACACCTTCCTGGGCGGCGAAGACTTCGACAACAAGATCGTCGACTTCCTGGCGTCGGGCTTCCAGAAGGAAGAGGGCATCGACCTCACCAAGGACAAGCTGGCGCTCCAGCGTCTGAAGGAAGCGGCCGAAAAGGCGAAGATCGAGCTGTCCTCGGCCCAGTCGACCGAGGTCAACCTGCCCTTCATCACCGCCGACCAGAACGGCCCGAAGCACCTCGTCAAGTCGATCACTCGCGCCGATCTCGAGCGTCTGGTCGAAGACCTGATCCAGCGCACGCTGGAGCCCTGCAAGAAGGCGCTGGCCGATGCGGGCATGAAGGCCGACGAGATCGCCGACGTGGTGCTGGTGGGCGGCATGACCCGCATGCCGCGCGTCCGTGAGGTCGTGAAGAACTTCTTCGGCAAGGACCCGCACACCGGCGTGAACCCCGACGAAGTCGTCGCCATGGGTGCGGCGATCCAGGCGGGCGTGCTGCAGGGCGACGTCAAGGACGTGCTGCTGCTCGACGTGACCCCGCTGTCGCTGGGTATCGAGACGCTGGGCGGCATCATGACCAAGATGATCGACCGCAACACGACGATCCCGACCAAGAAGAGCCAGGTCTATTCGACCGCCGACGACAACCAGAATGCGGTGACGATCCGGGTCTTCCAGGGCGAGCGCGAGATGGCGCAGGACAACAAGCTGCTGGGTCAGTTCGACCTGGTCGGCATCCCGCCTGCACCGCGCGGCGTGCCGCAGATCGAGGTCACGTTCGACATCGACGCCAACGGCATCGTCAACGTCTCGGCCAAGGACAAGGGCACCGGCAAGGAGCAGCAGATCCGCATCCAGGCCTCGGGCGGTCTGTCGGACAACGATATCGACCAAATGGTCCGTGACGCGGAGAAGTTCGCGGAAGAGGACAAGAAGCGTCGTGCCGAGGCCGAGGCCAAGAACAACGCCGAGTCGCTCATCCACACCACCGAGCGTCAGCTGGCCGACAATGGCGACAAGGTCGACGCGTCGCTGAAGTCGGAAATCGAGGCAGCGATCGCCGAGACCAAGACGGCGGTCGAGGGTGGCAACCCCGACACCATGAACGAGAAGGCGCAGGCCCTCGCTCAGGTCGCGATGAAGCTGGGCCAGGCGATCTACGAGAAGCAGCAGCAGGCCGAGGCTTCGCCCTCCGCCGATGCCGGTGCGGCCAAGCAGGACGATGTGGTCGACGCCGAATTCTCGGAAGTCGACGAGACCAAGTAAGGCTGTCGGCCCGGTCTGCCGGTTGGCGGGCCGGGCCTTCGGTTGCTGTTGAGAATACCGCCTTTCGGGGCATGAAATGGCGAAGCGCTTGGGCGTCCGCTCCGTCCGGCCCGACGGCACGGTCGGTCGGCGGGCCACGCACAGGCGGACGGGGCGAGACCGGGCATGAGCACGACGATCGACTATTATGAACTGCTCGAATGCGAGCGCACCGCGGACGATGCGACGATCAAGTCGCGCTACCGCAAGCTGGCGATGCAGTACCATCCGGACCGCAATGCGGGCTGCAAGGACTCCGAGGCCAAGTTCAAGGCGATCAGCGAAGCCTATGACTGCCTGAAGGACCCCCAGAAGCGGGCGGCCTATGACCGCTATGGTCATGCCGCGTTCCAGCAGGGCATGGGCGGCGGCGGCGGCCATGGCGGGCAGGATTTCGGCGCCTTCTCCGATATTTTCGAAAGTGTCTTCGGCGAGTTCATGGGCGGCGGGCGCGGCGGCGGGCGACAGAGCCCCAGGCGCGGTGCGGACCTTCGCTACGACATGGAAATCACGCTCGAAGAGGCGTTCCACGGCAAGTCGACCGAGATCACCGTCGACGTCTCGGCGGCGTGCGACACCTGCGACGGCACCGGCGCCAAGGCGGGGACCAGCGCCAAGACCTGCCAGCAATGCGGCGGCCATGGCAAGGTGCGTGCGCAGCAGGGCTTTTTCGTGGTCGAGCGGACCTGCCCGGTCTGCCAGGGCGCAGGGCAGATCATCGCCGATCCGTGCCCCGACTGCCGCGGCGAGGGCCGGGTCGAGAAGACCAAGACGCTGGCCGTCAACATCCCGGCGGGCGTCGACGAAGGCACCCGCATCCGCCTGACCGGCGAAGGCGAGGCGGGCGCGCGGGGAGCTCCCGCAGGCGACCTCTACATCTTCCTGCATGTGAAGCGCCACGCCATCTTCGAGCGCGAGGGCACGACCCTGTTCGCGCGCGCGCCGATCAGCTTCACGACGGCGGCGCTGGGCGGATCGCTATCGATCCCCGGCCTGGATGGGCGCACGCACGAGATCAAGATTCCGGCGGGCATTCAGTCGGGCAAACAACTCCGCCAGCGCGGCGCGGGCATGCCCGTGTTGCAGGGACGCGGCACCGGCGATCTGGTCATCCAGATCGAAGTCGAAACGCCGACGCGGCTGTCCACCCGCCAGCGCGAACTGCTCGAACTTTTCCGCGAGACCGAGACAGGCGACGAATGTCCCGAAAGTCAGGGGTTTTTCGCCAAGTTGAAGAGCGTCTTCGCGGGGGAGTAGTCCCTTTCAATCACCGATTGCAAAGTGTCGCGGCGATGACCGGAGGAACTGATTTTCCCCAGTTTGTTGACTCGTCTTCCAGATGAAGGCCATGATCGGATGGGTTTCATCATGGGGAGCCCTGCTATGCGCCGCTTGTATGAATACCTGATCGTCATAGGGGCAATCTTTGGCGCTTCCGTTTCGGTATGGGGCGCCGCGTCGCAGAAGAAGGACAGGGGCGCGCTTCCGGCGAGCAATTCGTCCGACGAAGTCATCGTACAGGCGCTAAAGATCCCGCACGTGAAACTGCCCATCAATGTCCATTGGGCGGCGAGGAGTGAGTTGGGATCCCGTATCGCGTATGAACGCGCCGACCAGTTCCTGCGCTGTGCGATGGATATTGGTGATCCTAAATGGCTGCGTAGAGCGGTGGAGGGACCACCAAATTTTTCTAGCACGCGATACGCCCAATTCATGATCGCTGTCGCCAATGCCGGATGCTATCCGCCACGCTTACTCGACGCGGATCCAAATACCGGTGACTATGCGAATAGTGCTATCGACCGGGGCGTTTTGATCGAAAGGACGTTACGGGCCTATGCGCCTGACGCCGCCCTCGATCGGTCACAAACCTTTGATCCGGAGGTTCGGGCACGGTTCATCAAGACCGAGGCCGCGCACAATCGTTACCGCCTCGGACCATCTTTGGCGGCATTTTCCCTATCAGCCTGCCTCGTCCAAACACAGCCCGAGCTTGCCACACGACTGTTCCGCGCGGAACAGGGCGGTGATCTCGTGCGGGGGCTTGAGCAAATCATGATCGTCAACGCGCCCGAATGTCTGAAGGGCCTGAAGAGAGTTACAATCGAACCGACAACGATGCGTATCCACCTGATCGAGGCGTTTTACCGCTGGATCCTAGCGGCGCGTAACCTTCCCTCGCTCATCCCCCAGCAGAGCACGTAGGGGCAGTTCTACCCATCGCCCAAGCAAACCCATATTGCATTGCGGAGAGGGGCGCGCTCCAATGGTGGGGAACAAGGATGGAGATCGTCATGTCGCCGTTGAAAGCTGCTTTGCCTCTGATTGCAGCCTGCGCGCTTCTGGCCGCCGCCGGGCCGGTAACCGCTCCCCGCGTGGGCGTCGCCAGCTTCGAAGCGCTGCCCAAGCCTCTGCCGCTGCCTTACCATGCTGGTGATGCCAAGGCGGAGATCGCCGCGGCGCGTGCGCGGGCGGTGAAGGCGCATAAGCGGGTGTTGATTGATCTGGGTGGGAACTGGTGCCTCGACTGCCGCTTGCTGGCGGGCACGATGGAGTTGCCGCAATTCCGCTCCTTCGTTTCCAAGCATTTCGAGGTGGTGACGGTCGATGTCGGTCGGTTCGACCAGAATATGGATATTCCCGCGTCCTACGGGATCAAGGGGCGGCTGGCGGGAGTGCCCGCCGTGCTGATCGTGGACCCGAAGACCAACAAGCTGGTCAATGCGGGCCGCGAGACGGCCCTGGCGGATGCGCGCTCGATGACGCCGCAGGCGCTGGCCGACTGGCTGGCGGGTTGGGTCGCCTAAGCTCCTGAACGTTGCCCCAGCCTGGGCTGGGGGCTTTCTGCGATGACGAAGGGGGGAGGGCATGGCGCACTCCCCCCCAAAGCCGTTACGCCTCGCCGAACACGCGCGCGAAAATCGTGTCGACATTCTTGTAATGATAATCGAGGTCGAAGCGCGCCTCGATCTCCTCGGGCGACAGCGCCGCCGTGACGTCCGCATCGGCCTTGAGCAGCTCCATCAGCGACAATTCGCCGTCGGACTCCCACACCTTCATCGCGTTGCGCTGGACGAGGCGATAGCTGTCCTCGCGGCTCACGCCCGCCTGGGTCAGCGCCAGCAGCACGCGCTGCGAATGGACCAGGCCACCCATCTTGTTGAGGTTCTTCTCCATCCGCGCCGGATAGACGACCAGCTTGTCGATGACGCCGGTCAGGCGGGCGAGCGCGAAGTCGAGGGTGATGGTCGCGTCCGGGCCGATATAACGCTCGACCGAGCTATGGCTGATGTCGCGCTCATGCCACAAAGCGACATTCTCCAGCGCCGGGGTGACATAGCCGCGCACCATGCGGGCCAAGCCGGTCAGATTCTCGGTCAGCACCGGGTTGCGCTTGTGCGGCATCGCCGACGAGCCCTTCTGGCCGGGCGAGAAATATTCCTCGGCTTCCAGAACCTCAGTGCGCTGGAGGTGACGGATTTCGGTGGCCAGCCGCTCGATCGAGCTGGCGATGACGCCCAGCGTCGCGAAGAACATCGCATGGCGATCGCGCGGAATGACCTGGGTCGAGACGGGCTCGACGGTCAGGCCCATCTTCTCGGCGACATGGGCTTCGACGCTCGGGTCGATGTTCGCAAAGGTGCCGACCGCGCCCGAAATCGCGCAGGTGGCGATGTCGGCGCGCGCTGCAACCAGACGGGCACGGTTGCGATCGAATTCGGCATAGGCCTGGGCGAGCTTCAAGCCGAAGGTGACCGGCTCGGCATGGATGCCATGGCTGCGGCCGATGGTCGGGGTCAGCTTATGCTCGTAAGCGCGACGCTTGATGACCGCGAGCAGCGCGTCGAGGTCTTCGAGCAGAATGTCGGACGCGCGCGCCAGCTGAACCGCCAGGCAGGTGTCCAGCACGTCGGACGAGGTCATGCCCTGATGCAGGAAGCGTGCCTCCGGCCCGGTCCGCTCGGCGACATGGGTGAGGAAGGCGATGACGTCGTGCTTGGTCTCCGCCTCGATCGAATCGATCCGGTCGATGTCGAAATCGCCCGCCGCCTTGTCGGCTTCCCAGATGCGCGCGGCGGCTTCCTTGGGCACCACGCCCAGTTCGGCCAGTGCGTCGGTGGCATGTGCCTCGATCTCGAACCAGATGCGGAAACGGGTCTGCGGATCCCAGATCCGGGTCATGGGGGCACGGGAATAGCGCGGAATCATCGGGGTACCTCAGGTCGTGGAAACGGCACGGCTTACCGTGCACTCCCTCTCGGAATCACGGTGTGCCGTGCCGTTAGCAGGGACGAGCCGAGCCTTCAAATCCGATGACGTCATTCCCATATGGCAAAATGGAGTTTGGGAACGTATCTCTAACGATGAAGATGCTTTTCCAATCTTCGTAATCATCGATCGACCAGAGTAAGGGAGAGACGAGATGATGAAATATGCTATTCTTGGCGCCGTGATGATGGCGTCCGCTCCGGTGCTTGCACAGACCATGACGGCGCCAGGTCAAACCTCACCGGCACCCGCACAGGATGCGACCGCAACCACGACGGACCCGGCACAGGCCACGCAGCCCGTTACCGATCCGGCCGCGGCGACTCCGGCACAGGGGCAGGTCCAGGCGACCGGCAGTCAGATCGCGCAGGTCGTGGACACCCAGTTCCCGACCTATGACAAGGACGGGAACGGCCAGTTGAGCAAGGCCGAGTTCGCCCAGTGGATGGTCGCGCTGAAGTCGCAGACAGATCCGTCGACCAAGGCCGATGCGCCCGCGACCAAGAAGTGGGTCGGCACCGCCTTTGCCCAGGCCGATACGGACAAGAGCAAGACCGTGTCCAAGACCGAACTGACCGGCTTTCTGAGCCAGGGTCAGGGCTGAAGCCAGATCGGAACCTCCCCTCCGTTCCGACCTATTCCCCGAGCGGGGATGAGCGGGGCCGTCGGATCTTGGGGTCCGGCGGCCCCTTTCTCATGCTCCCCATCGAACAAAGGAAAGGGAAGTGATGGGGCGCTCACCATCGCCAGCCCGCGATCCTCTCGTGCCAATCGAGCGGTGAGAAAATGCGACAGACATGAAAAAGGGCAGGGGCGTCACCGCCGCCTGCCCTGATTTTCGTTCGCTTGCCCGAAGGGGAAAGGGAGGCCGGATCAGGCCTCTTCCGAACCTTCGGCAGCCGCATCGGCGTCGTCCGCAGCGGTCGGGACCGTCGGCGGAACGATGGTCGCGATCGCGAAGTCGCGGTCGTCGATCGCCGGAGTCGCACCCTTGGGCAGCTTCACGTCCGAGATGTGGATCGAGTCGCCGACTTCCAGACCCTTGAGCGAGATGGTGATCTCGGCGGGGATGTCGGCGGCGTCGACGACGATCTCGATCTCGTGACGGGTGATGTTCAGGACACCGCCCTGCTTGATGCCACGGCTCTCTTCTTCGTCGGTGAAGACGACCGGAACGGCGACGGTGACGGTCTCATGCTCGCCGATGCGCAGGAAGTCGACGTGCAGCGGGCGGTCCGAAACCGGATGGAACGCGACGTCCTTCGCCAGCGTGCGCTGGCCGTCCACCATGATGACCGAGGTGAAGAAATGGCCGGTCATCAGCGCCTTGACGAGGGCCTTCTCTTCGAGATGGATCGACGCGGCGGCCTTGTTCTGACCATAGATCACGGCGGGGACGCGGCCTTCACGACGCAGCGAACGGGAGGCTCCCTTGCCAACCTGATCGCGCGTCTCGGCGGCGAGCGTAAGGGTGTCGCTCATTCCAGTAACTCCGAAACAAAATGGATATAGGCTTCCGACCACGCCTCCAGGGATGACCATGACCGGAAGCGGCGGCGCATAGCTGGGATGCGGCCGAAAAGCAAGGCGGGGGCGCTTGCGCCTTGGGGGCGCATCCCGCATGCTCCCCATAACGATCACGGTATGGGGAGCATGCCATGTTTGTCGGGGCTTTGTGGATGATGCTGGCGCAGGCCGTATCCGGGGGCGAGGTCCCGCCCGCGCCCGATATCGTTGTGCGCGGCGAGCGGGCCGAGCGGGCCCTGTCCAACTGCCTGACAAGGGGGTGCGCGGTGCCGGACGATGTTCGCCTGACCATGGCCCTGGCGGAGGCGAAATTCGGGCAGGGCCGGTATCGCCAGGCGCGCACGGCGCTGGACCGCTCGATCGCGCGCAACCGCCATGCGGCGGACCAATATCCCCGGCATGTGGCGGCATTGTACGAGGCGAGCGCGACCGTCAATCGCCATCTCGGCGACATGGACGCCTATCGTGCCGATATCGTGGGGCAGGCGGGCGTCATCCGCACGAATCTGGCGGCGGACGACACCCAGGCCCGCATCCTGCCGATCCTGCTGGGCGACAGTTGGCTGGAGCGCGGCAACCGGCGCCAAGCGATGAGCAGCTATGACAGCGCCCGGCGTCGCTATGTCGCGCAGGGCGAGACGCGGTTGGCCGCGATCGCCGGTCTTCGTCGGGTCGCCGTTTATGTGATGGAGCGCGATGCGGGGCAGGCACAGCGGGAACTGGCGGCGATCGGGACCTACGGCCAGAACGATCCCGTGGTGGGGGCCGTGCGTGCCGTCCTGACCGCTCGGATCGCCGCGCTGACGGGCGATGATGCGGCGATCGACCAGCTCGTCGCGACGTTACGCACCGGGTCGAACGAGCCGCCGATGCTGCTGACCACGTCGCCCATGCCGCAATCGGCCGACATGGCCGCCGCCGAGATGCGCCGGACCTTCGGTGAGCCGGAACGCGGGGTCTGGTCGTCGGGCGGTGCGCCGGTGCGTTGGGTGGATGTCGGCTATATGGTGCGACCCGATGGGCGCGTGACCGATGTCGAGATATTGCGCGGCACCCGCAGTCGGGGCTGGGCCGATCCGTACGTCCAGTGGATCGCCAGCCGCCGCTACGCTCCCGTCACCTTGGCCGAGGGTCAGCCGGGAGTCTACCGGATCGAGCGGTTGACCCGCCGGGCCAAGATGGAAACCCCAGCGGGGTCGCTGGTCCGCCAGGCGACAGGCCCCATGGGTGTCGAGATACTGGATCTCACCCGCATGGAAACGACGAAGAGCTGACGACGAAACGGGCCGCCCGTTCGGGGGAGCGGGCGGCTTTGGAGATCAATAGGCGATCCGCTGCGCCTTGATCCCCTGTTTGGCGAGCTGCGCCTGGACGCTGTCATTGCCTGCCAGATGGCCCGCGCCGACCGCGATGAAGATGGTGCCGGGCTTGGCCATCCGCTCCTTGATCCACGTCGCCCAGCGCGCGTTGCGGTCGGTCAGCAGCGTCTTGGCGACCTCGGGCGAGTCCTTCAGGCTTTCGTTCATGGTACGCGCCAGCGCATCAGGATCGCCCTTGGCCCATTCGTCGACCATCTCGGCCATTTCCTCACCCGCCTTGGGCAGATCTTCGACCGTCGAGGTCAGGAACTCGATCTGTGCCTTTTGCGACAGGCCGTTGAAAAAGCCGATCTGCTGCTCGGCGGTCTCCAGTCCCGCAACCGGCTTGTTCGCCGCTTTGGCCGCATCGGCCAGCACGGCTTCCGGCCCGTTCTTGGGATCATAGCCCAGCTTCTGGATCGGCGCGAGCGACAGGGTGACGCCCGCCAGCCAAGGCTTCATCCGGTCGAACGCCTGGGGTGGTAGGCCCGCATCGGTCATCGCCTTCAGATAGGCGCCGCGCTTGTCGGCGGGCAACTGCTCGGTCAGGGTCGGGCCGGTGGCGACGATGCCGTTCTTGAGGACGATCTGCTGCATCGTCGCCGGGTCGGGCTGCACCATCTCCAGCATCAGCTGGTCGGACTTGTCGAAGGCGGTCTTCACCGCCTCGTCGAACCAGCTCAGGCCGGGCTTCAGCACATGGATGGTGCCGAACAGATAAATGGTCGTATCGGCATCCTTGACCACCCAGAGCGCGGGATCGGCGTCATTGGGGGCCTGGGCGGGCTTGCTCTGCGCGCAGGCGGGTAGCGCCAGCATCAGCGCGAGCGAGGTGAGGGCGGCTTTCATGATCGTCTTCATGGGATCGGGCTTTCGGAAAGGGAAGGGGCCGGATGGGAGAAGGGGTCGGAAGATCAGACGTATTTGCGCCACATCCATACGATGCCGCAGGTGGCCATCAGGGCACCGTAGACCCACTCGACCTGAAGGGGCGGCAGCACGCCGCCGCGCCACAGGAACCACCAGACAGGGGCGCCCAGGCCGACGACATAGAAGGCCGCCAGCGCGCCGTCGCGATAGGCGCGGCTCTCATGCTCATCGACCACCCGGTGCCAGCGCCAGGAAATGATCGGCACCACGACGCCCCACATCAGTGCCATGAGGATCGCGAACCAGAGCGGCAATGGCGACGTCCACATGTTCAATGTGCTGGGCTTCATTCCCGCCGGGGCGGAAAGGATCGCCACGAGAGCCATGGACAAGCCCATGACGCCGCCGACGGCGCCCGAGATGGCGACCAGACGGTGATTGGCGCGCTCGCTGGGACCACGGCTGTCACGTTGGAATAGATCGGTCATGGCCGCACCTCGATAGAAAGATGGACGGAAAAAGCGGGCATCCGCGCGCTATGGGCGGCGGTGGTAGCGGCGCGGATGTTGGGACGAAGCGTGTCGAGCGTGACCTTGCCCACCTGTCCGGCCCCCCAACCGAGCAGCGACAGCGCGATGCCGCTCCCGATGACTGCGCGGGTCAGACGACGGCTCATGACCGCACCCGCCGGACGAAATAGAAGGCCAGGCCGATCAGGATCGCGATGCCCCAACTGGAGTCTTCGAAATCCGCCTGATGCATCTGCGCGCCGATGATCGTCAGCACCGGGTGCAGGACGAAGTTGGCCAGTCCGATCGCGGCCCATGTCTCGATTGCCAGCCGCCGTTGCATTTCGTCGGTTTCGCGCCAGTTGCGCCACGTCACGATGCCCCCGAGGATCAGGATGACGGCCGCTGTGATCTGGGCCAGGGGCCGTGGCGCGGATACGCGGGGAAGATGGAACAACCCGTCGATAAACCCTTCCAGAAACGGCAGGCCGACCACGAGCAGGATCGCCACGGCGACCAGCAGCATTCGCCGTCGCTTCCGGCGCGTCGTACGCGCGGCCTCGCGGCTCTCGCCCCATCCGGCGGCTTCACTCACCATGATGCTCGTCATCGAAAATCTCCTCGATGGGCATGTCGAACAGGCGGCCGATGCGAAAGGCGAGCGGCAGCGAGGGGTCGTATTTCCCCGTTTCGATGGCGTTGACGGCCTGCCGCGACACGTCCAGCCGCCCGGCGAGTTCCGCCTGGCTCCAGTTGCGTTCGGCGCGCAGCACCTTGAGGCGATTTTTCATGTCCACCTCCTCTTGCATGGCAACCTCCCTTTGTCACCCGTGCATGACGGAATGTCAGGTGACCATGACAAAGTGACAGTGAGTCGTGACCATGTCAACAAGACCTGACAAAATATCATGCTTGGCTGACTGGCGGCATAGCGGGCGCGGCGGCTTGCCTTGACCGCGAAGGGGGCATGAGCCAAAGCCTGCCGCGTTATGCTGACCCGGAACGGACCCCCGGAAGGACCACTTTCCTTCCAGCGCATGATCCTCACCCTCCATGATTATTGGAGCGAGCGCGGATGCGTGATCCTGCAACCCTATGACATGGAGATGGGGGCGGGCACCTTTCACCCCGCGACCACGCTGCGCGCGCTGGGTCCGGATTCGTGGAACGCCGCCTTCGTCCAGCCCTGCCGCCGCCCGACCGATGGCCGCTATGGCGAGAATCCCAACCGGCTCCAGCATTATTACCAGTATCAGGTGATCCTGAAGCCCTCGCCCGCCGACCTGCAGGACCTGTATCTGGGCAGCCTCGCCGCGATCGGCGTGGACATGGCCAAGCACGACATCCGCTTCGTCGAGGACGATTGGGAAAGCCCGACCCTGGGCGCCTGGGGCCTGGGCTGGGAAGTCTGGTGCGACGGGATGGAGGTGACCCAGTTCACCTATTTCCAGCAGATGGGCGGTTACGACATGAAGCCGGTCGCGGGCGAGCTGACCTATGGGCTCGAGCGTCTGGCCATGTACATTCAGGACGTCGACAACGTCTATGACCTGCGCTTCAACGATGCGGGCGTGAGCTACGGCGACGTGTTTCTCGAAAACGAGAAGCAAATGTCGACCTGGAATTTCGAGGTGGCCGACACCGAGACGCTGTTCGACGCCTTCCGTAAGGCGGCGGCCGAGTGCGAACGCTGTCTGGAGGCCAAGCTGCCCATCCCCGCCTATGAACAGGCGATCAAGGCCAGCCACACCTTCAACTTGCTGCAGGCGCGCGGCGTGATCTCGGTGGCGGAGCGCCAGGCCTATATGGGCCGCGTCCGCGATCTGGCGAAGGGCGCGTGCGGCGCCTGGATGGACAAGAACGGCTGGGCCGCGTGATGACCGATTTTCTGCTCGAACTCCGCTCCGAAGAAATCCCCGCCCGAATGCAGGCGGGCGCGCGCGAGAACCTCGCCAAGCTGTTCGCCGCCGAACTCGCCAAGGCCGGTCTGTCGGCGGGTGAGGTCGTCACCTATGCGGGCCCGCGCCGCCTGGCGCTGATCGCCAAGGGTCTTCCGTCCGCGACCGAGGCCGTGTCCGAGGAAGTGAAGGGCCCGCGTGCGTCGGCCCCGCCTCAGGCGCTGGAGGGCTTTCTCCGCAAGACCGGACTGACGCGCGAGCAACTGATCGAGCGCGACGGCGTGCTCTTCGCGATCACCGAAAAGCCGGGCCGCGCGACGGCCGAGGTTCTGGCAGAGGCGATCCCCGCGATCGTCCGCGCCTTCCCCTGGCCCAAGTCGATGCGCTGGGGTGCGGAATCGACCTCGACCGAGTCGATGCGTTGGGTCCGGCCGCTGCACGCCATCGTCGCGCTGTTCGGCGGCGAGGTGGTGCCGTTCGAGATCGCCGGGATCGCCAGCGGCAATGTCACGCGCGGTCATCGCTTCCACGCGCCTGCCGAGACCGTGTTGACCGGCGCGGACACCTATGTCGAACAGCTCCGCGCCGCCAAGGTGCTGGTCGATCAGGACGAGCGCGCCGCGATCATTCGCGATCGCGCGTCGGCGCTAACCGCCGAGGCCGGATTGGAACTGGTCGAGGACGAAGGGTTGGTCGCCGAGAATGCCGGGCTGACCGAATGGCCGGTGCCGCTGCTCGGCCGCTTCGACGAAGCCTATCTCGACGTGCCGCCGGAAGTCATCCAGTTGACCGCGCGGGTGAACCAGAAGTATTTCGTCTGCCGCTCGGCCGACGGGAGGCTGGCGAACGCCTTCGTCTGCACCGCCAATATCGAGGCGAGTGATGGCGGCGCGAAGATCGTCGAGGGCAATGGCAAGGTGCTCGCCGCCCGCCTGTCCGACGCGCGCTTCTTCTACGAGACCGACCTGAAGACCAAGCTCGACGATCTGTGGCCCAAGCTGGAAAAGATCGTTTTCCACGAGAAGCTCGGCACCGTCGCCGACAAGGTGGAGCGGGTGGCCAAGCTGGCCGAATGGCTGGCGAGCGAGGGCATCGTGCCAAACTGCGACCCGGCACTCGCGCGCCGTGCGGCGGAACTGGCCAAGGCCGACCTCGTCACCGGGATGGTCGGTGAGTTCCCCGAATTGCAGGGCCTGATGGGCGGCTACTACGCCGCCGCACAGGGCGAAGACCCGCGTGTCGCCGAAGCTATTCGCGATCACTATAAGCCAGTCGGGCAGGGGGATGATGTTCCCACTGCGCCGGTAACGGTGGCCGTGGCGCTGGCGGATAAGCTGGATACCCTCGTCGCCTTCTTTGCAGTAGGTGAGCAGCCTACGGGATCCAAGGATCCATTCGCTATCCGTCGAGCAGCATTGGCAATTTTGCGACTTATCCAAGTCAACGGTCTTCGAATGCAGATGGCCAGAGTTATGGCTGCATCAGCAAAACCAATCATCGATCAGGTTTTGGATGAGCCGTATCGTTCTGCATGTAAAGCTGAAGAACTGATTAGACATGGTTTCGTGTCGAAGACCCCGTATGTGGCTGATCCCGCCAGCATCACGGGGCCGGGCGCGTACACTCGAACGAACGTTTTGTTGGGCTTGCCGGCATTGGCAGGCTTCTTCGCCGACCGCCTGAAGGTCCAGCAACGCGAAGCAGGCGTCCGTCACGACCTGATCGACGCGGTGTTCGCGCTCGGCGGCGAGGACGATCTCGTCCGCCTGCTCGCCCGTGTCCGTGCGCTGCAGGCCTTCGTCACCACCGACGACGGCACCAACCTGCTCGCCGGGTTTAAGCGCGCCGCGAACATTCTGAAGAAGGAAGGCGTCGAGGGCGACCAGCGCTGGACCGCGCCGACCTACACGCCCGAACCCGCCGAGGCCGATCTGATCGCCGCGCTCGACGCGGCCGAGCCCAAGGCTGCGCAAGCGGTGAAGGCCGAGGATTTCGAGGCCGCGATGGCCGCGCTCGCCTCGCTTCGCGCGCCGATCGACCGGTTCTTCGACGATGTCACCGTCAACGACGCCGATCCGGCCAAGCGTATCGCGCGCCTCGCGCTGCTCGCCCGCGTCCGGGCCGCGGTGCATATGGTGGCGGATTTCTCGAGGATCGAGGGATGAGGTAACGGCCGGATCGGGAAAGCAATTCTGACGTTCTTGTCTTCCCCTCCGGCAAAATCGCCTTATTAACACCGACGCCTGTGTCCCCAGGGCGTCGGACGATACGACCAGTAAAGGATCGAACCGATGACCTATGTGTACCGTTTCGGCGGCGGCGTTTCGGACGGCGGTAAGGGGGACAGGAACCTGCTTGGCGGCAAGGGCGCGAACCTGGCCGAGATGGCCTCGATCGGGCTGCCGGTGCCACCGGGCTTCACCATCTCCACCGCGATGTGCACCCGCTATTATGAGGATGGCGAGCAGTTTCCGCAGGAGCTGCGCGACGAGGTGGCGGACGGCATCGCGCATATTGAGGCGGTGACCGAGAAGCGCTTCGGCGACCCCGAAAACCCGCTGCTCGTCTCGGTCCGCTCGGGCGCGCGCGTGTCGATGCCGGGCATGATGGACACGGTGCTGAACCTCGGCCTCAACGACGCGACCGTCGAGGGGCTGGCGAAGAAGGCGGGCGATGAGCGTTTCGCCTGGGACAGCTATCGCCGCTTCATTCAGATGTATGCCGATGTCGTGCTGGAGCTGGATCACGGCGCGTTCGAGGAAGCGCTGGAGATCGCCAAGGAGGATAACGGCTTCACCCTCGACACCGAGATGTCGGCCGAGGACTGGAAGGCGCTGGTCACGACCTATAAGGGCCTGGTCGAGGAGCAATGGGGCAAGCCCTTCCCGCAGGACGTGCACGACCAGCTTTGGGGCGCGGTCGGCGCGGTGTTCGGATCGTGGCAGTCGGAGCGTGCGAAGGTCTATCGCCGCCTGAACGATATTCCCGCCGATTGGGGCACCGCCGTCAATGTGCAGGCGATGGTCTTCGGCAATATGGGCGACACCTCGGCGACGGGCGTGGCCTTCACGCGCGATCCGTCCAAGGGCGACCGCGCTTATTATGGCGAATTCCTGATCAACGCGCAGGGCGAGGATGTGGTCGCGGGCATCCGCACGCCGCAATATCTGACCAGGGCCGCGCGCGAGGAAGCGAAGGCCAAGCCCGCCTCGATGGAAGAGGCGATGCCCGTGGTGTATGCGGAGCTGGCCGCCGTCTTCGACCGGCTGGAAAACCATTATCGTGACATGCAGGACATCGAGTTCACCGTCGAACAGGCCAAGCTCTGGATGCTCCAGACCCGCTCGGGCAAGCGTACCGCCAAGGCGGCGCTGAAGATCGCGGTCGACATGGCGAATGAGGGCCTCATCACCCGCGAGGAGGCGATCGCGCGGGTCGATCCGGCGGCGCTCGACCAGTTGCTCCACCCGACGCTGGACCCCAATGCCCGGCGCGACGTGCTGACCAAGGGGCTGCCCGCTTCGCCGGGGGCGGCTTCGGGCAAGGTGGTGTTCGACGCCGATGCCGCCGAGCGCGCGGCGGCGGCGGGCGAGGCGGTGATCCTGGTCCGCGTCGAAACCTCGCCGGAAGACATTCACGGCATGCATGCGGCCAAGGGCATCCTGACCGCACGCGGCGGCATGACCAGCCATGCGGCGGTCGTGGCGCGTGGCATGGGGCGGCCCTGCGTCTCGGGCGCGGGTTCGCTGTCGATCGACAACAAGGCCAAGCTGTTGCGCGTCGGTGCCCGCGAGGTGCGCGAGGGCGATATCCTGACGCTCGACGGTTCGACCGGCGAGGTGATGGTCGGCGCGGTGGCGACCGTCCAGCCCGAGCTGGCGGGCGATTTCGGCACGCTGATGGAATGGGCCGATCAGGTCCGCCGCCTGAAGGTCCGCGCCAATGCGGAAACCCCGCTCGACTGCCAGACCGCGCGCGATTTCGGCGCGGAGGGCGTCGGCTTGTGCCGCACCGAGCATATGTTCTTCGACGCCGCGCGGATCACGGCGGTGCGCCAGATGATCCTGGCCTCGGACGAAAAGGGCCGCCGCGTCGCGCTCGACAAGCTGCTGCCCGAACAGCGCGCCGACTTCACCGCAATCTTCGAGGTGATGGCGGGTCTGCCGGTAACGGTGCGGCTGCTCGACCCGCCGCTGCACGAATTCCTGCCGCAGCAGGAGGCCGAATTCGCCGAGGTCGCGACGGCGGCGGGCGTGGATGTGGACACGCTGAAGCGCCGGGCGAGCGAACTGCACGAGTTCAACCCGATGCTCGGCCATCGCGGTTGCCGTCTGGGCGTGACGTACCCTGAGATTTACGAAATCCAAGCACGCGCCATCTTCGAGGCGGCGCTGGACGTGGCGGAGAAGTCGGGTGAAGCCCCGATCCCCGAGGTCATGATCCCGCTGGTCGCCACCCGGCGTGAGCTGGAGTTGATGAAGGCGGTGATCGACAAGGCTGCACAGGCGGTCTTTGCTGAGCGTGGCAAGACGGTCGAGTATCTGGTCGGCACCATGATCGAGCTGCCGCGCGCCGCGCTGAAGGCCGGGGAAATCGCCGAGGTGGGCGAGTTCTTCTCCTTCGGCACCAACGACCTGACCCAGACCACGCTGGGTGTCAGCCGCGACGATGCCGCGCGCTTCCTGAGCGCCTATGTCGAGAAGGGCATCTACGCCAAGGACCCGTTCGTCAGCCTGGATGTCGAGGGCGTCGGCGAACTGGTCAGCCTGGCCGCCGAGCGGGGCCGGGCGACGCGCCCCGGCATCAAGCTGGGCATTTGCGGCGAGCATGGCGGCGACCCGGCATCGATCGCCTTCTGCGAGCAGGTCGGGTTGGATTATGTCTCGGCCAGCCCGTACCGCGTGCCGATCGCTCGGCTGGCGGCGGCGCAGGCGGCGCTGAAGGCAAATTAAGAGAGTAGGTCGGAACCGCTTGCCCGAAGGCGGTTCCGACCTTCCTTACTCTCCGCCCCAGCCTGCTCTGAGACGACGTGGCGGGCTCACCCGTGGGTCGTCACCCGGTTCCCGAAATCGAACCAGCCGCGACGCTCGCCAGCCGGATAGGCCGGGCGCGCTGCGCTTGCCGCCACCGGGCGATAGGTCGAGCCGGATGCTGCCCGATCCACCACCGGAGCGGTGGCGACCGGAGCCGCCGCCACCGGCTGCGCGCTGGCGAGCCGGTGATTTTCGCGCTCCAGTTCCGCGATCCGCGACTGCGCGGCGGACAGCTTGGTTTCGGTATCCTTCACCTGCGCCGCATGGGCGTCACGCTCCGTGGCGTAGCGCGTCCGCCATTTGCGCCCGCCGGGATGGCTCGCCAGCCCGAAAAGCCATCCGGCGATGAGGACCAGCCCCAGCACGGCGAATTGCGTGGTCGAAGTGAACAACATCGCATCGATCCCTGTCTGTTACGACCGGTCAACGACTGGAGGCGATGCTGGTTGCGCGGCGGCTGGTTGCGCAGGGACCGGCAGCGCAAGGTCGGGGGCGTCATTGCCCCGACAGGAGCGTATCCTTGATCGAACAGGCAGCGGGGCCCAGGATCACGACGAACAGGGTCGGCAGGATGAAGAGGATCAACGGCACCGTCATGATGGCGGGCAGACGCGCGGCCTTTTCCTCGGCGCGCATCATCCGTTCGTTGCGGAACTCCGCCGACAGGACGCGCAGCGCGCTGGCGAGCGGGGTGCCGTATTTCTCAGTCTGGATCATGGTCGTGACGACGCTGCGCAATGCGTCGAGATTGACCCGCATCGACAGGTTTTCCAGCGCCTGCCGCCGATCGGTCAGAAAGCTCAGTTCGACAGAAGTCAGCTGGAACTCGTCGCCCAGTTCGGGATAGGCGCGGCGCAATTCGCGGGCGACGCGGGCAAAGGCGGCGTCGACGGTCAACCCGGCCTCGGCACAGATCACCATCAGGTCGAGTGCGTCGGGCAGTCCCTTGCGAATCGCGGCGGTGCGCTTGTCGATCCGGTTCTTGAGCGCGAGGTCGGGCGCCTTGTAGGACAGGACCAGTGTCCCAGCGACCAGCATATAGCAGCTCAGGCCGCTCCAATCCGAAAAGCTGTCGGTGCCATAGACCCACAAGGCCATGCTGCCGCCCAGCAGGATGGGCAGCGCCAGCCGGCCGAAGATCACCGCCACCGCCAGTTCCTTCGACCGCAGGCCCGCCTGGAGCAGACGCAACTGGACCGCCTTGACCTGTTCGTCCTGCAGCATCTTCAGCGCGCTGAGGATCAGGCGCATCCGTTCCAGCATGTCGGCGCGGTCGACCCATTGCGATCGGCGCTTGGCGGGCGCAGCGATCCCGGCCTTGAGCTGTTCGCGCCGTTCGTTGAGCACCCGCACCCGCCGCGTCATCGGATCGCGCGTGCCGATCAGCAGATAGGCGACGACGAGCAGGGCGAAGATGCATACGCCCCATAACAGGGTGGCGGCGGCCGAGGGTTCCAATCCCAGGATGCTGTTGGCGGAAGCGGTCATTCAAATCTCGAAACTGATCATGCGGGACATGATGAAGGCGCCCAGCCCCAGCCAGACGAAACCCAGCACACCGATCAGCATCAGTCGCGGATCGGTGAAGAAGCGCGCCATATAAGACTGGTTGATCGTCCAGATGATCCCGAACACGAAAAAGGGCAGCGAGCCGATGATATAGGCCGACGCCTTGGGCTCGGACGACATCGCCTTGATCTTCAGCTTCATCTGCGCCCGCTTGCGCAGCACTTCGGCCAAGTTGGACAAGGTTTCGGCCAGATTGCCACCGGTCTCGCGCTGAATGGCGATGGCGATGACGAAAAACTGGAACTCGGGAATGTCCAGCCGGTCGGCGGTTTCCTGAAGCGCGGCGTCCATCGTCCGGCCGATGCGCATCCGGTCGGCGACGGCGCGGAATTCCTCGCCCACCGGGCCGGGTATCTCATGCGCGACGACCGTCATGGTCTCGGCGATGGGCAGACCCGAGCGCAGGCCACGTACGAGCAATTCGATGGCATCGGGAAAGCGGGTGGTGAACTTGCCGACACGGCGCGTGATCAGGCGACCGACCACCATATGGGGCAGCCAAAGCCCGAGCAACAATCCGGCCAGCAGCGCGAGGAACAGCGACAGGCCCAGCATCATGAGAAGGATCATGATGCCGAGCGCAAGCCCCGCGCTGGCCATGCCATATTGCCCGACGGTCCAGTCGCGGCCGGTCCGGTCCAGCCTTTGCCCCAATTGTGCGGGGTTGGGCAGCAGGCGACCGAACGCCTTGTCCATCCGCGTGTCCCCCGCCAGCGCGATGCCGCGCGACGAGGCGGCGGCGGTGGCCTGAACCGGCTGGTTGAGGTCCAGCGCAACCCGGTCCCGCAATCCCGCAAGCCGCCGCGATTGTCCGCGTGACGTCCCGGGGGTGGAGAAGGCCGCCATCGCCAGGAGCAGCGTCAGGAAAACGCCAACGGCCAGGATCAGGGTCGCCGTCATGCTCATGGCGTCAGTTCGCCCGCGTCCGCTTGGCGAGGAGCGACTTCAGGTCGAACCGATCGAGCAGGCCGCGCTTGCCAGACGCCGACGGGTCCGGTCCTTCGGAGGAGGCGCAGATGCGTTGCGCCAGTTCGACCAGTGGCGCGATGGTGCGCGAATTGCGGCCCATTTCGGCGATCGGCTTGCCGACCTTGGCGGCCTGCACCACCAGCTTCTGGTCATAGGGGATCAGCACGTCGAGCGGGCGTTCGATCGACCCTTCGAAATCGCTCTGCGCGATCTCGGTCTGGCCGGTGGGCATGACCCGGTTGGCGACGGTCAGCACATGGGTCTGCGGCGCATGGGTCTTGAGCCAGGAGAGGATGCGGATCGTGTCGCGCGCGGCGGCCAGGGTGAATTCGGTCACCAGCACCAGGGTCTGCGCGCTCGTGACCAGCATGGGTTGCTGGATCAGCAGGTTGCGGGGCAGATCGACGATCGTCATCTCGAAATTGATCCGCATCTCGTCCTGCAATTGCGCAAAGGCGAGACCGTCATTGACGATCGGCGCGCTGATCGGGGCCTCGGCGGACAGGATGGCGAGCTTCGACGTCGCCTTGACCATCGCGCGTTCCAGGAACAGCCCGTCGATCCGCCCCGGATTGTCGATCGCATCGACCAGCCCGCGTCCCGGCTCCAGATCGAGCGCGAGTGCGGCGGTGCCGAAATGCACGTCGAGGTCGAGAATGGCGGTCGTCCGATCTAACCGCTCCGCCATCAGCCACCCCAGCGAGGTCGCGATCGTCGATGTCCCCACGCCGCCGCGAACGCCCACCACCGCGACGTTGCACGGTGCCTTTTCGGGGACCGTATCCATCGCGCGCGGGGCGTGAAGGATCGTCCTGGCCTGGCCGATGGCGTCGCGCAGCATGTCGGCGTTGATCGGCTTGAGCAGATAATCGTGAAGCCCGCTGGCCATCAGCATGCGGTAGAGGCGAACGTCGTTGACCTGGCCGACCGCGATCACGATCGTGCCCGGCTCGCACACCTCCGCCAGATTGTTGATCTCGTTGGTGGGATCGGGCGTGTCGCTGAGATCGACCAGCAGGATTTGCGGGCTGGTGCTGACCGACAGGGCCTGGATCGCGCCGCGAAGTCCGCCCTTCAACACCTTGTCGGGCGACCATCCCTGTTCGATGAGGATCGGCCGGACCGCCTCGGCGGTCCAGTCGTCGCAGACATAGGCCTGGATCGGATCGCGCTGGGTCATGACATGCGGGGTCCAGGGAGCGTTCATTGTGACACCCCGCCGCCCGAAGCCATGCCACCGCCGCCCGAGGAATTGGCGCTGCGCAGGGAGGTGCCACCATTGCCGGTCGGTGGGGCGGCGCGCAGGGCGTTGACCGCGCGGCTGCCCATCGCCGGATCGGTCGTGGTCGGGCCTTCGACCCCGCGGACCAGATCATTGGGGTTGGCGACCATCGCCGCCAGATTGCGATTGATCGCACAGCCATGATTGGATGCGGTCTGCCCGGACCAGTCGGCGGGGGCGGCATCGCTGCTTGCATCCGGGCATCCGGGGACCGAGGCCTGGGCCCGCGTCACGACGACGCGGATGGTCGCAGGTGCCACAGGGCTGCGCGCGATGCCGGAGGCCGGCGCGATCAACAGGCCATAATGGCCGATGACGTCCGCCACTTCGCGATAGGCGCCGGGGGCCTCGCCCGCCGGATCCTCGAGCGTCACGCGGTCGCCATAGCCCAGCCGCAGATTATGCGCCCAGCCATCCAGCCGCCGATCCTCGTCCGCCGCCAGCCGCCCGCCGGATGTGGCGAGGTCCAGCGCATAGCTGGTCTGCGACACGACGGGCTGGTGGCGGCTTTCGATCTGCGGCTGGCCGGTGCCCATGCACCCGCCTGTGAACAGCATCAGGCCCAGCGGCATCAGGATTGGCGAGGAGCGACGCATGGGGCGAGACATCCTTGGACGAGCGGTCATTCGGAGAAGCCGGGAGTTGGCGCGCCCTTGCGGACAGCGGAGGGGGATGCGGGTTTCGGCGGAGCGACCGGCACGGCTGCGGCGGCCCCTGCGCTCGGGCGGCCTTGCATGGGGGCGGCCATGGTCGGAACCGGACGCGGCTGGCTCGTGGTGGCGCCCATCTGGCCCAGCAGGATGCGTTCGGCATCATTGGGCGCGCGCTGCCCGTCATTGGGCAGCGCGATGTCCGACGGAGAGTTGACCGGCTTGACCAGATAGGGGGTGATGATGATCACCAGCTCGGTCTCGCTCCGCTTGAACGCGTTGGATCGGAACAGCGAGCCGATCAGCGGCAGGTCGCCCAGCCACGGCGTCTTCTCGATCGAGTTGTCGCGCGAGTTGGACAGCAGCCCGCCGATCATCATGCTCTGGCCCGAACCCAGTTCCAGCGTGGTTTCGGCGCGCCGCGTGGTCAGCGCCGGGATCGAGGTCCCGCCGACCGTCACCGCGCCGACCGAAGAAATCTGCGACACTTCGGGCCGGACGCGCAGCGAGATGCGGCCATCGGCCAGCACGGTCGGCGTATAGGACAGGCTGACGCCATATTGCTTATATTCGACCGACACCGCGCCCAGCCCGGTCGCCAGCGGGATCGGGATTTCGCCGCCCGCCAGGAAGGTCGCGGTTTCCCCCGACAGGGCGGTCAGGTTGGGATTGGCGAGCGTCGACACCTGACCCAGCGTCTCGCCCAGATCGATCGCGCCGAGCAGGTCCATCCCCAGCACCCGACCCCCCAGGCCGAGCACCGAGCCCGAGCCGCTGCCGCGATTGAACGTATATTGCGTCGCCGGCTGCCCGGCGGAATTGGTGATGTCGGTGATCGTCCCCGCCCCCGGGCGCCCCGTGGCGAGCCCGAACACGAAGCCGCTGCCATTGCTGTCCCGGTTCAGCAGGTTGACGCCGATCGACTTGACGAAATTGCGGTTCACCTCGGCAATGCGGACCTGGAGATTCACCTGCAACGGCGTCGCGGTCTTCAACCGGCTGATGATCCGGGTGTCCTTGCCGACATAGGCCTGGACGAGCCGTTCGGCTTCGGCCGCGTCGTCGGGGGCGGCGACGGTGCCGGTCAGCAGGATCAGCCCGTTCATCGGCGTTGCGGTGATCGTCGCCTCCGGCATGGCCAGGCGCAGCATCCGGCCGATCGAATCGAGATTGTTGCCGACCCGAACCGTGGTCGCATAGACGACCGCGCCTCCACGCCCCGTGGCCGAGATGCTCGTCTCGCCCGGCTTCTTGCCGAAGATATAGAGCTGGGTCGGCGAACGCACCTGAACGTCCGCGATGCTGTCGTCGGCGACGAACAGATCGGTCATCGGACGGGGCAGGGTGATCAGGCGCGCGCGGCCGGTATTGATCTCCAACGCGCCCGATCCGTCGTGCGCGACGGTCGAATCACCGGGTTCGGCGGCCGCTTTCGCCGGGGCTGGCGCGAGGAGCAACGGGGCGAGCATCAGCGCGACGGCCGACCCCCGCGCCGCGCCCGAGAATGTGGATCGCATCGACATCGTCAATTCTTCCCCGCAATGGGTGCGACGCTAGTGGAACTGCCGCGCGAGACCCGCACGACGGGTCCTTGCGCCATGGCGACCTGACCGACGCCGGCGGCCGCGACGTTCGGCGCCATGCCGCCCGGTGCCGTGGTCCCCTGATCCGGGCCACCGTTCGACTGACGACCGGGCACGGTCCGCCGTTGATAGCGCGATATGTCGCCGCCGGTGACATAGGAGGCACGGTCGACCTGTGGCTGGGTGATGGCGCCCGCCATCTCGTCGGGGCGGTCCGCCAGTGCACGCAGCGACAGGGAAAGGGTGCCGAGCGTCTGCGCCACGGCCAATTGCTCGGCGATCTTCGGCGTCGCCTCTACGGTGACGGTGGTGAAGGTATGAACCGGCGTCTTGCCGTCATCGCCGACCTGCGAATCGGTGCGCTGGTCGGTTGCCAGCACGCGGACGTTGCGCAGGATGGTTTCCGACACCTTCAGCGGCGGGCCATCGCCGCCGCCGGCCACGTCCTGGGTCAGGACGACGTCGATCCGGTCGCCGGGAAATACGAATCCCGCAACCGCGGTCTGGGCGGAGACGGGCACCGTCACGGCGCGCATGCCGGGCGTCAGTGCGGCGGCAAGGAAGCCGCGGTCGCCCGGACGCACCACCGCCCCCTGGGTCAGCGGCTGCCCGGCGGTGATCGCATAGCGCAGCACCGTGCCCGTCAGCTTCGCCAGATCGGCCTGGCCCTTCACATAATAGGCACCGGCCAGCATGTCCTTGGGCCAGGGCTGGAACTTCAGCGCGGTCGGATCGATGATCGTGCCGACCGGCAGGGTGCGGGTGGCGACCAGGACCTCGTTTTGCGGCACGGGCGGGGCGACGACGACGGCGGCGGCCTCGGCGGGCGGCGCGCTGCTACCGGACGTGATCGTCCGCGCGAATAAGGCGGTCACGCCTGCGATCAGCAGGGCCCCCACCAGCAGTAAGACTTTGCGACTGTCCATCCTGTCTTCTTCGGCCTCGGCGCCGAGCCCGTTGCTCAGCCTATATGCGGCGTTAAGTATGAGGGAATGGGTTAAATATCGGTTCCCGCAGGATCATCAGCGCGGCGATCGCGATGGCGACGCCATACGGCACCTCGATCGCGCGTGCCTCCTCCGGCCCCCCGGCACGGCGTAGGCGATGGTCCACCAACATGAGCAAAGTGATCGCCCCGCCCGCGATCGACATGATCAGCATCATGCGGACCAGCGAGGGCAGGGGCAGCCACAGCGCGATCGCCGCGATCATCTTCACATCGCCGCCACCCATCATCCCGATGCGAAATGCCTGCGCAAACAGCAGGAACACGCCGATCGCGACGCCCAGTTGCCACAGCATGTCGGGCCAGACCGCCATGCCGCTCGCCCACCACCAGAGCGGGGCGAGCAGCGCGATGGCGATGTTCTTGCGATCCGCGATCTCGCGGGTGCGCGCATCCTCGATGCCGGCGGAGAGCAGCAACAGCATCAGCGCCACGGTCAGGGCGATGCGGACAATGGTCCATTCCATGGCATAACGCCCTAGACGGCAGGGCTTTCCAAACCGTAACCGGGGATCGGATGACCGACAGCCTTTCCCTCCGCCGAACCTTTCCCGCCGCCGCGCGGGTGACGCGCTGGCATGCGCCGGACGGATGGGATCATCGCCGCTTCGATTGGGCGACCGAGCGGCCCGTCGGGCGCCTGCTGTTCCAGACCGGCCGGGCCGATATGGTCGAGAAATATCTGGAGGTCTTCGCGCATCTGGTCGCGAGCGGGTGGAGCGTGACCGCCTTCGACTGGCGCGGACAGGGCGGATCGGGGCGAATGCTCGCCGATCGGCATATCGGGCATGGCGGCGATTTCGCGGTGCTGGTCGAGGACCTTCGCGTGTTCTGGCGGACTTGGCGGGCGGAGGATGATTCGGCTCTTCCGCATGTCCTGCTTGGCCATTCGATGGGCGGGCATCTTGCGTTACGAAGTGTGGTGGAGGGGGCGGTGGACCCCCAAGCCCTGATCCTGGTCGCGCCGATGCTGGAGCTGCGCCTGCCGACCGGGGCACTGCTCGGCGGCGGCATCATCCGCCTGATGACCCTGCTGGGCCGGGCCGAGCGGGCAATCTGGCGCGTCGAGGAAGGGGCGGGGCACCACACCCGCCAGCGCAACCTGACCCATGATGTCGGGCGGTTCGAGGACGAAGCCTATTGGTATGCCCAGTCGCCCGAACTGGCGCTGGGGCCGCCGAGCTGGGGGTGGCTGGCGGCGGCGTCGCGGTCGACACGATCGCTGCTCCGCGATCGCCGGTTGGATGCCGTCACGCTCCCGACGCTGATGCTGATCGCCGAGGCCGACCGCCTGGTGGACCCGCGCGTGGCGGAGCAGGTCGCCGCGCGGATCGGCGCGCAAATCGAGCGTTTCGGACCGGACGCCGCGCATGAATTGCTGCGCGAGGCGGATCCGGTGCGGCTGCGCGCGCTGGCGGCGATCGATCAGTTTCTGGGCAAGGTTGCCGCATGACCTATGACATCGCGATCGTCGGCGCGGGCATGGCGGGCGCGAGCCTGGCCGCCGCGATCGGCCCGCGCGCGCGGGTCGTCCTGATCGAGGCGGAAGATATGCCCGGCCGTCATGCGACGGGGCGTTCGGCGGCCTTCTGGTCGGAAAGCTATGGCGGCCCGGCGGTTCAGCCGCTGACCACCGCCTCCGGCCCATATCTGCACGACGGCGGGTATCTGAACCCGCTGGGTTCGCTGCATGTCGGGCGCGTCGAGGACGGTGCGCGGATCGACCGGTTTCTCGCCGATTTCGCTCACACGGGGGTGGATTTGTCGCGGGCCGATCCCGCCCCCTTTGTCCCCGGTCTTCGCCCCCAATGGGTGCAGGGGATATGGGAGCCGAGCTGCGCCTATATCGATGTCGCGGCGCTGCATGCCGATTATCTGGCGGCCGCACGCGCGGCGGGGGCGGTGCTGATGACCGACGCCGCGCTGCTGTCCGCCGAACGGTGCGACGGAACATGGCGACTGGAGACGCGGGCAGGGCCCGTCCGGGCGACGTTGCTGGTCGATGCCGCCGGAGCCTGGGCCGACGAAGTGGCACGGATGGCGGGCGCCGCGCCGGTCGGCATCACTCCCTATCGACGGACCATGGTGCAACTCCGTGTCGATCCCCCCGCTCCGGAAGGGCTGCCTCATGTCATCGACATATCGGGCGGTTTCTATTTCAAGCCCGAGCCTGGGGGCCGGCTGTGGCTCAGCCCGCATGACGAGACGCCGAGCATCGCTTGCGATATCGCGCCCGAGGAATGGGATGTGGCGGTGGCGATCGACCGGCTGGAGCGGGTGGTCGACTGGCGCGTCGAGGCGGTCGAGCGCCGCTGGGCGGGCCTGCGCAGCTTCGCGCCGGATCGCGCCCCGGTATATGGATTCGATGCGCGCGTGCCGGGCTTCTTCTGGTGTGCGGGGCAGGGCGGTTTCGGAATCCAGACCGCGCCCGCCGCCTCGGTGCTGGCGGCGGCATTGCTGCTGGGGGAGGGGCCGGTGCCCGATGGTGTCGATGCCGCGCGCTATGCGGCGGCGCGGTTCTGACCCTGGCCGTCCCATCGATCCGTCACCGGTCGGCGGAGGCCCGCACACTTGTCTGATCGCAGGTCCCCGATCGGGAACGGCGTCACCATCCCGATCGGTGGAAGCGATAGCGATTCTAGAAGGGCAGCGGAGCGAGATCGGGTTCGACCCATGCCCGGCGCGCAGGCACGCCAAACAACACGTCGCGGCTCCAATGTTCGAGAAGCCATTTCGAATCGCCAAGGTGGGACGCCATCAGCGCCGAATGCACGATGTGGAGAGGCGTGTGTTCAGGGTGCTTGGCAAGGCAGTGAGCCGCACCGCGCATCGATGCCAAGGTGATCGTGTGATGATAACCGCTCGTGTCGGTGTTCGCGGTCTTCGTGGCTTCGTTGTATCGGGAGATCAGCAAGCGAATTTCGTCCGCTTCGATAAGGTCGCGTCGATGGCGGCAGAGCCAAAGCGCTGCGGCGAAATGACCCGCATGTGTCCATTCGCTCTTCGCCAAGGTGCGATCGATCAGGCCTGACGCGATGCGGTCGATCGCGGCTTCGTCCCGGAAGTACATAGCCCTGTTGTCCTTTCGAATAGGCCCAACCGGCATAAAAAACCCCGCCGATTGGGCGGGGTGGTCAGCGTCAAGCGGAGGGATATGGCCTTTCGCTATCCCATGAGCCGAGCGCGCGCACATACACCGCCGTTGAGATGACGGCGTTGTTGTTGAACATGGGCGGCCACGCGGGTCATGCATGGTCCGTAACATCGATCAATTTTGCGCTCAAGTCGGTCCCCGCGCGCTATCGGAGCGAGCGACGGCCGGGCTATTTCCGAAACGTCTCCGCCGCATCGCTGGCCAGCTTGTCGGCGCGTTCATTGTCCGGGTGGCCGGCATGGCCCTTCACCCATTTCCATTCGATCTGGTGGCGCTCCGCGGCCGCGACGAGAGCCTGCCAGAGTTCGGCATTCTTGACCGGCTTCTTGTCCGCCGTGCGCCAGCCATTGCGCTTCCAGCCATGGATCCACTTGGTCAGGCCGTCCATCACATAGCGGCTGTCCGTCGACAGCGTCACCGCGCAAGGACGCTTGAGCGCGTTCAGCGCCTCGATCGCGGCCATCAATTCCATGCGGTTGTTGGTGGTCAGCGCCTCGCCGCCCGACAATTCCTTTTCATGCGCGCCCGACCGGATCAGCGCGCCCCAGCCGCCGGGGCCGGGATTGCCCTTGCATGCGCCATCGGTGGCGATCTCGACAGGGGTCACAGTCCGGCCTTTCCGTCGCGATAGGCGATATAGCGCCGCCAATAGGCCAGGGGGTCCTTGCGCGTCACCAGCGCGTCGGCAGGGGTGTTGAGCCAGTCCCAGGCGCGCGAAAGCGCGAAGCGGAGGCACGCGCCCATCGCCAGCTTCGCGAATGCCGCGCGCTCGGTGTCGGACAGCGGGAAGTGGCGCTCATATCCTTCGACCAGCGCCGCGCCGATCTCGGGTGCATAGGTCTCGCCGGTCGCATCGAAGCTCCAGGCCGAGTGCATGACAGCCAGATCATAGACGCGGAAATCGGTGCAGGCGAAATAGAAGTCGATCAGCCCCGTCACCTGATCGCCCAGCACCAGCACATTGTCGGGAAACAGGTCGGCATGGATGACGCAGGCGTCGAGGCTTTGCGCGTCCCAACCGTCGAGCACCGTATCGAGCGCTTCACCCATCGCGTCGTGCAGCCCTGGCTGAATCCGATCGAGATCGCGCCCGCATTGCGCGAACAAGGGGCGCCAGCTCGCATGGCCCATCGAATTGGGGCGATTCTGCGGAAAGTCCGCCACCGCGCGGTGCATCGCGCCCATCGCGTCCGCCGCCGCCAGCGCTTGCGCCGGGCTGGGATGCGACAGCGACACGCCGGACAGAAACTGGATCAGGCAGGCGGGGCGGCCTGCCAGTTCTTGGATCTCGACGCCCTGCCGGTCCTTGATCGCGGGCGGCACGGGCAGGCCCTTGGCCGCCAGATGGTCGAGCAGCGCGAGGAAGAAAGGCAGGTCCCCCGCCGCCACCCGCTTTTCGTACAGCGTCAGGATGAACCGCGCGGTCGTGGTGTCGACCAGATAATTGCTGTTCTCGACCCCTTCGGCGATGCCCTTGGCCGAGATCAGTTCGCCAGCGTCATAGCGCCCCAGAAACGCCAACAGCGCCTCCGCCGAAACCTGCGTATAGACGGCCATGGATCAGGCAGCCGCTTCCAGCCCGCGGGGCAGCTTGAACGCGATCGTCTCGCGCGTCGTTTCTTCCTCACGCTCCGACACGGTGAAGCGTTCGGACAGGCGATCGACCAGCTCGCGGACCAAGAGCTCGGGCGCGGAGGCTCCGGCGGTCAGGCCCAGCGTCTTGACCCCGTCGAGGAACGCCCAGTCGAGATCGGCGGCACGCTGGATCAGTTGCGCGCGCTTGCCCGCCCGCTCGGCGACCTCGACCAGTCGCAGCGAGTTGGAGGAATTGGGCGCGCCGATCACCAGCACCGCGTCACATTCGGCGGCGATCGCCTTGACCGCGGCCTGGCGGTTCGAGGTGGCGTAGCAGATATCCTCGCCGCGCGGCCCCTGGATCGACGGGAAGCGGCGCTGCAACGCCTCGATCGTCGCGGCGGTGTCGTCGACCGACAAAGTGGTCTGGGTCAGGAAGGCCAGATTGTCGGGATCGGCGGGGGCGAAGGCTTCGACATCGGCGACCGTCTCGACCAGCGACATCGACCCTTGCGGCACCTGGCCGAAGGTGCCGATGACCTCCGGGTGCCCGGCATGGCCGATGAAGACGATATGACGCCCCATCTCGACCAGCCGCTCGGCCTGGCGATGGACCTTGGACACTAGCGGGCAGGTCGCGTCGAGATAGTCCAGGCCGCGATTCTCCGCATCGGCGGGCACGGATTTGGGGACGCCATGCGCGGAGAAGACGACGTGCGCGTGCGGCGGCACCTCATCCAACTCCTCGACGAAGATCGCGCCCTTGGCCTTCAGGCTGTCGACGACGAACTTGTTGTGGACGATCTCGTGCCGGACATAGACCGGCGCGCCATGCTTTTCGAGCGCGAGCTCGACGATGCGGATCGCGCGGTCCACCCCGGCGCAGAATCCGCGCGGGGCGGCGATCAACAGGTCGAGCGGCGGCTTGGGGGCATCGGTCATGGGCACGGCTCTACGCCATTGCTTGCGCGCGTCCAACCCGGTTCCTATGCTGGCGGCCAAACCGGCATCATGCTTCGGCATATAGAATAGGCGTTTCGACCTGTGAAAGCACCGCTCCTCGTTTCCGTCGCCCTTGCGCTCGTCTTGGGGGGCTGCGCCCGTACCGGAGAGATCGATGCCTCGGGCGGCATCACCGCCGTCCGATCGGCCTGCCCGGTGGTGGGCGTCGCGGCGGGGACGGGCGACGTCACGCTGTTCAAGACGCCGGGCGCGACCGATGAAAAGTCGATCGATCTGGTCGCCAGCATGACCAATGTCCGCGGCAATTGCGCCGATGCGGGAACCGACATCGTGACCACCGTCACCTTCAATGTCGAAGCGCGGCGCACCGACACGAGCGCGGCGCGCGACGTGACCTTGCCCTATTATATCGCGATCGTCCGCGGCGGGACGAACGTCGTCGCCAAGCGGGTCAGCCGCGTCAACGTCCATTTCGACGCGGGTCAGGCGCGCGGACAGGTGGCGGGCGAGGCCTCGGCCACCGTCGCACGTTCGGCGGCGACGCTGCCGGACGAGGTTCGCGAAAAGCTGACCCGCCGCCGCAAGGCCGGGGACGAGGATGCGGCGGTCGATCCGCTGACCCAGCCCGACGTCCGCCAGGCGGTGGCGAGCGCCAGCTTCGAGGCGCTGGTCGGGTTCCAGCTGACCGATGCGCAACTGCGGTACAACGCGACTCGCTGATCCGGTCCTTCCTGGCGGGGGGGGGGGGGCTTGCCACGCGGGTTACCGTGCGTGAAAGCCCCCTGCGTCTTGCCTGCGGCCTGTCGACTCTTCTCTCAGGGAAAGAATATTGGCGACGCCATCCCCAATATTTGCGCATGCTCCTTGCTGTCGCCAATTGACTTGAACCCACGCGCCCGGCAGAGGGCGCGGCGTCGATGTCGGACATGTCCGACATAGGCGCGCGCGGGAGAGCGCCGGGTGCATCTTTCAGATGGCAGGACCCGGCCGCCGAAGGAGCAACCACCCCGGAATCTCTCAGGCAAATGGGACCGCGCGATCGCCATCGACACTCTGGAAAGCGCGCCTCGACCCCGGTCGCGGCGCCACCGAAGGGGTAAGCCGGAAATTCCGGCGAAAGCTCTCAGGTTCCGTGACAGAGGGGGATCGGATCGGATAAGGACACACGCGTCCCTAGCCGACACCCTTTTGACGGAGACCGGCCCCGTGAGCGACGCAACCGACCTGAATGTAGAAGACGCCCCCGAGGGACAGGAGATCATCCAGACGCTGCCGCTGGACGCCTGGCACCGTGCGCGCGGCGGGCGGATGGTCCCGTTCGCCGGATACGAGATGCCCGTCCAGTATGAAGGCATCATGGCCGAGCATCTGTGGACCCGCGAGTCGGCCGGGCTGTTCGACGTCAGCCATATGGGGCAGGTGGTCTTCACCGGCGAGAATGGCCTGGCCCCGGTCATCACCGCGCTCGAAAAGGTCCTGCCGGGCGACATCACCGGCCTTGGCGATCGTAAGAATCGCTATTCGCTGCTGCTGAACGAAGAGGGCGGCATCCTCGACGACCTGATGGTGACGAAGCGCACCCTCGATGGCGCGGACGAACTTTACATGGTCGTCAACGGCGCGACGAAGTATGACGACATCGCCTATCTGCTCGACTTCATTCCCGACGATGCGACGCTGAATCTGCTCGACGAGCAGGCGCTGCTGGCGCTCCAGGGCCCAAAGGCGGTCGATGCGCTGTCGCGGATCGTGCCGGGCGTCGAGGCCTTGGTGTTCATGACCGCCGCCGACTTCGTATGGAACGACGTGCCGCTGTGGATCAGCCGCTCGGGCTATACCGGTGAGGACGGTTACGAAATCTCGATCCCCGCCGAGCATGCCGCCGCATTCGCCGACCTGCTGTGCGAGCAGGCCGAAGTAAAGCCGATCGGCCTGGGCGCGCGCGACTCGCTGCGTCTGGAGGCGGGGCTGCCGCTCTACGGCCATGACCTCGACCCCGAGACGACGCCGGTGATGGCCGATCTGGGCTTCGCACTCGCCAAGAAGCGCCGCGAGGCGGCCGATTTCCTCGGGGCCGGGCGTATCCTCGCCGAGCGCGAGAACGGCCCCGCCGTCAAGCGCGTCGGCCTGACCGTCGCGGGTCGCCAGCCTGTGCGCGAAGGCGCGTCGGTGGTCGCCGAGGATGGTTCGGTCATCGGCCGCGTGACCAGCGGCGGCTTTGCCCCCTCGATGGGCGCGCCGATCGCCATGGCCTATGTCCCCACCGAGCTGGCGACGCCCGGCACGGCCCTCAAACTGCTTCAGCGCGGCAAGACCCATGACGCCACCGTCACGGCCATGCCGTTCGTCCCCCATCGTTACGTTCGTTCAGGAGCCAAGTGACCATGAGCCGCTATTTCACCGAAGATCATGAGTGGATCGACGTCGACGGTGATGTCGGCACGGTCGGCATCTCCGATTACGCGCAAGGCGCGCTGGGCGACATCGTGTTCGTCGACGTCCCCGAGGAAGGCCGCGAGCTGTCCAAGGGCGACGAGGCCGCCGTGGTCGAGTCGGTCAAGGCCGCCTCGGACGTCTATGCGCCCGTCTCGGGCACCGTGATCGAAGGCAATGCCCAGCTGGCCGACGAGCCTGCGCTGGTTAACACTGATCCCGAAGGCGAGGGCTGGTTCTTCAAGATCACCCTGTCGGACGTGTCGGAGCTGGACGCGTTAATGGACGAAACCGCCTACGCCGCGTTCGTCGCGAAGCTCTAACCTTCTTACTCCCCTTCCGCAGGCGGGAGGGGCTGGGGGAGGGGACTCGCTCTCCCCCGATCATCAGGCTTGTTGAAGCCGACTGCCCTCCCCCGACTCCTCCCGCCTGCGGGAGGGGAGAAGAAGGGAAGGGCGATGACCCCTCGATCCGCGAGGTTTTCGGGGTGAGGGGCGGAGAAATGGAACGCATGCGCTACCTGCCCCTTACCTCTTCCGATCGGGCCGAGATGCTCTCGGTCATCGGCGCGGGATCGGTCGACGACCTGTTCGTCGACGTGCCCGAATCCGCCCGCCTGTCCGGCCCCATCGAAGGCCTGCCCAACCACGCGTCCGAACTGGCGGTCGAGCGGCACATGACCGCGCTGGCTCGCAAGAACATGGTCGCGGGCGACGTGCCCTTCTTCCTGGGTTGCGGCGCGTACCGCCATCATGTGCCCGCCAGCGTCGATCACCTGATCCAGCGCGGCGAGTTCTTGACCGCCTACACGCCCTATCAGCCCGAAATCGCGCAGGGCACGCTGCAGATGCTGTTCGAGTTCCAGACGCAGGTCGCGCGTCTGCTCGGCACCGATGTCGCCAACGCCTCCATGTATGACGGTTCGACCGCATGCTGGGAAGCGATCGGCATGGCGCGGCGCATCACCAAGAAGTCGAAGGCGATCCTGTCGTCGGGCCTGCACCCGCATTATGTCTCGGTCGCCAAGACGATGGCGAAGTATACCGGCGACACGCTGGAGACCGGCACGCCCGTCCTGACTGCCGAGACCGATATCGACCAGATGATCGCGGCGATCGATGGCGACACCAGTTGCGTCGTCGTCCAGTATCCGGACATTCTCGGCCGCATCGCCGACCTGACTCCGCTGGCCGAAGCGTGCCACGCCAAGAAGACGCTGCTGATCGCCGTCGTGACCGAGCCGGTCGCGCTGGGCGCGATCCGCAGCCCGGGCGAGATGGACGCCGACATCGTCGTCGGCGAGGGCCAGTCGCTGGGCGTCGGCCTTCAGTTCGGTGGGCCTTACGTGGGCCTGATGGGCTGCAAGGATAAGTATATCCGCCAGATGCCCGGCCGCTTCTGTGGCGAGACGGTGGACGCGGACGGCAAGCGCGGCTTCGTGCTGACGCTGTCGACCCGCGAGCAGCATATCCGCCGCGAAAAGGCGACGTCGAACATCTGCACTAATTCGGGTCTGTGTGCGCTCGCCTTCTCGATCCACATGACGCTGCTGGGCGAGGCGGGTCTGCGCCGCATGGCGGGGATCAACCACGCGAATGCCTGCCGCGCGGCGGACCGTCTGGCCAAGGTGCCGGGCGTCAAGCTGGTCAACGACGTGTTCTTCAACGAGTTCACGCTGGACCTGGGCCGCGAGGCGCGTCCGATCGTGCGGACGCTCGCCGAGCGCGGCGTGCTGGCGGGCGTGTCGCTCGGGCGGCTCTATCCGGGTGAGGACGCGCTTGCGAACGGACTGGTTGTGGCGGTCACCGAGACGGTGACGGCGGAGGATATCGAGACGCTTGCCAAGGCTCTCGAGGAGGTGCTGGCATGACGATCAACCAGAGCGGCTGGAAGCCTACGAGCCCCGAGGCCAAGGACGGCGAAGCGCAGGCAACCTTCACCGGCAACCGCGCGCTGATGCTGGAAGAAAAGCTGATCTTCGAGATCGGCGATGACAAGACCACCGGCGTCGACTTCGCCGAGGGCGATGTCGCAGGTTCGCGTCTGGGCGACCTGTCCCGCAAGGCCCCGATCGGCCTGCCGGGCCTGTCGGAGCCGGAAACGGTCCGCCATTACACCCGTCTGTCGCGCCAGAATTACGCGATCGACCTCGGCCTGTTCCCGCTGGGTTCGTGCACGATGAAGCACAATCCGCGCCTGAACGAGAAGATGGCCCGCCTGCCGGGCTTCAGCGACGTTCACCCACTGGCCCCCGTCGACACGGTGCAGGGCGCGCTGGAGGTCATTCACCAGCTGGCGCACTGGCTGGTCACGCTGACCGGCATGACCTCGGTCGCGATGAGCCCCAAGGCGGGCGCGCATGGCGAGCTGTGCGGCATCCTGGCGATCAAGGCGGCGCTGGAGAAGCGCGGCGAGGGACATCGCAAGGTGATCCTGGTCCCCGAATCGGCGCACGGCACCAACCCGGCGACGGCGGCTTTTGCGGGCTTCTCGGTCGAGGACATCCCCGCAACCGCCGACGGGCGCGTCGACACGGCGGCGCTGAAGGCGCGGCTGGGACCGGACGTGGCGGGCGTGATGATCACCAACCCGAACACCTGCGGCCTGTTCGAGCGTGACCTAAAGGACATTTCCGACGCGGTCCATGCGGCGGGCGGCTATGTCTATTGCGACGGCGCGAACTTCAACGCCATCGTCGGGCGCGTGCGTCCGGGCGATCTGGGCGTCGATGCGATGCACATCAACCTGCACAAGACCTTCTCGACCCCGCATGGCGGCGGCGGGCCGGGTTCGGGGCCGGTGGTGTTCTCCGAGGCGCTGACCCCCTTCGCGCCGCTGCCGTTCGTCGAACAGACGGGCGAGGGCTTCCGCCTGGTCGAGGAAGAAAATGCCGAGGACCATCATGCCGACAGCTTCGGCCGCATGGTCGCCTTCCACGGCCAGATGGGTATGTTCACCCGCGCGCTGACCTATATCCTCAGCCACGGCGCCGACGGCCTGCGCCAGGTCGCCGAGGATGCGGTGCTCAACGCCAACTATGTCCTGCGCTCGCTGGAGAGCACGCTCGACGCCCCCTTCGCCAAGAGCGGCCCGTGCATGCACGAAGCCATCTTCTCGGACGAAGGTCTGGCCGAAGGCTTCTCGACGATCGACGTCGCCAAGGCGCTGATCGACGAGGGCTTCCACCCGATGACCATGTATTTCCCGCTGGTCGTCCACGGCGCGATGCTGGTCGAGCCGACCGAAACCGAGTCGAAGGCGGCGCTCGATCAGTTCATCGGCGCGCTGGCGTCGGTGGCGGAGCGGGCCAAGGCGGGCGACCAGTCGCTCAAGACGGCGCCGCACTTCGCGCCGCGCGCACGCCTCGACGAGACGCTCGCCGCGCGCAAGCCCGTGCTGGTGTGGAAGGACAAGGCGGCCTGATCGGCTGTTCCCCGCGCCGCCCGAGCGGTGGCGCGGGGGCATCGTCATCCCGGCGCAGGCCGGGATCTCTCGCGATCGTCAGCTGCCGTCGCCAAAGGCCCCAGCCTTCGCTGGGGCGACATCGCTAGAGCGCGGTAAACAGGCAAATTCCGCCCAGGATCACGCCGGGCGCATTGGCGAAGACGATCGGCCAGTCCCGCTTCTCGCGCAAAAAGCCATAGGCGACCCAGAGCGAGCAGTTCACCATCGTCGCCAACGGCTGAATCACCGAACCCTTCTGGCCCGCCAGGTTGAGTTGGATCTGGTCGATATAGGACAGGTACATGGCCACCGCCGTGGCGGTCGCGATCCAGCCGAGCAGCATCAATTTCCGTTCGCTCACAGCCGTTTGGTCTCCTTCTTCATGACAGATAAATCGATTGAAGCCTGGTGCTGCAACGCGCAAGCGGGGCAGGATGCTCCGGGGCGGAAAAGGGACGAGCATGTGCTTTGACACAAGCGACGCGACGACGCTGGAGACGATCCTGAGCTGGCGCCGCGACGTCCGCCATTTTCGCACCGATCCGATCGACGAGGCGGTGCTGGCGCGGCTGGCCGAGACGATGGCGCTGGCCCCCTCGGTCGGCAATGCCCGGCCCTGGCGGGTGATCCGCGTCGAGGACCCCGCATTGCGCGCCGCCGTCCGCGCCGATTTCCGACGCTGCGACGAAGAGGCGGCGGCCGATTATGCCGACGAACAGGCCGCGGCGTATCGCGCACTGAAACTGGCGGGCCTGGACGCCGCGCCGGTCCAGCTGGCGGTCTTCACCCATGTCGATCCGGCGGAGGGGCACGGCCTGGGCCGCCGCACCATGCCCGAGACGCTGCGCCAGTCGACCGCGATGGCGATCCACACGCTCTGGCTGGCGGCGCGGGCGGCCAATCTGGGCATGGGAATGGTCTCGATCCTCGACCCCGCCGCCATGGAGCGGATCTTCAAGGTGCCCCAGGACTGGAGCTTCGCCGCCTATCTCTGCCTCGGCCATGCCGAGTGGGACGACGATACCCCGCTGCTCCACCGTGCGGGTTGGCAGGAGAATGCGCCGAAGCGGTGGGAGGTGCGGTAAATAAGCCCTCCCTTGCAGGGGAGGAATAACGTCAATCCTCCGCGGCGGCGGAGATCGTCTGCTGCTTGCCCAGCCGCTGCTCGCGCCAGACGATGAACAATCCGCTGGCGATGATGACCGGGGCGCCCAGCCAGGTTCCGGCCGTGGGCAAGGCCCCGAAGATCAGCCAGCCATAGACGGTCGCCCAGATCAGGCCCGAATAGTCCATCGGCACGACGGCGGCGACGGGGGCCAGCCGCGATGCACCGGTCAGTGCCAGCTGTCCCATGCCGCCCGCCAGCCCGATCGAGACGAGCACCACCCAGGTCAGCGGATCATGCATCTTCAGGTGGAAGGCATAGGGCAAGGCGATGAAGGGCAGAGTCAGGATGGTGAAATAGAAGACGGTCGTGGTCGCGGGCTCGTCGCGCAACTGGCGCAGCACGATCGCGACGATCGCCACGAACATCGCCGCCATCAGCCCGACGCCCGCCCCGAACATCGACATGTCGCTCGCCCCTGGCCGCACGACGAGCAGCACGCCCGCAAAGCCGACCAGCACCGCGCTCCACCGTTGCAGCCCGGTCTTCTCCCCCAGCACCAGCGCGCCGAGCAAGGTGGCGAAGATCGGCACGGTGAACTGGAAGGTCGTCGCCTCGGCCAGCGGCAGCAGCATGACCGCGCCGAAAGTGAAGACCATGCCGACCAGCCCGACCATCGCCCGCTTGGCATGACCCTTCAACCGGGTGGTGCGCAGCGACGCCAGCCCCGGCCCCGCCATGACGAAGGCGAGCACGACCGGCAGCGCGCAAAGCTGTCGAAAGAACATGGTTTCGAACAAGGTCGCCCCACGCGACTCGGCCAGCTTCACGAGCGCCGACATGGTCGACAGGAAGAAGATGGCGATCAGGCGCAGGCCGATGCCTTTGAGCACGCGGTCATCGGACATTGGGGGGCTCCTAGCCCGTGCGATGCTGTGACGAAAGGCCGCATGCGCCCGCCCTCTTGGCGAAACCGGGTCTTTGCCGCTATCGGGCGGGCATGAAGCATGCTCTGTCCGTCACCCGCGACGCGGATTTCTCCGCCTGGTATCAGTCCGTCATCGCCGAGGGCGACCTGGCCGAGGAATCGGGCGTCCGGGGCTGCATGGTCATCCGCCCCTGGGGCTATGGCATCTGGGAGCGCATTCAGCGCCTGCTCGATGATCGCATTAAGGCGACGGGGCATGAGAATTGCTATTTCCCGCTCTTCATCCCGCTCAGCTATTTCGAGAAGGAAGCGGAGCATGTCGACGGCTTCGCCAAGGAAATGGCGGTCGTCACGCATCACCGGCTGATCGCTGACGGCAAGGGCGGGCTGGTCCCCGATCCCGAGGCGAAGCTGGAAGAGCCGCTGGTCGTCCGCCCGACCTCGGAAACGGTGATCGGCACCGCCTTTGCCCGCTGGGTTCAGTCGTGGCGCGATCTGCCGGTGCTGATCAACCAGTGGGCCAATGTCGTCCGCTGGGAAATGCGGACCCGCATGTTCCTGCGCACCGCCGAGTTCTTGTGGCAGGAGGGGCATACCGCCCATGCCACGGTGGACGAGGCGCGCGCCGAGACGATCCAGATGCTGGAAGTCTATCGCAGCTTCGCCGAGGACTGCCTCGCCATGCACGTCATCGCGGGCGAGAAGCCCGAGAATGAGCGTTTCCCCGGCGCGGTCGAAACCTATTCGATCGAGGCGATGATGCAGGACGGCAAGGCGCTGCAGGCTGGGACGAGCCATTTCCTCGGCGACAATTTCGCGCGAGCCCAGAATATCCGGTTCCAGAATGCCGAAGGCGGGCTGGACTTTGCACAGACGACCAGCTGGGGCGTGTCGACCCGGATGATCGGCGGCATGATCATGGTGCACGGCGACGATGACGGGATGCGCGTGCCGCCCAAGGTGGCGCCGTGGCAGGTGGTGATCGTGCCGATGCTGCGCGACCAGCCCGAGGACGAGGCGCTGCTGAGCTATTGTCGTGACCTGCAAAAGGAGCTGGTGGGCCAGTCCGCGTTGGGCGAGCCGATCCGCGCCATGGTCGATGCGCGCGCGCAAAAGGCTGCCAACAAGCGCTGGGGTTGGGTCAAGAAGGGCGCGCCGGTCATCATCGAGGTCGGCGGCCGCGACATGGCGGGCGGCAACGTCTCGGTGATCCGCCGTGATCGGCTGTACCGCGAGGACGGCAAGCTCGACTCGGTCGTAAGCCCGCGTGGCGACTTCGTGTCGGGGATCGAGGCGCTGCTCACCGACATTCAGGGCGAACTCCATCGCCAGTCGGCTGAGAGGCTGAAGGCGCAGATCGTCCCGGTGGAGGACTGGGCGGGCGTCGAGGCGCATTTCGCCGACGGTGTGAAGAACCCCGGCTGGGTCGATGTCCGCTGGGCCAAGCCGACGGGCGAGGAACTGGAGCAGGTGGTCGAGAAGCTGAAAGGCTTGAAGCTGACCATCCGCAACGCGCCGATGGGCCAGACCGGATGCGATGACGGCCCCTGCATCTTCACCGGCCGCGCGGCCGTGGAGCGAGTACTGATCGGGCGGGCTTACTAAAAGCCCACCCTCAAGCCATCACCACCCCGGCGAAGGCCGGGGTTCAGTCGCCTTGGCGTTTCGGACGTGTTGGCCCGGTCAACCCTAAAGCCATTTTTGCCCGCATCATCGCATGCACGGCACCTGGGCCCCGGCCGCCGCCAGGGCGGTGGTGAATCTAGTTTCGTACCAGCCCGGCCCAGGGCAGGTCCGGCCCGGCGGGAATGATGCCAGTCGGGTTCAGCTCCAGATGGCTGGCATAATAATGTGTCTTGATGTGATCGAGATGCACGGTGTCGGCGATGGCGGGGATGGCCAGCATGCGTTCCAGCAGCCCCTCCAGCGCCGGATAATCCTGCACCTGGCGGACATTGCATTTGAAATGCCCATGATAGACCGCGTCGAAGCGGACGAGCGTGGTGAACAGCCGAATATCCGCCTCGGTCATTCGGTCACCGACCAGCCATTCGCGACCCGTGAGTCGCTCCTCCAGCCTGTCGAGTTCGGCGAATAGCGGGGCGACGGCCTCGTCATACGCCTCTTGGCTTTTGGCGAACCCGCATTTGTAGACGCCGTTGTTCACCCGGTCATAGACGTCTGCGTTGATCGCATCGATCTCGTCGCGCCATTCGGCGGGGTAATAATCCCCCTCCAACGCGCCGAGCCCGTCGAAGGCGCTGTTGAACATCCGGATGATCTCGGCAGACTCGTTGCTGACGATCGTGTCGCGGTCCTTGTCCCACAAGACCGGCACCGTCACCTTACCGGTGTAACCCTCTCGCGCACGGGCGTAGAGTTGCCACAGATAGTCCGCGCCGTGCAGCGTGTCGCCGGTCCCGCCCCGTGTCGTCGCGAAGGTCCAGCCATTCTCGCGCATCAGCGGGTCGACCACCGACAGGTCGATCATCGACTCCAGTCCCTTGAGCGCCCGCAGGATCAGCGTCCGGTGCGCCCAGGGACAGGCATAGGAGACATAGAGGTGATAGCGCCCGAGCTCGGCCCGGTGACCGGGCTGGCCGTCGGGGCCCGGGCCTCCGTCCGCCGTCACCCAGTCGCGGAAGCCGGAATCGGGGCGCTTGAAGCTGCCCTTTTCGTCCGACTTAAACAGCCCGTCGGCGTGCCAGACGCCGTCCACCATATTGCCCATGCATGATCTCCTTTTGGGGAGGTTACGCATGGGGGCGGGGAGCGATCCCCCGTTTTCCTCCCCTGCAAGGGGAGGGGGAACCATGCGAAGCATGGTGGAGGGGTGTCGCCCTATCGAGAGCGGTACACCCCTCCGTCAGGGCTTCGCCCTGCCACCTCCCCTTCCAGGGGAGGAATGGATCAGCGCCGCTTGCCGTTGTGGCGGATGTTCGCGGGCCTGCCGCGCCGTTTCAGCACGCGGCGCGGTTCGGGCTTGGCGCCCTTGCCGTCGGGCAGTTCGAAGCGCAGCGCCCCCGACACCGGGTTGGCCTCCGCCAGACGCAGCGGCAGGCGCTGGCCCAGCTTGTAGATTTCGCGGGTCTTCTCGCCCAGCAACTGCTGCGAGCCTTCGTCATAGTGGAAGTAATCGCCGCCCAGATCGCGGATCGGCACCAGCCCGTCGCCACCCACGCCGTCGACGGTCGCGAAGAAGCCGAAATTGGTGACGCCGGTGATCCGCGTCTCGACCACCTGGCCGACATGCTCGGCCAGGTACGCCGCGACATAGCGGTCGATCGTCTCGCGCTCCGCCTCCATCGCGCGGCGCTCATATTGGCTGATCGAGGTACCCAGCCGCTCCATCTCCTCGCCCTCGGGCAGCAGGCCCCCGTCGCCGAGTTTATACGCCCCCACCAAGGCGCGGTGGACAACCAGATCGGCATAGCGCCGGATCGGCGAGGTGAAATGCGCATAGGAGCCCAGCGACAGGCCGAAATGCCCCTGATTGACCGGCGCATAATAGGCCTGGGTCTGCGAACGCAGAATCTGCTCCATCACCTGCGGCTTGAAGTCCGCGTCGCCGATCTTGTCGATGATGCTGTTGAAGGTCGCCGGGCGGATCACCTGGCCCATGGCAAAGGGGATGTCGAAGGTTTCGAGATATTCCTTCAGCGCGACCAGCTTGGTGCGGCTGGGCACCTCATGGACGCGGTACATCACGGGTGCCTTCTTCGCCTCCAGCGCCTTGGCGGCGGCGACGTTGGCGGCGATCATGTAATCCTCGATCAGCCGGTGCGCATCCAGCCGCGCGCGCGGCGCGACCGACAGGATGCGGCCATTCTGGTCAAGCACCACCCGCCGCTCAGGCAGGTCCAGGTCGAGCGGCTCGCGCGCATCCCGCGCCTTCGCCAGCGCGGCCCAGCAGTCCCAGAGCGGCCGCAGCGCCGTCTCGGTCAGCGGATGCGAGAGTTCGCCGTCTATGGCAGCCTGCGCATCCTCATAAGCGATGTTCGCCGCCAGCCGCACGACCGCGCGGGTGAAGCGGAAGCCCTTGAGCTTGCCGTCCTTCGTCACCTGCAAGTGACAGGCGAGCGCGGCGCGGTCCTCGCCTTCCTTCAGCGAACAGACATCGGCCGACAGGATCTCGGGCAGCATCGGCACCACCCGGTCGGGGAAATAGACCGAGTTACCCCGCCGCCGCGCATCCTTGTCGATCGCCGAGCCGGGGCGGACATAGAAGCTGACGTCCGCGATCGCGACGATGGCGCGCCAGCCCTCGGGATTGGCGGGATCGTCGTCGGGTGCGGCCCAGACGGCATCGTCATGGTCGCGCGCGTCGACCGGATCGATCGCGACGATCGGCAGATCGCGCAAATCCTCGCCGTCGTCGCCCAGCGGCTGGCGCGCAACCCGTTCGGCCTCCTCCAGCGTTTCGGGCTGGAAGCGGTCGGGAATCTCGAACTTGTGGATCGCGATCAGCGAGAAGCTGCGCGGCGCGAAGGGATCGCCCAGCCGCTCGACCACGCGCGCGGTGATGCGCGGCGGGCGGCCCGCCTTCTCGGCCAGCACCAGGTCGCCCGCTTCCGCGCCGCCGGTGTCCGACACCATCATCTCGCGCCGGTCCTTCTTGTCGACGGAGGTCAGCCAGAAGCGTCCGGCCTCCTCGCGCAGCACGCCCAGCACCTGTTCGGAGGCGGGCGCGATCGTCTTCATGACATGCGCGATCCAGCCGCCGCCCGCTTCCTCGGTCCGCGCCAGCACCCGCTGGCCGATGCCGAGTTGCCCACGCTTGCGTTCGCGGATGCGCAGCCGGGGGATGGGCACGCCGTCCGCTTCCCAGCGTTCCGGCTGGCCCCAGACATTGCCGCCGTCATCGACATCGACGACGCGCAGCACCGTCACCTTGGGCAAGCCGCCCATCTTGTGGAAGGCGCGGCCCGGCGCGCTGTCGATCAGCCCTTCGTCGGCCATGTCCTTGAGCAGCGCCTTCAGCCCGATCTTCTCCTGCGCGGACAGGCCGAAGGCGCGGGCGATCTCGCGCTTGCCCGCCGGCTGGTCCGACTGTTCGATAAAGGAGAGGATTTGCTCACGGGTCGGCAGACCCGGTTGGGGTTTCTTCATGGGTCCGAGATAGGGGGTGGCAAGGGCGGCGTCACCCCCGCTCGTCCATTCCCTCCCTTGTCAGGAGGAGGAATGTCTTCGGCTTGCGCGACCGACCTTATCATGGTCCAATATAAGACCATTATGCGTAGCGGGACGGGTGCAGGATGATGAGTATATGGGCTTCGGCCGCGATCCTGGCGACGGTTCCGGCAGGAGGAGCGCAGGCCGATCTGGACCGGCTCGCCGCCACATTGGGCTATCGCTACACCATCCTGACCAACCGCCCGGCATCCTGCCCGGCTGGCATTCCACGCTGTTTCGAGGCGGACATCGCGATCGCCGTGCCTGCCGATGCGCCCAACCTGCCGGTCGAGATTCGCTATAGCCTGGTCAATCCGGTGCTGAAGATCGACAGCGATGCCTTCGACAACCGGACGATCAACGGCGATCTGAACGTCCTGACGCTCAAGCCCGGCCGTCGCCTGGCGCCGGGACACGTCTATCATGTGAAGCTGACGGGCTTGGGGGCGTTTTTCTCCCGCAATCACATGATGCCCAACGCCACGCTGGCCGTGCCTGGTCTTGCTCCGCGTGTGATCGCGGCCACCCGGACCGGCACCGACGCCGAGACGGGGCTCGAGACCCTGGATTTCGTCGCGCCGATGACCGACGAGGCTGCGCTGGCCCGAAGCGCGCCCGACGACCAGACCGTCTGGCGCACGCCCGAGCGCGCCTTCGCCCTTTATGCCGAGCGGGGCAGCGCGACCCCGGTCGATGTGGCGATCCTGCCAAAGCCGCTATCGGCCACCCGACCGGGCGGCGCGCCGGTCGATCTGTCCAAGGGGCTGCGCATCACGACCAGCGGGATCGACCGCGCCGCCATCGCGCCTGCGGTGGCCGGACTGCCGGTGGGCACGGTGCTGCTGACCATCCGCAAGCAGACCGGGATCGCACCCGAGGGCTATCGCCTGAAAATCGGCGATGGGCGGATCGACATCGCGGCGGCGGACGCGGCAGGGGCGTCCTATGGCTTGCGTTCGCTGGCGCAGCAGATGGCGGCGGAGGGGACGACGCTTCGCCCGCTGATCGTCGAGGACGCACCGCGATACGGCTTTCGCGGGCTTCACATTGATCTGGCGCGCAACTTCCACAGCAAGGCGGAAATCCTGAAGCTGATCGAGCAGATGGCCGCGTATAAGCTCAATACGCTGCACCTGCACCTGGGCGATGACGAGGGGTGGCGATTGGAGATCGCGAGCCTTCCCGAACTGACCGAGGTGGGCGCCTATCGCTGCGACGACATTACGGAGACGACCTGCCTGCAAGCCCAGCTTGGGGCCGATCCGGCGCACGACGCGCCGACCAATGGCTATCTGACCGCCGCCGACTATTCCGACATTCTTCGCGCGGCCAAGGCGCGGCAGATCGACGTCATCCCTTCCTTCGACATGCCGGGCCATTCGCGCGCGGCGATCCGGTCGATGGAAGTGCGCTATCGGCGGCTGATGGCGAAGGGCGACCGCGCCGGGGCGGAACGCTATCGCCTGGTCGAACCGGGCGACACCACCCGCTATTCCAGCGTGCAGCATTATGACGACAACACGCTGAACGTCTGTATCGACAGCACCTATCGCTTCATCGACACGGTGATCGACGCCATAGCGGGCCTGCACAGGGCGGCGGGGGTGCCGCTGACCACCTATCATATCGGCGCGGACGAGACGGCGGGGGCGTGGAAGGAGTCGCCCGCCTGCAAGGTCGTCATGGCACGCGACGGGCTCCAGCCTCAGCAACTCGGCGCGCGCTTCATCGAGCGGGTCGCCGCCGATCTGGCCAAGCGCGGCATCGCGGTCGCCGGGTGGAGCGATGGCCTGGGCCATACCGACCCTGGCAAGATGCCCGCCAACGTCCAGACCAATATCTGGAGCAACCTGCACGCCGGGGGCGTGGCCGAGGCGCATGGCCAAGCCAATCGCGGGTGGAAGACGGTGCTGTCGATCCCCGATCTGGGCTATTTCGACATGCCCTATGCCGCCGATCCGAACGAGACCGGCTATGACTGGGCCTCGCGCGGGGTGGACAGTTTCCAGGTGTTCGGCTTCATGCCGGGCAATCTGGCGGCCAATGCCGCGCTGATTCCCAATATACTGGCCCAGCCCAAGGCCATTGCCGACACGACCCCGCTACGGCCCGGCCGTGCGATCGCGGGGATTCAGGCGCAATTGTGGAGCGAGACGGTCCGTCGCGACAGCCAGGTCGACTATATGCTGTTCCCCCGCCTGCTGGCGTTGGCGGAACGCGCCTGGAGCAAACCGGACTGGGAGCCCGCCTATGTCGCGGGGGCGGGCTATACGCCCGGCGATGCGCGCGTGGACCGCGCCAAGCTGTTGACCGGCTGGCAGGATTTCGCAGGGCGGATGGGCGTGCAGATGCGGATGCTCGACCAAGCGGGCGTGACCTATCGCCTTGCCCCGCCGGGTGCGCGGATCGTCGGCGGCAGGCTGGAGGCCAATGCCGAGTTTCCCGGCACCCCGATCGAGTATCGCATGGGCGGCGCCACCACATGGCGGCGCTATGACGGGCCGGTGGCGGTGACGGGCGCGGTCGATCTCCGTACCCGCACCCCCGATGGCCGCCGCGCCAGCCGGACGGTTACGGTTTCGCCGTGACCGCGATCAGGCTCGGTGCGTCCACGATGAACCGGTCGAGCACGCCGTCGGCGATCTTGATCGGTCCGTCGAACCGCACCGCGCCCGGAATGCTCTGAACGGCGGCGGCCTGCGCGGCGATCCGCTTGGCATCGGCAAAATAGCGGCTTGCGGCCGGATTGCCCCGGTCGGCGGCATCCAGTCCGGCCGCACTCTGCTGCAACGCGCGGCCCCAAAGCTGCATCGCGTCGAGCCAGGGAGCCGCCTGCTCGGCAAAGGCCGGATCGGCGACGCCCGCGCGGATCGTGTCGGGGGCGTCGGCCAGCGCATCGGCCTTGGCGTGCAATTCGGCAAGCGCGGCGCGCCGCTCCGCCTCGTCGCCGTTCGCCAGCGCCTCGCGGACATGGTCGAGCAGAGCCTTCAGCTTGGGCGCCTGTTCCTGCCAGGGCTGGCTGCCGAAGGTCGGGGCCAGATGCTGGGTATCGAACAGCTCCAATAGCGCCGCCGCCGCCCGTGCATCGCCCCCCGCCAGATCGCGCGCGGCATAATGCCAGGTGCGGTCGGCGTCATAGCCCTTGTCGTTCCATCCGAACGCCAGCACGCCGGTCACCGCGACGCGGCTGGGCGCTTCCTGGTTCATCGGGTTGGACAGGATGCCGGTCAGCTCGGACGACAGCCCCGCCTCGCGCTTGGCATAGGGGGCCAGGAGCAGCCGCCCGGCGGAACTCGCATAGTCGTTGACCGGATAATTATCCCAAAGCAGCGTCTTGCGCCCGAACGCCTTGGTCGCGGCCTTGGCATCGGGGATGGAAATGGCGGGCGGCACGACATCGGTGCCGGTCCATTGCACGACGATACGCGGGTCCAGATGCGCGCGCAGAGCCGCCTTATAGGGGCTTTCCTTCGCATCATAATATTCGGTCGGCACCATGATCAGCGGGCGTGAGGCCGGATCCTGCTTGAGCAGATCGGCCTGGACCGCGTTCAGCAGCTTCGACTGCGCGACGCCTGCCGCCTCTGCGCCCGAAGGGCCGAAGGCGGCCTTGTCCGCGTCGCAATTCCATTTTTGATATTCGATGTCGTCCAAAGCGACATAGAAGCTGTGCACGCCTATCCCGCGCAGCGCAGCGAATTTGCGCAGCAGCGCCTGTTCGTCCGCCGGATTGGAGAAGCAGATGCTGGGCCCCGGCGAAATGGCATAGACAAAATTTACATGATTGGCCTTGGCGCGTGCGGCGAGCGTGCCCAGAGCGTTCAGCGTTTCGGCGGGATAGGCCTCCCGCCATTTATCCCGCGCGAAGGGATCGTCCTTGGGGCTGTAGACATAGGTGTTGGCCTTCATCCGGCCCAGGAAATCCAGATGTTTGGTCCGGTCGGTCATCGACCAGGGCTTGCCGTAGAATCCCTCGATCGTACCGCGGATCGGCATGGCGGGATGGTCGCGGATGACGAGCGCGGGGATTTGCGGCTGCTCGACCAATTGGCGCAGCGTCTGTGCCGCATGGAACAGGCCATCGGCGTCGTGACCCGCCAAGGTGATGAGGCCGCCATCGCCCGAGGCGAGCGCGGCGAGGCTATAGCCCTCCGCCTGATCGTCCGTGCCCGCCTTGCTGCGCGCCAGAGCGTCGCGGATGATGGCGGCCGTGTCGGGGCCGATCACGATGGTCGGCCGGTCGAACGTGGCGGGCAGGCGGCTGGCGGAGACGATCTCGGTGACGCCCGCGTCGGCAAGGATCGAGCGGACCAGCGCGACCGTCGCGGGCTCGGTGCCCGGCGCGGCGATCAACAGGGCCGAGCGGCCCAAGGTGATCGCGCCGTCGCTCAAGCTGATTGCGGCGGGGGCGGGGAAGATGGCGGGCAGCGTCGTCGTCCGCGCGATCGCGGAAGGCGAGGCACTGGTCAACGCGATGGCCGCGGCGGCAAGGCCGGCCTTCCATTGAGTGGATCGCTGCATCTTCCTGACTCCCCGGTACTAAAATGGTATTGTCGGAGCCTAGGGGAGTGTACCGTCGGTCGCAAGCAGGTTTGGCATAAGGAGAAAAGCGGCCCCGCCCTTCTCCTTATGCACCGCGTCAACGAAGACGGTGAGGCCGATCCAGGGCCATGCAGAACACGCGCCTCCTGCTCCGTTCAGCCCGAGCGAAGCCGAAGGCCATGCTTCACCCGATGCAAAAAGCCCGACGGACCCATCCCCGTCCCCTCGACAGATCAAGAGGGGCACGGGGAAACTGGTATTAAACCGGCTCCATCACTCTTGGAATTGCAGGCTCGCCAGCCGCGCATAAAGCCCGCCGGCCGCGATCAGCGCCGCATGACGCCCTTGCTCGACGATCCGTCCGCCATCCATCACCACGATGCGCTCCGCCGCCCGCACGGTGGCCAGGCGGTGTGCGATGACCAGGGTGGTCCGGTGCGCCATCAGCCGTTCGAGCGCCTGCTGCACCAGTTGTTCGCTCTCGGCATCCAGCGCACTCGTCGCCTCGTCCAGCAACAGGATCGGCGCATCGCGAAGCAGCGCGCGCGCGATGGTGATCCTTTGCCGCTGCCCACCCGACAGTCGTGCGCCGCCTTCTCCTAGAAACGTGTCGAGCCCCTGGGGCAGCGCGCGCAGGAAATCGGCGGCATTGGCAGCCTCGGCGGCGGCCCAGAGTTCGTCGTCGCTTGCCTCGCATCGGCCATAGCGCAGATTGTCGCGCGCCGAGGCGCCGAAGATCACCGTCTCCTGCGGCACCATCGCGATCCGCGCCCGGATCGCCGCCGGATCGGCATCGCGCAGGTCCACGCCGTCGAGCGAAATCCGTCCCGCCTGCGGGTCATAGAAGCGTTCCGCCAGCTGGAACAGCGTCGACTTGCCCGCCCCCGAAGGGCCGACCACCGCAACCGTCTCGCCAGGCCGGATGTCGAGCGAGAAGCCGTCGAGTGCCGCGACTTCGGGGCGGGTCGGATAGTGGAAGACGACATCCTCGAACCGCAGCGCGCCCATCGGTACCACCGGCAGCACGGCGGGGGCGGGGGGCGGCGCGATCTCCGGCTGTTCGGCCAGCAGTTCGGACAGACGCTGCGCCGCGCCCGACGCGCGCAAGATGTCACCCCAAACCTCGGTCAGCGCCTGGAACGAGCCCGCGACCAGCATCCCCGTCACGACGAAGGCGGTCAGCGACCCGCCCGACAGCCGCCCGCTGGCCACGTCCGCCACCGCTTCCCACAGCAAAAGGGTAAAGCCGCTGAAGAGCAGGCCGATCGCCATCGCGGTCATGATCGCCCGCAGCAGGAATCGACGGCGGGAGGTGGCGAAGCCGTTGCCCACCGCCTGCTCGAACCGTTCGGCTTCGCGACGTTCCTGGCCGAACGCCTGCACGATCTTCATCGCGCCCAGGGTTTCGACCGCGATCGCGCCGATATCGGCAAGCCGGTCCTGGCTGTCGCGCGAATGGCTTCGCACCTTCTTGCCCAGCAGCATGATCGGCAGGACGATCAACGGAATGCCGACCAGCAGCGACAGGGTCAGCTTGGGCGAGAGAGCGAACAGATAGATGGTGCCGCCGATCCCGATCACCGTGTTGCGCAGCGCGATCGAGACGGTCGATCCCACCACCTGCTCGATGATCGCGGTGTCGGCGGTCAACCGGCTCGCAATCTCCGAGGGGCGGTTTTCCTCGTAATAGCGGGGGGCGAGCCGAAGCAGATTGGCCTGCACCGCGACTCGGATATCGGCCACGGTCCGTTCGCCCAGCCACGACACGAAATAGAATCGGAACGCCGTCGCGATTGCCAGCACCAGCACGGCCGCCAGCATCCCCTGAAAATAGGGTGCGATGCTGGCCGCGTCGGAGGCCCGGCCAAAGCCATGGTCGATCACCTTCTGAAAGGTGCGCGGGATGAACAGCGTCGTCAGCGCCGCCACAAGCAGCGACAGCGCGGCGGCCGCGATATGGCCTGGGTATCGCAGGGTAAACCGCCATACCATCTTGAGATTGCTCAACCGGCGGCTGGGCGGAATGACGGGCTCGGGGGAAGCGGCGGGTCTGGCCATGATCGCGCCGACCTAGCAGCGTGAGGGCATGGGCTCAACGGCGACGGGACGGGGTGACGCATCGTTCATGCGCATTCATGCGTTATGTTGGTGAAGACGATCACGGGCAATATGACGGGATGGCCACATTATGGTCATCTTGCGCAAAGGGTTTCGTGATAAACGGGATGCGATCATGGCTCCCGTCCGTGGAGCACGAGGGACGCGACGATGCTGTACGACGCCTATGAAATGCAACGCTCGATGCTGGCGGGGGCAAGCGCGCTGGCCAATTTCGGGGCGGGGTTGCTTCAGAACCCGGCCAACCCCTTTGCCTATTTCGGCGGCGGCGCGATCATGGGATCGGCGCTGGAGGTGTTCGCCCATGCCTCCGCCCCGCGTGGCAAGCCCGCTTTCGGTCTGACCAAGACCGAGATCGACGGGCGCGAGGTCGTGGTCCATGAAGAGATCGTGGCACGCAAGCCCTTCGGCCAGCTCAAGCGCTTTCGCCGCGAAGGCGTCGAGGACAGCCCCAAGCTGCTGATCGTGGCGCCTATGTCGGGCCACTATGCCACGCTGCTGCGCGGCACCGTCCAGCGGATGCTGCCGACCTGCGAAGTCTATATCACCGACTGGCGCGATGCGAAGCTGGTGCCCTTGTCCGAGGGGCGGTTCGATTTCGACGATTATGTCGACTATATCATCGACTTCCTGGCCGAGATCGGCCCCAACACCGAGCATGGCGGCACGCATATGCTGGCGGTGTGCCAGCCTTCGGTGCCCTGTTACGTTGCGGCTTGCGTGATGAGCGCCGACAAGCATCCCTGTACCCCGCGCACCCTGACCCTGATGGGGGGGCCAGTCGACACGCGCGAGGCTCCGACCGCGGTCAACCTGCTTGCGACCGAGCGTCCCCACGCCTGGTTCGAGCAGAATGCGATCGCGACCGTGCCGATGACCTATCCGGGTGCTGGGCGGCGGGTCTATCCGGGCTTCCTGCAACTGGCCGGGTTCATGTCGATGAACCTGGGCAACCACATGATCTCGCACTGGGAGATGTTCAAGCATCTGGTCCAGGGCGATGACGAGAGCGCCGAGGCGACTAAGCGCTTCTACGACGAATATCGCGCGGTGTGCGACATGACGTCGGAATTCTATCTTCAGACCGTCGAACTGGTGTTCCAGCGGCACGCGCTGCCCAAGGGCGAGATGCTGCACCATGGCAAGCGCGTCGATCCGGGCGCGATCACCGATATCGGCATCCTGGCGATCGAGGGCGAGCGCGACGATATTTCCGGCCTGGGCCAGACGCGCGCGGCGTTGACGCTGGCGACCCATCTCTCGGACGATAAGAAGCGCTATTATATGGCCGAGAATGTCGGCCATTACGGGATCTTCAACGGCTCCAAATGGCGGAACCGCATCGCGCCGGTGGTCGAGGAATGGATCAAGGCCAACGGGTGAGGGGGTACCGGCGCCACGCCTGACTCAATGTTCTGATCTTCCTTCAGCCTGAACGAAGTCGAAGGCCACGGAATGGCCTCAGCCAAAAGCGTGTGGCGAGCCGTTCCTCTTGGCTTCGACTCCGCTCAGACTGAACGGGGCGGGGAAATAGAAAACGCCCGGAAGCCATGGCCTCCGGGCGTTTCGCAATCCGGCGATCGCGAATTACGCGACCGAACCGACCACTGCGTGGCTGGACGATTCGTCCGAACGGATCGTGCCGCCGAACAGCATCTTCACCCGGCCCGACAGCGAGATGTCGGTTTCCCACAATTCGGCCGAATTGATGTCGAAGCGCAGCAGCGTCAGGTTCGGGTCCGACTTGCCGCCGGGGAACCAAGCCTCGACCTGCTTGTCCCACAGCTTGTCGATCTGCGCGGGATCATTGTCCTTGGAGACATGACCCGCCAGGCAGGCGAAGAAGTCATGTCCCTTGCCGACGAACTGCGCCATCGCCTGACCACCACTCGCGATGCGGTTATCGCGCCCCGCGAAGAAGAAGAGCGTGTTGGGCTGATCGTCGTCGATCTGCGCGGTCATCGGTTCGGAATGCTGGCCATCGTTCAGGCCGATCATGACGAACGGGCTGTCCTTCAGCTTGTCGAGGAACTTGGCGGCGATTTCCTGGGGGGTGTCGTCGGCCATCATGGCTCTCCTTTCAGGGGTTTGACGGGAGAACGATGCGGGGGCAGGGATGGTTGCGCGATATGTTCGGTTGGCCCTGCACGGGCTTCATATCAAACGATACCCATCCCCCGCATTTCCCGCTAAGCGCTGGTCCATCACAGCATAGCCATGCGACCCGCCAGTGCCTTACCGCGAGCCGGGTCGCTCGACCGGACCTGAAGACCTATGACCTCTGCCGTTACCGCCGATGCGCGCAAGACCATGAAATCCTTGTACCGCGCGCCCGAGCCCGATGTCCTGAAGCCGCTGCTCGACCGCGCCGCCGCGACGCCGGAGACGCGCGAGCGGATCATGGGCCATGCCTCAGGCCTGCTCGCCGACCTGCGCGCCGCGCAGAATCGCGGCTGGGTGAACCAGTTCCTCCAGGAATATCGCCTCAACTCGTCCGAGGGCGTGGCGCTGCTGAGCCTCGCCGAGGCGTTCCTGCGGGTGCCCGATCCCGAGACGGCCGACCTGCTGATCGCCGACAAGCTGGGCGAGGCCGACTGGCGCGCGCATACCGGGCGTTCGGCGTCCAAGCTGGTCAACTCGGCCACCTGGGGCCTGGTCGTCGGCCGCGCGCTAGTCGGTGAGGGCGAGGCGGGGCCGCTCAAGCGGCTGTTGTCGCGTGCGGGTGAGCCCTTCGTGCGGCAGGCGGTCGGCGCCGCGATGCGGATGATGGGCGAGATCTTCGTGATGGGCCGCACCATCGAAGAGGCGATGCGCCGCATGAAGAAGCCCGAGAACAAGGGCTTCACCGCCAGCTTCGACATGCTGGGCGAGGCGGCGCGCACGCATGAGGATGCCGAGCGTTATTTCCAGGCCTATGTGAAGGCGATCGATGCGGTCGGCTCCGACCCGGCGGCGGGGCATTCGGTGTCGGTGAAGCTGTCGGCGCTCCACCCGCGTTACGAGCTGCCGCGCGCCTATGAATGCGTGCCCGCGCTGACCGACATGCTGGCGCAGCTCGCGCGGCAGGCGGCGGACAAGGGCATCGCCCTGACCGTCGATGCCGAGGAGTCCGAGCGGCTGGAGATGAGCCTCGATATCATCGGCGGTGTCGCGGCGCTCCCGGCGCTGAAGGGCTGGGACGGCTTCGGCATGGCGGTGCAGGCCTATGGCAAGCGTGCGCGCGCGGTCATCGCCTGGGCCAATGGCCTCGACCGGATCATGAACGTGCGGCTGGTCAAGGGCGCGTATTGGGACAGCGAGATCAAGCGCACCCAAGTCGAGGGGCTGAACGACTATCCGCTGTTCACCCGCAAGGCGGCGACCGACGTATCCTATCTGGCGGTCGCCAAGGACATGCTGGCGGCGGAGAATATCCGCCCCGCCTTCGCCAGCCACAATGCGCTGACCGTCGCGACCATCCTGGAATGGGCGGGCAACAGCCACGACTTCGAGTTTCAGCGGCTGCACGGCATGGGCGACGGCCTGTACGAGCGGCTGGTGCGCGAACATGGCCATAAGTGCCGCATCTATGCGCCGGTCGGCGGGCATCGCGACCTGCTGGCCTATCTGGTCCGCCGCTTGCTGGAAAATGGCGCGAATTCCAGCTTCGTCCACCAGCTCGCCGATGCGCGGCTGACCGAGGCGGAGATCCTCGCCGATCCGGTCGCCAAGATCGCCGCGGTCGGCGGCGCGCGCCACCCCAGCATCCCGCTGCCCGTCGACCTGTTCGCGCCGGGGCATCGCAACTCGACCGGCATCGACCTGAGCGACATTGCGACGCTCGACGCCACGGTGAAGGCGGTGAATGCGCCTGCCGTGGCGCCAGTCGCCGCCACCGCCGATGTCGCCGCGCTGGTCTCGCGCGCGCATGCGGCGTTTCCGGCCTGGAACGCGACGCCGCTCGACACCCGTGCGAACGTGCTGGAAAAGCTGGCCGACCTGCTGGAGCAGGACCGCGAGCGGCTGATGGCGATCCTGGTGCAGGAGGCGTTCAAGACCATCCCCGACGCGATCGGTGAGGTCCGCGAGGCCGCCGATTTCTGCCGTTACTATGCGCAGCAGGCGCGGGCGCGGCTGGGGTCTGTCGAGCTGCCCGGGCCGACGGGCGAGCGCAACACGCTGCACCTCGAAGGGCGCGGCGTCTGGGCGACGGTCGCGCCGTGGAACTTCCCGCTGGCGATCTTCCTCGGCCAGACGGTCGCGGCGCTCGTCACCGGCAACACCGTCGTCGCCAAGCCCGCGCCGCAGACGCCCGCCATCGCGCAAGCCGCGGTCGAATTGGCGTACCGGGCGGGCGTGCCGCGCGACGCGCTGCTGCTGGCGGTCGGCGGGCCGGATGTTGGCCAGAAACTGACCGAGGATCACCGGATTGCGGGCGTGGCCTTCACCGGATCGACCGCCACCGCCAAGCGGATCGCGCGGACCCTGGTGGCCGATGACGACCGCCCGATCGTGCCGCTGATCGCCGAGACCGGCGGCATCAACGCGATGATCGTCGATTCGACCGCTCTGCCTGAACAGGTGGTGGCGGACGTCATCACCTCGTCCTTCCGCTCGGCGGGGCAGCGTTGCTCGGCGCTCCGGCTGCTGCTGGTGCAGGCGGATGTCGCGGACAATGTCATCGAGATGCTCAAGGGCGCGATGGAGACGTTGGTGCTCGGCCCCACGGGCCAGCCGGCGACCGATGTCGGGCCGGTGATCGACCGCGCCGCCTATGACAAGCTGATGGCCTATCGCGCGGCCATGACGGCGCGCACGATCAAGACGCTGGAGGCGCCCGCCGACGGCCTGTTCGTGCCGCCGACGCTGATCCGGCTCGACCGCGTCGAGGACCTGACCCAGGAATGGTTCGGCCCGATCCTGCACGTCGCCACTTGGGAAGCGGGCACGCTGTCCGAGACGATCGCGAAGGTGAATGCCAAGGGCTATGGCCTGACCATGGGCCTGCACAGCCGCATCGCCCGCGCCAGCGAGGTCGCCGAGAGCGAGGCGGCGGTCGGCAACCTCTATATCAACCGCTCGATGATCGGCGCGGTGGTGGGCAGCCAGCCCTTCGGTGGCGAAGGGCTATCGGGCACCGGGCCCAAGGCGGGCGGGCCGCATTATCTGTACCGCTTCTGTGCGGAGCGGGCGGTGTCGGTCGACACGACCTCGGCGGGCGGCAACGCCACGCTGTTGTCGCTGGACGAAGGCGGGATCTGACGATTATCTTCCCTCGTCCGCCACGGGAGGGCGGGCGAGGGGGAATGATGAATTTGCGGGGAACACGCGCCATCGCGGTGGCGCTGATGCTGACGGTCGCGTGCTGGTCGGGCGGGGCCATGGCCGCCGATCCGACGCCGGCGGCACACAATGCAGAGGCGCAGATCCGTGCCTTCGAACAGGGGCTGCACAAGCAGACCGGCGATGTCGTGGTCGGCTTGGCCAAGGCGACGCTGCATCTGGGCGACCGTTATTATTTCCTGCCCGCCGAAGACGCGAAGAAGGTGCTGACCCAGATTTGGGGCAACCCGGCCGATGCGGTCAGCGATGTCCTTGGTCTCGTCCTGCCGACCGGGACCACGGCGTCGGACAATGTCTGGGGCGCGGTGGTGACCTATGAGGACACCGGCTATGTCAGCGACAAGGACGCGCACGAGCAGGATTACGACAAGGTCCTGGCCGATATGCGCGAGGGCGCGGCGGAACGGAACGAGGAGCGCCGGAAGCAGGGCTTTCCGACGGTCCAGGTCGTCGGTTGGGCGCAGCCGCCCTCCTACAATGCGCAGGACCATTCGCTGGTCTGGGGGCGACAACTGAAGTTCGACGACAGCAAGGGGCCGGATTCGCTCAATTACGACGTGCGGCTGCTCGGGCGGCACGGGGTACTGAGCCTCAACATGGTGTCCGACATGGCGCATCTGGACGAGGTGCGTGCGGCGGCGGCGCAATTCGGTCGCGCGGCCAGCTTCGACCGGGGCGAGACCTATGCCGACTATGACGCCTCGACCGACAAGACCGCCGAATATGGCCTGGCGGGGCTGGTCGCGGCGGGTGCGGGCGTGGCGGCGGCCAAGAAGCTGGGCCTGCTCGCCATCATGCTGGGCTTCGGCAAGAAGTTCATCGCGCTGATCGTCGTGGCCGGGCTGGCCGTGGTCCGCTGGGGCAAGCGCCTGCTGGGCCGCAAGAATGCCGAGCCGGACGTCGAGGCGGAGCCCGCTTATGCGACCGAGGCCGAGCACGGGGTGGAACCCGCGCCGGCCGCGCCTGCGGAGCCCAAACCTACCGGGGATCAGCCCCCGGCAGTGTGATGCACCTCGACCGGCTGGACCTGCGGATAGGGCATGACCAGCGTCCCGTCCGGCGCGGCGGTGTAGGTCGTCTGGGTGGGGTAGGGGATGGAAATCCCCTCTGCCGCGAACCGCTTCATCAGCGTGACGAGCATCCGGTTGCGCAGGTCGTGCGCGGTGGCCCAGTCGTCGCCGGCCACGTCGAACTGCAATGCAAAGTCCAGGCTCGACGCGCCGAAATTCTCGAACCCGGCGCGGGCGACCTTGCCGCCTTCACCTTCGACGATCTCGGTCAGCAAGGCTGGGATACGCGCCAGCGTCTCGGGCGGGGTTTCATAGGCGACGCCGATCATGAACGACAGGCGGACATGGTCGCGCACGGTCGTATTCTGGATTTCCTTGTCGAGCAGCTGGCGGTTGGAAATGATGCGCAGTTCGCCGGTGAAGGCGCGGATGCGGGTCGACTTCAGGCCGATCGACTCGATCACGCCATTGGTACTGTCATAGCTGATCTTGTCACCGCGCCGGAACGGCCGGTCGAAGATGATGGCGAGCGCGGCGAACAGGTCGCCGAAGATGCCCTGCGCGGCCAGACCGATGGCGATACCGCCGACGCCCAGACCCGCGACCAGGCCGGTGACGTTGACCCCCAGATTGTCGAGCACCACGACCAACGCGATGGCGAACAGCACCACCGTCACGAGGAGGCGGATCAGCCCCATCGCCGACAACAACGCCTCACCCGAATAATGTTCGGATTGGGTACGATGCTCGATCGTGCCGAGGATCAGTTCGCGCGCCCAGATTGCGGCCTGGAACACGCTGGCGACGGTGAACAGGAAGCTGATCGTCTTGGCGACCTCGCCCGGCGCGCCAGAATAGCCCGCGACGAGTTGCGCGGCCAGGGTGACGATGAAGAACATGTTGGTCCGGGCGATCGCATGGCCCAGGATCACGCCCCAGCCACCGGCGAAACCGGGGCGGCTGCACAATTTGTCGCCCAGCTTGCGCACCCAGAGCAGCGCCAGCACGATGACCGCGCCGATGCCGATCGCGATCAGCACCTTCAGCCAATAATCCTGTACCCAGTTATAGGTCGCGTCGAGAATGCCCTCGACCTGATCGGGTATGCGTGAGCCGTCGAAGATCGGCGCCTTGGGCGAGGTATTGCTCGTCGCCATGGAGACTCCTGAAATGATGGGCGGTCAGGCCGCCTTGCTGGCCGGGGTTCCGGCTTCGAGAAACGCGATCAGCCCGCATTCGACGCGGGACAGCCCGGCACGGGCGCGTGGCAGGCGGAGCGACTGGCGGAACGCAGCCTGCCCCTCCTTCACCAGCGCGATCAGCGAGGGGTGGACATAGGATTTGCGCGCGATGGCGGGGGTATTGCCGAGCTTTTCGACCACCGGCTCCAGCATCGCCTTCAGGCTGAGGTCCGCTTCGGCCAGCGCCAGTGCCTCGAACGCGGCGACGCTGGCGGCCCAGGTGCGGAAATGCTTGGCAGTGAAGTCACAGCCGGTCGCCTCGCGGATATAGGCGTTCACATCCGACGAGGTGACCGGATTGGCCTCGCCCTCTTCATCGACCCAGGCGAACAAATGCTGTTCGTCCAGATCCTGGCACCGCTTGACGAAGCTGGCGAGCGACCGATCGGTCAGGGTCATGTCGCGCATCTTGCCCGACTTGCCGCGATAGCGCAGCCGCAGCGTGGTGCCCTTCACCTGGCCATGGCGCTTGCGTAGCGTCGTCGCGCCGAAACTCTTGTTGGTGGCGGCATAGGCTTCGTTGCCGACGCGGATATGGCCGTTGTCGAGCAGCCGGATGACGGCGGCAACCGCGCGCTCCTTGCACAGCCCGCGCTTCTTTAAATCCGCCTCCACGCGCTTGCGGAGTGTGGGGAGGGCATGGCCGAAGGCGGCGCAACGTTCATATTTGGCCGCTTCCTGCGCCTCGCGGAAATCGGGGTGGTAGCGATATTGCTTGCGGCCTTTCTCGTCCCAGCCGACCGCCTGGATATGGCCATTGGCGCGCGGGCAGAACCAGGCATCCTGATAGGCGGGGGGCAGGCCGATGCGGTTCAGCCGGTCGATTTCGTCGCGATCGGTGATCCGATCGCCCTTCGGGCTCCAATAGGCCCATTTGCCGCGAACCTTGGTCCGGGTGATGCCGGGCTTGCTGTCATCGCAATAGACTAATCGGGTGGCCATCGCTCTCTCTCGGGTCGTCTTTGCAAATGCGTCGCTGGTCGCTTCGTTCCGGAACGGCCGATGCGGTCACGGGTTCTGATGGGGCCGATCCCCCAAGGCATTCCCCCAGACAGGAGTTTTCCATCATGGCCGATCTTTCCCAGGCACGCGTCCTGATGCTCGCCGCCGACGGATTCGAAACCGTCGAGCTGTTCAAACCCAAACAGGCGCTCGAGGAAGCCGGCGCGAAGGTGACGCTCGCCTCGCTCAAGTCCGATCCGATCCAGGGTATGGAACAGGACATCAACAAGGCGGAGACCGCCACGCCCGACCTGACCGTCGATGAGGTCGATACCGATGATTATGATGCGCTGGTCATCCCCGGCGGCACCTGCAACCCCGACAAGCTGCGGATGAACGATCGCGCGGTCGAGATCGTCACCGAGTTCATGGAAGACGACAAGATCGTGGCCGCCATCTGCCATGGCCCCTGGCTGCTAGCCGAGGCGGACGTGATCGACGGCCGTCGCCTGACCAGCTTCCCCTCGATCCGTACCGACCTGTCCAACGCGGGCGCGGACGTGGTGGATGAGGAAGTCGTGGTCGACGGCAATCTGATCACCAGCCGCAAGCCGGACGACATCCCCGCCTTCAACCAGGCGATCCTGACCGCGTTGGAAGACGAACTGGCCGACGAGGAAGAGACCGAGGAGGCGTAAACCCGATCCTACCCATCAGGGATGGGCAGGATCCGGGCATCCCGCCGCGGGACACTACCGGGCGTCGCATCGCTGCCCCAGGCGTGGCAGGATGCGGCGCCCGCTTGTTATTTCAGGATATGTCGATGCGCCTGCTCCCGCTGCTGCTGATCGGTCTGACCTCCGGCGTCGCGCTGGCACAAGGGGCCTCCGCGCCGTTCACCGTCGGCGGGCGCGGCTTTGCGACGTTGCAGGAGGCGGTGGCGGCGATCGGCGACGGCGAGGGGACGATTCGCATTGCGCCGGGCACTTACCGCGAATGTGCGGTGCAGGGAGCCGGGCGCATCGCCTATGTCGCGGCGGAACCGGGCAAGGTGATCTTCACCCGCGTCGCCTGTGAGGGGAAGGCGGTCCTGGTCCTGCGGGGGCGGGGGGCCTCGGTGGATGGGATCGTCTTCAGCCATATCGAGGTGGCCGACGGCAACGGCGCGGGTATCCGCATCGAACGGGGGCCGCTCTCGGTCACCAACGCGATGTTCCTCGACAGCCAGTCGGGCATCCTGTCGGCCGAAGACTCGAACGGCACCGTGACGGTCGACCATTCGACCTTTTCCGGCCTGGGGCATGATCCGACCGGCAATGGCGCTCATGGCATCTATATGGGGCGCTACAAGTCGCTGCGCGTCACCGCCTGCAGGTTCGAGCGGGGGCAGGGCGGCCATTACGTCAAGACGCGCGCTCCTTATGTCGAGATACTCGACAGCAGCTTCGACGACAGCCACGGCCACGCGACCAACTATATGATCGACCTGTCCAACGGCGCGAAAGGGCGGATCGCGGGCAACGAGTTCGTCTTCGGCCGCGACAAGGACAATCACTCGACGCTGATCACCGTCGCGCCGGAGGGGGCGAAGAACGACTCCTCGGGTCTGGTGGTCGAGAATAATCGCGCACGGCTGGCGCCGGGTGCGGACTTCAAACCGGTCTTCGTCGGCAACTGGTCTGGCGAGCCGCTGGCGATCCGGGGCAATATCCTAGGGGCCGGGATCACGCCGACGGCGCGGAAATGGTAGCCTTGCCACGCGGTGGAAGACGGCCGGTCGGCGGCTTCTGCCGCCCCTCGCGGGTACGCCGCGCCAGATAGGTGTCCAGCCCGATTTGTGCCGCCAGCAACTGATAGAGGAAGGGGTTGAAGGCGATTCCGACGAACGCCCCGCCCAGCAGATAGATCAGATGCGCATGTTGAAGCGCGCCGGCGAGATGTCCGCCCCAAAGCAGCGGATCGTCCGGCCGGCGATACCGACGGCGCAACGCCTCCATCCGCAACAGCCCGGCGATGTTGATGCCCAGCCACAGGAACAGGCCGGGCCAGCCCTGCTCTCCGAGCATCTCGAAATAGCTGGAATGGTAGGCGCGGGCATGGTCGGTGGTGACCTTCTGCTCGACCTTGCTGTCATGCGCCGACCCTTCGACCGTCGTAAGGTCGTAGCGCAGATTGTTCTGAAGATAAGCCTCGAAGCCGCCGCCGAAGGGGTTGGAGGCGACATAGTCCAGCGTCCATTTCCACACCGCCAGCCGGGTCGAAGCCGATTCGTCCCCTTTATAGGTGCGGATGGTGTTCATCCGTTCGGTATAGGAGGCGGGAAGCAACGGCATGACCGCCACGCCCGCCGCCGCCAATGCACCGATATAGAGCAGCCGCCGCTTCACATCGCGCAGCATCAGCACCGCGAGCAGCGCGATGCACAGCAACCCCGTCCGCGCCGACGTGCCGACGGGGATCAGCAGGCAGGCGAAGATCAGCCCCGCGCCGAACAGCCGCACCCGCCAGTCGGGCGGGAAGATCGTGCCGTGCCTCATCAACCACAAAATGATCGGGATGGTCGCCACCGCGACCGCCGAGATGATGCTGCCCTCGTAAAAGCCGGTATTGTTGCTCACCATCAGGTTCAGTTCGCCATAACCGCCCCCGGAAAATAGCGTCTTGATCCCCCCGACGATGACGATCGAGGACAGCGACAGGATCACGAACAGCAACAGGGCCTCGACCCGCAAACGGGTGCGCAGGGTCATCGGCAGGAACACCGCAAAGGCCAGCGCCTTCCACACCCAGCTCCATTTGTCCGCGGCCTCGATTGGGAAATCGGCGCCGAAATAGGTGGTGATCGCGCAATAGATCAGCAGCAACAGGATGGCCCCCTGTCGCGCGGTGAACCGGCTGTCGCGCTTGTCGTCGGTCAATATCCATCCGCCCAGCGCCGCGACGACGGCAATCAATGAAATGGGCACGGCATTCAGCAGGTAATAGGTCAGCCGTTGGGGCGAGACGATGTCGATATAGACATAGACCAGCACCATCAGGAACGGCCGACGCAGGCCCATGGCGAACAGCCCGAACAGGAAACCGATCAGGAACAGGTCACGCATCGGGGCGCCGCCGCTTGCCAGGGGCGGGGCCCGCATCCCCCTCCTGATCCAGATCGCGGCGACCGAGCAATCGCCATGCGGCGATGAGCATCAGGCTATGGGTCAGCACAAGGGCCAAGCTGTCGATCATCGCCCTTCTTCCCGGCTAGAAACCCTACGCGTCGCCGATGCTTATAAGCCGCCGGTTGACGCGGCGTTAAGGGCTGGCATGACAGGCATATCGTCATGCGTATCCTGCATATTCTCGATCATGGCCTGCCGTTGCAAAGCGGGTACAGCTTTCGCACCCGCGCGATCCTGAAGGCGCAGGCGGCGGCCGGGCTGTCGGTCGCCGCCGTGACCGGGCCACGCCAGGGGGCGGGGACCGGAGGGTTGGAGACGGTCGATGGCCTGACCTTCTATCGCACGCCGGTTCGAGACGGCGGCGCGATGCGGCGCAGCGTGATCGGTGAGGGGGCGGGGCTGGCGGCGCAGGTTCGGGCCATCGACTCGGCGGTGAAGGCGTTTCGCCCGGATATCCTCCATGCCCATTCCCCCGTGCTCGACGCGCTGGCGGGATGGGTGGTGGCGCGGCGGCGCGGCTTGCCGCTGGTCTATGAGATACGCGCCTTTTGGGAGGATGCGGCGGTCGGCAACGGCACCGGCGTCGAGGGGAGTTCGCGCTACCGTGTCACCCGTGCGCTGGAAAGCTGGGCCTGTGCGCGCGCCGATGCGGTGGCGGTGATCTGCGAAGGGCTTCGTGGTGACCTGATCGAGCGCGGGATCGGCGCGGACAAGATCATCGTCTCGCCCAATGGCGTCGACCTGACCCTGTTCGGCCAGCCCGCGCCGCGCGACGAGGTGCTGGCGGTCGAGTGGGATTTGGCGGGTGCCGAGGTGATCGGTTTCATCGGCAGCTTCTATGATTATGAGGGGTTGGACGATCTGATCGCCGCCATGCCCCGGCTTGTGGCAGCGCGGCCCCGCGCGCGACTGCTGCTGGTCGGCGGCGGCCCGATGGAGGCGGCGTTGCGCGCGCAAGCCGGGCGTTCGCCGGTGGCGGACGCGATCCGTTTCGTCGGGCGGGTGCCGCATCAGGAGGTCGAGCGCTATTACGGGTTGGTCGATGTCCTGGCCTATCCGCGCAAGAAAATGCGGCTGACCGATCTCGTCACCCCCTTGAAGCCGCTGGAAGCGATGGCGCAGGGGCGACTCGTGGCGGCATCGGATGTCGGCGGCCATCGTGAATTGATCCGCGACGGCGTGACGGGGACGCTGTTCCCGCCCGACGATCCGGCCGCCCTGGCCGATGCGCTGGCGGGCTTGCTGGCCGACCGGTCGATTTGGGATGCCCGGCGTGCGGCGGGCCGGGCTTTCGTGGAGAAAGAGCGCGACTGGGCGTCGAATATTCGCCGTTACGAACCTGTTTACCACCGGCTATTACACGGGGCGTCGACGAGCAGCCTATGACCTTTACCGCCGAGCCCTCTCCCCATCGCTTCGCCCCCGCCCTGGCCGGTGGGGCGTTCGGCGTTATGGTCGCCTTTCTGGTGCTGGTCGCGCCGAACTGGCGGCTGGAGATGCTGGTGGCGCAGCTTGGTCTGGCGGACATCGTCGCCGCCGCGCAGCCGCCGTTGGGGACCAAGGCGCGGTTGCTGCTGGCGCTTGTCGCCGGATTCGGCGCGGGGGCGGTGACCTGGGCGGTTGCTTATCTGCTCTGGGGTCCCGGTGGCCTATTGGCGCGCAAGGCCCCGGCCGAGCATGACGAGGATGAGGATTATGTGCCCTCGGTCCGCCGTTCGGACCGGCATCCCGACGCGCCGCCGCGTCGACCGCTGCATGCTGCCGAGCTTGGTGCGCCGCCTCCGCCGGTCGAGGAGGAAATGATCGAGCGGACGCTGCCCGCCGACCTTGATCAGCCGCTCTCTGCCTATGATCCCGACGCGATCCTGTCGGTCCCGCGCGAACCGGTCCGCCCCGTTACGCCGATCGGTCTCGAAAATCCCATGCCCATCTCGCCGATGCGCGAGCCGGATCCGGCTGAAAAGGGGGCCGCCCTGCCGCGCCCGGACCGTGCGGAGGAATCGATCGAGGCGATGCTCGAACGGCTGGAGCGGGAAACCGCGCTGCGCAAGTCGCAACGATCGCATTGAGGTCGGGCGTGTGGCCGGGTTATGATCCGGCCGCCATCCTTATAGAGAACCGCGCCCGAACGCGGACACGATGGCATCCAACCGGCGAAACCCGCCGTTGCAGGATGTGGGAGAGATCATGTCGCGCGCTATCGTTCCGCTGAGCCTTGCCGTCGCATTGCTGTCCACCCAGGCGGCCATGGCGAAATCGCCCCAAAGCTATAGCTGGGGCAAGCCCGGCACCACCCGCGAATTGTTCGAGAGCGGCAGCCGCGCCTGCATGCTCAAGGCTGCGCGGCGTGATGTGACCGGGGATGACGAGGCGCGCAAATATGTCCGCGGTTTCGAGGTGCTCGAACGCGAGAACAACATGCCCGCGGTGGGGGGTGAGTCGGTGTTCGACCGGAGCGAACGGCAAGTCCTTCTCCGGCGTCTGTACCGCCCGGACCAGCATGTCGATGCCTTGCAGGCCCAGCTTCAGGACGAAGTGGATGGGTGTCTGGTTCGATCGGGCTATACCCGCTTTGCGCTGACCAAGGATCAGGAACGAACGCTGAAGCGCCTGCAAGCCGGGTCCGAGCAGCGGAAAGCCTATCTCTACACGCTCGGCAGCGATGCGCAGATCGTCGAGGCGCAAAAGGTCGCCGACTGACCCCATCCATCCCGCGCGAAAGATTGGGGCAGGAGCCACCTTGAGGTGATGGCGGAGGGGCGGGTGCGCGTGCCTCTCGGAACGCCCCGCCGATTCACCTCCGCTACCCATTCCAAGTGGAAAAAAAGGCCCGTCCGGATCGCTCCGGGCGGGCCCATTCTTGCGGGGAGGCGGGCCATCAGCCCGCCCCACCAGGCCGCTTACGCAGCCAGGTTGCGCAGCACGTACTGCAGGATGCCGCCGTTCAGGAAATATTCCAGCTCGTTGACGGTATCGATGCGGCACTTGGTCAGGAAGGTCTCGGTCGAGCCGTCCTTGCGGGCCAGGATCACTTCGACATCCTGACGCGGGCGCAGGCCTGCGACGTTCTGGATGGTGAAGGTCTCGGTGCCGTCCAGCTTCAGCGTCTCGCGGGTCACGCCCTCGGCGAACTGAAGCGGCAGGACGCCCATGCCGACCAGGTTCGAGCGGTGGATGCGCTCGAAGCTCTCGGTGATGACCGCGCGCACGCCGAGCAGGTTGGTGCCCTTCGCCGCCCAGTCGCGCGACGAGCCGGTGCCATATTCCTTGCCCGCGACGATGACGAGCGGCGTGCCGTCGGCCTTGTGACGCATCGCGGCGTCATAGATCGGCATCACTTCGCCGTCATACTGGGTCATGCCGCCTTCGACGCCCGGCACCATCTCGTTCTTGATGCGGATATTGGCGAAGGTGCCGCGCATCATCACGTCATGGTTGCCGCGACGCGCGCCATAGGAGTTGAAGTCCTTCTTGGCGACCTGATGCTCCTGCAGGAACGTGCCTGCCGGGCTGTCCGCCTTGATCGAACCGGCCGGGCTGATGTGGTCGGTGGTGATCGAGTCGCCCAGGATGGCGAGCGGCTTTGCCTCGATGATGTCGGTGACGGGCTTCGGCGTCATCTCCATGCCCTCGAAATAGGGCGGGTTGGCGACATAGGTCGAAGCGGCGGGCCAGGCATAGGTGTCCGAGCCGGTCACTTCGATCGCCGACCACTTGGCGTCGCCCGCATAGACGTTGCCGTAGCGCGAACGGAACATCTCGTCGTCGATGTTCGCATCCATCAGGCTGCGCACTTCGTCGTTCGAGGGCCAGATGTCCTTCAGATAGACGTCCTGGCCGTCCTTGCCCTGGCCGATCGGCGTTTCGCGCATGTCCTGCGTGACGGTGCCCTTCAGCGCATAGGCCACCACGAGCGGCGGCGAGGCGAGGAAGTTGGCGCGCACGTCGGGCGACACGCGGCCTTCGAAGTTGCGGTTGCCCGACAGGACCGAGGCGGCGACGATGTCATTCCCATTGATCGCCTTCGAGATCGGCTCGGCGAGCGGACCCGAATTGCCGATGCAGGTGGTGCAGCCATAGCCGACCAGGTTGAAGCCGATCGCGTCGAGATCGGCGGTCAGGCCCGCCTTGTCGAGATAATCGGTCACGACCTGCGAACCGGGGGCGAGCGAGGTCTTGACCCAGGGCTTGGGCTTCAGGCCCAGCGCGTTCGCCTTGCGCGCGACCAGACCGGCGGCGACCAGCACCGACGGGTTCGAGGTGTTGGTGCAGCTGGTGATCGCGGCGATCACGACGTCGCCATCGCCAATGTCATGGCCACGATCGTCGACCGAGACGCGCGCGGGCGCTTCCTTCTTGTACACCTTGGCGAGGTCGGCGTTGAACACGTCGTCGACTTCGGTGAGCACGACCTTGTCCTGCGGACGCTTCGGACCCGCCAGCGACGGTACGACCGTCGACATGTCCAGTTCCAGCGTGTCGGTGAAGACGGGGTCGGCGGCATCGTCGTGACGCCAGAAGCCGTTCGCCTTGGCATAAGCCTCGACCAGCGCGACATTCTCGTCCGAACGGGCGGTCAGGCGCATATAGTCGAGCGTCTTGTCGTCGATCGGGAAGAAGCCGCAGGTCGCGCCATATTCCGGTGCCATGTTGGCGATGGTCGCACGGTCGGCGAGCGTCATGGACGACAGGCCGGGGCCATAGAACTCGACGAAGCGGCCGACCACGCCCTTGGCGCGCAGCATCTGGGTGATGGTCAGAACCAGGTCGGTGGCGGTGATGCCTTCCTGAAGCTTGCCGGTCAGCTTGAAGCCGACGACTTCGGGGATCAGCATCGACACGGGCTGACCGAGCATCGCGGCTTCCGCCTCGATCCCGCCCACGCCCCAGCCGAGCACGCCCAGGCCGTTGATCATCGTGGTGTGGCTGTCGGTGCCGACCAGCGTGTCCGGGTACGCGATCGCGGACGAACCCTGCGCATGTTCACCGGTCTCGGTCGAGGACCAGATGGCCTGGCCGATATATTCCAGGTTCACCTGGTGGCAGATGCCGGTGCCCGGCGGAACGACCGAGAAATTGTCGAGCGCCTTCGAGCCCCACTTCAGGAACTCGTAGCGTTCCATGTTGCGCTGGTACTCGAGGTCGACGTTATCCTCGAACGCCTTGGGCGTGCCGAACTCGTCGACCATGACCGAGTGGTCGATGACGAGGTGGACGGGAACCTGCGGATTGATTTTGGCCGCGTCGCCGCCCAGCTTGGTGATCGCGTCGCGCATCGCGGCGAGGTCGACCACGCAGGGAACGCCGGTGAAGTCCTGCATCAGCACGCGGGCCGGGCGATACTGGATCTCGCGGTCCGAACGCTGGGTCTTCTGCCAGTCGACGATCGCCTGGATATCCTCACGCGTGACGGTCTTGCCGTCCTCGAAGCGCAGGAGATTCTCCAGCAGCACCTTCATCGAGAAGGGCAGGCGGCTGATGTCGCCGAGCTGCTCGGAAGCCTTGGCGAGGCTGTAATAATCATAGGTCTTACCATCGACGTCGAGCGTCGAGCGGGTCTTCAGGCTGTCCTGGCCTATCGCAGTCATGGGCGTCCCTTCTTGGTCGAGCCGGGCACGCCCAGGGGGACACGGCAGCTTCAGCCGCGGGCAGGCGCGCCGGGGATAGATCCGGTTGACACGCGCGGCCTTAGCAATGGCTTGCTCCAAGGGGAAGGGTGTCGCGACGCGAAACAGGGTTCTCGCGGCCAAGCTGTCCCGGTCGGCGATCGAAAGCGTGGAAAATGCGTGGAACAGGCACGCCAAATGACGGGTTCAGCCATGATGAATGGAGTTCGGACGATGCGCGGCCTGTTATTATCCTTGTTTTCCAAGCCCGCGCCCCGTCGCGGGGCCGCCATTGGAGAGACCCTTTCCGCCGTCCTGGCCGGGTGGCGGCGATGACGCGCGACCAGCCAAAAGTGCCGCGCCGCCCCGATCCGATCGTCGCGGTCGGTCTTTTGACTCAGCGAGACCTCGACGTACTGGGGTCGGGCTTTCGCCGTTCCTTCCCGGTCGAGGAGGATGCGGCGTTCGACGACCTGCTTCGCGCGCTCGATTCGATCGAGGGTATAAGGTTGCCCGGTAAACCCGGCTAATAGGCGTCAATAATCGAAGTAAACGATTAACTTTGTTTCTTAATGGTTCCTTCCGCGCCGGATCGGTGACGGAACGGCTTGGCGTGGCCCCATAGTCCCGGCTAGGGCATATTCATGCCTGGACGGATCCTCCGGCGTGGCCGGAAAACGAGATGACCCCCGAACGTTTCGCCCTTCTTACGCGCCGCCACCGCGAATGCCTGCGTGGCGTGAAAGCGCTCAAGGGGTCCAAGGAAATCGCCACCGAACTGGGCCTGGGAAAATCGACGGTCGACAGCTATCTGGCGGAGGCGGTGCGCCTGCTCGGCGCGCGCAATCGCCGTGAGGCGGCCTTGGCCCTGGCCGAATATGAGGCGGAGGTGGGTGACCAAGTCAATGTAATCATTGAAGAAGAGGCCCCGCATAAAATCATACCCGATTCTTCGGGGCTGTTTTCCGAGCCGAACCCTGTGCCAGTTCCGATCTCACCGGATGGGAGTACGGTCGGTGGGGCGGTGCAGGACGGCCATGTCCACGCATCGTCCCGCTTGCCCCTTCCGATCCGGCGGCGAGGTCAGCTCCGCAACGACATGACGATGGCCGAAAGGCTGTTATGGGTTCCCACGATCGCCATCGCATTCGCCATCGGCTTCGGCATGTTGGCGACCGGATTGGACGTGATGACCCGCGTGATCGGTCGGATGTCGCACCTTGCCGGTTGACCATGGTCCACCGCGCCCTGTTTTGGCGGCGCGCGGGCATCACGAACGGGGAAGGCGAGCGATGACGGCAGAGCATGAAGCGGCGGTCCAGGTGACCCGTCTGTTGTGGAAGCTGGAAAATGATCTCGATGCGGCCTTTGCGACCGCAGGCGCGCTGGCGGTGGCCTTGCCCCAGGCGCGGGCGGAGGCAAAATTGTCGGCGGTGGTGGGGCAGCACGCCTTCGAACTGCTGAGCCAGGCGATGCTGGCGATCGGCCAGGCACGCGGCGCCGCAGTGCAGAGCCACCGGGTGCTGGAGAAGGTCGGCAAGACGATCGGATTCGATGCCGACGATTATGGCGATACCCGTCCCAAGCCGCCCGAAGTGACCGGGCTGGTCGCGCCCACGCCACTGCGCGTTGCGGCCTGAAGACCGCTTCGGCGACGTGCCCGCCCCCGCTTCCTGTTCGCGGTGCGCGTCGTGACGCATATTTATATTTTTCATATCCTGCAGGGCGCGGTCTGTCTTTACGCGCTGCTCCGCGGTGGGCGCCCCGAAAGATGGACCGCGATCATGTTGTTCTTCGCCTCGGTGGCGACATGGCTCATTCCCTTCGATCCCTCGACCAGCTTTCGCTCGATCGAGACGTTCGAACTGGTCATCGACCTGTCGTTGATGGGCGGGTTGATGACGGTCGCCTTGCTGGCCAACCGATTCTGGCCGCTCTGGTTGGCGGCGCTGCATCTGCTGGCGATCGGAATCCATGGCGTGCGCGGATTCGACGCCGATCTGGTGCCGTGGATGTATGCGGCGGCGGGGGGCAAGCTGGCCTATCCGATGATCCTGGTGCTCGCGCTGGGCGTAATGCGGCATCAACGGCGGCTGGCGATCCACGGACAGGACCCGGACTGGAGCCTGCCATGGCGGGCGAACTGGCGGAGGGTGCGCAATGACGTCTGATCTGCGCCTCCTCCATTGGCCGGAGGACGATCGTGCCAGCTTCACCCAGTTCACCGTCATCATGACCGAGGTTCAGGCCCGTATCCAGGCAATTTCCGGCGAAGCGGGGGGCGTGCCGGTGCCCCGTCCTCCGCGTGAGCCCACGCCGCGCGAATGCGCCGCGATGATCCTGCGCCACCGGCGCGGCGTTCGCGCGATGGCGCGGGCCGATGGCGATCTGTTCGGTGATCCCGCCTGGGAAATCCTGTTGGCCATATTCGCGGCGGACGTGCCGCAGAGCGAGACGGCCATTTTGGAGGCGGCGGGCTTTGCGCCCGACGGATTGGTCGGGGCCCGGTGGGTTCGCCTGCTCATGGCGCGGGACTGGGTCGCTCGGACCTTGGAGGGCCGATTGCGCCTCACCGATAAGGGGCTGGCGAGCCTGAGCGCGATCTTCGAGCAGATGTAATCCAGCCGCTTCGGCGTCGTCACGGCAGGATGCCGTGCAACTCCCGGCGCGCCCAAGGGTTCAATTGAAACGGACGATGGGCAAGGAGAGTATGAAATGGCCGACGATTTCGGAAATGGTGGCGGTGCAGGCGCGATCGGTGGCGATATGGGCGCGGAGCGCTTCACCGACAGCCTGAAGGGCGCTGGCGAGGCGATGAAGGCATCGGGGCAGAAAATGGCCGAGGGCGGTTCGGTGGTGACGCTCAAGATGCTCGATCAGGCCGAAACCAATGCGCGCGAGGCTTTTTCCGCCATGCGCGCCGCCGCCTCCGCCAAGGATCTGTCGGACGTGATGCGCATTCAGACCGACTTTCTGCGCGAACAGGGAAACCGGTCCATGTCGCAGGCGCGCGAGATCGGCGAGTTGATCGTCCAGTTCGGTCGGGATGCCATCGGGGCGGCACGCGGCCCCGAACAAGGCTGATGCTTTCGTCCCGCCCCGGCCCTTCGCGCCGGGGCGGGACGCTTTATCCGCCGGGCGTCAGCGGCACCGGGCCGTCGGGCGTCGCTTCCAGGAGTGAATCGCCGCCCAGCACGCGGTAGAGCGACACGCGGTTGCTGGCTTCGACCAACTGGGTCGCGATCACCGTCCGCTGCGCCGAGTAGAGCGAGCGCTGCGCATCCAGCGTGTTGAGGAACGGTGTGATGCCCCCGCGATAGCTCGCCTCGGTCAATCGATAGGTATCAGCCGCCGCCGATAGGAAGCGGCGATTGGCGCCAAGCTGATCCGCGATCGTGCCTTGCCGCGCCAAAGCATCGGCGGTCTCCTGAAAAGCGGTCTGGATCGCCTTTTCATAGGTCGCCAGCGCCGCATCGCGCTGAGCCTCGGTATATTGGACGTTCGCGACGCCCGCTCCGGCCTGGAAGATCGGATAGCTGACGGCGGGTGCGACCGAATAGTTGAAGCTGCCGCCCGAGAAGAGCGAAGTCAGTGCCGTACTGGCGAAACCGACCAATCCGGTCAGCGAGATGCGCGGGAACAAGGCCGCGCGCGCCGCGCCGATCTGTCCATTGGTGGCGCGCAGCAGATACTCTGCCTGCACCACATCGGGGCGGCGCAACAGGATGCCCGAGTCGAGCCCGGCGGGCAGGGTGGCGATCGTCGGCGCCGCTTGCTCGATCGAACGAGGAAGCAGGGCGGCATCGATCGGCGCGCCGACCAGGAGTTGCAGCGCGTTCACGTCTTGCGCGACGGCGGTCTTCTGCTGCGCCAGATCGGCCTGCGCGGTCGCGAGCACCTGTTCGGCCTGCCGCAGATCGGTGCGCGGTGCGATCCCGCCGGTCAGCCGCGCACGGGTCAGGGTGACGCTGCGTTCCGCATTGGCCGCGGTCTGCTGCGCGATGGTCAGCAGGCTTTGGTCCGCCGCATAGTTGAGCCAGGCATCGGCAATATCCCCGACCAGGGTCAGCCGGGTCGCGCGTGCCGCCGCTTCGGTCGCGAAATAACGGTCGAGCGCCGCCCCGGTCAGCGAGCGGATGCGGCCGAACAGATCCAGTTCGAAGGCGGTGGTGCCAAGATTGACCGACCAGGCGCTGCCGCTGCCATTGGCGCCGGAAACGATCGTGCCACCGGCGCCACCGGTGCCGGTTCCCGTACCGCCCGTGCCTGTTCCGCCCGTGCTTGTCCCCGTACCCGTTCCGGTGCCTCCGGTACCGGTCCCCGTGCCCGTGCTGCCATTGCCGATGGCTTGGCTGCCCGCCCCGCCCGATCCCCGGTCGGTATAGCTATAGCGGCCTGTCGCATCGATCTGGGGAAACAGGCTGCCGCGCTGGATGCGATATTGCGCGCGGGTCGAGGCGATGTTCGCCGCCGCCACGCGCAGGTCGCGGTTATTGGCCAGCGCCTGGACGATCAGCCGCTGCAACCGGGCGTCGCGGAACACGTCGCTATAGCGGACGCTGGGCAGCGCCGCTTCCGACTGGCGAAGATAGGCGTCGCCGATCGGCCATGACGGCGGGACCGGTGTCGCGGGTCGCTCATATCGGGGAGCCATCGAACAGGCGGACAGCGCGCTCGCGGCCAGCAGCATGGCGGGGAAGGGGGACAGGATACGCATCAGGCCTGCTCCGTGCCCGGTTTTTGCTCGACGGGCTTATGGCCCGCACCATGTTCGCTCATCGGCTTGCCGCGCAGCCGCGCCAGACCGTTGCGCACCGACCGGCGCACCAGCACGAAGAATAGCGGGATGTAGAAGATCGCCAGGACCGTCGCGGTCAGCATTCCGCCGATCACGGCAGTGCCGATCGCGATGCGGCTGTTCGCGCCCGCACCCGTCGAGATGGCGAGCGGCAACACGCCGAAGATGAACGCGAAGCTGGTCATCAGGATCGGACGCAGACGGATCTTGGCGGCCTCCAGCGCGGCGTCGATGACGCGCTTGCCCTGTTTCTCCGCCTGCTCCGCGAATTCGATCATCAGGATCGCGTTCTTCGCCGCTAGCCCCATGGTCGTCAGCAGACCGATCTGGAGATAGACGTCGTTGGTCAGTCCGCGCAGCGTCACGAAGGCGACCGCGCCGATCAGGCCGAGCGGGATGACCAGCAGCACCGCGAACGGGATCGACCAGCTTTCATACAGCGCGGCGAGGCACAGGAAGACGACCAGGATCGACAGCCCGTACAGGATCGGCGCCTGACCGCCCGACAGCCGTTCCTGATAGGACAGCCCCGCCCAGGCGATCGAGGTGCCCGGAATCTGCGAAGCCAGTTCGGTCATCCGCTGCATCGCGTCGCCCGAGCTGTAACCCGGCGCGGCCGACCCCTGGAATTCGTAGGAAGGGATGCCGTTGAACCGTGACAGGGTGGTCGGCGCCACGCCCCAGTTGATCGTCGAGAAGGAGGAGAAGGGGGCCATTTGCCCGCTCGACCCTCGTACGAACCATTGTTTCAGGTCCTCGGGTTCGCCGCGATAGGGTGCGTCACCCTGGACGAAGACGCGCTTCACGCGGCCGCGATCGATGAAGTCGTTGACATATTGCCCGCCCCAGGCGGTCGACAGGGTCGAGTTCACCTGTTGCTGGGTCAGCCCCAGCGCCGCCAGTTTCTGCTGGTCGAGGTCGACGCGCAGCGTGGCGATGTCGGGCAGCTCGGTCAGGCGGACTGAGGCAAGCATCGGGTCGGCATTGGCCTTGGCGAGCAGCTGGTCGCGGATCGCCTCGAACTTCTCCAGCGGCATGCCGGAGATGTTCTGCAACTCCATGGTGAAGCCGTCCGACTGGCCGAGGCCGCGAATGGCGGGCGGGACCAGCGCGAAGACCTGCGCGTCGCGAAGCCCCCGGAACGCGGCGGAGGCACGGCCGGTAATCGCGTCGGCGTTGTTTTCCTTGCCCTTGCGGTCGGCCCAGTCGACGAAGTTGATGAAGCCCTGGCCGGTATTCTGGCCGCTGGTGCCGCCACCGCCGCCGCCCGCGACGGTAAAGAGCACCTTGACGTTCTTGCCCTCATTCTGGGCGAAATATTGCTCGACCCGGCGCTGGACCTCCATGGTGCGACCCTGGGTCGCGCCGGCGGGCAGACGGAACTGGATGATCGCCGACCCCTGATCCTCGGTCGGCAGGAAGCCGGTGGGCAGACGCAGGAACAGGATCGCCAGCAGCGCGACGACGCCGACATAGATCAGCAGGAACAGCCATTTGCGATCGACGACGGTGCGTACCGCGGAGGTGTATTTCTCGACCGTCCAGTCGAACCGGATGTTGAAACCGTCCTTCGCGCGCTGAAGCCCATGCGCCACGCGCGGGAACTTGCGGTCGAGCCAAGCGCCTTCTTCGCCCTCCTTGGCCTTTTGCTTTAAAAGGCTTGCGGTCAGGGCGGGGGACAGGATGATCGCGACGGCGACCGACAGGATCATCGCCGAGACGATGGTGATCGAGAATTGGCGATAGATGACGCCGGTCGATCCACCGAAGAACGCCATCGGCAGGAACACCGCCGACAGGACGAGCGCGATGGCGATCAGCGCGACGGTGATCTCATTCATCGACTCGATCGTCGCCTCGCGCGGGGTCATGTCGGGATTTTCTTCGAGCAGTCGCTCGACATTCTCCACGACCACGATCGCGTCATCGACCAGCAGGCCGATCGCCAGCACCAGCCCGAACAGGGTCAGGGTGTTGATCGAGAACCCCGCCAGATAGAAGATGGCGAAGGTGCCCAGCAGCACCACCGGCACCGCGATCGTCGGGATCAACGTCGCGCGCCAGCTTTGCAGGAAGACGAACATGACGATGACGACGAGGATGATCGCCTCGATCAGCGTCTTGACCACCTCGTCGATCGACAGCTTGATGAAGGCGGTGGTGTCGTTGGCATAGGCGACCTTCAGCCCCGGCGGAAAGGTCTTGGCGACGCGGGTGATCTCCGCCTTGACCAGCTCGGCGGTCTTCAGCGCATCGGCGCCCGGTGCCATCAGCACGGCGATGCCCGCGCCCGGATGCTGGTTGATCCGGCTGACCGCGGCATAGCTTTCCGCGCCCAATTCGATCCGCGCCACATCGGACAGCTTGACCGTTGCGCCGTTGTTCAGCGTCTTCACGATGATCTCGCGAAACTGCTCGGGCGTCTGGAGCCGCGACATGGAGGTCACGGTGGCGTTCAGCATCTGCGTGGTGGGCGACGGGGTGCCGCCGACCTCACCCGCCGCGACTTCGGTATTCTGGTTCTGGATCGCGGTGACGATGTCCGAGGGCATCAGCTGATAGGAGGCCAGCCGCTCCGGGTTGAGCCAGATGCGCATCGCATATTGCGAGCCGAAGACATTGGTGTCGCCCACGCCCTGGATACGGCCGAGCGGATCCTGGAGATTGGAGACGAGATAATCGGAGACGTCCTGGTTCGTCATCCGGTTCGTTTCGTCATACACGCCCGCGATCAACAGGAAGTCGGGGTTCGACTTGCGGACGACCAGGCCCTGTTGCTGCACCTGTTGCGGCAGGCGCGCGACCGATTGCTGGACCTGGTTCTGGACTTGCACCTGCGCGATGTCGGGATCGGTGCCCTTGGCGAAGGTCGCGGTGATCGTCACCGAGCCGCGGCTGGACGAGGAGGACTGGAAATAAAGCAGCCCGTCAATGCCGGTCAGCTGCTGTTCGATGACCTGCGTGACCGAATTCTGCAGCGTCTGGGCGGAGGCGCCGGGGAAGGTGGCGCGGATCGACACCTGGGGCGGGGCGACGTCGGGATATTGCGCGATGGGCAGGCCCATGATCGCGCCGACGCCTGCCAGCATGACGATGATGGCAAGGACCCAGGCGAAGATGGGACGATCGATGAAGACGCGGCTGAGCATGGTTCGGTCAGCCCGCCTTGCCCTTGGCGGCCTGCATCTTCTTCAGCTGTTCGGGCGAGGGGGGCTGGACCTTTTGCGGGCTGTCGGCGGGGACCGCCTTCACGCTCTGCCCTGCGCGCAGATTGGCGAGGCCCTGGGTCACGATCCTGTCGCCGGGCTTCAGCCCATCGGTGACCACCCAGAACGCGCCCTGGGTGCGTTCGGCGCGGACCGTCTTCTGCTGGACCTTGTCGTTCGGGCCGACGACGAACAGCGTCGCATTGCCCTTCGGATCGCGGGCAATCGCCTGTTGCGGGACCAGATAGGCGCCGGTGTCGATCGCCTGCGCGAACCGCGCGCGGACGAACATGCCGGGCAGCAGCAGGCCTTGCGGATTGGGGAAGCGCGCACGCAGCGTCACCGTGCCGGTCTGCGGATCGACCACCGCCTCGGCGAACTCGACCGTGCCGGTCTGGCCGTAATCGGTCCCGTCCTCCAGCCGCAGCGAGACACGCGCGCTGGCCGGGATCAGGCCGTCGCGGGCCGCCAGGCTGCGGCGAAGCGACAGCAGGTCGGACGCCGACTGCTGAATATCGACGAAGATCGGGTCCAGTCGTTGAATCTGCGCCAGCGGATCGGTCTGGTTGGAACTGACCAGCGCACCGACGGTGAACAGCGAGCGTCCGATCCGCCCGCTGATCGGGGCGGGGACGGTGGTGAATTGCAGATTGACGCGTGCCGTCTCCAGCGCGGCACGGGTCTGCGCCACCTGCGCCGCCGCCTGTCGGGCGGATGCCTGGGCGTTGGTATAATCCTGCTTCGAGATCGCCTCGATCTGCGCCAGCGGGCGATAGCGTTCGGCCTGTATCCGCGTCGCTTCCGCATTGGCCTGCGCGCTTTGCAGGTTCGCCGCGGCCTGGTTCACCGAGGCGCGATAGAGGCGCGGATCGATCTCGTAGAGCGGCTGGCCCCGCTTGACGAGTGAGCCCTCGGTAAAGAAGCGGCGGCGGATGACGCCGGTCACCTGCGGACGGACGTCGGAGCTTTCGAAGGCGGTGGTCCGCGCGGCCAGTTCGGTCACGATCGGCGCGTTGGTCGGCTGCACGGTGACATAGCCGATGGTCGGCGTCTGCTGCTGCCCGCCAGCGCCCCCCTTGGACGCGCCGCCCTTGTCACCACCACCGCATGCCGACACGCTCGCCAGCGCCAAGACCATGGCCGTGCCGGCAAGCGCCCGGCGCCCGCGAAAGCCTGGAAAGTTCAAATCGTCCACCTGCCTGAAATGCCGAGCGGGAGCCCGGCTCGCACGTCAATGCGCGATCCGGGCAAATGTTGCTGTCTCGTGGCAAAGTGCACGAGGCGGGGTCGAAAAGGCAAGGGATGATGGCCTATTTGCGGATGCCTTAATTGTCGCAATTTGTCGCGCTGCGACAAATCCGGCGATGCGGGAGCTTTTGGGGTTCTGATGCATTCTCAAAAAGACATGATCGATCGGGACGCCGACAAGCGCCTAGCCGCAGTCGCTGCGGTGCGGGAGGTATGCGACGATATGCTGGTGGGCCTGGGAACGGGCTCGACGGCGACGCATGCCATTGCCGCGCTGGCCGAGCGTCGCCTGCGTATTGAGACGGTGGCGACGTCGCACGCCAGTGCGAAGCTGGCCGAATCGCTGGGGTTGCGCGTGCGCGATTTCGCCGAGGTGTCGCGGGTCGATCTGGCGATCGACGGTGCGGATGCGATCGACGCGGAACTGTATGCGGTCAAAGGAGCGGGCGGCGCGATGCTGCGCGAGAAGGTGGTGGCGGACGCCGCCGACCGGATGATCGTGATCGCCGATGGTTCGAAGCGGGCGCAACGGTTGGGCGGCACCCCGCTGCCGGTCGAAATCCTGCCCTTTGCCAAGAGCTATGTTGTTGCGCGATTGGCCCATTTCTTCGACCGGACAGCCGAACGACCCAATTATCGCACCGACAATGGCAATATCGTCGTCGACGGCCATGGCTGGGACGACACCGCGCTACAGACCCTGGCGGATTCTCTGGTAGCGATACCGGGCGTTGTCGGGCATGGTCTGTTCCTGCGCGAAATCGACGCGGCCTATATTGCCGATGGCGGGATTGTTACCCGGCTGGAACGGGGGCGGAACCCGCGCTAAGGCCGGTCGCGCATGGCAACCAGAGCGAGCGCGGACGCGTTCGATCACATAACGAAGGATGAGGCCAGACTCCATGACCGACGCCACCACCCACGCCGTGGCCGATACCCATCTGCATGAAGACGGGTCGATCGAGCGACTGACCATCGACACCATCCGCACCCTGTCGATGGATGCGGTGCAGCAGGCCAATTCGGGCCACCCCGGCACCCCCATGGCGCTCGCGCCCGTCGGTCATACCATCTGGTCGAAATTTCTGCGCTACGACCCCGCGCATGCCGATTGGCCCAATCGCGACCGCTTCGTGCTGTCGGTCGGCCATGCCTCGATGCTGCTCTACTCGCTGATCCACCTGGCGGGAATCGAGGAGATCGACGCGGACGGCAACAAGTCCGGCAAGCCCGCGCTGAGCCTGGAGGACCTGAAGGGTTTCCGCCAGCTCAACTCGAAGACGCCGGGCCACCCCGAATATCGCCACACCACCGGCGTCGAGACGACGACCGGTCCGCTGGGCGCCGGTTGCGGCAACTCGGTCGGCATGGCGATCGCCGAGCGCTGGCTGGCCGCCCATTTTAACCGCGAGGGTTTCCCGATCTTCGACCATGACGTCTATGTCGTGTGCGGCGACGGCGACATGATGGAGGGCGTGGCCTCGGAAGCGGCTTCGACCGCCGGCCACCTCAAATTGTCCAACCTCTGCTGGATCTACGATTCGAACCAGATCTCGATCGAGGGCGGCACCGACATCGCGTTCAACGAGGATGTCGGCAAGCGGTTCGAGGCCTATGGCTGGAACGTCATCCATGTCGACGACGCCAATGACGTGGGTGCGCTGACCGCCGCGCTCGACACCTTCAAGGCGACCCAGGACAAGCCGACCTTCATCGTCGTGAAGTCGGTGATCGGCTATGGCAGCCCCAAGGCAGGCAGCGAGAAGGCGCATGGCGAGCCGCTGGGCGAGGATGCGATCCGCGCGACCAAGAAGGCCTATGGCTGGCCCGAGAACGCCAAGTTCCTGGTCCCCGATGGCGTGTGCGAAGCGTTCCGCAGTGCGATCGAGGGCCGCGGCAAGCCGCTGCGCGACGAATGGGTTGCGATGACCGATCGCTACCGCGCCGAATATCCCGAACTCGCCGCCGAGCTCGACGCGATGCTCGCCGACAAGCTCCCCGAGGGCTGGGACAGCGACATTCCGGTGTTCGAGGCGGATGCCAAGGGCATTGCCAGCCGCGACTCGGGCGGCAAGGTGCAGAACGCCATCGCCGCCAAGGTGCCGTGGCTGATCGGCGGCTCGGCCGACCTCGCGCCCTCGACCAAGACGCTGATCAAGGATGGCGGTTCGTTCCAGCCGGGCAGCTATGAGGGGCGCAATTTCCACTTCGGCGTGCGCGAGCATTCGATGGGCGCGATCGTCGACGGCATGGCGCTGTCGCACCTGCGCTCCTATGGCGCGACCTTCCTGGTCTTCTCCGACTATATGCGCGCGCCGATCCGCCTCGCCGCGATCATGGAACTGGGGGCGGTGTTCGTTTTCACGCACGACTCGATCGGCGTGGGCGAGGACGGCCCGACCCATCAGCCGATCGAGCATCTGGCGACGCTGCGTGCGATCCCCGGCCTCGACACCATCCGCCCCGGCGATGCGAACGAAGTGGCCGAGGCGTGGCGCTGCGCCGTCGAGTCGGCCAGCCACCCGACCGCGCTGATCTTCTCGCGTCAGGCGCTCCCCACCCTCGATCGCGGCAAATATGCGCCCGCTTCGGGCGTGAAGAAGGGCGGTTACGTCCTTGCGGATTGCGACGGCACACCCGACATCATCCTCATCGCAACGGGGTCGGAACTGTCGCTGGTGACGGACGCCTATGAGACGTTGAAGGCCGACGGCATCAAGGCGCGCGTCGTCTCGCTGCCGAGCTGGTATCGTTTCGAGCTGCAGGACGCCGAATACAAGGAAAGCGTCCTGCCGAAGGGCGTCACCAAGCGTCTGGCGGTCGAGCAGGCCGGGTCGATCGGCTGGGACCGCTATGTCGGGTTCGACGGCCGCACGATCACCATGTCGACCTTCGGCGCTTCGGCGCCGCTTGCCAAGTTGCAGGACAAGTATGGCTTCACCCACGACAATGTCGTGAAGGTGGCCCGCGAAATGCTGGAGACCAAGTGATGAGCAAGCTGTCGGAACTGGGCGCCAAGGGCTGCGCCCCCTGGCTCGATTTCGTCGATCGCAAGTTCCTCGAGGCGAAGGGCTTGGAAAAGCTCGTCGCCGAGGACGGGCTGACCGGCGTCACCTCCAACCCGTCGATCTTCGAAAAGGCGATGGGGCATGGCGATGCCTATGACGGCACGCTGGCGGCGTTCGACAAGGAAAACCCCGGCGCGGCGACCATCGACCGTTACGAGCATCTGGCGATTCAGGACATCAAGGCGGCGGCGGAAACGTTGAAGCCCGTCTATGACCGTCTCGACGCCAAGGATGGCTATGTCAGCCTGGAGGTGTCGCCCTATATCGCCGACGACACCGACGCGACCATCGCCGAGGCCGAGAAGCTGTGGCACGCGGTCGACCGCCCCAACCTGATGATCAAGATCCCCGGCACCGACGCGGGCGCACCGGCGATCTCGGCGACCATCGCCAAGGGGATCAACGTCAACGTCACGCTGCTCTTCTCGAAGGCCGCCTATATCAAGGTGGCCGAGGCCTATGCGGCCGGGCTGGAAGAGCGGGTCAAGGCCGGTCAGCCGATCTACCGGATCGCCAGCGTCGCCAGTTTCTTCGTCAGCCGTATCGATTCGGCGATCGACAAGAAGATCGATGACCGTGTCGCGGCGGGTGATGCCGAGGCGGATGCGCTGAAGGCCGTGCGCGGCAAGGTCGCGATCGCCAACGCCAAGATGGCGTATCAGTGGTATCTGGATTTCCTGAAGTCCGACCGCTGGCAGGCGCTGGCCGCCAAGGGCGCACAGCCGCAGCGGCTGCTCTGGGCGTCGACCGGGACCAAGGACCCGTCCTTCCCCGACACGCTCTATATCGACACGCTGATCGGGCCGGACACGGTCAACACCATGCCGCCCAAGACCATGGACGCCTTCCGCGACCATGGCACGGTGGCCGAGACGCTGACCGCCGATACCGACGAGGCGAAGCACGTGCTTGCCGAGGCCGAGCGGTTGGGCCTGGACCTGGACGGCGTGACCGGCACGCTGGTCGCGGAGGGGGTGGCCTCCTTCGTCAAGGCGTTCGACGATCTGCTCGGCGCGATCGGGCAGAAGCAGCCCGAAGCGGCCTGATCCGACAGGCCCCCTTCCCAAGGCGGGAAGGGGGCCTTTCACTTTCTACGACATCAAAAACATAATGGAGTTCCGAATGAAGATCGGTCTGGTCGGCCTCGGCCGCATGGGTGGCAATATCGCGCGTCGCCTGATGCAGGCTGGGCATCAGGTTGTGGCCTGGGATCGCAGCGACGAGGCGGTGCAGGCGCTCGCCAAGGACGGCGCGGAAGCAGCCACGGGGCTTGAGGACATGGCCACCAAGCTCGCCGACAAGGCGATCTGGTGGGTGATGCTGCCCGCCGGCGGCCCGACCGAGGACACGATCGCGGAAATCGCCAAGCTGGCCAAGGACGGCGACGTCGTGATCGACGGCGGCAACAGCTTTTACAAGGACGACATTCGCCGCGCCAAGTCGCTGGCCGAACAGGGCATCCATTATGTCGATGTCGGCACCTCGGGCGGCGTCTGGGGCCTGGAGCGCGGCTATTGCATGATGATCGGCGGCGACAAGGAAACGGTCGACCATCTCGACCCGATCTTCGACGCGCTGGCGCCGGGGCTGGGCGATATCGTCCGCACACCGGGCCGCATCGCCGAGAAGGTCGATCAGCGCGCCGAGAAGGGCTATATCCATGCGGGTCCCGCCGGTGCCGGTCACTTCGTCAAGATGATCCACAACGGCATCGAGTATGGCCTGATGCAGGCCTATGCCGAGGGCTTCGACATTCTGAAGTCGAAGAACAGCGACAAGCTGCCCGAGGACGAGCGTTTCGACCTGAACCTGACCGACATCGCCGAGGTCTGGCGTCGCGGCAGCGTGATCTCGTCCTGGCTGCTCGACCTGACCGCGATCGCGCTGGCCAAGGACGAGATGCTCGAGCAGTTCTCTGGCCATGTCGCCGATTCGGGCGAGGGCCAGTGGACGATCGACGCGGCGATGGAGGAGAAGGTCCCGGCCAACGTCCTGACCGCCTCGCTCTTCGCGCGTTATCGCAGCCGGATCGATCATACCTATGGCGACAAGGTGCTGTCGGCGATGCGCTTCGGCTTTGGCGGCCATACCGAAATCCCGCAATGAGCCTGCCGATCCGGCTTGTCGTGTCGGACGTCGACGGCACGCTCGTCGACCCCGACAAGAAGCTGCGCGCCGCCACCATTGCCGCCGTCAAGCGGCTGGAGGCGGCGGGGGTCGGCTTCACCATCATCAGCGCCCGGCCTCGTTCGGGGCTGGGATGGCTGGCCGACGAACTGGCCATCGATGCACCGATCGGCGCGTTCAATGGCGGGACGGTGTTCCGCCGCGATGGCGGCATCGATGCTCGGTTCCGCGTGCCGGTTGATGTCGTAAAGGACGTGCTGGCGATGGCGGCGGACCACCCCGTCGCCATCTGGGTCTTCGCCGACGATCGCTGGTATGCCAGCAGCGGTGAGGGGACCCATGTCGATCACGAGCGCAAGGCTTCGTCGCAGGAGCCGGTCATCGCGCAGGACTTTTCCGCGCTGATCGACAAGGTCGACAAAATCACCCTGGTCAGCGACGATGCCAAGTTGCTGCGCGGTCTGCATGAACAGGCCAACGCGGCGCACGGGTCGGCGGCGACCATCGCCCAGTCGCAGACCTATTATCTCGACGTGACCGCGCTTGAGGCCAATAAGGGCGACGGCGTGGCGACCCTGGCCAAGGCGTTCGGCGTGTCGCTGGACGAGGTGGCGGTGCTGGGCGATCAGGCCAACGACCTTCCCATGCTGACCCGCGCGGGCCTGCCGATCGTGATGGCGAATGCGCCGGATGCGGTCAGGGAACAGATTTCGGTACACACCCGTTCCAATGCAGACGATGGCGTAGCCTATGCCATCGACACCATCATCTTTCCCCGAATTGGAGTCGCTTCATGAAGCAACTGGTTGCGTTCGACCTCGACGGTACGCTGGCCGAAAGCAAACAGCCCTTGGGCGAGCCGATGGGGGAGGCGCTGGCCGACCTGCTCGACGTCGCGCATGTCGCAGTGATCTCGGGCGGTGACTGGCCGCAGTTCGACAAGCAGGTGGCGAGCCGCCTTCCGGAGCGCGCCGACCGCACCAAGCTGTGGCTGATGCCGACGACCGGCACCAAGCTCTATACCTATCAGGACGGCCAATGGACCCCGGTCTATGCCGAGCTGTTCGACGATGCGACCAAGGCCAAGATCCTGGAGGCGTTCGACGCCTCGCTGGAGGCGACCGGCTTCGTGCCCGAGCAGACCTGGGGCGAGCGGATCGAGGATCGCGGCAGCCAGATCACCTTCTCCGCGCTCGGCCAGCAGGCGCCGATCGACGCCAAGGAACATTGGGACCCCAAGTTCGAGAAGCGCAAGGTCATCCAGGCCGACCTCAAGCAACGCCTGCCGGGCCTGTCGATCAACATGGGCGGCGCGACCTCGATCGACATCACCCGCGAGGGCGTCGACAAGGCTTATGGTCTCAAGAAGCTGCATGACGCCAGCGGCATTGCGCTGGATGCGATGATGTTCATCGGCGACGCGATCTTCCCCGGTGGCAACGACTATCCCGCCAAGGAACTGGGCCTCGACACGGTGCGCGTGCGCGATCCGGAAGAGACGCTGGCGGTCATTGCGGGGATCGTCGCCTGCCTGAAGTGAACTTCACCGCGTCGCTGGTCCTGCGCGAGCGAACCGGCCCCGCGCATGAGGCGGTGGATGCCGCCTATGGTCGATATCGGCTGGACGATCGGGAAAGCTATACGGCTTTCCTGATCGCCCACGCCCGCGCGCTTCCGGCGGTCGAGGACTGGCTGGCGGCGCATGAGGTCGGCTTCCCATGGCGGTCGCGTCGGGACGCGCTGGCGGCCGACCTTGCGGTGTTGGGGCGGGACATGCCCGAACCGATGACGATCGATCTGCCGGGGGACGAGGCGGCGCGGTGGGGAGCGCTGTACGTCACCGAAGGGTCGCGGTTGGGCGGCGCGATGCTGGCCCGGCAAGTGGGGGAGGGGCTCCCCAGGGCTTATCTCGAATCGACTTTCGGCCCGGGGGAATGGCGCGATTTCCGCCATGCGCTGGATGCGGCAGCGATGGGCGATCCGTGGATCAACCGTGCCGTTGCGGCGGCGACGACCGTCTTCGCATTATACGGGCGGGCGGCCTAGCCCCCGCCACCCGTCCTGAGCCACCCGCCGTGTCGCGGATCGCCCCTTAATCCGCGATCGGGGCGATCACGATGGCGCGAAGGCCCGGTCGGTTGTCGTCATATTCGATCGTGCCCGACAGGCGCTGCATCATCGCGGCCATCATCCGGCTGCCAAAGCCGTGACCGTCATCGGCCTCGTCATCCCCCTTGCCGCGTCCCTCGTCCGCGACGATCAGGCGAAGACGATGACCATATTGCTCCAGCGTGATCGTCACCGGCCCCGGCGCGCCGTCATAGGCATATTTGGTGGCGTTGATGATCAGCTCGGTGGTGACCAGGCCGAGGTTGATCGCGCGGTCGGTCGGCATAAGGACCGGCGTCAAATCCAGGCGCATCATCGCCGACCAGTCTCGTCCCATGGATTGCCGCATGTCGCCGACCAGATCTTCCAGATAACGGGCAAGGTCGACCGTTTGGATCTGGTCGTCGCGGTAGAGCCGCCGATGGACCAGCGCGACGGCCGACAGCCGGGCCTGCGCCTCGTTCAGCTGCTCGCGCACGCGTGGGTCGCCCGCCGCCTTGGCCTGGAGCGCGAGGAAGGAGGACACGAGCTGAAGGCTGTTCTGGACGCGGTGGTCCACCTCCTTCATCAGCACGTCCTTCTGCACCAGGAGTGCGTCCTTGTCGTCCAGCGTCCGTTGCAGCGCGGTGTTCAGTCCGCGCAGCCGATGGTTCTGCGACGCTTCATGCAGGGCGCGGCGGATGCGATGGGCGGACTCGACCTCCTCCATCGTCCAGCGCCGCGAACGGCCGCGTACCGTCTCGCGCCAGCTCTCGAACGACGCACGCGGGGTCAGCGTGGCATCCGGGGTCAGCGCGACCGACTTGTGCGGATTGCCCGCCCATTCGACTTCCTCGACCTGCTCGGCGCGGAACCACAGCAGCGTGATTCCGCCATCGACCAGCGGCAGCGCCAGCAGCCCGCTGGCCTTCGCGGCCAGGGGTGCCGTGTCGGGCATCACCTCCGACAGCTCATGGGTGACGAACAATTCGCCGCCGGTACGGGTGGTCACCGTCTGGGCGATGTCCAGCGATGCCAGTGCGGGCGGACAGATGCCATGGTCATGGACCTTGCCCTTCTCGACGATCGCGAAGCCGGTCGCGCCCAGCATGGTCATCATGTCGGGCATCAGGCGGCGAATGGCGGGGACGATGTCGCCCAGTCCGATGATGCGCGGCAAGATGCCGTCCTCCGCCGCGCGCAGGCGAAGCCGCTCGCGATAGAGCTCGGCTTCCTCGCGACCGCGAATCTGACGCGCCAGCCCGCTGGCGAGCGCGGCGGCGGCGGCGCGCAACTCGGCGGACAGGAGACGTGGGCTATGGTGGTGGCAGGCGACCATCCCCCACAACACCCCATCCTTGACGATCGAGATCGACGCCGATGCGACCACACCCATATTTGCCAGATAGCGCAGATGGATGGGCGACACGCTGCGCAAGGCGACATCGCTCAGGTCCAGCGTCTCGAACCCGGCAGGGCGGAGCGGTGCGGGGACATAGGCGACATCGGGAATGCTGCGCGTGCGGTTGCGGACGTAAAGCGCACGGGCCTGTTTCGGAATGTCCGATGCGGGGAAATGATGATGCAGGAAGGAATGGAGTTCGGGTGCGCGCGCCTCCGCGACGACGTGACCGGCATCCTCGTCCAGAAAGCGATAGATCATCACCCGGTCGAACCCGGTCAACTGTCGGAACGTCGTCGCCGCCCGGTCGAACAGCATCGACAGGTCGCCCGTCCGCTCGAAACTGGTGGCTGCCGCGTCCAGCCAGGCCAGCGGACTGCCCCGGCCCCATGGCGCATCGACGATGCCGGGTTCCAGCTCGATCAGGACACGCTCGCCCGCAACGCGGTGGGCGGTGACGGAAAAGGCTTCGCCCAGCCCCTCGACGGAAACGGCGGCGACCATGGATCCGGGCCCGATCGGCATCGCAGCAACCATATTCGCGACATGATCGCCCAGGATTTCGGCGAGCGGGCGGTCCAGCCATTCGGGGGCAAGCCGCTCCTCGATTGCACCCGCACCCGCGACGATATGGTCCGACGCCGAGTCAACGACCAGCAGCAGGCCATGTGGCTGTATCGCCCCGGGTATATGGATAGGTTCCCGATCGCAGGCGGTGATATCCTGGCCTGGATCGGTGGCAACGGGGCGGGTGGCCATCAGGTCAATAAATCCTCTCGTTCCTGATGCATGGCGGCTTTTGCATAAGCTTGCAAATGTTTGGATCGCGTATTCGATCCGCGCGCACGGTTATGTGCCCTCCGGCTTGGAACGAAGATTGCGCGTTTGGGTAATTTCCGTTTAAAACGGGGCAACGGACTCAAAGAGCCGTTTTGGAGAGGACATGATCGACGATTTCGACTTCGCGCTCGGCGAGAGTGCGGACATGATCCGTGAGGCGACCCGCCGTTTCGCCACCGACCGGATCGCCCCGCTGGCCGCGCGCATGGACGCAGAGGACTGGTTCCCGCGCGACATCTGGCCCGAAATGGGTGCGCTGGGTCTGCACGGCATCACCGTCGACGAAGCTGATGGCGGGCTGGGTCTGGGCTATCTGGAGCATGTCGTCGCGATCGAGGAAGTGTCGCGCGCCTCGGCATCGCTCGGACTGTCCTATGGTGCGCATTCCAATCTGTGCGTCAACCAGATCCGCCGCTGGGGCAGCCCCGAGCAAAAGGCGAAATACCTCCCCGGCCTGATCTCTGGCGAGCATGTCGGCAGCCTGGCCATGTCGGAAGTGTCGGCCGGGTCGGACGTCGTCTCGATGAAGCTGCGGGCCGTGAAGGCCGATGGCGGCTGGGTGCTGAACGGCACCAAATTCTGGATCACCAACGCGCCCTATGCCGACACTTTGGTCGTCTATGCCAAGACGGGCGAGGGCAGCCGGGGGATAACCGCCTTCCTGATCGAAAAGGACATGGCGGGCTTCGCGATCGGGCAGAAGATCGACAAGATGGGCATGCGGGGCAGCCCGACCGCCGAACTGGTCTTCAGCGACTGTTTCGTGTCGGACGCGCAGGTGATGGGGCCCGTGAATGGCGGCGTCGGCGTGCTGATGAGCGGGCTCGACTATGAACGCGCGGTGCTGGCGGGGATTCAGCTGGGCATCATGCAGGCGTGCCTTGACGTGGTCGTGCCCTATGTCCGCGAGCGGCGCCAGTTCGGCCGCGCGATCGGCGAGTTCCAGCTGATCCAGGCCAAGGTCGCCGACATGTACGTCGCGCTCAATTCCGCGCGGGCCTATGTCTATGCGGTGGCGCGGAGTTGCGATGCCGGACGGACGACGCGGTTCGACGCGGCGGGCGCGATCCTGCTGGCCAGCGAAAATGCGGTGAAGGTGGCGATGGAGGCGATCCAGGCGCTGGGCGGGGCGGGTTATACCAAGGACTGGCCGGTTGAACGCTTCGCGCGCGATGCCAAGCTGCTCGACATCGGGGCGGGGACCAATGAAATCCGCCGGATGCTGATCGGCCGCGAACTGATCGGCAAGCTCGAAAAGGTGGCGCAATGAGCATGGGGAGCGAAACATGGGTGCGGTGATCGCCTCGCGCCTCGTACGGGACGATGCGGCGTTCCGCGCCAATGCCGATCACAACCGCGCGCTGGCCGAGCGCTTGCGGAAGGACGTTGCACGCGCCGGGCTGGGCGGGAGCGAGGCGTCGCGCGAACGCCACGTCGCGCGGGGCAAGCTGTTGCCGCGCGATCGCGCCGAACAGTTGCTCGATGCGGGCTCGCCCTTCCTGGAAATCGGCCAGCTTGCCGCCAATGGCCTGTATGACGACGCCGTGCCGGGTGCGGGGGTGATTGCTGGGATCGGCCGGGTCCATGGACGGCAGGTGATGATCGTCGCCAATGACGCGACGGTGAAGGGCGGCACCTATTACCCGATGACGGTCAAGAAGCACCTCCGCGCGCAGGAGATTGCGCTCGAGAACCGGCTGCCCTGCATCTATCTTGTCGACAGCGGCGGCGCGAACCTGCCGCACCAGGCCGAGGTGTTTCCCGACCGCGATCATTTCGGCCGCATTTTCTTCAACCAGGCGCAGATGTCGGCGGCGGGCATCCCTCAGATCGCCTGCGTCATGGGCAGCTGTACGGCGGGCGGCGCCTATGTCCCCGCCATGTCGGACGAGACCGTGATCGTGCGCGGGCAGGGGACGATCTTCCTAGCCGGGCCGCCGCTGGTGAAGGCGGCGACGGGCGAGGTCATTTCTGCCGAGGAACTGGGCGGCGCGGACACCCATGGCCGCAAGTCGGGCGTGGTCGACCATGTCGCGCAGGATGACGATCATGCCCTGTCGATCGTCCGCGACATCGTCGCGACGCTGCCGCCGCAGATGCTGCCGGAGGTGAACCTCTCCGATGCCGACGAACCGCTTTATCCGGCCGAGGAGCTGTACGGCCTGATCCCCCAGGATGTGCGGGCGCCTTATGACGTGCATGAGGTCATCGCTCGGCTGGTCGACGGATCGCGCTTCCACGAATTCAAGGCGCTGTACGGCGCGAGCCTGGTCTGCGGTTTCGCGCATATCCACGGCAAGCCGGTCGCCATCCTGGCGAATAACGGCGTGCTCTTTTCCGAGAGTGCGCAGAAAGGCGCGCATTTCATCGAGCTGGCCTGCCAGCGGCGTATCCCCTTGCTGTTCCTTCAGAATATCTCCGGCTTCATGGTCGGGGGCCGTTACGAGGCGGAAGGAATCGCCAAGCATGGCGCCAAGCTGGTGACGGCGGTGGCGACCGCGCAGGTGCCCAAGATCACCGTGCTGATCGGTGGTAGTTTCGGCGCGGGGAATTACGGCATGTGCGGGCGGGCCTATTCTCCGCGCTTCCTGTTCACCTGGCCCAATGCGCGGATCAGCGTAATGGGCGGCGAACAGGCGGCGAGCGTGCTGGCGACGGTCCACCGCGATGCAGACAGCTGGACGCCGGACGAGGCGGAGGCGTTCAAGGCCCCGATCCGCCAGCGTTATGAGGACGAAGGCAATCCCTGGTACGCGACCGCGCGGCTGTGGGATGACGGGATCATCGACCCGGCACAGACGCGCGATGTGCTGGGACTGGCGCTGGAGGCGTGCCTGAATGCACCGATCGCGGAGGCGCCCCGCTTCGGGGTGTTCCGGATGTGATGCCGATGGACCTGACCATCGACGGCGCGACCCTGGTGGACGAGGCCGATTTCCACGCCCGCATCCGCGAGGCATCGGGCGTCACATGGTATGGCGGCAACCTGGACGCGCTGTTCGACCTGCTGGTCGCGGTCGTCGATCCGCCGATCAGCTTGTCTATCACCAACGCCGCCGCGGCGCGAAAGGTGATCGGTGAGCGTTTCGATCGCATCCTGACCGTGATCTTCGACGCCATCGCCGAACGCCCGGGTGCCATCATGTTCAAGCTGGAATCCTGATGATGAACAGCCTCCTCATCGCCAATCGCGGCGAGATCGCTTGCCGCATCATCCGCACGGCGCGCGACATGGGTCTGCGCACCATCGCGGTTTACTCCGAAGCGGATGCGCGGGCGCTCCACGTCCGGCTCGCCGATGAAGCCGTCGCCATCGGCCCCGCCCCGGCGCGCGAAAGCTATCTGGACGCCGACCGCATCTTCGCCGCCGCGCGCGAGAGCGGGGCGGAGGCGATCCATCCCGGCTACGGCTTCCTGTCCGAAAATGCCGAGTTTGCCGAGAAGGTGATCGCCGCCGGCCTGGTCTGGGTCGGCCCCGATCCCGACAGCATCCGCGCCATGGGTCTGAAGGACGCCGCCAAGGCGCGGATGATCGCTGCAGGGGTGCCAGTCACCCCCGGCTATCTGGGGGAGGACCAGAACCCCGACCGCCTCGCCGCCGAGGCCGACGCGATCGGCTATCCGGTGCTCATCAAGGCGGTGGCGGGCGGCGGCGGCAAGGGGATGCGCCGGGTCGACGACCCCGCCGGTTTTGCCGAGGCGCTGGCCTCCTGCCGTCGCGAGGCGGCATCGTCGTTCGGCGACGACCGGGTGCTGATCGAGAAATATATCCTCTCGCCGCGCCATATCGAGGTGCAGGTCTTCGGCGACCGCCACGGGCAGGTCGTCCATCTGTTCGAGCGCGACTGTTCGCTGCAACGCCGCCACCAGAAGGTCATCGAGGAAGCCCCCGCACCCGGCATGGACGATGCCACCCGGCAAGCGGTCTGCGCCGCTGCGGTCCGCGCCGCGCAGGCGGTGGATTATGTCGGGGCGGGCACGATCGAGTTCATCGCCGACGCCTCCGAAGGGCTGCGCGCCGATCGGGTGTGGTTCATGGAGATGAACACCCGCCTCCAGGTCGAGCATCCCGTCACCGAGGCGATCACCGGCGTCGATCTGGTCGAATGGCAACTCCGCGTCGCGGCGGGGGAGTCCTTGCCGATGACGCAGGGCGATCTCTCCATCCAGGGTCATGCCATCGAGGCCCGGCTCTATGCCGAGGACCCGGCCAAGGGGTTCCTGCCCGCGATCGGCACGCTCGAGGTGTTCGACCTGGGCGACGACCCGGCGATCCGCATCGACACCGGGGTCGAGGAAGGTGCGGAGATTACCCCCTGGTACGACCCGATGATCGCCAAGGTCATCGCGCATGGCGACACCCGCGAGGAGGCGCGCGAGGCGCTGGCCGATGCGCTGGACGAGGCGGTGATCTGGCCGGTGCGCACCAATGCGGGCTTTCTGGTCCAGACGCTCGACCATGTCGATTTCGCGCGCGGCCGGGTCGATACCGGCCTGATCGCGCGCGAGGGCGAGGCGCTGATGCCGCCGCCCGAGCCGTCCGAGGAAGCGCTGGCCGAAGCCGCCGCCGCGCTGATCGGGCAGGACGAACTGACCGGCTTCCGCCTCAATGCGGCGCCGAGGCGGAGCGCGCGCTTCCTGCTCGACGGGCGGCCGATCACCGTCGATTTCAGCGAGGCGGGCGATGTGCCCCCGGCACCGACCGATCAGGTGCTGATCTCGGAGGGCGGGCAAAGCTGGTCCTTCACCCGCTGGCGCGCCGATGGGCTGGCGGCGGGCGGGGCGGGGGATGGCGCGATCCTGTCGCCCATGCCCGGCCGGATCATCGCGGTCGCGGTGACCGAGGGACAGACGGTCAGCGTGGGCCAGCCGCTCGTCACGCTGGAGGCGATGAAGATGGAGCATGTCCTGACCGCGCCCTTCGACGGCATCGTCACCGACCTGAAGGCCCAGACCGGCGGGCAGGTGGCGGAGGGCATTGCGCTGGTCCGCATCGTCGCGGAGGATGCGGCATGAGCGGACGCTTCTTCGAGGACTGGACCATCGGCGACCGGATCGACCATCCGATCCGCCGCACCGTGACCGAGACGGACAATCTCCTCTTCTCGACCATGACGCACAATCCGCAACCGCTGCACATCGATGCGGAAGCCGCACGGGCCAGCGAGTTCGGGCAGATCCTCGTCAACGGCACCTTCACCTTTTCGCTGATGGTCGGGCTGTCGGTGGGGGAGACGACGCTGGGGACGCTGGTCGCCAATCTCGGCTATGACGAACTGGTCATGCCCGCGCCGGTCTTCCTGGGCGACACGCTGCACGCGACGAGCGAGGTGACGGCGCTTCGGGAGAGCAAGTCGCGACCGGGCGCGGGGCTGGTGACGTTCCGGCACGAGGCGCGGAACCAGCGCGACGAGGTGGTGTGCCGGTGCCTGCGGACGGCGCTGGTGAAGAAGCGGGGATAGGGGCGAAGGCCCTTCGACTTCGCTCAGGGCGAACGGGGTTCAGTACCACCCTTCGTTCAGCCTGAGCGAAGTCGAAGGCCAAGAGATTACAACCGCGTCCGCACCCCGATCCACAAGGTGCGCGGCGTCGCCCGCTCGATCAGCCCCGCGCCGCTATACGCCGCCTCGACCCGCGCATCGGCCAGGTTTTCCGCCCGCGCCTCGATCAGCCAGCCGCGCGTGACCGGTACCGCCGCATAGGCGTCCAGCGTCGTCGCGGGGGCCAGCGACCGGACATTCTGGTCGTCCTCGAACTGGCGCCCGACATGCCGCACCGTCCCGCTGAGCGCCGCGCCGCGATGCGCGACCGCGAGCGTCGCCGAGAGCTGGTCGCGCGGAGTCTGTGCCGGACGCAGCCCATCCAGCGGCGCGGCAAGCCCCGATGCCTCGACCCTGGCATCGACATGCGACCAGGAGGCACGGGCGCTGACCGGCCCCGCTTGGGCATTGGCCTCCAGCTCGAACCCTTGCGACCGGATCGCATCGAGATTCTGCCGCATCCGGTACACCCCGTTCGCCGCGACGAAGCCGACGCCTGGAAACGTCCCCGGCCCGCGCCCCATCGTCACATTGGCGATCGCATCGGTCAGCCGGTTGAGGAAATAGGTTGCCGACAGGCGCACGCCCGCGACTGGGGTCAGGTCGAACCCACCCTCGATACCCTCGACATGCTCGGGGTTCAGCGCGGCATTGGCGGCGGTGGCGTCGGCACCCGCCCGGAACGGCCGGTAGAGTTCGTTGAGCGTCGGCAGGCGCCAGCCGCGATAGGCCGCCGCGCGCAGCGTCACGGGCTCAACCGGCCGCAGCGCCACGCCCAGCCGCCCGGTGAACTCCTGCCCCGAACGGTCGGGAAAATCACTGTCGGTCAGCACCGCTCCGGTCGCCAGCGCATTCTCGTCCAGCCGCCCGTTGCGGATACGCCAATCGTCCACCCGTGCGGCGGCGGTGAGGGTCAGCGCGCCCGCCTCGACGCTGCCATCGGCGAACAGCCCCATGGTCCGCGTCGCACCGCCCGCCTCGCGCCGCCGGGTGGGGAGGCCCGCGACATAGGTGTAAAGCTCCTGCGTCCCTCCGCTGGTATCGCGAATGTCGCCGCCCAGCCGCAATTTTACGGCCTCACCCAACGGGGGCGAAACCTCCACCCGTGCGCCGAGCCCGGTGGCGGGGACATTATATTGGTCGAGCGTCAGCGTCGCCGCGGTCCGCGTGGAATTCACGCTGGCATAGCGCGAGGCGAATTGCCGCGTCTGGACATAGCCGAGCGCCGACCAGCTCCAGGCGCCGCGACCGACCAGCCGGATGCTGGCATCCGCCCCGTCCGAGCGATTGTCGGTAAAGTCGGTGCCCCGGTCGCGCGCATCGTGAAAGGCGGCGAGCGTCATCTGCAACTCGGTCGAGGGTGTAATTCCGACAACCCCGCGCGCCGCGCCCGAATATTGCTCATAGGGCGCGGGACGGTCGACCGGCCCCCGCTGCCCCTCGACGATGGGGGTGAAGCCATCGCCGCGTGCATAGGCGCCGGAAACGGTCAGAAAGCCGCCGTCGCGGACCAACGAGGCGGAACCCTGCGCATCGACCGAATCGCGACTGCCATAGGACAGCGCCAGATCAAGCGGGGCGAGTTGATCGGGCGTGGCGCTGTCCATCTCGATCGTGCCCGCCAGCGCGCCGGGGCCCCAGAAGCCGGAGCCGCCGCCGCGCGTCACCCGGATGCGGCCTAGCCGCCCGGTAGCATAGGCGGGGAACACCACCCAGCCACCGAACGGATCGGCCTGCGGCACGCCGTCCAGTACCAGCAGCGCCCGGCTCGACGCATTGCCCCCCAGGCCGCGCAGCGTGATGCCCTGCGAGGTCGGATGCGCGGAGCGGCTGTCGGAACGCCGGAACTGCTGGAGCCCGGCGACATCGGCGAGGACATTCTCCAGTCGCTGCGACGCGTTCTGCGTGATCCGGTCGCGGTCGATCGTCACGACGTCCAGCGCGCGGTCGCCAGGCTGGTCGGCCAGGCCCCGGCCGGTGACGGTGATGGTCGATCCCGTTTCCGGCAGCGTCTGGGCCAGGACGGCGGAGGGGGCGGTGCCAAGGGCCAGGCATAAGGAAAGGCGCGTGGAGAAAAGCCGCATGGGCCGAAACTTGGCGGTCGTCATCGTGAAATCCCCCTGATTGTCATTCGCCGCCGCAACGCAGGCTGCGGCCTTTCCCGGCATATTGGATCTGTCCCGGAAGACCCCGGCCTTTGCCGGGATGACGGAGCGGCTTTGAAGGCCTTTGTCGATTGGGTAAACCAGCCGCATGGCGCCGGGTTGCGCATGTCCAAGAATCTTGTGCGCAAACGGATGACGGGTCGGAAAAAGCCGCTTACAGTCCGCCCATCGTGCCGACCCTTCATGCCCTTGCCAACCCTGCGCGTTTTCTGAAGATCGCTCGTCCGCTGACCGGAATTTTTCTGGGGCTGGGCATGGTGCTGATCGCGGTGGCGCTATGGGCCGGGCTGACCCGGACGCCGCCCGATTACCTTCAGGGGGAGACGGTGCGCATCCTTTATATCCATGTCCCCGCCGCCTGGCTGGGCATGGGCGGATGGAGCGGGATCGCGGTGGCCAGCCTGTCGCTGCTGGTCTGGCGGCATCCGCTGGCGCAGGTCGCGGCGCGCGCCATCGCCTGGCCGGGGGCGGTGTTTGCGGGGCTGTGCCTGGCGACGGGTTCGATCTGGGGGCGGCCGACCTGGGGGACTTGGTGGCAATGGGACGGGCGGCTGACCTCGATGTTGCTGCTGCTGTTCGTCTATCTGGGCTATATCGCATTGGCGCGCGCCGATGCGGATCGCGGTGGGGACGGGCGGATACCGGCGCTCTACGGGCTGGCGGGAACGGCGTTGCTGCCGGTCATCCGCTATTCGGTGGTGTGGTGGAACACGCTGCATCAGGGCCAGTCGATCGGGCTGACCGGCTCCAGTATCGACACGTCGCTGCTCTGGCCGCTGCCCATCGCGCTGGCCGGTTTCACCTTTCTGTTCGCGGCCATCGTGTTGATGCGGATGCGCACCCTGCTGGCGCAGGCCAAGGCCGAGGCGCGGATGCGGCGGATGGCGCGCGCATGACCCAGATGAGTTTCGTGGTGGCGGCCTATGTGGTGATGCTGGGAGGCGCAGGCGCGCTGACCCTGGTCAGCTATCTGGCGATGAAGCGCGCCGAGAAATGACGCCGAAATCCCAACGTCTCACGCTGGCGCTGCTGGCGCTGGCCGCGATCGTCGCGGCCGTCCTGCTCGCCATGTCGGCGATGAAGGATCAGGCCGCGTTCTTCTACACCCCCTCCGACGCAAAGAGGCAGGGCCTGCCGCTGGGCAAGGCGGTGCGGCTGGGCGGGATGGTGGAGGCGGGATCGGTCCATCGCGCGCCCGATGGGGTGACGGTGCGCTTCGTCGTGACCGATGGCAAGGCGACGACGCCCGTGACCTTTGCCGGGATCACCCCCGACCTGTTCCGCGAGAAATCGGGCGTGGTGGCGGAGGGGCAGTTCCAACCCGACGGCCGCTTCGTCGCCACCAACCTCCTCGCCAAGCATGACGAGAAATATATGCCCCCCGAAATGGCGGGCAACATGCACGAGAGCCGGAGCCTGGAGCCGTGATCGCCGAAGCGGGCCTTGCCGCGCTCTGGTTCGCCGCGATGCTGGCGGGGTTGCAATTGTTGTTGGGCGTGCTGGGTCTGCGGCGCAAGGATGCGGCGGGCGAGCAGGCGATGGCGGCGATCGGCCCCGTGGCCATCGTGCAGGGTGCGCTGGTCGCCATCGCCATGGCGACGCTGATCGCGCTGTTCCTGAACACCGATCTGTCGGTCAAGCTGGTCGCCGAGAACAGCCATTCGGCCAAGCCCTGGATCTACAAATTCGCGGGCGCCTGGGGCAATCACGAAGGCTCGATGCTGCTCTGGGTGACAATCCTGGGGGCGGGCGGGGCGCTTGTCGCGTGGAAGGAGCGTACGCTCGACCGGGCGACCCATGTCGCAACGCTGGCGGCGCAGGGGGCGATCGCGCTCGGCTTCTATGCCTTCCTGCTGTTCGCCTCCAACCCGTTTGCGCGGTTGAACCCGGCGGCGGTCGAGGGGCAGGGGCTCAACCCGCTGTTGCAGGACCCCGGTCTGGCCTTTCATCCGCCCACGCTCTACGCGGGCTATGTCGGGCTGTCGGTGGCCTTTTCCTTTGCGGTCGGCGCACTGGTTACGGGACAGGTCGGCCCCGCCTTTGCCCGCGCCATGCGGCCCTGGGTGCTGGGGGCCTGGGTTCTCCTGACCATCGGGATCACGGCGGGGTCCTATTGGGCCTATTACGAACTGGGCTGGGGCGGCTGGTGGTTCTGGGACCCGGTCGAGAATGCCTCGCTGATGCCGTGGCTGGCGGCGACCGCGCTCCTTCACTCGGTCAATGTGCTGGCGGCGCGCGACGGGTTGCGGGCCTGGACGGTGATGTTGGCGGTGGTCGCCTTCTCCATGTCGATGATCGGCACCTTCCTGGTGCGCTCGGGCATCCTGACCAGCGTCCATGCCTTTGCCGTCGATCCCCGGCGCGGGGCGTTCATCCTGGGGTTGCTGGGCCTTTATATCGGCGGCGCGCTGGCGCTGTTCGGGGCGCGGATCGGGCAGGTGCGCGCCGGGCGCAGCTTCGCCTTTGTCAGCCGCGAAGGCGGGCTGGTCGTCAACAACCTGCTATTGTCGGTGATCCTGGGCATCGTGCTGATCGGGACGCTCTATCCGCTGGTCGCGGCCGGGTTCGGCGTGCGGCTGTCGGTCGGGCCGCCCTTCTTTCACGCCGCCGCCGGGCCGATCGCGCTGGCGCTGGTCGCCGTCATGGCGGTCGGGCCTGCCCTGCGCTGGCGGCAGGATCAGGCGGAGGCGGTGCTGATCCGCATGCTCTGGCCCCTGGTCGCGGCGGCGGGGACCTTCGCGCTGGTCCTGACGCTGACCGGGGGGATGGGGGCGTTGCCGTTGCTGGGCTTGTCCTTCGGCGTCGGGCTGATCGTCGCCAGCGTGCTGCCGATCACGCGGCGCAACTGGCGGCGCACGCCTCTGCCGATCTGGGGCATGGTCGTCGCGCATGTCGGGCTGGGCGTCAGCATGGTCGGTATGGCGTGCGATGCCGCTTTCACCGCCGAGCGGCTGGTCGCGCTCTATCCGGGGCAGGCGACGATCGTCGGGCCGTGGCGGGTGCAACTGAACCGCATCTATCCGAACATCGGACCCAACTGGTCCGCGCTGGAGGCGCGGCTGACCGTGACGCGCGACGGCTCCGCCGAAATGCTCCGACCGCAGCAGCGCTTCTTCACCGATCCGCCCACCTCGACCAGCGAGAGCGCGATCGCGACCCATTGGGACGGCCAGCTTTACACCGTGTTGGGGCAGCAGGATGCGGCGACCGGGCGCTGGCAGTTGCGGCTGTGGTGGAAACCGTTCGTGACGCTGATCTGGCTGGGCGGCGCGCTGATCGCGCTGGGCGGGGCGCTGGCGCTGTTCGGGCGCTGGTTCAAAGGCTGGCAGCAGCGGCGGCGCGAGGCGCTGTGGGGATGAAGCGCTGGTTGATCTGGGTGCCGCTGGCGGCGTTCGCGATCCTGTTCGTCGTGGTGGCAAGCGGGCTGATGCGGCCATCGGACACGACCGTCCGCTCGACGCTGGTCGACAAGCCGTTGCCCGAATTTCGCCTCGACCCGATGGTGCCGGGCAAGCCGGGGCTGGCGAGCGGCGACTTCGGCAAGGGACGCCCGCGCCTGCTCAACGTCTTCGCCAGCTGGTGCATCCCGTGCATCGCCGAGGCGCCGCAACTCATGGCCTTGAAGGCGAGGGGCGTGGCGATCGACGCCATCGCCATTCATGACAGGAGCACGGCCATCGCCGACTTCCTGCGCCGCAACGGCGATCCTTATGCCGCGATCGGCGACGATTCCCGCAGCCGGGTGCAATTGTCGCTCGGTTCCTCCGGCGTGCCGGAGACGTTCCTGATCGACGGGCGAGGGCGGATCGTGCGGCAATATATCGGTGACATCCGAGCCGATCAGGTGGACGAGATCGTCCGCGATGTGGCGGCCGCGCGATGAGCCTGTGGCTTGCCCTTGCGCTGGCGGCGGGAACGACCGCGCCCGATTACGGCAATACGCAGCTTGCCGACCCCAGGGCCGAGGCGCAGGCGCGCGAATTGATGGGCGAGTTGCGCTGCGTCGTGTGTCAGGGACAGTCAATCGCGGATAGCGATGCCGACATGGCCGCCGATATGCGCGCGCTGGTCCGCCAGCGGATCGCGCGGGGCGAAAGCCCGGAGGCGATCCGCCACTGGTTGATCGAACGCTATGGCGATTATGTCAGCTATGATCCGCCGCTATCGGGCGCGACGGCGCTGCTGTGGGCGACGCCGATCCTGTTGTTGGGCGTCGGCGCATGGATCGCGCGGTCGAGCTTTCGGAGGAGAGGCTGATGGGTTGGCTCACGCTTCTCGGACTGGCGGCGGCGGCGATGGCGCTGGCCTTGTGGCTCCGTTTCCCACGTCCTCTCTGGACGATGCTGGGGGCCGCGCTGGCGCTGGGCGGGGTCGGCTATGCGTGGCAGGGGCGGCCGACGCTGCCTGCCGCCGCGCCGGTACCACCCTCCGATCGGCAGTCGGACAATGAGACGCTGATCGATCTGCGCGGACAGTTGATGGGCCGTTATGGCGGGGAGGCGGCGATGTTCACCGCCGCCGATGCCCTGGCGCGATCCGGCGACAACCGGACGGCGGTGAAGATCATGCTCGGCGCGGTCGGCGCGAACCCGCGCAGCGTCCCCTATTGGACCGAGCTGGGCAACGTGCTGTTCGCGCATGACCACTTTCAGATGTCGCCCGCCGCGCGGTTCGCCTTTCGCCGGGCCCGGACGCTGGGACCGAACGATCCTGTGCCCTTCTTCTTCGAAGGGTTGGCCTGGATGCGGGCCGGGGACTTCGCCAAAGCCCGCATCCTGTGGAGGGGTGCGTTGCAGCGCACGCCCGCCGACGCCCCTTATCGCCCCGCCATCGAACAGCGTGTGATGCTGCTCGACCAGGCGATGCGGATGATGGGGCAATAGGGGTTTACTGGCCCCGGCCGGTCTTGGACTGAAGCGCGTCGATCCGCTTGGAGGCATCGGCCTTGCTTAGCGTATCGTCAAAAGCTTCGCCGGCTTCCTCCGACAAAGTCTTGAGATAGCTGGCCTGCGCGCCGGTCATCGGCTCGTCGCCGGTGGTCCAGTCATCGGGGTCCTTCTCGGCGTTGGAGAAGGGTTCGGTCTTGGGGTTGTCGGTCATCGCGAAATTCCTTTCGCGGCGATCAACGACGGTGTTCGCTTTACGTTCCGCAAGCTCTTGCCGCGGCTCAGCCCGAGCGAAGTCGAAGGCCATGGGACCAGCCTTGGCGGCCAAGGTCCGGGCGTGCACTTCGACTTCGCTCGGTGCGAACGGGTGGGGGCTTAGCCCGCCCAGGCCTCGAACGGCAGGTCGAGCGCTTCGGCGACCGCCGCGTGACGGATCTTCCCGCCCGAGACGTTCAGGCCCGCCGCCAGATGCGCGTCCGCCTTCATCGCGGCCTCGGCACCCATATTGGCCAGCTTCACCGCGAAGGGCAGCGTCGCGTTGTTGAGCGCGAAGGTCGAGGTGCGGGCGACCGCGCCCGGCATGTTGGCGACGCAATAATGGATCACACCGTCGACCTCGAACACCGGGTCCTGATGGGTGGTGGCGTGGCTGGTTTCGAAGCAGCCGCCCTGGTCGATCGCGATGTCGACCATCACCGAACCGCGCTTCATCGTCTTCAGCATGTCGCGGGTGACCAGCTTGGGCGCCGCAGCACCCGGAACCAGCACCGCGCCGATGACGAGGTGGGCGTTCTTCACCGCCGCCGCGATCGCCGCCTTGGAGGCATAGGCGGTCTTGATCTGGCTGGAGAAGAACATGTCCAGTTCGGCCAGACGGTCGTTGTTGATGTCATAGATGGTGACATCGGCGCGGAGGCCGACCGCCATCTGCGCCGCGTTCACGCCCGAGACACCGCCGCCCAGGATCGCGACCTTGGCGGGCGCCACGCCCGGAACGCCGCCCAGCAGGATGCCGCGGCCGCCCTGCTGCTTTTCCAGATAATGCGCGCCGACCTGTACCGCCATGCGGCCAGCGACTTCCGACATCGGCTTCAGGAGGGGCACGCCGCCACGGGGCGAGGTGACGGTTTCGTACGCGATGCAGGTCGCGCCCGATTGCATCAGGCCCTCCGCCTGCGGCTTGTCGGCGGCGAGGTGGAGATAGGTGAACAGGACGTGGTGCGGGCGCAGCATCGCAACCTCGACCGCCTGCGGCTCCTTCACCTTCACGATCATCTCGGCCTGGTCGAAGACTTCGGCGGCGGTGGCGACGATGCGCGCGCCCGCGTCGATATAGTCTTGGTCCTCGAAATCGATGCCGCTGCCGGCCTTGGTCTCGACGATGACCTCATGACCGGCGGCGACCAGCTCGGCAACCGAGGGCGGGGTCAGGCCGACGCGATATTCGTGGTTCTTGATTTCCTTGGGGACACCGACGCGCATGACGAACTCTCCTGAAAAGGCGTTGTCCCGATAATAGCGCCGATCGGGTGGGAGAGGTGTGCAAAGCGGTCCCGCCAGGCCGTATAATTCAGGATATCTTTGCGCGTGAATGCTATATAGCGGGATAGTTATGTCCGACGCAATAGACCGCCGCATCCTGGCCCAGCTGGCCCGCGATTCCGACCTGACCAGCGCCGCGCTGGGTGACAAGGTCGGGCTGTCCGCCAGTGCCGCGCATCGCCGCGTGGCGCAGCTTCGCGAGGCGGGGGTGATCACCGGCTATCGCGCGATCCTGAGCCATGAGGCGCGGGGGCGGCCGTCCACGGTGATGGTCAATGTCACGCTCAAGGATCAGCGGCAGGAAACGATGGCGGCCTTCGAGCGGGAGATTCTGCGCTGTCCAGAGATCGTCGAATGCTTTCTGATGAGCGGTGAGGCGGATTATATGATCCAGGTCGAGGTCCGCCGCGACGACAGCTATGAACGCATCCACCGCGAGACGCTGGCACGCCTGCCGGGGGTGACGCGGCTCGCCTCGCATTTCGTGATCCGCGAGGTGGTGCGCCGATCCTGACCGGATCGCCTACCATCTCTCCGCGATGGATGCGGCCGAGCGATATTCGTCGATCCGCCGCCGCGTCGCGGGGGACAGGCTGTCCGGCAGGTCGTCCAGCGCGAACCATCGCGCCTGTTCGATCTCGATCATGTCGGTGGGGCACAGCGGAGTGTCGCCATCGGTCACCGCATGGGCGATATAGATGACGACATGGTCGTCCTTGCCCTCGCGCATGCTGTGATAGACGCCCAGGACATGGGCGATCCGGACATTCTCGATCGCGATCTCCTCGCGCAATTCGCGTCGGATCGCCGCCAGCGTGCTTTCGCCCTTCTTCACCCCGCCGCCGGGCAGATACCAATGATCGGTATAGGTATGGCGCACCAGCGCGACGCGGTGGGCCTGATCGAGCAGGATGGCCCGGACGCCGAAGGTGCGCGGCCGCGTGATCCGCCAGACGCGATGGGCGATCCCGCCCGCAACCCGGTGATACCATGCCATGCCCGTCGTCCTCATCGTCCTCGCGCGCCGCGACCCACTGTCACCCGCCCGACGCCGCTGTCAAACGATCGGACCGGATCATGGCGCCGACGCCGACCCTGCGCGGTTGCGACCTTCCAACCGGGCCGTTCAGCGATTAGGAACGGACGCTTATGGCAAAACAGGCTCGTTTCCGTCGTCCGCTCCGGACCTTCCTCGCCGCCGCGCTGGCGGTGACGCTGACCCCCGCGGCGGCCTTTGCCGATGCGCTGGTCGACAATGTCACCGGCCTGACGCTGGACAAGGATGGCAAGGTCGTCCGCTTCACCGGCCTGTTGCTGACCCCGGACGGCAAGGTCGTGCGGCTGCTGTCCGCCAAGGACAAGCGCCCAGAAAAGCTCGACTGGCGCGCGGACATGAAGGGGCGGGTGATGTTGCCCGGCTTTGTCGACTCGCACGGGCATGTGATGGGGCTGGGCTTTCGGCTGATCGAACTCGACCTGTCGACCACCAAGTCGCTGGACGAGGCGCGCAGCCGGATCGCAGCCTATGTCGCGGCCAATCCGGACCGCAAGTTCATCCTGGGTGGCGGTTGGAATCAGGAAAGCTGGGGCCTGGGCCGCTTCCCGACCGCTGCCGATCTGGACGCCGTCGCCGCCGACCGCCCGGTGGTGATGGAGCGCGCCGATGGCCATGCCCTCTGGGCGAACAGCGCGGCGATGAAGGCGGCGGGGATCACCGCGAAGACCGTCTCCCCCGCCGGTGGCCGGATCGAGAAGGCTGGCGGACAGCCCTCCGGCGTGTTCGTCGACGCGGCCATGGCCCTGATCCAGAAGGCCATTCCCCAGCCGCTGGCCAAGGACCGCAACGCCGCGTTCCTCAAGGCGCAGAACGCGTTGCTCAGCCACGGCATTACCGCCACGGCGGACATGGGCACGACGCTGGACGAATGGATGACCTATCGCCGGATGGGCGATGCCGGAAACTTGCGCGTGCGCATCCTCAGCTATGGCGGCGGGATCGACGACACCGTGAGGATCGGCGGCACGGGGCCGACGCCCTGGCTGTACAATAACAGGCTGCGGCTGGTCGGGGTGAAGCTGTATGGCGATGGCGCGTTGGGATCGCGGGGGGCATGGTTGAAGCAACCCTATGCCGACGCGCCGGGGCAGACGGGGCTCGGCTTCATGACCGACGACGTCATCCGCAACCTGATGAGCCGCGCGGCGATGGACAAGTATCAGATCGCCGTCCATGCGATCGGCGACCGGGCCAATGCGCAGGTCCTCGATGCGATCGACGAACTGGCCGAAACCTATAAGGGCGATCGACGCTGGCGGATCGAACATGCGCAGATCGTCGATCCGGTCGATCTGCCGCGTTTCGGCAAGCATGGCATCATCGCCTCGATGCAGCCGGTGCACGAAACCAGCGACCGCCAGATGGCGGAGGCGCGGTTGGGCCCGGCGCGGCTGGCGGGAGCCTATGCCTGGAACACGATGCTGAAGAATGGTGCCACGCTGACCTTCGGATCGGACTATCCGGTCGAGAGCCCCGATCCCTTTGCGGGCTGGGCGGCGGCGATCACCCGGCAGGGTCCGGATGGCCAGCCCTATGGCGGGTGGCAGCCGCAGGAGATTATCGGGCGCGAGGCGGCATGGCGCGCCTTCACCATGGACGGGGCCTATGCCGGGTTCGCCGAGGATCTGTTCGGACGCCTGGGACAGGGGCAGCAGGCCGATTTCATCATCGTCGACCGCAATCCGCTGGACATCAACCCCAGCGAACTGCGTGCGACCCGCGTCGAGGAAACATGGATCGGCGGGCAGAAGGTGTGGGAACGGCGCTGACCCGGCGGGGACCGGGTCCCACATCGGGATCGACTGCGTAAACAATTGGCAGGGTTTTCCTGCTATCCCCGCGAGCATGAAATATCGACTGTTGCTCGCGGGACTCGTGGCAGCCGCCTTGCCGTCCCTTGCCATCGCCTCGCCGGTCGTCGGCATCGACGCCTTGAAGGAGTGGAACCTCATCGTGCTGGGCGATCTGACATCCAGTTCGGAGGTGGAGGGGCGCACCTTTGTCGGCGGTAATCTCAGCGGCAATTCGTCCAACTACCAGATCGCCACGCCCGCCCCATCCACCTATGCCTTGCCCGGTCTGACCGTGGTGGGGAATGTGATCGGCGGCACAAAAAATCTCAACAACGGCTCCGGTGCGCTGATCGGGGGCATTGTCCAGAGCGGCTTCAATCTGAACGGCGGAGTTCAGAACGTGAAGGTCGGCGGGACCCTGTCGAACACCAACATCAACCAGAATATCGTGCAATCGGGCTTGGCGAGCAGTGATCCGGGCTTCGTCGCCGGCCTGAACCAGCAGAAGACGCTGCTGACGAGCGGCATGACCGACCTGTCGAACAGTTATGCCGCGCTATCCGCCACCGGGCAGGTCGCAATCAGCGGCAATCGGGCGACGTTCGACGCGGTGAAGGGGGCCAATGGCGTCGCGGTGTTCAACCTGACCGCCGCCGACCTGGCCCGCTTCGGCGAAATCGCCTTCAACGCAAACGGCGCGGACACGGTGATCGTCAATGTCAGCGGCAGCGCGATCCGGCTGGACGACAATTTTCTGGGCAACGCCAGCGGACTAGGCAAGCAGGTCATCTGGAATTTCCCCGACGCGACCAGCCTGGAACTGACGACGGCGTGGAAGGGATCGGTCCTCGCGCCCAAGGCGGCGGCCGTGACGGGCAATTATATCGAGGGATCGGCCGTGTTCGGCAGCCTGGTCCAGAATGGCGAGTTCCATCTGGGCACCTATATCGGCACCTATACGCCGGGGACGTCCAACCCGCCGAGCAGTTCGGGCGGGACCGGGAGCAGCGGCGGAAGCCCTGCGACGGTCCCCGAGCCCGCCAGTCTGGCGTTGATGGCTGGGGGATTGGTTCTGTTGGTGCTGGCGCTTCGGCGGCGCGTGGCGGCCTGACGGGAGAGGGAGGGCGTGGCCTTCGGCCGCGCTCGGACCAAGGGGCTAATCGGTCAGGCGCAATCGGCCGACCCCGTTCGGCCCATGTGCGCCCGAAGGTCAAGCGGATTGGCCATGAAAAAGGGCCGGTCCGCATCGCGAACCCGCCCCTTCCGCCCCCGATGCGAAAGCGTCAGGCGACGGCCTGTTCGCCCTGGCCCATCTCGTCCGGCTCGCGCAGGACATAGCCGCGGCCCCACACCGTCTCGATATAATTCTCGCCATCGCAGGCCAGGCTGAGCTTCTTGCGCAGCTTGCAGATGAAGACGTCGATGATCTTCAGTTCCGGCTCGTCCATCCCGCCATAGAGATGGTTCAGGAACATCTCCTTGGTCAGCGTCGTGCCCTTGCGGAGCGACAACAGCTCCAGCATCGCATATTCCTTGCCGGTCAGGTGGACGCGGGCATTCTCGACCTCGACGGTCTTGGCGTCCAGGTTCACCGCCAGCTTGCCGGTGCGGATGATCGATTGCGAATGTCCCTTGGACCGGCGGACCACGGCATGGATGCGCGCGATCAATTCCTCGCGGTGGAAGGGCTTGGTGACGTAATCGTCGGCGCCGAAGCCGAAGCTGCGCACCTTGGAGTCCATCTCGTTGATGCCCGACAGGATCAGGACCGGAGTGGAGACTCGCGCGACGCGCAGCCGTTTGAGCACGTCATAGCCGTGCATGTCCGGCAGGTTCAAGTCGAGCAGGATGATGTCGTAATCGTACAACTTTCCCAGATCGAGGCCTTCTTCACCTAGATCAGTGGTGTAGACGTTGAAGCCTTCGCTGCCGAGCATCAGCTCGATCGCCTTGGCGGTCGTCGGTTCGTCTTCGATCAGCAGCACGCGCATCGACAGTCCCCATTCGCGAATGGCCGCCCCCCTTTTCCCCCGGCGACCGGATATCCTTACCATTAACCAACGTGGGGGTGAACGTAAAAGGTTAATTCGGTCCTAACCCGGATTATTATTGTCTTGTTTTACTTGTGCAAAAGGGTCGAGCAGCGTCTGATGTTTCACCGGGGGAATGTCCTCGCCAAGAACTTCCCGAAGATACAGGCTGCGAATCAAAGTAAAGGCGACGATCAACAAAGCCGCCGAAAAGAACAGGCCGAAAAGACCAAAGATCGTGCCAATCCCGATGATGGCGAACAGGGTGACGGCGGGCGGGATGGCGACGACCCGGCTGGTGACGAAGGGCGTGATGGCGTTGGTCTGGATCAGCCGCACGATCGCAAAGGTGATAAGCGTGCCGACGATCGCGCCATTGCCTGCCTGCGCCGCCAATCCCAGCGCTGGCAGCATCGCGGCGATCGGCCCGACATAGGGCACGAATTCGCTCAAGCCCGTCAGCAATCCCAGCGCGGCGGCAGAGGGCACTCCGGCGATCGCCAGCCCGACGCCGACCAGCACGCCCATCGTCGTCATCTGGATCAACTGCGCCCGCAGCCAGAGGCGCAAGGTGGAGCCGGTGTCGAACAGCGCATCCTCCACCGCCGGCCGCATCGATCGGGGGATGAGGAGCAGGAAACCGCGCTCATAGATTTTGGGATCGGCGGCGAAGAACAGCGCACCGACCAGCAGCAACAGGCAGTTGAGGACGAATTCGCCCGCGCCCGACACGATGCCGCCAATATCCTGCGCCACCCGGCTGCCCGCATAGGCGGCGCGCACCGCGTCCACCACCTTGGCCCCTACCGGTGATTGCGACGCCCAGGCGGCCAACTGGTCGATCAGGTTCGGCAATTGCGTGACCAGCGTGTTGAGTTGCTGGCGAAAGGCGACGCCGAACAACCAGGCGAGGAACCCCAGCACCGCCAGCACCGTGGCGACCGACAGGGTCAGCGACCGTTTGGGCCCGATCGGCAGATGGTCGGCATAAAGGTCCGCGATCGCATGGATGACAATGGCCCCCAGGATCGATCCGAAGGCCAGGATCAGCAGATCACCGGCGCGGAACAGCGCGGCGGTGATGCCCAGGATCAACAGGATCAGGACGACGCGGCGGATGAACCGCGCATCCCCCTCGTCGGGACGAAGCCGGTTCATCGGGCCGCCTCCTGCTGGCGCGCGGTGACGCAGGGATCGCGGACCTTGTCGGCCAGCCATGCGATCAGCGCCTCCACCCGTGCGGGGCGCAAGGGGCTGGGCGGGGTCAGCAGGTGCAGGCCGATGGGTGGCGGGGTCCAGTCCTGCAAGATCTCCACCGCCTGTCCGCCGGTCAGATAGGGCCCGATGATGAAGCCGGGCAGCCGCGCGATTCCCAGTCCGGCCAGCACGGCGGGGACCAGCGCATCGCCGCTATTGGCCGTCAGCGGACCTTGCGGGCGCACCGAAACTTCGGCCCCGCCGGGATGGCGGAAACGCCAGGGGCCGGTGACGTTGGAATAGCTGAGCAGCCGATGCTCGCCCAGTTCGTTGGGATGGGTCGGCGTGCCATGCTCCGCCAGATAGCCGGGCGAGGCGATGATATGGGTCGAAATGCCGCACAGCCGCCGCGCGCGCAGCGAACTGTCGGGCAGGTCGGCGATGCGCAGCGCGATGTCATAGCCCTCCGCCACGATGTCGACCCGCGCGTCGGACAGGCTCAGTTCGATCTCGATCCCCGGATGCCTGGCCAGGAAATCGGCGATCACCGGCGCGATATTGGTCACGCCGAACGACATGGGCGCGGCCAGACGAATGCGACCGGCGGGCGCGCTGGCGGCGTCGCGTGCGGCTTCCTCGGCGGCGCGCGCTTCGGCCAGGATGCGCGCGGCGTGATCGGCCAGCGGCTTTCCCGCCTCGGTCAGCGCCAGGCGGCGCGAGGTGCGGTGGAACAGCGACTGGTTGAGCTGCGCCTCCAATCGGGTGATCGCCTTGGACACGGTGGCCTTGGACAGGCCGATCGCATCGGCCGCGGCGCTGAACGAGCGATGCTCGACGACGGCGGCGAAGATCGCCCAGGCCTCCAGATCCGGCAGACGCATTGATACCCCCCTTTGGAGCACCGTTCGGCACCCCCGTACGACCGGCAAACGGCCGGTTCTGCGTTACAATGCACATGGAAACGATCGGTTTCCAGCGTTTCCGTTTACGCGATCATGATCGTCACTATCTTGGGCGCAACCAAGGGAGTTACCCCATGAGCACGCAAGTCATCACCCACCCCGTTCGGGGAATCGACCGCCGCAGTTTCGAAAGCCTGGGCCATGCCAATCATGGCTGGCTGGACGCACGGCACCATTTCTCGTTCGCCAACTATTATGATCCGGCCCGCATGGGCTGGGGCGCGATCCGCGTCTGGAACGACGATGTCATCGGGCCGAACGCCGGCTTCCCGCCGCATCCCCATGCCGACATGGAGATCATCACCTATGTCCGCACCGGCGCGATCACCCATCAGGATTCGATGGGCAATGTCGGTCGGACGGCGGCGGGCGACGTGCAGGTGATGAGCGCGGGTTCGGGTGTGCGCCACGCTGAATATAATCTCGAATCCGAACCGACGACGCTGTTCCAGATCTGGATCGAGCCGCGCAGCCGGGGTGGTCAGCCAAGCTGGGGTGCCAAGCCGTTCCCCAAGGGCGAACGCTCGGGGAAGTTCGTGACGCTGGCCAGCGGGTTCGAAGAGGATGGCGACGCGCTGCGCATCCGCGCCGATGCCCGTGTCCTGGGCGCCACGTTGCGCGCCGGGGAGAGTGTCGAACATGCGGTGGGTGAGGGGCGCCACGCCTATCTCGTCCCGGCCACCGGACGGATCGAAATCGACGGTGTCCCGTTCGCGGCACGCGACGGTGCGGCGCTCACCGGTGGCCGGACCGTGACGATCACGGCGATCGAGGATGCCGAGATCGTTCTGGTCGACGCCGAATAACTGACGTTTCTGCAAGGGAGTACATCACATGGCCAAGGTTCTGGTCCTCTATTATTCGTCCTATGGTCACATCGAGCAGATGGCCGACGCGATCGCCGAAGGCGCGCGTTCGGCGGGCGCCGAGGTGGACATCCGCCGCGTCGCCGAGACCGCGCCTGCCGAGGTGGTTGCGGCGGCGCACTTCAAGACCGACACCGCGCACCCCGAGATCGAGGGCCCCGACGCGCTGACCAACTATGATGCGATCATCGTCGGCACGCCCACGCGCTATGGCCGGATGGCGAGCCAGATGGCGGCCTTCTGGGACACGACCGGCGGCGTGTGGATGAAGGGCGGTCTGGTCGGCAAGGTCGGCGGTGCCTTCACCTCGACCGCCAGCCAGCATGGCGGGCAGGAGACGACCCTGTTCTCGGTCCTGACCAACCTGATCCACCACGGCATGACCATCGTCGGCCTGGATTATGGGTTCCAGGGCCAGATGGGCGTCAAGGAAGTCCATGGCGGCACGCCGTACGGCGCCTCGACCCTGGCGGACGGCGACGGCAGCCGCCAGCCGAGCCAGGTCGATCTGGACGGTGCGCGCTACCAGGGCAAGCGCATCGCCGAGACGGCCGCCAAGCTGTTCGGGTAATGCAAGGGACGGGGGCGCCGAAGGGTGCCCCCGTTCTTATATCCTTCCTCCGTTCGGCCTGAGACGGGTGGAGGCCAAGGCCCACAACCTCGACCAGCCGGTACGCACCGACGCCGGATCGGCATGGCGGCCACGATGCATTTACCGCACCGCCACATCGACCGTCACCGCGACGAGCTTGCCCCTCCGTGGACCGATCAGGGTTATGCCCGCCCCCACGCCATGCGGATCAATTATCGCCATCATCGCCAGCACCGGAAAATCGGCCGTGAAAAGCGGTGCGAATGTCTTCGCAAAGGGTTTGGTGACGACCGTCGTACCGTCCTTTTCATTAACCCAGGCGCTCATGCCCCAGGACGAACCGACGAATCTTAGCCCGGCTGGAACAGGATGGGACGGCATCTGGCGATCATTGGTGGGGCGATCGGCGCAGGCGCTGGGCTCCAAACGCCCGCTTACGGGCCCGTAACTTCCGAGGTTGATGGAATAGAGCAGGCAGGTGCCGTTAGTCAGATACAGCGTTGCCGGGAGATGGCTTCGTGACCAGGCATCAATGACGCGGCCTCCGTCGATATCGGGGAGTTCGGTGCCAAAATAGATATTGCGATCGGTAAAGGGGCCCCTGTCCGGGTCGGTATAGCGGAATGCCGGCTTGAATTCGAGGATCGAGAGGGAGGGGAGCGTCCTGATAACGGCCGCGTCGGAAGCCGTCTCCGAATGTTGCGCCAGAACGGGCGTAGGAAGCGTGACCAGAGCAGCACCCGCTATCAGAAGATACGTCGCGCATCGTGTCATGCGATGTCACCTCTCGTGCTGCGAGGATCGATCCTAAGCGGGAAGCGCGATCCTGTCACGCCGTTGTTCAGGGCCGTTGGCGGCGCGATTTGCCCTTCGTCGTCGCTGGGCTAGGCGCGGCCGCTGGCGGGGGCACGGGAACCGGCGGTTGGGCCGTCATCACCACCTTCAACGGATCGCGCACGCCCGGATCGGCCGGGAACTGCGCCCGCGCTCTGGCGAAGACCGCCCGCGCCTGCGCTGCGCCCGGCTCGGCGGGACTGGTCCCGACCCAGCGCCAGTGCCAGGGCTCCCACTTTACCCGCTGCCTGTTTCCCGCCGGAAAGCTCATCTCGAACCCGAAGCGCGGGGCGTTGGCGATCAGCCAGCGCGCCGCGGGCGACGCGGCCATGCACGCCTCCGCATCCGGGCATCCGCGCGCCGGACGCACCGCGAAATCGACCGCATAGCCGGTCGCATGTTCGCTATACCCCGCCGGCGCGACCGAAATGGCGCGCTCGGCGGCGGACACGCTCCGGTCGCGGCAGAAGACGTTGCGCTGGCGAGCGACCTCGCGGTGGCAGGACAGGCCGTGCAAGGTGCCGCCGACCGCCGGATCGGCCTTCGCCGCGTCCAGCAGCCGTTGCAGATCGGGGATCATCGCGCGGTGCAGGCGGCAATAGGGCTTGAGCCCGAACCCGGCAGGGGCTGGCACGATGTCCTGAGGCGATCCGTCGCCATAGGGAAAATGCCCGGCGACCCGACCGTCCGGGCCTGGCGGGGGCAGCACGCCGTCGCAGGACTGCGCCGCCGCCATGACGGGCGTCACCGCGATCGACAGCAGTGCCAACAGGCGAAGGAAAACGGCAAGAGCGCTCGGCATGACACGCGCGCCTCTGGCATGTCGGCGCGCACGGTGGCAAGGGAGCGCGATGCACGGAGATCGCGTTCTATTCATCGACGGCGAAGCGCTGGTGATCGACAAACCGGCGGGCCTGCCCGTCGATCGGCCCCGTAACGGGTCGATCAGCCTCGAAAACCATCTGGAATCGCTGAAATTCGGGTTCAAGCGCTGGCCGCATGCGGTGCACCGGCTCGACCGCGACACCAGCGGCTGCCTGCTCCTGTCGCGCAACCCCAAGGCGCACGCCCGTTTCCAGCAGGCGTTCGAGGCCGGGCTGGTCGAGAAGCGCTATCTGGCGGTTCTGAACGGCGAGATCGAGGGCGAGGGGATGATCGACCTGCCGCTCGCCAAGGTGTCGACGATGGAAGAGGGCTGGCGGATGGTCGCCGATCCGACGGGCAAGGCGGCGCGGACCGGCTGGCGCGCATTGCGCCATGAGGGCGGGCGGACGCTGGTCGAGTTCCGCCCGGAAACCGGCCGTACCCACCAGATTCGCGTTCATGCGGCGACGGGCCTGGGCGCGCCGGTGGTCGGCGACCCCGTTTATGGAGCGGGCGAAGCGGGCGGCATGTTGCTGCACGCCGCCAGCCTGACGGTGCCGCGCGGAGACGCCAAGGACCCGATCACCGCCGAGGCCCCGACGCCAGAACGCTTCGGCGCGTTCCGGGACTAGGGGCGCAGGCGATGGCGCTGATCCCCGTCACCCGCGCCATCGCGATCGACGAGCGCGAGATCACCGAGAGCTTCACCCGCGCCTCCGGGCCGGGCGGGCAGCATGTCAACACGACCGACAGCGCGGTGCTGTTGCGCTTCGACGTGGGCGGCTCGCCGAGTTTGCCGGAAGCGGTGAAGATGCGGCTGGCCGTGTTGGCAGGGCAGCGGCTGGGCAAGGACGGCGTGCTGACCCTGCGCGCCGATGCCAGCCGCTCGCAGGAGATGAACCGGCGCGAGGTGCGTGAACGGTTGATCGACCTGCTCCGCGAGGCGACCATCGTTCCGAAGAAGCGGCGGCCGACCAAACCCACCCGCGCGTCCCAGACCCGGCGGGTCGATGCCAAGAAGGGGCGGGCGCAGGTGAAGGCGGGGCGGGGGAAGGTTCGGTTCGATTGAAAGCGTTGGGGCGTAGCCTTCTTCGCTCAGGCTGAACGGACGTTGGAATATGGGGTCATAAACTCCTCACGCCGTTCAGCATGAGCGAACTCGAAGGCCACGCAGACCGCCCAAAGAAAAGCGGGCCGGCGAACTGATCGCCGACCCGCTTCTGTAATCCCTGAGGATAACGCCCTTTAGCGGCGGACATCCTCGCCCGCGCGGACCAGCGCGTTGCCGGTCGCCTGGCGGGCATTGTCCGCGCCGCGCTCGATCTTGTCGCCCGCATGGTCGAGCCCGCGATCGATATTCTCGCCCGCGCGGTCGGCATGGGCCGCAGCCCGGTCACCGGCGCGGTCCAGCTTGTCACCCGCCTTGTCCATGGCATTCTCGGCCGAGTTCAGTGCCTTGGCGGTCGCCGCCTCGACATCGTCCGAGGCGTTCTGCGTCGTCGCCTTCACGTCCGAGCCGATGGCGTCGGCGGCCTGCTCGGTCTGCTGCTGGGCATTCTCGCTGCAAGCGGCCAGCGACAATGCGGCGGCACCGGTCAGGGCGAGGATCAGGGCCTTCTTCATCGCAAACACTCCCGTTTTCATCATTTGATCGGCGTGCCAACGCAGATCATCCGTTTCGGGTCCGTGTCGGCCGAAATGAGTTCGCTCCGTTGACCGCATATAAAGATATCTTTATATCGTGATCCATGGCCAATGCGCTCGAAATCTTTCGCGCCCTCAGCGACCCGACGCGGCTGCGCATCCTTGCGCTGCTGCGGTCGATGGAGCTGTCGGTGGGCGAACTGGCGCAGGTGCTGGGGCAAAGCCAGCCGCGCGTCAGCCGCCATGTGAAGATCCTGGTCGACGCCGAACTGGCCGAGCGCCGTAAGGAAGGCAGCTGGGTCTTCGTCGCGCTGGGCGACCGCGAGGCGGTGGAGCCGATGATGGCGGCGCTCGATCGCTGGACGGCGGATGCGCCCGATCCCTGGATGGTGGCCGATGTCGCGCGGCTGGCGGCGGTGCGCGCCGACCGGGCGGCGAGCGCGGCCGCCTGGTTCGAGGATCATGCGGGCGAGTGGGACGCGATCCGTTCGCTCCATGTCGCGGACAGCGAGATCGAGGAGGCGATGGCCGGGCTGATCGGCGAGGGCGATCTCGGCACGCTGATCGACATCGGCACCGGCACCGGGCGGATGCTGGAGCTGTTCGGCGACCGGGCGGACTCGGCGCTGGGCATCGACCGCTCGTCGGAGATGCTGCGGCTGGCCCGCGCCAAGCTGCACGGCCGCGCCAATACCGAGTTGCGGCAGGCGGACCTCTATGCGCTGCCCATGGGCGACGGCGCGGCGGATATCGCGATCCTGCATCATGTGCTGCACTTCGCGCAGCAGCCGGGCGCGGCGATCGCCGAGGCGGCGCGGGTGCTGGGGCCGGGCGGGCGGCTGTTGATCGCCGACTTCGCGCCGCATGATCGCGAGGAATTGCGGCAGAAGGCGGCGCATAGCCGCCTGGGTTTCGCCGACGAACAGATGGCGGGCTGGTTCGGCCCTGCCGGGCTGACGCTGGCGCGGGCCGAGACGCTGGAGGGCGGCGAGCTGACCGTCAAGCTCTGGCTGGGTGTGAAGAAGGGGCTTCGGCCCGTCGAGACGAATAGGGTGAAGGCGGCATGACGAACACGATCCTGACGCGGGCCGAGGCCGCGCTGGCGCATGAGGAACCGCTGTTCGCCGATGTGGGCGGCGATATCGCGGTCAGCTTCGAATTCTTCCCGCCCAAGACGGAGAAGATGGATGCGCAGCTCTGGGACGCGATCCGCACGCTGGAGCCGCTGGATCCGCGCTTCGTATCGGTGACGTACGGCGCGGGCGGCTCGACCCGCGAGCGGACCCATGCCACCGTCGCGCGAATCCAACGCGAGACGACGATGGACGCCGCCGCGCATCTCACCTGTGTCGAGGCGACCCGCGAGGAGATCGACCAGGTCGCGCAGGAATATTGGGCGGCGGGCGTGCGGCACATCGTGGCGCTGCGCGGCGATCCTCCCGCCGAGGGCGCGCGCTTCGTCAGCCATCCGGGCGGCTATGAGAATGCCGCCGATCTGGTCGCGGGCCTCAAGAAGCTGCATCCGTTCGAGATTTCGGTCGCGGCCTATCCCGAATGCCACCCGGACTCGGCGGACCAGAAGGCGGACATCGATAACCTTAAGCGCAAGATCGACGCCGGCGCGAACCGTGCGATCACGCAATTCTTCTTCTCGCCCGAAGCCTATTTCCGTTTCCGCGATGCCGCCGCCGCCGCGGGGATCACGGCGGAGATCGTGCCGGGTATCCTGCCGGTGTCGAACGTCGCGCAGACCCGCAAGTTCGCCGCCATGTGCGGGGCGTGCATCCCGGACTGGATGGACCGGCTGTTCGAGGGGCTGGACGATCATCCCGGCGCGCGCCAGCTGGTCGCCGCGACCATCGCCGCCGAGATGTGCCGTCGCTTGTACGCGGGCGGGGTGAAGGGATTCCACTTCTACACGCTCAACCGCGCCGAACTGGCCTATGCGATCAGCCATTTGCTGGGCGTGCGCGGAAAGAAGGCCGAGACGGTAGCGGCGGCGTAACCTCTCTGCCCCTATAGGAATGCCAATACGCTCCCGCACTGGTCGGGGGCAGGAGTAGATCATGACGACCCGCGACACGTTCCTCGCCGAAGCCGCCAAGCGCATCCTGATCACCGACGGCGCGTTCGGCACCGAGATCCAGAACTGGAAGCTGGACGAGGCGGCCTATGCGGGGACGCTGGGCCTGTCCCACGACCAGAAGGGCAATAACGACATCCTGGCGCTGACCAAGCCCGAGGTGCCGGAGGCCATCCACCGCGCCTATTTCGAGGCGGGGGCGGACATTGCCGAGACCAACACCTTCTCCGCCAACCGGATCAGCCAGGCCGATTACGGAGCCGAGCATCTGGTGCGGGAGATCAATGTCGAGAGCGCGAAGCTCGCCCGCCGCATCGCAGACGAGTTCGCCGCGAAGGACGGCCGCCCCCGCTTCGTCGCGGGCGCGATCGGGCCGACCAACAAGACGCTGTCGCTGTCGCCGGACGTGAACGATCCGGGTTACCGCGAGATCGACTTCGATTACCTCAAGGACGTGTACCGCGAACAGATCGACGCGTTGATCGAGGGCGGCGCAGACTTCATCCTGATCGAGACGGTGTTCGATACGCTGAACGCCAAGGCCGGGATCATGGCGACGATCGAGGCAGGCGAGGCGCTGAGCCGCGAGATCCCGATCATGTTGTCGATGACGCTGACCGACCTGTCGGGCCGCAACCTGTCGGGCCACACGGTCGAGGCCTTCTGGCACGCGGTGCGCCATGCCCGGCCGCTGACCATCGGGCTGAACTGCTCGTTCGGGGCGGAACAGCTGCGCCCGCACGTCAAGACGCTGTCGGAAATCTGCGACACGCTCATCATGATCTACCCCAATGCCGGGCTGCCCAACGAACTGGGTGCCTATGACGAAGCGCCCGTCACCACCGCCGGTCTGGTCGGCGAATGGGCGGTCGAGGGGCAGGTCAATGTGCTGGGCGGCTGCTGCGGCTCGACCCCTGCGCATATCAAGGCGATAGCCGACAAGGTGAAGGGCATGACCCCCCGCACCATCCCGACCCCGCCGGTCGTCACCCGCCTCGCCGGGCTGGAGCCGTTCACCATGGCGGCCTGAACAATCCTCCCCGGCACGGGGAGGGGGACCAGCCGGAGGCTGGTGGAGGGGGGTATCCACCAGCGACGCAATTTGTGGAGACCCCCCTCCACCAGCTTCGCTGGTCCCCCTCCCCGCGAGCGGGGAGGATTTGAGAAGACACCATGACCAACACCTCCACCAATTTCGTCAATGTCGGCGAGCGGACCAACGTCACTGGATCGGCGGCGTTCAAGAAGATGATCCTGGCGGGCGACTATACCCGCGCGGTGGAGGTAGCGCGCAGCCAGGTCGAGAATGGCGCGCAGGTGGTCGACGTCAACATGGACGAAGGGCTGCTCGACGCCGAATACGCCATGACCACCTTCCTCAAGCTGATCGCCGCAGAGCCCGATATCGCGCGCGTGCCGATCATGATCGACAGCTCGAAATGGAGCGTGATCGAGGCGGGTTTGAAGTGCGTGTCGGGCAAGCCGATCGTCAATTCGATCAGCATGAAGGAAGGCGAGGAGGCGTTCCTGCACTATGCCCGCCGATGCATGGCGTACGGCGCGGCGGTGGTCGTCATGGCGTTCGACGAGGTCGGCCAGGCCGACACCAAGGACCGCAAGGTCGAGATTTGCGCGCGTGCCTATGACCTGCTGATGGGAATCGGCTTCCCGCCCGAGGACATCATCTTCGATCCCAATGTCTTCGCGGTCGCCACCGGCATCGAAGAGCATAACAATTACGGCGTCGACTTCATCGAGGCGTGCCGCGAGATCAAGGCGCGCTGCCCCCACGTCCATATCTCGGGCGGCTTGTCGAACCTGTCGTTCTCTTTCCGCGGCAACGAGCCGGTGCGCCGCGCGATGCACTCGGTGTTCCTCTACCACGCCATCCCGGCGGGCATGGACATGGCGATCGTCAATGCGGGCCAGCTCGACGTGTATGACACGATCGACCCCGAACTGCGCCAGGCGTGCGAGGATGTCGTCCTCAACCGTGACCCAGAGGCTGGCGAGCGGCTGGTCGCATTGGCCGAGCGCTATCGCGGCACCGATGCGGTCGCTGAGAAGCAGGCTGCCGAGTGGCGCAGCCTGCCGGTGACCAAGCGGCTGGAATATGCGCTGGTCAAGGGCATCGACGCGCATGTCGTCGACGATACCGAGGAATGCCGCCAGCAATTCGCACGGCCGATCGAGGTGATCGAAGGTCCGCTGATGGACGGCATGAACGTCGTCGGCGACCTGTTCGGCTCGGGCAAGATGTTCCTGCCCCAGGTGGTGAAGTCCGCGCGCGTCATGAAGAAAGCGGTCGCGCACCTGCTGCCTTTCATCGAAGCGGCGAAGGAGCCGGGCGCCAAGGGCAAGGGCCGGATTGTGCTCGCGACCGTGAAGGGCGACGTGCACGATATCGGCAAGAACATCGTCGGCGTCGTGCTCCAGTGCAACGGCTTCGAGGTGGTCGATCTGGGCGTCATGGTCCCCTGGTCGAAGATCATCGCGGCGGCGAATGAGAATGACGCCGACATGATCGGCCTGTCGGGCCTCATCACCCCCTCGCTCGACGAGATGGTGACGGTGGGCGAGGAAATGCAGCGCGCCGGCATGTCCATGCCGCTGCTGATCGGCGGCGCGACGACCTCCAAGGTTCACACTGCGCTGCGTATCGCGCCCGCCTATTCGGGGCCGGTGGTCCATGTCCTCGACGCCAGCCGCGCGGTTGGCGTCGCGACGACGCTCGTGTCTGATACCCAGCGCGATCCTTATGTCGCGCAGGTCGCCGCCGATTACGAAGCCGTCCGCAAGGCGCGTGAGGGGAAGGGGGCGAATGCCCTGTTGCCGCTGGAGGAAGCCCGCGCGCGCGGCTTCGTCGCGGACATGGCGCTGAAGGCGGGCGACCCAAAGCAGCCGGGCGTGCATGTCTATCAGGACTGGGACCTGTCGGACCTGCGCGACTATATCGACTGGACGCCCTTTTTTCGCGCCTGGGAACTGGCGGGCAACTTCCCCGCCATTCTGACCGATGAAGTGGTCGGCGAGAGCGCCAGCGGCCTCTATGCCGATGCGCAGGCCATGCTCGACACCATCATCGCCGAGAAGTGGCTGACCGCACGCGGCGTGGCGGCGCTCTGGCCGTGCCGCCGCGACGGCGACGACGTGATCCTGACGACGGACGGGGAAGAGACACGCATCCCCTTCCTGCGCCAGCAGATCGCCAAGCGCGAAGGCCGGGCGAATATGTGCCTGGCCGACTTCATCGATCCGACAGGCGACTGGATGGGCGGCTTCGCGGTCGGCATCCATGGCATTGACGCGCATATCGAACGCTTCCGGGCGGGGCATGACGATTATAACGACATCCTGCTCAAGGCGCTGGCCGACCGTCTGGCCGAGGCGTTCGCCGAGCGGCTCCATGCGCATGTCCGCACCGACCTGTGGGGCTATGCGGCGGGCGAGCAGCTGACCAACGAGGCGCTGATCCGCGAGCAATATCGCGGCATCCGCCCTGCACCGGGCTACCCCGCCTGCCCCGAACACAGCATCAAGCGGACGCTGTTCGACCTGCTGGCGGCGGAAAGCGCGGTCGGGCTGGAGTTGACCGACAGCTTTGCGATGCTGCCGACGGCGGCGGTCAGCGGCTTCTACTTCGGGCACGCCCAGGCCGAATATTTCGGCGTTGCGCGGATCGGCGAGGACCAGTTGGCGGACTATGCGACGCGGCGCGGGGTCGATGTCGCCCAGGCGACCCGCTGGCTGCGCCCCAATCTCGACTGACGGGGTGGCATTCCGCTTTGTGACCTGGATCAGCAGTCCGATTGATCGATGCTAATTATGTGAGATAAAACGGCTTTTCGGGAACGCTGCCCTAACCGTCGCGTTGGGGCATCCCATGTCGAAAACCGGAAGCAGTCTATTCCCCCCGCACGATCCCAGCGAGCCCGAGTCGGCCGCGATGCTTCGTGCCCATATCGCGGCGGCGGATTTTCCTTGTGTCGGCGCCAAGGCGGCGATGGCGCGGGGGACGCTGGACATATTGGGCGCGCGCGACATAGCGAGCGCCTGGGACGATCTGCGCATCCATGACCGGCTGCGGCGCTTCGCCGAACGCTATCGTGCCGAGCCGCAGCTATTCCGCAGCCTGGCGGTGGTCTTCGCCGGACCCGAGCAACTCGACGAAGCCGCGTTCGAGCGCGCGATCTGGGCGCGGATCCAGTCGCTGTCGGACAAGGATGTCTGGCTGGGGCAGGATTGGGACGAACGGGTCAGCGCCGATCCGGAAGACCCGCATTTCTCGCTGTCCTTCGGCGGCGAGGCATTCTTCGTCGTTGGGCTGCATCCCAACGCCAGCCGCCCCGCGCGGCGCTTCCCGCGCCCGGCCATGATCTTCAACCTGCACGACCAGTTCGAGATATTGCGCGCCCAAGGCAAATATGAGGGGATGCGCGAGAAGATCATGGTCCGCGATGAGGCGCTGGCGGGATCGCGCAACCCGATGCTGGCGCGCCATGGCGAGATGAGCGAGGCCCGGCAATATAGCGGTCGCGCGGTGGAGGAGGGCTGGCGCTGCCCCTTCCACTATACGGGTGCCGAAGCGGCGGCCGATCGATGAGCGCCGAAACCGTCGAGATTCCGCCCCGCAGCGGCGACGCCTTTCGCATGGCCAAGGGCGACAGCCTGACTGTCATCGACCCGCGCGGTCGACAGGTCGCCGATCTGCTCGCTTTCAACGCCGATGATCTGGATGAGGTGATCTCGTCAGGCCGCACGCTCGACTACGCCGAGACGATCCGGCTCACCACCGGGCACAAGCTCTATTCCAACCGGTCGCGGGTGATGCTGGAGATCGTGGCCGACACGGTTGGGATGCACGATTTCCTGCTGACGCCCTGTTCGGTCGATACGTTCGACCATTTCTATCCCGACCTGCCGCGCCATCGCGGATGCTTCGGCAATCTGGCGGCGGCGCTGGCGCCTTTCGGCGTGGTGCCCGACCGGATTCCGGTGGCGTTCAACTGTTTCATGAACGTGCCGGTCGATGGCGCGACCGGCAAGCTGGAGGTGCTGCCGCCGCTGAGTGGGCCGGGCGATCATATCCGCTTTGTGGCGCAGATGGATCTGGTGATCGGGCTCACCGCCTGTTCCGCACCCGCTTCGAACGGGGGGAGCTTCAAACCGATTGAATATCGGGTCGAGCGCCCCTAACATTCCTCCCCTGTAAGGGGAGGTGGCAGCCCGGAGGGCTGACGGAGGGGTGTCGCAGCCAGTGGGGACACCCCTCCACCACCGCTTCGCGGCGGTCCCCCTCCCCTTGCAGGGGAGGAACAAGCTTATTTCTTACACGTATCCGCCGCACCCGGATCAAGGTCCAGGCAGCGCCCGTCCACGCCAGGGATCGGCAGTCCGATCGTCGCCGCCAGTGTCGGGGCAATGTCGACCGTCTCGACCGACAGCGGTTGTTCGAACCCGCTCATCCCCTTGCGCCAGAACAGGATCGGCACGCGGCGATCATAGTCCCAGGGCGAACCATGAGTCTCGACATAGCCGGGGGCGGGTTCCTCGATCGTGGTGACGCGCGGCTTGAGCAGGATCAGCAGGTCGCCCGAACGTGTCGGATCGTAGGAGGAGCGCGCCTTTTCCTTCAGCGTCCAGGTTTCGGGCGGCGTCGTCGGCCAGGGGGTCGCCGCGATCTCGTCGCGGGTCAGCGCGGCGGCGACCTGCGGCAACGCTTCGTAACGCCGCTTCGCCTCGGCCAGCACCTTCGCGCGCGTGGCGGGTGGCAGATCGCGGTTGATATAGATGTCGCCCTCCGCGCTCATCATGATCGGCGGTGTGTTGGACAGGCCCAGACCTTGCGCGATGATGGCGGCCATCGCCTTGGTCTTGGCCTCCGGCGCGACATGGCTTTCCATCGGCATGGCGCGGATCTGCTGCCGCTCGGTCATGTCGTGCGCGCCGTGGTCGGCGGTCAGCATCACCTCATAGTCGACGCCGGTCGCATCGAGCACGTCGAAGAATCCCGCCAGCGAGCGGTCGAGTTCCTCCATTTGGATGCACATCTCGGCCCCCTGGGTGCCCAGCGCATGGCCGATATAGTCGGTCGCCGACAGGCCGACCGACAGCATGTCGGTCTGCGGCCCCTGGCCCAGCTTCATGTCCTGGACGAAGCCCGCCGCCATCGCCAGCACCGCCGCGTCGGCCGCCGGAGATACGCGGAACGCCTTCAGGTCGCCCGCCGCGCGCTGGAACCGGCCGGTGCCCAGCGTCTGGCCGCCCACGGTGATCGGTCGGTCGAGCGACTTGCAAAATCCGGGCAGCGGCAGGGCCGCCTGCGGCCGGGCGATCAGGTCGGCAACGGCCTTGCGCGTGCGCTCCACGACCGGCGGCACGACACGACCGGCATAGGAGACATAGGTCTTGCCATCCCACCACCAGATCTCGTCCATCTTGTGCCCGCCCATCATCACGGCCGCACGGTCCTTGCCCGCGACGGAGACGGTGCGGACGCGGGGATCGGCGGTCTTCATCCGCTCGCCCAGCGTCGGCACCTTCAGATGCATGTCCGACACGGTATAGTTGTTGTGATCGTTGCCCGCGACGCGCTCGTCTTCCGAGCAATAGACGATCTTGTCCGCACGCCCGACCGACTGGTCGACCCAGTTGTTGGCGATGATGCCGGTATGCGCGGGGCGATAGCCGGTCAAGATGGTCGAGTGGCCGGGGCAGGTCTCGGTCGCGGCATGGCTTTGATAGCCCGAGGGAAAGACCGCGCCGGTCAGCAGGCGCGCCATGCCGCCGGTGAAGTGGTTGCGATATTGCTGGAACAGGTCGGCCGAGAATTGATCCACCGAGATTGCCACGATCAGCTTGGGCGGCGTGGTGGGAAAGGGCGGTTGCGGCGTCGCGGGGGGCGAGGCGACGGGCGCGGGGGCGCCGCCGGGTTCGGGGCTTGCCGTCTGCGCGAGGGCGGGCGCGGCGAACAGCGCGGCGGAGGCGAGAAGCGCGGCAGTCAGGGACTTCATGGGCAACCTTGATGCAAAGCGGGGACGGGGGCGCTATGGAACGCGAAAGCGGGTTAGGGCAAGGTCGATGCGCGGTTGGTTTTACATCCTGATGACGGCTCTCTTCATGTCGGTGGCGATGACCCCCGGCATCGCGGAGAGCGGGCCGCCGGCCGCGCCGGGGGCGATCCATCTGCCGATGCGCCTCGTCGCCGAAAGCGCGACCCCGGCGGCGGGGGGGCAGACCACCCTGGCCATCGTCGCGACGCCCGAGAAGGGCTGGCACGGCTATTGGAAGAATGGCGGCGATGCGGGCCTGCCGACCGAGGCGCACTGGACCCTGCCCAAGGGCGTGACCGCGGGCGAATTGCGCTACCCGGTGCCGGGGCGGCTGAAGATCGCCGGGCTGATGAACTATGTCTATGAGCGGCCCTTCACGCTGCTGGCGGACCTGAAGGTCCCGGCGGGGCTGGCGAAGGGAACGCCGCTGCCCGTGACGGTCAAGCTCGACTATCTGGTCTGTACCGACACCATCTGCGTCCCCGAAAGCCAGACGCTGTCGACCCGGCTGACCGTCGGCGAGGGCGCGGTCGACGCCGCGACGCGTGGCGAGTTCGACCGCTGGCGCGCTGCGCTGCCCAAGCCGCTGGGTGGCGACGGCGTGATCGAGACCAAGGGCAAGACGGTGCGGATCGCGGTGCCGCTGCCCGCCTCGGTCGCAGTGAACCAAGCCTATTTCTTCCCCGACCGCAGCGGTGTGATCGACCATGCCGCGGCGCAAGGGATGGAACGCAAGGGCGACCGGTTGATCCTCGCCATCCCCGCCGCCGCCGTGCCGACCCCCGGACCGGTATCGGGCGTGCTGTCGATCGGGGAGGGGCAGGGCCTCGCCTTTGCCGCCAAACCGGGTGCGATCGCTTCTAGCGGCGAGGGCGCGGGGGGCGATCACGGGTTCGGCGCGGTCACTCTGGCGTTTCTGGGTGCCGTGCTGGGCGGATTGCTACTCAACATCATGCCCTGCGTCTTCCCGATCCTGAGCCTCAAGGCGCTGAGCCTGGCGCGTGGCGGCGGCGACGAGCGGCATGCGCGGGCCGAGGCGCTGGCCTATACGGCGGGCGTGGTGCTGGTCTGTGTCGGGCTGGGCGTGGTGCTGCTGGCTCTGCGGGCCGGGGGGCAAAGCGCGGGCTGGGCCTTCCAGCTACAGGACCCGCGCGTGATCGGCATATTGCTGCTGTTGGTTGCGGGGATCGCGTTCAATCTGGCGGGGCTGTTCGAGTTGCCCACGCCCGCCTTTGCGGGGCGATCGGGGGCGATGGGATCGTTCGCCACCGGGGCACTGGCGGCGTTCGTCGCTACGCCCTGTTCGGGGCCGTTCATGGCAGGCGCCTTGGGCGCGGCGCTGGTCCTGCCCGCCGCCGCCGCGCTGGCGGTCTTCGCGGGGCTGGGGATCGGAATCGCGTTGCCCTTCATCGCGATTGGCTTTGTCCCTGCGCTGCGGCGGCGGCTTCCCAAGCCGGGCATGTGGATGGTGCGGCTGCGCCATATCCTGTCGGTGCCAATGTTCCTGACCGCGCTCGCGCTCGCCTGGATATTGGGGCAGGAGGCGGGGGTGACCGGCATGACGCTGGGCCTCGCCGCCGCGTTGCTGGCCTCGCTCGGCTTCTGGTGGACGGGACTGCGCCAGCATGGCGGCAAGGGCCGCGCGGGCTGGCCCGCGGTGGCGGCGCTGGTGCTGGCGGTGGCGATCGTGGTGACGGTCAAGCCCGCCGCCGCCATCGCCAAACCGACGGCCGACACCGGCTTTACCGAGGCCAAGCTGGACAGCCTGCGTCGCCAGAACCGCCCCGTCTTCGCCTATTTCACCGCCGATTGGTGCCTGAGCTGCAAGGTGAACGAGGCCGCCGCGATCGAGCGGGCATCGGTGCGCGAGGCGTTCGACCGCAACAAGGTGGCGGTGCTGGTCGGCGACTGGACCGACGGGGACCCGGTTCTGGGACGCTTTATCGAACGGCATAACCGGGCCGGGGTGCCGCTTTACCTCTATTACGCGCCGGGTGCGAAAGAGCCCCAGGTCCTGCCGCAGGTGCTGACCCCGTCCATGTTGGAGAAACTGGGAGCGTAGGTCCTCCACCGTGCCGGGGCGGAGCGGGAAATCTCCCCTTGCGCACCCCCCTCCTGCGGTGCAGCATGGAACCCGATCACTAGGGGGAGCGTAACGACCGGATGGGGACAATCGCCGCGTTCGACGAAATCATGGGGGCTTCCGGTGCTGTCGCGCCGCGCCCGGAACTCAATGCACTTCAGCGCTGGCTCGATCACACCCCCGATAGTGAACTTCGCCGCCGGCAACAGGCGGCCGAGGCGACTTTCCGGCAACTGGGCATCACCTTCGCCGTCTATGGCGAAAGCGACGCGGCCGAGCGGATCATTCCGTTCGACATCGTCCCGCGCGTGTTCCTGCCCGACGAATGGGCGCGGCTGTCCGAGGGGCTGGTCCAGCGGGTCGAGGCGATCAACGCGTTCCTCGACGATATTTATGGCGAGCGGAAGATCCTGCGCGACGGGGTGCTTCCGCCCGATCTGATCTTCGGCAATCCGCAATTCCGCCCCGAAATCGCGGGCATGCGACCGCCGCACGGGGTCTGGGCGCATATTTGCGGCATCGATCTGGTGCGAACCGGACCGGACGATTTCTTCGTGCTGGAGGATAATGCGCGCACCCCCTCGGGCGTCAGCTATATGCTGGAGAACCGTGAGGCGATGCTGCGTCTTTGCCCCGAACTGTTCCGGCAGTTCCGGGTGGCGGCGGTGGACAGCTATCCCGACCGGCTGCTCGCCACGATGAAGTCGGTCGCGCCGCACGGTGTCGCCGAGCCGACCTGTGTCGTACTGACGCCCGGCCATTATAACTCGGCCTATTACGAACACAGCTTCCTGGCCGATTCGATGGGGATCGAACTGGTCGAGGCGGCCGATCTGATCGTCGATGATGACATCGTCTGGATGCGCACCATCGCGGGGCGGGTGAAGGTCGATGTCATCTATCGCCGGGTCGATGACGATTTCCTCGACCCGCTGGTCTTCCGTCCTGATTCGATGCTGGGCGTGCCGGGGCTGATCGCGGCTTATGCGGCGGGCAATGTCGCCATCCTTAATGCGCCCGGCAACGGCATCGCCGACGACAAGGCGATCTACAGCTATATGCCCGACATCGTCCGCTATTATTCCGGCGGCGAGCCCAAGCTGAAGAATGTCGAGACCTGGCGGTGTCGCGAGCCCGAGGCACTGGCCTATGTCCTCGACCATTTGAGCGAGCTGGTGGTCAAGCTGGTCGATGGATCGGGCGGCTATGGGATGCTGGTTGGTCCGACCGCGACCAAGGTGCAGATCGAGCATTTCCGCGCCGCGCTGATCGCGGAGCCGCACCGCTATATCGCGCAGCCCACTCTGGCGCTGTCCACCGTACCGACCTTGGTCGAAAGCGGCGTCGCACCGCGCCATGTCGATTTCCGCCCCTTCGTCCTGACCGGGCGCAACGGCGTGGAGGTGACACCGGGCGGCCTGACCCGCGTCGCGCTTCGCGAGGGGTCGCTGGTCGTCAACTCCAGCCAGGGCGGCGGCACCAAGGACAGCTTCGTCCTGTTGGCGCCCGAACCCGACAAATGGATACAGGTGCAGGGCCAGCAGTCGCAAATCCAAAGCCAGGGGGTGCGCTGATGCTTTCGCGGACTGCATCCTCGCTCTACTGGCTGGGGCGTTATTTCGAACGGGCGGACTTTATCGCCCGGCTGGTCGAGGCGACCGTTCGCCTCGACGTTCTGTCGCCGCGTTCGGCGGGGCTGGCGGCCTGGGGATCGGCGCTCGCGGTCACCGATACCGCGAGCGCCTTCGCCGAGGGCGGGCGCGAGATGCGGCGGCGGGAGGTCGCCCGGTTCCTGACGGTCGAAAGCTGCCATCCCGGCTCGATCGTCCGCTGCGTCGACATGGCGCGGACGAATGCGCGGGCGGTCCGCACCGCGCTGACCCGCGAGGCGTGGAGCGCGATCAATCGCGCCTGGCTGCATTTCGAGGCACGACCGGCGGCCGAGGACCCGACCGCCGTGCTCAGCCTGGTCGAGGCGGTGAAGAACGAGACGCGCGGTTTCGAAGGCGCGGTCCACCGGATGCTGCGCAACCAGACGACCTGGTTCATCAGGCTTGGTCAGGCGGTCGAGCGGGCGGACAACACCGCGCGGCTGCTCGACGTGAAATACCATATCCTGCTGCCGGCAGGCGAGCGGATCGGCGGCGTCGTCGATCGCGACCAGTGGACGACGATCCTCCAGACCGTGTCCGCCGTCACCGCCTATCGCTGGCTCTATTCCGACGGGCTGAAGCCCGCCAATGTGATCGACCTGCTGATCGCGCGCACCGAATTGCCGCGCAGTCTGGCGGCATCGGTCGAGGAAACGGTGGACGTGCTGGGGCAACTTGCCCGGCGAACGGGGCAGCATGGGGAAGCGGATCGTATGGCCAGGGTACGTGCAAACCGAATGACCAAGACGCGATCGGGGGACGTGATCGCCGGGGGGCTCCATCAATATCTGGAAGCCTTTATTCAGGAGAATGCGCAACTGCACGCCGCCATCGGCCGTCAGTTCAAGTTCGTCTGATGCGCATCGCCGTCGAGCATCAGCTCCTGTGCCGTCCCCGCTCGCCGCTGGGGACGATGGTGCAGATGTTGCGCCTCACCCCCGAAAATCACGACGACCAGACGGTCGCGCATTGGCGGATCGACGTCGATTGCGACGCGCGGTTGCGGCGAAGCCATGACGGGTTCGGCAATGCCGTCACCATGCTGTATATCGAGGACGCGCCCGAGGTCGTGACGATCACCGCCGCGGGCGAGGTACTGACCAGCGATGCGCATGGCCTGATCCACGGCGCGGCCGAGACATTGCCGCCGCCGCTTTTCCTCCGCGCGACCCAGGCTACGCCCGCCGATCCGGCGATTGCGGGTTTCGCGGCGGAAGCGACGCGAGGGGCGGAGGGGCCGCTTGCCGCGCTCCATGCCCTGAACCATGCGCTGCGGCACCGTTTCGCCGTGGATTTCGAGGCGAAACCGGCGGGCCCCGACCTGGCGCACGCTTTTGCACAAGAACGCGCGACGCCGTGCGATCTGGCGCATATCTTCTGCGTGGCGGCGCGTTCGCTGAACATCCCGGCACGCTATGTCTCGGGCTATGCCGCCCTGAATGGGGCGGAGCAGGGCAAACCCCATTGCTGGGCGGAGGCGCATGTCCCCGATCTGGGCTGGATCGGCTTCGATCCGTGCACGGGACTTAGCCCACAGGACCGCCATGTCCGCGTCGCCGTGGCGCTCGACGCCACCGGCGCGGCGGCGGTGGCGGGCGGACCCTGGGCTGCCGTAACCGCGACCGGCGAGACGCAATAGGCTGGTGCAAGCGGGGCATCCCGTTCCGGGTGCCCCGCTTGGCGGCATCAATCCGTCCGCCGATTGCCTATCGCCTTGGCCCGGGGCGACGGTCTTGTGATTGACGATCGGCCTAGATTCGCGCTGATGCAGACGCGCCTCCGAGCGAGGAGAAATCCCGTCCAGCCCTAACCCAATGCCTCGACGGGCGGCGGTGCGGCGGGCGCAGGCTGTTCGCCGTTGAACATCGCCCAACCGCGCGGGCCCAGCGCTTCGAGCGGTTGATACCGGGTCTTGTACGCCATGCGCGGCGAACCCTTCACCCAATAGCCCAGATAGACATAAGGCAGGCCGCCCGCGCGTGCGCGGAGGATATGGTCCATGATGATGAAGTTGCCCATGCCGGGGCGGTTCTCATCCTGGGTCTCGAAGAAACTGTAGATCATCGACAGGCCATCGCCCTGCCGATCGGTCAGGCACGCACCGACCAGCCGGCCACGCTGCCCCTCGGGTCCCGTCGGCTCGCGATACTCGACCAGTACGGACTGGACCGGGGAAAGTTCGACCATGTCGGCATAGTCACTTTCGTCCATCGCGGTCATCCCGCCACCCGGATGCCGCTCGCCCAGATAGCGGCGCAGCAGCTGGAACTGCTCGGCGGTCGCCCAGGGCTGGCAGGCGGTGACCTCCAGATCGGCATGACGGCGCAGCAGCTTGCGCTGGCTCGCATTGGGACGGAAGCCATCGGCGACGACCCGCACCGAGATGCAGGCGGTGCAGCCCGCGCAGGAGGGGCGATAGGCGACCCCCTGGCTCCGGCGGAATCCGATTCGGCTCAGCGCCTCGTTCAACTCGCCCGCATGTTCGCCGTTCAGTTCGGTGAACACCTTCCGCTCGTCACGCCCCGGCAGATAGGGGCAGGGAGACGGGCTGGTGACGAAGAAGCGCGGAAAACGAAAGGGCGCGGTCACCGCCGGGCAGTTCCTTCAAGGGGAGGACGATCCCTCCTTATTAACGATCTTCCCGTCCGAAGCGATGGGGAAGCATCGTTCGGAAACGGGACGATTCGGCGAAAAACTAAATGGCTCAGGCCAGTTCGACCTGAGTCGTTTCATAGCCCCCGGCGCGCAGTGCCTCGATCAGCCGGTGCAGGTGCAGCGCGTCGCGCGTCTCGCACTCGATGTCGGTGATCAGCCCCTTGGCGGGCAGGGTGGTGAAGACGCGTTGGTGATAGACCTCGATGATGTTCACCCGCTCGCGGTCGAAGATCCGCGCGACGTTGAACAGCGCGCCCGGCTGGTCCTGCAACCGGATGCGCAGCCGGGCGAGGCGACCCGAGCGGGCCAGATCGCGCAGCAACACATTGGCGAGCAGCCGCGTGTCGATATTGCCGCCGCACAAAACGATGCCGACCGTCTTGCCGCGGAACCGCTCCGGGTGGGACATGAGCGCGGCCAGACCCGCCGCGCCCGCACCCTCGACCACGGTCTTTTCGATCTGCAACAGCGCGCTGACGGCTTCTTCCAGATGGCGTTCGTCGACCAGCACGATCTCGCGAACCAGCTGCGCGACGAGTTGCGACGTCAGCCCCCCAGGCACCTTGACCGCGATGCCCTCGGCCAGCGTGTCGCCGGCGCAGGGCAGGTCGGTGCCGTTCAGCTTGTTGTACATCGAGGGGAAGAGCTCGGCCTGCACGCCGACCACCTCGACCGGGCGGGGCATGGCGGACGCGACGGTCGCCATGCCCGAGATCAGCCCGCCGCCGCCGATCGGCACGATCAGCGTGTCGATGTCGGGCGCATCCTCCAGCATTTCTAGCGCGACGGTGCCCTGACCCGCGATCACGCGCGCATCGTCGAACGGATGGATGAAGGTGAAGCCGCGCTGTGTCTCCAGTTCGCGCGCATGGGCATAGGCGGCATCGAACGTATCGCCCTCCAGCACCACGGTCGCGCCATGCCCCTCGGTCTGGACGACCTTCACGATGGGCGTGGTGCGCGGCATCACGATGGTGGCGGGGATGCCCAGCCGGTTGGCATGATAGGCAAGGCCCTGCGCATGATTGCCCGCCGAGGCGGCGATCACGCCCTTGGCCCGCGCTTCGTCGGACAGTTGCAGCAGCGTGTTGAGCGCGCCGCGTTCCTTATAGGCGGCGGTGAACTGAAGGTTTTCGAACTTGAGATAGACGGTCGCGCCCGTCAGTTGCGACAGGGTCCGGCTGATCAGGGTCGGCGTCCGAATGATACGGTCCGAAATCCGCGCATGGGCGATGCGTACATCGTCGATGGTGACGATGGGGGGCGGGATTTCCGAAGCGGCCTGAACGGCGGGACGACTAACCATGGTCCTGCCCTAGCCGATCGGGGGCGGGAGGTGAACCGTTTCGGATGGGGAATGTGACGTGGCGCCGACCGATCCCATGGTCCGAGCCTTTCCTGCCCCATCGCCGCGTTCCTCCGATTCACTGTTGCATTGCCGCATCGCTGTCAGGTCGAAATCATGCGTCGATGCAACAAGCGCCGGGGGTCCGCGTTGCTGCCCTTTTGGGGGCATGCTAGGGGCGCGCGATGATCGAAGGGTTGCCACCGATGTTGCCGATGATCCTCTCCATCGTCGGTACGATCGCACGATGAGCGTCGCCCCGACCGGCACCGCCACGACCGCGAACCCCATGGTCGCGCCGGACGAGCATCAAACGCATCATCCGCAGGGCATGGCGCGGCTCGCGCTGGGGGCCATCGGCGTCGTGTTCGGCGACATCGGCACCAGCCCGCTCTATGCCTTTCGCGAGACCTTCGCCAATCCGCACCACCCGCTGCCGCTCGACGCCGCGCATATCCTGGGCGTCATCAGCCTGATCTTCTGGTCGATGATGATCGTGGTGTCGGTCAAATATGTCGCGATCATCATGCGCGCCGACAATAAGGGCGAGGGGGGCAGCCTGGCGCTGCTCGCCTTGGTGTCGGGGCAGACCAAGACGCGGCGCTGGTCGCGCGGGATCGTGCTGCTAGGCGTCTTCGCCACGGCGCTTTTCTACGGCGACAGCATGATCACGCCCGCCGTCACCGTGCTGGGCGCGGTCGAGGGACTGGCGGTCGCGGCCCCGGCCTTTGGCGGCTTCGTCCTGCCGATCGCGATCACCATCCTGATCGTGCTGTTCAAGATCCAGCGCTCGGGGACCGAACGGGTGGGCCTGTTCTTCGGGCCGGTCATGCTGGTTTATTTCGCTTCGATCGCGGTGCTGGGCGTGATGAGCTTCATCCAGACGCCGGGCGTGCTCTGGGCCCTGTCGCCGCACTACGCGATCCAGTTCTTCTTCATCGATCCGTTGCGCGGATTCCTGGCACTGGGATCGGTGGTGCTCGCGGTGACCGGGGCCGAGGCGCTCTACGCCGATATGGGGCATTTCGGGCGGCGGCCGATCGGGCTGTCCTGGCTGGTCTTCGTCCTGCCCGCGTTGATGCTCAACTATATGGGGCAGGGCGCGCTGCTGTTTCGCGAAGGCGCTGCGGCGCTGGAAAGCCCCTTCTATATGCTGGCCCCCGAAGGGTTGCAGTTGCCCCTCGTCCTCCTCGCCACGGCCGCGGCGGTCATCGCCAGCCAGGCGGTCATCACCGGCGCCTTCTCCGTCACGCAACAGGCGATCCAGCTGGGGTTCATGCCCCGGCTTCGGATCGAGCATACCTCCGCCGCCACCGCCGGTCAGATCTACATCCCACTCATCAACTGGATGCTGATGGTGATGGTGATCCTGCTGGTGCTGTTCTTCCGCTCGTCGTCCAACCTGACCTCGGCCTACGGCATCGCGGTGACGGGGGCGATGCTGATCGACACCTGCCTGCTGGGTGTCGCGCTGACGCGCCTGTGGAAATGGCCGCTCTTCGCGGCCGTACCGCTACTCGGCCTGTTCTTCCTGGTCGATGGTGCCTATTTCCTGGCCAATCTGACCAAGGTGCCCTCCGGGGGATGGTTCCCGCTGCTGGTCGGCTTCATCATCTTCACCTTCCTCACCACCTGGTCGACCGGGCGAAAGCTGATGATCCAGCGTCTGCGCGAGGGGACGATGCCGATCCACATCTTCATCGACTCGGCGGCGGGCGCTGCGAGCCGGGTGCCGGGCACGGCGATCTTCATGACCTCTTCGCCGGAGGGGGTTCCCCACGCGCTGCTCCATAACCTCAAGCACAACAAGGTGCTGCACGAGCGGATCATCCTGCTGACCGTCAAGATCATCAGCCAGCCCTATTGGCCCGAGGACGACCGCGCCAAGCTGGACGATCTGGGGCATGGCTTCCACCGCCTCGTCCTGCGGTTCGGCTTCATGGAAGAGGCGGACGTGCCCGCCGCGCTGAAGCGGGTCGCGATGGCGGGGGGCAGTTTCAAGATGATGGACACCAGCTTCTTCCTGTCGCGCCAGACGCTGCTCGCCGCTGAGCGGCCGGGCATGTCGGTGTGGCGCGAAAAGCTTTTCTCCTGGATGCTGCGCAACGCCGAGAGTGCGATGGAGTTCTTCCGCCTGCCGACCAACCGCGTGGTCGAACTGGGCAGTCAGGTGGAGATTTGAGTAGCCCGCCCGCCCCGATCATCGTTACCGCCCTGTTCGGGCGTGCCGATCAGGGCTGGTTCGACGGGCTGCGCCGCCAGCATTTCCCGCCCGAACGCAACGTCCTCGACGCGCATTGCACCCTGTTCCACCATCTGCCCCCCTCAATCGAACAGGAATTGAAGCATCGGTTGAACGGGCTGACACGCGGGTTGCGCGCGCCTGAGGCGCGGGCGGGCGGCCTGATGTCGCTGGGCCGGGGGGTGGCGATCCGTATCGAATCGCCGGGGCTGGTCGCGATACGTCGTGAGTTGGTCGAGGCTTTTGCAGGGCTGTTGACGCCGCAGGACGCAGGCGGCTGGCGCGCGCATGTCACCATCCAGAACAAGGTCACGCCCGCTACGGCCAAGCTGCTGCTCCAGCAGATGGAGCGCGATTTCCGGCCCCGCGCGGTCGAACTGATCGGGCTGGGTGCATGGTGGTATCGGGGCGGCCCATGGGAAATGATGTCGCGTCATTTGTTCGCTTGACGCCCCGAAAACCCCTGTCTATAGGCGCGCCTCCACCGGGTGGAACGCCTAGCATGGCGAAGTAGCTCAGCTGGTTAGAGCAGCGGAATCATAATCCGCGTGTCGGGGGTTCAAGTCCCTCCTTCGCTACCACCCGGTGTATTTCCCAATCGAAATCGATGGTTTCCAAGCGGCTGCAATCGCCGGCTTGATCGTGTCGCGTGGACGGGCTGCCGGACGAGCGGTCGTGCGTCGATAACCTAGTCGGGGCTCTTCCTAGTGCAGCCATGGGCTGCGGTTTCGATCGCGAATCGCAATGGCATCACCGCTTTGGCAAGACACCGCCTGCGGCAGGTCGGGCGAATTGATCGACAAACCGACCTACGGTCCCAACATACCGCAGTGCATCGCGAATTTATGACAATATTCTCATGTCTTCGCGACATGCCGCTTACGGCAGCGTGGAATCTTGATCCAGGTTGGTGTAGCATGAGCCTTGCATCGGCTGCGACCTAACGTCACGAAATCGGTGTAATTTAACCGCTCCTTCGTTTCTGAAGGATAGAAATTTTCTTAGGATTTCAGAGGGGGCTTCGGTTTCAACGCCGTGAACGCTGCAGTTTACGCACTGATAGCCAATAGCTGTATGGCAGCGCTCTTCGTCATAACCTATGGCGTGGTGGCGGTGTCCTATTCGCGCCAGCGTGCGGCGGCCTGGTTCATGGCGAGCTATTTCCTGGGCTTCCTGACCCCGATCTGCGAACTGTTGATCCGATACACCGATCATATCCTGCTCTTTTCCCTGATCGGCTATGCGGTATTCCTGGGCGGTATCCTCCTGATGTCGGTGGGGGTGCAGGCCTTTGCCGGACGACGTCTGCGCTGGCGCTTCGCCCTGATCCTCTGGCTTGCGGGGATCGCGCTGAGACTGGCGATCCTGGGCGGTATGCGCGGTACCATGCCCTATGAATTCCTGTTTCAGCTGCCCTTTGCCACCGCTGCCATCGTGGTGTTGCTGGCCGTGCGGGAGATCGGACAGAAGGGGCCGATCCGTACCATGTTGATGGGCATCTTCGCCGTCATCTGCGGGCATTTTCTGATCAAGCCGTTCATGGCGGTGTTGCTGGGGTCGGGGGCTTCGGCCAAGGCCTATGCCAGCACCTTATATGCGGTGGCGTCGCAGGTTTCGACCGGGGTCCTTCTGGTCGCGGCGGGGCTGTTCCTGATGCTGTTGGTCATTCAGAAGGCGCTGGAGGAGACGATCCTCGATGCGGAGACCGATCCGCTGACCGGGCTGACCAATCGCCGGGGACTTTACCGGATCGGCCCGCGCCTGCTGGTCGATGCGGCGCGGCAGGGGCGTGGCCTTTATGCGGTCGTGCTCGACCTGGATCATTTCAAGAGCATCAACGACCGATATGGTCATGCGACCGGCGATGCGGTGCTGGTGGCCTTTGCCCGTTTGCTGGAGGGGCTGGCGACGCGCGACGTGTTGACCATCCGCATGGGCGGCGAGGAATTCGCGCTGCTCGTCCCCGATGGCGAAAGCACGCCCGAGTCGATCAACAACCGCGCCACCCGGTTGTGCCGGGCGATTCGTGCCGCGCTGGAACCCTTTGCGGAGCGGGGCATGCCCGCGCTGACCGTCAGCGGTGGCGTGGTCCGCTATATCGAGGGTGAGACGCTGGAGGGCCTGATCGCGCGCGCCGACCAACTGGCCTATCGCGCCAAACGGGCGGGGCGCGATCGCATCCTGCACGACCGGTGCGAGGTTGTGCCCGAGCATCCGCTGATCTGGCCCGAAACGGCTCGCCTCGTTGTCGGATAAGCCTCAGTCGAACAGATGATGAGGATCGTGCGCGATCAGCATCGCATCGGCACGGGCGAGCGCGATCAGGGTCAGGCCATGCGCACGGGCATGATCGATCGCCAGGCTGGTCGGGGCGGAAATGCCGACCAGCAGGCCGACCCCCGCCACCAGCGCCTTGTCCACCATTTCATAGCTGATGCGCGAGGTGACGAGGATGAAGTCGGCAGGCAATTCTGGTTCGACCGCCAGCCGCCCGATCAGCTTGTCGAGCGCATTGTGCCGCCCGACATCCTCCGCCGCCGCCAGCATCCGTCCTGCCGAGTCGCAAGCCATGGCCGCATGTACCGCACCCGTCCGGGCATTGAGCGGCTGATTCGTGCGCACGTCCGCCAGCGTGGCGAACAGTGCGGCAGGACGGACCCGGGGGGCGGGGGGGCGTCGGGTGACGGGGCGCGCAATCTGTTCCAGGCCCGACAGACCACATAGCCCGCAACTCGTATCGCTGGTCCGGTGGCGCACCCGGTCCTGCATCCGGCCGCGCAGGTGACCGGCGAGTGAGACGCGGACGATCCACCCGGCTTCGGCGGCGAAGGGTTCGATGGCGAGGATGTCGTTCGGTGCGTCGATCAGCCTTTCGGTCAGCAGGAACCCCGTGGCGAAATCCTCCAGCCGCGCGGGCGTCATCATCATCACGGCATAGCCGAACCCGTCGATTTCGATCGCGACCGGGCATTCGACCGCGACCTCGCGCGCGACCGGCCCGACCGGACCCTCCGGCGGCAGGCGCAGCAACGTCAGCGGACGAGTCGGCTCGGCATCGACGCTCACAGTGCGGCGAGATCGGCAGGGGTGTTCACATTGGCGATCGGCTCGGGCGAGGCGATCGGGATGGCCCCGATCGCGCGGGTCCAGCCGCGTACCGATCGGTCCCGCCCCAGCGAGAGATGCGCCATCAGGTGCGCGCCCAGTGCGGCGGGCCATAGCCCCAACACCGGCGCATCCTGGCAATAGCTGGGCTCGCGCCGCAGGATCGCCTCGATCAACCCCTCCGGCAGGCGCGGCATGTCGCATCCGATGGTCAGCACACAGCGAAAGCCATTGGCGGCGGCATAGTCCAGCGCCCCGGCGATTCCGCCCAGCGGTCCCAGGCCCGGCTCGGGCATGTCGGGCACGCCATCTTCGCCACCCACCTGCACGACCCGTGCGCAATAGGGGACGAGGGTGGCGCGGGCATGCGCCACCAAGGGACGGTCGCCGAGCAACGCGACCGCCTTGTTCGATCCGAAGCGCGACGATCGCCCCCCGGCCAGTACAGCTCCCAATATGCTCATGCCGGAACGCGGACCTTCACGGGCACCGACTTGCCGGCGGGCACATGGCTTTCCAGCGCGTGATGCTCCAGCGGGATCAGATAGTTGAGCTCGGGATAATATCCGCCGATGCACCCTTCGGGGATGTTGTATTCGACCACCCGCAGCCCCTCGACCACGCGATGCTCGCCGTCATCGGCATCGCCTTCCAGCGCGATCGTCTGGCCGTCCGCCAGACCGAGTTTGGCGATGTCGGCCTTGTTCATCATCGCCACCATCCGCGTGCCGCTGATCCCCCGGAAGCGATCGTCATAGCCATAGATGGTCGTGTTGAACTGGTCGTTGGAGCGCAGAGTGATCAACCGCATCCGTCCCTCGGCGGGGGTGATGCCCGACGCGTCCATCGCGCGCGGCACGTTGAATTCGGCCTTGCCGCTTTCGGTTTCCCATTTGCGATGCGATGCGGGATTGCCCTTCCAGAAGCCGCCGGGCTCGAACAGCCGTTCGTTGAAGTTGGCGAACTTGTCGGGATAGACATTCTCGATCGCGGTCCGGACCAAGCCATAGTCGCCGACCCATTCGTCCCATGGCACGTTCGGGTTGGGTTCCAGCACCGCCTTGGCGATCCCGGCGACGATGGCGGGCTCGGACAACAGGGTATCGGCGGCGGGCGTCGCCTTGCCGACCGAGCCGTAGATATGGCTGAACGAATCCTCCATCGAGACCGCCTGTCGGCCGCCCTTCTGCATGTCGGTTTCCAGCCGCCCGATGCAGGGGAGGATGTAGCTTTCCTCGCCCGGCACCAGATGGCTCTTGTTGAGCTTGGTCGCGATATGCACGGTGATGGGCAGCTTGCTCCACGCCGCCTTCATCTTGGCGTGCTCGGGTGTCGCGCGTAGGAAGTTGCCGCCGAGCTGGACGAAGCCTTCCGCGGTTCCGGCGATGATCTGGCGGCACGCCTCGACCGTGTCCCAGCCGTTCTCGGTCGGCGGCTCGAACTCGAACAATTCCTTCAGCCGCTCGACGGGGGCGAGTTCGGTCTTCTCGGTGATGCCGACCGTGCGCTGGCCCTGCACGTTGCTGTGCCCGCGCACCGGACCCGGCCCGGCGCCCTCGCGCCCGATATTGCCGCGCAGCAGGAGCAGGTTGACGATCATGTGCAGCGCATCGATACCATAGCGGTGCTGGGTGATGCCCATGCCGTACACCGCGATCACCCGCTCGGCCCGCATATAGACGCGCGCCGACTGTTCCAGCGCATCGCGGGTCAGGCCCGAGTCGCGCACGATGTCGCTCCACGCGGCCTTGCGGCAGTAATTGGCGAAATCCTCAAACCGCGTGGTATGCTGCTCGATGAAGTGATGGTCGAGGATGCGCTTGGTGCCCTTGGCAATGGCCCGGTCATCCTCTTCGATCACCAGCTTGCAGATGCCGGTCAGTGCGGCGATGTCGCCGCCCGCCTTCACCTGATGATATTGGCTGGAGATGTCGGTCGAACTGCCGGTCAGCATCTGGACCGGGTTCTGCGGCGAGGCGAACCGCTCCCAACCGCGTTCGCGCAGCGGGTTGAACGTCACGATCTCCACCCCCCGCTTGGCGCAGGCCTGAAGATTGTGGAGCATCCGGGGGGCGTTGGTCGCGACATTCTGCCCGAAGGAGAAGATCGCGTCGCATTTGTCGTAATCCTCCATCTGGATCGTCGCGACGGGCGACCCGATGGCGGACTTCAGGCCGACCGAGGTGGTCTCGTGGCACATGTTCGAGCTGTCGGGCAGGTTCTGCTGTCCCCACATCCGCGCGAACAGCGAATACATGAACGAGGTTTCGAGCGAGGCGCGGCCCGAGGCATAGAGCACGACCTTGGTCGGATCGCAGGCCTTCAGCTTGCGCCCGATGGCGGCAAAGGCATCCTCCCAGCTGACCGCGACATATTTGTCGGTCGCGCGGTCATAGCGCATCGGGTGGGTCAGGCGGCCCGCCTGTTCGAGGTCATGGTCGGGCCATGCTTCCAATTCGGTGACGCTGTGCTTGGCGAAGAAGTCCGGCGTGACGCGCAGCGAACTCAATTCCCAGGCGGTCGCCTTGGCGCCGTTCTCGCAGAATTCGGCAATATGCGGCTTGGCGGGCTTGCCCCAGGCGCAACTGACGCACATCACGCCGCCGGGCTTGTTCTGACGGCGCAGCGTGTCCAGCGTCTCCGGTCCGAGCCCTTCCTTGGGCAAGACCTTCGCCATGCCTTTCATCGAGCCCCAGCCGCCGGCAGGGGCGGTGTATTCGGTGATCTTCACATCGTCGTCATCGCGCATCGGGCACATCTCCACTTATTACGCCGAACGAAGCAAGCGCCGATTGGCCGCATGAGAAGGAGTTCATTTTTGTCGCCCATGTGACTATCTAGGGGCCAAATCGCGCTTCACAGGAATATGACATGACCACCCACAGCACCCGTATGCTCATCCTTGGTTCCGGCCCCGCCGGGCTGTCCGCCGCCATTTATGGCGCGCGCGCGGGGATGCAGCCGATCGTGGTGCAGGGCATCCAGCCCGGCGGGCAGCTGACGACCACGACGGACGTCGAGAATTATCCCGGTTTCGCCGACGTCATCCAGGGCCCCTGGCTGATGGAGCAGATGCAGAAACAGGCCGAGCATGTCGGCGCGCGGATGATGTGGGACACGATTACTCAAGTCGACCTGACCAGCCGCCCGTTCCGCCTGATCGGCGATGGCGGCGATGTCTATGAGGGCGAGGTGCTGGTCATCGCCACCGGCGCGCAGGCCAAGTGGCTGGGCTTGGATAGCGAGGACGCGATGAAGGGCAAGGGCGTGTCGGCCTGCGCGACCTGCGACGGGTTCTTCTATCGCGGCAAGAAGGTCGCGGTGATCGGCGGCGGCAACACCGCGGTCGAGGAGGCGCTGTACCTGACCAACCATAGCGACGACGTGACGCTGATCCACCGCCGCGATTCGCTGCGCGCCGAGCGCATCCTGCAGGAGCGGCTGTTCGCGCATCCCAACGTCAAGGTGCTGTGGAACAAGGAAGTCCGCGAGTTCGTCGACGGCGGCGGCAATGCGGGCCTCGTCGCGCTCGACCTGCTCGACACGGTCACGGGCGAGCATAGCCGCCTGGACGTCGAAGGCGGCTTCGTCGCGATCGGCCATCATCCGGCGACCGAGCTGTTCCGCGGGCACCTCGAACTTGATTCGGACGGCTATATCGCGGTCGAGACCGGTTCGACCCGGACGAGTGTGCCCGGCGTGTTCGCCTGCGGCGATGTGGCGGACAAGGTCTATCGCCAGGCGGTGACGGCGGCGGGCACCGGCTGCATGGCGGCGCTGGACGCCGAGCGGTTCCTGGCGGCGGCCGAGTTCGAGGATATGGCCAAGGCGGCGGAGTAACCGCGCGCTTTCCTCCCCTGCAACGGGAGGTGGCAGTCCGCAGGACTGACGGAGGGGTGTCACCATCAGCGGGGACACCCCTCCACCAGCTTCGCTGGTCCCCCTCCCCTTGCAGGGGAGGAATAATTCTCAACTCAACCGGTCGATCGCCTCGGGCGTCAGCGACCCCGGAATGATCATCACCGGCACCGGCAGCGCACCCGCGTCGGTACCGGAAAAATGGCTGACCAGCTTGCCCGGCGCGCCGCTCGCGGCTGCGCCCAGCACCAGCGCCGCAATGTCGGAATTGGCCGCGATGATCTCGCGGATCACCTTGGGGCCATCGCCGTCGCGCACGGTGATGGAGGGGCGCAGACCCGATTCGTCCAAAATGGTGCCCGCCGCGCTGGCGAGCAGCGCTTCGGCCTGTTGACGCGCCTCATCCTCGATCGTGGCCTGCACGCCGCCAAAGGCGATGAACTCCTGCGGGGGCAGAAGCGTCAGGATTTCCACGCCACCGCCCGTCTTTACGGCGCGCCTCGCGGCGAAGCGCAGGGCTATTCTGGACTCCGGACTATCGTCGATCACGACCAGATAGATACGCATGACGGCCCCCTATTTGTCTCCAACCGATGCCGTTACATAGAATTTCGTCGAAGGCCATGACTTGACCGAGCGCAATTCGGGCGCAAGAGACGGGCCGCTACGGAATTGGTTTGCCCCGAGAGGACCTCCATGTCGATCGAGATCAAGATGCCCGCGCTGTCGCCGACCATGGAGGAAGGCACGCTGGCCAAATGGCTGGTGAAGGAAGGGGATACGGTGAAGTCCGGCGATATCATGGCCGAGATCGAAACCGATAAGGCCACGATGGAGTTCGAGGCCGTGGACGAAGGCGTGATCGCCAAGATCCTCGTCACCGAAGGTTCCGACAATGTGAAGGTCGGCACCGTCATCGCGATCCTGGCCGAAGAGGGCGAGGATGCTTCGTCGGTTCAGGCCCCCACCAAGTCGGACACCCCGGCTCCGGCCAAGCCGATGCCGACCGACCCCACCGATCCCAACAAGACCGGCAGCGAAGCCAAGCCGGTGGAACGCACGGTCGAACAGGCCGAGGATCATGGCAAGCCTGCCGATTCGGGCAGCAAGGCCGGAAATGGCCGCGCGATCGCCAGCCCTCTGGCGCGCCGCATCGCTTCGCAAAAGGGCCTCGACCTGTCCACGCTGACCGGCTCGGGCCCCAACGGCCGCATCGTGAAGGCGGACGTCGAGAATGCGCAGCCGGGTCAGGCCAAGGCGGCCGCTCCCGCCGCGTCGACCTCGGCCCCGGCAGAAACCGCCTCGGCCCCCGTCGCCGCGCCGAAGCCCGCACAGGTGCCGGATATCCCGCACGAGACGTCGAAGCTGTCCAACATGCGCAAGACGATCGCGCGTCGCCTGACCGAATCGAAGCAGCAGGTGCCGCACATCTATCTGACGGTGGATGTGCGCCTCGACGCGCTGCTCAAGCTGCGCGGCGAACTGAACGCCGGTCTCGAATCGCGCGGCGTGAAGCTGTCGGTCAACGACATGCTCATCAAGGCGCTGGGCGTTGCGCTGATGGCGGTGCCGAAGTGCAACGTCATGTTCACGCCGGACCAGCTCATCAGCTTCAAGCGCGCCGACATCTCGGTCGCGGTGTCGACCCCGGCGGGCCTGATTACCCCGATCGTGTCGGAGGCGGATACGCGTTCGCTGTCGTCCATCTCGACCACGATGAAGGACTTGGCCACCCGCGCCCGCGACAACAAGCTGCAGCCGCATGAATTCCAGGGTGGCACGGCCTCGATCTCAAACATGGGCATGTTCGGCATCAAGCAGTTTGAGGCGGTCATCAACCCGCCGCAGGGCATGATCCTGGCGATCGGCGCGGGCGAGAAGCGTCCGTACATCGTCGACGACCAACTCGGCGTGGCGACCGTCATGTCGGCGACCGGCAGCTTCGACCACCGCGCCATCGACGGGGCCGACGGCGCCGAGCTGATGAAGGTGTTCAAGGAACTGGTCGAGCGTCCGCTGGCGATGCTGGCCTGATCGACCGGAGGCGGTGGCCATGCGGGTTCTGATCGAGTTGTTCCATATCGGCCTGGGGCTGGTGGCGGCGCTCGTCATGACCTGGGCCGCCGCCTGGGCCTATCCGCTGGCCCGCACCGAGATATGGTGGTGCGGGGTAGGCGCGGCGATCGCGACGGTGGCGATGGGCGTCGGCCCACTTCACCGCGCGCGAATCGCGGATCGCATGGCACGGAGACACGCCGAACAATGAGCACGCTGCCCGATCTGAACCCCACCATCCGCGTCACCGCCATGCCGTCCGACGCCAATCCCTATGGCGACATTTTCGGCGGCTGGCTGATGGGGCAGATGGACTTGGCGGCGGGTTCGGTGGCGTCGCGCCATTCGGGCGGCCGGGCGGTCACGATCGCGGCGGAGGGGATGAAGTTCCACGCCCCTGTGCTCGTCGGCGACGAGGTGTCGGTCTATGCCACGCTGGTCCGGGTCGGCAACACGTCGATGACGATCGAAGTCGAGGCTTGGCGCCGCGCCCGTCACGTCGAGGATGCGACCAAGGTGACGCAGGCCCGCTTCGTGTTCGTCGCGACCGACAAGGACCGCAAGCCGCGCAGCGTTCCGCCGCTGGCTTCCGCGCAAGACTAAATCCCAATTTCTCGGGGGGCGAACCCCCGCGCACCGTCAAGGCGCGCGTTCAGAAGGAAGAGCAAAGTGGCTGACACTTACGACCTTATCGTCCTCGGCTCCGGCCCCGGCGGCTATGTCGCGGCGATCCGCGCGAGCCAGCTTGGCCTGAAGGTCGCGATCGTCGAGCGCGAGCGGCTGGGCGGTATCTGTCTCAACTGGGGCTGTATCCCGACCAAGGCGCTGCTGCGCTCGGCCGAGGTCTATCACTATATGACCCATGCCGCGCAGTACGGCCTGTCGGTCGAAAAGCCCTCGTTCAGCCTGGACAAGGTGGTCGATCGCAGCCGCAAGGTGGCGGGCCAGCTGAACGCGGGCGTCAAGGGCCTGATGAAGAAGAACAAGGTCGCGGTCCATGAGGGCGTCGGCACGATTACGGCCAAGGGCAAGCTGTCGGTCGTCCAGGGCGACAAGACCACCGAACTGACCGCCAAGCACATCATCGTCGCGACCGGCGCGCGCGCGCGCGACCTGCCCTTCGCCAAGGCGGATGGCGAGCGCATCTGGACCTATCGCCACGCGATGGTGCCGCCCGCCATGCCGACCAAGCTGCTGGTCATCGGATCGGGTGCGATCGGTGTCGAGTTCGCCAGCTTCTACAACGACATGGGCGCGGAAGTGACCATCGTCGAGATGCTCGACCGGATCATGCCGGTCGAGGACGCCGAAGTCAGCGAGTTCATGACCAAGCAGCTGACCAAGTTCGGCATGACCATCAAGACCAAGACCGGCCTTGAGAAGCTTGAGGCGACCGCGTCCGGCGTGAAGGCCGCGATGAAGGGCCCGGACGGCAAGGTCGAGACCGCCGAGTTCAGCCATGCGATCGTCGCCATCGGCATCGTCCCCAACACCGAGAATATCGGTCTGGAAAAGCTGGGCATCACAACCGATCGCGGTCACATCAAGACCGACGGCTATGGCCGCACCAATGTCGACGGCATCTGGGCGATCGGCGACGTGACGGGCGCTCCGTGGCTGGCGCACAAGGCGAGCCATGAGGGCGTAATCGCGGCAGAGGCCATCGCCCAGGCGCTGGGCAACAAGGACGTCCACCCGCACGCGATGGACAAGGGCAACATCCCGGGCTGCACCTATTCGCGTCCGCAGGTCGCCAGCGTCGGCCTGACCGAAGCGAAGGCCAAGGAAGCCGGTTACGAAGTGAAGGTCGGCAAATTCCCCTTCATCGGCAACGGCAAGGCGATCGCGCTGGGCGAGGCCGAGGGCTTCGTGAAGACGGTGTTCGACGCCAAGACCGGCGAGCTGCTGGGCGCCCACATGGTCGGCGCGGAAGTGACCGAGATGATCCAGGGCTATGTCGTCGCCCGCCAGCTGGAGACGACCGAGGCCGAGCTGATGGAAACGGTGTTCGCGCACCCCACCATCTCGGAATCGATGCACGAGTCGGTGCTGGCCGCCTATGGGCGCGCGCTGCACATCTGATTTTGCCTATTCGGTTTTGGGAGAGGGGCTCGCCGCGGCGGGCCCCTTTTTCTCTGCGGTTTCCCTTTGGCCTTCACCCCAATCCCACCAAGACCGCTTCACTCCCCACGACCTCCGCGAAGTCCGCCGCCAGCAATCCCATGGTCACGTCGAAGATGGTCTGGGCGTCCAGACCGGCGGATGGCAGGTCGAAACCGATCACCGCATCGCGTACCACCGTCACGGCGAACCCCAGATCGGACGCCGCCCGGACGGTCGAGTTGACGCAGAACCCTGCCACGGCCCCAACGATGTGGATATGCGACACGCCATGGTCGCGCAGATGCCGCTCGAGCCTCGTCGTCGCGAAGGCCGACGAACTCGTCTTCACGAACACCGGCTCGCCGGGCATTTCGGCGGCGCAGGGCATCACCGGATAGCCGGGACTGTCCGGATGCAATGGCGAGGCGGGATCGGTGTCACCATGCCGGATATGGATGACGGGGCGCCCGGACCTTCGGAAAGCGGCCGCAAGCGCGCCGATCCGGGCGGGCGCATCGGGATTTACATGCGGACGACCCGCGTCGATCCGTCGCTGCATCTCGCTTTGCATGTCGATGATCATCAGTACGCTCGCCATGGCCGTTCCCCCCCTCTGTTGCTCCCCGCCGCATTTTAGGAACGGATACGCGATAAGGCGAATCCCCGCCGCCCGGTCGCAATTCGCTTGCGAAACGATCGGCTTTGGCCGCATCGCGCAACTTCGCCATCATTCCGCGCGCGAGCCATGACCCGAGCCCATACCCATCGCCTGCGCATCGTCGTCGCCGCCCTGATCCTGTTCGGGCTCAGCGTGATCGTCTTCGCGCCCGGCTATGTCGAATATGACAGCGTGGGCCAATATGCGCAGGCGCTGACCGGTGACTATGACGACTGGCATCCCCCGATCATGGCGCGGCTCTGGTCGCTGTTCCTGGAATGGGGCGCGACCCCGATGCTAGTCCTGCAACTTGCGGGGTGGTGGCTGGGGCTGGCGGGTATCGCGACGGCGATCGCCGACCGGCGGCCGCGCGCGGCGCTGGGTGTGCTGGCGATCGGTCTGGTGCCGCCCTGGCTGGGCTGGCAGGTCGCCATCCTGAAGGACGCGCAGATGACCGGCGCCCTGCTGGCGGCGACAGGCATGATCGGCTGGTGGCGCTTGCGCGGGCGTACGGTGCCGCGCTGGGGATGGGCGGCCGCCAGTCTTTTCCTCGTCTATGCCACGCTGGTCCGGGCCAATGCGATCTTTGCCGCCGCCCCGCTCGTCGCATTGCTGACCGCGGAGCGTTGGCGCAGCCGGATCGCGATCGTCACCGGGTTGACGCTGGCTGCATTGGCGCTGTCTCCGTTGGTCAACCAACGGGTTCTCGGGGCCGCGCCCAGCGGCGTGGCGCGTTCGCAGGCGCTTTACGACCTTGCGGGAATCGCGGTGCGGGTGCCCTATGACCTGCGGTTGGGCTTCTCGTCGCAGGAGGTTGCCGAGATGCGCGCGAAGCAGTGCGTCCGCGCCTTTTTCTGGGATTCGCTGGGCGAGCCCTCGCGCTGCGGCGATCGGTTGAATCGGTTCGACACCATGCCGCCCGGTCGGCTCTATGCGCGGCTGGTCCCGGCGATCCTGCACCACCCGCTCGCTTATACCGCGCAGAGGCTGGCGCACGTCAATTCCACATGGCGGCTTTGGGTGCCATCCCGCTGGCCCAATGCCGCTCCGCCCGAGGGCGCCGAGCCCAATGGCTATCATCTGGGTCAGCCGGGCAAGGTGGCGGTGGCGTGGCAGCATATGGCATCCAGCTTCGTCGATCTGCCGATCATGTGGCCGATCGTCTGGATGATCGTCGCGGCGGGCGGGTTGGCGGTGACGCGGGGCGATGGGCTGGCGGGGGCGCTGTTCGGATCGACGCTGGGGCTGGAGTCGAGCTTCCTGGTCATCAGCGTGGCGTCGGACTTCCGCTATCACCTTTGGGCGGTGGTGGCCTGTGCGCTGGGCATGATCCTTGCCAAGCCGTGGCGCGGCGACCGGCCGATCGTGCGCGCCACGATGGCGGCGCTGGCGGTCGTGCTGGTCGTGGGCGGAATCGCGCGTGCGACCCTGCCGGTGCCGCCGCAAAGCTATGAAGGAATGTTGTGAGCCCGATACTCGGCCGGCGGCGTTGACCCCGCCGAAAGGAGCCGCGCATGGCCGAAGATCACGAGCAGATTTATGCGGATTTCAAGGAGGCCGTAAACATGGCCCCCGCCGAACTGGAAAAGTTTCTGGACACCGACGAATCGAAAGAGGTCGGCCAGAAAAAAGGCGGATCGGACGAAAGCGTCGGTCATGAGTCGGGCCGCAAGATCATCGCGATCAAGCACAAGAAGAAGGCGGACCTGACGGACGACGATTATGCCCATATGAAGAAGGTCGTCGGCTATGTGCACCGGCATCTGAAGCAGGGGGGCCCGGACAAGGATGCCGAGCATTCGCCCTGGCGCTACTCTCTGATGAATTGGGGCCATGATCCGTTGAAGGATTGAGACGCGCCCCACGCCTTACGCTCCGTTCACCCCGACTGGGCCCCGGCTTTCGTCGGGGTGGCGGAATGGAGAGTGCTGCCCTTGGCCTCCGACTTCGCTAAAGCTGAACGGACGGGGGAGCGCTGGACAAAGAAAAAGGGCCCGGTCTTTCGACCGAGCCCTCCGAAACCTCCTGATAGGAAAATCAGGCCGCGACGTCGTACGGCTTGATCTCGCCTGCCAGATACAGGTTGCGCGCCTTGGCACGGCTCAACTTGCCCGAGCTGGTGCGGGGCAGGGTACGCGGCGGGATCAGTTCGATCACGCAGTTCATGCCCGTCACCGCGCGCACCCGCTCGCGAATCTCGTCGCGCAGGCGCAGACGTTCCTCGTCGTCCGAGCTGCGGCACTGGACCAGCACGGCAGGGGTTTCCTCACCGCCCGGCGTGGTGATCGCGAAGGCGGCGATGTCGCCCGCCTTGAAGCCCGGCAGCTGCTCGACCGCCCATTCGATGTCCTGCGGCCAGTGGTTGCGGCCGTTGACGATGATCATGTCCTTGGCGCGACCGACGATGTAGATATAGCCCTTGGACATATAGCCCATGTCGCCGGTATCGAGCCAGCCATCGACCAGACAGGCATCGGTCGCCTCCTGATCGCGGAAATAGCCGACCATCACCGACGGCCCCTTGCACCAGACCTTGCCGATCGCGCCGTCGGGCAGGGGGGTGCCGTCCTCCTCGCGGATTTCGATCACCATGTCGCGGGCGGGCTTGCCGCAATTGACGATGGCGCGGAAGCGCTGCGGCCGGTCGGTGCCACGCGCGCCGCCCGAAAGCTGGGTTTCCTCGACCAGCTCGACGCGAATGCCCTCACCCGGCGGCATGATCGACACGGCCAGCGTCGCCTCGGCCAGGCCGTAGGAGGGCAGGAACGCGGTCGCCTGGAACCCCGCATCGGCAAAGGCATCGACGAAGCTCTGCATGACGTCGGGACGGATCATGTCCGCGCCATTGCCCGCAATCCGCCAGCGCGACAGGTCGAAACGGTCCGACGCCTTGGTCTGCGACGAGATGCGGCGCGCACAAATGTCATAGCCGAAGGTTGGCGAATAGCTGACCGACGTGCCCGGATTGCGGCTGATCATGTCGAGCCAGGCGAGCGGGCGGCGCGCGAAATCCTCGGTCTTGAGATAGTCGGTCGATACCTGGTTGGCGATCGGCGACAGGAAGCAGCCGACCAGGCCCATGTCATGATACCAGGGCAGCCACGAGACGCAGCGGTCGCTTTCCTGAATCTTCATGCCATGGCTGTGCGCGGCCAGATTGTTCAGCAGCGCGCGGTGGGTGATGGCCACGCCATGCGGGAAACGGGTCGAGCCGCTGGAATATTGCAGATAGGCGATCGCCTCGGGATTGGCCTTCGGAAGCATGGCCTCCGGCGCTTCGCGCTGGGCGAAACTATCCCAATCGATCCCCTCGACTCCCGCGGCTTCGGCGGCGGCCCCCGCCATCTGTGCCAGTTCGGGCGGGAAGATCAGCATCTTGGGGTCGCAGCTCGCCAACTGGACGCGCAACTGCTCGATATAGCTGTCGCGCCCGCCGAACGACGTGGGCAGCGGCAACGGCACCGGCCAGGCACCCGCATAGATCACGCCGAAGAAGAGAGCGGCGAACTCCGCCCCCGTCTCGGCGACCAGTGCGATCCGGTCCTCGGGCTTCACGCCGCTGGCGATCAGGCGACGGGCGCAGGTCAGCGCGTCCTCGCGCAGTTCGGCAAAGGGATAGGGGCGGTTCAGGACCCCACGCGCGTCGTGGAAATTCAGGCCGCGCGAGCCCGAGGCGGCATAGTCCAGCGCCTCGCCCAGCGTGTCGAAGTCGGCGAAGCGGCGGGGGCGCGCATCCTCGGTCGGCGTCGCGATGATGGCGCGCGCGTCGTCCTGATGGTGCTCGATCGTCATGGCCTTGCCTTCGTTCCTTATGCTTTTGCGCCCCCGCACCGCAGTCGGCGGGGACGAATGAATCTTTTCCGCCGCGGATAGCGGCTTCCCGCGTTCTAAATCCGGTGTCACTGTGGCACAAACAAGGCGTGTCCGCCGAACGTCGCCCGCCAAAGCCTCTGGATCCCCGATCCCTGGAGCACCTTGCCCTGCGCTATGTCGAGCGATTTGCGACGACCGAGGGCAAGCTGGTCGATTATCTGACGCGAAAGCTGCGGGAACGTGGCTGGTCGGACACGGAATCGCCTGCACCACGAGAGCTGGCGGCGCGGATGGTCGCGCTCGGCTATATCGACGATCGTGCCTATGCGGAGGCGAAGGCGGCCTCGCTCGCGCGGCGGGGGTTGGGGGCGCGGCGGGTGCGCCAGGCCCTTCAGGCGGCACGTGTCGGGGCGGAGGATCATGAGGCGATCGCGCCGCAAATGGCGGAGGCCGCGCGCGATGCGGCGCTGGCCTTTGCCCGGCGCAAGCGAATCGGTCCTTATGGCGACGGCGAGGCGGACCGGGCGGTTCGGGAGAAGCAGTTCGCCGCGATGATGCGCGCCGGCCATGGATCGACCCTGTCCCGTCGGATCGTTTCCGCCGCCCCAGGCGAGACGATCGACGATGATTAGTCCTTATATCCCAATCGTATCGCGCGCATCGGCGGGACTATTGCGCCGCGATCGTCCCACTGCGGACCAGTGAATGTGACAGCATTGCATTGCAGGCGCGAACAATGATGCTAGCAATAGTTTCAAGGGTGCGATGATGCTGGATGAAACGCCAATCAACGGGGGCGGCATCGACGGCGAGACGGCGGATACGGCCGTAGGGCTGGCGGGGGTCGTCAAATGGTTCGACGTGACGCGGGGTTTCGGCTTCGTCGTGGCGGACGATCCGCTTTACGGCGACGTGCTGGTGCACTTCACCGTCTTGCAGCCACATGGCCGCCGGAGCCTGCCCGAGGGCGCACGGGTCGAACTCGTGGCGGTGCGTGGCGGCAGAGGCTATCAGGCGCGCCAGGTCGTCTCGATCGACCTGACCCATGCCGTTCCCGAGGTTGCCAAGCGTCCGCGTGCTACCGACCGGATCGACCCCGTCGCGCTGGTGGCCGGAGCGGGAGAGCCCGAATCTGTCGCGGTCAAATGGTTCAATCGCCTGAAAGGCTATGGCTTTTTGCTGCGAGGCCGCGACGGGGCGGATATATTCGTGCATATGGAAACGCTGCGGCGTGGTGGCATCATCGATGTCCAGCCGGGCCAGCCGCTGCTCGCACGCATCGTCGAGGGGCCGAAGGGGCCATTGGCGGTCGCCGTGACCGAAAGAAGCGTGGAGTGAAGCGGATGACGTGGACGGGGCATGCGGCGGCGCTCGCCCTGATGCTGGCGGGGACCGGGCTGGCTGGCTGCTCCAAGGACGATGCCTCCTCGACACAGGCCGGGCAGAAGGTGGCGACCATTCCCGTCACCGTGACCACCGGGCAGGGCAAGCACGTCTTTCTGGTCGAACCGGCGCGGACCACGGCCGAGCAGGCGCAGGGGCTGATGTATCGCACCGACCTGAAGCCCGATGGCGGTATGTTGTTCGCGCCCTATCCACCCGAGGGCGGGGGGCCGCGCGTGGCGGAATTCTGGATGAAGAACACGCCGACGTCGCTCGACATCCTATTCATCCGCGCCGACGGGACGATCGCGCGGATCGCGGAGAATACCCCGCCGTTCAGCGAAGGAAAAATCCCTTCGGGGGAGCCGGTGGCGGCGGTGCTCGAACTGGTCGGTGGTCGCGCGGCGGAACTGGGGATTTCGGAAGGCGATTCGGTTTCCTGGCCGCGCTGACGCGGTGCGCTTCATTCCCTCTCCTCAAAACCATTGCGAGATTCACGATACTATCCCGGCCGACGCCGGGGTGGCGGTGGAGGCCAGGGGAGGGAGCAAACCCCGGCGGAGCGGCTTCGGGATAATAAGCTCTTGCGGCACACCACTTCACCATGGCTGTGATGGCCCTGCCCCGGCGGGGAGGACGTGCGCTGCGATTCCCGGCCATTTCTGACCGCCCCGTCCCATGTCCATCCGATGCTCGGCGTGCGAACGCGGTTGAAGGGCGGCGATAGCCGGGCTACACGGCGCGTCATGGGCATCAACCTCAATCCCTTCACCTGGTGGAACGGCGCCACCATCGGCACCTGGTTCGGTCTGCGCGGCAAGGCGCAGGTGGGCGAGGATGCGCACGGCAATGTCTATTATGAGGGCGGCAGCGATACCGCCGGTCGTCCGCGCCGTTGGGTGATCTATAACGGCCCCAACGATGCCAGCCGCGTCCCCGCGGAATGGTTCAGCTGGCTGCATCATCAGGTCGAGGACGTGCCCGATCGCGCGCTGCCTCCGCGTCGCGCGTGGCAGAAGCCCGCCATGCCCAACATGACCGGCACCGCCATGGCCTATCGCCCGTCCGGGGCGCTGGAAAAGGGCGGCCAGCGCGCCGCCGCGACCGGCGACTATGAAGCCTGGACGCCCGAGGGGTGAAGAAGGCTCGCTGGCTGGCCGGCGCTGTGCTGGCCGCCGCACTGGGTGTCGGGGGCTGGTTCGGCTATCAGTCGCTGACCCATAAGGGCGCGCCCTCCGCCGACGAATCGGCGGTCAGCCAGATCCTGCCCGACCGCCCCGGCGGGTCGGGAATCGAATCGGTCGATGCCGGTCAGGCGGCGCTTCCGACCGGCGGCACGCCGATGGCGCAACGGGTCGCGGTGATCGGCCTGCTGAACAAGCGCAACGGCGTCTCCCGCGACCTGACGCTGAAACCCGGCCAGGCACTTCGGGTCGGTGACGTCGTCGTTCGCCTGCGGGCGTGCGAAAAGACCGCGCCCTGGGAAACCGAGCAGCTGACCGGCGCCTTCGTCCAGCTTGACATACGTGGCGCGAATCAGCGTTGGCAGCGTGTCTTTTCGGGATGGCTCTACAAGGAACGTCCGGCGCTCAACGTCGTCCAGCACCCGGTCTATGACGTCTGGGCCAAGAGCTGCACGATGTCCTGGCCGGAGACCGGGCCCGATACCGTTTCATCGGCCGCCCCCGTCGCGGCCCCCAAGCGGCCGAGCGCGGCGAAGTCACCTGGCGCCGACACGCCCGATGCGGAGGCCCCCGGCGCGACGACACCGGCCAATGCATCGGACAATAGCGCGACATAATCGTCGCGCCCGATCTCGACCGCGCCCATGGTCGACAGATGCGGCGTCTGGAACTGGCAATCGAGCAGACTGTATCCCCCGGCGCGCAGCCGCGCGATCAGCCAGACCAGCGCGACCTTGGAGGCATCGGTCCGGCGGCTGACCATCGACTCCCCGAAAAAGGCGCGCCCCAGGCTCAGGCCGTAAAGCCCCCCGACCAGTTCGTCCCCGTCCCAGCATTCGATCGAGTGCGCGAAGCCCATGTCGAACAGATCGATGAACACCCGCTCGATGGCGTAGTTGATCCAGGTCTCGGGCCGGTCGGGCACGCTTTCGGCGCAAAGGCGGATGATCGATTCGAACGCCGTATCGGCCGTCACCCGAAAACGGTCGTTCGCCACTGTCTTGCGCAGCGAGCGGGACAGGTGAAAGCCGTCGAGCGGCAGAATGGCACGCTTGCGCGGCTCCACCCAATAGACATGCTCGGTATCGCGGGTGTCCGCCATCGGGAACACTCCGACGGCATAGGCGCCCAGCACCAGATGGGGGGTCAGCCGCTCGGTCGCGCCGGATCCCTCATGACGGCTCATAGCGTCGCCAGACGCCGTTCGATCGCCTGCCACAACTGGGCATAGGCCTTGGCGGCAGTGCTGCGCGAGGCGAAGCTGCCCAGTGGCGCGCGGTGCTGGCCCATCGCCTCGACCGCGCTGGCCATCGGAATGACGGGCCAGTCGGGATGCGCCGCCAGCGCGTCAGCGTGCAGCCTGCGGCGACGATCCGCCATGACATGAACCGGCATCAACGGCACCCGCCCCCGGACATGCCCATCCACCACTTCCAGCGCGCGGGTGGCCAGGGCTGAGGGGACGACAGGCACCACGATCAGGTCGACCGCGCGCAGCATCTGTTCGGTGGTTTCGGTCAACCCCGGCGGGCAGTCGAGCAACACGCGGTCGAAGCCGTCCAGGCGCTCGATCAGCTTGCCGAGCCGCTTCCTCTTGTCGATCCGGTGAAACAGCAGGTCCAGCCCACGCAGCGAATCGTCCGCTCCGATCATCGATAGTCGGGGGATGGCGGTGGGGCGGATCAGGCGATCGACCGCGACATCCTGGCTGAAGATCGCTTGGGCCCGGTCACCGGGTGCGGCCCCGCCGAGCAGCCAGGTGGAGGCGGCTTGCGGATCGAGATCCCATAACAGGGTCCGTCGTGCCGCCAGCATGGCCGCACACCACGCCAGATTGACGGCCATGCTGGTCTTACCCACGCCGCCTTTCAGGCTGTAGATCGCGATCGCGGCCACTATTCTTCCGCCCTCCCTGACGCCACCCCACGAAAAAGGCCGACGGAGGTATCTCCGCCGGCCGGCTTTCGATCAAGTCCCTATCGTCGGCGGACCGACGGCAGGATCAGATGTGGCAGGTCTGCGCCGCCTTTTTCGGCGTGGTCAGGGTGATCGCCTTTTCGTCACCCGTCATCTTCCAGCCGCCCTCGGCGGTCAGCGGTTCGCCGGCTGCGGGTGCCTTCAGCACCACCGGCGTCTCGCCTTCCTTCAGGCGGACATTGGCCTGCTTGTCGCCCTGGAAGAAGGTGACGAAGACGAGGCTGTTGTCCTTGCAGCGGAAGCTCTTGTCCGCCTTGATCGCGGGGGGCAGTTCCACCGGCGCGCGGTTGGCGAGGATGTTGGCCATCGGGTCGGGATTGGTATCGACGACCTCGGGCTGGCTGGGCTTGGAGTCGCATGCCGCCAAAGCGAGCAGCGGTACGGCGATGAAGACGGGGAGGAGGCTTTTCATAGCGGGAAACTACTTCGCAAATGCAGCAACCCGGCGTCAAGCACGACATGCATCGCCGTGCCGAATGTCCAGCATTCGCCCTCGATATGCCTCGCGCTTGCGGGGCCCCAAGCAAGGCTTTGCTTGCCGTGTCGCGGGGCAGGGGCCATCTAGCGGATATGCACGTGACCCCCGACACATTGGCCCTGATCGGCAACACCCCCCTCGTTCGCCTTAAGGGGCCGAGCGAGGCCACCGGCTGCGACATTTACGGCAAGTGCGAATTTGCCAATCCCGGCGCCAGCGTGAAGGATCGCGCCGCCCTGTTCATCGTCGAGGATGCCGAGGCACGGGGGCAGTTGCTGCCGGGCGGCACCATTGTCGAGGGGACGGCGGGCAATACCGGTATCGGCCTGGCGCTGGTCGCCAATGCCAAGGGCTATCGCACCATCATCGTGATGCCTGAGACGCAGAGCCGCGAGAAGATGGACACGCTGCGCGCGCTGGGGGCCGAACTGGTGCTGGTGCCCGCCGCGCCCTATTCGAGCCCCTGTCACTTCGTCCACACCTCGCGCCGCATCGCGGAAGAGACGGACAATGCGATCTGGGCCAACCAATTCGACAATATCGCCAATCGCCGCGCGCATATCGTCGGGACCGCCGAGGAAATCTGGAACCAGATGGAAGGCCGGATCGACGGCTTCACCTGCGCGGCGGGGACGGGTGGCACCCTTGCCGGTGTTGGCCTGGGCCTGAAGGCGCATGACGAATCGGTGACGATCGCACTGAGCGACCCGCATGGCGCGGCTCTGTACGATTATTATGCCCATGGCGAATTGAAGTCCGAGGGGTCGTCGGTCGCCGAGGGGATCGGTCAGGGGCGGATCACCGCCAATCTGGAAGGGGCGCCGGTCGATACCCAATTCCGCATTTCCGACGCCGATGGCTGGCACTGGGTGCAGCGGCTTTTGACCGAAGAGGGGCTGTGCCTGGGGCTGTCATCGGGTATCAACGTGGCCGGCGCAGTCGCGCTGGCGCGCACGCTGGGACCGGGTAAGCGTATCGCAACCATTTTGTGCGATACGGGGTTCCGCTACCTCTCCACGCTGCACAATCCGGCGTGGCGAGCGGACAAGGGGCTGTAAATAAAGGCCCTTTTCCGAAGGTCGACAGCATGCCGGGGACAGGGTAATAACATCGCATACATGAAATCACCCGACCATCATCATATCATGCAACGCGTGAAAGTCGGTATGATCGGCCTGGCTTCGGTTATCCTGCTGATCGCGGTCGCCAGCACCATTCTGGGTTCGCTCAATCGCGACGAGCCGCCCGTGGCCGCCGCCGGCGCGGCCCAGTCCAACATGGTCGCCGATATGGCGATGACCAACGGCAATGCGCCGAGCAACGAGCCCTTGGCCGAACTCGGCGTCGCCCCCGCACCCGTCAACGCGCAGGCTTCCGCCGACGCCGGACGCTGATCGACGCATCCGACGTTGGCCAGCGGTCCCGAGTGGGCGCCGATGGGAATCGCGAATCCTATTCGTCGGAGTCGCTTGTCCGACGCGCCCAATTTGCGCCGATCGACTCCGCTTTCGCGGTTAATTCCCGCCACTCGGTGTGTCTTTTTTATCGGCACGGAAATGCGTGGGGAAAATCGGGGAAATCGTGCCTGAAAGGCTGATTCAGGCCACTCTGCCGTTACTTCCTCGATCGTCCCATCCCGTTCATCGCCCAGCCGTTCGTCGCATATTCCTTGTTTTGGGAGGAGTTTCCCCGGTTATCCCCAAAAATCCCGTTGCCTCCCGGTTCTGCTATAGGTAGACCCATTTCCAACAGAGGGGCAGGCTCACTGTTATCCAGAAATGGTCGGAATGCGGCTCGGGTCGGGTTCCGAAACGGTGGGGCATGCGCGCCATGTGCGAGGTTGGCGTGTCCGAAAGGGGTTTGTATCAGGGAAGTGGCATTGGCCTTGTCGACGACAAGGGCCGCGTCGCCATCCCTAATGCGCTCCGCTCCACGCTGGCTCAAAATGCGCCGCGCCCTGATGGAAAAGATGGCGGAACCATCATCATCGCGGTCCATGAAACCGAGCGTTGTCTGATCGCTTATGATCCGGGTTATGTTGCCGTGCTGAAGAAGGAACTGGACGCGCGGACCGAGATGTCGCGTGGGCCGGACGGGCGCATCGACTATAATATCAAGCGCGACCTGGCGAATGGCGAGGCGGTGCCCTTTGACGGGTCGGGCCGTTTCATCATGCCGGGCTTTCCCCGTTTCCATGCCGGGATTGCGGGCCATGCCTTTTTCTGGGGTACGTTCGACTATATCGAAATCTGGGATCCCAAGACGCTGGTCGACACGCCGGGCCTGCCGCCGAAGATGATCTCGGCCGCGCGCTTCCATTGCCATGAAAAGGGGATCGCGCTGTGAGCCCCGCCGTCAACGACGCTCCGCACATCCCCGTCTTGCTCGACGAAGTCCTCGACGCGCTCGCCATCCTGCCCGGCGAGACGCATGTCGACGGCACGTTCGGCGCGGGCGGCTATACGCGTGCGATGCTCGCCAACGGGGCAAAGGTCATCGCCTTCGATCGCGATCCCGATGCGATCGCCAATGGCCAGGCGCTGGTCAAGGCTGAGCCCATGCTGACCCTGGTCCACCGCGAATTTTCGGGGCTGGATCAGGAATTGGCCGAGCCAGTGGACGGTGTCGTGCTCGACATCGGCGTATCCTCGATGCAGCTCGATCAGGCCGAGCGCGGCTTTTCGTTCCAGGGGGACGGGCCGCTCGACATGCGCATGGCGCAGGAAGGCGAATCGGCGGCGGACTTTCTGAACACCGCCGATGAGGCCGCCATCGCCGACGTGCTGTATCATTATGGCGAAGAGCCGCGCTCGCGTCGGGTGGCGCAGGCGATCGTCGCCGCGCGTCCGCTGACCCGAACCGGCGAACTGGCCGCCGTGGTGCGCCGCGCGCTGGGCTATCGCCCGCATGACAAGAAGGACCCGGCGACCCGGACCTTCCAGGCGATCCGCATCCATGTGAATCGCGAACTGGACGAACTGGCCGATGGGCTGGCGGCGGCGGAGCGCGCGTTGAAGCCGGGCGGGCGGCTGGTGGTGGTGACGTTTCACAGCTTGGAAGATCGCATGGTCAAGCGCTTCTTCCGCGAGCGGGCCGGGCAGATGCCGGGCGGATCGCGCCACCTGCCGGAGCAGGCGGCCACGCGTGCGCCGAGCTTCACGAACGTCGGCAAGGCGATCCGCGCGGGCGAGGCCGAACTGGCCCGCAATCCGCGCGCGCGGTCCGCGACGTTGCGGTTTGCGACACGAACGGAATTCCCCGCCTGGTCGGCGGGGCAGGGGCGGGCGCCGGGGGGCGAGTTGGGTCAGGAGTTGGGCGTATGACGGCGGCGTATCGGTTGAAGGGGATCGGGTGGTTCGGGAGCTGCGTGGCAGTCGTCCTGGGCTTTTACCTGGTGTCCCTGCAGGTGGCGGCGGAGCGCAAGAAGCTCGACGACGTCAACGTCCGTATCCGCACCGCCGAGCGTGACATCCGTGCGCTGGAGACTGAGTTCGACACGCGCGCCAATCTGGTCCAGCTTGAAAAGTGGAACGGCGATACGCTGGCGCTGACCGCGCCGGTCGCCGGGCAGTTCGTGGGTGACGAGGCGCAACTCGCCTCGCTCGACGTGACGCGCGGGCCGGAATCGGGTGCCGTCCAGACCGCCTTGCTCGTCCCCTCGCAGCCCGTTCCGGTCGCCCAGCCGGATGCGATGGCCGCCGTCCCCGCTGCGACCAAGCCCTCCGCACCCGCCCCCGTCGTGCAGTTGGCGAAGGTCGATCTGCCCAAGCCGCAGGTCGTGAAGGCCGTGGCCGAACGCATCGTAGCGCGCGGCGATGCGGCCAAGGCCGGTAAGCCCGCCCCGATCGCGACCGTGCGCACCGCCGCCGCCGTGGCCAAGGTGCGTCCGCAGGCGGTCGCCATGCTCGACCGTCAGCTTCTGTCCGACACGACGCTTGGCGACATTCTGAAGGGGGCCAAGTCCGAATCGCGGCGGCGGCATTGAGCGTTCTCGTCGCGCGTCCCACCGGAACGCAGCGTACCGCCGGCCAGCGCCATGCGCTGGTCGCGACGACGCATATGCGATTGATGATGTTGATGATGCTGTTCGGCGCGGCGGTGGTCGTCGTGATCGGGCGGCTGATGCTGCTGGCGGTGTTCGCCGGCCCGGCGGATGCGGCGGCGCGGACCGCGACGCTGGCCGCGCGCGGCGACATCGTCGATCGCAACGGCGCGCCGCTCGCGCGCACGATCGATAGCTGGACCATCGCGGTCCATCCCAAGAAGCTGATCGGCGATCCGATGGACATCGCCGCGCGCCTCGCCGCGCTGATGCCCGATCGCGGGGACCAGGCCTGGTTCTACAACCAGCTGACCCGCAAGGCCAATTTCGTCTATCTGCAACGCCGCGCCAGCCCGACCCTGGTCGAGCAGGTCAATGCCATCGGCGAGCCGGGCTTGGTCTTCGACCGCGAGACGCAGCGGCTCTATCCGCAATCCACGCTCGCTGCGCATGCGCTGGGCTTCCTGTCGACCGATGGGCACGGCATGAGCGGCATGGAGCGCGTTCTCGACGAGCGGCTGCTCAACCCGACACAGGCGGGCAAGCCGGTCGCCCTGTCGATCGACACCCGCGCGCAGGCCGCGCTGGAGAGCGAACTCGGTCGCGCGATGAACACCTTCGCGGCGCGCGGCGGCGGCGGCATCATCCTGGACGTGCACACCGGCGAGGTGATCGCGATGGTCTCGCTGCCCACCTTCAACCCCAACCGGGTCGGCATGGCGGGCACCGACGAACTGCGCAACATCACGACGCAGAGCGTGTTCGAACTGGGGTCGACCTTCAAGCCGATCACCATGGCGACCGCGATGGAGAATGGCGTCGTCACCTCGATGCAGCGGCGCTTCGACGCTACCCATCCGCTCAAGGTCGGCGGCTATACCATCCATGACGAGGCGGGCGATCCGAAGCGTTGGCTGAACATGGCTGAGACGCTGATCTATTCGTCCAACATCGCCACTGCGCGCGTCGCCGACGAGATCGGGCCGCAGAGGATGCAGGCGATGTTCAGGAAGTTGGGCTTCGATACCAAGCCCGATATTGAACTGCGCGAAAAGGGGCGTCCGCTGCTGCCGACCTATTGGGCGCGGACCACGACGATGACGACGGCCTATGGCCATGGCATCGCGGTGACGCCGCTCCACCTGGCCTCGGCCTATGCCGCGCTGGTCAATGGTGGCATCTGGCGGCCTGCGACGTTGTTGAAGGTCGAAGCTGGCCACGGCGCCGCGGGACGCCGGGTGCTGAGCGAGGCGACCAGCTACAAGATGCGCCAGATGTTGCGTCTGATCGTGATGCGCGGCACGGGTCGCAAGGGCGATGCGCCCGGCTATCGCGTCGGAGGCAAGACGGGTACCGCGGAGGCGGCGGTCGCGGGTGGCTATGATCGGTCGCGCAACGTGGCTACCTTTGCCGCGGCGTTCCCCATGGATGCGCCGCGCTATGTGGTGCTGGCGATGCTCGACTCGCCAAAGGGTACGAAGGAGACGTTCGGGTGGAAGACCGCAGCCTGGAACGCCGCCCCGGTGGTCGGGCGGACGATCGCTCGGGTGGGCTCGATGCTGGGCGTGGTGCCCGACGCCAACAAGGATGTGGACGTGTCCGACATTCTGCCCACGCTGTGGCAGGATCCCAAGGCGCCGCCGACGGATGGGCGATGAGGCTGGCCGCATGAAGCTGAATCAACTGGACCATGGCATCACGGGCGAGGGCGGCGACGCCCTCGTCTCCGGTTTTGCGATCGACCATCGCAAGGTCGCGCCGGGCACCATCTTCGGCGCCTTTCAGGGTGCGCGGGTGAATGGCGAGGACTTCATCGCCGATGCGGTGCGCAGCGGCGCGGTGGCTGTGGTCGCGCGGCCCGGCGCGACGGTGGAGGGGGCGATCCACATCGCCTCGGACGAGCCGCGTGCGGCCTTTGCCCGGCTGGCGGCGGCGTTCTTCGCGCCCTTCCCGGCGACGGCGGTGGCGGTGACCGGGACCAACGGCAAGACCTCGACCGTCGAGATGACGCGTCAGCTCTGGCGGATGGCGGGGCATCACGCCGCCTCGATCGGGACGCTGGGCGTCACCACGGCGGATGAGCGGACCTATACCGGACTGACCACGCCCGATGTTGTCACCTTCCTGTCGAACGTCGCCGGGCTGGCGCGCGAGGGGGTGACCCATCTGGCATTCGAGGCGTCGAGCCATGGCCTGACCCAATATCGCACCGAAGGGCTGACGGTATCGGCGGCGGCCTTCACCAATTTGTCGCGCGACCATCTCGACTATCATGGCGATATGGGCGCCTATCTGACCGCGAAGATGCGACTGTTCTCCGAAGTGCTGTCGCCCGAGGGGACGGCGGTCGTCTGGGCCGATGACGTGCAGAGCGGTCGGGTCATCGACCTGGCGCGGGCGCGCGGCAACAGGCTGGTCACGGTCGGCGAGCGGGGCTCGACGCTGAAGCTGGTCGAGCGGCATCCCACGCTGCTGGGGCAGGGTCTGGTGATCGAGGACGAGCAGGGGACGGTGCACAAGGTCCAGTTGCCGCTGATCGGCGCCTATCAGGCGGCCAATGCCCTGGTTTCCGCCGGGTTGGTCATCGCGACCGGGGGCGACGTGGCGAAGACCATCGCCGATCTCGCTCGGTTGCAGCCGGTGCGCGGGCGGCTGGAGCGGGCGGCCATCGCCAAGAGCGGCGCGCCCATCTATGTCGACTATGCGCATACCCCCGACGCGATCGAGGCTGCGATCGCCGCGCTCAAGCCCCATGCGGGCGGGCGGCTGATCGTGGTGCTGGGTGCGGGCGGCGACCGCGATCCGGGCAAGCGCGAGGTGATGGGGCAGGTCGCGTCGATGCACGCGGACCGGGTCATCGTCACCGATGACAATCCCCGCACAGAAGATCCCGCCGCCATCCGTGCCCAGGTCATGCGCGGCGCGACCGGTGCGATCGAGATCGGCGACCGACGCGACGCCATCGCCGCCGCCATCACCGAGGCGGGCGAGCAGGACATCGTCCTGATCGCGGGCAAGGGGCATGAGCAGGGGCAGATCATCGGCGACCTCGTCCTGCCCTTCGACGATGTGGCGGTTGCGCGGGAGTGCGCGGCATGACGGCCAAGCCGACGACGAAGACGCCCCCCGCCCAGACCAGCGATACCGCGCCGTCGGAGACGCCCGCGCGGGTCCGCCCCAAGCTGTCGCTCCATTATGGCGCCTCTTCGAAGGGGGAGGGCAAGTGAGCCTTTGGACCGCGCAGGAGATCGCGCAGGCGACCGGCGGCACCGCTTCGGATGGCTTCGCCGTGTCCGGCGTCGCCTTCGACAGCCGCGAAGTGGGGCCGGGCGACCTGTTCGTCGCGATGTCGGGGGAGGCGACCGACGGCCACCGCTTCCTCGATCAGGCTTTTGCGCAAGGGGCGACGGGCGCGCTGGTCAGCGCCGATACCGACCACCCGCATGTGCGCGTCGCCGACAGTTTCCATGCATTGGAGGATCTGGGACGTGCGTCGCGCGCGCGAACGCCGGCGACGATCATCGGCGTCACCGGATCGGTCGGCAAGACCAGCGCCAAGGAAGCGCTCTATGCCGCGCTGGAGCGTGGCTGGCGCGGGGCGGTGCACCGCTCGGTCAAGAGCTACAACAACCATACCGGCGTGCCCCTAAGCCTGGCGCGGATGCCGCGCGAGATGCGCGCGGGCGTGTTCGAGATGGGGATGAACCATGCGGGGGAACTGACCGCGCTCACCGCGATGGTCCGCCCGCATATCGCGATCGTCACCGCCATCGCCCCCGCGCATACCGAATTCTTCCCCGATGAATCGGCCATCGCCGATGCCAAGGGCGAAATCTTTCGGGGGCTGGAGCCCGGCGGCACCGCGATCATCCCCTATGACAGCCCGCATCGCGAGCGGCTGATCGCGGCGGCCAGGCCCTATGCCGAGCGGATCGTGACCTTCGGCTTCACGCCGGAGGCTGATGTCCGCGCGGTCGAGGCGATGCGCGGGCCGACCGGTGGCAGCTTCGTCACCGCGCGGCTGGGCGAACGGGAGTTGAACTTCACCCTGTCGCAGCCGGGACGCCATTGGGTGTCCAACGCGCTGGCCGTGTTGGCGGCGGTGGATGCGGCGGGCGGCGATCTGGGGCTTGCCGGGCTGGCGCTGGCCGAACTGGGCGGCCTGCCCGGACGCGGCGCGCGGTTCCGTGCGGGCAATGGCGCGCTCATCATCGACGAAAGCTACAATGCCAATCCCGCCTCCATGCGCGCAACGCTGGCGGTGCTGGCCGAGGAGCCAGGCCGCCATGTCGCGGTGCTGGGCGAAATGCGCGAGCTGGGTGAGGATTCCGCCGACTATCATGCGGGCTTGGCCGAGCCGATCCTGGCCGCGCGCGTCGAAAAGGCGCTGCTGGTCGGTGAATCGATGACGCCGCTGGCGGCTGCGCTTGAGGGGCGGGTCGATTTCGTCCATGTGGCCGATGCGAAGGCCGCGCGCGAGGCGCTGGCCACGATTGTCGCACCCGATGACGTGGTGCTGATCAAGGGATCGAACGGGGTGGGGTTGGCGCGTGTCGTAGCCGCCCTGCGCGACGAAATCCGAACGGGCGGGGCGTGAGTTAGATGCTGTACTGGATCGCGGAGCATCTCGGGTTTCCGGGGCTTCTCAACCTCATCCGTTACCAGTCGTTCCGGACCGGCGCGACGGTCGCGACCGCGCTGTTCATCGGCCTGATCATCGGGCCGCGCTTCATCGGCTGGCTGCGCGTCCGCCAGGGCAAGGGGCAGCCGATCCGCGCGGACGGGCCCCAGACGCACCTCGCCAAGCGTGGCACGCCCACCATGGGCGGGCTGATGATCCTGACCAGCATGACGCTGTCCATCCTGATCTGGATGAACGTCTTCAATCCCTTCGTCTGGGCGTGCCTGTTCGTGACGCTGGGGTTCGGGGCGATCGGGTTCCTCGACGATTATGACAAGGTGCGCAAAGCCTCGACTGCGGGCGTGTCCGGGCGGACGCGGCTGCTGCTGGAATTCGCCATCGCCGGGATCGCCGCATGGATCATCATGGGGCAGAACGGGCCGCACCTCTATCTGCCCTTCACCTCGCGCATGTATATCGACCTCGGCTATGTCTATCCGCTGTTCGCCGCCTTCACGATCGTGGCGTTCGGCAATGCGGTGAACCTGACCGACGGGCTGGACGGGCTTGCGACCATGCCGGTCATCATCGCCAGCGTCGCCTTCATGGTCATCGTCTATCTGGCGGGTAACGTGAAGTTCGCCGATTATCTGGGCATCCCGCATGTGCCGGGCGCGGGCGAGCTGGCGATCTTTTGCGGTGCGGTGGTCGGCGCAGGCCTCGCCTTCCTGTGGTTCAATGCGCCCCCGGCGGCGGTGTTCATGGGCGACACGGGCAGCCTGGCGCTGGGCGGCGCGCTCGGCACCATCGCGGTGGTCGCGCATCACGAAATCGTGCTGGGCATCATCGGCGGCCTGTTCGTGGTCGAGGCGATGTCGGTCATCATCCAGGTCTTCTTCTATAAGCGGACCGGCAAGCGCGTGTTCCGCATGGCACCGATCCACCATCACTTCGAACAGCTTGGCTGGTCGGAGCCGACGGTCGTGATCCGTTTCTGGATCATCGCCTTCGTGCTGGCGCTGGCGGGCCTGTCGACGTTGAAGCTGCGATGATCGTTTCGCACGACTGGGCGGGCAAGACTTTCGCGGTGCTGGGGCTGGCGCGCTCCGGCGCCGCGACCGTTTCGGCATTGCTGGAAGGCGGGGCGAGCGTCGTGGCCTGGGACAGCGATCCCGCCAAGCGCGAGGCCTTTACCGCCCATGACCGGCTGAGCATTGCTCCGCTGGACGACCTGTCAGGCTTCGATGCGCTGGTCGTATCCCCGGGCGTGCCGCTCAACACCCATCCGCTGGCCGCTGCGGCGCGTGCGGCGGGGGTGCGGATAATCGGCGACATCGAACTCTTCGCCCAGGCTCGGCACGATCTGCCGCCACACAAGGTCGTCGGCATCACCGGCACCAACGGTAAATCGACCACCACCGCGCTGGTCCATCACATCCTGAAGACGGCGGGCGTACCGACCCTGATGGGCGGCAATATCGGCCTGCCGATCCTGGGGCAGGAGCCTCTGCCGCAAGGCAGCGTCTATGTGCTGGAGCTGTCCAGCTATCAGATCGACCTGACCCGGAGCCTGGATTGCGACGTGGCGGTGCTGCTCAACATCACGCCCGATCATCTCGACCGCTATGACAGTTTTGCGGGTTACGCAGCGTCCAAGGCGCGGCTGTTCACGATGCAGTCGGCGGGGCATGTCGCGGTGGTCGGCACGGGCGACGAGGCTTCGGCCAGCATCGCGCAAGGGCTTGCCGGACGGACCGACGATCTCGTCACCATCGCGCCGGGCGTCATCGACCAGAGCCGCTGGCCCGCGCTGCAAGGTCCGCACAATGCCCAGAATGCGCGAGCCGCCATCGCGGTCGCGCGTGCCCTGGGCATCGCCGAGGATGTGATCGAGGCGGGGCTGCGCACCTATGCCAGCCTGCCGCACCGGATGCAGCATGTTGCGACGCGCAACGGCGTGGCCTTCGTCAACGACTCCAAGGCGACCAATCCCGAATCCACCGCGCCCGCGCTGGCGGCCTTTCCGCGCGTTCACTGGATCGTCGGCGGCAAGCGCAAGGGCGATGATCTCGACGCCTGCGCCGCCCATCTGGATCATGTCGTCGCGGCCTATACCATCGGCGAGGCGGCGCCGTTGTTCTTCGACCTGTTGAAGGACAAGGTGCCGGTGGTCGAGCAGTCCGGTACGCTGGAAGCGGCGGTCGCCCATGCGGCGGCGGCGGCGCTGCCGGGCGAGACGGTGCTGTTGTCGCCTGCCTGCGCCAGTTTCGACCAGTTCCGCGATTATGAAGCGCGCGGGGACGCGTTCCGCGCGGCGGTGGAGGCTTTGGCGTGAAGGACCGTGTTGCCAAGACCGCCCCGCGCCCCGGCTTGATCGGATCGATCAAGGGCCGCGGCGGCCGCGGCGACCGGTCGCCGCTGGGCACCTGGTTCTGGGACATCGACCGGGTGCTCCTGCTGCTCACCCTGTTCCTGATCGCGATCGGCCTGATCGCGGTCGCTGCCGCCAGTCCCGCGACCGCGATGCGCTATTCGGGCGAGCACCGGAAATTCGCGCCGCTTTACTATTTCTGGCGACAGGTGATGTGGGTCGGCGTTTCGCTGCCCGTGCTGTTCGGCGTCTCGATGCTGCCCGTCGTTACCGCGCGACGAATGGCGGTGCTGGGGACGGGCATCCTGATTGCGATCTTGGCGGTCACGCCCTTTATCGGCGTCGAGATCAACGGCGCGCGGCGCTGGATCGGCTTCGGCATCGCACAGTTCCAGCCTTCCGAATTCCTGAAGCCGATGTTCATCGTCACGACGGCATGGATCCTGTCGCTCAAGGCCAAGGAGCGCGATCTGCCTGCGACCCTCATCACCATGGGGATGACCGGGATGGTCGCCGGGCTGTTGATGCTGCAACCCGATTTCGGCCAGACGATCGTCTTCTGCCTGGTCTGGGTCGCGCTGTTGATGATCGCGGGCACGCCGCTCAAGGTAATGCTGGCGATCGGATCGCTGGCACCGATCGGGCTGGTCACCGCCTATATGTTCTATGGCGTCGCGCGCAGCCGCATCAACGCCTTCCTGTTTCCCGATGTCGATGGCGAGGGGGCGGCCGACCATTTTCAGGTCAATGCCGCGCACAACACGCTGACGGCGGGCGGCTGGACCGGCACGGGGCCGGGCGGGGGCTCGGCCAAGTTCGGCCTGCCGGAGGCGCATACCGACTATATCTTTTCGGTGATCGGCGAGGAGTTCGGCCTGATCGCCTGTTCGATCATCGCGCTCGTCTTCCTGGCGATCGTGGTGCGGGTGTTCGTGAAGCTGCTTGACGAACAGGACGAGTTCAAGCTCTACGCCGCCTCCGGGCTGGCGGTGCAGTTCGGTGCGCAGGCGCTGATTTCGATGGCGGTGAACACGGGGCTGGCCCCGTCCAAGGGGATGACCCTGCCGTTCATCAGCTATGGCGGCTCGTCGATGATCGCGCTGTCGATCGGGATGGGGTTGTTGCTGGCATTCACCCGGCGCAACCCGTTCCTGACGCGCAGCCCCTATGTTGTCAGGTGGAGCGGGCAATGAGCCGTCACTTCGTCCTCGCCGCCGGGGGTACCGGCGGCCATATGGTGCCCGCCGCCGCGCTGGCGGCCGAACTGACCCGGCGCGGCCACCGAGTGGCGCTGGTGTCGGACGCGCGCGGCGTGCGCTTCCCGGGGCTGTTCGAGGATATTCAAACCCATGTCCTGCCCGCCGGGCGCTTCGCCGGCGGTCCCGTCGGCTGGGGCAAAGCGCTGCGCGAGATGTGGCGCGGCCGCGCGATGGCGCGCGAGCTGTACAAGACTTTCCGCCCGGCGGCGGTGATCGGCTTTGGCGGCTACCCCGCAATGCCGGCCCTTCTCGCGGCGTTCGCTGAGGGGATCCCGACCGCGATCCATGAGCAGAATGCGGTGCTGGGGCGGGTCAACCGGCTGGTCGCGGGCAAGGTCGATGCGATCGCGCTGTCCTATGAGGATACGCAGCGGCTGAGCGCCAAGCATTCGGACAAGACCCGGCTGGTCGGCAATCCGGTGCGCGATCAAGTGCTCGCACTGCGGTCGCGGCCCTATCCGCTGCTGGAGGAGGACGGCATCTTCCGCGTCCTCGTCACCGGCGGCAGCCAGGGGGCGAGCATCCTGTCCAAGGTGGTGCCCGATGGCCTCGCCATGCTTCCCGTCACATTCCGGCGGCGGTTGCAGGTGACGCATCAGGCGCGGATCGAGGATATCGACGAAGTCCGCGCGAAATATGCCGAGCATGAGATTCCGGCCGAACTCGCTACCTATCTGCCCGACCTGCCCGAGCAACTGGCCTGGGCGCATCTGGTCATCGCGCGGGCAGGGGCCTCGACGCTGGCCGAGCTGACCGTGGCGGGGCGGCCAGCGATCCTAGTGCCCCTGCCGAGTGCGACCGACGATCACCAGACGGTGAACGCACGCGAGATGACCAAGGCGGGCGGTGCGCGCACCATCGCGCAGAAAGATTTCACGCCGGTCGAACTGGCCAAGCAGATGCAGAAGCTGGGCCTCGACCCGGCGGCGCTGGAGAATGCGGCGGGTCGCGCGCGCGGCTGTGGCCGACCGCAAGCGGCGAGCGATCTCGCCGATCTGGTCGAAAGCCTCGACGCACCGCGCATGGTCTTGCCGGTGGGCAAATCGCAAAGGACAGGGAATTTGGCGGGGATGGGCGCATGAAGGGCGTCGCGACGGACATCGGCACGATCCATTTCGTCGGTATCGGCGGCATCGGCATGTCGGGCATTGCCGAAGTGATGAAGAATCTCGGCTACCGCGTGCAGGGCTCCGACGTGGCCGAGGGCTATGTCGTGCAGGGGCTGCGCGATAAGGGCATTGCGGTCGCGATCGGGCACGCGGCCGATAATTTGGGCGATGCGGCCGTCGTCGTCACCTCGACCGCGATCACCCGCTCCAACCCCGAAGTCGAAGCCGCGCTGGAACGCCGCATCCCCGTGGTGCGCCGCGCCGAGATGCTGGCCGAGCTGATGCGGCTGAAGTCCACCGTCGCGGTGGCGGGGACGCATGGCAAGACGACGACGACCTCGATGGTCGCCGCGCTGCTGGATGCGGGTGGGGTGGACCCGACCGTCATCAATGGCGGCATCATCAACAGCTATGGCTCGAACGCGCGTCTGGGCGCCAGCGACTGGATGGTGGTCGAGGCCGACGAGAGCGACGGCAGCTTCCTGCGGCTGGACGGCACGATCGCGGTGGTGACCAATATTGATCCCGAGCATCTCGACCATTATGGCTCGTTCGACCGGGTGAAGGACGCGTTCGTCGAGTTCGTCGAGAATGTGCCCTTCTACGGCGCGGCCCTGCTGTGCCTCGACCACCCGGAGGTCCAGAACATCCTGCCGCGCGTCCGCGACCGGCGTGTCGTGACCTATGGTTTCTCAGCCCAGGCGGACGTGCGTGGCGTCAACGTCACGCCCATCCCCGGCGGTAACCGGTTCGAGGCGATCATCCGCAACCGCGATGGCTCCAGCCGCTCGATCGAGGGGATCGAGCTGCCCATGCCCGGCCGGCACAATGTCCAGAATGCGCTGGCGGCGATCGGCGTCGCGCTGGAACTGGGCATCGAGGACGCGACCATTCAGCAGGGCTTCGGCCAGTTCGGTGGCGTGAAGCGCCGCTTCACCAAGGTCGGCGAGATCGCGGTGGACGGCGGCACGGCGATCGTGATCGACGATTACGGCCATCACCCGGTCGAGATTCGTGCGGTGCTGGCCGCCGCGCGGGAAGGCGCGCGGGGTCGCGTGATCGCGGTGGTGCAGCCGCACCGCTTCACCCGGCTCGGCAATTTGATGGAGGAGTTCCAGACCGCCTTCAACGACGCCGACCGCGTGCTGGTAACCCCAGTCTATGCGGCGGGCGAGCAGCCGATCGAGGGCGTCGATGCGCAGGCGCTGGTCGAGGGGCTGAAGCGGCGCGGGCATCGCTCGACCGCGACCGTCGCTGATGCCGATGCACTGGCCGAAGAACTGGCAGGTTCGATCCGTGCGGACGATATGATCGTCTGCCTGGGGGCAGGCGACATCACCAAATGGGCGGCGGGCCTCGCGGCAGCGGTCGAGGCGCGTCGATGACCCTGCCCGACACCGCCGGCCGATTGACCCCCAGCGCACCCTTGGCGCCGCTGGTGTGGTTCAAGGCGGGCGGACCGGCCGAATATCTACTGGAGCCGAAGAGCGTCGAAGACGTGTCGGCCTTTCTGCGCGAGCTGGCATCGGATGTGCCGGTGATGGCCCTGGGCCTCGGCTCCAACTTGATCGTGCGTGACGGCGGCGTGCCGGGCGTGGTGGTGCGGCTGGGCAAGCCCTTTTCCTATGCGCGGGCGGAGGAGGGGCACCTCGTCACCTGCGGCGGAGGCACATCGGGCATCCTCGTCTCGTCCAACGCCCGCGATGCGGGCATTGGCGGGCTGGAATTCCTGCGTTCGATCCCCGGCACGGTCGGCGGCTTCGTGCGGATGAACGGCGGGGCCTATGGGCGCGAGGTGGCCGATGTGCTGGTCTCCGCCACCGTCGTCCGCCGGGACGGCACGGTCGAGACGCTGGGCGCCGCCGACCTGGGCTATACCTATCGCCACTCCAACCTGACCGACGGCACGGTGGTGGTCGAGGCGACGTTCCGGGGGCACGCGGCCGAACCGCAAGCCATTCAGGCCGAGATGGACCGCATCGCCGCTGCGCGCGAAGCGTCGCAGCCTCTGCGGTCGAAGACCGGCGGATCGACCTTCAAGAATCCGGAGGGGCACAAGGCCTGGGCGCTGGTCGATGCGGCGGGGTGTCGCGGGCTGACGCTGGGCGATGCGCAGGTGTCGGAGAAACACTGCAACTTCCTGCTCAACCTCGGCAATGCCACGGCGGCGGAGATCGAGGCGCTGGGCGAGGACGTCCGAGCCAAGGTCAAGGCGCAGTCGGGCGTGACGCTCGAATGGGAAATTCAAAGAGTGGGAATCGCGAAGTGACCGATCATCTCCATATCGCGGTTCTGATGGGCGGCTGGTCGGCGGAGCGGCCGGTGTCGCTGATGTCGGGCGCGGGCGTCGCCGATGCGCTGGAGCGGAACGGCCACCGCGTCACCCGGATCGACATGGACCGCGACGTCGCGGCGAAACTGGTCGAGGCTCAGCCTGACATCGTCTTCAACGCGCTCCACGGCTCGCCCGGCGAGGACGGCACGGTGCAGGGGATGCTCGACCTGATGGGCATTCCATACACCCATTCAGGTCTCGCCACCTCGGTCATCGCGATCGACAAGGTACTGACCAAGCAGGCGCTGGTCCCGCACGGCATTCCCATGCCCGGCGGCCGGATCGTGAAGTCGGAGGATTTGTTCGCCGGTGATCCGCTGCCGCGGCCCTATGTGCTAAAGCCGGTCAATGAAGGCTCGTCGGTCGGCGTCGCGATCGTCACCGACACCAGCAACCATGGCAGCCCGATCGCGCGCGATGCGGCAGGTCCGTGGGGCGAGTTCGAGGAATTGCTGGCCGAGCCCTATATCCGCGGCCGTGAACTGACGACCGCCGTTCTGGGCGGCCGTGCTCTGGGCGTGACCGAGCTGAAGCCCAAGAATGGCTGGTATGATTTCGACGCCAAATATACCGATGGCCTGACCGAGCATGTCTGCCCCGCGCAGATTCCGGACGAGATCGCCGAGGCGTGCAAGTCGCTGGCGCTGGAGGCGCACCGTATCCTGGGTTGCCGGGGTGCGTCGCGTTCCGATTTCCGCTGGGACGATGAACGCGGGGTCGACGGGCTGTTCCTGCTGGAAGTGAACACCCAGCCGGGCATGACGCAGCTCAGCCTGGTGCCCGAGCAGGGCCGCCATGTCGGCATGGATTACGACACGCTGGTCCAGGCGATCGTCGATGAGGCGGTGGCCTGGTACAAGGACCAGGCGGGATGAGCCGTACGATCAAGCGCGGGCCATCGCCCCGCCGTCCCGTGCCGCGTCGGCGTCAGCCGGTGCGTCGCGAGACGCTGGCGCAGCGGCTGCTCGGTCGCCTGCCGGTCAGCGAGGAGACGATCAAGAAGGCGGTCACCTGGTCGATCCTGGGCGGTGCGGGCGCGGCGGCTCTGGCGGTGGCGACCTATATCGGCGTGCCGGGCATGATCGGCACCGCGATCGCCGAGCAGGCGGGCCATGCCGGGTTCCGCGTCCAGCAGATCGAGGTCACCGGCCTGAAACGCATGGACCGGATGACCGTCTATGCCGTCGCGCTCGACCAGCAGAGCCGGGCGATGCCGCTGGTCAACTTGGAAGATGTCCGCGCCAAGCTGCTTCGCTATGGCTGGATCAAGGACGCGCATGTCTCGCGCCGCTTGCCCGACACGCTGCTCGTCGACATCGAGGAGCGCAGCCCGGCGGCGGTGTGGCAGGATAACGGCCAGCTGACGCTGATCGACGCAGGCGGTGTGCTGCTGGAGCCGGTCCAGCCAGAAGCGATGCCCGACCTGCCGCTGGTCATCGGGCCGGGCGCCAATTTGCAGGAACCGGCCTATCAGGCATTGCTGTCCGCCGCACCTGCTCTGAAGCCGCGCGTGAAGGCCGCGACCTGGATCGGCAACCGCCGTTGGGACCTTACCTTCGACAGCGGCGAGACGCTGGCGCTTCCTGAGGACGGGGCGGGGGCGGCGCTCATGCGCTTCGCGGCGATGGACGGATCGCGGCCGCTGCTCGGCCGGGGCTGGCTGCGGTTCGACATGCGCGACCCCACGAAGCTGGTTGCGCGAAAGCCCGGTTTGAATCAGAACCATGCACTGGCCGAACCGGCGCAGGCCGGGGGATCGGCCAAGGGAGGCACCGTGCCGGAGGGCGACGCCGAAGGTGCGTCCGGCACGGGGGAATCACAGGGGTAACGGGACCATGGCGAAAATTGCGCCCGAAGGGCTGATCACCGCCCTGGACATCGGATCGTCCAAGGTATCCGCGCTGATCGCCCGCAAGGGGGATGGCGGCGAACTGATCGTGCTGGGCACCGGTCAGCGCGAGAGCCGGGGCGTCAAGCGTGGCTATATCGCCGATATGGGCGCGACCGAAGCCGCGGTGCGCGAAGCGGTCGAACAGGCCGAACGGATCGCCGGGCTGAACATCGAGAATGTCTGGGTCGGCTTCTCGGCCGGGGGCCTGGTGTCCGACGTCGCGGAGGTCGAGTTCGAGCTGGGCGGCCATCAGGTCGAACAGGGCGATATCGACGCGCTGCTGGCTGCCGGGCGCAACTCGATCGATCCGCAGGGGCGGATGGTGCTGCACGCGCAGCCCGCGCTCTATACGCTCGACGGGCTGACCGGCGTGAAGAAGCCGCTGGGCCTCCACGCCGACCGGCTGGGCGTGCATATCCATGTCGTTGCCGCCGACGGATCGCCGGTGCGCAACCTCGATCTGTGCGTCCGCTCGGCGCATCTGGAGGTGAAGTCGATCATCGCAGCGCCGGTCGCGACGGGTCTGGCCTGTCTGTCCGATGAAGAGCGTGAATTGGGCGTCGCGCTGGTCGAGATGGGGGCGGGGATCACCAACGTCTCGCTGTTCGCCGGGGGAATGCTGGTCGGGCTGTGTTCGCTGCCCATGGGGGCGGCGGATATTACCGACGATGTCGCTTCCGCCTTCGGCACGCGGCGCCAGATGGCCGAGCGGATGAAGTGCTTCCACGGCTCGGCCAACGCCTCCCCGCGCGACAATCACGATATGATCCAGGTGACGCCGATCTCCGCCGAGGACGGCGGCGATACGATGCAGATCACCAAGGCGCAGCTGATCGGCGTGATCCGCCAGCGGCTGGAGCATCAGATGGGCGAGATTCGCAAGGCGCTCCAGCATCTGAAGTTCGAAGGGCCGGTGGGCCGCCAGGTGGTGCTGACCGGGGGCGGCGCGGAGTTGAAGGGCATTGCCGATTATGCGCAACAGGCGCTGGGCCGTTCGGTTCGGATCGGGCGACCGCGCGGATTGTCCGGCCTGCCCGATGCGCATGGCGGACCGGCTTTCGCGACGCTCGCTGGACTGGCATTCTACGCCGCGACCGACCCGATCGACCTGCGCAGCATCGCTCCCACCAACCAGACCGTTCACCGGCCGAGTGGTATGGGGCTGTTTCGGCGGCTGATTCAGGCGGCTAAGGCAAATTATTAAGGAAAAGCCTTCCAAGTTGGACGGTTTTATGTTGGCACCGGGCAGTCCTCTGGTGCACTAACGATCATTCAGGGGCCTGGTCTTAGCGTATCGACCAGGAACGGCGGAGTAATATTGGGATGAGCATCGAATTCATCGCACCCGAGGTCGACGAACTGACGCCGCGCATCGCGGTGATCGGTGTCGGCGGTGCCGGCGGCAACGCGATCGCGAACATGATGCGCGCCGAGGTGCAGGGCGTGGATTTCCTCGTCGCCAACACCGACGCGCAGGCGTTGAAGCAGTCGATCGCGCCGCAGCGTATCCAGCTGGGTGCCAAGATCACCCAGGGCCTGGGCGCGGGCAGCCGCCCCGAAATCGGTCGTGCGGCCGCCGAGGAGACGATCGAGGATCTGTCGAAGCTGCTTGAGGGAAGCCATATGTGCTTCATCGCGGCGGGCATGGGCGGCGGCACCGGCACCGGCGCGGCCCCGGTCATCGCCAAGGCGGCGCGCGACATGGGCATCCTGACCGTGGGCGTGGTGACCAAGCCCTTCGCCTTCGAGGGCAATCGTCGCGCCAAGTCGGCGGACGGCGGCATCGAGGAGCTGCAGAAGTACGTCGATACGCTGATCGTCATCCCCAACCAGAATCTCTTCCTGATCGCCAATGCGAACACGACCTTCAAGGAAGCGTTCTCGATGGCGGACGAGGTGCTGCAGCAGGGCGTGCGCGGCATCACCGACCTGATGGTCATGCCGGGCCTCATCAACCTCGACTTCGCCGACGTCCGCTCGGTGATGCAGGAGATGGGCAAGGCGATGATGGGCACCGGTGAAGCCACCGGCGACAATCGCGCGATCGAGGCGGCGCAGAAGGCGATCGCCAACCCGTTGCTCGACGGCGTGTCGATGCAGGGGGCCAAGGGCGTCATCATCTCGATCACCGGCGGCGACGACATGCGCCTGCTGGAGGTGGACGAGGCGGCGAACCACATTCGCGAGCTGGTCGATCCGGATGCGAACATCATCTGGGGTTCGGCCTTCAATCCCGAACTGGAAGGCCGCATCCGCGTGTCGGTAGTCGCCACCGGCATCGACGCCGATGTGAAGCCGGGTGCGGCGGCGCCGACCGAGGCGCAGCGCAGCAGCTTCAGCATGGGCGGCATGGCGCGCAAGGCCGACGAAACCCCCAGCTATCGTCCGAGCGAGCCGGCGGCCACGACGTCTTCCGCCCCGACGCCGGCACCTGCTCCGGTCGCGCAGCCGGCGGCTGCCGCGCCGACGCCCGCCCCGGCTCCGGTGCCGCCCGTCGCCCCGGCGGCGTCGACGCTCGGCAGTTCCGCTCCCAAGCCTGCGCCCGTCGCTCCGTCCCAGGACGACGAACTGGTTCTGGGGACCGACACGATCGTCCCCAGCGCCGCTGCCCCGGCACAGCCCGCACCGACCCAGGCGGCAGTCGAGCCCGCCCCCGGCAGCGAAGAGGCGCGTCGTCGCTGGCTGGCTCCGGGCAGCGAAGCGGGCGAGGTTCCGGCGCAGCCCGCGCCTCGCGTGAAGCTGGGCGGCACCTTGTTCGAGCGTATGTCGAACGCCGCCCGTGGCGCGCAACGCGATGAGAATGGCCAGGGCGGATCGGACTCGTCGCTCGACATTCCGCGCTTCCTGCATCGCCAGAACAACCAGTAAGGTGTCGCCCGATCCGTTCGGAAGGGCGGACCGGGCATAACAGCGAAGGGCCTGCGCCATAGGGTTGCGCGGGCCCTTCGTGCTTTTGGGGGGGATGGTATCCCTGCGCCGTATCGACATTCCGGCGGAGCGGCCTCCCGTTCCCTCCCTCGCAGGAGAGCGTTGCGGGCATCGGTTCGTCCTGCATTACCCCGGCATAGGCCGAAGGCCCGTCACGCACCGATCGACACAAGCTGGCAGCGCTTCTCCAACCCGATGCTGGCCCATCCGGCGATTGCGTAGCGCGTTTTGCAACGATCCTCGCAAGGGGAGGTCGTAGGGTAAAATCCTGGCGGAGGCATGTCCCCAGCCGCACGGTCCCCACACCGCCATCGGCTTGGCCCCAATGCCAGGTCCGCCAACCGCCAAGCTTCGCTCCGCCTGTTGGTCGACCGCCCGGTGCACTCGGGCGCGCAAGCTGTGCGATGGGCATTGCCGCGCGCGCCGAAACGCGCTTTATGGAACATGGTCTCATGACGTTCGCATTTCTTCCCCGCGCCTCGTTGGCGCTCGTCCTGGCGCTCGCGGTTTCGCCGGTGCCATTGTCCGCACAGGAAGTGGTACAGCCGCTTCCCGGCACCACCGATGCCGATCGCCTGGGGGACGTGATGCGCCGCGTGGCGCAAAATCCCCGGAACGTCGATGCGCTGGTCGAGGCGGCCGATCTGTCGATCAAGCTGGACGACCTGTCCGGTGCGGCGTCGCTTCTGGCTCGAGCGGAAAAGGTCGACGCGCGCGATCCGCGGATCAAGGCGGGCATGGCGTCGATCCTGGTGCGATCCGAACGCCCGGGCGAGGCGCTTCGCTATTTCACGCAGGCCGAGGCGGCAGGCCTGCCCGCGGCCCGTTTTGCCGCCGATCGTGGTTTGGCCTATGACCTGATCGGCGATCAGGCGCGGGCGCAGCGCGATTATCGGCTGGCACTGGCCAATGGCGCGAGCGACGAGGTGATCCGCCGCTACGCCTTGTCGCTGGGTATCTCGGGACAGCGCGAGCAGGCGCTGGAACAGCTCGATCCGCTGCTGCGCAAGACGGACCGTGCGGCATGGCGCGCGCGGGCGTTCATCCTCGCCATGGCTGGCGACCTGCCAGAAGCGACACGGATCGCGAGCACGATGATGCCCCCGCAACTGGCGCAGGGGCTGCAACCCTTTTTCCAGCGCCTGCCGACCCTGCCTGCGGTGGACCGCGCCTTTGCGGTCCATTTCGGCGAGACGCGCGCCACGCCCGAGCGTCTGGCCGATGCGCGACTGGCGCCCAATCTGCCCGCGCTGGCCCCCGAGGCCCCGGTCGCGCTGGCGTCGGCAAGGGTGACGACGCCGGTCGCGGCGGCCCCGGTGACGAGGCGCGAAGAACGGCGGCGCGGTGGACGATCGTCGCGCGACAATCGTGGCGCTGCCCTTGCGGCGGCGGTTCCGCAGCCGATGACGCCCGTTCCGACTGCGGTGCCCGTCCCGGCGCAAGCGATCCCGGCGACCCCGCCCGAGCAACGCGTCGTCGCGGCGGCCACGCCGATTCCAACGGTCCAGCCTCTGCCAGGCGCCAGCCCGACCTCGTCCGGCAATTTCGGCGCGGTGAGCCCCGCCGAAAGCCGTGCGCCGGTTGCCATCGCCGCGAATACGCCGCCGCGTCAGCCCATCGAGCCGCTACCGGCCGTGCAGCCGACGCCGGTCCCGGCACCGAGCAGCGCCACCGCCATGGTTCAGCCGCTTCCTGCGACCCCGGCCCCAGCTCCTGCACTGGCTCCTGCTCCGGTTCGCACGGCGGACACGGCCCCCGCCACGCCGGCACCGGTTGCCCTCGCGTCCGCCCCGCCGGAAAGAAGCGTTACGCCGGCTCCGCGTCCTACGCGAACCGCCACGCGCCGCCCCTCGCTGGCCGCCGCGCGCGCCGTGCGTGAGGATTCGGTGCTGGCGCGGATCGTCGCCAATCTCTCCATTCCGGCGTCCGAACTGGGCGTTGATGGACCCGAACGCCCGGTCGCGCTCGCCGCCAATACGCCCGCGAACAGCGGCACCCAGCGCGTCCTGGCCGAAGCGCGTGCCAAGGCCGAGCGTGACGAGGATGCGCGCAAAAAAGCCGCCGAGACCATCGACTCGGCCCCGCATACGCCGACCGCTGCCGAGCGGAAGGCTGCTGCGGCCAAGGCGGCCGCGGACAGGAAAGCACTTGCCGCCAAAAAGGCCGAAGCGGCCAAGAAGGCGCTCGCCGACAAGGCCGAGGCGGAGGAGAAGCGCCGCGCCCGGTCCAACCCCGAACGCATCTGGGTACAGGTTGCGGGCGGTGCAAACGAGGATGATCTGCCAAAGGCTTGGGCCGCGACCAGGGCGAAGGCACCCGCCGTTTTTGCGGGACGACAAGGTTACAAGACCCCGCTGCGCGCCACCCACCGCGTGCTGACCGGCCCGTTCAAGACCGATGAGGAAGCGCGCGCCTTCGTCAATCAATTGGCGAAAAAGGGCGTATCGGCTTTCCCGGTCACCAGCGAGGCAGGGCAGGCGGTGACGCGGCTCGATTCGAAATAAGCTTGTGTCGATGAGCCTTTTCGCCCCCTGGGCATCCTATCCCGACCAGAGCCGGGGGCGTCGCCATGGCGAGGCGCAAGGGCTGGAACGGGGTCCGCGCGACGCGTTCCAGCGTGACCGCGATCGGATCATCCATTCGATCAGCTTTCGGCGCCTGCGGCACAAGACCCAGGTTTTCATGGCGCCCGATGGCGATCATTTCCGTGTCCGCCTGACCCACAGCCTGGAGGTGGCGCAGATCGGGCGAACGATCGCGCGGACATTGGGGCTGAACGAGGACCTGACCGAGGCGTTATGCCTGGCGCACGACATCGGCCATCCGCCGTTCGGCCATGCGGGTGAGGATGCGCTGAAGGCGGCGCTGGCCGATCATGGCGGGTTCGATCATAACGGCCATACGCTGCGCACCCTGACCGAGATCGAACGCCCCTATCCGCGATGGGATGGGCTGAACCTGACCTGGGAAACGCTGGAGGGGCTGGCCAAACATAACGGACCGGTCCGCCATCCCGGCTGGGCGTTGCGAGAGGCCGATGCGGGATTTCCGCTCGATCTGGAAAGCCATGCCTCGCTGGAGGCGCAGGTCGCCGCGCTGGCGGACGATATCGCCTATGACAATCACGATATCGATGACGGCTTGCGCGCCGGGCTGCTGACGCTCGACCAGCTGCTCGGCGTGCCGTTGGTGGCGCGCGGATGGGACGCGGCGCGGGCGCAATTCCCCGACGTCGCACCCAAAAGGCTGGCGAGTGAACTCATCCGGTCGCAGATCGGGGTGATGGTCAACGACCTGGTCGCCGAAACCCGCCGCCGAATCGCGGATAGCGGGGTGGGGGATGTCGCCGATGTTCGTGCGGCGGGCCGTGCGCTGGTCGGCTTCTCCGACGCGATGCGGGTCGAGGAGCGCGACCTGAAGCGGTTCATGTACGCCAATCTCTACCACCACCCACGCCAGCTGGCGGCGGCGGATGCGGCGCACGGCATCGTGCAAGGCCTGTTCGCCGCCTATCGCGCCGACCCGGCGCAGCTGCCCGAGGAATGGCGCGAACGATTGCCGAATGAAGAACCGGCGCGGAGTCGGCATGTCGCGGATTTTATCGCGGGGATGACCGATCGCTATGCGGTGCGCTGCTATCAGCAGGTGGTGGGCGACATCGATCTGCCGGAAGGGTTCTAGGGTCAGGACCTATTGATGTGAGCATCGCGATCTGATTCAGGCTCCGCAAGGAGACTGGAATGAGCGACCTGTTTTGGCTGACGGATGAGCAGATGGAGCGGCTGCGACCGTTCTTTCCCAAGAGCCATGGTAAGCCGCGCGTGGATGACCAGCGGGTGCTGAGCGGCATCGTGTTCGTCAACAAGAATG